>NZ_AGTR01000001.1 GCF_000235625.1 Marinobacter manganoxydans MnI7-9 | reverse complement strand
TCGCCGTCGTAGAAAACCACGGACTGCCCGGGCGTGACAGCCCGCTGGGCGTCGTCAAAATCGACGCGGACACCGCCGTCGATCAACAGAACCTGGCAATCCTGATCCGGCTGGCGATAACGGGTCTTGGCCTTGCAGCGGAAACGTCCAGCTGGTGCCTCTCCGGCAACCCAGTCGATCGGGCCGGATACTAGGCCACGGGAAAAGAGCAGGGGATGGTGTTTGCCCTGAACCGCAACAAGCACATTGCGGCTGAGGTCTTTCTCCGCCACATACCAGGGCTCGTCCCCGAATTCACTGAGACCGCCAATGCCCAGGCCCTGTCTCTGGCCGATGGTGTGATACATAAGGCCCTGGTGCCGGCCAATTTTCTGGCCGTCCGGTGTTTCAATGTCGCCGGGCTGGGCCGGAAGGTATTGCTTCAGGAAGTCTTTGAACTTGCGTTCGCCGATAAAGCAGATACCGGTGGAGTCTTTTTTATCATGGGTAACGAAACCCTGTTGCTCGGCAATACGGCGGACTTCCGGTTTTTCCAGCTCGCCGACCGGGAAAAGGGTCCGCGCAATGCGGTCGCCGGAGACGGCATGCAGGAAATAGCTCTGGTCCTTGTTCGGATCCAGTCCCTTCAGGAGTTGGGCCTTGCCCGTTGAACCAGCAATCGGCCGTTGCCGGGCGTAGTGGCCCGTTGCAATATAGTCGGCACCAAGGGTGATGGCATAGTCCAGAAAAGCCCGGAATTTCACTTCTTTGTTACAAAGAATATCCGGATTGGGTGTTCGTCCGGCCTGATATTCAGAGAGGAAGTGCTCAAAAACCCGGTCCCAGTACTCGGCCGCAAAACTGGCGGTGTGCAGTTTGATGCCGATGGCATCGGCAACGGCCTGGGCGTCGGCCAGATCTGTCATGGCTGTGCAGTACTCGGTGCCGTCATCCTCGTCCCAATTTTTCATGAACAGGCCTTCAACCTGGTAGCCCTGGTCTTTCAGAAGCCAGGCGGCCACTGAAGAATCCACGCCGCCGGACATGCCGACGATCACACGCGTGTTGGCGTTACTGTTTGGAGAGGAGGCTTCGGGTGCGTTGGTCATGACAGCTTCGTTACCGGCTAAAAAACCGCGAGTTTATCATCTTTCCGAGGGTGTCGTCTGCGCGTCCACCACCACGTCCAGCGGGTATCGCCGGCCGTTTCGGTAATCTTCTATGCACTGGATGACCAGCGGACTGCGCAGTTTGTCCCCCAGCGCGCGGATTTCATCCAGGGTGAGCCAGTGGGCGGCGATGATGCCATCGTCCAGCTGTTCAGTAACCCGGTCGCCAGCACGCGCAGCGTAGCAGAAACGATAGTAGGTAACGCCGTTGGCCGGAGCCTTGTAGGTGTAAATGCCAAGGAAGTGTATGGGCTCTATGTTCCAGCCCGTCTCTTCAAGGGTTTCCCGTCGGACGGCATCCAGAATGGCTTCATCTTCTTCGATATGGCCAGCCGGCTGGTTGAAAACAACCTTGCCGCCGCTGATCTCTTCAACCATCAGGTAACGGCCGGCTTCATCCTCGACTATAACGGCCACGGTAGCATGGGGTGTCCAGGTCATGATTTCCGGTTTCTCCTGGTTCGGGCGCCAGCGGCGTTGCCGCGGCGGGTTGGTTTTGGTGAAGCGGGTAGATTGACGGTGACCGTTCGATGGGCTCCCGATTCGAGGCCGTCAAGGGTCCAGTCACCAATCCGGTACCGGATCAGGCGAAGGGTCGGAAACCCGACGGCAGCGGTCATTCGACGTACCTGCCGGTTTTTGCCCTCGGTTATCGTCAGTTCAACCCAGCTCGTCGGAATGTTATCCCGATGTCGCACCGGAGGCACTCTCGGCCAGACCGCCGGGGCAGGCATTCTGTCGGCTTTTGCCGGCCGGGTCAGACCATCCTTGAGTTGCACGCCGGTAGCCAGGTGTCTCAGTGCTTCTTCAGAAATGTTTCCTTCTACCTGCACCCAATAGGTCTTTGGCATCTTCAGTGATGGTGACGCTATGCGGTGTTGGAGGGAGCCTTCCGCGGTCAGAAGGAGCAGGCCCTCGGAATCGTAGTCCAGACGTCCCGCCGGATAAATGCCCGGGATGCGTACGTAATCTGCCAGGGTAGCGCGAGGTGGTTTACTTCCGGAAGCGCCATCGTCTGTGAATTGGCTCAGAACATGAAAGGGTTTATTGAAAAGCACGAGTTCTGCCATGCGAAGGACTTTCCCGGATATCCGCTGTCTTTGAGCAGTGCAGCGTACTGCAAACAGGAAGGCTGGCAAAGTAGGGCGGGCGCCACCGCCCAGGGGGACCTGTCACCCGACGTTTTGAAGGACAAAAAAAGAGACCCCCACCAGCAGACGACCGGTGGGTGTGATTTTGCGTTACCAGAACAGGTCAGGCGTTGACTGCACGGGGCGGATAGCCGTCCCTGCCTGATTCCTGCTGGCCGGATTGTCCGGCAGAGTCGGTGCTGGCGTCAGTTTGCGCCTTGCTGGCAGGCAGCTCGTCGGGAACGATGTTGACTGCGTGAATGCCCTTGTCGCTGGGCTTTTTGTCGAAGGTTACGGCCTGGCCGGCTTTTAAGGTCTTGTAACCGTCCATTTGCACCGAAGAGAAGTGCGCAAACAGGTCGTCACTGCAGCCATCCTCGATGATGAATCCGTACCCTTTGGCATTGTTGAACCACTTGACCTTGCCTCTTGGCATGATGAACTCCCCTGTTCTTTTGCTGTCTCTATTCTTGTTAATTCTCTGTGTGCCTATCGGCGCCGTCGCACAGTCGGTCCGAATCCTGTTACACAAACCTTGCATGGATTTACATTATTTTACATTGCAACTTAACTTTCGGCCAATCATTGCGGTGAGTCAATAGTTTCTATGCCGGGAATGTGTGGTTGAACGCAGTCTGGAAGCGGTATCATGTTCGTATTGATAAATATCTCATGCCCCGCTTGAAAACCCCGGGGCGGACATCCACATTTAACAAGGGCACCGATAAACCGGTAAGGAATGATGCGGACTATCGAAAATTCTCTACTAGTATTCAATCAGGGGGAGGACGAACAACCGGGGCGACAGGATGACCTCAGCGTTGCTCCCGAGAAGCCCGCTCTCAAGCGCCCGGCGCGATACAGGGTGGTGCTTCTGAACGATGATTACACGCCCATGGATTTTGTGGTCGATGTGTTGATGAAGTTCTTCGGAATGAATGAAGAAAAGGCGACGCAGGTGATGCTGCTCGTCCATACACAGGGAAAAGCTGTATGCGGGGTATATACCCGGGACATCGCGGAAACAAAGGCGGCACAGGTGAACCAGTATTCTTCGGAATGCGAACATCCGCTCCTTTGCGAGATTGAACGTGCGGACTGATAGACGTTGGGGTGGCCCATGCTGAGCAAAGATCTAGAAATTACGCTGAATACGGCCTTCAAGAATGCCCGGGACAAGCGTCATGAGTTCATGACTGTGGAGCATTTGTTGCTGGCCCTACTGGATAATGAATCGGCAGTGGGCGTCCTGAAAGCCTGTGGTGCAGACCTCAAGCGGCTTCAGGAAGAGCTTGTCGAATTCGTGGACTCCACCACACCTTTGATTCCGAGCAGCGACAGTGAGCGCGAGACCCAGCCAACACTGGGGTTCCAGCGAGTCCTGCAAAGGGCTGTGTTCCATGTGCAGTCCTCGGGCAAGAAAGAGGTAACCGGTGCCAATGTGCTGGTGGCCATCTTCAGTGAACAGGAAAGCCAGGCGGTGTATGTGCTCAAGAAACAGAGCATCGCCCGCATTGATGTGGTCAACTTTGTTTCCCACGGCATTTCCAGGGTTCAGGGCGCAGAAGATCAGGAAAGTCACGATCAGGCGTCCCACGAGGAGGCTGGCGAGGAGGCTGGCGAGGAAGGCGGACAATCCAAGCCGCTTGAAAGCTACGCCACCAACCTGAACGAGCAGGCCCGTCAGGGCCGCATTGATCCGCTGATCGGCCGTGAACACGAAGTCGAGCGGGTGGTGCAGATCCTTGTACGCCGCCGGAAGAACAATCCGCTGCTGGTCGGCGAGGCCGGGGTTGGCAAAACCGCCATCGCAGAGGGGCTCGCCAAGCGTATCGTCGACGGACAGGTCCCCGATATTATTTCCGATGCGGTGGTCTACTCGCTGGATCTGGGTGCCCTGTTGGCAGGAACCAAGTATCGCGGCGATTTCGAAAAGCGTCTGAAAGGTCTGCTTGCCGAACTCAAGAAAGAAAACCACGCGATCCTGTTCATCGATGAGATCCACACCATTATCGGAGCGGGCTCTGCCTCCGGCGGCGTGATGGATGCGTCGAATCTGTTGAAGCCCATGCTCAGTTCGGGTGAAATCCGGTGCATTGGCTCTACAACGTTCCAGGAGTTCCGGGGTATTTTCGAGAAAGACAGTGCCCTGGCGCGCCGTTTCCAGAAAATCGATGTGAACGAGCCCAGTGTTGAGGACACCTACCAGATCCTGAAGGGCCTCAAGCCGAATTTTGAAAAGCACCACGATCTCAAATACACCGACAAGGCGCTTCGGGTGGCTGCAGAGCTGTCCGACCGTTACATTACTGATCGTCACCTACCGGACAAGGCGATTGACGTCATTGACGAGGCGGGCGCGCGCCAGCGGCTGCAGCCGGAAGGCAAGCGTAAGAAGACCGTTGATGTCACCGAGATCGAGGATGTGGTTGCAAATATTGCCCGTATCCCACCGAAGAACGTGTCTACCAGCGACAAGGATCTGCTGCGGAATCTGGAGCGGGATCTGAAGATGACGGTCTTTGGTCAGGATCCGGCCATCGAATCGCTGTCCACTGCTATCAAGCTGGCTCGCGCCGGGCTCAAGGCCCCCGAGAAGCCAGAGGGTGCCTTCCTGTTCGCAGGGCCGACCGGTGTCGGTAAAACCGAGGTTACCAAGCAGTTGGCCAAGGTTCTGGGTATCGAACTGGTACGCTTTGACATGTCGGAGTATATGGAGCGGCACACCGTATCACGGCTGATCGGTGCGCCTCCGGGCTACGTTGGGTACGATCAGGGTGGCCTGTTGACCGAGTCGGTGAACAAGCATCCGCACTGTGTCCTGCTGCTGGACGAGATCGAGAAGGCCCATCCGGAAGTGTTCAACCTCCTGTTGCAGGTCATGGATCACGGTACGCTGACCGATAACAACGGCCGCAAGGCAGATTTCCGCCACGTGATTCTGGTAATGACCACCAACGCTGGTGCCGAGAGCATGGCTCGTCGCTCTATTGGCTTCAGCGAGCAGGATCACAGCACCGACGGCATGGAAATTATCAGCAAGACCTTCACGCCGGAATTCCGCAATCGCCTGGACGGTATCATCCAGTTCGGCGACCTGCAGATCGATACCATCACCCACGTGGTTGACAAGTTCCTCACCGAGCTGCAGGCGCAGCTGGATGAGAAGCATGTGGTTCTGCATGTGGATGACGAGGCGAAGGCCTGGCTGGCCGAGAAGGGCTATGACGTCACCATGGGCGCCCGCCCCATGTCCCGCCTGATCCAGGACAAGATCAAGCGGCCGCTGGCCGAGCAGATCCTGTTCGGGCGCCTTTCAGAGAAAGGCGGGGATGTCTTCATCCACCTGCGGGATGACGAGCTGGTATTCGAGTACGAGGACGAGCCTGCAGAGGCGGTCTGAGACAGGCTCGATTAAAGAAAAACCGCTGGCCGGGTAACCGGCAGCGGTTTTTTTGTGCCCTGACGAAAAAAGCCCCCGAAGGGGCTTTCAGATGTCATGGGAGCATCAACGGGCGCGATATACGATCCGGCCCTTGCTCAGGTCATAGGGAGTCAGCTCAACCTTGACCTTGTCACCTGTCAGGATGCGGATGTAGTTCTTGCGCATCTTTCCGGAGATATGGGCTGTCACAACATGACCGTTGCTCAGCTCAACGCGGAACATGGTGTTTGGAAGGGTATCGATAATAACGCCTTCCATTTCAATGGCATCTGATTTCGGCATTCAGTAGAAACCTCGTTTGAATATGCTTCTGGTGATTCTAAATTGCGCAATTCTGCCTGATTTATCGGCGTTTGGCAAAGTTAGCCTGCGTCCAGTTCACGCCAGTGCCCGTCTCTCAGTGCTTCGATGGGTCGGAAGCGTGTTTTGTAATTCATTTTTCGGCACTGCTTGATCCAGTAACCAAGGTACAGGTGGGGAAGCCCCCTGCGGCGGGCTTCCTCAATTTGCCAGAGGATTGCGAAGGTGCCCAGGCTGCGGTCCTCCAGATCAGGATCGAAAACTGTATAGATGGCCGAAAGGCCATCGTCCAGAAGATCGACGGCTGCCAGTCCTACCAGCCGTTCGCCCTGGTGGATTTCCAGAAACCAGGAATCGGTTGCGCCTTCTACCAGAAACGAGGTGAACTGTTCCCGGGTCGGCGGGTACATATCGCCGTCCTTGTGCCTTTGTTCGATGTAATTGGCGTAGAGCTGGTAATACCTCTCCGCAAAGGTGGCGGGCACCATGGTGCACTGCAAATCCTTGTTTTTGCGGAGAACCCGCCGCTGGCTTCTGTCCGGCTTGAAATCATCAACTTTCAACCGAACTGGTATGCAGGCATTGCACTGCTCACAGTGAGGGCGGTAGTAGTGGGATCCGCTGCGGCGAAAGCCGAGAGCCGTGAGTTGGCTGTAAAGCTTTTTGTCGATATGAGCCCGCGGATCCACAAACATGGTGGTGGCCTCGCGGTCTGGCAGGTAGCTGCAATCGTGCGGTGGTGTCGCGAAGAACACCAGGGTTCTGAGATTGCTCATTCACTCCTCCGGCCCGGGCCAACGCCATAGGAAGGTCCAGTCGGTCTGATCCGGTTTCTGATCGATGGTCATCCTGAGTATAGATAAAAACTCTTCCCGTGGAATAGTCCGTGCGCCCATGGTAAGCAGGTGCCGGCTCTCTACCTGGCAATCCATGATCCGGTAGCCCCAGAGCTGTAACTGGTGCGCCAGGTGAACCATGAGAACTTTGGACGCGTTGGTTTCCAGAGAAAACATGGATTCACCGAAGAAACACCGGCCAATTGCCAGTCCGTACATGCCACCAGCCAATTCACCACGCTGGTTCCAGATTTCGATGGAGTGGGCGACGCCCATGCGATGCAGCTCTGAGTAGCTGGCAATCATTTCCTCGGTAATCCAGGTACCTTCGGCACGGGTTGAGGCGCACAGGCGGATGATTCGTCCGAAGTGTCTGTCTGCGGTTACCTGGAAGCGTTGTTGGTTCAGGGTCCGGCGCAGGCTCCGTGAAACGTGGATTTCGTTCGGAAAAAGGACACACCGCGGATTCGGTGACCACCACAAAATGGGCTGGTCGTCGCTGTACCAGGGGAAGATGCCGTTCCGGTAGGCCAGTATGAGTCGCTCAGTGGAAAGGTCGCCGCCGAGGGCGAGAAGGCCGTCCGGGTCGTCCAGGGCTTCGTTGGCGGGGGGGAACCAGAGTTGGTCCGGGTCTAGCCAGGGTAGTGAGGTCATCCTTCTCCGGCAATTACTGCAATGTTTCGGTTCTATTTTACAGAGTACCGGCCGGTGGGAGCCGCCTTCTGAAACACGCTGTGAATACGTCCTTGTACGCTTGGCTCCGCCATCCATGGCTCCGCACAGTTTCAGAAGGCGGCTCCCACCGACCTTCGCAAACTTTTGAGTTCGCGTTCCTTTTCTTTACTCAAGCACAATCAGTCTTGCTGATCCAGAAACTTTTCCGCATCCAGGGCGGCCATGCAGCCGAAGCCGGCGGAGGTGACGGCCTGGCGGTAGACGTGGTCGGCTACGTCGCCGGCGGCGAATACGCCGGGAATGCTGCTCTGGGTGGCCATGCCTTCGAGGCCGGAGCGGATGCGGATATAGCCGTTCTCCATGTCCAACTGGCCCTGGAACAGGTCGGTGTTGGGTTTGTGGCCGATGGCGATGAATACGCCGGCCAGGTCCATTTCCTGGGTGGAGTCGTCTTTGGTGCTTTTGATGCGCATACCGGTGACGCCGGTGCCGTCGCCCAGGACTTCGTCGAGGGTGTGGTCCCAGACGATCTTGACGTTGCCGTTTTCGGCCTTTTCAAACAGTTTGTCCTGGAGGATCTTTTCGGCACGCAGGCTGTCGCGGCGGTGCACCAGGGTCACTTCGTCGGCAATGTTGGAGAGGTACAGAGCCTCTTCGACCGCGGTGTTACCGCCGCCAATAACGGCAACTTTTTGCTTCTTGTAGAAGAAACCGTCGCAGGTGGCGCAGGCGGAGACGCCCTGGCCTTTGAATTTCTCTTCAGACTCGAGTCCGAGATACATGGCGGAGGCGCCGGTAGCAATGATCAGGGCGTCGCAGGTGTACTCGCCGCCATCGCCCTTGAGGCGGAATGGGCGGTTACGGAGGTCGGCTTCGTTGATGGTGTCGTAGACGATGCTGGTTTCGAAGCGTTCGGCGTGCTTGAGCATGCGCTGCATGAGCTCCGGGCCCTGAACGCCGTCGTTGTCGCCGGGCCAGTTGTCGACGTCGGTGGTGGTGGTGAGCTGGCCGCCGACTTCAATACCGGTAATCAGGGTCGGGTTCAGGTTGGCGCGCGCTGCGTAAACGGCAGCGGTGTAACCTGCGGGGCCGGAACCGAGGATGATCAGTCGGGAATGTTTGGTGTCGCTCATTGGGAATTCTCTCACTGAAAAAGCCGTACGTTGCCGGGCCCCGGTTTCAGGGCCAGACGCTTCGGGGAAAGGGGCAAAGGCTAACATGAAAGGCGCGGTCTGCCATTCGTTTTGGCCAATTCCGCTTATAAAACCTTGCTATTTACTCAAGCACAGAGACAGTTGCCAACAGCTGACGAACCCTTTCCGCACTTTTTCCGGACTCGCCCTGTTCGAGACGGTGGGCCGCCACTGCAGGGAACACGGCCTGGATGTCGTCAGGCAGCACGTGATTACGCCCCTCCATCAGGGCCCAGGCTTTGGCGGCCCGCACCAGTCCCAATCCCGCCCGGGGCGAAAGCCCGTACAGAAGGCCGGGCATTCTCCGGCTCTGTTCCAGCAACCGCTGCACGTAATCCAGAAGAGCCGGGCTGGCGGTTATCCGGGTAACGCCTTCCTGCAGGGTTTTCAGGTCGGCCTGGGAGAGCAGGGTCGGCAGCTTTTCAGTCATGGCACGACGGTCTTCGCCCTCCAGCAGCTCCCGCTCGGCCCGCGGGTCCGGATAGCCGAGGCGAAGACGCATAAGGAACCGGTCCAGTTGGGACTCGGGCAGGGGATAGGTGCCGCCCTGCTCGATGGGATTCTGGGTGGCAATCACGAAGAACGGATGGGGCAGTGGCCGGGTCTCGCCCTCGATGGACACTTGCCGTTCTTCCATGGCTTCGAGCAGAGCGCTCTGCGTTCGCGGTGATGCCCGGTTGATTTCATCAGCCAACACCACCTGGGCAAAGATCGGGCCGGGGTGGAATACGAGGCTGCCGGCCTGTTTGTCGTACATGGAGTAACCCAGCACATCCGCCGGAAGCAGGTCGTTGGTGAACTGGATGCGCTGGTACGTCAGCCCCATCACCTTGGCCAGGGCATGAGAAAGAGTGGTTTTGCCCATGCCGGGGATATCTTCGATCAGCAGGTGCCCCCGGGCCAGAAGCCCGCAGAGGGCAAGGCGTACCTGTTGGTCTTTGCCCAGGAGTATCTGGTTCAGTTCGCTGACTACGGTATCGACCAGTTTTTTCATTCGGGGCTCAGTCCCTTACGCGTTTGAGGATGTCGCCGTAGGCGTCTATTCGGCGATCTCTCAAATACGGCCAGATACGGCGAACCGATTCACTGCGGTTGCGATCCAGGGTGACGGCAAGGATACATTCGGAGCTGTCATCGCCCCGGGCTAGCAACTCACCCTGCGGGCCACAGATAAAACTGTTGCCCCAGAAACGGATGCCGTCGCTGTGCCCGGAGGGGTCGGGTTCGGTGCCTACCCGGTTCGGAGCCACGACTGGCAGGTTGTTGGCAACGGCATGGCCCCTTTGCACGGTGACCCAGGCGTCCAGTTGACGCGCCTGTTCATCGGGGTCATCCGTTACATCCCAGCCGATCGCAGTTGGGTAGATCAGGATCTCGGCGCCAGCCAGGGCCATCAGCCTTGCGGCCTCGGGGTACCACTGGTCCCAGCACACCAGCACGCCGAGCCTGCCGACAGACGTATCGATAGGCGTGAAACCGCTGCGGCCATCGTTGAACTGGGCGTCACCGGGCGTGAAGTAGAATTTTTCATAGAACCCCGGGTCGTCCGGAATGTGCATTTTCCGGTACAGCCCTGCCAGGGAGCCGTCTTTCTCAAATACGACCGCCGTGTTGTGGTACACGCCGTTCATACGACGTTCGAAAATGGATCCAACCAGCACAATACCCAGTTCCCGGGCCAGGTCAGACAGGCGCTTGCTGGTAGGACCGGGAATCGGCTCTGCCAGCTCGAAAACAGACGTTTCCTCGGTCTGGCAGAAATATAAGGTGGCGTGAAGTTCCTGGAGGATCACCAGGTTGGCGCCACTGGCTACGGCCTCACGAACCAGTTTTTCGGTAGTGGCGAGGCTGGCGGCCTTGTCGCTGCTACAGGCCTGCTGGATGGCGGCAACATTGATTTGGCTTTTGCGCAACTCACTGCTCATCAACTGACTACTCCGGCCGGAATTTGCATGGTTACACAGTGAAGGCTGCCATGCTGACGAATCAAGGGCCGGCAATTGATCAGCACTATTGCTCTTGTCGGAAAGATCTCTTTCATGACAGCAATGGCGTCCTGATCCTGATCAACGCCGTAAACGGGAAGCAAAACCGCTTCGTTGATGATCAGGAAGTTGGCATAGGTGGCCGGAAGACGCTCACCATCCTCATCATGAATGGCATCAGGCCAGGGCAGAGGCGTCAGCTTGTAGGGGGCGCCGTCGGCCTGGCGGAACTCCTGAAGTTCCTCCTCCATGGCCGCCAACGCGCTGTAGTGTTCATCCGCCACATCTGGGCAACTCACGTAGCAGATGTGATCCGGGGCGCAAAATCGGGCGAGGGTATCGATGTGGCTGTCGGTGTCATCCCCGGCAAGATAGCCGTGGTTGAGCCAGAGAATCCGCCGGATTCCCAGCACCTCGGAAAGCAGCTGTTCAATCGCCGTGCGATCCATGGCCGGATTTCGGGTGGGCGTCAGCAGGCACTCGGATGTGGTCAGCAGGGTGCCTTCACCATCCGATTCAAATGAACCCCCTTCCAGCACAAAACCGACCTGCTGCATCCCGGTTGTGCCGAAGATGCCAGCATTGAAAAGGTGATTATTTAACGCATCGTCCTTTTCCCAGGGGAACTTTCCGCCCCAGGCGTTGAACCTGAAATCCAGCAGTGTCGGCCCTTCGTCGGTGAGAATGGTGATGGGGCCATGGTCGCGGGTCCAGGTGTCATTCGCCGGTGCCGGAACCGATCTCACGCGGCCCGGAAAACCGTTGTCCGCGGCGTACCGATTGAGGTCCCGTTCTAGCTCCTGCAGGCGGACTACGTGTTCGCAACTGATAACAAGGTGTTCGTGTGGGAGTACGGCTTTCGCGATGTCGAGGAACACCGGTTCAACTTCGTCGATCAGGCCTGCCCAGTCGGTTCCCGGGTGGGGCCAGGTCAGCATGACGGCACTCTGGGGCGCCCACTCTGCGGGCAACACTCGTTTGGTTGTCACTACGTCACCTTGAATCATAAAAGACGCCATTCTAACCAACGATTGGTTGAACGTCAGGACATGGGAAGGGAATTTCCAGCCTGGAAAGGCCCCTCGGGCCTTCAGCGATTCGGCTTGAGAACGGTATGGATAACCCGGTCGCCTTCGAAATACACGATAAAGCCCTGATAGTGCCACTGGGTGATCGGTGGCTGGCCCACGGGACCTTCAATTTCCACGGGTGCACCCCAGGAAGCGCGCACTGATGACTGGCTCATGCCAGAGCCGGGGAAGCTGGCCTGGTCGCGATCGGCCTGGGTGCCAACTGGCACGCGGACTTCTTCAGCTACCGCGGACATCATCGGGAAAAGGGCCAGTGTGGCAGTCACTGCCAGTGCGCCGAACAGGGTAGTTTGCTTTCTCATTGATGGGTCTCCATGAAAACTGATGTCCTCGGGAGGACATGGATAAAGCGTAATATCCGAAAAAGATTAGCAAAAGTCACTCGTTTTTCCCCAGTCTACTCCTTTTGACGCTGTCGAATCTGCCACCGCATCACATGTCGTGCGATTTGCTGGCGATCGCTGTCCTCAATCCGGGCGAATTCGGTGTGGACCCTTGCTCCGCCTGACGAATCGGGGTGTACCTCAATAACTCGGGCAACTGCGCGGGGCTGGAAAAGTTCGGGTGGGAGGGTCATTCGAACAGCGAGCCGGTCTCCCGGCTGCCAGGCAGGGGTGCTGCTAAAGAACGACAGCCCACCCTCGCTCAGGGTTACTTCCTGCCAGTCCTCAGGTTGCAACGGATTTTGCTCAAAGGCCATAATGCGCGCAAGCGTGTCCAGCTTGCCGTTCAGGGATTTGATCAGTCCGGTAAGCAGCCGGTCTTTGTCGGCAAGGCTGGCAAGCTGGGATTTAACGTCCTGATCCAGCCGCCTGAATTCAGCTTTCAGGCTCTCAAGATGGTCGCCGTCGAAGGCATCTTCTTCCATTGCGGTGCCAGGCGCCAGCTTGCGGATCTCCAGGCCGATCCGGTCTTCAATGCGGAAAAAGTCCCGCCGTTCGGGTGAATAGTCCACCGGTTCGTTGGGGATGTCGGACGACTGCATCGCGGCTCCGGAAGGCTGATTTTTTATTTGGTACAGAACAGTTTAGCAGTTTCCCGTCGTGCTGGAAGGTACCCGGGAAAACCAGACCACGACAGACCGGAAGGTAGCAACAGGCACCTCTCAATGTTCAGACCCTTATCATTCTATATTGGCTTGCGTTACACGGCCGCCAAACGCCGCAATCACTTCATTTCCTTTATTTCCCTGACCTCCATAATCGGGCTGATGCTGGGAGTTGCGGTTCTGATCATCGTGCTCTCGGTCATGAACGGTTTCGATCGGGAGCTCAAGCAGAGAATTCTCGGGATGGTGCCCCACGCTACCATTCAGGGCGCCGGGCCGCTCGACGACTGGCAATCAATCGACGCGAAGATGCAGCAGCACCCCCGCGTGCTGGCTGCTGCGCCTTTCATACAGGGGCAGGGTATGGTTACCGGCGGTGGAAATGTTCGCGGGGTCGTGCTTAACGGCATTCTCCCGGAGGAGGAACGAACGGTCTCCATCATTGAAAACCACATGGTCGAAGGCAGTCTCAACGATCTGGTTTCTGGTGAATTCGGCATCATCATCGGTCGGTTGATGGCGGCCAGCCTGCGTCTTCAGATCGGTGACAAGGTAACCGTGGTCCTGCCGGAAGCCTCGGTTACGCCGGCCGGGGTCCTGCCCAGGCTCAAAAGGTTCACGGTCAAAGGCATCTTCAGTGTCGGGGCAGAACTGGATGGCAATTACACCCTGATTCACATGGATGATGCCGCCAAGCTCATGCGGACCGGGGGCAAAGCCGAGGGTATTCGCCTGCTGGTGGATGACCTTTTTGCCGCTCCCAGGGTGTCGCAGCAGGCTGCTGAGTCGCTGGGCGGCCGGTATTACGTATCCGACTGGACCCGAACCCACGGCAACCTGTTCCAGGCCATCCGCATGGAGAAAACCATGATCGGCCTTCTGCTGATGTTTATCGTGGCTGTCGCTGCATTCAATATCGTGTCCACGTTGGTGATGGTGGTTACCGATAAAACCGGTGACATCGCCATCCTCAGGACCATGGGGGCAACACCGGGACGCATCATGCGGATCTTCATTGTTCAGGGGGCGGTCATCGGTATCTTCGGAACCATTGTTGGCACGGCGCTGGGCGTTTTCGGAGCGCTCAACATCAGTGCCTTTATTTCCTGGCTGGAGGGAGCGCTCGGCCACCAGTTCCTGAGCGCGGACGTTTACTTCATCAGCTATCTGCCTTCCCAGCTGCAATGGCAGGACGTGTTTATCATCAGTGGCGCCGGCCTCGCCATGAGTCTGTTGGCAACGATTTATCCGGCCTGGCGGGCCTCCAGGGTGGATCCGGCGGAGGCGCTTCGTTATGAGTAAGGAACAATCCGCAATGGCACACTCTGCCCTGGTAATAGACTGCCGTCAGGTGACCCGGACCTATAACGAGGGTCTCGGCAAGCTCACCATTTTTTCGGATATCTCGCTCGAAGTCGCACAGGGGGAGACGGTTGCCATAGTGGGCAGCAGTGGTGCCGGAAAAACCACGTTGCTCAACTTATTGGGGGGGCTCGACAAGCCATCTTCCGGCCAGATTTCCATTTGTGGCGAAGACATTCACCGGCTTTCCGAGGGACGGCGCGCCCGGTTCCGGAATGCCCATCTCGGGTTTGTCTATCAGTTCCATCACCTGTTGCCGGAGTTCACCGCTCTGGAAAACGTGATGATGCCGTGTGCGTTGGGCGGTATGGCGGTATCAAGGTCGAGGGAAAAGGCAGCCAGCCTGCTGCAGCGGGTTGGGCTTGCCGAGCGGCTGGATCACAAACCCGGTGAGCTGTCCGGTGGCGAACGCCAGAGGGTGGCCATTGCCCGGGCACTGGTCAACGAACCGGACTGTGTTCTGATGGACGAACCGACGGGCAACCTGGATGAACATACTGGAGAAGGGGTGCAGGCGCTGATCGAGTCATTGAGGGATCAGCTGGGTATTGCCTTTGTCATGGTCACCCATGACATGAAAATGGCCAGAAGCCTGGGGCGTGTTATGCGGCTTGAGCAGGGTCGCCTGATTCAGGAAGCCTGATCAGCCTCACGACGGCGTCTGAGTCGTGCGGTGCGTCGCACCTGCCAGTCAGAGCGAATTTTCCGGCGCCACAGATACTGGATAATCAGGTAGGCCACGCAAGCGGAGACCGTTGCGACCACCAGGGACCCGAGATAGAGGGGAATGCCGATATCCAGCAGCCGCTCGCTGATCCAGGACCACGAGAGCTCAAAATCAAAACTGAGTACAGGCCGATCCAGAGCCCAGGCGCCAATCTTGTAGTTGAAATAGAACATCGGCGGCATGGTTACAGGGTTGCTGATCCATACCAGGACTACTGAAAGCGGCAGGTTGGCATTGAACCAGATGGCAAAAAAGGCCGCCGCGAGCATCTGGAAGGGCATGGGAATAAAGCAGAACCAGATGCCGACGAGAAAGGCCCGCGCAACACTATGACGGTTGATGTGCCACAGGTTCGGTTCATGAAGGATATCGCCCAGAAAGCTCAGCGACTGCATCGCTTGCACCTTCTCTGGTGAGGGCAGATAGCGTTTCATGAACTTCTTTGGCATTGGAAGTTCTGCCTTTAGACGGAGTTAGTAGACCGGCTCATCGGATGTTGCCGGTGTTTGTGACATACAGGAGGACAAGGATTGTCCGGAAGTATCAACAGACCGGTGGGCCCTTCGGGCGACTCCGGTTCCGCAGCGCTGGGCGTTATCGCCTTCTCTTGTGGCGTTATCTTACTGTATTGGTTGTCGATACTGCCACCTCCCACGTGGTTGATAGCCGCGATACCACTGCTGGCCTTAGGCCGGATCTGCGTTTCCCCGACCTTTGCCAGCTCCGCATTCGTATCTGCTCTTGGCCTCATCGTCGGACTCTCCTGGGCCTCGTGGCATGCCAGTGACCGGCTTTCAACGGTTCTGCCGGCAAGCCTGGAACGCGAGCGTCTCTCTGTCTCGGGATACGTATGTGATATTCCTTCGCCCGGTAGCTTCAATAGTTTACGTTTCAGTTTCTGTGTCACCCAGTGGCACAACCTTCCCATCCCGACCCGAGAGGAAGCAAGGATGCCGGACCTGCTCAGGTTGTCCTGGTACGGTCACGGAATGGAGCGGCTCCCGGGCCAACGTTTGCGGCTGGAAGTTGTGCTCAAGCGCCCCCACGGCTCCCTGAACCCCGCGGGCTTTCGCTACGAGGACTGGCTGTTTCGCAAGGGCTACCGGGCCACGGGCAGCATTCGTAGCGTGAAGGTTGACCGGGATGTCGGGTGTTTCGTCCATTGCCAGTACCGGAAGCTGCATCGTTTGCTTCACCAATGGACCATCGAGCAATTTGGCGGTGCCCGTCATTTTCCGCTGGTTTCTTCGTTGCTCATAGGTCATCGCGGCCACATGGAACAGAAGCACTGGGATGTGCTCAAGGCGACCGGCACCATTCACCTGGTTGCCATATCGGGCCTGCACCTGGGTCTGATCGCCCTGGGGGCAGGGTTTCTGTGCCGGCGACTGTTGCTGACTTTTCCGGCACAGATAGTCAGCGATAGCTCAAGGCGTTGGTTTGCCTTCCTGGCCGTTATCCTCTGCGGTCTCGTTTATGCCCTGGCGGCGGGATTTACCGTTCCAACCCAGAGGGCTCTGGTGATGGTTGTGGCCGGTGGGTGGCTGGTACTGATGAGTCGTCAGGCCCCGGTCTGGCACGTTTTCCTGGCCGCGTTGGCTGCCGTTCTTGTGCTGGACCCTTTCGCGCCCCTGGACCAGGGATTCTGGCTTTCGTTCGCTGCGGTTGCCACCCTGATCACTGTATTCTCGTCGCGACTGGCTGGAACCGGGTGGCTGAGAGGACTCGTCCTGGCCCAGCTCGCGGTTTTTGGCGGATTATGGCCAATCCTCGAAATACTGGGGCAGGGCCAGCCCCTGGCAGGTTTGTTGGCCAACCTGGTCGCGATTCCCTGGGTATCCCTTGTAGTTATGCCAGTGCTTGTCGCGGGTGGGTTGCTTGCCGCCGTAGTTCCAGGCGCCGCCCAGCTGTTCCTGCCAATATTCGATCTAACCCTCGGTGTTCTGTGGCAATTGCTCATGTGGCTTGCGCAGTGGCAGGCGCCGGACATCCGGGCTGGTGTCCCGGAGCTGTTTGGCTGGGCGTTGCTGAGCGTCGCGGTATTGTGTATGCCTTTCGCCATGTTCCGGCTTGTGGCGGTCCTTTCTGCGGTGTTTTGGCTGGTGTATCCGGCTCCTTCTTCCGAAAGGAATTCGTACGTGGCAGTGCCAGTTGTAAGGGTATGGGATGTTGGGCAGGGCCTTTCAGTTCTGGTCCGACACGGGCGCGAGGTTCTTGTCTACGATACCGGTCCTGCCGTGCCCGACGTGTTTTCGGCCGTCGAATCCACGCTTTTGCCCAATCTGGCGGCTGAAGGAATCAAGCGAATTGACACCCTCGTGATCAGCCACGCCGACAGCGATCATGCCGGTGGCATCTCGGAGCTTTCCCGGAACGTCAGTGTCGGCCGTGTCATTGCTGGTGAGCCTGCGGCGGTCAGACAGCAGGTTGGCGAACTGCCTGTGCAAGCCTGCAAACAGGCTGAAGAAAGGCTGGGAGGATTGGTCCTCGAGTTCTGGCAGAGTGAGGGCGCACAAGAGGGTAACGACGCTTCCTGTGTGTTGCGTATCTACCACCCTGACTCCGGAACTGAGTGGCTCTTGCCGGGAGATATTACCGAACCCGTGGAGGCAGAGTATCTAGCTTATATGGCTGGCCGAGAGGATGTTCAGGTTCCTTCGACTCGCGTGCTCGTTGCGCCCCACCACGGGAGCAAAACCTCATCTTCCGAACCCTGGGTGCGCGTGCTGAGACCAGATCGGGTCATCTATACCGCTGGCTATCGCCACCGGTACGGTCATCCCCACCCGACGGTAACCGCACGTTACGCGGGGGTCGGAGCGGTGCCGCTGAACACAGCATGTTCAGGCAGCGTCGAGATGACCGTTGTCGATAAAAAGCTGGCATTAAAGGAAATGCGGCATGGCTCGTCGTTCTGGATCGGTGGTTCGGGGCTTGCCCGTGACCAATGTAAAATACCGTGACATTGCAGGTGTGGCCTCCACGGGTAGCTATGCTAAAGTAGCGCGGCTTGCAAACAATCAGGGAGACCAAGCGTGTTCGAGCTGTTGAAAGCCGGTGGCATTCTGATGGTGCCAATTGTTGCCTGCTCCATTCTGGCGCTGGCCATCATTCTGGAGCGTTTCTGGACCCTTCGCGCCTCCAGGGTCGCGCCCCCCCAGACCATCAATGAGTTATGGCGCTGGATCAAGAAGAAAGAACTCAATGGCCGGAAACTGAAAGCCCTGCAGGGGTCATCGCCCCTGGGCCGGATTCTTGCCGGTGGCCTGCTTAACGCCAAACATGGCCGCGAAATCATGAAAGAGAGCATCGAGCACGAGGCAAGCCAGGTCATCCATGATCTGGAGCGTTTCCTCAATCCGCTGGGCACCGTCGCGACGATCACCCCTCTGCTGGGGCTGCTTGGTACTGTCATTGGCATGATCAAGGTATTCGCCGAGATCCAGCTGGCCGGGGTCGGCAACGCCGGCAACCTTGCCGGTGGTATTTCTGAAGCGCTGATCACAACGGCTGCGGGCCTGAGCGTCGCCATCCCGGCACTTATCTGCCACCGTTATTTTATCCGCAGAGTGGATGAGCTGGTCGTCGGTATGGAGCAGGAAGCGATCAAGCTGGTTGAGGTAGTGCACGGAGACCGCGAAATCGACGTGGAAGGAGCCTGAACGCCGTGAAGTTCAAGCGCCAGAGGAGCCAGGAAGTCGGGGTAGACCTGACGCCACTGATCGACGTGGTGTTTCTGCTGCTGATTTTCTTTATGGTTTCCACGACCTTTACCCGCGAGAGCCATCTGCAGGTTGAATTGCCTGAGGCCAGTGGCGAGCCTGCGCCGGCATCCGAAGTGCAGCAGATCGACGTGGTGATCAATGCCGAGGGGCAGTACATCCTGAACGACCGCACATTGGTCAATAATCGGCGGGAGACCCTTGAGCGGGGTGTCCGTGAACTGGCTGAAGGCAATAACTCGCTTCCGTTCATCATTACCGCTGACGCCCGCACACCCCATGAATTTGTGGTGCGTGCCATGGACGTTGCCGGCCGTCTCGGATTTGCCAAGCTCAGCATTACTACCGAGCGGGAGGCTGATAGCCAGTGAAGGTGTCCGAGCCTATACCAGACCCTGCGGCCGGCCTGCCGGCGGGCAGTTGGGATACCTACAAGCGCCTTCTCGCTTATGTAAAGCCGTTCCTGCTGGCCTTCTCCCTTGCAGTACTCGGCAACATTATCTATGCCGCTGCATCGACTGGTATGGCGGCAGCCATGGAATACGTCATTGCGGCGATCGAGAATCCGACCGAGCAGAATCGTCTGATGCTGACGCTGGTTATCGTTGGCGTCTTCGCATTCCGTGGGCTGGGCACCTTCCTGAGCCAGTACTTCATCAGCTATGTCGGGCGTCAGGTCATCAATGCGCTTCGTAACGATGTGTTTGATCGACTGATGACACTGCCTTCCCGCTATTTCGATGACAACGCGGCGGGACGGCTGGTGTCCAAGCTTACCTTTAACGTCGAGCAGGTGGCGGAGGCGACGACCAACGCCGTGACCATCACGCTCCGCGAAGGTCTGACCATTGTCGGTCTGCTGGGTTACATGTTTTATACCAACTGGAAGCTCACGCTGATTTTCCTGGCGGTGGGGCCGCTCATTGCCGCGGTTGTAAGCTATGCCAGCAAACGCTTCCGCAAGATCAGTCAGCGGATCCAGGGCTCGATGGGCGATATAACCCATGTGGCCTCTGAATCGATTACCGGCTATCGCGTTGTTCGCACCTTTGGTGGTGAGGATTATGAACGTGCTCGTTTTCAAGAGGTTAACAATAGAAACCTCAAGCAAAGTTTGAAGATGGCATCCACTCAGGCGATCAGTGTTCCGGTGATTCAGGTACTGGTGGCCATCGCCATTGCCGGATTGGTCTGGATGATGCTGGCGCCTGAAATTCGCGGTGAGATGACCACGGGTCAGCTGGTAGCATTCATTACGGCAGCGACGACCATGGCCAAGCCCATCCGTCAGGTTACCTCTGTTCACGCCAAGATCCAGAAGGGCGTTGCAGCCGCTTACGATGTGTTCGAAACAATCGACGAATCGCCGGAACAGGATCCGGGTACGTATTCGCCGGATCGCGTTGAGGGCGACATCGAGTTTGATGAGGTGGCCTTTCGGTACCGGGATCAGCTCGATAATGTTCTGGAAGGTATCTCCTTTAGCATTCCTGCCGGTCAGAGTGTGGCACTTGTCGGTCGTTCAGGGAGCGGAAAGTCCACCCTGGTGAGTCTCATTCCAAGATTCTATGAATACACCGGCGGTGACATTCGTATCGATGGGCATTCGCTAAAGGAGTTTTCCCTGAAAGGGCTTCGGTCCCAGATTGCACTCGTGAACCAGAATGTAGTGCTTTTTAACGATAGTATCGCGGCCAACATAGCTTATGGCTCTCTCCGGAACTGCACGCGCGAAGAAATCCGCGAGGCCGCCGCCAAGGCTCATGCGCTCGAATTTATTGACCGTATGCCCGAGGGGCTGGATACCATGATCGGTGACAACGGCGTCATGCTTTCCGGTGGGCAGCGACAGCGGCTCGCCATCGCCCGGGCGCTGCTCAAGAACGCCCCGATTCTGATCCTTGATGAGGCGACATCGGCGCTGGATACGGAATCTGAACGCCATATCCAGGAAGCGTTGGAAACGGTTATGCAGGGCCGTACCACTCTGGTTATTGCGCATCGCCTGTCCACCATCGAGAAAGCGGACCGAATCCTGGTGATGGACAATGGCCGCATCGCCGAATCCGGCCGCCACGACGAACTCCTTGCCGCTGGCGGCGCTTACGCTCAATTGCACCAGATGCAGTTCAGCGAGCAGTCATGAGCGCGGTGCAATCTGCCATGAGTTCGCTGGTTGAGCGTCTCTGGTATGGAAGGAAGCGCCCTCTGGCTTTTCTGGCACCGCTGTCTTGGCTGTACCGGAGCATCGCGGAAGCCCGCCGTCGGGCCGCCTGGGATGCGAGAGATGCGTCGCTCCCGGTTCCGGTCATTGTGGTTGGCAACATCACTGCCGGTGGAACCGGCAAATCGCCGCTCACCGCCTGGCTGGTTTCCGCACTGGCATCCGATGGCTGGCGGCCGGTTATTCTCAGCAGGGGTTATGGTGGCGATGCTGGCCAGTACCCGCTGGAAGTTGCGGCGGAGACCAGTCCTTCCGAAGCCGGTGACGAGCCTGTCATGCTGGCGCTGAGCACCGGGTGCCCGGTTGTTGTTGATCCGCGCCGCCGACGGGGCGCCGATTACGCTCTTGAGAAAAACCTGGGTGATGTGCTGATTTGTGACGACGGCCTTCAACACTACAAGTTGCCCAGAGACCTGGAGCTGTCGGTATTTGATGGACAAAGGGGCATCGGTAACGGCGCCTTGATCCCCGTTGGCCCGCTTCGGGAGCCGGTTTCGCGACTGGCTTCTGTAGACTTTGTTATTGTAAATGGCAAAGAGCTTTCAGAGCAGGCTATGGAAAGCTTTGTTGGCATTGACCACCCTGCGATATTTTCCATGATTCTTGAGCCTGCAACCCTCGTTCACCTGAAAACAGGGGAGTCGAGAGCGGTTGGCGATCTCAGGGGCAAGGCCGTGAGGGCTGTGGCCGGGATCGGAAACCCGGCCCGGTTTTTCGATACACTCAGAACCCTTGGCGCCGATGTTACCGAAGCGGCCTTTCCGGATCACCATCGTTTCCGTCCCGAGGATCTGAACAGTGATACCGATGAGTTGATAGTCATGACCGCAAAAGACGCGGTGAAATGCCGGGAATTTGCACCCGATAATGCCTGGAGCCTCACCGTTGAGGCCAGATTGCCGGGACCGTTCCGGGACGCGTTTCTGGCCCGGGTTCGCCAATGTTCCGAGCCGTTAACTTCCTGATATCAAGTGAGTAAGCAACATGGATAAAAAACTGTTGGCGCTGTTGGCCTGTCCGGTGTGTAAGGGCGATCTGAAACTCAACGAGGACAGAACCGAGCTGGTCTGTTACCAGGACGCCATGGCGTTCCCGATCCGCGAGGGGATTCCTGTGATGTTGGCTACCGAAGCCCGGACGCTCTCTACTGATGAGCGTCTGCACAAGCGCTAAACCCAAGTCAGCCAGGTGGTTACTAAATGTCTTTTACCGTTGTGATTCCGGCCCGCTATGCGTCCAGCCGCCTTCCGGGCAAGCCTCTGGCAGACATTGCCGGCAAGCCGATGATCCAGCATGTCTGTGAGCGTGCCGCGGAAAGCCGTGCAGACAGGGTCGTTGTCGCCACGGACGATGATCGGATCCGGACCGCATGCGAAGGCTTCGGTGCAGAAGTGGTCATGACATCACTCAATCACGCCAGCGGCACAGACCGTCTTGAGGAGGTTGCACGGGTGCTGGGTTTCGGTCCGGATCATCGGGTCGTTAACGTGCAGGGTGACGAGCCCCTGATCCCGCCCGAACTGATCAACCAGGTGGCCGACAATCTGGAGTTTTATCCTGAAGTCGCCATTGCCACACTGTGTGAGCGGATCCACGATCCGGAGCACGTGTTCAATCCCAATGTGGTCAAGGTGGTGTTCGATCACAGGGGGATCGCCCATTATTTCAGCCGTGCGCCGATCCCGTGGGCCCGGGACCAGTGGCAGGAGGGCACACCTCTGACGGGGCTGGACGCTGCCTTGCCGGATAATGTCGGATATTTCCGGCATATCGGCATCTATGGTTACCGTGCTTCCGTCCTGGCCGAGTTTGTCAGCTGGGCGCCTGCGCCGACCGAGGTAACCGAATCTCTGGAACAGTTGAGGGCTCTCTATAATGGTGCCCGTATTCACGTGGATGTGGCCGCCGTCAACCCGCCGGGCGGCGTTGATACCGACGCCGATTTGCACAGGGTCCGAGGCTGGCTGGAGAAGAGGAATAGCGAGAATGGCTGAACCGGTAAACGTTCTTTTCGTGTGCCTGGGCAACATCTGTCGATCGCCCAGTGCTGAAGGTGTGTTTCGCTCACTGGTGGAGCAGGCGGGCCTTGCAGATCAGGTTCACATCGACTCCTGCGGCACCGGTGACTGGCACATTGGCAAGACTCCTGACGCCCGCGCCCAGGAGGCTGCCCGGCGCCGGGGTATCGACATCAGTGGATTACGGGCCCGCCAGTTCAGTCCGGAGGATCTGGACACCTTTGACTACGTGCTGGTGATGGATCGCCAGAACCTGGCGGACATCAAGGACGTATGGCATCAAAATGGCGGCACCCGGCCAGCCCTGTTTCTGGAGTTCGGTCAGTCGGCCCATCAGGAAGTGCCAGATCCCTATTACGGTGGTGACGCAGGTTTTGAAACCGTGCTTGACCTGATTCAGGAAGCCGGCGAGGGCCTGCTGGCGGACATCCGGGGGCGCCTGGCTTGAGTCAGCAGCCGGAAATTCGGGAAAACATAGAGCTGGAGGCGCTGAATACCCTGCACGTGCCGGCCAAAGCCCGTTTTTATGTCGAAGTTCACACCTCAGATGAGTTGGTCAGGTCTCTGGACTGGGCCTCATCAGAGGATCAGGAAGTCCTGATTCTGGGGGGCGGCAGTAACCTGGTGTTCGCGGGTGACTTCGCGGGGCTGGTGGTGCGTCTGGCGATTCGTGGCCGCCGTTGGGAGCACATTGAGGACCACAGGGCGACCCTGGTGCTTGGTGCGGGTGAAAACTGGCATGAGGCGGTCCTGTATGCTGCCCGGGCCGGTTATCGCGGTATCGAGAATCTGGCGCTTATCCCGGGCACGGCCGGAGCGGCGCCCGTCCAGAATATTGGTGCCTATGGTGTTGAGCTCGGCGATTGCCTGGAATCCGTCACCGCACTGGATCGCAATTCGGGTGAGCTGGTTGTTCTCAATAACGCCCAGTGCCGTTTTTCCTACCGCGACAGCCTCTTCAAACAGACGCCGGGTCGCTATGTGATCACCGAAATCCGTTTGGGCCTGTCCCGCTCACGTGCTCTGGTGCTCGGATATCGGGATCTCCGGGAGTACCTCGGTGATACAGCGGAAACCGCCCTCGACCCTTTGCATGTGGCAGAGGCCATAATGGCCATTCGCCGACGAAAGTTGCCGGACCCGGATATGATTCCGAACGCCGGAAGTTTCTTCAAGAACCCGGTGGTTGACGGAGTAACGTTCGAGGCACTCAGCGAGCGGCACCCGGATATTGTGGCTTATCCTCAGGAGCAGGGGGTAAAACTGGCAGCGGCGTGGCTGATCGATCAAAGTGGCTGGAAAGGCTTCCGGAATGCCCGGGTGGGCGTGCATAACCGACAGGCGCTGGTGCTGATTAACCACTCGGGCGGCACAGGTGCCGACATACTGGAGCTTGCCAGAGAAGTTCGTCAGTCAGTCGTTGACCGGTTCGGTGTCACCCTGGAAATGGAGCCAGGGATTGTGGGTGGTTCGGGAAGGGAAAATCCCTGACGGCACTGCTTTATGCAAGTGCCGTCAGAGGCTTGTCCGCGCATGCGGACAGCGATCAGAGCCCTTTTCGGGGCGATGCGTTGACCAGGAATGGCAGCGCTTCAGCCACCGGTACATCCTGTTTTTCCGCATCCTTTCTGCCCTTGTACTCCAGGGTTCCGGCTGCCAGACCACGCTCGGAAACCACGAACCGGTGCGGGATACCAATCAATTCCATATCGGCAAACTTCACGCCCGGGCGCTCTTTGCGGTCGTCCAGAAGCACATCGTAACCGGCCTGGCGTAGCTGTTCATAAAGCTTTTCGCCGGCCTCGGCAACGGTCGGTGACTTATGGGCGTTCAGAGTAACAATGGCCACCTGGAAAGGCGCAATGGCATCGGGCCAGATGATGCCGTTTTCATCGTGGTTCTGTTCAATGGCTGCGGCAACAACCCGGGAAACACCCAGGCCGTAACAGCCCATGTCCATAATCACGGTTTTGCCGTTTTCATCGAGAACCGTGGCGTTCATGGCAGTGCTGTACTTGTTGCCAAGTTTGAAGATGTGGCCCACTTCAATGCCGCGCCGGATCTCCAGAGTGCCCTTGCCATCCGGGCTGGGGTCGCCCTCAACCACGTTGCGCAGGTCTTCCATCCGTTCAAGCGCAGCGTCTCTCTCCCAGTTCACGCCGGTAAGGTGGAAGCCTTCCCGGTTGGCGCCGCAGACAAAGTCAGCCAGATGCGCGGCACTGCGGTCCACAATAACGGGCACGTTGAGGTTTACCGGTCCGATAGATCCGGGCTTGCAGCCGACAGCCTGTTCGATTTCCTCATCGGTGGCCATTGTCAGAGGCTCGGCAACGCCGGCCAGGTTTTCGGCCTTGATCTCGTTCAGGGTGTGATCGCCCCGCAGAACCAGTGCAACCAGCCCGGAGTTGCCGTCCTCGTCAGCTTCCGCCTTCACCAGCAGGGTTTTAACCGTGCGGGTGGCGTCAATGCCCAGCAGCTGTGATACCGCCTCGATGGTTTTCTGGTCCGGCGTGGCGACTTCCTTCATTTCCTCGGCCGGAGCAGGGCGGGTGCCGCTCGGGGCTACTGCCTCTGCTTTCTCGATGTTGGCTGCGTAATCGCTCCCGGTGCTGAACACGATGTCATCTTCACCCGAAGATGCGAGCACATGGAACTCGTGGGATGCGCTGCCACCAATGGCGCCGGAGTCCGCCTGTACAGCACGGTAATCCAGGCCGAAACGGTCGAAAATGGCGCAGTAGGTGCGGTGCATCAATTCGTAGGTTTCGTTCAGGGACTCGGCGTTCAGATGGAAGGAATAAGCGTCCTTCATCAGGAATTCCCGGGCGCGCATCACGCCAAACCGGGGGCGACGCTCGTCCCGGAATTTGGTCTGAACCTGGTAGAAGTTGGCTGGCAACTCCTTGTAGCTGCTGATCTCATTCCGGATCAGGTCGGCAATGACCTCTTCGTGGGTCGGTCCGAAACAGAAATCACGACCATGACGGTCTTTCATACGCAGCAGTTCGCCGCCGTACTGGGTCCAGCGTCCGGATTCCTCCCAGAGTTCGGCCGGCTGGACCGCAGGCATCAACACTTCCTGAGCGCCACTCTTGTCCATTTCTTCGCGAACGATTCGCTCGACCTTGCGCAGGGTACGCAGGCCCATTGGCAACCAGGTGTATAGTCCGGCGGCCAGCTTGCGAATCATGCCGGCACGCAACATCAGCTGATGACTGATGATCTCGGCGTCGGCGGGGGTCTCTTTCTGGGTGGCAATCAGGTAGCGGCTTGCTCGCATCGTGTCTTCCGTTTGTAATAAATCTGAAGTGTTAGACTAATGGACAGGCGGCGGTTGGCCCGCCGGAGCCTTTATTTGTCGTAAAGTGGCCATTATTGTACGGAGCCTGTTGCACAAGGTACAGATGATGACCGACGAATCTATTGATGTCGCCCCGCGGCGCCGGCCGGTTCAGGCCCGCAGCCGGGAGCGCGTCAACACCATCCTTCGCCATGCCGCCGCCATTTTTCATGAGACCGGTGTCGATGCTGCGAGCATGTCAGCCATTGCCCGACAATCGGGTATGTCGCTGGCTTCTCTCTACCGCTACTTTCCCAACAAGGCGGCCATCGTCCATGCCATTGCCGAACAGCAGGTGGAGAAGATGGAGCGTGCTCTGCGGGAACGGTTGCAGGAACTGAACCTCAGCGATGCGGTAGACGTTCTCATCGATCAGTTTTATGAGTTCTATCGCCACGAGCCTGCCTACTCGGCGATCTGGAGTGGTGTAGAGGCAATGCCTGAGCTGAGGGAGCTGGATCTGAGAGAGCTGTACACCAACGCCCGCGATCTGGACCGGAAACTCAAAGAGGAGTGTCCCCGGATTCCTGATGATCGGCGCTGGACCGCAAGCCTTTTGCTGCCAAGGTCCGCCGGCACTGTCCTGCGGCTGGCGGTAACTCTGCCCGACGCCCAGGGTCGACAACTGGTGGAGGAGCTCAAATGCATGGCAAGGGCTTACGTCCGCGAGTTCGTCGCCTGAGTCAGGAAAGGTACCCCAATGGCAGGGCAGTACTGTCGATTACTCGCCGGAGCACGAAGCTGGAGTGCACGCCGCTGACGCCCTGAATGCGGGTAATTCGGTTCAGCAGGAAATGGTGGTAATGGTCCATGTCCGGTACCACCACCTTCAGCATGTAATCGGCGTCCTGGCCGGTAATCAGGTAGCACTCCTGCACCTCCGGGTACTCGGCAACCTGCTCTTCAAACGCCGCGAAACGCTCGGGTGTATGCCGATCCATGCCAATCAGAATGATTGCCGTCAGAGAAAGGCCAAGTTTCTTGTGGTCCAGAATGGTGACGGTTCTGACGATGATACCGGCATCCTCAAGGGCCCGCACACGACGGAGACAGGGCGAAGGGGATAGCCCGACTTTCTCTGCCAGTTCCTGGTTGGTCAGGGAGCCATCCTGCTGGATCTGTTCGAGAATTCGGCGGTCCATCTTGTCAATTTTGGCGAGGGTTTTCTTGTTTTCGGTCATAAAATTCCAAGAATGGCGTTTATCAAGCAATTTATAGGTTAGAAAATACGCTTCCCCGCTCAAGTTCGCAATCAAATACCAGCTTTTTCGCGTTAACCTGTACCCATCAAAGAATTCACTTCTGAAACCGCAAGGAATTACACGCATGGCTTTCGATCATCGCAAATACGTTGCGTTCAAACCTGTTGCCAAAACCGACCGTCGCTGGCCGGACAAGGTCATCGAGAAGGCGCCAACCTGGTGTGCCGTAGATCTTCGGGATGGTAATCAGGCACTGGTGAAGCCCATGTCTGTTGCCCAGAAAACGCGGATGTTCGAATTGCTGGTGAAGTTGGGTTTCAAGGAAATCGAGATTGGCTTTCCCGCTGCCAGCCAACCGGATTTCGATTTCTGCCGCAAGCTGATTGAAGAAAATCGCATCCCTGAGGATGTGAAAATACAGGTGCTGACCCAGGCCCGTCCTGAGTTGATCGAGCGTACCTATGAAGCATTGGCCGGCGCCCGAAAGGCAATCGTGCATGTCTACAATTCTACTTCCACGGTTCAGCGGGAGCAGGTGTTTGGTCTGGATCGTGACGGTATCAGGGACATTGCCGTCAATGGTGCCAAACTGGTTCGTGACATCGCCGCGCGCCACCCGGAGACCGAGTGGACGTTCCAGTATTCACCGGAAAGCTTTACCGGTACCGAGCTGGATTTCGCCGCGGAAGTGATTGATGCCGTGAGTGAGGTCTGGCGTCCGGAAGAGGGCCAGCCGATGATTATCAACCTGCCTGCCACCGTTGAAATGGCGACACCCAACGTGTTTGCGGACCAGATCGAGTGGATCTGCGACAACATCCGGCGCCGTGAACACATCAGCATCAGCGTGCATACCCACAATGATCGCGGCTGTGCCGTGGCCGCCGCCGAGTTGGCGGTAATGGCAGGGGCCGATCGGGTCGAGGGCACATTGATGGGCAACGGTGAACGCACCGGCAACATGGATCTGGTGACCATGGCCATGAACCTTTACTCCCAGGGCATTGATCCCACGCTGGATCTGTCGGGCATGGCAGAGATCACCGAAGTGGTCGAGGCCTGTACGGAGATTTCCACCCATCCACGCCATCCCTACGCCGGCGAACTGGTGTTCACCGCCTTCTCAGGCAGCCATCAGGATGCCATTCGCAAGTGTCTGGCGCGCCGCAAGGATGGCGAAACCTGGAACGTCGCGTATCTGCCCATCGACCCGTTCGATGTTGGTCGCCGCTATGAGGAAGTGGTTCGCATCAACAGTCAGTCTGGCAAGGGCGGTGTCGCCTATGTACTGGAGCGGGATTACAACATCAGTCTGCCACGCTGGTTGCAGATCGAGTTCAGCAAGGTGGTCCAGAGAGAGGCGGAAACCAACGGTGGCGAGATTGACTCACTGACCATTCATCGCCTGTTCGAGGATCGCTATCTGAAAGTCCACGCCGATTGGGCACTGCGCTCCTACGACCTGCACCGGGACGAAGAGGGTGTGCATGCCGAGGTGTCGGTGGGTCGCGATGCATCGCCGGTTCGTCTGGATGGCCATGGGCTGGGCGCAGTGGAGGCTGTATCTGAGGCGCTGGAGATGCGCTTTGATATCTCCATTGCTGTCGAGGCTTACGACGAGTTTGCGCTGGGTGAGGGCACCAATGCCAACGCACTGGCCTGTATTCGCTTGACCGCAAACGGTATGCATTGCAGCGCTGCGGCACTGGCCGAAGACACGACATCTGCCACCCTGCAGGCCTTGTTTTCGGCAGTCGCCCAGGCAGTGGGTATCGAAATGCCTGAGACGGAAGCCGAACCTGAATCGGCGGGTGCCTGAAAAACCGTCCGTCCTGACGACACAAGCCGGCACGAATGCCGGCTTGTTGGTTTTCCGATGCCCGTGAGGGGCAAAGGACGGAGCGTATACCCTTAGACCGGGGTAACGTTTTCCGCCTGCGGGCCTTTCGGGCCCTGTGTTACGGTGAACTGCACCTGCTGGCCTTCGGTCAGGGTGCGGAAACCGCTTGCATTGATTGCGCTGTAGTGAACAAACACGTCGCTGCCACCGTCCTGAGCAATGAAGCCAAAGCCTTTGGACTCGTTAAACCACTTAACGTGGCCGGTTTTAGTATCGGACATTGATCTTTCCTGTCTTTCTGTAATTTGCCCTCACGGGACCTTCAAAATTCCACATGGAATCGTTGCTGAGAAATCCAGAGAGTACTGAGGAAGGGGCAACGAAGAGCACTTCGGCAGGACGTTGAAACGCATTCACCAAATACCGCTGTATTTTCACAGCAATTTCAGTATAGACCGACTTTGGGGGGCGTCAACGAAATTTTTGCAGCTTTCGTGAAGGTTTTATTGCGGGCAAAAACAACAGGTTGGGATTTGATTGGGCAAAAATTGCCCGCCCCCGGTTCGGGCGGGGCGGGCAGCTTTCACGGTGGCTCTGTCAGCGGCGGAACTGCTCGCTGATTTCTTCCAGAATGGCAGGGTCATCAATGGTGCTGGGCACCGCGTATTCCTCGCCATCGGCAATCTGGCGGATGACCCGTCTGAGGATCTTGCCGGAACGGGTCTTGGGCAGGCGATCAACCACCAGGGCGCGGCGGAAACAGGCGATGGCGCCAATCTTGTCTCGAACCATCTCCACCAGCTCGTCTTCCAGTTCGTCATGGTCGATGGTTGCGCCGTCCTTGATCAGAACCAGCCCTATGGGGATCTGCCCTTTCATATCATCGTGCGCACCCACGACGCAGCACTCGGCTATGGCCGGGTGGGAAGCGACGACTTCCTCCATCTCACCGGTAGAGAGCCGGTGGCCAGCGACATTGATAACGTCATCGGTACGGCCCATAACGAACACGTACCCGTCATCGTCAATAAAGCCGCCGTCGCCGGAGCTGTAGAATCCCGATATCGGTTCCAGGTAGGTTTTGCGGAAACGCTCATCGTCGCCCCAGACTGTCATCATACAGCCGGGTGGCAGTGGCAGTTTTACAGCAATCTGACCCTGCTCGCCGGCGGGCATCTGGCTGCCGTTCATGTCCACTACCTGCACGTTGTAGCCAGGGGAGGGAACGGTTGCCGAACCTGGTTTGGTCGCCATTAACTCGATTCCCACCGGATTGCAGCAAATGGCCCAACCGGTTTCGGTCTGCCACCAGTGGTCGAGAACCGGCAGGCCAGTGTGCTCTTTCAGCCACTCATAGGTGGCGGGATCGAGTCGCTCGCCGGCCAGGAACAGTCTTTTCAGTGAACTGATGTCGTAGTGTGAAAGCTGGTCTGCTTCCGGATCTTCCTTGCGGACGGCCCGGAATGCGGTCGGGGCAGTGAACAGCATGTTCACTTTGTGATCCTGAACCACTCGCCAGAAGGCGCCGGCATCCGGTGTTTTCACCGGCTTGCCCTCGTACATGATGGTCGTGCAACCCGCAAACAATGGCGCGTAGACGATGTAGCTGTGGCCGACGACCCAGCCAACGTCAGAGGCAGCCCAGTAAACATCGCCGGGTTTGGCGTCGTAGACCAGCTTCATGCTGTAGTTCAGCGCAACCGCATGACCACCGTTGTCGCGCACCACACCTTTGGGTTTACCGGTGGTGCCTGAAGTGTAAAGAATATAGAGCGGGTCTGTTGATTTGACGGGCACCGGGTCGGCTGGTTCGGCCGTTTCCATCAATTCGTTCCAGTCGTGGTCACGGCCAGCCTGAAGTTCGGCCTGTACCTGTTGGCGCTGGTAAACGATGCAGGTTTCCGGTTTGTGGCTGGCCTGATCAATGGCCTTGTCGACCAGGGGCTTGTACTCGATCACACGGGTGACTTCGATGCCACAGGAAGCGGTAATCACAGCCTTTGGTTTGGCGTCATCGATGCGAACCGCAAGCTCATGGGCTGCAAAGCCGCCGAAGACCACAGAATGAATGGCGCCAATTCGCGCGCAGCCGAGCATTGCAATGACGGCTTCCGGAATCATCGGCATGTAGATGATGACCCGGTCGCCCTTGGTGATGCCCCGGTCTTTGAGGGCTCCAGCGAACCGGGCCACTTCATCGGTCAGCTCGTTGTAGGTGTAGGAGCGCTGGGTATCGGTAACCGGAGAATCGTAGATCAGGGCTTTCTGTTCGCCACGCCCTGCACGGATGTTGGCATCCAGTGCCACATCGCAAGTGTTCAGAGTGCCGTCGGGGAACCACTGCCCGTGCCCATTGTCGGTTGGCTGCCAGATGGTTTTCGGCGGTTCGATCCAGTCAATTTTTTCCGCCTGTTCACGCCAGAATTCGTCCGGTTTGTCTATCGACCGCCGGAACTCTGAGTGGTAGTCCATACATTCCACCTCATCGTGCCTGTTGTTGTTTTAATACGTTTCCTGACAACTTTAGGCCGTTTGAAATCATGGACTAGTAGACCATTGGCTTAGTCTCGGGGGTCTAGGGGCCAGTTTCTTCTGTAGATTTGACCGAAGTCACCTTCGCAGTCATTTCACCCCGTGCAACGCGGGCTGAGATGGTGTCGCCGGGGTTAACGTTTGAAGCATCCCGAAGAATGTTTCCGTTGTTGTCGCGCACGATGGAATAACCCCGTCCAAGGGTCGCAAGGGGGCTGACCACATTCAGAGTCTGCGCCGCATGTTCCAGGTTGTCGCGACGCTGTTTCAGGTCCTGCTGCATGACCGAAACCAATCGCTCGCTCACGCGCCGCAGCGCGTCCTGGCTATCCGAGAGCTGGCGGTGCGGCGACTGCATGACCAGTCTCTGGCGCAGGTGATCATTGCGCACGCCAACGGTTGTCAGGCGCTGTCGAATAGCTTTACGGAGGCGCAGTTCGAGCTCATCCATTCGCTGGGCTTTCTCCAGAAGCTCCCTTCTTGGGTCGCGCAACCGGGCGCTCAGATGTCCGAGCTGGGTGCCCAGGCGCTTCAGGGCCAGGCCCATGGCGTTGGACAGGCGGAATTCCCGGTCTCTTAGCTGTTTAAGCCAGTCTGACTGGTCCGGCGAAATCTTTTCGGCGGCCGCGGAGGGCGTCGGGGCCCGAAGATCAGCCACGAAATCGGCAATGGTTACATCGACCTCGTGACCAACCGCACTGACCGTGGGGATCCGGCAAGCGGCAATCGCGCGGGCGACCGCTTCTTCATTGAAGCACCAGAGATCCTCCAGAGAGCCACCGCCACGGCCGATAATCAGGACATCGGCAACGCCGTGGTTCTGTGCGGCTTCGATGGCTCGTGCGATGTCAGCGGTCGCCGCCTTGCCCTGAACGGCAGTGGGGTAGAGCGTTACGGGTATAGCGGGGCACCGCCGGGCGAGAACGGTGAGTATGTCGTGGATCGCGGCGCCGGTGGGTGAGGTGACGACACCGATGTGCCTGGGCAGTGAGGGCAGCGGTTTCTTGCTGGCCTGTTCAAACAGTCCTTCGGCCAGCAATTTCTGCTTGAGCTCCTCGAAGGCCTGTTGGAGGGCGCCGAGCCCCGCAGGTTCGACGTGTTCAACGATAATCTGGAAGTCGCCGCGGTTCTCGTAAAGAGTGACCTTGCCGCGGATCCGGACCTGATCGCCCTCTTTCGGTGGTGTGCGGATGCGCTGGTTCATGCCCCGGAACATGGCGCATCGCACCTGGCATTTCCGGTCTTTCAGGGAAAAATACCAGTGGCCGGACGAGGGGCGAGAAAATCCGGAGAGTTCACCTTCCACCCACACCTGCATAAAGCTCGATTCCAGAAGATGTCTGGCCTGGTGGTTGAGCTCGCTGACGCTGAGTGCCCGGGGCCGGGTGTCCTGAAGATGCGGCGTCGCCGGTCCTGATCCGTCGTTATACATACGCAATAGCCGAAAAGAGGGAGGGTAAAAATAGCGAAATTTCAAAAAGATGCAATCGAACCTTAAAAAAGGGCCGGTTTACTGTCTTCGAGAGCCCCATTATAATAGATCGATTAAGGATTTTGCTTTGTCGTACCGCCGCGGGTACGGCACGGAAATTCCCAACTTAGCACGATCAAAAGGCGGATCCCAATGCTGCGAATTGCCGAAGAAGCCCTCACATTTGATGACGTTCTGCTGGTTCCCGGATATTCAGAAGTGCTGCCCCACGAGGTTAGCCTGCAAACCCAGCTGACCAAGGGTATCACCCTCAACATTCCTCTTCTGTCTTCCGCCATGGATACCGTTACCGAGGCAGAATTGGCCATCGCCATGGCTCAGGAAGGCGGTATCGGCATCATGCACAAGAACATGACCGTTGAGCAACAGGCGGCAGCCGTCCGCAAGGTCAAGAAGTTCGAGAGTGGCGTGGTGAAGGATCCGATTACAGTTTCGCCCGAGACAACGGTTCGCGAACTGGTAGATATCACCATGGCGAACAGCATCTCCGGTCTTCCGGTGGTGGACGGCCACGACCTGATCGGTATCGTCACTGGCCGCGACATCCGTTTTGAAAGCCGTATGGACACGCTGGTTCGGGATATCATGACGCCCAAGGAAAAGCTGGTTACGGTCAAGGAAGGCGCCTGTCTCGAGGAAGTGAAAGAGCTGCTGCATCGCCATCGGATCGAGAAGGTTCTGGTCGTTAACGATAACTTCGAGCTGCGCGGCCTGATCACGGTCAAGGATATCCAGAAGGCGAAAGATTACCCGCTGGCGTGTAAAGACGATCAGGGTCGTTTGAGAGTTGGCGCGGCCGTGAGCACCGGTGGCGACACCGAAGCCCGCATTACCGCACTGGCCGAAGCCGGGGTCGACGTGATCGTGGTGGATACCGCCCACGGTCATTCCCGTGGTGTGATGGAACGCGTGCGCTTCATCAAGAAGAATTTCCCCGATGTGCAGGTGATTGGCGGCAACATCGCCACGTCACATGCGGCGCTCGCCCTGGCGGAAGCCGGCGCGGATGCAGTAAAGGTAGGCATTGGCCCCGGTTCCATCTGCACCACCCGTATTGTGGCGGGTATTGGTGTGCCCCAGATTTCTGCGGTTTCCAACGTGGCCGCAGCGCTGAAAGAGCACGGAGTCCCGGTAATCGCTGATGGCGGTATCCGTTTCTCCGGTGATATTGCCAAAGCCATTGCCGCAGGCGCCCATAGCGTCATGATCGGCAGCCTTTTGGCAGGTACCGATGAGGCACCTGGCGAAGTGGAGCTGTTCCAGGGCCGCAGTTACAAGGCCTATCGTGGCATGGGTTCCATCGGCGCCATGGGGCAAGGCTCCAGCGATCGTTACTTCCAGGACGCCAGTAAGGGTATCGAGAAACTGGTTCCTGAAGGCATCGAAGGCCGCGTTGCCTGCAAAGGTCCGATGCGTAACATCGTTCACCAGCTGGTTGGTGGCCTGCGGGCTGCCATGGGCTACACCGGTAGCGCCACCATGGAAGAAATGCGCACCAAGCCTGAATTCGTGCGCATCACCAACGCGGGTATGCGTGAGAGCCATGTGCACGATGTGACCATCACCAAAGAATCGCCCAACTACCGTATCGGTTAACCATTGCCCTACCAGACGCGGCCCCCAGAGGGCCGCGTTGTTTATTCAGCCCCGAGGACTCCATGGCCCAGAACATCCACGACCACCGCATCCTGATTCTCGATTTCGGTTCCCAGTACACCCAGCTGATTGCCCGTCGTGTTCGCGAGATCGGCGTTTACTGTGAGATCAAAGCGTTCGATATCACCGATGACGAGCTTAATGAGTTCAATCCGAAGGGGATTATTCTTGCAGGCGGTCCGGAGTCGGTAACTCAGCTGGGCGGTCCTCGGGCGCCGGAAGGGCTGTTTGACCGTGGTATCCCGATTCTCGGCATCTGCTACGGCATGCAGACTATGGCAGAGCAGCTTGGAGGCCGCGTTGCCAGTTCCGAGAAACGCGAGTTCGGTTATGCCCAGGTGAAGGTTCGCGCCAAGGGTCCGCTGCTGGCGGATATCACGGATCATCTGACGCCGGCTGGTGAGTCGCTGCTGGACGTGTGGATGAGCCACGGTGACAAGGTGGTGGCGATGCCTGAAGGCTTCGAGCTGCTGGCCTCCACCGAGAGCGCGCCAATTTCCGCGATGCAGGATCTCAGCCGGAACCTGTACGGCGTCCAGTTCCACCCCGAAGTAACCCACACCCTCCAGGGCAAGCGGATTCTCGAGCATTTCATCCTGACTATCTGTAAATGCGAAGCCCTCTGGACGCCGGCCAAGATCGTCGATGATGCGGTTCAGCAAATTCGCGAGCAGGTGGGCAACGACAAGGTATTGCTTGGTTTGTCGGGTGGCGTCGATTCCTCGGTGACGGCAGCACTGCTGCACCGGGCAATCGGTGATCAGCTCACTTGTGTGTTTGTGGACAACGGTCTCTTGCGTCTTCATGAAGGCGACCAGGTGATGGACATGTTCGCCAGCAACATGGGCGTCAAAGTGATTCGGGTTGATGCCGAAGACCTTTTCCTGTCGAAGCTCAAAGGGGTCAATGATCCAGAGCAGAAGCGCAAGATCATCGGCAATACCTTTATCGATGTGTTCGACGATGAAGCGGCCAATATCAAGGACGTGAACTGGCTGGCACAGGGCACGATCTATCCGGACGTGATCGAGTCTGCTGCGTCCAAGACCGGCAAGGCCCACGTTATCAAGTCCCACCACAATGTGGGCGGCCTGCCGGAAACCATGAAAATGAAGCTGGTGGAGCCGCTGCGGGAGCTGTTCAAGGATGAGGTGCGCCGAATCGGTCTGGAGCTCGGTTTGCCCTACGACATGGTGTACCGCCACCCGTTCCCGGGGCCGGGTCTGGGCGTACGTATTCTCGGTGAAGTTAAAAAGGAATATGCCGATATCCTGCGCCGCGCCGACGCCATTTTCCTGGAGGAACTCCACCGTGCGGATTTCTACCACAAGACGAGCCAGGCCTTTGCAGTATTCCTGCCGGTCAAGTCGGTTGGCGTGGTAGGTGACGCCCGTCGCTATGAATACGTGGTGGCTCTTCGTGCTGTTGAAACCATCGATTTCATGACCGCCCGCTGGGCGCATCTGCCTTACGATCTCCTTGAGACCGTTTCCAACCGGATCATCAATGAGATCACCGGTGTATCCCGGGTGACCTACGATGTTTCGTCCAAGCCGCCCGCAACCATCGAGTGGGAATAATCGACGGGTGAGCCGGTCCGATGTCTGAGGCGACGCCGGAAGACAAGCGCTGGATGAATCGCGCGCTCCAGCTGGCTGGTGAGGCTGCAGCAAAGGGCGAAGTGCCTGTCGGTGCCGTGGTGGTTCTGGATGGCAAGGAAATCGGCGCGGGTTTTAACGCGCCGATTTCCGGTTGCGATCCCACGGCCCATGCCGAAATCAGGGCGCTGCGCGATGCCGCCGCCCGGGTGGGCAATTATCGGCTGCCGGATGCCACGCTTTACGTTACTCTGGAGCCCTGTACCATGTGCGTGGGTGCGATCGTCCACGGCAGAATCAGTCGGCTTGTCTATGGGGCACGTGAGCCCAAGGCCGGTGCAATAGAGTCTGCACGCCGGACACTCGAAGAGCCCCATCTGAACTGGGACGTGACCGCCGTTGGCGGCGTCTTGTCAGATCAGTGTAGCCAGGTGATCAGTGAGTTTTTCAGTCGGCGACGGGCAGAGATCCGGCGTCTGCGCAAACAGAATTCAGGGAAGGAGTAGTTTTCGCCTATGAAAGTCCTCGTTACCGGCGGAGCCGGATATATTGGCAGTCACGTGGTCCGTCAGCTGGGCCAGGCCGGTCACGATATCGTTGTTTTCGATAACCTCTCCACTGGCTACCGCTGGGCGGTCACCGCCGGCGAACTGGTGGTCGGGGATCTGGCCGACGAAGCGGCAATCGAAGATCTGTTCTCCCGTCACCAGTTTGAGGCAGTCCTGCATTTCGCTGCCAATATTGTGGTGCCGGAGTCTGTCGCCAACCCCCTGAAGTACTACAGCAACAATACCCGCAATACCCTGAACCTCCTGAAAGCGGTCGAAAAGCACGAAGTGCCGTACATGGTGTTTTCCTCCACCGCGGCTGTCTATGGTATGCCTGAGCAGACGGTGCTCACTGAGGATCTGCCGCTGGCCCCGATCAACCCCTACGGCGCGTCCAAGATGATGAGCGAGCGGATGATCATGGATCTGGCCGCAGCCTCCAGCCTCAATTATGTGATTCTCCGTTACTTCAATGTAGCAGGCGCGAATCCGGAAGGGCTGTTGGGGCAGGCCACACCTGAAGCCACGCATCTGATCAAGGTGGCCTGTGAGTGCGTGACGGGACAGCGGGAAGGCATGAGTGTCTTCGGCACCGATTACGATACCCGGGACGGCACCTGCATTCGCGACTACATCCACGTGGAGGACCTGGCCAAGGCCCACGTGATGGCGCTGGACTACATGGCAGATGGTGGTCATTCGAAGGTCATGAACTGCGGTTATGGTCGCGGCTTTACGGTCCGGGAAGTGATTGATGTGGTCAAGGCGCAATCCGGCGTTGATTTTCCGGTCACCGAAACCGGCCGCCGCGCCGGCGACCCGGCAGCATTGATGGCAGACAACACACTTATCCGCCAGACCCTGGGCTGGCAGCCGGACTACGACAATCTAGATACCATTGTCGGCACCGCCCTGGCGTGGGAAGCGATCTGGCAGAAGAAAAAAGCTGACGACACCCAATAACTTTTCTGTATTTGTATCGGGATTTAAAGGATGAAAATAACGATTTTTGGAACCGGTTATGTTGGCCTGGTTACTGGTGCTTGCCTGGCGGATGTTGGCCACGACGTTCTCTGTATGGATGTGGACCAGGGCAAAATTGAAAAGCTCAAGAATGGCCAGATTCCCATCTATGAGCCGGGCCTCGACAATATCGTAAAGCACACCGTTGAGGCAGGCCGCCTTTCCTTTACAACCGATACCAAAGATGCCGTTCGTCACGGCACACTCCAGTTTATTGCCGTGGGTACGCCCCCGGACGAAGACGGTTCTGCCGACCTCCAGTATGTAACCGCGGTAGCCCGTTCCATCGGCGAATACATGGAGGACTACAAGGTAGTCGTCGACAAGTCCACGGTGCCGGTCGGTACCGGCGACAAGGTCTGGACGGCGGTTCGTGCCCAGCTCGACCGTCGTGGCCTGGAACTGGATTTCGACGTGGTGTCCAACCCTGAGTTTCTCAAGGAAGGGGCGGCCATCAACGATTTCATGAAGCCTGATCGCATTGTTGTCGGGACTGATAGCGAGCGCGCGGCTGAGCTTCTGAGGGAGGTCTATTACCCGTTCAACCGCAGTCACGACCGTATGATCTTTATGGACCTGCGGTCCGCAGAGCTCACCAAGTACGCGGCCAACTCCATGCTGGCCACCAAAATCAGCTTTATGAACGAAATCGCCAATCTGGCAGAGCGACTGGGCGCTGATATCGAAGCCGTGCGCCGGGGCATTGGTTCCGACCCGCGGATTGGTTATCACTTCATCTACCCCGGTTGCGGTTACGGCGGTTCCTGCTTCCCGAAAGATGTTCAGGCCCTGGCCCGAACCGCCAGCGACTGCGGTTACGAAGCGCGGCTGCTCAATGCGGTTGAATCGGTCAACTACGCCCAGAAACACGTGTTGTTCGACAAGATCAGCCACTATTTTGGTGGTGATCTCAATGGCAAGGTCGTTGCGCTTTGGGGGCTGGCGTTCAAGCCGAATACCGACGATATGCGCGAAGCTTCTTCCCGCACATTGATGGAAGATCTCTGGAAAGCCGGCGCCAGAGTGCAGGCTTTCGACCCGGAGGCCATGGAGGAAACTCAGCGAATCTACGGTGATCAGGAAGGCCTGACCCTGTGCGGCACGAAAGAGCAGGCGCTTAAAGGGGCAGATGTTCTCGCTATCTGCACCGAGTGGAAAGAGTTCCGGTCGCCAGACTTCGAATCCATTGCTGCGACCATTCGTGAACCTGTGGTCTTTGATGGCCGCAATCTCTACGAGCCGGAAATGCTGGATCGCTACGGCCTCATTTATTACGCCATTGGCCGTGGCCGCACCCAGTTCCACTCCGAGTAAACCCAGATAATCGGAGGATGAATATGAGCGAACCGGAAGTTTTCCGGTTACACGAGCGACTGAAGGCCGACACGATTGGCCTTGGAAGCACCTCGCTTTGTGAAATCCGACTGATGAATGACAGCACCTGGCCTTGGGTGCTGTTGGTGCCGGCGGTCGCCGGCATCCGTGAGATCTACCAGTTGTCGGCGGACCAGCAGTACCAGCTGGTCCGCGAGTCCTCCGCGCTCAGCGAAGCCATGATGGATGTCTTCGGCGGCGACAAGATGAACGTCGCAGCCCTTGGCAACATGGTACCCCAGCTTCATCTGCATCATATCGTGCGGTTCGAAGGCGACCCGGCATGGCCGGGCCCGGTGTGGGGCAAGCAGGCGCCGGTTGCTTATTCCGATGAGGAACTGGAGCAGGTTCGCTCAAGACTGGCCCCGGTTCTTGCTGAACTTGAGGCCGGTGTCTAGTTCGAAGGTGAGGTCAGTTGCGTTTCGCCAGAGTCTGGGAGCCGACCAGGATCATTCTGAGCTCGGTTTTCAGCTTGGCCTTCAGCTCATCACGTTCGGAAGCGGTTGCATCCAGCGCTTCTGCCCCCTGGTTGAATACCAGCGTTACCATGGCCTCGGCCACCAGTCTGGCTTCTGAGAGGGGTTTGTTCTGCTCGTCGGCGATCCGCCGCAGGTCATCGGCCAGTTCGGTCACAAAGTGGTCAATCTCGGCCTTTACGGCTGTCCGAAAAGGCTTGGAGACCCCGGTCCTCTCCCGAAGCATCAGCCGGAACAGATTGGCATTGTTGCCCAGGTACTCCATGAAGGTTTCCACAGAAGTGGAAATGGCGCTGCCACCATCACGGGCAATTCGCTTGCGGGCCTGACGCATCAGTTGCCTTAATGCAACGCCGCCTTCGTCCACCAGAGCCAGGCCCAGTTCATCAAGCTCGGCAAAGTGCCGGTAGAAAGACGTGGGGGCGATGCCCGCCTCCCGAGCAACCTCCCGCAAACTCAGACTGCCAAAGCCCCGGTCCGCACTCAGTTGCGAGAGCGCCGCATCCATCAGTGCCCGCCGGGTTTTCTGTTTTTGCTCCGCTCTGGTGGCCAAGTTCAGACTCCATCTGCTGGTAAAAAAGAAGCATTCTAGCCGGCTGCCAACCTGCAGTCATCCGACCGCTTGATTTGCGTGCCTGCACGCCTGATTTTCACCGCCATTGTGTTTATAATGGGCGGCTTTTCCGCTATGGTCGCACCATTTTTCAAGCGATCCAGAACACGCACCATATTTGAACACATTAAACGTAACGGGAACCGGTATGCGCAGTCATTATTGCGGTGGGATCAACGAATCCCACATCGATCAGGAAGTCACACTTTGCGGATGGGTACACCGCCGTCGTGACCACGGTGGGGTTATCTTCCTGGATCTGCGGGATCGGGATGGTATGTCTCAGGTTGTTGTGGATCCTGATACCCCTGAGAGCTTTGCGCTTGCGGAAAAAGTCCGTAGCGAGTTCGTGATCAAGGTCACCGGCCGGGTGCGTCGTCGTCCTGCCGGAACCGAGAACAACAACATGCCGACCGGGCAGGTTGAGCTTCTGGGTAAGGAGCTGACTATCCTGAACGCCGCAGCGACCCCGCCGTTCCCGCTGGATGAGCATGTCGACGTTGGCGAGGACGTGCGTCTGCGCTACAGGTTTGTGGACCTGCGTCGGCCGGAAATGATCAACCGCCTGCGTTTCCGTTCCCGGGTGACCAGTTATATCCGCAACTACCTCGACAGCAACGGCTTCATGGATGTGGAAACTCCTATCCTGACCCGTGCCACGCCGGAAGGCGCGCGGGATTACCTGGTGCCGAGCCGTACCCACGAAGGCTCCTTCTTCGCGCTTCCCCAGTCTCCCCAGCTGTTCAAGCAGCTGCTGATGGTGTCTGGTGTTGACCGCTACTACCAGATCGCCAAGTGTTTCCGGGATGAAGACCTGCGTGCAGATCGTCAGCCGGAGTTCACCCAGGTAGACATCGAGGCCTCTTTCATTGATGAAGAGACCCTGATGAAGCTGAACGAGGACATGATCCGGGCTCTGTTCAAGGATGTGCTGGAGGTTGAACTGCCGTCCTTCCCGCAAATGCCGTATGCCGAGGCAATGCAACGTTACGGCAGCGACAAGCCGGATCTGCGTATCCCGCTGGAGCTGCTGGATGTAAATGATCTGGTTGAAGGCGTGGACTTCAAGGTCTTCGCAGGTCCTGCCAAGGATCCGAAAGGTCGTGTGGCGGCTCTGCGTGTGCCGAAAGGCGGCGAGCTGACGCGCAAGCAGATTGACGACTACACCAAGTTTGTTGGTATCTACGGTGCCAAAGGTCTTGCCTATATCAAGGTCAATGACCTGTCCAAGGGCGTTGAAGGTCTGCAGTCCCCGATCATCAAGTTCCTGGGTGATGATGTTGCTCTGGCTATCATGGAGCGTGTGGGTGCCGAAGACGGCGACATCGTGTTCTTCGGCGCGGACAAAACCAACGTGGTCAATGAAGCCCTCGGCGCACTGCGGATCAAGATCGGTCACGATCTCGACATGCTGACTTCCGAGTGGGCGCCGCTCTGGGTTGTCGATTTCCCGATGTTCGAGGAAACTCCGGACGGCGGCCTGACCGCGATTCACCACCCGTTCACCGCGCCGTCCTGTAGTCCGGAAGATCTGGCCGCAGACCCCGCCAAAGCGTTGTCCCGCGCCTACGATATGGTGTTGAACGGCACTGAATTGGGCGGCGGTTCTATCCGTATTCACGATGAGAAAATGCAGGAAGCGGTGTTCCGTATTCTGGGTATCGGTGAAGAGGAAGCCCGCGCCAAGTTCGGCTTCCTGCTGGATGCCCTGAAGTTTGGTTGCCCGCCCCATGGTGGTCTGGCGTTCGGCCTGGATCGCCTGGTCATGCTGATGACCGGCGCTTCGTCCATCCGTGACATTATCGCATTCCCGAAAACCCAGAGTGCCACCTGTCTGATGACCCAGGCGCCGGGCGAAGTGGATGAGAAGCAGCTGCGTGAGTTGCATATCCGTCTGCGCAAGCCGTCAAAGCCGGTTGAAGGCAACAAGGCGGAAGCCGGTGAGGGCAACGAGTAAGTCAGTGATTTAAGGGAGGAGCTGTATGGCGGGTCACAGTAAGTGGGCCAACATCAAGCACCGCAAGGCGGCACAAGATGCCAAGCGGGGCAAGATCTTCACCAAAATCATTCGTGAGCTGACCGTGGCCGCGCGCCAGGGCGGGGGGAATCCCGATGATAATCCCCGCCTGCGCGCCGTCATCGACAAGGCGCTCACCGCCAATATGAAAAAAGACACCATCGAGCGCGCGGTTGAACGTGGCGCCGGTGGTGGCGATGATGACAACTACGAAGAGCTGACCTACGAAGGCTATGGCCCCGGTGGTGTGGCGATATTCGTGGAAGTCATGACCGACAACAAAAACCGGTCTGTGGCTGAAATCCGCCACGCGTTCAACAAGATGGGTGGCAATCTCGGTACCGACGGATCGGTTGCCTACCTGTTCAGCAAGCAGGGAATTATCAGCTACGGTCCGGAGTGGGAAGAGGACAGGCTGGTGGAAGCCGTACTCAGCGCCGGTGCTGAAGACCTTGCGGCCCAGGAAGACGGTTCCTGGGAAATCGTAACCACACCCGAGCAGTTTCTGGACGTCAAGGAATCTCTGGTCAATGCGGGACTGGTGCCGGACAATGCTGAAGTAACCATGGTTCCATCCACGCGGGTTGAGCTGGATCGGGACGGCGCGGAAACCATCCTCAAGCTCATCGATATGCTCGAAGATCTGGACGATGTTCAGAATGTCTACCATAACGCGGATATCTCCGGCGAGATCATGGAATCGCTTTGACCAGTCAGGAGCATTGATGTGGTGATAATTCTGGGCGTTGATCCGGGGTCACGAATTACCGGTTACGGCGTCATTCGGGCGGATGGTCGACACATCGAGTACATCGACAGTGGTTGTATCCGGGTGGGCGAGAAGCCGATGGCTGAACGCCTTCAGACCATATTCCAGAGCCTTGCCACCCTGATAGGAGAGTATCGGCCGGAAGAATTTGCCATCGAGCAGGTGTTCATGGCCCGCAATCCTGACTCGGCTCTGAAGCTCGGTCAGGCCCGCGGCGCAGCCATCGTCAGTGCCGCCAACAGTGGCTTGGCGGTTCATGAATACTCGGCGAGGCAGGTAAAGCAGGCGGTGGTCGGCAAGGGCGGCGCTGACAAATCCCAGGTTCAGCACATGGTTCAGGTGTTGCTTTCGCTTTCACGCAAACCCCAGGCAGACGCGGCCGATGCGCTCGCCATCGCCATGTGCCATGCCCACATGAGCCAGAGTATCCTGCGGGTGGCCAGTGGCGCGGGAAAAGTCCGAAGCGGTCGTGTGCGACAACAATAAACCGCTCCCAGGAGCGACAGGAGATTCAGCTTGATTGGTCGTATCCGAGGTATTCTGGTCGAAAAGGCTCCGGGCCAGGCGCTGGTTGAGTGCGCGGGCCTGGGCTATGAAGTCGACATCCCCTATACCACCTTCTTTCATCTGCCGGAGACCGGCGATGAAGTCACCCTGCATACCCATTTTGCCGTCCGAGAAGACGCCCAGAGCCTCTACGGCTTTGCTTCCAGCCTGGACCGGGACCTCTTCCGCCTGCTGATCAAGGTCAATGGGGTTGGCCCGAAGCTGGCCGTTGGCATTCTTTCCGGATTGGACGCACAGCAGTTCATTCGCTGCGTTGAGAATCGTGACTCCGCCTCACTGGTCAAGCTCCCCGGCGTTGGCAAGAAAACAGCAGAGCGGCTTCTTATTGAAATGGCGGACCGGATAGGGCAACTTGAAGGGCAATTTGTGCCAACGTCGCCAGAGACGACAGGCGTGGGCCAGCCGGGCGGACAAGGCCCCGCTGGCGGGCCGGCGGCCACTGAAGAGGCGGAAGCCGCACTGATCGCTCTGGGTTACAAGCCTCAGGAGGCTGCCAAGGCCATCAGCAAAGTGGCCGAGGAGGGAATGAGTAGTGAAACGCTCATCCGTCTGGCCCTGCGAAACATGATTCCGGCCTGATCGTCAGAACCTGTCGCGAACCTGTAGAGAGCGTAACGTGACACCTGCTAACCCCTTTGTACAATTGGGGCTGCGCTGGAATAGCGGGCAAACGTGAGGCACGATGTTGATTCCCACACTATGGGTGATGCCATGATCGAATCCGACCGGTTGATCTCGGCCCGGGCCGGTGAATATGAGGAAGTACAGGACAGGGCCATTCGCCCGACACTGCTGGCCGAATATGTTGGCCAGCCCACGGTCCGTGAGCAGATGGATATTTTCATATCCGCGGCCCGGGGTCGTCAGGAAGCGCTGGACCACGTTCTGATCTTTGGCCCGCCCGGTCTGGGCAAAACAACCCTTGCCAATATCATCGCCAATGAGATGGGCGTATCCATCAAGACAACGTCTGGTCCTGTGCTTGAAAAAGCCGGCGACCTGGCCGCCATGCTGACTAATCTCGAAGAAGGTGACGTTCTCTTCATTGACGAGATCCACCGTCTCAGCGCGGCAGTGGAAGAAGTGCTGTATCCGGCGATGGAAGATTACCAGCTCGACATCATGATCGGTGAGGGTCCGGCCGCCCGCTCCATCAAGCTGGACCTGCCGCCGTTCACCCTCGTCGGGGCGACCACCCGGGCAGGCTTGCTGACTTCGCCGCTGCGTGACCGCTTCGGCATCGTGCAGCGGCTGGAGTTCTATAACACCGAAGATCTTACCAGCATCATTCTGCGCTCCGCGCGATTGTCTTCGGTAGCCGTCGATGAGGCAGGCGCGTTCGAAATTGCCCGCCGGTCCCGGGGCACCCCGCGTATCGCCAATCGCCTGTTGCGCCGTGTCCGCGATTTTGCGGAAGTCCGCTCAGACGGTCGTATCACCTCTGACATCGCCGATCAGGCACTGAACATGCTGAAAGTGGATAACCAGGGTTTCGATCACATGGATCGGCGCCTGCTGCTGGCCATGATCGAGAAATTCGACGGTGGCCCTGTCGGGGTCGAGAGCCTTGCTGCCGCGATCAGTGAAGAGCGCGGCACCATTGAGGATGTGCTTGAGCCCTTCCTGATCCAGCAGGGTTATATGGTCCGGACTCCCAGAGGGCGGATGGTGACCTCCAACGCCTATCAGCATTTCGGCGTGATTCCGCCGAAGTCGGGCAGGGAGGACGATCTTTTTGGTTGAACAGGCGCCAGAGGGAAGGTTCGAACTGCCGATTCGGGTCTATATCGAGGACACCGACGCTGGTGGCATCGTATTTCATGCCAAATATCTCCATTACATGGAGCGGGCCCGAACCGAATGGGTGCGCAGTTGCGGCGTTGGCCTCAGGGCGGGTCTGGCAGACAATATCAGTTATGTGGTGCAACGGCTGACCATTCATTATGCGGTGCCGGCCAAGCTTGATGACGAACTGCTGGTTACTGCGGAACCCATGGCTTTTGGTAGAGTCTGGATGGATTTCCGTCAGCGTGTGATGCGGGCCGAAGACCGAAAGTTGCTGAGTGACAGTGATGTGCGGGTGGCCTGCATAGCGCTTGATTCCGGTCGTCCCCGCCGGTTACCAACGAATATGCAGGAATTGCTGGCCAGGAATGTCCAGCCCACTGAAACGATAAACAGAACGAGCCAGGAGTAAGAAGTGGATTCAGAACTTTCAGTCTGGTACCTCATTGCCAATGCCGGTGTCTTGGTACAGCTGGTCATGCTTTTGCTGGCCCTGGCGTCAATCATGTCCTGGGCCCTGATTTTCCAGCGCCTACAGGTATTCCGGAAGGCCAAGAGGGCCCAGTTGGCGTTTGAGGAGCGTTTCTGGTCCGGCATGGATCTGGGGCAGTTGTACCGGGAGGTGAACGCCGATCCAACACCGTTTTCCGGTATGGAATCCCTGTTCCGGGCCGGTTTCAAGGAGTTTTCGCGGTTGCGCCAGCAAAGCCGGGATGCCGATGCGGTCATGGAAGGTACCCAGCGGGCAATGCGGGTGGCCTTTTCCCGGGAGCATGAGCGCCTGGAAGCCAGCCTGCCGTTTCTGGCGACTGTCGGCTCTACCAGTCCGTACATCGGTCTATTTGGCACCGTCTGGGGCATTATGAATTCTTTCCGCGGCCTGGCCCAGGTTCAGCAGGCAACCTTGGCCACGGTAGCCCCGGGCATTTCCGAGGCCCTGATCGCGACCGCCATGGGCCTGTTCGCGGCAATACCGGCCGTTATCGCCTATAACCGTTTCTCGGCCATGTCCGATGCGCTGCTGAAGAACTATGAAACCTTTGCCGATGAGTTTTCCAGCATTCTTCACCGTCGCGTGCATCAGAGCGAAAAGGGTGCCGCATGATGGTGGCTGAATTCATGGGCAGGGATCAGCTTGGGAGCACTGCTTTATGAAGGGCATGGGAATGATGCCGGAAAACCGGCGCAAGCCAATGTCGGAAATCAATGTGGTTCCGTACATTGATGTCATGCTGGTGTTGCTGATCATCTTCATGGTCACCGCCCCGATGCTGACGCAGGGGGTGAAGGTTGATCTGCCCCAGACCACTTCCGATCCTATTCAGTCTGACAAGGATGTTGAGTCCATCATTGTTTCGGTTGATGCAAACGGAGCGTACTACGTCGAGATTGGAGACGACGGCAGTGATCCCATGACGCTGTCTGACTTGCGGGCCCAGGTTTCCAAGATCCTCTCGCAACGGGCCTCAAGTGAGATTCTGGTTCGCGGCGATGAAAATGTTCCGTACGGCACGGTTGTTCGGTTGATGGCGGAATTGCAGGGTGCCGGGGCGAGCAGTATCGGCCTGATCACCGAATCACCCCGGGACGACAATTGATAGTGGTGCGGGCAGGAGTGTTGTGAGAGATCACCAGCGTGAAGTAACCACAACTGGCGTGCCACCATGGAAATCACCGGTGGCGCTCTCGGTCACGTTGCACCTGTTGATTCTGGGCATTGCGCTTGCGGGTTGGTCGTGGACCAGCACCGATCATGAGCCGGCACCCAGGAGCATATCGGCCCGGCTGATTACCCAGCAGGAGCCGGAACCGAGCCCGGTGGTAGAGCCGGTCGATCAGCAAAAGCGGGACGAAGAACGCCGGGCCGAAGAGCAGCGTCGCAAGGAAGAAGCTGAACGACAAAGGCAGGAGGAAGAAGCCCGTCGTATTGCAGAGCAGAAGCGGCAGCAAGAACAAATGAGGCTTCAGCAGCAGAAAGAGCAGGAGCGTCAGGAAGCAGAGGCGAAAGAACTCGAAGCCCGGAAAGCCCGTGAAGCGGAGGCTGCCCGTCAAAAGGCGGAGGCGGAGGCCAAGGAGCGAGCCAGGCAGAAAGCTGAGGAAGAAAAACGCCGTCAGGAAGAGGCAAAACGAAAAGCCGAGGAAGAGAAGCGGCGCCAGGAAGAGCAGCGGAAGCGGGAAGAGGCCGAACGAAAGCGCCAGGAGGAGCAGGCTCGCCAGGAAGCTGAACGCAAGCGCCTCGAGGCAGAGCGCAAGCTCCGGGAACAGCAGTTGGAGGCCCAGGCGGAGGCAGCCCAGAGAGCTCGGGAGGAAGAAGCGCGTCGCCAGAGAGAGGCGGCTGCTGCGAAAGCCCGGGAAGCTCAGATGCTGTCGGAGAGTGAGAAGTATCAGGCTCTCATCAGAGAACAGCTCAGCAATGCTTGGTACCCGCCATCTTCTGCCACTGAAGATATGTCGGCGCGGGTTCAGATTATGTTGCTGCCGACCGGGGAGCTTGCGAGGGCCGAATTAGTAAGTAGCAGCGGAAACAGGGCCTTTGACAATTCGGCTCTACAGGCCGTGCGCTCGTTACAAAGGTATCCAATTCCCAACGATCGGAGCACTTTTGACCGGTATTTTCGACAGTTTACGATTGAGTTCAATCCACGCCGGATGAATAGATAATGATATGGATAACATCATGACACATCGGATTTGGCACAAACCGTCCAGAACGCTTCTTGCCGCCACGGCCCTGTTCTTTTTCGCGGTTTCGACAGCCCGGGCGGAGCTGTTGATCCGGATTACTGAAGGCGCGGATTCGGCCATTCCTGTTGCAGTGGTGCCTTTCGCCGAGTCTGGACAGATGCCCGCTGGCGACAAGGTCAGCAGCATTGTTCAGGCGGATCTGACCATGACGGGCGAATTCCGGACTCTGCCTCCGGAGAAGATGCTGAGCCTGCCATCCAGGCGGGAGGAAGTGTATTTCCGGGACTGGCGCCTGCTGGGCCAGCGCTATGTCCTGGTGGGGGCCCTCAGCCGAAGCGGTGACCGTGTTCAGGCCCGGTATGAGCTGTTCGATGTAAACCGCGAGGAACGGATTCTCGGTGAAACTGCGGCGGCACCTGCCTCCAATATGCGCTCGCTCGCTCACCACATCAGCGACAAGGTATATGAGGCCATCACGGGTGTGCCGGGTGCCTTCTCAACTAAGCTTGCCTACATCACGCTTGATACCGCCAATGGCAAACCACGTTACCGACTGCAGGTCAGCGACGTGGACGGCAAACGCGCCAGAATCCGGCTTGAAAGCCAGGAGCCCATCCTGTCACCGGCATGGTCGCCAGACGGGGAAAAGCTGGCCTATGTGTCGTTCGAAACAGGGAAACCGGTGATTTTTGTTCATGAGCTTGCAACCGGCAATCGCACCAAAGTGGCAGACTTTCCGGGGCTCAACTCGGCGCCGGCCTGGTCCGACGATGGCCGATCGTTGCTGATGACCCTCTCGAAAGACGGCAACGCCGAGATCTACCGGATGAACCTCGATACCCGGCAGTTGACCAAGCTTACGAACCACTGGGCGATTGATACCGAACCGAGCTATGACGCCACTGGCAAGGGCATTTTCTTTACGTCGGACCGGTCCGGAGGTCCGCAGATTTACCACATGGATACACCGGGTGCGGAGCCTCGTCGTATCACCTTCGGCAGCCGTTACAACGCTCGGCCAAGGCCCGACAATGACGGTAACTATGTGTATTACGTTCACCAGCGCGATCGGGCATTTCATATTGCCCGTACCGAACTGAAAACCGGGGAGGAAACGATCCTAACCCGCACCGAGTCTGATGAGTCTCCCAGTGTTGCGCCCAATGGCCGGATGCTGATCTACGCTACCCGGCAGAATGGCAGCAACGTGCTCACGGTTATTTCCGCGGATGGTGGAGCAGCGTACAGCTTGCCGGCCTCCGAAGGCGATGTCCGTGAGCCCGCCTGGGGACCTTTGGTTCGCTGACTCCCGGAGCTTTCCGGTGTTGGCCATTGTTCAAGCAATAACGTCACTCAACTGAAAGGAAGAAAACATGAATTTTTCAGCTCAATCAAAAGCGTTCGCACTGTTGTTGTCCGTCGGTCTGGTAGCGGGCTGTAGCTCTACCGGTGGTACCTCCGAAGAAGGCGGCGAGTATGGTTCCGATGTGGCTGCTGTAGACCAGGAAGGTGGATCCACTGTTTACGGAGGTGACGACCAGGGCGGTGTTTCTTCTTCAGCCATGACCGAAGAAGAGCGTATGGAAGCTCGCAAGCAGGCCGAACAACAGGCCCTGCGTGAAATCACCACCTTCTACTTTGATTTCGATACGGCTGAAATCAAGCAGGAAGCCCGCGATGTCCTGGTGGCACATGCCCGTTTCCTCGCCAACAACCCGGGTCAGAACGTCCGCATTGAGGGTCACGCCGACGAGCGCGGTACCAAGGAATACAACCTGGCCCTTGGCGAGCGTCGTGCTAACGCCGTTCAGCGTTTCCTGATTGTAAACGGTGCTTCACGTGGCCAGCTCGAGACCGTAAGCTATGGCGAAGAGAAGCCGGCCGTGATGGGTTCCAGCGAGAGCGCCTGGGCCCAGAATCGTCGTGTAGAACTCGTATTTGAGTAATCACACAGGAACGACCATGAGAAAAATCCTCATGGCGACAGTGGTGCTTCCGCTTGCCCTCGGGCAGGCGGGAGTGGCCCTGGCGCAATCAGCCCAGGACAGTCAGCGTAACGCCAACAGCAGTCAGGCGACGTCGGAACTGTTCTACATGATCCAGCAGCTTCAGGGTGAAGTCAGACGGCTCCAGGGCGAAGTGGAGGAGCAGCGGCACCTGATTAACCGCCTGCAGCAGCAAGGGCGCGACCGTTATATCGATCTGGATCAGCGTATTCTGGATCTCTCGGAAAAGGTCGCATCACAGCCGGCTCCCGAAGCCAGCGAAGGTGGTGGCTCTGCTGCCTCAGGCCAGGCCCGGGAGGCCAGGGAATACCGCCAGCCCGATGCGGAAGAACGAAAGGCCTACGAGCAGATCCAGGACCTGATTCGTAATCAGAAAAAATACGATGAGGCCATTAGTCGGATATACGAATTTATCGATGAATATCCGGAAGGTGATCTGACGGTCAACGCCTATTACTGGCTCGGCGAGGTCTATCTGGTCAAGCCGCAGCTCGAACAGGCAAAACAGGCGTTCACGATTGTCGCTACCCGTTTTGCCGACCATCGCAAGGCTCCGGATGCGGTCTATAAGCTGGGCGTAACTCATGATCGCCTGGGCGAAAAGGAACAGGCTCGGCGCAGCATGCAAACTGTGATTGATGATTACCCGTCCAGCAGTGCTGCTGACCTCGCACGGAAGTTTCTCGAGTCCCAGAACGGCTGATTGTCTGGCGCGGCAAAAATGTTGAGAAACCTGAGAAAAAGGGGTTGATCAACGGCCAAAAATCATTACTATATGCGCCTCGTTTGGGTCGTTAGCTCAGTTGGTAGAGCAGTTGGCTTTTAACCAATTGGTCGAAGGTTCGAATCCTTCACGACCCACCAAACACGAAATACCGGGTGGGCTGAGTCATTCGGTATAGATTGAAGTCAAGGCTTCGGTCGCCAGTTACGGGTCGTTAGCTCAGTTGGTAGAGCAGTTGGCTTTTAACCAATTGGTCGAAGGTTCGAATCCTTCACGACCCACCAAATAACAGAAGCCTGCGGGTTTTTGTGAAAAAAGAGCCTCCGGGCTCTTTTTTTTGCGTATACGTTCCTACCTAGGTAAACAGGGAACAGGCAAAGCGATCACAAGTGTATGATCGCACTGTTTCAGAAACATTAAGCTTGGGGCATGAATGTTATAATGTCCGGGTTCACGCAATACAGAGACGCAGTAATGACTTACGCTGAAGACCGTATCCTTGTTCAAGAGCACCTGGCGCATGCTGCCGAGCCGAAGCCGCTCAGCGCGGACGAAAAGTCCGACCTGGAGGCTCGTATAAAATCGGCTCTGAAGGAGCAGGATGCGGTGCTTGTGGCTCACTATTACACCGATCCCGATATCCAGCGGCTTGCCGAGGAAACCGGTGGCTGTGTTGCGGACTCCCTCGAGATGGCCCGTTTTGGCAACCAACATTCGGCCTCCACCATCGTGGTTGCCGGCGTGAGGTTCATGGGCGAAACCGCCAAGATCCTGAATCCTGAAAAGCGCGTTCTGATGCCAACGCTTGAGGCGACCTGTTCCCTGGATGTGGGCTGTCCTGCCGATGAGTTCGCCGAGTTTTGTGACCAGCACCCGGATCGCACGGTCGTGGTCTACGCCAATACGTCTGCGGCTGTGAAGGCGAGGGCGGACTGGGTGGTTACCTCAAGCTGTGCCCAGGCTATTGTTGAAGATCTGGATGCCCGCGGCGAAAAAATCCTCTGGGCGCCGGACAAGCACCTGGGGCACTACGTCCAGAAAACGACGGGTGCTGATATGCTGCTCTGGGACGGTTCCTGCATCGTTCATGAGGAATTCAAATCCCGCGGGCTGGAGGATCTGAAGGCCCTTTATCCGGACGCGGCGGTACTGGTCCACCCGGAATCGCCCGATGCCGTGGTTGAGATGGCGGATGTCGTAGGATCAACCTCGCAGCTGATTCACGCAGTGCAAACGTTACCCAATGAAAAGTTCATTGTTGCCACAGACAACGGCATCTTCTACAAGATGCAGCAGCTTGCTCCGAACAAAACGCTCATTGAAGCGCCTACCGCAGGCAATGGCGCTACCTGTCGAAGCTGCGCCCATTGCCCCTGGATGGCCATGAATGGCCTGCAGAATCTGCTGCAGGTACTGGAGCAGGGTGATCAGGAAGTGCTTGTGGACCCTGGCTTGCGGGAGAAAGCGCTGCAGCCGCTTCAGCGTATGCTGGATTTTACCGCCAACATGAATCTCAAGGCGGCTGGTAACGCCTGATCAGCTGTTGGCCCGGGCGTGCAGGCGGCTGGTGATTTCGGCCAGCCGCTCAGTCACAACCTGTCGCTGAGGTGCCCCTGCTGGCAACTTCTCCTGTGCCTGCCTTAGCTGACGCTGGGCAGACTCCAGATCGCCCATCAGAACATCGTACTCTGCCCGGGCACGATGCACGCCCACAATATTCCTTGCCATGCCCTCCGCCTCGGCCAGTTTCAGCCAGAGATGCTCCTGTCCCGGTAGCTGACGGGTCAGCTGTTTGAGATGCTCCGCCGCAGCGGCGCCATTACCATCGGCTATTTCCGTGAGGGCGAGGGTGTGGGTGATTGGATAGTTCCCCGGATTCCTCGCCAGTGCGTCTTTCAGAATGGATCGAGCCTCGTCCACACGATCTTGTGCAAGCCTGACCTCTGCGAGGGTTACCTGGAAGGTGATTCGGCCCGGATTCGTGGCCAGCAGATCGTTCAGTATATCCACTGCCTTCTCGTATTGCCGGTCCTCGAGGTAGGCCACGGACAAGCCATACCGGATGGCTTCGTTTCTCTGGGCATCCGGCCGATCGAGGTAGGCTTCAAAGGTTTCGACGGCTACGTCGGGGGAGGGCGCGTAATGCACTTGCAGCCGGCTGCGCATCAGATGGTATTCCTGGCCGTCCCGGATGTTTTCATCTGGATACTGTTCGGCACGATTCCGGGTGTCGGCCACGCGGCTCTGGGTTAACGGGTGCGTAGACAGATACTCTGGCAGTCGATTTCCCTGCATGCGGTTCTGGCGCATCATGATTTCAAACATTTCCGGCATGCCACGAGGGTCCATCCCGGCGCTGGCCAGAATGTCCAGACCGACCCGGTCGGCTTCCTGTTCGTGGGAGCGGCTGTAGGCGAGCATGTTCTGGGCGGCCAGGGCCTGGGTCCCGGCAATGGCGGCAAAACCGATGTCAGACTGGGTGACCGCCGACAGGACAATGCCGGCAATCATACCGGCGAGTGTGAGCGGAGCGCTGGTTTCCTGCTGCTCCATGCGCCGTGCAAAATGCCGCTGGCTGAGGTGAGCAAGTTCGTGGGCGAGAACGGACGCAAATTGTTGCTCGGTCGCAGCATTGAGAAACAGACCGCCATTAACGCCTACAATGCCACCGGGCACCGCAAATGCGTTGATAGCAGGACTGTCGATCAATGCCAGGGTCAGGTCCCGATTCTGGAGTGGGGCCGAGGGCACCAGGCGATAGGTAACGGCGCTGAGGTAATCATACACCAGGGGGTCGCTGATCCTCGGCGCGGATCGGCGGATAGATACCATTACCTGCTGGCCAATATCCGATTCCTGCTGGCCCGCGATCAGGCCTCCACCGGAACCGCCAATGCTTGGCAGCCTGCTCTCCTGAGCGTGGCCCGGCATTGAAAAAAGCAGCAGGGCCAGCAGGGCGGTGATGGCCATTGCCGGTAGCGTTCGGGATCTGGGTTGGATAGCAATCATGTAAAGCCGGGTGCCTGTGGTCTGAATCGCCGGTTTGACAGCGGTTTGCGATAAAAAGTTCTGATCCTCTGGTTAACGAGGATTGTGATGCAATACATTATCACTGTCGGCATAATGCCTGCTTGTTAAATCCGCTTATTATTTTGTGATGGTGTATCGCTAGTATGGTTGATCGAACGCTTGATGCCTCAGGGTTGCGCTGCCCGATGCCGCTGCTGAAGACAAAGCTGGAACTGAACAGCATGGCGCCCGGTGAAGAACTCGAGGTGATTGCTACGGACGCAGGTTCCGCCAGGGATATTCCGGCCTTTCTGCAGATGTCCGATCACAAGTTGATGAGCAGTTCTGAAACCGCCGGGCAGTACCGGTTTGTGATAAAGTGCGGCGGTTAAGATTTCGGAGCTGTAAATGATCAGGACATTACGCGGTCTCGCGCACAAATACTTCTCGGATGAAGAGGCGGTCATCCTGTTCCTGATACTGGTGACAGGAACCATTTTTGTTATCTGGTTCGGTGCCATGCTTGCGCCGGCCATTGCCTCGCTGATTGTGGCCTTTATTCTGCAGGGTCTGGTCACCAAGCTCAACAAACTGGGCGTGCCGGAGACGGTTTCCATTATTGGGGTTTTCCTGGTTTTCCTCGGCGTGCTTGTTGGCTTCCTGTTTGGCCTGCTTCCGCTGATCTGGACGCAGTTGAGCAACCTGGCCGGCGAGGCGCCACGCATTATCCGGGAGCTGCAATCCTATCTTGAGCTGTTGCCGCAGCAGTATCCCCACCTGATCTCCGGAGAAGCTGTCAGCACCGTTTACAGCCAGGTGAGTACGGAAGTGGGGCACATGACCCAATGGCTGGTGTCGTTCTCGCTGTCCAGTATTCCAGATCTCGTGGCGTTGCTGATCTACATGGTGCTGGTGCCTATCCTGGTGTTCTTTTTCCTGAAGGACAGGGAGGTGCTGCTCAACTCCATCGCCCGGCTGCTGCCACCCCAGCGCCCGATGATGCTGCAGATCTGGCACGAGGTGAACCTCCAATGCGCCAACTACGTGCGCGGCAAAGCCGTCGAGATCCTGATTGTGGGCGGCGCCACCTACATTGCCTTCAAGCTGCTGGGGATGCCTTACGCTGCGCTGCTCTCGCTGTTGGTGGGGCTGAGTGTGGTGATTCCTTATATCGGCGCGGCCGTCGTCACCATCCCTGTTGCGGTGATTGCCCTGTTCGCCTTCGGCTGGGGCAGCCAGTTCATCTGGGTGATGGTCATCTACGGTGTCATTCAGGCGCTTGACGGCAATGTTCTGGTGCCCATTCTGTTCTCGGAGGTCAACAATCTGCACCCGGTGGCCATTATCGTCGCGGTGCTGTTCTTCGGGGGAATCTGGGGCTTGTGGGGTGTTTTCTTTGCAATTCCACTGGCTACCATGCTCAAGGCGGTGTTTGCTGCCTGGCCAGTGAAGGAGTCGGCGCCGCCGGCGGAACCCGGAAGCGCCTGACAGGCACTTAAAGTGCCTTGACAGCCTCTAGCACCTCGTCAGCGTGGCCTTTCACTTTTACGCCGCGCCATTCAGCCCGCAGCACGCCATCCTTGTCGATCAGGAAGGTGCTCCGGTCAACGCCCATGTACTCCTTCCCGTAAAGCTTTTTCAGCTTGATCACGTCGAAGAGGGAGCACAGGGCCTCGTCCTTGTCTGAAATCAGGTGAAAGGGAAACTCATGCTTGGCCCGGAAATTCTCATGGGCTTTCAGGCCGTCCCTCGATACGCCGAGAATCACCGTATCAAGCTCCTCAAATTGCTTCATCCGGTCCCGGAAGTCCTGTCCCTCAGTAGTACAGCCAGGGGTGTTGTCTTTCGGATAGAAATAAATCACCACGTTCTGACCTTTCAGATCGTCCAGGCGAACAGTCTGGTCTCCGGTAGCGGGTGCTTCAAAATCCGGTACGGGTTTGTTTAACTCAACGGATGGCATGACATCTCCTTTAATTCCCTTGTGTCAGTTCGTGCCCAACATTACCATATCGGTTTTATTCGGACGGAGCTTTTATGATTACGGGTAGCCTTGTCGCACTGGTCACGCCCATGCATCCAAACGGTGACATCCACTGGGAGGATCTGGACAAGCTGGTAGACTTTCATATCGAAAACGGCACACACGGCATCGTTGCTGTGGGCACCACCGGCGAATCCGCAACGCTCGACCCGGAAGAGCATTGCCAGACCATTGGCCACATCATCAAACGTGTTAATGGTCGCATCCCGGTTATTGCGGGCACCGGCGGCAACAGCACCCGTGAGGCCATTGAACTGACGGCCGAGGCCCATAAGCTTGGCGCAGATGCCTGCCTGCTCGTTGTTCCCTATTACAACAAGCCGACCCAGGAAGGCCTGTATCAGCACTTCAAGGCGATTGCCGAAGCCGTCCCCGGCATGAACCAGATGCTGTACAATGTGCCCGGCAGGACAGCGTGCGACATGCTGAACGAGACCGTGCTCCGGCTTGCCGACATTCCGAATATCGTGGGCATCAAAGACGCCACCGGTAACATTCCCCGGGGTGCCGAACTGATTGAAGCGCTGGACGGCCGTCTGGCGGTCTACTCAGGTGATGACGCCACGGCAGCGGAACTGATGCTGGCCGGTGCCAAGGGCAACGTGTCTGTCACCGCGAACGTCGCCCCGAAGGCAATGTCCCTGCTGTGCGAAGCGGCTATTGCCGGAAATCGTGAAGAAACCGAGCGTCTGAACGAACTGCTCATGCCTCTTAACCGGAAGCTGTTCCTCGAAGCGAATCCTATCCCGGTGAAATGGGCGCTCCATCATATGGGAATGATTGGGGAAGGCATCCGCCTGCCGCTGACCGTGCTCAGCGAAAAGTTCCATGGCGAAGTGGAAGATGCCCTCAAGGCCTCAGGTGTTCTCTGAGTTTGCTTAAATCATCCCATCACCGGAGTAACCTGATGCAGGTTCTAAAAGGAACCGGTAGTACCCTGATGTTCAAACCCGTTGTTGTCGCATCCGGGCTGTTGCTTCTGGCAGCAGCCTCGGGCTGCAGTCTGGTTGAAGACCGCTCCGAACGCTATGTGAATGCCACGGAAGGAAAACCACTGGAATTGCCGGAGACTGCCGACGATTCCCGTTTCAGCCAGACCATGCCCATCCGTGATGTCCAGCCGGCCGACGCCAGCAAAATGTATCCGTCCGATATTCCGCGCCCGCCGGACATGACATCGGACATCCTTGATGAAAACTACGTTATCGAAGAGCTGGATGGTCGGCTCTGGCTCCTGGTCAACGACGTGCCGGGCAGAATCTGGCCTGCGGTAAACAGCTATCTGTCCGAGCGGGGTCTTGGCGTCGGCTTCGACAGTCCCCAGTTGGGCATCCTGCAGACCGAGCTTGCCAATTTCAGCAAGCGTGCCCGAAACCTTGTAGAGCTGTCGGATAACCCGTCTGCCGGCGAACAGAAAGTCGTTCTTCAAGTTCGGATGGCTCCCGGTGTGCGACGCAAGACCACAGAGGTGCAGGTACGCCGGCTTGATGTTGAAGACCAGCCGGACGAGCTGATCCCCTGGACTGGCGTTTCTGATCCCTCCGAGCAGGCTCTGGAATTGCAGAGACGCCTGCTGTCCGATCTGGGTGACTTTCTCAGGGCGCGTGAAGAAACCAAGTCCTTTTCCCGGGCGGCATCCGGAATGGTCAGCGATCCGCTGGTTCGCCTGATCTCGGAAAACGATGAAGCCGTCGCGATCCGCATGGAGCTTGATTATGGTCGTTCCTGGGCGGAAGTAAGTCGGGCACTTACAGATTCCGGCATTCCCGTTGTCGATCTGAACCGCAGTGAAGGCTGGTTCCATGTCGATTTCCGCACCGAAGACGAGCGGGATCCGGGCTGGTTCAGCTGGTTCAGCGACAAGGACGCACCCCAGCATACCCACACAGTCAGCCTTAGCCAGCAGAGCGACGCCATTGTCATCTCTGCCGAGGACGTTCCGGGTTACACTGGCAGCCGGACGACGCCGGATCTGCTCGAGCAACTGTTCGATTACCTATACTGATTCAGGAAGAGGCCGCCAGAGGCGGCCGCTTTTCGGAGACCCCAATGGAAAAACGCGAAGAACTCTACGCCGGCAAGGCAAAATCCGTCTACCGTACCGACAACCCCGAACGTTTCGTGCTGGTATTCCGTGACGACACATCCGCCTTCGATGGTGAGAAAAAGGAACAGCTCAATCGCAAGGGCATGGTGAATAACAAGTTCAATGCGTTCATCATGGAGAAGCTGGAAGCGGCAGGTGTGCCGACCCATTTTGAAGGGTTGCTGTCGTCCACCGAATCTCTCGTCAAGAAGCTGGATATGATTCCGGTTGAATGCGTGGTTCGCAATGTTTCCGCCGGCAGTCTCTGCCGTCGTCTTGGGGTGGCGGAGGGGCAGGAACTGAATCCGCCCACCTACGAACTGTTCCTCAAGAACGACGCACTCCACGATCCGATGGTCAACGAATCCCTGGCCGTCAGCTTTGGCTGGGCCGCGGCGGATGAGCTGGAGCAGATGAAATCGTTGACCTATCGGGTTAACGACGTGCTCAAGGCCCTGTTTGATGAGGCAGGCATGCTGCTTGTGGATTACAAGCTGGAGTTTGGTCGCTGCGAGGGCAAGATCGTTCTGGGTGACGAATTCAGTCCGGACGGTTGCCGGATCTGGGACAAGGAAACTCGCAAGAAAATGGATAAGGATCGTTTCCGCCAGGGGCTTGGCGAAGTGATCGAAACGTACGAAGAAGTCGGGCGCCGTCTGGGAATCCAGTTCGACTGACTGAAACTGACAACAAATTCAAAAGGTGTGTCATGCGTAAACTGATGCTTGCTGTAGGTGGTTCACTGTTTCTGGTGGCGCCTGTGTCACAGGCAGATGTGGTTGGTCTTGGAGCCAGTGTAAGTTACTGGGATTCGGATCTGTCCGGCCAGGCTGCCACCAACAACGACGTTGTGGATGTCGAGAACGATCTGAATCTCGATAGCGATGCCAACGCCAATGCCTCTCTGTACCTTGAGCATCCGGTGCCGCTGTTGCCCAATGTTCGGTTGAACTACACTTTGGTTGAGCAAAGTGGTCGAGGCGATGTAGGTCTGACTGGCTTCGACGGTGTTACCGGTGATGTTCAGTCTGATCTGGATCTGGAACAGTTGGATCTGACCCTGTATTACGAAGTGCTTGATAACTGGGTAAATCTCGACCTTGGCCTCACTGCCCGCGATTTGACGGGCGACCTGATTGTGCGGCAAGCGAATGGGTTGGCCACTAGCGAAACGAGCATTGATGGCGTGATTCCCATGGGCTATCTCGCGGCCCGATTTGATCTGCCGTTAACCGGCGTATCAGTAGGTGCAGAAGGCAACTTCATCAGCTTCGACGGTGACTCTCTGCACGATTTCAACGCCTACGGCCAGTACGAGATCTCATTGATCCAGTTCCGCGCAGGCTATCGTCAGATGTCTATTGATTACGAAGACGGCAATGACCGGCTTGATGTCGAGATAGGCGGACCGTTCGTGAGTGCCGGGGTATCGTTCTGAGACTGGCAGTCTTTTCAGGGAGAGACACGTGAAGATTCTTGTTACCGGAACGGCCGGTTTTATCGGCTCACACCTGGCTCATCGCCTTCTTGATCGGGGTGATGAAGTCATTGGCGTTGATAACGTCAATGATTACTACGATGTGAACCTGAAGGAAGCGCGGCTGAAGCGCCTGACCGACAAAGCCGGTTTTACCGAAGTCCGTCAGGATGTGGCTGACCGCGCTGCCATGGAAGCCCTTTTCGCCGAGCACAAACCCGAGCGGGTAGTGCACCTGGCGGCCCAGGCGGGTGTCCGGTATTCCATCGAGAATCCTCACGCTTATGTGGACGCCAACCTCGTTGGTTTCATGAACATCCTTGAAGGGTGCAGGCACAATAAGGTCGAGCACCTCGTCTATGCGTCCAGCAGCTCGGTGTACGGTGCCAACGAGACCATGCCGTTCTCGGTGCACGACAACGTGGATCACCCGCTGAGTCTCTACGCGGCCTCCAAGAAGGCCAATGAGCTCATGGCCCATACATACAGCCATCTCTATAATCTGCCGACCACTGGTCTGCGGTTTTTTACTGTCTATGGTCCCTGGGGCCGACCGGATATGGCGTTGTTTATCTTCACCAAGAAGATACTCGCCGGAGAGCCCATCGACGTTTTCAATCACGGCCACCATCGTCGGGATTTCACTTACATTGACGACATTGTGGAAGGCGTGATTCGCACCCTGGATCATGTGGCCGAGCCCAACGATCAGTGGAGCGGTGCAACTCCGGACCCCGGCACCAGCAAGGCGCCGTACCGGTTGTATAACATCGGAAGTAACAACCCGGTTGAGCTGTCCCGGTTCATCGAGATTATTGAGGAACGGGTTGGCAAGAAAGCGGAGAAAAACCTGCTTCCTTTGCAGCCCGGCGATGTTCCCGCCACCTACGCCAATGTCGATGATCTGATCGACGACGTAGGGTACAAGCCGGCCACTCCCGTAGAGGAGGGGATTGCCCGATTTGTAGACTGGTATCGGGACTTTTACAACGTATGAATCAAGGGCCAGCAACTGCTGGCCCTTCTCGTATCTGATATTTAAAAATGGTGCGCTAACGATGATGGCAGTGTTAAGAAGATGGTCCTTGATAGCCGGGCTTGTAGCCCTGTCCGGTTGCACCGGCCTTCCGGAGGACATGGAGCCAGTCACCGGTTTTGATGGCGACCGCTACCTGGGTACCTGGTACGAAATCGCCCGCCTGGACCATTCTTTCGAGCGCGGTCTCACCAATGTTCGTGCCGAATACAGCCGTAATGATGACGGCAGCATAAAGGTCATCAACCGCGGGTATAACGCTGAAGAAGAGAAATGGGAGGAAGCTGACGGCCGCGCCGTATTTGTCGAAGACGAAAACACAGGCCATCTGAAGGTGTCTTTCTTTGGGCCCTTTTACGCCTCTTACGTGGTGTTCGAGCTCGACAAGAAAGAGTATTCGTATGCCTATGTGACCGGTTACGATCGGGACTATCTCTGGTTTCTCTCACGCACGCCGGAAGTCAGCGAAGGGGCGATTGAGGCGTTCAGGGAGCGGGTAATAGAAGAGGGATTTGATCTGGAAGAGTTGATCATAGTGGAGCATGACGAGAACCTCTAGGATCAGTGGACCAATCAGATTCGATCTGGGTCATACAACATCTGAAAGTTGACATGGTCGTGGTTTATCAAATTGAGTTATGTAAAGGCCCTATCCAATTAGACTGTCTAGCTGTTTTACGCCCCTCCACCAATGCCTTTACGTGATGCCAGAAAAATAGGAACAACAAGTCGTGGTGACTCATATACTGAATACTCAGCAGCAAAGGTTTCCAACTGTCCAGGAACTTTACATGCCGTGAGCATGCCGAGACATGCAGCCGTGCAACTAATTCAGTATTTAACCTATTGAATATATCCCCTGCTTAAGGCGTCGGTTGGGTGTGTGGGGTGAATGACGAAATGTCCAAAAAATTTACACCATCCTCGTGCATCTGGGCCAAACAGGGTGTTTTCAAATATCTTTAAGAAATAAATTATTGTTTCGCAGCAAAAAAAACTTTGTGGTTTGGTTTTTGCTCAAGCACATCAAGTGGTCGATTACCCTGCCTGAGTGAATTATTGGGATTTAAGCCGTCTCGACCCGAGGGCATGCTGTAAAGGATTATGGATCAGTAAATCCTTGTGCCAATAACACCCGCATCCGGATTTCGTGCTGCGCATTCGTGTGTCATGCCGCCGGGTTCTTCATGGATTGAAACTCTAGAAGGGGTTCTCGACGTGAACATGGTACTCAATTCTCAGACCAATAACCCATCCAAAACCCTACTCATTGCTGACGCCGAACTGAAAGGCATAGAACTACTCCTGTCCGGTGAACTGAAAGCCGACCACATCTTGCTAGTCCAGCGTGATGATGACGCCTTGTTTAAATTGGAGCGCTATCTGAACTCGGCAGGTCGCGAATTCAGTCAATACTTTATTTTGTGTCACGGCGCCCCCGGAAAATTAAAGTTGGGGGCACATGAGATTGATACGAACCAGTTGGCAGTGCGAACAAGTCTGAACCTGGGGCTTTCAAAGTGGATGCGCGGGAAGAGATTAGGGCTGATCGCGTGCAGCGTCTCAGCTCAGGAGTGTGGGGTGCGTCTGCTGGAGGCATTGGGCCAGCATTGGGGCGTTAGGGTTTCTGCATCCCCAACCAAATTGGGTCATACCGAAGCGGGCAGAAACTGGGCGATTATGGATAATTCGGGTACGACTTCCACTCTCCCGCTTTCATCCTTTGCCATGGCCACCTATGAGTACTCACTCGATGACAACCCCTTTGATGAGGGCAAGGTGAACCTCTACACCAGTGGTGATCAGGATGAGCCCGTCATACGCACGTTGGCCGATGGCAGCTATATCCTGGTCTGGACGTCGCAGAATCAGGATGGCAGTGGCGACGGTATCTTTGCGCAGCGTTTCAGCGAGTCCGGCGCCCGCCTCGGTGCGGAATTTCAGATCAGTGACTCCGCCATCGGGGATCAGAACACAGCGGCAGTGGCCGCTCTGTCGGGAGGTGGTTATGTGGTGACCTGGGAAGCCGCCGATGGGAGCGGAACCGGCATCTACAAACAGCAGTTTGATGCCAGCGACCAGCCTTTAGGTGGCGTCGCGTTGGTCAATACCTCCACCTCTAGCTCTCAGTATGAGGCGCAGGTGACAGGGCTGACCGATGGCGGATATGTGGTGGTTTGGCGTGATGGCGGCAGCCTGGACGGCAGTGGCGACGGGGTTTTTGCGCAACGCTACGATGCCGCCGGCAATGCCGTGGGAAGTGAATTCCAGGTCAATACCGAATTTTCCAGCTCCCAGTTTCAACCCAGTGTCAGCCCTCTCGGGGATGGTTTTGTGGTGGCCTGGGCGTCTTTTACCAGTGGCACTGCCGGCGACGGCAGCGGCTACGGCATTTTTGTGCAGCGCTACAGCGATACGGGGACAGCGCTCGGCGGGGAGGTCCAGATCAATCTGGAAACATCGGGCAATCAGACCGAGCCGAGGGTTACTGAACTCGCCAGCGGTAACTTTGTGGTGGTCTGGACTTCTGCAACCAGTGGGTCTGCCGGGGATGGTTCCAGTGACGGGGTGTTCGCGCGTTTATTCAATGCCAGTGGCACACCGCTTAGTGGCGAGATACAGGTCAATACCACCACGAGCAGTAACCAGCAGGACTCCGCCATTACCGCCCTTGCAGGCGGTGGTTTCGTTATTGTCTGGACCGATCAGAGTGGCGCAGACGGCAGTAGCAGTGGGGTTTTTGGTCAGGAGTTTGACGCGTCCGGCAATCCAGTAGGTTCTGAGTTCCAGGTGAACGAAGAGATCAGCAGTGTCCAGTACCAGCCCACGGTGACTGCGCTGGATAATGGCGGTTATGTGGTCGCCTGGTCTTCCTTTACCAGTGGCTCTGCCGGTGACGGCAGTGGTTACGGCATCTTCAGCAAGACCTTTGGCGATCCTGCTGCTTTTTCGATTCAGGCCAGCCCGGAAGTGGACGGCATTCACACCAACGTCACCTATGATGAGAACGACCTCAACAGCGCTCCGCAGCTGATTGATACCAACGGTGCGTCGGCAGTCAGCGATGCAGACTCGGCCAACTTTGATGGAGGCACCCTGATTGTCAGCCGGATCACCGGTTTCGGTATCTTTGATCAGTTCGGACAGGATGCAGAGTCTCAGGAACAGTTCGGTATCCGCAATCAGGGCACCGCTGCCGGCCAGATTGGTGTGTCAGGCACCGACGTAACTTATGGCGGCATCGTTATCGGATCCATCACGTCAGACGGCAGCAACGGCGGTGATCTGGTGGTCACGCTCAATGCCAGTGCCAATCCCACCAGTGTTGAAGCGTTGGTTGAAAATCTCACCTATGAGAATACGTCGGACGATCCGGTGGCTTCCCGGGATATCACCATTCAGCTCAGCGACGGTGACGGCGGTACTTCTGAGCCGGTCATAGTAACCATCAATATCACGCCATCCACGGACGGCGTTGGACCGGTGTTTGGTGAACGTCAGGTCAACAGCTTTGTGGAGGGGGAGCAGCGTGAGCCGTCGGTCGCCTCTTTGGCCGATGGCGGTTATGTCGTGATTTGGGAATCGGATAACGAAGACGGCTCCGGCTATGGGATTTTTGCTCAGCGTTATACTGCGGAGGGCGTGATTACCGGGCCGGAGTTCATCGTCAATTCCCAAATTTTTGGTGATCAGGTCGACGCGCGGGTCACCGGCCTTGATGGTGGTGGTTTTGTCGTGAGCTGGACCGACCAGGTGTCCAGCGCCGATGGCTCGGGCTATGGGGTTTTTGCCCAGCGCTTTGGTGCGGATGGGCTGCCCGCGGGCAGTGAGTTTCTGGTCAATACCACGACCAGTTCCTTTCAGTATGAATCGGCGATTGCCGCACTGAATGACGGTGGTTTTGTCGCGGTCTGGCGGGATGATAGTGGCTCGGACGGCAGCTCTGCCGGTGTGCAAGGGCAACGGTTCGACGCGGCAGGTAATCCGGTCGGAGGTGAATTTCAGGTCAATACCGAATTCAGCTCTTTTCAGTATGAGCCCAGCGTCAGTGGCCTGAGTGGCGGCGGGTTTGTGGTGACCTGGACGTCCTTCACGTCCGGGTCTGCCGGGGACGGCAGCGGTCAGGGCATCTTTGCCCAGCGTTACGATGCAGCCGGTAACCCCCAGGGTGGTGAGTTCCTGGTCAACACCGAAGTGACTGGCGATCAGAGAGAATCGGTGGTGGCGGGTCTGGCCGATGGCACCTTTGTGGTGGCCTGGACGGATCAGAGCGGGCTGGACACCTCTAACTACGGTGTCTATGCCCAGCATTATGCGGCGGATGGCAGTGCCTTGGGCGGCCAGTTCCGGGTGAATGAAAACGTTTCCAGCAACCAGTACGAACCGGCTATCACCGCGTTGGACGGTGGCGGGTTTGTGATCAGTTGGCGGGATGACAGTGGCCGCGACGGCAGTGGCACGGGCGTCTTTGCGCAGCAGTATGATGCGACAGCCAGCCGGGTCGACGGCGAGTTTCAGGTCAATACCGAATTCTCCAGTACCCAGAGCCAGGTGGCACTGGCCGGACTTTCTGGCGACAACTTCGTGGCGGTTTGGCGTTCTCAGAATAGCGGCACCGCCGGCGATGGCAGTGGCGGCGGCATCTTCCAGCAGTTGTTTGGGGAGCCGGCAGACTTTGGTAGCCAAGCCTCGCCCATCTTATCGGAGTTCACGCCCGAAGTGACATTCTCGGAAGCAGCACTGAATGCCGGCGCACTGCTGCTGGATGCGAATCAGTCTGTCTACGTGGCGGACAGTGATTCAGCTGACTTTGACGGCGGTAGTCTGCTGGTCACTCGACTGGGCCTGCTCGAACCAATACTCGATCAGTTTGAGAGCCCCGATGATGGTACTCAGGATCAGTTGAGCGTTCAGAATCAGGGCGTCGGCGCCGGCCAGATCGGTGTCAGCGGAAGCAGTGTAACCTACGAAGGGGGAGTCATCGGCACCATCGTTTCAGATGGCAGCAACGGTAGCCGACTGGAGATCACCTTCAACAGTAATGCCGATGCAGCCGCCGTAGAAGCGCTGGTCGAGCGCCTAACCTACGCCAATACCTCCGACGATCCGGTGCCATTCCGGCAGTTCCGGATTCAAATCAGCGATGGTGATGGTGGTACATCTGAACCCGTGGTGGTCAAGGTCAACGTCACGCCGGAACAGGACGGTGTTGCACCCGTGTTTGGCGAACGCCAGGTCAACAGCTTTGTGGAAGGTGAACAGCGTGAGCCGTCAGTTGCTTCTCTGGCCGATGGCGGTTACGTGGTGGTTTGGGATTCAGACGGGGAGGACGGTTCCGGCTATGGCATTTTTGGTCAGCGGTATACCGCCGAGGGGGTGATCACCGGGCCGGAGTTCATCGTCAATTCCCAGATTTTTGGTGATCAGGTTGAAGCCCAGGTTACTGGCCTTAACGGTGGCGGGTTTGTCGTAAGCTGGACCGATCAGTCGTCGAATGCAGATGGGTCTAGTTGGGGAATCTTCGCCCAGCGTTTTGGCGCAGACGGTCTGCCCGCGGGCGGCGAGTTCCTGGTGAATACCACCACCAGCTCCTCTCAGCAGGAATCGGCCATTGCCGCATTGAATGACGGCGGCTTTGTCGCAGTCTGGCAGGATAATGGGGGTGCGGACGGCAGTAGCTCTGGAGTGCTGGGGCAGCGGTTCGATTCGGCGGGTAACCCGGTTGGGGGTGAATTTCAGGTCAATACCGAATTCAGCTCTTTTCAATACGAGCCCAGCGTCAGTGGCTTGAGTGGCGGCGGTTTTGTGGTGACCTGGACGTCTGCTACGTCCGGGTCTGCCGGTGACGGCAGCGGGCAGGGCATCTTTGCCCAGCGTTACGATGCAGCCGGTAACCCCCTGGGTGGCGAGTTTCTGGTCAACACCGAAGTGACCGGCGAGCAGAGAGAATCGGTGGTGGCGGGTCTGGCCGATGGCACCTTTGTGGTGGCCTGGACGGATCAGAGCGGGCTGGACACCTCTAACTACGGTGTCTATGCCCAGCATTATGCGGCGGATGGCAGTGTTCTGGGCGGCCAATTCCGGGTCAACGAAAACGTTTCCAGCAACCAGTACGAACCGGCCATCACTGCGTTGGACGGCGGCGGGTTTGTCATTAGCTGGCGGGATGACAGTGGTCGCGACGGCAGTGGCACGGGCGTCTTTGCGCAGCAGTATGATGCGGCAGCCAGCCGGGTCGACGGCGAGTTTCAGGTCAATACCGAATTCTCCAGTACCCAGAGCCAGGTGGCACTGGCGGGACTTTCTGGCGACAACTTTGTGGCGGTTTGGCGTTCTCAGAACAGCGGCACCGCTGGCGATGGCAGTGGCGGCGGCATCTTCCAGCAGTTGTTTGGGGAGCCGGCAGACTTCGGCAGCCAAGCCTCGCCGACGCTGGAAGGCGTTAACACTGAATTGGATTTGTTTGAGGGGGATGTCAACACGACGCCGCAGCTGCTGGATGCCAACGGGGCAGTCGCTTTGAGTGATCTGGACAGCAGCGATTTTGACGGCGGCATGGTGCTGGTTTCCCGGCAGATTATTCCCGTGCCTTTATTGGGCCAGCTCAACGTACCGGATGACGCCACACAGGATCAGTTGGGCGTCAGGAATGAGGGTCCCGGCGCAGGACAGATTGGAGTATCCGGTACAGCGGTTACCTATGGGGGCATCGTCATCGGAACCATTGCCTCCGATGGCAGTAATGGATCCAACCTGCAGATTGACCTGAACAGCAATGCGACGGTAGAGGCGGTTGAAGCGCTGGTCGAAAACCTGACCTATGCCAACCCCTCAGATGACCCGGTAGACACCCGCCAGTTCCGTATTCAGGTAAGCGATGGAGATGGCGGCACAAGCGAACCGGCGTTAGTTAACGTCAATATCATTCCGGAAGTTGATGGTGTTGAAGCCATAGGGGCAGAAACTCAGGTCAACACAGAAACGGCGGCGGAACAATCCGAGCCGTCAGCAGCGACCTTGTCTGATGGCAGTTACATTGTCGTTTGGCGCTCCGATAGCAGCGGTGGCAGTGCGGATGGCAGTGGCTTCGGTATCTTTGGCCAGCGCTTTGCCGCTGACGGCTCGCCGCTCGGCACGGAGTTCCAGATCAATACACAAGCGGTGAATGCCCAGGATCAACCGGATGTGGCTGCGTTGACGGGCGGCGGTTTTGTCGTGACCTGGAGGGATCAAAATAGCAGCACCGATGGTTCGTCCAGTGCGGTGTCTGCCCAGCGTTTTGACAATGCGGGCGTGTCTCAGGGCAGCGAGTTTGTGGTTAACAGCACAACATCTAGCGGTCAGTATGAACCGGCGATTGCCGAACTCAATGATGGTGGTTTTGTTGTCGTCTATCGTGATGATAGTGGCTCGGACGGCAGCTCTTCCGGTGTTCAAGGTCAACGATTTGACGCGGCGGGTAATCCTGTCGGCACTGAGTTTCAGGTCAACACGGAAACCGGTTCATTCCAGTATGAGCCGGGTGTGAGCAGCCTCGCTGGTGGCGGTTTTGTTGTTACCTGGACGTCCTCTACCTCCGGTTCTGCCGGTGACGGCAGCGGCCAAGGCATTTTTGCCCAGCGCTACGACGCGGCTGGTAACCCTGTGGGTAGCGAGTTTTTGGTGAACACCGGAGTGTCCGGTGATCAGCGGGAGTCGGTGGTGGCGGGCTTGGCTGACGGCACCTTTGTGGTGGCCTGGACGGATCGGGCCGCTCTGGATGCCTCGTCCTGGGGCGTATTTGGCCAGCACTTTGCGGCAGATGGCACGCCGTTGGGTGAGCAATTCCGGGTCAATGAAAGCACATCCAGCAACCAGTACGAACCGGCGATTACCGCCATTGATAACGGCGGTTTTGTGATTAGTTGGCGCGACGACAGCGGCCGCGATGGCAGCGGTGCAGGTGTGTTTGGGCAGCAGTATGATGCCAGTGCCGCCCGGGTTGACGGTGAGTTTCAGGTCAACACCGAATTCAGCAGCAGTCAGTACGAACCGGCGCTGACCCACTCGGCAGGCGGTGGTTTCGTCGCCCTGTGGAGCTCGTTAACGAGTGGTACTGCGGGGGATGGCAGCTCCTCCGGTGTCTTCCTGCAGCGCTTCCAGGACGCCTCGCCGGCGCCTTATGAGCCACCGTCTGATCTGCTGAATGAACGGCCAGTGAATCTGTTCACCAGCGCAGATCAGGATGCTCCAGCCTCTGCCACCCTGACGGATGGAAGCTACGTGCTGGTATGGACGTCTGCCGGTCAGGACGGCGACAGCGATGGCATCTTCGCACAGCGTTTCAACGCCTCCGGCGAACGTATCGGGCCGGAATTCCAGGCCAATACCCAGCCCATCGGGCAGCAGTATCAGGCGGAAATTGGTGCCTTGAATGATGGCGGGTTTGTCATTTCCTGGACCGCCAATACCGGTCAGGACGGCAGCGGCGCCGGTGTGTTTGCGCAACGTTATGACGCCTCAGGGGCGACCGTCGGCGGCGAATTCCAGGTTAATACCGAAACCAGCAGTACTCAGGATAGCCCGGTAGTGGCTGGCCTTAGCGGTGGTGGTTTTGTAGTGATCTGGGACTCCACTAACAGCGGCACGGCTGGTGACGGCAGTGGCGACGGTGTCTTTGGTCAACGCTATGACGCGGCCGGCAGCCCGGTCGGCTCCGAATTCCAGGTGAATACCGAGTTTTCCAGTAATCAGAATGATCCGGCGGTGTCGGCGCTGGGCACTGGATTTATCGTGACCTGGACCTCCAACACCTCGGGCAGTGCCGGCGACGGCAGCGGTCTGGGCGTGTTCGCCCAACGTTATGATGCCAGCGGCACGCCGTTGGGCACCGAGTTCCAGGTTAATGTCGAAACAGCTTCTACGCAGGACGAGTCCGAGGTTGTCGAACTGGCCGGTGGCAATTTCGCGGTGGTCTGGACATCTACGACCAGCGGTTCCGCAGGAGATGGCAGCAGTAATGGCGTGTTTGCCCGGCTTTTTGATGCTGCGGGCACCGCGTTGACCGGTGAGGTGTTGGTGAATACCACGACTGCTTCCAATCAGGAAGACGCTTCTATTGCTGCCTTGTCCGGTGGCGGCTTTGTGGTGACCTGGACCGATAATAGCGGCTCGGATGGCAGTGGCTGGGGCGTCTTTGGGCAGGAATTCGACGCCGCCGGCACCCCAGTGGGGGCGGAGTTCCAGGTCAACCAGGAGTTCACCAGCACCCAGTACCAGCCGACGGTTACCGGTCTTGCAAACGACACCTTTGCCGTCGCCTGGAGTTCTTTCACCAGCGGGTCAGCTGGCGATGGCAGTGGTTACGGGGTGTTCCAGCGTTTATTCGGCGATGCCGCCGATTTCACGGTGCAGGCGGATCCTGAGCTGGAAGGCCTGCCCAGCGTCGTCAGTTACCTGGAAAACGACCTGAATGCAGCACCTCAGCTGATTGATACCAACGGCGCTGTCGCGGTCAGCGATATGGATTCAGCCGATTTCGAGGGCGGCCAGTTGGTGGTCAGCCGGCTGGTTGGTTTTGGTTCGGCCGATCAGTTTGGTTTGGATGCCGAATCACAGGAACAGTTGGGTATCCGCAACCAGGGTAACGCCAACGGCGAGATCGGGGTGAGCGGCGGCAGTGTGTCTTATGGTGGCACCGTTATAGGTAGCGTTCTGAGTGATGGTAGCAATGGCAGTGACCTGATTGTCGAATTCAACAGCAATGCCACCGCTGAAGCATTAGAGGCACTGGCTGAAAACCTGACCTATCAGAACACCTCCAGTGATCCGGTACCCTCCCGCCAGTACACCGTTCAGATCAGCGATGGCGATGGTGGCAGCTCCGATCCTCACATTATCACGATCGACATTGAGCCTGAGGTCGATGGCGCAGCGCCGGTATTCGGTGAACGCCAGACCAACAGCTTTGTCACCGGGTCGCAGGAAGATCCGGCGGTGGCGTCACTGGCCGACGGTGGATACGTCATAGTCTGGGAATCCGACGCTCAGGATGGGTCGGGCAATGGCGTATTCGGTCAGCGCTATAACGCCGAAGGTGTCATCGTTGGGCCGGAATTCCTGGTCAATGGCAATGTGCTGGGAAGCCAGGTGGACCCTCAGGTCGCCGGTCTTGTCGGCGGTGGTTTTGTAGTGACCTGGACGGATCAGGATTCCAGTGTGGATGGTTCCGGCTGGGGCGTTTTTGCCCAGCAGTATCAGGCCGATGGCACGCCACAAGGTACCCAGTTTCTGGTCAATACCACCACATCAAGCTCTCAATATGAGCCCTCTGTGGCGGTGCTTAATGATGGCGGCTACCTCATTGCCTACCGCGATGGCGGCAACGCCGATGGCAGTTTTGACGGCGTGTTTGCCCAGCGCTACGACGCCGCAGGTGCCACTGTCGGTGTCGAGTTTCAAGTCAACACAGAGGCCAGTTCCAACCAGTTTGATCCAAGTGTGGCATCGCTCGCTGACGGTGGGTTTGTCATTGCCTGGACCTCAGTCAACAGTGGCAGCGCCGGTGATGGTGATGGCTGGGGTACCTTCGCCCAGCGCTATAACGCAGCTGGCACCCCGGTAGGCAGCGAGTTCCAGGTCAACACCAACGTCCAGGGCTCGCAGTATGAAGCCGTGGTCGTGGGCCTGTCTGGGGGCGGCTTTGTGGTGGCGTGGCGTGACGACAGTGGTTTGGATGGCAGTGGTAATGGGGTTTTTGCCCAGCTTTACGACGCCAGCGGTGCGCCGGTCGGCGGGGAATTCCGGGTCAATGAGACTACGTCCAATTCCCAGACCGAACCGGCGATTGCTGCTCTCGACAATGGCGGCTTTGCGGTCGCTTGGCGCGATGGCAACAGCCCCGACGATGTTTTCGCGCAGCAGTACGACGCGGTTGGTAATCGCGTTGACGGCGAATTCAGGGTCAATACCGAAACCGCCAGTACCCAGGCGTCACCGTCCATCGCAGGTCTGCCTGGTGGCAATTTTGTGGTGGCCTGGCAGTCGTTCACCAGTGGCTCCGCCGGCGATGGCAGCAACTACGGCATTTCACACCAGCTGTTCGGTGATGCCGGTGATTTCTTTAGCCAGGCTTCCCCAGAGTTGGCCGAAGTGAACAGCACGGTGACCTTTGCTGAAAATCTGGTGAACGCCGTGCCGCAGCTACTGGACGCCAACGGCTCGGTGTCGCTGACGGATGTGGACTCCACCGATTTCGCCGGTGGCAGTGTCCTGGTCAGCCGCCTGACTATTCCCGAGCCGCTGTTGGATCAGTTTGAAAACAACGACGACGGTACTCAGGATCTGCTTGGCGTCCGCAATCAGGGAACGGGCGCCGGCCAGATCGGGGTGAGTGGTAACAACGTCACCTATGAAGGCACGGTGATTGGCAGCGTGGTATCGGACGGGCAGGGCAGCAATCCGCTGGAAATCAGTCTCAACGCAAGCGCCGATGCCGAAGCGGTGGAGGCACTGATTGAGAACCTGACCTACCAGAACCTGTCGGATAACCCGGTGGAATCACGCCAGTACCGCATTCAGGTCAGTGATGGTGACGGCGGAACCAGTGAGCCGGCGGTAGTGTCGGTCAACATTACACCTGAACGGGACGGTGCTGAGGCGGTATTTGAGGAGCGTACCACCAACAGTTTTGTCGAGGGCAATCAGGACGAGCCCGCCATAGCGGGACTGGCCAACGGCGGATACGTGATTGTCTGGGAGTCAGACGAGCAGGACGGCACCGGCAGTGGTGTTTTTGGTCAGCGCTACTCCGCCGATGGCGTGATTGTCGGGCCTGAATTCCTGGTCAATACCCAGGTTCTTGGCAGCCAGGTCGATCCTCAGGTCACGGGGCTGGCTGGCGGTGGTTTCGTAGTGACCTGGACCGACCAGCTCAGCGGTGTTGACGGTTCTGGCTGGGGAATATTTGCCCAGCGTTTTGGTGTGGACGGCCAGGCCCTGGGATCGCAATTCCAGGTCAACTCGACTACGGCCAGCTCTCAGTCTGAGCCTTCCATTGCAGCCCTGAATGACGGTGGCTTTCTCATTGCCTATCGGGACGGCGGCAACGCCGATGGCAGTGCTGACGGCGTGTTTGCTCAGCGCTACGACGCCACCGGCGCGACCGTCGGTGCCGAATTCCAGGTCAACACTCAGACCAGCTCCAACCAGTTTGATCCAAGCGCGGCGTCGCTTGCTGACGGCGGATTCGTTATTACCTGGACCTCGGTCAACAGTGGCAGTGCGGGTGATGGTGATGGCTGGGGCACTTTCGCCCAGCGCTATAACGCAGCTGGCAATCCGGTTGGCGGCGAATTCCAGGTCAATACCAACACCCAGGGCTCGCAGTATGAAGCCGTCGCCACCGGGCTGACCGGTGGCGGCTTTGTGATCACCTGGCGTGATGACAGCGCGCTAGACAGCGCCAGCAGCGGCGTTTTTGCCCAACTCTATGATGCAGCAGGAAATTCGGTGGGCAGCGAATTCCGGGTCAATGAGACTACCGAAGGCTCCGAGTTCGAGCCGACGATCGCCGCGCTGGATACTGGCGGCTTTGTGATTGCCTGGCGAGACAGCACTGGTTCAGACGATGTCTATGCCCAGCAGTATGACTCTGCCGGCAATCGCATCGATGGTGAAATCCTGGTGAACACGGAAACGGGCAGCACCCAGGCTTCGCCCGCCATTGCCGCGCTACCGAATGGCAACTTCGTGGTGGCCTGGCAATCCTTTACCAGCGGCACGGCAGGGGATGGCAGCGGTTACGGTATCAGCCATCAACTGTTCGGCAATGTGGGAGATTTCTCCAGCCAGGCCGCACCGGAACTGGAGGCGTTCAATAGCGAGATTACGCTGGCAGAATCGGCCGTCAATCTGACGCCTCAGTTACTCGATGCCAATGCGGCGGTCGCAGTTAGCGATGCAGATTCCAGCGACTTCGACGGCGGCAATATACTGGTATCCCGTTTGAATATTCCAGAAGCCATGCTGGATCAGTTCAATATTCCGGACGACGGCACCCAGGATCAGTTGGGCGTCCGCAATCAGGGCGTAGGGCCCGCCGAGGTGGGCGTCTCTGGCACGTCAGTTACTTACGGCGGAACGGTCGTCGGTACTATCGTGTCCAATGGGCAGAACGGCAGCCCCCTTGAAATTACATTAAACGCCAATGCAAGCGCCGAGGCGGTGGAGGCCGTAGTTGAAAACCTGACCTATGCCAACACCTCGGATGATCCGGTGCCCAGTCGTCAGTTCCGGGTGCAGATCAGCGACGGGGACGGCGGTACCAGCCAGCCTCAGGTGGTCACCGTCAACATCACACCGACCCCGGATGCCGCAGTGCCAATCTTTGGCGAACGACAGGCCAATACTGAGACCGATGGCACTCAGGATGAGTCTGCCGTGGCTACCCTGTCTGATGGCAGCTTTGTCATTGTGTGGACCTCCCAGTCCTCCGGGACAGCCGGTGACGGCGATGGCGATGGCGTCTTTGGTCAGCACTTCGATGCACTTGGAAATCCGTTGGGAGCGGAGTTCCAGATCAACACGGAAACCGCCACTAACCAGAACAATCCCCAGATAACGGCCACCAGCGATGGCGGCTTTGTGGTGGTCTGGCAGTCCGCTTCCAGTGGCTCCGCCGGTGACGGTAGCAGCAATGCCGTTATTGGCCGTCAGTTTGACGGTGTTGCCGGCGATGGCACGCCCACCGCTTCGGCCGCTGATTTCGTGATTAATACCAGTACTTCTTCAGCTCAGGATGAACCGGATGTCGTCGCTCTGCCAGGTGGAGGCTTTGTGGTGGTGTGGGAGTCCTCGGCTAGCGGCGCGGCTGGCGGTGACGGCAGTGGTGTCGGGGTGATTGGTCAGGTATTCGATGCCGCCGGCGCCACAGTCGGCGCCGAGTTCGTCGTTAATACTGAAACCAGCTCTACGCAATTCCAGCCCAAGGTGACCGCACTGTCGGACGGTGGCTTCCTGGTGGTCTGGACCTCGGTAACCAGCGGCGATGCGGGCGATGGAGACAGCAACGGTATTTTTGCCCAGCGCTACGACGCGGTGGGCAGTGCCGTTGATCGGGATGGATCAGTACTAGGGGTAGGAGAAAGCGGCGAGTTCCAGATCAACGTCACCATCGATGCCGCACAGGATGTCCCGGATGTGGCAGGGCTGGCCGGTGGCGGTTTCGTAGTGACCTGGGAATCGTCCGGTCAGGATGGCAGCGGCGACGGAATCTATGCCCGCCAGTTCGCCGACAACGGTTTGCCTGTGGCGAACGAGTTCCGCGTCAATGACGAGCGTGGTTCCAGCCAGCTCACGCCTGCGGTGACGGCGCTAGACACCGGCGGTTTTGTGGTGACCTGGCGGGACGACAGTGGCCGTGATGGCAGCGGCACCGGCGTGTTTGGCCAGCAGTATGATGCTTCCGGTAATCGTCTTGACAGCGAGTTTCAGGTCAACACGGAGTTCAGCTCAACCCAGTTTGAACCTGCCCTGTCGGCCCTGCCTGGCGGCGGATTTGTGGTGTCCTGGAGTGCCTTTACCAGTGGTGCCAGCGGCGACGGCAGCGGCTATGGCGTCTTTTACCAGCTGTATGGTAATGCGCCTCCCCAGGTCACGGATGGTGACGTGGATGGCTTCGAGGATCAGCTCCTGGTGCTGAGCGATCAACTGTTTGTCGATAATTTTGATGACCCCGATGGTCAGGGGCTTGCGTTCATTGAGATCGCGGTACTGCCGGACAATGGCGATCTGCTACTCAGTGGTGCGCCGGTCAGTGTCGGTGATCAGATTTCGCTGGCCCAGCTCGCCAATGGCGATCTGGCCTACCTGGGTGATTCGGATTATTTCGGACCGGACACCTTTGGCTGGCGGGGCAGCGATGGGCTGGTGTTGTCGACGGAGGTTGCCCAGACCAATATCACACTGGCACCGGTCAATGATGCGCCCGGGCTTGAAGCGGGTGCCGATGGCACCAGTACGGAAGGGCAGAATTTCAGTCAGAACCTGACGCTGTCCGATCCGGATCCGGACACCTACACCATCACAGTTGACTGGGGAGATGGTTCGGAGCCTTTGGTGTTCAACAGTGCCAACAAGAGCCCTAACATCAATCACACTTTTGCCCTGGAAGGCACCTACACGGTAACGGTGACCGTCAATGACAACTCCGCTGCGGCCAATGCCGAAGAAACGGATACTTTCGAGGTTACGGTGGAGAACGGCAATCCGATAGCACGGGACGATTTCTTTACGGTTGATGAGGACGACAGCGTTAACGGTAATGTGCTGCTCAACAATGGCACTGGCGCGGACTCGGATACCGGCGGTGACACGCTTTCGATCTCTGCGGTCAACGGTGTTCCGGCGGACATTGGCAGTACCATTACGCTTTCCAGCGGAGCACTGCTGACGTTGAACGCCGATGGCACCTTTGCCTACGACACCAACGGCGCATTCGATAGCCTGTCAGGCACACAGAATGGAGCCGACAGCTTCACCTATACCCTGTCAGATGGCGACGGTGGAACCGACACCGCCACTGTGAATCTGACCATCAATGGACTGAATGACGATCCGATTGCGCAAGACGACAACGTCAGCACCAATGAAAATGTTTTGCTGAACGGCAATGTTCTGGTGAATAACGGCAACGGCGCGGATGAGGACATCGACGGCGGTGTGGGCGGACTGACGGTGGTGGCGGTCAATGGCTCACCAGTGGATGTTGGTGCCGTGGCTACACTGGCTAGCGGCGCGCTGCTGACACTCAATGCCAACGGCACTTTCAGCTACGACCCCAATGGGCAGTTTGATTCACTGGATTCCGGGGAAACCGGCGGTGATTCCTTCACCTACACCATTGAGGATGAAGGTGGGGCACAGGACACCGCGACGGTCAATGTAACGGTCAATGGTGTCGGTACCACCAACACCCCACCGGTTGCTCAGGATGACAGCTTTACCACCGATGAAGACACCGCGATTGCCGGTAATGTGCTCAGCGACAACGGCAGTGGAGCGGACGCCGACGCCGACGGTGACACGCTAACCGTCACGACAGTAGGCACCTTTGCAACCACCGGTGGCGGCCTGATTAACATCAACGCCGACGGCTCGTTCAACTACTCCCCCAACGCTGCTTTTGAGTCACTGGCAGCCGGTGAGAATGATGCGGATTCCTTCACCTACACGCTCAGTGATGGCAATGGCGGAACGGACACTGCCACCGTCAACTTCGCGATCGATGGTGTTAACGACGCACCGGACGCTGTCAACGACCTGCTCAGCACGGACGAGGATACGCCGCTTTCCGGCAATGTGTTTGCCAATAACGGCGTGGCGGCGGATTCGGATGCCGAAGGCGATATCTTTGTTGTCTCAGCCGTCAACGGTAATGCCGTTAATGTGGGGGTTCAGATTACGCTGGCAAGCGGGGCCTTACTCACCGTTAACGGCGACGGCACCTTCACCTACGACCCGAACGCTCAGTTTGAGTCATTGGGTGTTGGCCAGTCTGATACTGACAGCTTTACTTACACCATTGACGACGGCAACGGTGGCACCGATACCGCCACGGTGACCCTGGCAATCAACGGGGTCAACGATGCGCCGGATGCGGTTGACGATGCCTTTGCGACGGATGAAGACACTGCCTTATCGGCCAATGTGTTGGCGGACAACGGCGCCGGATCTGATTCCGACGTAGAGGGTGATGCGCTGGTTGTCACCGAGGTCAACGGTAACGCGCTGAATGTTGGCGCCCAGATCACCCTGGCCAGCGGCGCGCTGCTGACGCTGAATGCCAACGGCAGTTTCGACTACGACCCCAACGGGCAGTTTGAGACTGTGGCGGTGGGCGACAGCACCAGTGAAAGCTTCAGCTATACCGTCAGCGACGGTAACGGCGGCACCGATACGGCCACCGCGACCATTACCATCGACGGGGTGAACGACGCGCCTGTGGCGGCTGATGACGCTTTGGTGACTGACGAAGACAGCCCGGTGAACGGCAACGTGCTGGCCGACAACGGCAACGGCGCCGACAGCGATGTGGACGGGGACACCCTGACGGTTTCCGCGGGCAGCTTTGCCACAGCCAAAGGTGGACAGGTCACACTGAATGCCGACGGCACCTTCACCTACGACCCGAGCGGCGCTTTTGAAGGCCTGAACACCGGTGACAGCGACACCGATGCCTTCACCTACACCCTTGGCGACGGCAATGGTGGCAGTGACACAGCCACGGTGAACATCGTCATCAACGGGGTCACGGATGTGCCCGACAATGTGCCGCCGGTGGCTCAGGACGATAATCTAAGCACCAACGAGGATACGCCGCTTTCGGGCAGTGTCTTGGTAGACAACGGCAATGGCAGCGATTCGGATGCCGACGGGGATACGCTGACCGTTACCCAGGTCAACGGCAACGGGCTGAATGTCGGCACTCAGATCACCCTGGCCAGCGGCGCCCTGCTGACGCTGAATGCCAACGGCAGTTTCGACTACGACCCTAATGGCCAGTTTGAAGGGCTGGCGGTGGCCGACAGCACCAGCGACAGCTTCAGCTACACCGTCAGCGACGGCAACGGCGGCACCGATACGGCCACCGCGACCATCACCATCGATGGGGTGAATGACGCTCCGGTGGCGCAGGACGACGCTGCGACCACCGATGAGGACACCGCGGTCAACGGTAACTTGCTGGCCGACAATGGCGACGGCGCAGACAGTGATGTGGACGGGGACACCCTAACGGTTACTGCGGGCAGCTTTGCCACGGCCAAGGGTGGTCAGGTCACGCTGAATGCCGATGGCACCTTCACCTATGATCCCAGTGGCGTATTTGAATCACTGGCCGTGGGCGACAGCGACACCGACAGCTTCACC
>NZ_AGTR01000002.1 GCF_000235625.1 Marinobacter manganoxydans MnI7-9 | reverse complement strand
CCTTGTAGCTTTCGGTACTTAATCCATTTGATCGCGATTTCATCCAAGACCTCGGATGGGATCTCCACAGTTAGGCGTTCGATGATTTGGTCCTTGAACGTCTTCTTTGAAACCTCATAAGAGGGAGGCTTCTCTAGCGCCAGAAACACTGACCGGGGTTCCGCTGACAGGAGCTCTTCGTTGTAAAGATGAAAATTATCGCCTGAAGCGATCGACGCCTTGGTACTCATTTGCCATCTCCCAGTGTCGACTTATTGGTTGTCGTTTTGCAGACTCCTAAAACAACGAGAAGATGCGAGCTGTCTTTTCACCCCTTCTCGGCATTTACCCGACCGCTCCTCAGGAAAGGCGTCGAATAATAGCCTCGGGATTTGCACGCCAAATCAGACCACCTGTCGCGCTCATTGAACGACGCTTTTTTTGTTGGCTGAAGCCGAGTTCAGTCAGGTCTGGGTGGTCTCCTACCCCATTCCAAATAGCATCTGCATCGTCGCAGGCTAGGAACCTTAACCCACTTTCAAGCGCCATTCTGGCCAAAAAAAGAAAGACACCAGTGAACCGTCCTTCCCGTGCAACCATCCGACTGATTACCAAAGAATCTTCCAACCAGGAACAGTCGCCTCTGCTTGCCTTCTATTCGCGAAGCTCAAGATGTGATAGAAATCCCTCCCCGATATATCTCAGTAGGTTCTCCCAAACAGCGATTTCGCCGGCGCAGCCCAAATTTTCCAAAAAGAATCTTAGCCGTTCAGCCGTTCGTTGGATTGAGGTTTCACGTAGGTCGATAGCCTCGCAGATCGATATTGAAATATTTGCCTCCGATCCACAGATGGCGCTGAACTGGTCGAAACAGCGTCAGTGATCATGATGAACCACTTTAATTCGAAGCATTATATATGTCGAGTGATCTATGCATGGTCTACCTCGCCAAATCTACGATATGTCATTTAAAGAGCTTGATCTCGACTGAAATATATTATCTTTCTATGAAAGGCAACTTTTAAAATTAAAATCGTTTAAATGATCGAGACAGGTTAAAATACGTTAGAAATTACCGACCGCCATGACTTAAGGAGTGTTATGAATTACATCACTGAGACAATTATGGAGTGTTACAAGACTAAGTTTCCTGAAAGCTCAACGTATTTGCAGGAGAAGAGAGAAAAATTGTCGCAAGTGAAATCGATCTGGGACAGCATTGGCCATCTGGAAAGTCTAGATTCCAGTGGCCGTCGCGACTTCAGTCACCTGACAGGTATCCAGCCGGAAGACATTGAGGCGTTAATCAGAGTTTACCAAACGCTTTACCTAAAAGTTTGAAAGCTCTACTGACCTCATTTTTGAGTATCGGAAGCTAGGCTATGAAACCCGATGACTTGGAGGATATAAAAAGAATATACTTCGGGAACGATGACTTGATTTTTGAACAGTGGTTAGACCATCCAGTGAAAGCTCTGGAACATAAAACGCCAAGAGAACTCCTAACTACGGTTGACGGATGCACGAAAATAAAACTATATCTTTCACAGGTCAAGTACGGTGACTATTCTTAACGAGAAAATTGGCTTTCGTTATACTTTGAAGCATCTTCCCCGTTGTTCAAACCCACTCGCGCAAGATTGACCTGGAGTTTTGGGAAGTGCCGACATCGTCTCCGGATGGGTCTTTAAATTCACCGCCCGTAATCCATTAGCAGCGAACTATTCCAAAGTCTTTAGGTCTCGGTCTCTAGTCTAAAGCCAGTAAGTCGAAAGCGTACGGCTTGCATCATGGCCCTCGGTGAATTTGTGGCTCTATCATTGAGCACCAGTCAGGTTCTTCTAGAGCTGTGGTGATTTTCTGTGTCTATATATGAGCAGATCTACACAACCTATATTTTTCAAGCAGTTGGTGAATTTTTGAGGCTATATACGAGCTAAGCAGGGTGGCGGGTTGCGATACATGGTGAAAAGTTCAGTCTATATGTGAGCAGATGTAACCCAGCCCCCGACCGGACAAAGTGTTGAAACCGGATCGTGAATTTCTGCGTCTGTACATGAGCAGACTGAAAACTCTATTTTTCAGTGACTTGCAAAACCTTGCTATGGATTTTGCTTGCTACTGCGCCCTACAAGTGCACGAGGTGGTTACCAGGAAGGAAGTGTGCCCATCCTTCTGCTTACACCACAGAACCTCCTGAAAACAGAGGCTTCTGGGATATGTTGGCGGGTAGATCGTTCTGCTTACACCATTGTGAGCAGGGCTCGACGATGCTTGCACCGCACTCAGGTAGGTAATCTACGCTGATTACTCTGTGAATGCTTTGATCGTCTCGGAGCTGTAAGCGCCAAATGCAAGTCATTGAGCTATCGTGATCAGCTTACAAGTCGTTAATTTGATTGTCTTCCGACGGTCAAGGTGGTCAAACAGGACAAGAGGCCGCTTACGTCATTTCCGAGCTAATTTTCTGCAGCTATTCGTGACCAATACTAGCCATTTAACGCAACCGCTACTCGTGTCGACCTCAACGCAGAAGGATTCCAATATGTGCTCGATCAAATGTCAATTACCTTAACCCATTCGGGCGCAAGAACTGAATGCGAACGACAACATGCGTAAAGTGAAGTCACTGTACGAACGATTGAATTCATTTGCGGGTGTCGCATGCGCTTGACTGGCATTGATCCAACACCGTTCCACTCCCTTCCTTACTGGACAAGTGCCCCCAGCAGAATGCCATGTAAGAGAGAGCTGCCATTTTTCCATGCCAAAGCTGAATGGCTTCCAAACGACATTGGATGTTTGGTTTTGATGTCGGACCTTCAGGGCCGGGAATATCTATCCGATCGGTTAGAAGGCACCGAAAGGCTGCTCGGCGAAGCAGTTGCGGAAGAGCTTTCTCTGCTAGTGGGCCTCGGCGAAATCCCACCAATCAGTACGGTAATGATATGCGGAGATCTATACGAATATCCTGACTGCCGAAAACCCGGGGGTACAGGCCCAGTTGAAGCGGTATTTCTATCGCTCTCGCGGGTCTCTGAAGAAGTGATTGCCGTTCTTGGAAATCACGACTCTTTGGCTTCCACAACTATACTCCCCGCGAAAATCGTAGTTTTGAACGGAAACGTGGTCAAAACTAACTTTGGACTCCGGGTCGGGGGGCTCGGTGGAATCATTGGTGATCCGAAACGCCACAACCGTTGGGACGAGCATGCATTTGTCCGCCACATGGAGCTGTGTATCCAAAAGCGCCCCCATACTCTTATGTTACATGAGGGTCCCGAAGACACAGACGGAAGCCGGGAGGGCAATCCTGTTATTACCCAATCTCTGGAAAAGGGATTTTCAGGCCTCACATTATTCGGTCACAAGCACTGGCCTGACTCGCCATTGATCGATATCGGGAATGGCCAAGCACTTAATCTCGACGCTAGAGTGGTGGTCGTTGCTCCAGACGTTGATGCAAACAGTGCGACCATCAAATGTCCGCTATAAGAACCGAGCGGCCACTTTATGCTTTCAACACCAACAAATTTTTCATCAGATCCCTGTCGTTGGTGAGTGGCTTTCATCGCCTGTCACTGATAGGCATTCTAGTGTCGGTTGCAGATCCAAAAAAGTGTTGTTGATTGGTGGGAATTCCCAAACAGAATCCCTAAGAAAATTGTTGCAGAAAAAATGTTTCCCACTGAGATTTCTAAACTTCTGTTTCTCATGTGCTGCTTCCTCATTTAGCAACGTAAATCGCATATTTCTTATTGGTATAAACCGGTTACGCCACCATGGAGCAATACCCGCTGAGCTGGGTTTTCTACATCACCTTTATTTTCCTGACTGCGTTTGTTTTCCTGAACATGATGATCGGGGCAATCCTGGAGGTCATGAGCGAGGAGCAGAACGCCAAGCAGGCCCAGAAAGCCCACGATGAGCGGGATGAGATCGCCCGCCAGCTCCAGGCCGTTCAAGTGCAACTGGCGGAGCTGACGAAGCAGATCAGCGATAAGCGCTGACTCAGAATGGCTTGGTCATGGCCAGATGCAGGATGGCGCTCACCTGCACCAGGGCAAGGACCGCCGCGGAAATTCGAACGGGCTTTCCGAGGGTGGTTTTCAGAGCGAACACGCCAGCAATAATGTAGCCGACCAGTAAGACAATTTTGGCAATCAGCCAACCCGGCATGGCCGAAGCGTACCCGGCCACAAAAACCAGAGAGATCGCCGCCACCAGCAAAATGGTGTCGTTGATGTGGGGAATAAACCGCAGCGGTGTCTGTCGCCACCCAGGTCTTCCGACGGCGTCCAGGAGCAGACGCAGGGCAAAGAGTGTGATGGTGAGGTACGCGGTGGTCACGTGCAGGTGTTTCAGAATCATGTACGCGGTCATGAAAGTTCCTTAGTTAACAGGCGTTTTGCCGCATTGTACGCAATCTACCTACAAGCAGGTATGGTTAACGCGGTTGTCAGGGTTTAACATATACACAGAATACATGTATATGGGAGACATCTATGCAGGCCATTCCTACTTCCCCTGAACGGGCGCCGGTCAGCGTCAGCCAATTATTTTCCTACCCCTTTCGGATTTTCTTTCTGTCCATGACCGTTCTGGCCCTTGCCGTCATTCCCCTCTGGGTGATGCAGGTCAATGGTGTTATCAGTCTTCCACTGGCCATGCCCGGGTTATTCTGGCACCAGCACGAGATGTTGTTTGGCTTTCTGTCGGGAGCGATCGCGGGGTTCCTGTTAACCGCAGTGTGTGTTTGGACCCAGACAGAACGAACTCATGGATTCAGATTGGTGCTGCTCTGGGGCGTCTGGCTGGCCGGCCGTGTACTGCTGGCAACCGGTGCTGACCTGCCCTTTTGGCTGGTTCAGGGAGTAAACCTGGCATTCCTGCCCCTGGTGATGGTGGATGCCGGCTGGCGTATCTGGCACGCCCGGCAAAAACGACAACTGATGATCATGGTGGTACTCGGCCTGCTTTGGCTGATGCAGATCGGCTTTGTCACCCGCCTCGACATGGCCTTCAGCTATGGTGCCCTGATCATGGCCATGGCACTGATCAGTATTGTCGGTGGCCGCATCACTCCGGCGTTTTCCACCGGCTGGTTGCGCCAGAGGGGACTCGACAGCAACGCTGTAAAGACCATTCCCGCGCTGGACATGGCAACTGTATTCAGCCTGATTCTGCTGATGGCATCCCTGGTGACTGGCTGGCAAACCGTTACTGGTTTGCTGGCGCTGCTGTCCGGTGGGCTTATGCTGGTGCGTCTGGCGGGATGGAAGGGCTGGCTCGTACGCCAGGAGCCCCTGCTCTGGATTCTGCACCTGTCCATCCTGTGGGTGCCGGTGTCCCTGTTCCTGCTCGCGGGCACACTGTTCGCGGGCTGGCCGTCCAACGCGTGGAGTCACGCCGCCGGAACCGGCGCGGTCGCGTGCCTGATTCTCGGGGTCATTGCCCGGGTCGCCCTCGGCCACAGCGGCAGACCATTGGTGCTGCCCAAAGGCATGGTGCTTGCGTTCGTTGCAATTCATCTGGCCGCACTGATACGGGTGCTTACCGCCTTCGAAATCATTCCCTGGCACCCCGGCATTGGCAGCAGCACCCTGCTCTGGTTGTTTGCCTTCGGTATGTTCCTGTACCGCTACACCGGCATCCTCGCCAGCCCCAGACCCGATGGTCGTGAAGGCTGAACCGCTGGTCAGGCAGCCAACTCCTGCCTGACCAGCAACTCGAACCTTGCCCTTGCCTGGCGGAACCGGCTGGCAGGGAAGTGAATACTGATCCCTTCCAATGCCGCCAGAAGCATCTCAAGATGAGCATCCCAGCCCGCACAGGCAATCGGCACCACCTCATCATCAGGCAGTAATAATGTCAGCGACAGGCGGGTTCCCTCGTCGATGGGATCAAGGTCCCATATCAACGGACGCTCAGGGGAATCACCCGAACTCCAGGAATAGGCCAAGCGACGATTCGGCTGGCAATCCGTGACCCGACAATCGATCGGCATACCACTGTTACCGAAATCCAGCTGAACCCGACCGCCGAGCCTGGCATCCAGCTTTCCAGGCGCCAGCCACTCCGCCAGACACACCGAGTCTGTCAGCATTTTCCAGACTCGTTCAGGCAAGTGCCCGGTTTCTCTTTCAAGACGTACCAAAACCCGGTCACCCTCGCGCCGAACCTTGCCTGCGATAATTTCCTCATTCCCGGACATACGCCCTCCTTGCCAGTCTCGAATCTCCGGATGTCACAGAACGGACTTCTGATAGATGATTGTATTCGCGGGGTCGCACAAGCACCTTGATGACCATCAAACGGGATTAACAGACGAGTTCGGGGAACTTCAAACCGGCAATCATCCACTAAAGGTCAATAGCAGCTCCCGAAATTCGAGCTAAAGTATGAGGAAATCATTTTGTAACAGAGACACTGGCACTATGAACCCGGATCATTTTGATAAAGAAGACCTGATCAAATGCGGCCATGGCGAGCTCTTCCCCGGCTCCATGCGCCTGCCCATCAACGAGATGCTGATGTTTGACCGCGTCACGCACATTGCGGACGACGACGGCCTCTACGGCAAGGGCAGCCTGGTAGCGGAGCTCGACATCAATCCGGACCTGTGGTTCTTCAAGGTGCACTTCGTTGATGATCCCGTGATGCCGGGCTGCCTCGGCCTCGATGCCATGTGGCAGCTGGTAGGCTTCTTCCTCGCCTGGGGTGGCGGTGAAGGGAAAGGCCGCGCATTGGGCGCCGGTGAAGTGAAGTTCACTGGCCAGGTCTTGCCGACGGCCAAGAAAGTCACCTACCGTCTGGATCTCAAACGCGTGATCAGGCGCAAACTGACCATGGCAATTGCCGATGGCCGGATGGAAGTAGATGGCCGGGAAATCTACACAGCCAAAGACCTGCGGGTCGGCATGTTCACCTCGACCGATGATTTTTAGGAGTTAACAGGATGCGTCGTGTTGTAATCACCGGTATGGGCATTGTTTCCAGCCTTGGTACCAACCAGAAGGAAGTCGCACAGTCACTCAGGGAATCCCGTTCTGGCATCGGCTTTAGCGAAGAAGCCCGGGACAATGGTCTGCGCAGCCACATCTGCGGCCAGATCAACCTGAACCTGCCCGAATTGATTGACCGGAAACTGTGGCGTTTCATGTGCCCCGCTTCCGGTTACACCTATCTGGCGATGCTTGAGGCTATCGAGCAGGCCGGGCTGACCGATGAGCACATCAAGGCCGACACCACTGGTATCATCTTTGGCCAGGGCGGCGCCTCGACGGTTGAGCTGCTGGATTCCATCGATACCCATCGCGACCGCGGTATCCGCCGTGTCGGGCCCTATCGCGTGCCGCGCACCATGGGCAGTGCGATCAATGCGTCACTGGCAACCGGATTTGGCATTCGCGGCATCAACTACGGCATCACCTCTGCCTGCGCTACCAGCGCGCATTCGATCGGCCATGCCGCCGATCTGATCGCTCTCGGGCGCCAGGATGTCATGTTTGCCGGCGGTGGCGAAGATATCCACTGGACCCTGAGCCTGCTGTTCGATGCCATGGGCGCCCTGTCGACGAAATACAACGACACGCCTGAACTGGCGTCACGCACCTATGACGCGAATCGGGACGGCTTCGTGATTTCTGGTGGTGGCGGTGTGCTGGCCCTTGAAGCGCTGGAGCACGCGGAAGCGCGGGGCGCAAACATCCTGGCAGAGCTCGTCGGCTTCGGTGCAACTTCCGATGGCGCAGATATGGTTGCCCCGAGTGGCGAGGGCGCAGTGCGCTGCATGAAGCAGGCAATGAAGAACCTGGATGGCGAAATCAGCTACGTGAATACTCACGGCACCAGCACCCCGGCCGGAGACATCACCGAGCTGAAAGCATTGAAAGAGACGTTTGGCGACAAGATCCCGCCGCTCAGCTCCACCAAACCCCTATGCGGCCACGCTCTTGGCGCGGCGGGCGTACATGAGGCTATTTACAGCCTGATCATGCTGCGTGAAGGCTTTATTGCTCCATCGGCAAATATCCAGGACCTTGATGAAGGGGCCGAAGGCTACCCGATCGTTCGGGAACGCATGGATAACCAGAAACTGGACCTGGTGATGAGCAACAGCTTTGGCTTTGGTGGTACCAATGCCTCACTGGTGTTCAAAAAAGTCTAATCCGGATCAGGATAGCCTGACAGAGCGGTATTCAGCCGGGGATGTCCCCATCCAGCGCTTGAAAGCCCGGCTGAATGCGCTCAACTCCGAAAAACCGAGCTGCTCGGCAATCTCCACCAGCGGTTTGGTCCTGTCCTGCATGTAGGTCAGCGCCTGCCTGCGGCGAACATCCTCCAGCAAACGGGCAAACGTCAGCCCTTCCCGCTTCAGTTTCTTGTGCAGCGTGTAACGGCTCATATGCAGCTGCGACGCCACGACTTCCACACCAACCTTGCCACGGGCAAGCTGTACACTGATCAGGGAACTCACCCTGAGACTCAGCGAAGCCCGCGCCACCTCTGGCGTCAGAGGCTTTGATCCCATCTGGAACTCCTCTTTTCCGATTCTGTGGCCATATTGGCCGACGCTGTGAGCGTACACTTGTTAGCTGAAAACAATCAATACTACCTTTGAGCAGGATCAAGGGAGCCTCCGGCAGCATACGGCAAAATGCCCCGCTTTCAGAATCGCCCGGAGCCACTATGAACACCCCGGAACTGCTTGCCCCCGCGGGCACCCCCGAACACCTGGAAACCGCCTTCGCCTATGGCGCCGATGCGGTTTACGCCGGCCAGCCCCGCTACTCACTCAGAGTAAGAAACAACAGTTTCAAAGACGTTGCAGCCCTCGGCGCGGGCATTGAACGGGCCCACGAACTGGGTAAACAGTTCTACCTTGTCTCCAACATAGCACCTCACAACGACAAGGTGCGGTCCTATCTGAGGGATCTGGCGCCAGTACTGGAACAAAAACCCGACGCGCTGATCATGTCGGATCCCGGCCTGATCATGCTGGTGCGGGAAAAATGGCCAGACCAACCCATCCATCTTTCAGTACAGGCCAACGCGGTGAACTGGGCCACGGTAGAGTTCTGGCGGCGTCAGGGAATCAGCCGAGTCATCCTCTCCCGTGAACTGGCCCTGAATGAAATTCGCGAGATCCGCGAACGGGTCCCGGAGATGGAGCTCGAAGTCTTCGTTCACGGCGCCCTGTGCATGGCTTATTCTGGCCGCTGCCTGCTCTCGGGTTACATGAACCACCGGGACGCCAACCAGGGCGCCTGCACCAACGCCTGCCGCTGGAACTACAAACAGGTCCAGCACGGCCACGACCAGACCGGCGACCTGATCGCCACCTGCGGCGGCGGCGATGTACAGGAGGTGGCACCGAAAGAAATCCTGCTGGAAGAGCCCAACCGCCCGGGCGGATTCATACCCGCCTATGAAGACGAGCACGGCACCTACATCATGAACTCAAAGGATTTGAGAGCCGTTCAACACGTCGCTGAACTGGCAAAGATGGGCGTTCATTCCCTGAAAATTGAGGGCCGCACGAAGAGCACCTACTACGTGGCCCGCACCACCCAAGTCTACCGTCGCGCCATCGACGAGGCGGTGCAGGGCAAGCCGTTCGACATGAACCTGATGGACGAATTGGAAGCCCTCTCCAACCGGGGCTATACCGAAGGCTTCCTGCGCCGCCATATGCCCCGGGAATACCAGACCTACGAACAGGGCTCCTCATTCCTTGGCACCCAGCAGGTGGTTGGCACCATTACCGGCAAGGATGACCAGTGGCTGACCATAGACGTGAAGAACAAATTCGCCCCCGGCGACCAACTGGAACTGATCAGCCCGGCCGGCAACATCCGGTTCTCGGCTAATGTCATGGAGAACCGAAACGGCCAGGCCATGGACTATGCGCCGGGCAGCGGGCATATCGTGCGGATTCCAAAACCGGCTAATCTTCCACAAACTCTGGAGCACAGCTACCTCACCAGACTCCTGGCTACCGGCGACTAGCAATTAGTCTGAGGCGCCAAGCGGGATTGCCTCCCAAAACCGTGCATTGCCATGGATGGCAATGCCGAGCCCCCAGGGATGGGTTCACGGCGTGTTTTGGGAGGCAATCCCGCTTGGCGTCCTTCTCAAAAACTCCAGTCCTGCAAGAACCTGACTATCAGCCTCATTACCACCCTCTTAGTGCCCCAAAGGCCGATTAAGGTATAATCACCCCACGTTCAAATTAATACCTGACTATTTTACTCTGGTATTGTATAATCGCTGCCCAGAAGCGATGGATTCAAGCTGCTTTTCTGCTTAATTATCAGCATCAGCTTTGGAAATCCGTCATCCAAAAAGCGATTGCAGGGCGTACTCACAGGATGAGCGATCACTGCAACACCCAAACTGATGACATCCGATCGACAGCCCATTCATGAGGCTGCCGGCGACACCAAGGGCACAAGCCCGCGATGAGAGAATACGGAGCGACGATCATGGCGACCACCGACACCGAGGTGAACGAGCTGATCAAACGGGAATACGAATACGGATTTGTAACAGACATTGAATCCGACACATTCGAACCCGGCCTTAATGAAGACGTTATCGCCCGCCTTTCCGGCCTCAAGAAAGAACCGGAATGGATGCTGGAGTGGCGGCTGAAAGCCTACCGTCGCTGGCTCGAGATGGACGAGCCGGACTGGGCCCATGTGGGCTATCCGAAAATCGACTACAACTCGATTTCATATTACTCCGCGCCCAAGCGTCCGGAAGACATGCCCCAGAGCCTGGACGAAGTGGATCCGGAACTGCTGAAAACCTACGAAAAGCTGGGCATCCCCCTGCACGAGCGTGAAAAGCTGGCGGGCGTGGCTGTTGATGCCGTCTTCGATTCGGTTTCCGTAGCAACAACGTTCAAGGAGCCACTGGCCAAGGCCGGCGTTATTTTCTGTTCCATCTCCGAAGCGATCCAGGATTACCCGGAGCTGGTCAAAAAATACCTGGGCTCGGTAGTGCCGGCCGGTGACAACTTTTTCGCCGGGCTGAACTCCGCGGTCTTCTCCGACGGTACGTTTGTCTATGTACCCAAGGGCGTTCGCTGCCCCATGGAGTTGTCCACCTATTTCCGCATCAACGCAGCCAACACCGGACAGTTCGAGCGTACTCTCATTATTGCCGAAGACAGCAGCTACGTGAGTTACCTTGAAGGTTGCACCGCGCCCATGCGGGACGAGAACCAGCTGCACGCTGCGGTTGTTGAACTGGTGGCCCTGGACGACGCCCAGATCAAATACTCCACCGTGCAGAACTGGTACCCGGGTGATGAAGAAGGTAAAGGCGGCATCTTCAACTTCGTCACCAAGCGTGGCGCCGCCATCGGCAAGAACTCCAAGATTTCCTGGACCCAGGTCGAAACCGGCTCCGCGGTCACCTGGAAGTATCCGAGCTGTGTCCTGCGTGGCGAAAACAGCGTTGGTGAGTTCTATTCCGTGGCACTGACCAACAACTACCAGCAGGCCGACACCGGCACCAAGATGATTCACCTGGGCAAGAACACCTCCAGCACAATCATCTCCAAGGGTATTTCCGCCGGCAAGAGCTCCAACGCTTACCGCGGCCTGGTGAAATTCGGCCCCGGGGCGGAAGGTGCACGTAACTTTACCCAGTGCGATTCGCTCCTGATCGGCGACCGCTGCGGCGCCCACACGTTCCCTTACATTGAAAGCAAGAACAAGTCGGCCATCGTAGAGCACGAGGCAACCACCTCGAAGGTCAGCGACGAGCAGATGTTCCTTTGCCGCCAACGCGGTATCGACCCGGAACAGGCGGTCTCCATGATCGTGAACGGCTTTTGTAAGGAAGTGTTCAAAGAGCTGCCCATGGAGTTCGCTGTCGAGGCCGGCAAGCTACTTGAAGTTAGCCTCGAAGGGTCCGTTGGTTAACAGGACGGCAAGCACAAAAGTATCGCAGAAGCCGTCGGGCAGGCCCTTCCGGGATCGTCGAAATCAGGGATGATTTCGTCGAGCGTACAGGGATGTATTTACAGCGTATCCCGGAAGGGCCTGCCCGATGGCTGACTCCGCCCAGTTAGGGGCAGGCAACAGAATTCAGACGGTTAAATGAGAGAGACGCTACAAATGCTGAGCATCAAGAACCTGCACGCATCCGTTGAGGGCAAAGAAATCCTCAAGGGCATCAACCTGGAAATCAAGGCCGGGGAAGTTCACGCCATCATGGGCCCCAACGGCTCTGGTAAGAGCACCCTGTCGCAGGTGCTGGCAGGCAACGAAGCATTTGAAGTTACCGAGGGTGAAATCACCCTGAACGGCGACAACCTGCTGGAACTTGAAACTGAAGAGCGTGCCCGCGAAGGCATTTTCCTGGCGTTCCAGTACCCGGTGGAGATCCCCGGGGTGAGCAACCTGCAGTTCCTGCGCACCGCCGTGAATGCCATGCGCCAGCACAAGGGCCAAGACGAGATGAACGCGGCGGAGTTCATGAAGCTCGCCAAAGAAATTTCCAAGCAGGTGGATCTGGATCCGGCGTTCCTGAAGCGGGGCGTCAACGAAGGCTTCTCCGGTGGTGAGAAGAAGCGTAATGAGATCATGCAGGCCCTGCTGCTGCAGCCGAAGCTGGCAATTCTCGACGAGACCGACTCCGGGCTCGATATCGACGCCCTGAAGGTTGTTTCTGACGGCGTGAATGCTCTGCGCGCGGAAGACCGCGCCATCCTGATGGTGACCCACTACCAGCGTCTGCTGAACCACATTGTGCCGGACTACGTGCACGTTCTGGCGGGCGGCAAGATCATCAAATCCGGTGGCCGCGAGCTGGCGCTGGAGCTGGAAGAACGCGGCTACGGCTGGCTGGGCATCAAGGATGAAGAAACTGCCGACAGTTCAGCCAACTAAGGAGGTCGCGGAATGAAACCAGCACCCACTCTTTCCACCGCGTTCCTGCACCCGGCCGGGCAGTCCCTGCCGGAGCCCCTGCTCGCCCTGCGCAAGCAGCGTGGAACCGCTCTGGTCGACATGCCCTTGCCGACCCGGAAAACCGAAAACTGGAAATACTCCAGCAAGTACTTGAAGCTGACCGACGACATGGCCATCTCCCTGCCGGCGGATGGCAAGACCGGCAGCGGCCTGGCAGTGCCCGGCTACAAGGTTGCGTTCCTTAACGGTGTAATGATGCCAGAGGCCTGCGAATATCCGGATCTGGACGGCATCAGCATCAAGAGCTTCGGCGATCTGAGCGATGAGGAAGCCAGCGATCTGGCGGATCGCCTGGACAGCACCCTGGACAACAAGGCGGTTCAGATGGCCCGGCTGAATTCAGCCCGTTTTGAAGACGGCCTGCTGATTCGCCTGAAGCCGGACGCAGTGCTCGACCAGCCGCTGTTCATTGTTCACGAGGTAACGGCCGAGGCCAGCGGTTCGGCTTTCCCGCGCATTTTCGTGGATGCCGGCCGTCATAGCCAGATTACGCTGGTGGAGGAGTACATCTCCAGCGGCTCGGCCCAGGTCATGGTCAATACCGTCACTGAATTCAATGTGGCCGACGGCGCCAACATCACCAGCATTCGCCTGAACATGGAAGGCGAGAACGTCCAGCACATTGGCTCCACCGGCGTCCTGCAACAGCGCAGCTCGCGGTTTGAAAGCCATACCGTTGGGTTTGGTGGCCCCCTGCGCCGGCACGATCTGCAGGTTCGGCTTGAAGGTGAAGGCGCTGAGTGCAAGCTCAACGGGGTAGTTGTTACCCAGGGCAAACAGCACTACGACAACCACACCACCATCGAGCACGTGGCTGCCCACTGCAACAGCGAAGAAACCTATCGGAATATCGCAGCGGACCAGTCCCACGCCGTGTTCAATGGCCGGATTCATATCCATCAGGACGCCCAGAAGTCCAATGCGGATATGAACAACAAGAACCTGCTGCTGTCCAACGGGGCAGAGATTGACACCAAGCCGGAACTGGAAATCTATGCCGATGACGTGAAATGTGCCCATGGCGCGACCATCGGCCAGCTTGACGAAATCTCGCTGTTTTACCTGGTTTCACGGGGTATCGGCCGGCGTCAGGCGAACGTTCTGCTCACCATGGCCTTTATCAACGAGCTGGTCGAGCAGATTCCGGTTGAAGCAGTGCGGGAGACGGTCCAGGGCCGTCTGAACCACTTCTTCGAACAGACATTTCAGGAGGCGTAACCGGTTATGACCGATCTGTCCGTGGCAAGCACCGCCAAGCGCACCACCTTCGACGTGGACGCGATTCGCCGGGATTTCCCGATCCTGTCCCAGCAGGTAAACGGAAAGCCCCTGGTGTATCTGGACAACGGTGCGTCGGCCCAGAAGCCGGAGGCTGTGCTGGATGCCATGGATCGGTATTACCGTGAGATGCACTCCAACGTCCATCGGGGCGCCCATACGCTGGGAGACCGTGCGACCTCCGCCTTCGAGGGTGCCCGCGAGACGGTTCGAAACTTCCTGAACGCCGAAAGCACCCGGGAAATTATCTGGACCCGCGGCACGACCGAGGCCATCAACCTAGTTGCCAATGGGCTCGCCCCGCGCCTGAAGGCTGGTGACGAGATCCTGGTGAGCCACATGGAACACCACGCCAACATCGTGCCCTGGCAGATGATTGCCGAGCGCACGGGTGCGAAAGTGGTGCCTGTTCAGGTGACACCGGAAGGCGAGCTGGACCTCGAGTCCTTCACCAGCCTGCTCAATGAGAAGACCCGGGTGCTGGCAATCACCCACGTTTCCAACGTGCTTGGCACGGTGAACCCGGTGGCGGCCCTGATTGAACAGGCCAAGGCCCACGGCATCATCACCCTGGTGGACGGGGCCCAGGCGGTACCTCATTACCAGCCGGACGTTCAGGCGCTGGGCTGCGACTTTTACGTGTTCTCATCGCACAAGCTGTTTGGCCCCACTGGTATTGGCGTGCTTTACGGTAAGGCCCAGTTGCTGGAGGAAATGCCTCCCTACCAGGGCGGCGGCGAGATGATCGAACGAGTGTCCTTTGAACGGACCACCTGGAATACCCTGCCCTACAAATTCGAGGCAGGCACCCCGGCCATTGCCGAGGCAGTCGGACTGGGAGCCGCCATCGACTACCTGAACGGCCTGGATCGTTCCGCCATGGAAGCGGCCGAGACCGGCCTCCTTGAGCGGGCCAACCAGCTGGTGGAAACCGTACCCGGCATGGAGATTATCGGTACGGCAAAAAACAAAGTGCCGGTTATATCCTTTAAAATTGCCGGCCTGCACCCCAGTGATATAGGCACGCTGCTGGATCAGCAGGGAATCGCAATCCGCACGGGTCACCATTGCGCCATGCCGCTGATGGATTTCTATGGAGTTCCCGGTACAGCCAGGGCTTCATTCGCGTTCTACAACACTCTGGACGAGGTGGATACATTGTTTACCGCCCTGCAGAAAGTCCAGCGTCTGTTTGCCTGATGGAGGTGGAATTATGACAGCCGAAGTCTTCACCCCGACCGTCGCCGTCACCATGACGCCCAGCGCGGTCAAGCACGTGCGCAAACAGCTGGAGAAAAAGCCGGACGCCAAGGGCATTCGGCTGGCCATCAAGAAAAGTGGCTGCTCCGGCTTCAAATACGAAACCCAATGGGTGGAAGACACCGCCGCCGACGACAAGGTGTTTCACATTGATGGCGTCGATGTTTTCGTGAAAGAAGAGCATCTGCCGCTGGTGAACGGCATCGAGATCGATTTTGTGACGGAGGGCGTGAACTCCATGTTCCAGTTCCGCAATCCGAACGCCACCGCAGAGTGCGGTTGCGGCGAAAGTTTTACCGTCGCGTAATCCGATATAAAGATTGAAAAGAGCGAGGCCCGAACAGGCATGCAAGAACGGGAAGTGGTCCTGACCAAACGCGAGGTGGAAGCCCGCCTTGTTCCTTCCGGAACCGAAATCATGATTCCGTCGGACACCTTTGTGACCATCACGCAGTCGCTGGGTGGCACCTTTACGGTCGCTGTTAACGGTAACCTTGCCCGGATTGAAGGCCACAATGCCGACGCGCTCGGCAAGAAACCCCTGGAAAGCAGCTTTGAAACCCCGGAAGACGGCACCGTCAACGAAAACCAGGTCTGGGAAGCCATGCAGAACTGCTACGATCCGGAAATTCCGGTGAACGTAGTGGATCTGGGCCTGATTTACGAGTGCAGGATTGAAAATGGCACCGAAGACGGCAACCATGTGTACGTGCTGATGACGCTGACTGCCGCCGGCTGCGGCATGGGCCCGGTGATAACCGAAGATGTGAAAACCAAGCTCGAGCATGTGCCCAATGTGGACAAGGTGACCGTTGAACTGACCTTCGATCCGCCCTGGAGCAACGAAATGCTCACCGACGAAGCCAAACTCGAACTGGGAATGCTGTAAATGACTGCCAGTGAACAGGACTTTCTGAACAACCCCTTGGGTAAAGACACCACCCTGGATGACGTTCTCGATGGCTTCGAGCTGCTGGACGACTGGGAAGAGCGCTACGCTTTTATCATTGATCTGGGCAAGCAGCTTCCTGCGTTTCCCGAGGAATCCCGGGTTGAAGAAAACTATGTTCATGGCTGCCAGAGCCAGGTCTGGCTGATTCATCATTACGATGAAGACAGTGGCCGGCTGTACCTGTTGATTGACTCCGACGCCATGATTGTTCGTGGACTGGCTGCCATCATCCTGGTCGCCCTTAACGGCAAAACCCCGAGGGACCTGCTGGCCACGGACATTGATGAGTTATTCGAGCAGTTGGACCTGTTCCGGCACATTTCCCCGACCCGCGGCAACGGGCTCAGGGCGATGGTTGGCAAGATCCGCGACATTGCGGCCGCCGAGGTGGCCAACGCCAGCAATTGATGCCCGTCAGCCCTACCAGATAATCGCTATATCATCTCTCTGGATATTCACGATGCCGCCCAGTTGCGGCATGGTACCCCGGCTAAAATGCGGCTGAACTTTTTCGAGCGTCACTGACAAGTCGCTGTCCTGCAATTCTGGTGAGTCATCTGGTGATTCCAGGTAGCGCTTGCTGCGATAGATCTTCAACTCATCACCCGGCCTGAGGCCTGCTGTAGCCCCGGATTCCAGCGTTACAGAAAAGTCGTCTACCCGCGCAATTCTGGTCATGAAGGGCTGACACGCCAATGCATCCGTTACTGCCATCGCCATGTCTGCGATAACATCCTCGACAGCCTGACCGTAGGCGGTTTTCTGGAAGCCGGCAGAGCCGAACCCTGCTGAACTGCCAGGCCCGGCATCCCAATCGGCCGCGGCTTCAAATCTCTGACGATAGACCGGCGCGCCACTGAAGCCGTCGAAGATAACGAGATCAGCCGCAAACCGGCGCCGTTGATCTACCGCCCCGATGCCCCGCTGCATTTTATCCAGCACGGAGGTGCCCCACGCTGACGGATCCGCAACGCCAAGATCCCGGATAACGCCTGTCACTACGAACTGAACGCCCATTTCACGGGCCAGTTCCAGTACATTGGTCAATCGATTGTCGCCCTGTTGTACCGTAGGCGCGTTCAGCAGATCCGTGAACATCCGTGAGGTTGTCGCACCAAAGACCTGCAATCCGCCCTGAGCCACCAAACGCTGCTGGAGTTGTTGCGGCAAGATTTCGCCGGCGTCATCAATCCGCCCGACTCTGGCCTGGTCCGGATACAGGACAGGAAACCCGGTCACTGCGACGCGCTTTTTCAGGCGTCCGGAATCTCCCGATCCGCATTGGCTGCGACTCTCGCTGATATCGCCCCGGACAATCACCCGCAACAGATTGCCACTCTGGTACTCATCAATTACCCGCACATTCCGGGCTCTGGCGCTTGACGCAAGATCCATCCGTGACTCAGTGATCACGCCGTTTTTCATGGTGTCGTGCGTGCTAACCCTGGCTTCATACTGCAGGGAAAGGTCGCGGATTGCGGCCTTGCGGGCCTCGGCCCGGGCGGCTTCCAGGTTGCCATTGTGGATATTGGCATGGCCCACGCCTTCCAGAACCACCGCATGGGCGGCAGAAACCACGAAGAGCGCCAGAGCTCCGAGCACAGCCAGTGACAGCAAGCGGTTCATAATTCTCGATACTCCCTACACTCTCTATACTCTCGATCAATCAAGGTAATACAGGGAATCCACGCCTTTGCTCTGCACATCGCCCACGCTGTCATTTTCCTGCGGCATGGGAATCGGGCAGATATCCTGCACCTGATCATCGGCAACCTTGGCCACACAGGCCCGGAAACGTGGCTCGAGCTTCAGTTCCATTACCGTTTCGAAGACACCGTCGCTGTGCTCGTTGACCGCGACCAATTTGGCGCCGCGAATGTAGCTGTCCACGTAGGTTCTGAAGGTGTCATTGCGCAGCACAAAATCATTAACGGTGGAACTGCCGTACACGACGGTACCGTAGACCCGTTCAACGAGATTCCGGTAGGCGTCCAGCTGGGAGGCCCGCCGGGCCATCAGACGTTTGCGGGTATTTGAACGGTCGGCCGCAACATCCTCATAGGTCCCCAGACCGCTCACCCGCACAGTAATTGGCTCCAGCATCGTATCCTGGCGGGACTGGTTGCCGTTATCCCCCTGATAACTGCCAACCGGCGCACAAGCAGCCACCGTTGTTGCCAGCAGAGGCATAAGTATCCAGCGAAGGTTCATTGCGTGTCTCCAGAAAACGTCATTTCCGGTTTCCCATGAAAAAACTACGCCAGTTTTTCTAACTGCCTGATATTCCGATCAACAACTCCCAACCGTATTGTTTTGCAATCCCTATGCGGCAAAAAACTGCCTCTGTTTACACATCAAAAACAAACCGTTACCCCATGCGTCATGAGCTGGATAAGGTTCTGCCTTACCCTTTCAGGTACGTAACATCTATTTTGCCTTTTTACCTGACAGGATTCTTCATGACCGGATATCGCCTGACCAAACTTTCTCTGGCTATTGGTCTTTCCATTGCGACCAGTTCTGCACTGGCCAGCCCGCAGTCGTTTATGTCTGCCCGCTCTTTTGCCATGGGTGGCACTGGCGTCGCTGTAGCAACACCATCATCAGCGCCGATGGATAACCCGGCGATGATGGCCTCCGATCACCACAGCTGGAACGATGATTTTGGGTTGATGCTGCCCTCGGTGAATGCTCGCGCAGCGGATGAGGAAGAAACAGTTGACCAGGTGGATGATATTCAGGATGTAATCACTGATCTTGAATCGCTGGTTTCCGGTTTTGATCCCAATACAGACGACCCACAAAGTATTCAGGACGGCGCCGCCGATCTCAGCGACCGTTTGACCGAATTCGACAGGGACACCATGCGAGTGAACGCCGGTCTGGGGCTGGGCCTGGCTGTGCCGGGACAATCTCTGGCTGTCGGCGTGTTTACCAATGCAAACCTGACAGCAACCGTTCGTGGTGACGTGTCCGATCAGGATATTACCGCACTGAATGCGATTGCCACTGCAGCAACGGCCCAGGACGTTCAGAATGCCGTCGACCAGATCAGTACGAATGGCACCCTGAACCTGACTTCACAAGGAAAAATACTGGCATCCGCCGTCGGGGAAGTGGGCATCAGCTTCGCACGGGCTTTTGAGCTACAGGATGGCAACAGCTTCCAGCTTGGCCTGTCGCCGAAATACGTGGAGCTGCGCACCTTCCAGTACACGGAAGCGGTTTCCGGTTTCGAAGATGACGAATTCGACGATGACCAGTATCAGACTGAAAAGAGCGGCTTCAACCTCGACGTGGGCGCAGCCTACAGCTTTGGTGATTCCAACCAGTGGAACACCGGAATTGTCGTTAAAAACCTGATCCCCATGGAGCTCGACTCCGCTGCGAGCCGGCCTTTGCTCGGAGAGGAAGTTCGCACATTAAAGCTGGACCCGATGGTTACAGCGGGCATCGCGCACAAGAGCGAATACCACGTTATCACCGCGGAAGTGGACCTGACCAAAAAGGAAGCCTTTGGCTTTGAGGACGACACCCAGTGGGCAGCCCTTGGCGCCGAATTCGACGCCTTCCGTTACGCCCAGTTGCGGGTGGGTGTTCGCCACAACCTGGCCAGCAACGATGACAACGACGGCATTGAAGAGAAAACCCAGTTCACGGCAGGTCTCGGACTGAACATTGTCGGCGTCCGCCTCGATATCGGCGCCCTGTACAGCGATGCAGATGCCGGTGCCGCCCTGGAGCTTGGCACCGCGTTCTGATGGAAAGCTGAAAGTGGGGTCAGATGAAGATTTCATCTGACCCCAAGCTCCAATCAAAGCCCGCCCGGGCAATCCGGGCGGGCTTTTTTATGGCCCTCATGCGTCACAGGTTTGCCTGCCCTGCCCGGGAACCGGATAATCCACCGACACACTCCCGAAAGGAATCAGCGATTTCATGCAGGCCTATCTGGTTGGCGGTGCCGTTCGTGACGAATTACTCGGCCTTGAGGTCAAGGACCGGGATTGGGTGGTGGTCGGCGCAACTCCAAAGGAAATGCTAGCCAACGGCTTCAAGCAGGTGGGCGCGGACTTCCCGGTATTTCTGCATCCCCGAACCCGGGAAGAATATGCCCTGGCTCGCACCGAGCGGAAACAGGGGCGCGGCTACCACGGCTTCACTGTTTACAGCGCGCCCGACGTCACCCTTGAGCAGGATTTGAAGCGCCGGGACCTGACCATCAATGCGATGGCAAAAGCTGAAAACGGCGATCTGGTCGACCCCTTTGAAGGCCGCAGAGATATTGAAGATCGCAAGCTTCGGCATGTCTCGGAGGCCTTCGCCGAGGACCCCCTGAGAATTCTTCGCACAGCTCGGTTCGCAGCCCGCTTTCACCCGCTGGGATTTTCCGTGTGCGACCAGACCATGGCCCTGATGAAGCGCATGGTGGATAGCGGAGAAGTAGACCACCTGGTACCCGAACGGGTCTGGCAAGAATTCCAGCGGGCGCTGCATGAACAGGCGCCCGAGGCCTTTTTCGAAGTTCTTCGTGACTGCGGCGCCCTTGAGGTTCTTATTCCGGAATTAGCTTCGGAAAAAGTCTTTCAACTCGCGATGGCGGCACTTGGCTGCGTCCACCGCCGCTTGCACGCCGAGACGGAGGAGCGTTTTGCGGCCCTGCTCTCCCCCCTGGATGCCCCTGTTGCAAAGGACAGGGGCAAAGCCCTGAAGGCACCCAATGACTGTCAGAATCTGGCGCGACTGGTTACTGCCTTCACACCCCAGATCCGGGACATTGATGCGCAAAGCCCGGAAGCCGAAACGCTTCTGGACCTGCTCGACCAGGCGGACGTCTGGCGCCGCCCGGAACGTTTTTCGCAACTCACGAAGGTGCTCGAGTGCGCCTTGCCGGGCGATTCCCTCACACTGGACCTGCTGCGAACCGCCTCGGAAGCGGCGACCGGCGTTGAGCCGAGAACCCTCCTGGCGCAAGGGTATAAAGGCAAGAAACTGGGCAGCGCAATCCGGACTGAACGCCTGAAACGCATCGGCGACGCCGTCGCCCCGACCAACCACTGAGGAGGCACCATGCCGTCCACAACGCCTGTTGCCCTGATCACCGGCGCAGCCCACCGTCTTGGCGCACAGACTGCCCGGACACTTCACGAAAGAGGGTGGAACCTGGTGATTCACTACCGGACCCGGGAAGAGCAGGCGAACTCACTGATTGCGCAGATGAACCGCCAACGGCCCGACTCCGCCTGCGCCCTGCAGGCGGATTTGAGCCAGTTAACTGGAGTGGACCGGCTGGCCAGTGACGCCATCGCACAGTGGGGCCGACTGGACGCACTGGTGAACAATGCATCGGTCTTCTACCCCACCCCGACCGCAGACGCCACCGAAGACGACTGGAACACAATCCTGAACACCAACCTACGGGCCCCATTTTTCCTGCTTCAGGGATGCCTGGCCGAACTTCGGCGAAACCGCGGCAGCGTCGTAAATCTGATCGATATTTACAGTGAAAGGCCTATCGATGATCACCCGCTGTACTGCGCCACCAAGGCCGGCCTGGCTGCCCTGACGCGCTCCTGGGCAAAAGACCTGGCGCCGGACGTGCGCGTGAACGGCGTATCGCCAGGCGCAATCCTCTGGCCAGAGGGCGAAGCCGAGATGGATCAATCCGCCCAACAGGCAATCCTTCAGAAGACGCCACTGGCCCGCACCGGCAACCCTGACGATATTTCCGAAACCATTGCGTTCCTGATCTGCGATGCGCCCTTTATCACCGGGCAAATCGTCTCTGTTGATGGCGGCCGAAGCCTGAACATGTAGTACAACCCGCGCATGACGGACCTGATCTTTGGCCGGTGACCGCTTTCCGGATACAATGCCAGCAGTTTTCAATCCTGTTCGCGCCGGCCCCAATCCCGCGCGCGCCACTGATCCGGAGAATTCCCATGCGTGATGTCGTTATTGTTGCCGCCCGCCGTACTGCTATCGGAACCTTTGGCGGAGGTCTTTCCAGCCTGAGCGCAGACCAGCTGGGAACCGCCGTCATCAAGGCACTAATGGAAGAAACCGGCGTTGCCGGTGACCAGATCAACGAGGTGGTACTGGGTCAGGTTCTTACCGCCGGTGTTGGCCAGAACCCGGCTCGCCAGTCTGCCATTAACGCCGGCATTCCAGCGTCGGTGCCCGCCATGACCATCAACAAGGTCTGCGGCTCAGGGCTGAAAGCGGTTCACATGGCGGTACAGGCCATCCGCTGTGGCGACGCCGAGATGATGATCGCCGGTGGCCAGGAGAGCATGAGCCAGGCGCCCCATGTGCTGCCCAACAGCCGGAATGGCCAGCGGATGGGCAACTGGTCCATGGTGGATACCATGATCAAGGACGGCCTGTGGGACGCCTTCAACGATTACCACATGGGCATCACGGCCGAGAACATCGTCGAGAAATACGGCATCAGCCGGGACGAGCAGGACGAGTTTGCAGCGGCGTCCCAGCAGAAGGCCGCCGCCGCTCGCGAAGCCGGCTATTTCGATGGGCAGATTGTTCCGGTCTCCATTCCCCAGCGTAAGGGCGACCCGATTGTCGTTGACCGCGATGAAGGCCCCCGCGACGGCGTCACTGCCGAGGGGCTTGGCAAACTCCGTGCGGCCTTCAAGAAAGACGGCACCGTTACCGCCGGCAACGCCTCATCCCTCAACGATGGCGCCGCAGCCGTGATGGTCTGCAGTGCCGAGAAAGCGAAAGAACTGGGGCTGACTCCGATCGCCACCATCAAGGCCTACGCCAACGCAGGCGTGGACCCGACGATTATGGGCACCGGCCCGATCCCGGCCAGCCAGCGGTGTCTGAAGCTTGCCGGCTGGAGCACGGAAGATCTGGACCTGGTGGAAGCCAACGAAGCCTTCGCAGCCCAGGCTATTTCTGTAAATCGCGACATGGGCTGGGACACCGGCAAGGTTAACGTGAACGGCGGCGCCATTGCCCTGGGCCACCCCATCGGCGCATCCGGCTGCCGCATTCTGGTCTCCCTGCTGCATGAAATGGTTCGCCGCGATGTTCACAAGGGCCTGGCCACACTGTGCATCGGTGGCGGCATGGGCGTTGCCCTGGCCGTCGAGCGCTAAGCTTCATGCTCCACGTTGTGCTGTACGAGCCGGAGATACCGCCGAACACCGGCAACATCATCCGGCTCTGCGCCAACACCGGTTGCCAGCTGCATCTGATTGAACCGCTGGGTTTTAACCTGGAAGACAAACAGATGCGGCGGGCCGGGCTGGATTACAGCGAGTACGCAACGGTCAGGATCCACAAGAGTTACCAGGACTTCCTGGCCAGCGAGCAACCCGGACGCCTGTTCGGGTTCACCACCAAAGGCAGCGCCCATTACCACGAAGTGAGCTACCAGGATGGCGACTACCTGATGTTCGGCCCGGAAACCCGCGGCCTTCCCGCTGATGTCCGCGAGGGGTTGCTGCCTGAGCATCGCCTGCGGGTTCCCATGCAACCGCATAGCCGCAGCCTGAATCTCTCCAATACCGCAGCCCTGGCGGTTTACGAGGCCTGGCGGCAGCTGGGGTTTAACGGAGCGACATAAAAAAACCGGCCTGAGCCGGTTTTTTTATATCTGATCACAGTGGTTCGGATCAGTGAGTCTGCTGCTCTTCGCTTGCCTCGCCAGCAGCTTCTTCCTGCTTGCGCTTGAGCGCCTGGGCATAGATGGCGTCGAAGTTCACCGGCGCCAGCATCAGGGCCGGGAAGCTGCCCTTGCTCACAATACCGTCGATCGCTTCGCGCGCATACGGGAACAGGATGGTCGGGCAGTAGGCGCCCAGCATCTGGCCCAGCTGCTGGCCTTCGATGCCCTGCACCAGGAACACGCCGCCCTGCTGGATCTCGACGATGTAAGCTACCTTCTCACCCACTTTCGCGGTGACGGTCAGGGAAAGCACAACCTCGTACTGGTTGTCGCTGACCTTGTTGTGAGACGTATTCAGATCCAGATTCACCTGCGGCTTCCACTGCTCCTGAAATACCAGCGGAGAGTTGGGTGACTCAAAAGACAGGTCCTTCACATAGATGCGCTGAAGGGCAAACTGGGGTTGGTTCTGGTTGTCACTGCCTGCTGCGGCTTGCTGATTCTCAGCCATTTTCAATCCTTTCGTTCTCGATCATGGGCTCGGGGCCCGCTGTTATGGGATGTTATGAAGTGTGCTGCCGGGACATTTTACGTTGGCGCCGGGCCGGCTTATGTGAAACAGTGCGGCAGAATGATCTTCAGATCAAGGGCCGCTCTATTTCTTCACCAGCGGAAGATTGCTGGCTTTCCAGTCGGCAACGCCGCCGTTCAGGCGAACCACATTGCTGAAGCCTTCCGCGTTCAGCTGTTTAACCGCCATGGCAGAATGCTGGCCCATCTTGTCGGCAACGATGATCTGTTTGTCCTTGAACTTGCTCAGCTCACCAACCCGGCTCTTCAGGCTGTTCAGGGGAATGTTGATCGAGCCGGTAATGCGGCCCTCACCAAACTCCTTGCGGTCCCGGATGTCGACTACAACGGCTTCATCCTTGTTGATCAGATTGACCGCACCCTGGGCCGAGATCTTGGCACCGCCACGACGGGACTCCAGAATGAGAATGGCAACCAGGAATGCCACGAACAGCGACACAAGAATGTAGTGGTTAACGACAAATTCAAACAACCGGTCCATGAATTTACCCTGATAATGAGTTTGGCGGGATTATACACAGCCTGCTCCCCGGACAGAAGGTGACGAAAGTGGCCAGTAAATGCGAAAATAGATAAACTTCGTTTTCGTTTTAGTAAATTTACTAACATTTTACTTCCGGACTTAATGATGACTGCAATGCGCAAGCCGACTGCACTGATTATCCTGGACGGCTGGGGCCATCGCGACCCGGCTGAAGACAATGCCATCAGCAATGCCAGCACCCCGTTCTGGGACAAACTCTGGCAAAACCAGCCCAAAACCCTGATCAATACATCGGGTATGTTTGTTGGGCTGCCGCAAGGGCAAATGGGTAACTCGGAAGTTGGCCACATGAACCTGGGCGCAGGGCGCGTGGTCTATCAAAGCCTTACTCGTATCGACAAAGATCTGGAAGAAGGCACTTTCCAGCAGAACGAAGTGCTCTGCTCAGCGATCGACAAGGCTGTCCAAAGCGGCCGAGCCGTTCATCTCATGGGTCTGATGTCGCCCGGTGGTGTACACAGCCACGAAGACCACATTATTGCCGCTGCCGAACTTGCCGCCGCACGTGGCGCGAAGGAAGTTTACATCCACGCCTTCCTCGATGGCCGTGACATGCCGCCCCGCAGCGCAAAACCATCCCTGGAGAAGGCCGCGGCCAAATTGAAGAGCCTCGGCGTCGGCCGCGTTGCCTCGATCGTGGGCCGCTACTATGCCATGGATCGCGACAACCGCTGGGACCGCGTGGAAGCGGCCTACAACCTGATGACCCAGGGCACCGCGGAGTTCACTGCGGCCGATCCGGTATCCGGGCTGGAACAGGCTTATGAGCGCGGGGAAAACGACGAGTTTGTAACGCCAACCCGGATCCACGCTCCGGGCGAGCCCGAGGGAACGATCAACGATGGTGACACGGTGCTGTTCATGAATTTCCGTGCCGACCGTGCCCGGGAAATGACCCGCACCTTTGTGGAGAAGGACTTCGACGGATTCGAGCGCAAGAAGCACCCCGAACTGGCCGACTTCGTGATGCTGACCGAGTATGCGGCGGACATCAAAACTTCCTGCGCCTACCCGCCCGAACAGCTTACCAATGGCCTTGGCGAATACATGGCGAAGCAGGGCAAGACCCAGTTGCGCATCGCCGAAACAGAGAAATACGCCCACGTAACCTTCTTTTTCAATGGCGGCCTGGAAACACCGTTCGACGGTGAAGAGCGCATTCTTGTGCCCTCCCCCAAGGTGGCGACCTACGATCTGCAGCCCGAAATGAGCGCACCAGAGGTAACCGACAAGCTGGTGGAAGCGATCAAGAGCGGCAAGTACGATCTGGTTGTTTGCAATTATGCCAACGGCGACATGGTTGGTCACACCGGCAAGCTGGACGCTGCAATCAAGGCGGCCGAATGCCTGGACGAATGCGTGAAACGCGTTGTCGAGGCCCTGGATGAGGTAGGCGGCGAAGCTCTGATCACGGCTGACCACGGCAACTGCGAACAGATGACCGATCCGAATTCAGGCCAGGTTCACACTGCCCACACCATCGGCCCGGTGCCACTGGTATACACCGGCCACCGCAAAGTTGTGTTGAAGAACGACGGCAGCCTGAGCGACGTTGCGCCCTCTCTCCTAGCCCTGATGGGAATGGAGCAACCGAAGGAAATGACCGGGCACAGCCTGGTTGAGATCGGCTGATCCGGGAACGGAACCAACCCTTGCAACTCCACGCGATTCTGGCGCTCGCCCTCCTTCTGGGCGCAGCGCCGGCTACAGCCCAACAGGATGTAACCCCGGCTCAGATCGAGGAACTCAAGGAACGCATTGAGGACATCGACGATTGGCTGGAGGACGCCGAAGAGGACCGCTCCTCCCTGGAGCGGCAACTTGCCGCGACCGAAAAGAATATCAGCCGCCTGACCCGTGAACGCCGCTCTCTGCGCCAGCAGGCCGAACAGCAGCAGCAGAGGCTCCGTGAACTGGAAAGCGAGGCGCAGGAGCTCACCCGAACCCTTGACCGCCAGCGGGACAGTCTCAAGAAGCAGATCCGCGCCGCCTGGATGGAAGGCGATGCGCCAGCCGTAAAGGTACTGCTTAACGAAATTGATCCGGACAAGATCGCCCGGACCATGACCTACTACGAATACCTTAGCAAGGACACAGTCGACCGCCTGGAGGCGTTCAGACAAAGCCTGCAAGAACTCAGAAGCACACAGGCTGCCGTGCAATCAACCCGGGTTGAACTGGCCAGAACTGAGGAAAACGTCGCTAAACGCCAGCAGGAACTGACGGCATCGAGAAAGGAGCGCCAACAGACACTGGCCGCCCTCAATGCCGACATCCAGAACCGGCGCAGCGAGCGGGAAGAACTGGAATCCGACCGCAAACGGCTTGAAAACCTGCTGGCGGAAGTGCAGCAGGCGATCAACAACATCCCCTCACCCAATGAATCCCAGCCCTTCGCCTCATTACGTAACAAACTGCCCTGGCCCGTAAAGGGACAGGTCCTGAGCCGCTACGGAGAGCGCTATGCCGACGGCAAACTCCGTCGCAACGGCCTGCTGATCGGAACCGGGGACGAAGCGGAGATCCGTGCCATACACTATGGCCGGGTGGTGTTTGCCAACTGGCTTCGGGGCTTTGGCCTGATCACCATCATCGACCACGGCGACGGCTACATGACCCTGTACGGCCACAGCAGCAGCTTGTTTACCAGCCCAGGCGACTGGGTGGCTGCCGGCGAACCCATTGCCCAGGCGGGCCGTACCGGCGGCACAGATTCCCCGGCGCTCTACTTTGAAGTCCGGCACAATGGTAAACCCGACAACCCTGGCCGATGGCTGGCAAACTGAGAGCCCCCGGGAGGGCTGACAAACGCCGCAGGTAACGCCATACTGTTCGGAGTCAGGGAAACCAGTCCAACTATCGGAATAAAAACGGGATATGTGAATGAAACGGGTCAGAAGTACACTCCACGCCTTGCCATTACGCAGCATTGCTCTCGCTACCTGTTTCGCAACCGCTTCCGGACTGGCCTGGGCCCAGGATAAAGACGCCGCCACCGAGCAGCTGCTGGAAGGCATCCAGAACGGCGAACGCGTGGAAATAAGCCTGCCGGATCCGGAGAAGCAGCTGCCACTGGAAGACCTCCGCAAGTTCACCGAGGTATTCAGCCGCATCAAAGATGCGTACGTCGAGGAAGTAAGCGATCGCAAACTCCTCGAAAGCGCCATTAAAGGCATGCTGTCAGACCTCGATCCTCACTCCACCTACCTGGCACCCAAGGACTACGAAGAGCTCGAAGAGAGCACCTCCGGCGAGTTCGGCGGGCTGGGCATTGAAGTGGGCATGGAAAACGGCTTTGTGAAAGTGATTGCCCCCATCGACGACACGCCAGCGCAGAAGGCAGGGGTTCAGGCGGGGGACCTGATCATCAAGCTGGATGAAAAACCGGTTAAAGGCATGAGCCTGGAAGAGGCTGTCCAGCTAATGCGGGGCAAACCCGGCTCGATCCTGACGCTCACCATTATGCGTGAGGGGGAAAGCGCTCCCATCGAAATCGAAGTGGAACGGGACGTTATCAAGGTCACCAGCGTGAAATCCCGAATGCTGGAAAATGGTTACGGTTATGTTCGCATTACCCAGTTCCAGGCGGATACCGGCTCGCAGTTCAAGGATGCCCTCAACGGACTGGAAGACGAACTCGGACGCGATCTTGACGGCCTTGTTATCGACCTGCGCAACAACCCGGGCGGGGTGCTGCAGGCGGCCGTAGAGACCGCAGATGCCCTGCTTGATGACGGACTGATCGTCTACACCGAGGGCCGCATCCAGAGTTCCCGCCTGCGCTTCAGCGCGCGATCGGGCGACATCATGGAAGGCACGCCTATTGTCGTGCTGATCAACGGCGGCTCCGCCTCTGCTTCAGAAATCCTCGCCGGCGCGCTTCAGGACCATGAGCGCGCTGTGGTGATGGGCACAAAGTCCTTTGGCAAGGGCAGCGTCCAGACGGTCATTCCGCTGGATGAGACCCACGCCATCAAGATGACTACCGCGCGCTATTACACACCGGATGGCCGCTCCATCCAGGCCACCGGCATCAAACCCGATATTGAAGTACGGCCGGCGGAACTCAAGGAGCTCGACAGCAAGCCGTTCTTCACCGAAGCGGATCTGAGCGGGCACCTTGAAGGGCAGAACGAGGGGCAGGACCAGGATGGAAACGATGATGCCCAGAACGCAACCGGTTCTCTTGCCGACCGGGATTATCAGCTACGCTCGGCACTGAACCTGCTCAAGGGAATCCGGATTCTGAACCCGAACAAGAGCGCCAAGGCAGAAGGAAGCGATCAGTGAGAGTAGTCAGTACTCTGCTGGCCGTAGCATTCTGTTTTACCGCCGGCACGGTGTCCGCGGAGCCGGCCCGAAAAGCACTGCCGCCCACCATTGCCATCATTATTGATGACATGGGCCACAGCCTTGTTGAAGGTGAGCGACTGGCAAACCTGGATCAGCCGCTCACGCTGGCTTTTCTGCCCTACCGTCCACACACGGACAGCCTGGCCCGGCTCGCCTATAAGCAGCACAAGGAAATCATGCTGCACGCCCCCATGGCCAACACCCGCAACTATGGCCTGGGCCCGGGCGGCCTGACCCCCGAGATGGACGAACAGAGCATGGTGACCACCCTTCGCCGTGCCTTGCAGTCGATTCCCCATGTCCAGGGCGTGAACAACCACATGGGCAGCCTGCTGACCCAGCAGCTGCAGCCCATGGACTGGGTCATGAAAGAGCTGTTCCGCTACCCCGTGTACTTTATCGACAGCCGCACCATCGCCTCATCCGTGGCCGGTGATGTCGCAGCGGCGTACCGCATTCCGACCATGACCCGGGACGTGTTTCTCGACCACGAACAGACCGAAGAGTTTGTGGACCGCCAGTTCAAACTGCTGATCAAGCGCGCCAAAGAAAACGGTAGCGCCATCGGCATTGGCCATCCTCACAAAGTCACCGTGGATTACCTGGAGAAGCACCTACCCAAACTGGATGAGCAAGGCATCGCCATTGCCACGGTCAGCGGCCTTTGGGCCATGCGCAACGGCAATCGGGAGATGTTTGCGGAAGGAGAAAAGCAGGCCATTCGACCTGCTTTTGCAAAGAAGGATTAATCGCGGACTTCTATGCCCTGGGCCTTCATGAAGGCCTTCGCTTCAGGAATGGTGTGCTGTCCGAAGTGAAAGATTGACGCCGCCAATACCGCATCGGCACCGCCCTGAGTCACGCCATCAGCCAGGTGCTGCAGCTCTCCGACACCGCCTGAGGCAATCACCGGCACAATCACAGCATCGCTGATGGCTTTGGTCAGCCCGAGATCAAATCCGATCTTGGTGCCGTCCCGGTCCATGCTGGTCAGCAGTAACTCACCAGCGCCCATTTCCACCATCTTGCGGGCCCATTCCACGGCATCCAGCCCTGTGGGCTTGCGGCCACCGTGGGTAAAGATTTCCCACCGGGGCTCCTCGCCCTGTTCACTCACCCGCTTGGCATCAATGGCCACCACGATGCACTGGCTGCCAAAGCGGTCCGCCGCTTCCCGGACAAACTCCGGGTTGAACACGGCTGCGGTATTGATCGACACCTTGTCTGCGCCGGCATTCAGGAGCTTGCGTATGTCATCCACGGTACGCACACCACCGCCGACAGTCAGCGGAATGAAGACTTCCGCCGCCATTCGTTCAACGGTCTCGTAGGTGGTGTCACGGCTCTCATGGCTGGCCGTGATGTCGAGGAAGGTGATTTCATCGGCACCCTGCTCATTGTAACGACGGGCCACTTCCACCGGGTCGCCGGCATCGCGGATATCAACGAAATTGACGCCCTTCACCACGCGGCCTTTATCGACATCGAGGCAGGGAATGATGCGTTTCGCCAGAGCCATAAGCCGCCCTTACCCCTTCAGACCGTCGCAGAAAGCCTGCGCTTCAGCGACATCCAGGGTGCCTTCATAGATCGCACGACCCGTGATGGCACCAAGGATGCCCTTGTCCGCCACGGTAGCCAGGCGTTTCAGATCATCCATATTGGTCACGCCACCAGAGGCGATAACCGGAATTCCGCCCTCTTCTGCCAGTGCGGCTGTTGCTTCCACATTAACGCCCTGCATCATGCCGTCTCGGCTGATATCGGTGTACACAATCGCGTCCACGCCGTCGTTGGCAAAGCGCTTGGCAAGATCGGTAGCCATCACTTCCGAGACCTCCGCCCAGCCATCGGTGGCCACGCGGCCGTCTTTGGCGTCCAGGCCGACGATGATGTGACCCGGGAATTTTTTGCACATCTCAGTGACAAATTCCGGCTCCTTCACCGCCTTGGTGCCAATGATGACCCACTGCACACCGGCCTTCAGGTAGGCTTCGATGGTTTCTGCCGACCGGATACCGCCACCGATCTGGATGGGAAGATCCGGGTATTTACGGGCAATGGCCTGGACAATCTCGCCGTTGACCGGCTCACCGGCAAACGCGCCGTTCAGGTCAACCAGGTGCAGCCGGCGGGCGCCGGCTTCCACCCAGCGAGTGGCCATATTGACAGGATCGTCACCAAACACCGTGGAGTCGTCCATCCGGCCCTGACGCAGGCGTACACATTTACCGTCTTTCAGATCGATTGCAGGAATTATCAGCATTTTCCAGTCCAGTTTGTAAAATTCTCGAGCAACTGCAGGCCCGCCCGGGCACTTTTCTCCGGGTGGAATTGCACTGCAAAAATATTGTCTCGCGCGACTGCTGCCGCAAGGTCCACCCCATAGCGGGTGCGGCCTGCCATATCGGCGTTGCCCTCGGCTTCTGCGTAGAAGCTGTGCACGAAGTAGAAACGGTCACCCTCGGGAATGTTATGCCAAAGGGGGTGATCAATGGTCTGCTGCACCTGGTTCCAGCCCATGTGGGGCACTTTCAGGCGCTCGCCGTTTTCCGTGAGGTGGTCACCGAAATAGCGTACTTGCGAAGGAAACAGGCCGATGCAGTCAACGCCGCCGTTCTCTTCACTGCGGGACATCAGGGCCTGCATGCCCACGCAGATGCCAAGAAACGGGCGATCCTGAGAGACCTCACGAACCAGATCCACTACCCCGACACGATGCATTTCGGCCATACAGTCGCGAATGGCACCGACGCCAGGGAGGATGACACGATCGGCTTCACGGATTTTTTCGGCGTTGTCGGTGACCAGCACGGTGGTGTCCGGGGCAACGTGCTCTACTGCTTTTTTGGCAGAGTGAAGATTGCCCATGCCGTAGTCGATAATGGCAACGGTTTTCATGGTTGTTGCGGTGTCCTTGATTGACCGGTCAAACATGACCGGTTAAAGCGAGCCTTCTGGCGACGCGGCGTTTACAGCGAACCCTTGGTAGACGGTGTAATACCGGCCATCCGCTCGTCCATTTCAATCGCCATACGCAGGGCACGGCCGAAGGCCTTGAACACGGTTTCAATCTGATGGTGGGTGTTTTTACCCTTCAGATTGTCGATGTGCAGGGTCACCATGGAATGGTTCACAAAGCCGTGGAAAAACTCCTCGAACAGGTCCACGTCAAAGCCACCCACGGCACCGCGAGTGTACGGCACATCCATCATCAGGCCCGGGCGACCGGACAGATCGATAACGACTCGGGAGAGCGCCTCATCCAGCGGGACATAAGCGTGGCCGTAGCGGCGAATGCCCTTTTTGTCGCCAACCGCCTGTTTGAAGGCCTGGCCAAGGGTTATGCCGATGTCTTCCACGGTGTGGTGGTCATCAATGTGCAGGTCGCCCTTCGAAACGATATTCAGATCCACCAGACCGTGGCGGGCGATCTGGTCCATCATGTGCTCCAGAAACGGCACGCCGGTATCGAAACTGGATTTGCCGGTTCCGTCGAGATCAATCTCAACGGTGATCTGGGTTTCAAGGGTATTTCTCTCTACCCGAGCCTTGCGTTCGGCCATGGGGACTCCGTGACAATTGAGCGGCATAAAGCCGGAAAAATTCGATCCGGCGATTATACCTTTTATGTCGGCTGGAGTCCCACAACCGGTTTAATCGCTACGATAGCGAAGTGCAGGTATATGGCAGAAAGGGCTGCGTCAGAACGCCTTCTTCAGATTGTTCATGTAAGTGTCTACGAGGCTGTTGAACTCGTGCTTGATAACCGGGCTGATGGCCAACTTGAGCAGGCTGGGCAGGGGCACAGTCAACTCTGCGCTGGTCTGGAACTTCACGGCGGTGGCATTATCGCCCTTGGACTTGATGGTCCAGGAACCACTCACGACGCCATTGCCCTCGCCCTTCACCGGCTCCCAGGTAATCTTGCCGGCGTCTTTGTCCGAGTGATATTTGCAAGCGTACACCGACTGGATGGCATGTTTGTCGACGCCCACTTTTTCCATTTCCCAACGGTAGGCGTTATCGCCAAGGTCGGTCAGTTTGTGGACTTTCGGGAAGTGACTGGCTGAACGTGGCACATCCGCCAGCAAATCGAACACTTCATCATAGCTGCCCGGAATCTCAAGTTCGCGGTTCAGCTCAATCGAAACGGTAATAGCCACGGCCAACTCCTTCTTGTGTTTATAGGTATCAATGTAGTCGGAAAATCAGGGTCGTGTATTTTGGCCCAACACTACCGCATTGTCATACTCCCGCGCTGTTAATTTGTTAACCCTGCGTTATCCTTTGGGTCATTAGCGTCGGTATTCACAGCGAATACTGCAAGCTCCTAAAAATAGGAAGGAAGCCTGAATCATGAAAGCCGTCCGTTATGTGCTGATTGCCATCGTTGCACTGATCGTTCTTGCCGTGGCTGCCGTTGCCATCGCCATGGCCGTGATCAACCCCAACGATTACAAACCGCAGATTGAACAGGCCGTTGAGGATGCCACGAACCTGGATCTGGTCCTTGAAGGCGACATCGGCTGGTCTTTTATCCCACTTGGCCTTGAGCTGAATTCCGTAGAGGCCACCCTGGAAGGTGACCGCTTTGTTGCCCTTGAGCAACTGGTGGCCCAGATCGATTTCTGGTCACTGATTGCCATGTCCCCGAGGGTGAATACCTTCGTACTGGACGGGCTGGACGCCCGACTCGAAGTGGACGAACAGGGCAACGGCAACTGGACCCGCATTATGCCCGAGAAGGCGGCGGGAACGGCAACCGAGGAAACGGCCGGAACCCAGGATGAACAGGCACAGGAGAGCGAGGGCGCCGGCGGCGAGCCTCTGAACTTCAACGTTGAAAACGTTCAGATCAGCAATGCCCAGGTGCACTACACCGACAAGAGTACCGGCCAGTCGGTCACGCTGGAGAATTTCACCGTCAACGCCAGCAACATTACTCTGGGCTCCGAGTTCCCGCTGGAAATCGGGTTCCGGGTAGCCACCACCCAGCCCACGTTTGAAGTGGATGGCAATATCAGCGCCCGCCTCGCCGCCAACGAGGCTCTCAACGAGTTGGCCGTATCCGGTCTGAATGCCGTGTTCGACATGACCGGAGAGCCGTTCGGTGGCAAAGAGGTCACGGCTGAACTGGCGGGCTCTGCCAGGGCGAACCTGGAAAACGAGACCGCTAACCTGAGCGGCTTTACCGCCAGCCTGGCCAACCTGAACTTGTCGACCGATCTTGACGTTACCGGATTCGGCGACAAGCCAACCCTGAGCGGCGAGATCTCCATCGCCGAGTTCTCGCTAAAGGATCTTCTGAACAACCTCGGCCAGCCCCCGGTGGAAACCAGCGATCCGGACGTACTTGAAGCCATCGCCTTCTCCACCGGTATTGGCGGTCCGGCCGGCAAGGTGGAGCTCACCGACCTGACCATCAAACTGGATGACACCACCTTCACTGGTTCCGGCAGTTACAACCTTGCCGACACAGGCGTTGTCTTCCAGCTCCAGGGCGACCAGTTGAATGCCGACCGATACCTGCCACCGAAAGCGGAAGGAGAGGCGGAGGAAGCACCCGCATCCCAGGAAACCGCTGCAGCCGGACCCGAAGGCGACCTTCTGCCCCTGGAGACCATTCGCAGCCTGCTGCTGGATATTGATCTGGGACTCGGCCAGCTGATCGTCAGCAACCTGACTATCAACGAAATCAAAGCCAGCACCACCGCGAAAAACGGCCTGCTCAAGGTTGATGAGTTCAGCGGCAAACTGTACGAGGGCAGCTTTGGTGCCAACGTGACCATCGACGCCCGCAGCGACAATCCGAAATGGACCGTTGGCTCAGACGTAACCAATGTACAGACCCTGCCTTTGCTCACCGATCTGGCAGAAGTGGATATGCTCGCCGGCGGGGCAAATCTCAAAGTGAACGCCAACACCTCTGGCAACCGGATCTCGGCACTGCGCAGCAATGCTGACGGACAGATCAGCTTCAACCTCGCAGAGGGCGAGTTCCGCCGAATGAACCTCACACGCATGGCCTGCCAGGGCATCGCTCTGGTCAACCAGGATGAGCTGACGACCACCGATTGGGGCACTACCACGCCGTTCAACGACATGCGCGGCACCCTGGAAATCAACGGCAACAGCCTCAACAACACAGATCTCGTGGCGGCGCTGGCCGGCATGCGCCTCGAGGGCAATGGCACGGTGGATCTGGCCCAGAGCGAACTGGATTATGAGGTTGGGCTAAGAGTCGTTGGTGAAATCCACCGGGACAACGCCTGCCGCGTTACCGAATATGTAGAAAACGCGGTTATTCCCGTGGAGTGCCGTGGCAACTTCGCCGAGGACCCGGCAGGACTTTGCTCCTTTGACGGCTCCCGCTTCCGGGACACCCTGAAGACCATCGCCGAAAATGCCGCCAAGGCGAAAGCCCGTGAGGAAGTGGACAAGGCAAAAGCCAAGGCGGAAGAGAAGGTTAAAGAAAAGGTGCAGGAACAGATCGGCGACAAACTCAAAGGACTGTTCAACTGATGCCGGACAGCTTCGCCAACAAACTGCTCCAATGGTACGACTGCCACGGCCGGCATGACCTGCCGTGGCATCACAACCGGAATGCCTACCGTGTGTGGGTTTCCGAAATCATGCTGCAGCAGACACAGGTAACCACGGTTATCCCCTACTTCGAAGCGTTCATGGAACGCTTCCCGGACGTTCATGCCCTGGCCGAAGCCCCGGTGGATGATGTGCTCAGCCACTGGTCCGGCCTTGGTTACTACGCCAGGGCCCGCAACCTGCAGAAAGCCGCCCAGACGGTGGTGCGCGAGTTCGATGGTGAGTTCCCGCAAACCCAGGAGGAGCTTGAATCCCTGACCGGCATTGGCCGCTCCACAGCCGCCGCCATATTGGCCCAGGCCTTCGGCATTCGCGCCGCCATACTGGATGGCAATGTGAAACGGGTGCTGGCACGCTACCATGCCATCCCCGGCTGGCCCGGCCAGACAGCCGTGCTTAACCAGCTGTGGCAACGGGCCGAAGAGCACACTCCGGAACAGCGGGTGCGCGACTACACCCAGGGCATTATGGATCTCGGCGCCATGGTGTGTACCCGCAGCCGCCCGGCCTGCGAGAGCTGCCCGCTGCAAGAGGGCTGCAGAGCCTACGCCCAGGGTGAAACCTCACTCTACCCCGGCTCCAAACCGAAAAAGGCCAAGCCGGAGAAATCCACCTGGATGGTGATTCTTGAGGATGGCGAGGGGCGCATTCTGCTTGAGCGTCGCCCGCCCAGTGGCATCTGGGGCGGCCTCTGGAGCCTGCCGGAACTAGACCCGGCCTACGGAGCCGATGAGCTTCAGGAAGCCTGCGAACAGAGCCTGGGGCTGGATTGCGCAGAACCAGAGCTTATCAACGGCTTTCGACATACCTTTTCCCATTACCACCTGCACATACAGCCCGCCCGACTAAACGTCACCGGCGGCGCCAACACCGTTGCAGACAAGGATCATCTGAAATGGCTACACCGCCATGAAGCCCTGAACCTCGGCCTGCCTGCTCCAATCCGGTCGCTGCTTACCGAACCGGAGCAAGCAGCTCTGCTTTGATCCAGTGCGCTGGCCCCCTCAGCCGCAACGATCTGTTATCATCACCGCCAGCAACATTTGCCAACAGGAGCCATCATGAGCCGTACTGTTTTCTGCCGCAAATACCAGAAAGAACTGGAAGGCCTGGACTTCCCGCCCATGCCCGGCGCCAAGGGCCAGGACATTTTCGAGAACATCTCGAAGCAGGCCTGGGAAGAATGGCAGGCCCAGCAGACCATGCTGATCAACGAAAAACACCTGAGCCTGATGGACCCCAACACCCGCAAGTACCTGCAGGCGCAGATGGAACATTTTTTCAACAACGAACCGTTCGACAAGGCCGAGGGCTACGTTCCACCGGAACAATAACCCCGGATTGATCAAAGCCTGAGCATGCCTGAAAAGATTCAGAAATTTTTCCGGCCTAGCCTTGACTCAAAACATCGAAACCGGTTTAATAGCGCCCCGTTGCACAGCAGTAGCGCAACATGCCCGGATAGCTCAGTTGGTAGAGCAGGGGATTGAAAATCCCCGTGTCGGTGGTTCGATTCCGCCTCCGGGCACCATTAAGAATTCAGACAGAACCCGCCTTGTGCGGGTTTTGTTGTTTCTGACGCCCTAGAAAGCCGACTCATGCTGGGATTCTTTGGGCATTGCTAGTCCTGGGATCAATGCGCTCTTCCATCAACCGTCGCTCACACATGGCCCTTTTCAGTTCCGAGTAATTGGTGGGGCTCGGATCTTCTTTGTAGCGCTCCTGGGCCAGTCTCGCCAGGTCGCACTTATCAAGCCACTTCTCAATCAACTCTGCAGTCTTCATAGCCACCTCGTTTCGTTGAATTTACCCGGTCAGCATAAAGTCTCTGCCACAGAGCTATCTCGGTTGTTTTTCGCATGAATTGTGGCGAAACATGGAGTGCATTGAGGATCAGAAATGAAAAAGCCCGCTTCATGCGGGCTTTGGAGAGTCTACCAAGTTTTGCCGGTTACTCACTAACCACCGTCACCGGACGATGGGAATGCCTGACGACCTTCTCGCTCACACTGCCAAGAGTGAGGCTTCTCAACGTAGAGTCGCCGCGGCGCCCCAGAAACATATGGGAGCCGGGATGTTCATCGAGGTACTCGACGATTTCCTTGGCCGGATCACCCTTTAGCAGGACTTCTTCCGCCGGCTCAACAATCCCGCTTACCGCCTGCTTCGCGGCATCAAATGCCTTGCGTCCGTATTCGCTGGCTTGTTCGTCAATGTCACTCTGCGGTATGCCACTTACGATCAGTCTCTCGAGCTTGGTACCGGGGAAGACGGCAAGCAGTTTGAGTGGCTGGCTCGTCGCTTTGGCAAACTCTGCTGCCATTTTGGCGGCGTGTGATGAATGCTCCGAACCGTCACACGCGACTACGATGCTTTGATTTCCATTTGCCATGTCATCAACTCCTTTCCTGATCAATGTTTAACCAAACTAACATTGCTGCGGCCATACGAGGGTTGATTGAAATCAATTACAGCGGGATCGGTTTTATGGTCGAAGCGCATTTGTACCTATTGCCGGAACCTGTGGCACCATTAATCCTTGCGCTGCCGAGACGGCAATTGATGACAAGGAGTGATTGAAATGCTGATGGCCATTGGGGCGATCATTGCAGGCCTGATTCTGCTGGTGTGGAGTGCGGACAAATTTGTGGAAGGCTCGGCTACCACAGCCAGCCACTTCGGTACGCCACCACTGCTCATCGGTATGGTTGTGGTGGGTTTCGGCACGTCTGCGCCAGAGATGGCCGTGTCTGCACTGGCGGCCTCGCAGGGTAATCCCGGTCTGGCTCTGGGCAACGCCTATGGCTCAAATATCACCAACATTGCGTTGATTCTGGGCATCACAGCCCTGCTGGCGCCGATCGCCGTTCACTCCCAGGTCATGCGAAAGGAGCTACCCATTCTCATTCTGGTCACCGCCTTTGCCGGCTGGCAACTGTGGGACGGAGATCTGAGCCGGATGGATGCCATCGGTCTGATGCTGGCTTTCGTTGTACTGATTGGCTGGAGCATCTACCAGGGCCTTCGGCAACCAGACGATGCTCTCGCTACAGAGATGACCGAAGAAGTGAACGCAATGCCAGTGCGCAAAGCCATTTTATGGCTGGTGGTCGGACTGCTGCTGTTGATTATCAGCTCCCGCATACTGGTGTGGGGTGCGGTTGATCTGGCGACCACCTTTGGCATCAGCGATCTGGTTATCGGCCTGACCATCGTGGCCGTTGGTACATCACTTCCGGAACTTGCCTCATCCATCATTGCCGCCCGCAAAGGAGAGCATGATCTGGCCCTGGGCAACATTCTGGGTTCCAACCTGTTTAACACCCTTGCCGTCGTGGGGATTGCAGGACTGATTGCCCCCATGCCGGTGGCGCCAGAAGTGCTCACCCGTGACTTCCCGGTAATGGCTGCCCTCACCCTGGTTCTGTTTGCCATGTGCTATGGCTTCCGCGGGCCCGGACGTGTCAACCGGTTTGAAGGGAGCGCCCTGCTACTTGCCTTCGTGGCTTATACCGTGTATCTGTTGGCTTTTTCGGGAGCGTAAATCATGTCACTTGCAGCCTGGCTGACCTTCCTTGTTGCAGCCGTTCTGATCAGTGTGTCCCCGGGTGCAGGGGCGATCAATACCATGAGTAATGGTATGCGTTACGGCGTTCGCCGATCGCTGCCGGCAATCATGGGGCTGCAGCTTGGTTTTGGCATCCAGATTCTGCTGGTGGGTGCCGGCCTCGGCGCCATCATCGCGTCCTCCAACATCGCCCTGTCGGTTATCAAATGGCTGGGTGTTGCCTACCTGATCTGGCTGGGCATTTCTAAATGGCGAGAGCCTGTGATGGAATCCATGGACGATGACCGTCAGCCCGTTAGCGGGTACAAGCGGTTCTGGAATGCCGTGTTCGTGAACCTCACCAACCCCAAGGCCACGGTCTTTCTGGTGGCCCTGTTTCCACAGTTTCTGGTAGCAGGCGCACCCCATGGCCCGCAGTTGCTCACCATGGGCATCACACTGATTCTGGTGGATTGCCTGGTAATGCTCGGCTACGCCCTGCTGGCAAGCCAGCTGTTCCGGTTTATGACCACAGCCCGGCGCCAGCGGCAGATGAACCGCGTATTTGGCGGCCTGTTTGTGACCGCCGCTGTCGCCCTGGCCAGCTTCAAGCGCGCCTGATATCAGCCTGAATCAGCGCAGGATGCACTCGCGGCTCAGCTTTTGGCTGAGCGTCCTGCGCTGCTGCCGGAGACTGTTCCCCCGGTCGTTGCTATAGCCCGCCCGCAGTTTAGACTGGATCCGCTCCAGTTTGCTTCTATAGGTTGCGCAGGTCTTCTCCAGCTCGGCATCGGCCTTTTCTTTTGCCGTTGCTCCGGAGCCCGTCGGGCGACCGGAGGCAAGCAGGCCTTCAACCTCTTTGCGGATTCCTGACACGCGTTTGCCTTGCCCGAGATTCTCGGACATCGGCACCGTGACAGGCGCCTGCACGTCAAGCTGCTTATGGGGAATTTCTCCCGGCGGGTAATCGGAAAAATGCGCTACGCCCCGGCTGTCTATCCAGGTGTATACCTCGGCACTGACTGCTGAAGTGAGAAATAAAGACAAAACAAGACCAGCCATCATCCTTGGCATACGGTTCCACTCCCTGTGGTTCGGTAATTTGGTGGGGCAGTATAGCGAAAAAAGCCCCAAGCTTGGGGGCAGATAGGCTAGGGGCCAGATGAACACCTCATCCGACCCCGATTTCGGTTTTACTGGTCGAGAAGCTCGATCCAGTGCTGCACCGGCACCGGCGACTTGGTTTCCAGGTGCATCTGGCAACCGATATTGGCGGTCACGATGCGGTCCGGATTGTCGACGGTCAAAGCCTTCAGTTTGTTACCAAGCAGCTTCTGGCTCATCTCCGGCTGGGTCACCGAATAGGTGCCCGCAGACCCACAGCAAAGGTGCTTGTCCTTGGTCGCAGCCAGGTTAACACCCGCCCGTGTCAGCACCTGCTCCACCACACCGTTCTGCTTCATTGCGTGCTGCAGGGTGCAGGGACAATGGAATGCCACCTTGCCCGGGTCCTGCCGGACCTTGAGCTTTTCCAGATCCTGTTTCAGCAAAAAGGCGCCGAGATCGGTGCACAGTTCGCTCACCTTCTGGGCCTTGGCGGCATAGACCGGATCGTCCTTCAACAGATGACCGTAATCCTGAACCATCGCCCCGCAACCGGAAGCCGTCATGATGATTGCCTCAGCACCCGCCTCGATAGCGGGCCACCAGGCATCAATGTTCTGGCGCATTCTTTCCAGGCCTTTCTCGTGCTCGGAAAGGTGATAATTCACGGCACCACAGCAGCCAGCCTCCGGGGCTTCCACCATGGTAATGCCGAGCCGATCCAGAACCCGGGCGGCGGCTGCATTGGTATTCGGAGTGGCCGAAGGCTGCACGCAACCGGCCAGTGCCAGCACAATACGGCTGTGACTGGCTGCAGGCCAGGGGCTGGCCTGCTTTCTGGGCGGCACCTTGGTGCGCAGTTTTTCCGGTAATACCGGGCGGAAAACCTGCCCCAGACGAAGCAGAACACCGAACAACTGGCGGTTGGGAATCACCCGCGCCAGGGCCCAGCGCAGCCACTTGTCTTTCGGCTCCCTGGGCATCTCCTTTTCCATCAGACCGCGGCTGATGTCCACCAGACGCCCATACTGGACACCGGACGGACAGGTGGTCTCACAGCTGCGGCAAGTCAGGCAGCGGTCCAGGTGCTCGCGGGTTTTCTCGGTAACTTCCGCCCCTTCCAGGAACATCTTCATCAGGTAGATCCGGCCACGAGGACCATCACGCTCATCGTTCAGTTCCTGATAGGTCGGGCAGGTCGCGGTGCAAAAGCCACAATGCACACAGGCCCTCAGGATCGACTCGGCTTCCTGGCCTTCCTTGGTGTTAGCAAATTGTTGAACCAGATTCGTCTGCATAATTACAACCAGCTGTATAAACGTCCGGGATTGAAGATATTGTCCGGATCAAAGGCATTCTTGATGCGGCGCTGAATGCCCTTCAGGGCCTCCGGCTGGTGATGCATCACCTCACCGGTGCGATCGCCACCACGGAACAGGCTGACCTGGCCACCGGCAGCTCGGGCCGCAGGCTCCAGATCTTTCAGCTCACCGGCGCCACGGAACCAGCGCTGGGAACCGGCCCAGTCGATAAACCAGTTACCTTCCAGTTTCGGTGTGGCAGCTGTCGAACCAACGGAGAAGCGCCATAAAGGCACGTCGTTACCGGCAAAAAATTCGTGACGCATATCCTGCACCTGTCGCCAGAAGTGGTCGCCCTCTTCCATCACTTCGCCGGACCACTTTTCAGCGGTGGCTTCCACACCGGATTTCGCACCGGCCAGGCGCAGGTAAACCTTGCCGTCCACCCAGCAGGCGGCGGTGATGGGCTTGGGCTCGGCCGCCCGGCTGTTCATATAGTGAACCACCTCGTCCATGCCCATTTCCTGAACCAGGGTCAGGGAAGCGGCCGGTTTCGGCATCACTTTCATGCTGATTTCAGTGATTACGCCCAGAGTTCCCAGGGCACCGGCCTGAAGACGTGATACGTCATAGCCGGCCACGTTTTTCATGACCTGACCACCAAAGCGAAGATGTTCGCCCTTGCCATTGAGCAGCCGGATACCCAGCACCTGGTCACGCACCGAGCCGGCCCAGGGGCGTCCCGGACCGGAAAGGTTACAGGCCAGGGTGCCGCCGATGGTGGAGGCGGCACCAAAATGGGGTGGCTCAAAATGCAGGCACTGACCTTCTTCAGCCAGAGTCGCCTCGATTTCGCTCAGCGGCGTACCGGCACGGACGGTCAAAACAAGCTCCACCGGGTGATAGTCAACGATACCGGTATGCTCGCCCACGTTGAGGGTTCCGGCATCGGTGTCGGCTTCCCGGCCCATAAAGGCCTTGGTGCCACCGCCGACAATATTGAGTTTGTGCCCGCTCTCCCGGGCCTGGAGCACCTGCTCCTTCAACTGTTGGGAAATATCAGCCATGGGCGGCTTCCGTATGTTCGTGCGTGTGTTGTTTGTGCTCAAGGGAGCGGTATTCCTGGCAGAACCGAAGGGCCGGTACGCCCTTGCCCGGGTTCAGGATACCGGCGGGATCAAACGCGGCCTTTACGTCGTGGAACTGCTGGAGCTCCTCATCGTTGAACTGCACTGCCATCTGGCGAATCTTTTCAACGCCAACGCCGTGTTCACCGGTAATGCAGCCACCTACCTCCACACACATTTCCAGGATGCGTGAACCGAAGGCCTCCGTGCGCTCGAATTCGCCGGGCACATTCGCATCAAACAGGATCAGCGGGTGCAGGTTGCCATCGCCGGCATGGAACACGTTGGCGACGCGCAGACCAAACTCCTCGGACATCTTCTCCATTTCCGTCAGAACATAGGCGATCTCACGACGGGGAATGGTACCGTCCATGCAGTAGTAGTCCGGTGAAATCCGGCCCACGGCCGGGAACGCAGACTTACGGCCTTTCCACAGCAGGGCTCGCTCTTCCTCGCTCTGAGAGGTCCGAACCGAAGTGGCACCCAGCTTTCGGAAGACTTCTTCGGCCTGGGCAATGTGTTCGTGAACTTCCTCCTCGGTGCCGTCCACTTCACAGAGCAACAACGCCTTGGCGTCCCGCGGGTAGCCGGCCTGGGCGAAGTCATCCGCTGCGATGATGGCGTGGCCATCCATCATTTCAAGGCCACCAGGGATAATGCCGTGGGAGATAATCCCGCCCACGGCGTCACCACCTTTCTGCACGTCATCAAACCCGGCCATGACAACCTGGGCTACTTCGGGTTTCGGCAACAGCTTCACTTTGACTTCCGTCACCACACCCAGCAGCCCCTCGGAGCCGGTCATCAGCGCAAGCAGGTCCATCCCACAGCCGTCCAGACCATCACTGCCCACGGTCACGACATCACCCTCGGCGGTGACCATTTCCACGCTCAGGATGTTGTGAACGGTCAGACCGTACTTGAGGCAATGCACGCCGCCCGAGTTCTCGGCCACGTTACCGCCAATGGTGCAGGCGATCTGCGAGGAAGGATCTGGCCCGTAATACAGACCGTACTGGGCCGCTTCTTCGCTGATGGCGAGGTTTCGCACCCCGGGCTGCAGTCTTGCCGTTCGGGCCAGCGGATCAATCTCCACGATGCGATTGAACTTGGCCAGCGACAGTACCACGCCCTCCTTGTTGGGCATGGCACCGGCACTGAGTCCCGTTCCGGCTCCACGGGCCACCACAGGTACCGCGTTCTCGTTACAGATGCGCATCACCCGCTGCACCTGTTCAACGGTTTCCGGCAGCACCACCAGCAACGGCATTTCGCAATACATCGACATGCCGTCGCATTCGTAGGGCTTCATGGTTTCGTCATCGGTGATGACGTAGTCCGGGTCGATAAACGCCCGGAACTGCTCCGCCAGCTCGGCTTTGCTGACTTTCGGCTTGGTAGTCATAGCACTCTCTGGGTTCGAATTACGTCAGTGTGACAGTCATCAACCGCGTTTTGTTTCAAAGTGGTCAAGACCGGCCTGGGCACAGTCCATATCCTGCTGGGGGGTACCGGAACTGATTCCGATACCACCCACCACTTCGCCGTCGACGATCACCGGCAGACCACCGCCAACAGAGCTGATGCGCCCGCCAACTTCGGTGTGGATACCGAAAGCGAGACTGCCGGGCACGTTCACCTTGTTGTAGTCATGGGTGGCTTTCTTGGCCGCAGCCGCCGTGAAGGCCTTGTCCTGGGCAATGGTCACACTGGTGATCTTGCCGCCGTCCATGCGCTCGAAGGCCACCAGATTGCCGGATTCGTCCACCACAGCGATGCACATGGGCACACCGATTTCACGGGCCTTTTCAGCCGCGCCCTCAATGAGGATGCGCGCCTCGGCAAGGTCCAGTCGTTTGATCGTCAACATAAAGCTTTACTCCTTGATTTGATTAACCGTAAACCAGCCCTGGCAGCCAGGTTACGATGCCGGGGATCAGGACACACATGAACAGTCCGAACGCCTGAATCGCCAGGAACACCAGGGAAGACTTGAAGATGGTACCCATGGAGATTTCCGGAGGACAAACGCCGCGGATGTAAAACAGTGCGTAACCAAACGGCGGACTCAGGAAAGACATCTGCATGTTCACCAGGTACAACACACCGAACCAGAGCACCACGTCGTCACCGGCTACCGGCGGGAAGCCGAACAAGCCAGGGAATTCCAGCGCCTTCACAATCGGAATGAAGATGGGCACTGCCAGCAGCAGGATACCAACCCAGTCAAGGAACATACCCAGAACCACCAGCAAGACCATCAGCAGGAGCAGGATCCCGTACGCCGACATGCCGGTTCCAAGTATGGCGTCGGTGACAAACTGCTGACCACCCTGGAGGATGTAGAAACCGACGAATACCGATGCACCGAACATGATCCACAGAACCATGGCAGACGCCTTGGCCGTGGTCACGGAGGCTTCGCGAAGGCCGGCAATCGAGAACTTCTTGTGCATCATCGCAACGATAATGGCACCGAACGAACCGATACCAGCCGCTTCAACCGGCGTGGCAATACCACCGAAAAGCAGGCCCAGAACCAGACCAACCAGTGCAAGGGGTGCAATCAGGTTGCCCAGAAGCTTGAGCTTTTCTTTCAGACTGATCCGGTCTTCCACCGGAATGGGCGGGCCCAGCTTCGGATTCAGCCAGCTGCGCACCAGAACATAAGTCAGGTACAGACCGGAGAGCATCAGACCGGGCAACAGAGAGCCCAGATAAAGCTCGCCCACAGACTGCTGTGCAACAACGGCATACAGAATGGCCAGAATCGAAGGCGGAATGAGGATACCCAGGGTTCCACCCGCCATGATGGAGCCGATGGCAATCTTGTGGTCGTAATGACGTTTCAACATGGCCGGCAGTGCGATAATGCCCATGGTGACAACGGCGGCACCGATAACACCGACCATCGCAGCCAGAATCGTAGAGGCGACAATGGTTGCAGCAGCAAGGCCGCCACTGATGCCGCCCATCCACTTGTAAACCACGCTGAACATTTCTTCGATCAGGCCCGCGCGTTCAAGCATCGACGCCATGAAGATGAACAGAGGGATCGCAGCAATGTCGGGGTTTGCCATCAACGGGAAGATCCGGCCGGGGACAATGTTCAACATCATGGCGTCACCCACCAGGTAGATGAACATGACACCAAGACCACCGGTCACGAAAGCAAGCGGCAGCCCCATCATCAGGGCGACAGCCAGAGATCCAAACATCAGGTAGGTCAACGGCCCGATTTCGACGCCGGACAAGCTACCCGAGAGCTTGAAGAGGAATTTGTCATCACTCCATGGGTCATAAAAGAGAATGTTGATCAGTTCAACACAGATGACAAACGCCAGACCCACGGTGGCGATGATCATTAACCATGTACCCAGTTTTCCGGCCATGCCGCTGCTGGGCGCTGCAGTTGTTGTACTCATGATGTGCGCTCCTGACCGAGACGGATGAACAGTACGATGTCTTTAAGCAGCTTCGAAAAGCCGGCGAGCAGCAACAGGATTGCGCCCACAAACATCACGCCTTTCACGGGGTAATACTGGATACCCCAGGTCTCGACAGTGGTCTCTTGCATCATCAGGGAGTCCTGGAAGAAGGTCCAGGATGTGGTGGCCAGAACGGCTGCAAATATGAAGAAGAACATGGAGGTGAAAATATCCATGCCCACGCGCCCGCGAACCGGCAGGAAGTTGTAGACGACGTCTACCCGAACGTGCGCTCCGTGCAACAGCGCAAAGGCACCGGCAAGGATGTACTGCATACCGAAGATCAGGAAGCTGGCCTCATGCACCCAGATCGTTGGCATGTTAAAGATGTATCGCATCACCACTTCAAAGAAATAGAAAAGCACGGCGTTGATGGTCCAGAACGCAACGAAAAGACCTGACTTCTCGCACATCCAGTCAACGATTTTCGTAAACCAGTTACCCTCGTACTCAAAGTGAGCAAGAGGATCATCTTCTTCAGACTGCAGCTCGGAAACCGTTTTCTCGGGCTCGGCGTCATCTCCGCCGTGCTTACTGCTCCACTTATCCCAAGCCATCATGAGCAATGGCATTACCGCAAGCCAGCCCCAGTAGAACCAGTGCGGCAAAACAAAGCCAAAGGAACTCAGATCAGACATGTTGTTACCACCCAGATCAAAGAGCGAGGAAGGGAGGGCTAATCCTTAGTCGGCTAACCCTGCCTTCCTCGTGTGTCGTTTTTTATTTGAGCTTTGGAACTCAGAAGCCCTTGATGTCTTCTTCGGTTATGTAGCCAACCGTGTCGTTCATCATGTACTTCAGCTGGATATCCAGGATGGCGCGCGCGTCATCATTCTTGTTGGCCCAGTTGAACCAGATGGGGATCGCAGCTTTACGCCAGGTTTCCAGATCTTCCTGGCTCAGGCGGGTAACCGTGTCGCCATCCGCCTTGAACTTCTCCATCGCCTCGATGTTGCGCGCCTGGATGGCCAGGTAGTGCTTCTGGGAGTAGATCCGAACCTCGTCCTCAACCAGCTGCTGAAGCTCAGGCGAGATAGAGTTCCAGGCACGCAGACTGACGGTCAGATCCATCAGGTCCACCGGCTGGTAGATAGACATCACGCCGGGAGGTCCAAAGATGATGTAGTCAGTAACCTGGGAGAAGCCCAGCTCGTAGTTGACCGCAGGACCTACAAAGTCCGCCGCGTCAATGGTGCCTTTTTCGAGAGCCGGGAAAATATCCGAGCCCGGCAGACTGACCGTGGACACGCCAAACTGCTGGAAAACCTCGGCAACCATGCCTCCGGGTACGCGGATCTTCATACCTTTCAGGTCGTCAAGACTGTTTACCGGCTGCTTGGAATGGATGATGTTGGCATCGTGCTGGATCGGGCCAACGTAGAACAGGCCGAACTTCTTGTAGATTTCCCGGGTCTTCTCGAGCATACCCATGGAGTAGAACATGGTGTCCCACTGATGGGGCTGATCCGGACCCGCTGGGTAGGAAGACAGGAACACAGAGGCAGGGATCTTGCCCGCCCAGTACAGGGTGAACGGGTTCATACCCTGCAGCACGCCGTTACGAACAGCGTCAAACAGCGCGTTGTTGTCGGCAGCAACCGCCTTGGCCGGGAAGCACTGGAACTTGAGCTCTCCGCCGGACTTGGCCTCAATACTCTTACACCACTCCTCGAAGAGCGTGTAGCCCACCGTACCCGCGTCCCAGGTCGACTGGATTTTCCACGTGGTAGCAGCTTGGACCTGACCTGCGCCCATGAGCATTGCGCCTGCCAGAGTGGCGCCCATGGCGATTGTCTTGAGGAAACTTCTGCGAGGTGGGGTCTCGCCAGTGTCACAGCTATTTCGGATGTTATTCTTCGAATTCATCGAAACGTCTCCGTTGGCTTTGTTTTTATCAGCGTCTATGGCAACGCCGGCGCAGGCCGACATTAGAATGATATTCGTAGCCAATCCGGGTTTAGTCCAGTTCGGTGAGCACTGGTCTGACCAGTTTTTGAAGTATTAAAAATGGACGAAATACTCTGAATCGGCCATATTTAACGGGCTCGGACGCACATCAGCTGAGAACGGAAACACCTACAATCAGAAGCATTCACTGGTCAGACCAGAGAGCATAAACAGGCCCCCAAATGGCAATCTCCCAGGAAATCTCATATCGGCTGGAACGCCTTATTCTCGACGGCGGGCTGGCTCCGGAGCAGAAGATACCGTCCGAGCGCCAACTGGCGACCCGGCTGGGTGTTTCCCGCGCAGTGATCCGGGAAGCCCTGCATGAGCTTCAGGGCCGCGGCGTTATTGAGACCCGCCACGGCAAGGGGTCGTTTGTGGCCAGCATGGTGCCCGGCGCGAGCGAGCTGGGAGAACAGAGTCCGCTGATGCATCTTTTCGAGGGACATCCCCGCACACTTTTCGACCTTCTGGAAGTACGCGAACAACTGGAAGGCCAGGCCGCCTATCTCGCTGCCCTGCGGGCAACCCGCCTCGACCGGCATCGCATCACGAAGGCGTTCCGGGCGCTTGAGGATACCGACCCGCTTCGTAACGCCCGTCTCGACCATGGTTTCCATCTTGCGATTGTCGAGGCATCCCATAATCCGGTACTGGTGCATGTGCTCAACAGCCTGAAAAACATGATGTTGTTGACCGTTCAGGCCTCGGTTGCCAACCTGAACCCGAGAGAAGAAATGCGGAAGAAAATCGTCCGCCAGCACCGGCAGCTGTATGAGGCCGTCATCGCTGGCAAGCCGGCCAACGCCCAGAAGGTGGCGATGGCCCACGTACGGTTTGTCAGTGAGGCCATGAGAGACATGGAGAAAGACGGAGGCAAACTGATCAGGCTGCCCATTGAACAGGACAAAGCGAATGATCATTTGCGGGCAGAAGCCTAGCATGGCAAAAAGCTTGCATTGAACAATCATTCGACCACAATGTCATGCAGCGAACGGCGGTGAAATTCGGTAAAACGCTCTCTTTAAGGGATTGATTTCCGTATCCACAGTCCGTAAAACATGCGCCTTTGAATTACAGCCCCAGGAGTCACCCATGGCGGACCAGTCGCCTTTGATCTGCAGGGACATTCACAAGACCTTTGACCAGCTTGAAGTGCTCAAAGGTATTTCACTGGAGACCCGCAAAGGCGACGTGGTTTCCCTGATCGGCAGCTCCGGCTCCGGCAAGAGCACCCTCCTGCGTTGTATAAACCTGCTGGAAACCCCCACTTCCGGCGACATTATCGTGCACGGCGACCCAATAAAGTTCACGACCAACCGCAGGGGCGAACGCATTCCCGCGGATAACAAGCAGGTTGAGCTGATCCGCGCCAAACTTTCCATGGTGTTCCAAAGCTTCAATCTCTGGTCTCACATGACGGTGCTGGAGAACATCGTTGAAGCGCCGATCCACGTGCTCAAGGTTCCCAAGAAGGAAGCCATCGAGCGCGCGGAAGCCTATCTGAACAAGGTGGGCATCTACGAGCGCAAGGACTACTACCCGGCCCAGATGTCCGGTGGCCAGCAGCAGCGGGCGGCTATTGCCCGGGCCCTGGCCATGGAACCGGAAGTCATGCTGTTTGACGAACCCACGTCGGCGCTGGACCCTGAGCTGGTGGGGGAAGTACTGAAGGTTATGCAAAGCCTGGCCGAGGAAGGCCGCACCATGATCGTGGTTACCCACGAAATGGCGTTCGCAAGGGATGTGTCGAGTCAGGTCCTGTTTTTGCATCAGGGCGTGATCGAGGAACAGGGTACCCCCGAAAAAGTGTTTGATCACCCGGATTCGGAACGCATGAAGCAGTTCCTGACTCCCAACTTCTGACACTCGGTGCTATCTTGAACCGGTGAAAAATAAAATGCTGGAACCAAAAACTTCCATCAAAAATAAAGCCCAAAAGGCAAACCACTGGAGAAGTGACACATGAAAAAACTGATTGTTGCAGCAAGCTGCGCCCTCGCCCTGATTGCAGGCGGTGCACAGGCCCAGGAACGTAGCCTCCGCATTGCATTCGACGTGCCCTACGAGCCGTTTGAGTACAAAGACGAGAACGGCGAGCTGACCGGTTTCGAAGTGGAACTGGCCGAAGCCATGTGTGAAGAAATGAACGCTGACTGCGAATTCGTTATTCAGTCATGGGACGGCATGATCCCGGGTCTGCTGGCGCGTAAGTTTGATCTGATCATGTCTTCCATGTCCATCACTCCGGAGCGGGCCGAGCGGGTTCTGTTCTCCGAGCCGTACTACAACACCCCGGGTGGCTGGTTCGGCCCTGAGAGCTTCAACACCGACGTCACCGACATGGACGCCATGAAGGGCAAGACCGTGGGCGTTCAGCGTGGCACCACCATGGACACCCACGTAACCGAAAACATGGGCGGCATTGTGACCATCAAGCGTTACACAACCGCCGATGACATGGTTCTGGACCTTGAAGGCCAGCGTCTGGATGTCGTCTTCGTAGACTATCCGGTAGGCGAGCAGACTATACTGCCCAAGGAAGGCTTCAAGGAAGTTGGTGAGCCCGTAAAGCTGGGTGAGGGTGTTGGCGTTGCCATGCGCAAGCGAGACGCGGATATCGCAGAGCAAGTGAATGCAGCCCTTCGCACCCTGAAGGAAGATGGGACCTACGACACCCTCATGCAGAAGTACTTCGCCTACGACATCAAGATGTAAATCTGCCTGGAGCGGCCGTTAAGGCCGCCTCTGCTTACCGGACGTTCCCATGCTTGATCTGAAAGGTTATGGCCCGGCCCTGATAGACGGGGCAATCGTTACCCTTGAGCTGGCCTTCCTCTCTCTGGCCCTCTCGGTTGTCCTGGGACTGATTGGCGCGCCTGCCAAACTGTCGCAAAGCCGGGTTGCCAGAGGCATCGCCACCACTTACACCACCTTGATACGTGGCGTGCCAGACCTGGTCATGATGCTGCTGTTCTACTATGGCGGCCAGGTTGCCGTAAACATGCTCTCGGACTACATCTGGGAAGCTTACGAAATCGATTTTTTCTTTCAGTTCGACCCGTTTATCTCTGGCGTGGTAACGATCGGGCTGATCTTCGGCGCCTACATGACCGAAACTTTCCGAGGTGCCTTTCTGGCGGTTGAAACCGGCCAGATTGAGGCCGCCCGCGCCTACGGCTTTACCCGCCTGCATACTTTCCGCAGGATCATGCTGCCTCAGATGCTTCGTCATGCCCTGCCCGGGCTGGGCAATAACTGGCAGGTTCTGCTGAAAACCACGGCACTGGTGTCGATCATCGGGCTCACGGACATGGTCCGGGTTGCCGAGGAAGCCGCCAAGGCAGAGCGGATGCCTTTCCACTTTTTCATTCCGGTGGCATTTGTCTATCTGGCCCTTACGGCGGGGTCTGAGCTGTTCATCAAGTGGCTCGATAAACGGGCCAATGTCGGCGTGGTTCAGGGGGGTTAACGGATGCCTGATTTCATTGCCGAGTGGCTGAACCAGAACGAAATCTTTACCGCCATGACCATCATGGAATACTGGGATGGCATGGTGACCACCGTGCATCTGGTGTTTCTGTCCCTGGTTATCGGTTTGCTGGTGGCGGTTCCGCTGGCCATCCTCCGGACGGTTCGCAACCCCTTCGTCTCCGGCCCGGTGTGGCTTTACACCTATCTGTTCCGCGGCACACCATTGCTGATCCAGCTTTACATCATCTATTACGGGCTGGCCCAGATTGAGGGCATCCAGGAGACCTTCTGGTGGGAGATTTTCCGGGAGCCTTTCTACCCGGCACTGCTGGCTTTCACACTGAACACGGCGGCCTATACCACGGAGATTATCCGCGGTGCGATCATATCTACACCCAACGGTGAAATTGAAGCAGCCAAAGCCTATGGCATGAACTGGTTTATGCGGATGCGGCGGATTGTGCTGCCAAGTGCAGCGCGGCGGGCGGTGCAGGCCTACTCCAACGAGGTGATCTTCATGCTGCACGCCAGTGCGATTGCGAGTGTAGTAACCATTGTGGATCTGACGGGAGCAGCCCGTAATATTTACTCCCGGTTTTATGCGCCGTTTGATGCGTTTATCTTTGTGGCACTTTGCTATATGGCGCTCACGTTTATACTGGTTTTTGCTTTCCGCAAACTCGAAACTCATCTTCTGAAGCATCAGCGGCCGGTGAACGGCTGAGCCCGCGGAACATCATACTTCAGTGCCCGGGCAGGCAGGGTATTGCCTCCCGGGAAACGCTACGAGCACATCCATGTGCGCTTGACTGAAGCCATCCATGGCTTCAGACATTCCCGGGAGGCAATACCCTGCCCGCCCCCAAACCTGGTTCGGGGCTTCTATGTCGGCAAAACAAGATCTGTTCGGAACGAATTGTGACTGGCTTTCCCACGCCCTGGACAACCCAGCCGCATCACTCCCAGAAATCAAGACCTTTCTCCCCGACGGTACCCGAATCAGCCGCAAGGCCGTGGGTGTTCTGGACATTGTTCCCCCGGCTGGCCGAAGCAACCCGAATGCCGAGGCCATCATCGTTTCCGCAGGTGTTCACGGGAACGAAACAGCGCCCATTGAGGTTCTTAACGGACTGGTTTCCGAACTGATTGAGGGCGAATGGGAGCTGGCTTGCCCGGTCTTGCTGATTCTGGGTAATCCCCCCGCGATGGTCGCAGGGAAGCGCTTTCTGGAAGTGAACCTCAATCGGCTGTTCGATGGCGCGCATAGTCGGAACGAGTATGAGGGGCTGGCCGAGGCTGCGCGGGCGCAGGAGCTTGAGGAGGCTTGCCGGCAGTTTGCCATGGCCAATCCCCAGGCGCTCTATCACTACGACCTGCACACGGCCATTCGGCCGTCACACCGGGAGCGGTTTGCACTGTATCCGTTTGTTGAGGGCCGGACGGTTCCGGTCGACCAGCGTGATTTTCTGCTGGAGGCGGAGGTGGAGACGCTTCTGCTGCAGCACAAGGCGGGCACCACGTTTTCGTCGTTTTCCTCGTCGCTGTTGAAGGCCGAGAGTTTTACCATGGAGTTGGGTAAGGTTCGGCCGTTTGGTCAGAATGATCTGGGGCGCTTTTCCGGCATCCAGGATGCCTTGCGACGGCGGTTCCGGGGGCCACCCTCACCTGCGCCGCAGCCGCCGTTTGATCACCTGACGGTGTTCGAGGTGGTGCATGAGATTCTGAACACCGGGAAGAACTTCCGGTTCCACATTCCGGACGATGTCGCCAATTTCACCGAGTATCAGCCCGGCACAGTCATCTGGGAGGACGACGAGACCAGTTACCGGGTGGGGCATTCACCAGAGGCGATTGTGTTCCCCAATCCGGAGGTTCCGGTGGGCCATCGAGTCGGGCTGATGATCCGGCCAGAAACGGGGTCAGATGAAAGTTTCATCTGACCCTCGTTCCGGCTGATCAGGCCGGGGCGTTTTCGGGTTCCGGCACGCTGGCTTTGATCAACTGGGTGCAGACAGCCGGGATGACCAGCAGCGTGAGCACCGTTGAGGCCAGCAGGCCGGAGATGATGGCCCAGGCCATGGGTGGCCAGAGCGTGGAGCTTGAGAACGCCAATGGCAGCAGGCCGGCCACGGTGGTTGCTGTGGTCAGCAGGATCGGGCGGGTGCGCTGCTCTACCGCGTTGCGCATGGCGTCGCGGATGTCTCTTCCTTTCTCCAGTTCCCGATCCATCACGTCCAGCAGAACGATGGCGTTGTTCACCACGATTCCCACGAGGGCGATCACGCCAAGCAGAGACTGGAAACCGAAGGGTGAGCCGGACAGCACCAATCCGGGGAAAATACCGACGGTAGCCAGCGGCACCGTCAGAAGGATAATGCCGACCCGGCGGAAGGAGTTGAACTGCAGCAGCAGGAAGAACAGCAGCAAAAGCATCCCGATGGGGGCTGCGGTGAGCAATGCGGTATTGGCTTCACCGGAGCCCTCAGCATCGCCGCCCATGGCCATGCGGGTACCCGGCGGTAACGGGTTTCTCTCAAGCCCTGCGTAAAGGCCGTCCAGAGCCTGGCTGAAGCTGTAACCGGTTTCGAGATTAGCCGTGACGGTGTTCATTCTTACGCCATCACGCAGGTATCGAGCCGCCGGTTCCCAGGTGGTATCCACTGTCGCTACTGCTGAGAGCGGTACGGCGTCCCCCCGGTCGTTGTAGATATTCACTGACAGCAACCGTGAAAGCGACAGGGCCGTGCCCTCGCGGGAACGCAGCACCAAGGGGATGGGATCCTCTTCCTGGCGATAGCGCTCAGCCACCACACCAAAGCTCTGGCCATAGAGGCTCTGGGCCACATCGGCCCGGGTCAGGCCGTAGCGGGCCGCCGTGGCATCGTCGACGTTGATGGCAATACTCGGAACGCCAATATCCAGGTCATGGCGGACATCAACCGTGCCCTCAACGCCTCTCAGAATGCTGAAGATCCGCTCCACCGCTTCGATCCGGGCACCATCATTGGCATGGTAGACACGGATTTCCACCGGCGCAGCCCTGGGCGGCCCCTGCCCGAGGATACCCACGGTCACATCCAGTTCCGGCATCTGGTCTTTCACGTGCGCGCGAATCCAGCGGATCATGCCGGTAGTGTCTTCCAGTGTGGGTGTGGTAACCACCAGCCGTGCCCGGTTCGGTGCCTGGGGGGCGCGCTGCAGGTTGTAATAAAATGAAGGTCCGGTGAAGCCTACGAACCGGTGGACCTTCAGGGCGTCCGGCTGTGAACGGATAATTCGCTCCAGACTTTCCGTGGCCTCAGCCGTGCGGGCCTGGTCGGTGCCTTCGGGCATGTAGACTTCGACAATCACCCTCGGGCGATCGGCATTCGGAAAGAACTGCTGGGCCATGAAGGGGGTCATCGCAAGGCTGATGCCCACAAGTATGGCGCCGGCGGTAATCAGCCGTCCGGGGTAACGGGATACCAGGCCACCCAGAAAACGGGCTACTCCGATCAATCGGTCCTGGCCCGCCTTGCGGCGGGGCTTCAGGAATCTGGCCGCCAGCAAGGGAACGGCGGAGATAGCCAACAGATAGCTGACGGACAGTGTCAGCATGATCATAACCGGCACGCCACGGGTGAAATCCGCAGCACCGCCCTTGGCCAGAAGCAGGGGTGCGAAGGCCGCCAGTGTCGTTCCCGTTGAGGCACCCAGCGGGCCGGCCAGCTCGCTGACGGCCTGGCGCAGGGCATCCAGCCGCCGCATGCCCTCATCCAGGTGCCCCTGGATGTTTTCGACGATCACGATGGCGTTGTCGATCAGGATGCCCAATGAGATCACCATGCCAATGACGGCGATCTGATGCAGCACGCCCCCACCGAGGTCATAGAGCCCGACACTGATCAGGGCAACCATGGGCAGAATGGACGCGACCAGCAGCCCCATACGAATGCCCATGCCGGTAAAGACCACCGCCACGATGATCAGCACTGAAAGCACCAGGCTCCAGGCCAGGTTATCGAGCCGTTCCTGCACCTTGTCCGGCTGGAAGAACATCTCCCGGATCTCGTAGGGTTCAAAGTCTCCGCGAATCTGCTCCATGCGTTCGCGCACCCGCTGACCAAAGCGGATCGCATCGGTGGTGCCCTCTTCCATAATGATGGAGACCAGCACCACCCGTTCGCCGTCGTACCAGGTTTCCGGCTGTCTGGGTTCTACTGGTCCACGCCAGACATCCGCTGCCGCGGCCAGGGGCACCTGTGAGCCATCCGGAAGTTCAATGGGCGTGGCGCGGATGGCGTCAATATCGGCAAACTCGCTGTTGGGAAGGACCGACAGGCGGCGGCCATTGACCACCACGAAGCCGCCGGGAATGGTCTGGTTTCGCCGCGCCAGCGTGTCCAGCACCCGCGCCGGTGAGATACCAAGCCGGAAGAGCGCGGCATCGTCCAGTGCCAGGGTAATCTGCTCGTCTGCATCGCCTTCCAGCTCAATCCGGGAAACCCCCGGCAAATCCGAGAGGTTCTGCTTCAACCGTTCAGCAACGTCGGATAGTTCCGTTACCGAGGGCGAGCCACCTACGGCCATGACGATGGCAGGAATATCGATTAGACGGTCATCAAGTACCATCCGGCCCACATCGTCCGGGAAGTCCTGCTTCGCGCGCTCCATGGCCTGGCGCACTCGGTCCCAGGCGGGGTCGGTGTCGTAGATGTCGTCATTCAGGCGCAGGCGCACGATGGCAACGCCGGTACGGGCGGTGGACTGGGTATAATCCACCTCCTCCACCTGCCGAAGTTCATCCACCAGGGGCCTGAGTACGAGCCGTTCAACGGCCTCGGCGCTGGCACCCGGATAGTTGATGCTGATCAGGCCGGCCCGGTAGGGAAACGACGGGTCTTCCTGGCGTGGCATGGTGCTGTAAGCCGCGATACCCAACAGGCAGAGCATGGTCACCACCATGCCCAGCAGACGCTGGCAGTTCAGAAGCCGGCGGGTCATCAGCGCACCTCCACGGCATCACCGTCCGCCAGCCGTGTCATGCCGGCATAAACCACCAGGTCACCCGGGGACAAATCGCCAGAGGTAACCACCACCCGCTCGCCCACGACCCGGTCGACTTCCACCGCAACACGGGAGGCCACATTATCCCGGACCCGGAACACACTGACGCCCTCGGCGTTGCGGATCACCGACAGCAGGGGCACTGTGATGGCAGATTCCCGAACAGGCGTGATGCCCACTTCTACCGGCTGGCCGGGCTCCAGGGTGTTTACCGGCAGGCTCACCAGAACCGGATGCAGCTCGCCGCGAATGGCGCTGGCCTGGGCAATCTCGACCACCGAACCGGATTGTGGCGGGCGGCTGCGGTCCTGGACGGACCAGACAGGCAAGGTTTGCTCCAGCTCGACATGATCCAGCAGATACGCCGGTACCCGCACCTCTACCTCACGGCCCTCGGGCGAGGAAAGCCGCATCACCGGCTGTCCGGCCGCCACGAATTCGTCCCGCTCCACCAGCAGGGCTTCAACCCGTCCGGAAAAGGGCGCCCGAAGTGTACTTTCCTCGAGCAGCTGGGTTGCCTCCGCCAGGGACGCCCGCGCCGTTGCGACGCTCGCCTCCAGGGAGTCCCGCCGAGCTGCGAGCTGCTCCAGCGTCTGTTCGGACACCACACCGCGCTCGTGCAATCGGCTGGAGCGCTCCCACTCCCGCTGAGCCTGCTGATACTGGGTTCTCAACTCTTCCAGGCGGGCCCTGGCAGAATCCCGGGCCGGCTCCAGGCCTGGATTGTAGACCCGGGCGAGCAGATCACCGGCCTGTACCTTCTGACCGAGCTCCACCGCCTGCTCCTTGAGGGTGCCACTGACCTGGAAGGTCAGTGTCGCTCGCTGGGTAGCACGAACAATTCCGGAAAACCGCAGCGGCATATCCTGGCTCTCGCCGCCGGAAACTTCAGACACACGCACTGAAACCTTCTGCTGCCCGGGCTCCGGGGCTACGTCACTGGCTTTACAGCCCGACAGAAACAGTGAAAAAACCGCAAGAGAAACGATGGCAACGGGGATTCGAAGTGGTGTCATGACTCTTCCTTTCATCCTTGCTTGTGTAGTTGGCGGGGTCCTGTCCCTGGAGAAACCCGATGATTGATTTAGACATCATGTCATTCTTTGACATTTTGTCAATAATCGGGTTTGATTCGATTTCAGGTATCCTATGCGTGCTGTTGCCAACTTACCGGATGATTGAATGAGCGAACCGCTGAAAACCCGTCGCGAGCGTGAGAAACAGGCCCGTTACGACACCATCCTGGACGCCGCCGAACTGGTGTTCTCGGAAAAGGGCTACGAACGCACGTCCATGGACGACATCGCCCGTACCGCCAGCCTTAGCCGGGCCTTGCTGTACGTGTACTTCAAGGACAAGGCTGCGATACAGAGGGGCATTATGCTCAGGGCGGGCCATAGCCTGTTCCGTCGATTTGAAGAGGCAAGACAGACCGCGGATAACGGGCTGAGCCAGATCCGGGCGATGGGAGAATCCTATTATCGCTTCTATCTGGAGGAACCGGATTACTTCTCGGCTTTGACCAAGGCGTCCACCGCCATGGCAGAGGCAGACGAAAGTCAGGCAGAGGAAATGTTGTGCTCCAAATCAGACCTGATGGAGCTGATGGTGGGGGCCATCGAACTGGGGCTACGGGACGGCACCATGAACCGCGACCGGATCAACGACCCCGTTCAGACCGCACTGTACCTGCGCGGGGCCCTGCACGGGGTGATCCTGCTCTGCCAGTCGGAAATGGGCGAGGGTAACCCGGCGTTTCCGGCCGAGCAGCTGATCCGGCACACCATGGATATGCTGACGTCGTCGATTTCTGCCTGACAACTCGCAGCCCGGCAGGCTGCTAGAGCTGGAAATCGTAGATGGAGCCCAGGCCCATGATCCCGGTGAGTTCGTCCAGGGCTTTGCGAACCTCCTCCAGCAACATCGGATCGCCAAGCTCGTTCTGGCTGAGTTCATCCCGGTAATGGGCTTCCACCCAGGTGGTCAGGCGCTCATAGAGTTCATCGGTGAGCAACACACCCCGGTTGATGGCTTTCAGCTCATCGTCGTTGAGCACCACCCTCAACCGCAGACAGGCCGGGCCACCGCCATTGCGCATAGACTGCTTGACGTCGAACACTTCCACCGCGGTGATCGGCCCGCCGGACTTCACCAGGCCATCCAGATAACGGCTGACCGAAGCCACTTCTCGGCACTCGCCGGGCACCGCCAGCAGCATGCCGTCGGGTGTGTTCAGCAACTGACTGTTGAACAGGTAGGAGGCCACGGCATCTTCCAGCGGCACATCGGCACTGCTGACCCGGACCGCTTCCAGCTCGGCACCGGTGAGCCGCTCCCTGATGTCCGCCAGCACCTGCGCTTCGTTAAGAAACGCCATTTCATGGTAGAAAAGCGTATTACCGTTGCCCACCGCTATCACGTCGTTGTGGAAAACGCCGCCATCAATGGCGTCCGGATTCTGTTGGGCAAACACCGCATTCTGGTCCCTGAGACCATGCAGCCGTGCCACCGCCTGGGATGCCTCAAGCGTTTGCCGTGCCGGGTATTTCTTCGGAGCCGGAGCCTGCTCGTTGAACGCCATCTGGCCATACACAAACAGTTCCACGCCGGGCTCACCGTAACCGGCACACAACCGGGTGTGGTTGGCCGCGCCCTCATCGCCAAAGTGGCTCACTGATGGCAGCGCCGGATGGTGCGCAAAATAGCTCTCGTCGGCAAAAATGGATTTCAGAGCCCGTCCGGTCACCGCATGCTCAATGGAACGGTGGAACTTGGCGCTCAGGTTGGCCGGAGTGAAATGCACGCGATGGTCAGAGGTATCGGCACTCGGCGATACCGTGGCCGCATTGGCCGTCCACATCGGCGACGCAGAAGAGACTGCCGCCAGGATCGATGGACTGGATTTGGCCGCCTGCTCGAGAACGCGAGCGTCCGGACCTTCGAACCCCAGGGCCCGAAGTGTCGGAATATGCGGCCGCTCATGGGGAGGCAGAACGCCCTGCACATAGCCCCGGTCCGCAAGGCGCTTCATTTTGGCCAGGCCCTGCAGTGCCGCCTCTTTCGGATTCGAGACGGAACTGACATTGGATTTGGAGGCTACATTGCCCCAGGACAGTCCCGCGTAATTGTGGGTGGGACCGACCAGACCATCGAAGTTTGCTTCAACCGCGTGTTTCACCATGGCACTGGGTTCCGTTAATCGAAATTGAGGCCGGGTGCCAGAGACTCTGGCATCTCACTCTTGCCGGCCTCCAGAGAAGCCATGGGCCAGGCACAGTAGTCGGCAGCGTAGTAGGCGCTCGGGCGATGATTGCCACTGGCGCCAACACCACCAAAGGGCGCCGCGCTGCTGGCGCCGGTCAGCGGCCGGTTCCAGTTCACGATACCGGCGCGCACTTCTTCCACCAGCCGTTCATAGAGTTTCCGGTCGTCCGTCAGGATGCCCGCTGACAGCCCGTAGTGAGTATCGTTCGCCAGTGCCAGTGCATCATCAAAGCTCTTGTAGCGATACACCTTCAGCAAGGGGCCAAAGAACTCTTCATCGGTCACGTCCAGACCTGTGGCATCCACGATACCAGGCGACAGCAGGCCGGTTCCGGACTTCAGGGACTTCATCTCCAGCAGGGATTTGCCGCCCTTCTCAAGCAGGCTGGCCTGGGCCGCCAGGAGTTTTTCGGCGGCCTCCGCGGAAATCACGGAGCCCATAAACGGCTGCGGATCGGCATCGAACTCGCCGACCTTGATTCGGGCGGAGACTTCCACCAGCCGGTCGATGAACGCGTCACCTTTCTTGCCCTTGGGTACCAGCAGGCGACGTGCACAGGTACAGCGCTGACCGGCCGACAGGAAGGCCGACTGCAGGGCATGGTGCACTGCACCATCCACATCAGCCACATCCTGAACGATCAGCGGGTTGTTGCCGCCCATCTCCAGGGCCAGGATTTTCTCAGGCTGGCCACCGAACTGTTTGTGCAACAGATGACCCACGGTAGAACTGCCGGTAAAGAACAGGCCGTCAATCAACGGGTGGCCGGCCAGGGATTTGCCCGTGGCAGAAGCGCCCTGGACGAGGTTGATCACTCCATCGGGAATGCCGGCCTTCTCCCAGAGTTTTACCATCAGCTCGGCGACCCCCGGGGTCAGCTCACTCGGTTTGAACACCACCGTGTTACCGGCGAGCAAAGCCGGCACTATGTGGCCATTCGGCAAATGCCCTGGAAAGTTGTAGGGGCCGAAAACCGCAACGACCCCGTGGGGCCGGTGCCTGAGCACGGCGTGACCACCGGCAACATCGGATTCAGATGTCCCGGTACGGTCGTTGTAGGCTTTCACGGAAATGCCGATCTTGCCGATCATCGCCGCCACTTCCGTGCGGGATTCCCACAGCGGCTTGCCGGTCTCCAGGCCAATCTGGTGTGCCAGCTCTTCCTTGTGAGCCTCAAGCAGTTCACCAAAGGCTTCAACAACGGCCTGGCGTTCGGCAAAGCTCTTGCGCTGCCACTTCACAAAGGCATTGCGGGCTTCACGAACGGCCGCATCCACATCCTCCAGATTGGCGCTTTCGCCATCCCAGAGTGTTTCACCGGTCACCGGCTGGACAGATTCGAATACCGGCCCGTGGCCCGGTAGCCAGAGCCCGTCGATAAACAGTTCACCCGTCAGCTTTGCCATTTCGATGCACCTCCCGGTACTGAGCTTCTATAACTATGTTTGGTCAGCAGCCCCGAGTCTTTCAAGGGGGCCAGGCGAACCGGATCGCCAGATTCAATCTGCAAGGCTTCGGCAACTTCAGGTGGCAGGCTGACGGTATCCGGTCCGATACAATCTATCGGCACGGTAGTCACCCGGAAATCCCGGAATGAGCGGTTCGAAACCATGACCCGCTCCTCAGATGGAACGTCCAGGTTGACCGGTTTGCGAGTGACCATGGCGTGCCGGTTCATGCCTTCGCGAACCGTCCGGACATTGTGAACGAAGGCTTCAACCACGGGCCCGCCATCAAATATGTCTACCAGTCCGTTGAAGTTGAACCCCTCGGACTGAAGCATCCGGAGTGCCGGAGCGGTGTTGTCATGGACCCGGCCGATCACGGCACGTGCGGAATCCGGCAACATGGACAGGTATATCGGATACTTGGGCATCAACTCGGCAATAAACGACTTGTTGCCCAGCCCCGAGAGCATGTCCGCTTCGCTGAACTCCATGTCGAAGAATTTGGTTCCCAGCGCGTCCCACAGAGGGCTCCGGCCGTTGGCATCCGACACGCCCCGCATTTCCGCGAAGATTTTTTCCGAGAAGTGTTTGCGGAATTCATCCAGGTACATGAACCGGCAGCGGGAAAGCAGCAGGCCGCTGCCTCCGCCTTTGTACTCATCGGAGAGCAGCAGGGAGCAGATTTCGCTGGTATCGGTCATGTCGTTTGACAGATGCAGCGTTGGAGTCCGCACGTGCACACCCAGCTCTTTCGAGGCATTGACGGTGACGCTCAGACGGTAATTGTAGAAAACTTCATCCAGACCAACGCGAGCCTGGATACCGCTGATACCGACCGTTTTCTTGCGTTCGGTATCCTCCAGAGCGAAGAGATAGAGCCCTGCTTCCGGTGCAATGCGCTGGTTGAAGGTTTCACGGGCGTGATTGATCTTCTTCTGCAGCAGCTCGCGATCCGCCGGCAGGGTGGTCAGCCCTTTACCGGCACCCTGGGCCATGGCGTACAGGTCATCCAGATCGTTTTCCTGTAACGGGCGAATTACCAGCATAAGGTCGCCTCCCCGAGATCGACAGCTACAAACTTTGCCATTTCCAAGCTTGTCATAGCGGCGCAATCCTTACCCGGTCGCCCGCGGTACTGTTCAGCGCCTTCCAGGTCGAAACCGGAACCTTGAGTTTGTCGTCCAGAGTTTCAGCGACCGGTGTGAGGGTGCAGCGAAACTGCTCCCGCTCGCCAGCAGCGATCAGACAGGTTTCACCCACAGCCTCATTACTGCCATGAAGCTCCTTGGGGTGGCTGGTCACCAGGGTTTTCAGGCTATCGGTGCGCCCCTCCAGCACCGGGCCGGCATCAAAAATGTCCAGAAAACTGCCCGGCTGGAATCCCTCCCGCTGAAGTAGCTCAAAATTAGGCACGGTTATCTGATGCGGCTGCCCCATCGCCTTCTGGGCAGCCTCACTCAGCAGCGTGACATAAATGGGATTCGGGGGCATGAGCTCGGCAATGAAAGTCTTGCTCAACTGACCGGAGTACTGGTCTGCCGTCTCGAAATCCATATCAAAGAAATGCCGGCCAAGACTATCCCAGAAGGGCACGCTGCCATCCTCCAACTGCACCCCCTGGATTTCCACCGCCATCCGCGAGGTAAACCATTCCCGATGATCGGCAATAAACAGAATCCGGGCACGGGATAGCAACTCGAACGCGTCGGTATTCTGGAGTTCGGGCCGTATGGAGAACGAACACAATAACGAGACATCGGTCAGCGAGTGAGAGGGGTAGAGCACCTCCACCCGGCGCGACACCCCCAGCTCATGAGAGGCATGGATCAGGGCATCCCGACGGTAACTGTAGAAGGGCTGGCCATTGCCGGCGCGGGCATCAATGCCGGCGGTGCCAGCAATGTCTCCGGTCTTGGTGTTTTCCAGCACGAACAGAAACCTGGGCGGATCGTCTTCGGCGCTGATCCTGCCGGAAAAAGACGCCAGGGATTGCTCGATCTTGTAGGCCAGGGCATCGCCCTGCTTGGGCAGAGTGGAAGAAAGACGGGCACACTGGGTGCCCGCCATGGCCAGAATCTGGTCCAGATCATCCGGCCGAGCCGGACGTACCAGCCACATAAAATCTCCTTAGGCCGCCAGTTTTTTCACCGCCGCTTCGAAACGTTCGAGGGCTTCGTCAATGTCCGATTCGGGGATAATCAGGGACGGCGCCAGACGAATCACATTCGCACCGGCCACAAGTACCATCACGCCCTCTTCCAGGCCGGCATTCAGAAAATCCTTGGCCTTGCCCTGCCATTTTTCGGTCAGCACACAACCGAGCAGCAGACCGGCGCCACGAACCTCACTGAACACACCGTAGCGCTCACCAATATTCATCATACCCTTGCGGAGTTTGTCGGAACGGGCTTTCACGCCCTTGAGAATCTCCGGCTGGCTGACGGTGTCCACCACCCTTTGGGCCACGGCGCAGGCCAGCGCGTTACCACCGTAGGTGCTGCCATGGGTCCCAACACCCAGACTGGCGGCAACCTTGGCCGTCGTCAGCATCGCCGCTACCGGGAAGCCACCACCAAGCCCCTTGGCACTGGAGAGAATGTCCGGCACCACGTCGTACATCTGATAAGCGTAGAAGTGGCCACTTCTGCCCACACCAGACTGCACCTCATCAAACACCAGCAACGCGTCATTTTCATCACAAAGCTCGCGAAGCCCCTGGAGGAACGCCTGGTCGCCGGGCATAACGCCGCCCTCACCCTGAATCGGCTCCACCACCACGGCGCAGGTTTTATCTTTGGAGATCAGCTTCTTCACCGATTCCAGATCGTTGAACTCGGCGTGATGAATACCGCCAGGCGCAGGCTCGAAGCCTTCCAGGTATTTTGGCTGGCCACCTACGCTCACGGTGAACAGGGTTCGCCCGTGGAATGAGTTCTTGAACGAGATGATCTCGTTCTTGTCTTTGCCAAAATGCTCCCAGGCGTAGCGCCGGGCCAGCTTGAAGGCCGCCTCGTTGGCTTCGGCACCGGAATTGGCGAAGAACACTCGCTCGGCAAAGGTGAGGTCACACAAAGTCTTTGCCAGACGCAGGGCCGGCTCATTGGTCATCACGTTGGACAGGTGCCAGATTTTCTCGGCCTGATCATGCAACGCACCCACCAGTCCCGGATGGGAATGGCCCAGGCAGGTCACTGCAATGCCGCCCTGGAGATCAATGAACTCGCGGCCTTCCTGATCCCAGATCCGGGAGCCCTCTCCTCGCACCGGAATAATGGAACCGGGAGCGTAGTTGGGCACCATGACTTCATCGAACAGTTCGCGGCTGACGGGGTCTTTATTCATAAATCTCTCTCGGGAAAGCGGCTAAGCACATAAAAATAGTTGAGTGACCACACCAGACAAGTAAGTAGGTGTGCGGACTCTTGCACCATAATACGCCACTCAAGGCATAAGAACATCCGGTTCCCCGATGGCCGGCAATTCAATCACCCTGTGCGGCATGCTCCCAGCCTTGGTCCTATCCAACAGCGTGCCGATCAGAAGCTTGTAGGAGTCCAGATCAAAGGCGACCGCCTGGCCGCAGAGAGAAAGATCCTGCAGCTCGTTTTCGTCATGCAGGGTGGCCACGTGCATCCAGTTGTAAACCACCAGGATATCCGTGCGGCCGGTTCGGGCATTGCGCTCGACAATCCCAACCGGGCCTTTCCAGGGCCAGGTTTTCAGCCGCAGGCCGTGAAAGGCAATCTGTACCCTGAGATTGTAGCGCTCGACATTCTCGAGCTCTTCGCAGGCGCCCTTGCAGCGCCCCAGCGAACGCTGAAAACAAGGCCCTTCGTTTTCAGGCTCCAGCCCGAGCAGTCGATTGCACAGCTCGTTTTTGGCCGCGATGCCGCTCAAGGCACGCTCGGCATCCCGTTTGCTGCGGAACAACCCGAAATAATCCCCCAACCGGTGCGGCTCGATCTCACGAACCAGCCGAGCCTGCAGATACCCTGCCTCGTTTTTCGAAAGCTCAATGCTCACCAGATTCTTGGCGGCCCGGGACCGACGATTGAACAGGGGCTTCAGCGTCTTGATCTGTTTGAGTTCGAGAAGAAGCGCTCCAAGCTCACCTGCCGTTTCTGTGCACTCGACGCGACGGAGGCTCTCGGACATCCGCACACCCCGGGACGAGTTATGATCGCCGGAAAAGTGCGACGCCACCCGCTGGGCAATGTTCGTGCTCTTGCCCACATATAAAAGCACATCGTTCTCACCGTAGAAGCGATACACCCCCGGCCCCCGAGGCAGACCCTGAAGGATATCCGTTGGTAGATGGGAGGGAATACTCGGCCGTTGCAGCAGCTCCCGCAGGGCACTTTCGAATCTCTCATCCCCCTTCTCTGCACGGGCATGCTCGAAGAACGACAGCATGGCCGAGACATCCCCCATGGCCCGATGCCGCTGAACCTGGGCAAGACCATGACGGGCTATCAGAGCATCCATGTTGTGACGCCGGAATTCCGGGTAGAGCCTTCGGGAAAGCTTCGCCGTACAGAGCACCTTCGCCGAGAAAAGACGCTCCAATCTGCGAAACTCGGATTTTATAAAACCGTAATCAAAGCGGGCATTGTGAGCGACAAACACCTTGTCCTTGAGCTGTTCCTCCAGCTCGTCCGCTACATCCGCAAACAACGGCGCATCCGCCACCATTTCATTGGAGATGCCAGTGAAGTTTTCGATAAACGGGGAAATCCGCGTTTCCGGATTCAGCAGCGTCTGCCACTCGCCCACAACCTCGCCGGCCCGCCAGAACCGGATACCAATCTCGGTAATCCGGTCCCGGGCTGAATTGCCGCCGGTGGTTTCAATATCAAGAAACGCGAACGTCGCTGACTCAAGAACTGTACTTTCGGATGCCATGGAACAACTTTACGCCTCGCTGGCAACTGCAGATGTCTGTATATGAACGAAAAGCTGTTATAGACATTCGTCTAATTTCTGCAGGAGTTTATTTGAATTGTCACGAATTCGACTAACTACCTTGTTTTTGGGTCTAACAAAAATAATGTGTGGAGACAACAACGATGCAAAGCAACAAACTGAGATTGGCAATTCGTGTCGTGCGACTGCAGCAACTGCAGTTTTTGGTGTGGCTGGCGCGATAGCATTGAACACTGATGACTACAAGACAAATCTTTACGATTTCGCTCGCGTGGTTGCGGCTTAGATATCGACGAGGACATCTCTAATGGTGGCCGCGCCTGCGCCACGCTTATGGCGAGTACAACAACGTCAGAATCGGTCGGTACTGGTCCAACTATAACTCTTGGGTCGGTAACACTGCCAACGTGGACTTCGATGGCGTTCCAGGTACTGCTGGTGCACAAGACCGGACCGAACAAATCACCTACATGAACGGCCCCCTCTCCTTCTCTCTGGAGAATCCAATCGACTACGGTGGAGTAGTAGGCGCTCCTGCTAAGGCTGGCACTCCCGCACTGACTGCGAAGTTCGAAGATTCACAGGGTGGATTTTCCTACGCGGCAGCCGTCATGGCCAAGCAAACAAGCTATGACACTGGCACAGCCGATGATTCAGCCATTGGTTATGCGGCATTCCTGGCTGGTAAAATTGCCATTACTGACATGATCTCCATTCAGGGCGCGATCAACTTTGCAGACGGCGCCAATGCCTACGTATATCGTGCGGGCAGTAACTTTGCCGGGGCAGATGCGTATGTAGACGGCAATGGCGATCTGGAAACCATTGAAGCAGTAGGCGGCGCTCTGGGTGCTAGCTTTGGTTTGGGTAATGGACGCTCGGTCAACGTAGGCTACGGCACATCAATGTCAGACTTGGACGACGCCGTTCAAAGTGGAGCAGTCGCAGCAACGACGACCGAACAAAACACTTCTATGTATATCAACTACATGTGGAGTCCGGTTGATAGCGTGAGCATGGGTGTACAGTTCGAGAATCTCGAAACTGAAAGCCAAGGCGGAGCCGATGGCGACGCAAACCGTCTCATGTACATAGCGCAGTACAACTTCTAATCCTTCCGTTAGAAGTTAGTTGACTCAGCAGAAACCCCGGCTACGGCCGGGGTTTTTGTTTGGGCGGAATTAACAGCGGAACGCTACACATATTGCTGGCCGCCAGAACCGGCAACGAGGATTGTCCGGAAAATCACTTGTTACCTTATAGAGATAGGCGTGGGTGGAAAAGCGATCAGGAAGGCCCCAAAACGACAAAGGCCGGAACGGCTTTTCAGAACTGTAGAGGGCCATGGATGGCCCGAAACAAGCGCACAGGGATGTGCTTGTAGCGTGTTCTGAAAAGCCGTTCCGGCCTTTGTCGCGCCACCCAACCCTCAGGCTGGGCGGCACATTGCTCAAAAGTTAAAGCAGCAGGGTACGAATGTCCCCAAGAAGCTGACTGAGCACCGTCGTAAACCGGGCCGCATCAGCCCCATTCACCGCTCGGTGATCGTAAGACAGCGACAACGGCAGCATCAACCGGGGCTGGAACTCCTTGCCATCCCAAACCGGCTTCATCGCGGCCTTGGACACCCCAAGGATCGCCACCTCCGGCGTATTCACGATCGGCGTAAATGCCGTGCCGCCAATACCACCGAGACTCGTGATGGTAAAACAGGCACCCTGCATTTCTGCCGGCTTCAGCTGCTTGTCCCGGGCCTTCTGGGCAAGCTCGGCGCTTTCCGCCGCCAGCTCCCACAAGCCCTTCTTGTCCACATCCCTGATCACCGGCACCATCAGCCCGTGAGGCGTATCCACCGCGATTCCGATGTGAATGTAGCTCTTGCGAACCACCTCCTTGCGCTCCATATCCAGGGACACGTTAAACTGAGGCAGTTCCGCCAGTGCCGTGGCACAGGCCTTCAGCAGGAACGGCAGCGGCGTCATCTTCACGCCCTTCTTCTCGCCGGCCGCTTTCTGAGCCTTGCGGAAATCCTCCATATCGGTGATGTCCGCATCCTCGAACTGGGTTACGTGAGGCACATTCAGCCAGCTGCGCTGCATGTTATTGGCCGTGGCGAACATCATCCGCGACATGGCCTCACGCTTCACCTCACCGAACTGGCTGAAGTCCGGCAGCTTGACACCCGGAATACCAGAACCGGTAGCAACGCCAGTACCCTGCTGAGCCTGCTTGAGCTGGCTCTTCACATAGGCATGGACATCGTCCTTGATAATCCGGCTCTTGGGGCCAGAGCCCTTGATGCGGGCCAGATCGGCACCCAGTTCCCGGGCCAGCTTGCGCACGGCCGGGCCAGCGTGGACCTTGGCGCCTGGCGTGGGAGGCTCATAGGTTGCACCCTGGGGCTCGGGCGCTGACTCTGCCTCCTGTTTCGGCTTCTCTTCGGACCTGGGCTCAGGCTTCTCTTCCTTCGCCGGTTCCTCAGACGCGGGCGCCGAGGCTTCTTCCTCTTCGCCACCACCTTCCTGAACCGTCATCTCCAGCAGTTCATCGCCCTCGGAGAGCTTGTCGCCCTCGGATACCAGGATCTTGCCCACTTTGCCCGCATAGGGCGAAGGAATCTCCATGGTGGCCTTGTCCGATTCCACTGTAACCAATGGATCGTCGGCCTCAATGGTATCGCCTTCAGCAACGTTGATTTCTATCACCGGAACATTGTCGAAACCATCCAGCGCAGGAACCTTGACGGTCTCCTTGCGGGAGCCACCAGAAGCCTTCTTCGGCGCTGGCTTGCTCTCTTCGGACTTCTCTTCCTGCTTTGCTTCTTCCTTTTCCTCGGCCTTTTCCTCGGGCTCGTCGCTGCCGGCATCGTCAGAGCCACCGGCGCTGGCTTCCATCATGCCAACAACATCACCTTCCTTTACCTTGTCACCCACCTTTACGGTGATCTTGGTGATCTTGCCGGCACCGGGTGACGGCAGTTCTACCGAGGCTTTGTCTGACTCAACCGTCAGAATCGGATCTTCTTCCTCAACCGAATCCCCTGCGCTGACAATGATTTCGATAACCTCGACCTCATCCGCACCGCCGAGATCCGGAACCTTGATTTCCTGTTCACTCATGGCGGACTCCTTAGCTCAGCACCGGGTTCGTTTTGTTGCGATCGATTCCGTACTTGCGCATGGCTTCGAGAACCACATCGTTCTTCACCTCGCCATCCTGAGCCAGGGCTGACAGCGCGGTGACAGTTACGTAGTAACGGTCCACCTCAAAGAAGCTGCGCAGCTTTTCCCGGGTGTCGCTACGACCAAAGCCGTCGGTACCCAGGGTCAGGTAGGTTTTGGGGATGAACGCCCGGAGCTGCTCGGAGTGCAGCTTGATGTAATCGGTGGAGGACACCACCGGACCCTGCTGCTTTTCAAGCATCTGGGTGACGTAAGCCTTCTTGGGCTTGTCGTCCGGGTGCAGGCGGTTCCAGCGATCAATATGCTGCCCCTCACGGGCAAGCTCGTTGAAGCTGGTAACACTCCACACGTCGGAGGCAACACCCCAGTCGTCTTTCAGCATCTGGGCCGCTGCACGCACCTCGTTAAGGATCGCGCCGGCACCCAGCAGCTGAACCCGCGGGGTCTTCTTGCGGCCCTTGGTTTCAACAGACTCGAACAGGTACATACCCTTGATGATGCCGTCTTCGCATCCCTTGGGCATTGCAGGCTGTTCGTAGTTCTCGTTCTCGATGGTCAGGTAGTAGAAGACGTTCTGGTTGTCTTCGAACATCTCTTGCATACCCTTGCGCAGCACAACCGCCATTTCGTAGCCGTAGGCCGGATCGTAGGCCTTGCAGTTCGGAATGGTGTTGGCCAGCACATGGCTGTGACCGTCCTGGTGCTGCAGACCCTCGCCGTTCAGAGTGGTCCGGCCGGCGGTGCCGCCAATCAGGAAGCCACGGGCCTGGATATCGCCGGACGCCCACGCCAGGTCACCAACCCGCTGGAAACCGAACATGGAGTAGAAGATGTAGAACGGGATCAACGGGAAGTTGTTGGTGCTGTATGACGTGGCCGCTGCCATCCAGGCGGCCATTGAGCCATCCTCGTTGATACCTTCTTCAAGGATCTGGCCTTTCTTGTCTTCCCGGTAGTACATGATCTGGTCACGGTCTTCAGGAACGTACTTCTGCCCTTCTGCCGTGTAGATACCGAGCTGCCGGAACATGCCTTCCATCCCGAAGGTACGGGCTTCGTCAGGCACGATCGGCACCACGCGCTTACCAATACGCTTGTCCTTGGTCAGTGCCGTCAGGATACGGACGAAGGCCATGGTAGTAGAGATCTTCCGGTCACCGGAACCGTCCAGAACTGCCTTGAAGATGTCCAGGTCGGGAATCTGCAGTGGCTGGCAATCCTTCCGACGCTTGGGATAGAAACCACCCAGCTCCTGCCGGCGCTTCTTCATGTAGACGATTTCCGGACTATCCGGCGCTGGCCGGTAGTAGGGCACATCCTTGAGCTCTTCGTCTTTCAACGGCACCGCAAAACGGTCGCGGAACGATTTCAACTGCTCGATATCGAGCTTTTTCAGGGAGTGAGCTGTGTTCTGCGCTTCACCGGCCTCACCAAAGCCGTAGCCCTTGATAGTGTGGGCGAGGATAACCGTCGGCCGGCCGCCATTCTTGTGAATGGCATGGTGGAAGGCCGCGTAGATCTTGTACGGATCGTGACCGCCCCGGTTGAGCTTGTTGATCTCCTCGTCAGAAAGCCCCTCGACCAGCTTCGCCGTTTCTGGGTACTTGCCGAAGAAGTGCTTCCGGGTATAAGCCGGGCCGTTGCTCTTGAAGTTCTGAAGGTCGCCATCACAGACCTCGTCCATGACCCGCTGCATCTTCCCGTCCTTGTCCTGCTCGAACAGGGGATCCCAGTGGCGACCCCAAACAACTTTCAGGACGTTCCAGCCAGCGCCCCGGAAGACACCTTCAAGCTCCTGAATGATCTTGCCGTTGCCACGTACTGGCCCGTCCAGACGCTGGAGGTTGCAGTTAACCACGAAAATCAGGTTGCTCAGGTTTTCCCGGCCGGCCATGGAGATGGAACCCAGGGTTTCCGGCTCGTCGCACTCGCCGTCACCAACAAAGCACCAGACCTTGCGATCGCCCATCTCGATGAGTTCACGGCTGTCCAGGTACTTCATTACGTGGGCCTGGTAAATCGCCTGAATCGGACCAAGCCCCATGGAAACCGTTGGGAACTGCCAGTAATCCGGCATCAGCCAGGGGTGTGGATAGGAAGAGAGGCCAGTGCCGTCTACTTCCTCACGGTATTTGTCGAGATCTTTCTCGTCGAAACGGCCCTCAAGGAAGGAGCGCGCATAAATGCCCGGGGAAGAGTGGCCCTGGAAGTACACAAGGTCGGACTCGCGCTTTTCGTCGCCGCCGTGGAAGAAATAGTTGAAGCCAACATCGTATAGGGTCGCTGCCGAAGAAAACGAGGAAACATGTCCGCCGAGATCACCGGGACGCTGGTTGGCACGCATAACCATGGCCATGGCATTCCAGCGGATCAGGGAGCGGATTCGGCGCTCCATAAAAAGATCGCCAGGCATCGGCGCCTGCTGGGAAACCGGAATACTGTTCCGGAACGGCGTGGTTATGGAATATGGCAGTTCGGTTCCATCGCGGCTCGCCCGCTCGGAAAGCCTCTCAAGAATATACTTGGCCCGGTCTACGCCTTCGTTCTCGATCAGAGATTCCAGCGCATCCAGCCATTCACTGGTTTCAATGGGATCATCGTCCTGGTACATCAAACCCTCCCCTTGGCATCAAAAAGTGCAGCGCCGCCACGATCAGCAGCCGGGCGCGTTGCGGTGTCGATAAGCTGCGATGGAATGCAGTGTTTTGTTATGGGTATTTTCAGCCTGACAGGTGTACCGGCTACCAGTACACAGAACCTGTACAAAGCATAGAACAGCTTTCACACTTTTCCTGCCTGATCACCTCGGTTTAACGGGCTTTTGGCCCCGGGGGATCACCGGCATGCCGGCGAAGTGCGTGGATTAGAACACCCGATTGCGTAGTATTTTTACTACATTTTGACCATCAAGTTCAATCAAAGCCCCTCAAACATCCTTTTAGAACGGGCTTCTTTCGGTTACTTACGGAAGAATGACCGTTTTTGGACCAACAGACAACCAGATTGCGACCAATGTCGTAGCATTCGTATCAGGCCGAAAATTGATTACCACGCTAAACGATCTTCTCGCCGCTATTCGCCGATCATTCAGAACATTTAGCGCTTTTTGTTGAATTTTCGACTCTTCGCTCCCGTGCATCCCTCAGATTTATCGCAGCTTTTTAATTAGACCTGAAAATATTTCCGGATTTATGTATACTCGCCTGCCTGATTTTTAACCACCCAGGAAAAAGTGGTCGGACCACTTTTTTGTCATTGGCATCAACAGAGGGCGATCTATGAACTCCATCGTCACCTTTCCGAACCGGATTCCCACCACGGAGTTCGAGGAACGGCGTTTCAAGGTCTACACAGACCGCCAGCTCGACAAGATCGAAGTCATTCAGAATCTCCCTGAAGAGACCCTGTTTGAAATGAAAGTGGTAGCCAGCGTGCTGCCGTTCCGGGTCAACGAGTATGTGATCAATGAACTGATCAACTGGGACAAGGTACCCAACGACCCGATCTATCAGCTTGTTTTTCCGCAGAAAGGGATGTTGAAGGACGAGCATTACGAGCGCATGGCGAAACTGCACCGGGAAGGTGCCGACAAGAAAGAGATCCAGGCTGTCGCCAAGGAAATCCGGGACGAACTCAACCCGCACCCGGCTGGCCAGATGGAAATGAACATGCCGGAGCTCGACGGTGAAGTTCTGGACGGCGTTCAGCACAAGTATCGCGAGACAGTGCTGTTCTTCCCGGCCCAGGGCCAGACCTGCCACTCCTACTGCACCTTCTGTTTTCGCTGGGCGCAGTTCGTGGGTGACAAAGACCTGAAAATGGCCAGCACCGAAGCGGAAAAGCTTCATGGCTACCTGCAGGAGCACACCGAGGTCACTGACCTGCTGGTCACCGGTGGCGACCCCATGGTGATGAAAACCAAGAACCTGGTGCAGTATCTGGAACCGCTGCTACAGCCGGAATTCGATCATATCCAGACCATTCGCATCGGCACCAAGGCCCTCACTTTCTGGCCCTACCGCTTCGTGACCGACAAGGATGCCGATGAACTGATCGACCTTTTCGCGAAACTGGTCGACGCCGGCAAGCACGTCGCCATCATGGCCCACTACAACCACTGGCAGGAAATCACCACCGAGATTGCCGAAGAGGCCATCCGCCGTATTCGCGCCACTGGTGCCGAGATCCGTGCCCAGGGCCCGCTGATCAAGCACGTCAACGACGATGCCGACGCCTGGGCCAAGCTGTGGAAGAAGGAAGTACAGCTGGGCATCATCCCCTACTACATGTTTGTAGAGCGTGACACCGGCGCCAAGAACTACTTCGAAGTGCCCCTGGTCGAGGCTTTCCACATCTATAGGGAAGCCATGAAGAAGGTCAGCGGCCTGGCCCGAACCGCCCGCGGCCCCTCCATGAGCGCCGGCCCCGGCAAGGTGGAGATCCAGGGGATTACCGAAATCAACGGCGAGAAGGTGTTTGTACTGCGCTTCCTGCAGGGCCGCAACCCCGATTGGGTTCAGCGCCCGTTCTTCGCAAAGTACAGCGAAACGGCCACCTGGTTGCATGAGCTGGAACCGGCCTTTGGAGAAGAGAAATTCTTCTTTGAAGATGAGTATGAAGAAATGAAGAAAGGTAACGGCTGAAGGCTCATACACCATATGGGTGATGCCTGGCATTTGTGGCTCTTCTAGCTTTGGTTTGTCGGAAACCGATAAAAACCAAGAATGAGGAAACACCAAATGATCAGGCAACACTCGCTTCGTTTATGGCTGTTGCTGTGCACCATGGCAGCAGCACTCATTATCAGTGGTTGCGGAGGCGGCAGCAGCTCCGGCTCCGGAACTACACCTTCCACCGATGATTCTGCAACCATCTCCGGCACCGCAGCGGCCGGGGCACCTGTATCGGGTGTTGTGGGCGCCCGAGACGCCGCAGACAATACGGCAACAGCATCCATCAATGCCGATGGCAGCTTCGAGCTGGACCTCTCCGAACTGACCACACCGGTTCTGCTCTATGCCAGCGGTATTGCAGGCGGTAACGCCTACCAGATGCTTTCCGTGGCGTTTGCCGATGATTTGAATGGCACAGCAAACATTACACCACTAACAGACCTGATTGTTGGTAACGCTGTGGGCCGAAACCCTCAGGAGTTTTTCAACAACCCGGACTTCGACCTGATCCAACAAGCCGCTATCGAGACTCAGGAAGACGCACTGAAGACGCGCTTGAAGCCCCTGCTTGATGCCCTCGGCGTTGAAGACGATTTTGATCTGCGCAACTCACCCTTTACCGCCAACCGTTCGGGGTTCGACGCGGCTCTCGATGTGATCGAGGTACAGGTCGATCCGGAAACGAATACTGCGACCATTACCAACCGGGTAAATCCAACCCAGACCATAACCAACAGTTTTGTTCAGCCGGAAAGCGAAGAAACCACGCTGGAAGTGAACGAAACAGAGATCAATGACGGTGTAACCACATTGCAGGCACTCAACACCCTGGCCAACTCATTTGCTGACGCCCTTGAGAGCCAGGATGAAACAACCCTGGAGAGCCTAACCAGCAACTTCGTCAACAACGGCGAGACCATCAGTGGCCTGACGGCTCGCCTGTCCGGTTCAGCTGCAGCTATTGAAGATGCCGGCGAACTGGCGGCAGACATTCGCAACTGGTCCCTGGCAGACCTGGGCGAAGGTACGGCGAAGCTGAACGTTGGCCAGGCCCAGGGACCATGGCAGGCCATCAATGACAACGGCGACTGGAAACTCCAGGGTAACCAGCTGGAATTCTTCGTCTTTGTTGAACCTACACATCGATATGAAAATGGCGCTGAAAGCGTGGCGATTGAAGAGATCGCAACGCTTATTTATGCCGGTTTCCCCTCAGCAAACCTGGGTGCAGTCGCAGATTCCAGCGTGACCGTTTCCGGTGATCTGGAAAGCTTTAACGGCGGGCTGCCCATAGATTCCGGGAACAACCGTTTCGCCGCCTTCCAGAGCCTTACTGCTGGCTCCATCAACTCTGGCGATCAGGTCACCTTTGCCTGGAACAACCCGGTCGAAGGGGTTGTCGATTCCACAGCGACCTTCACCATCCGTCGGGGCAGCCCCGACTTCAGCAATGGCGCGCCGGAAATCACCGCGGCTTCAGCAGATCTGGCAGCCGATGAATACAGCTTCCAGTGGACTCTGCCTCCGGGCTACGACGCCGTATCTGTACGCAATAATTTTACCGGCCAGACCTCAGGCGGCCAGGGCGGCGGCTTTACTGGCAACCCACTGGCAAACGATGCCACCAGCTTTATCGGCACTTTGCCTGAAAGCTATGTACCTGCCGAAACAGATCAACTCCGGTTAATTGCCCGGGATCCATTCGGTGTCTTCGTCTCTGCAAGGCTTTCAAATCCATTCCCCGGCCAGGTGCCAGCGCCAATGGCAGAAGACGCTCTGATCGGCAGCTGGGTCGCACGCAATGGCAATCGGACGGATAATGCCCCATGGGTCCAGATAACTTTCCTCGAGAACGGTTATTACATGCACCAGGAGCTGGATCTGCCCTACCGCCCGGAGGAGGATACGTCCGGCAGCACGGGCATCGAATTCGGTCAATACCAGTGGGACAACCAAACGGGTGAGCTGACCGTTTCTCAGATCCTTCGAGATGACAACGGCGAATGGGGACTGACATCGGTTGAAAGCGGAGTGGAGCGTCTTGCTTTGCGTGTCGATGGAGACACTCTGTCCGCCTATGATCCGACAGTTGGCCAGTCTGAAACAACTGAGTTTACACGCGTATCACTGAACCAAACAGGCGTCACCGGCAGCTGGATCATTCAGGACACCGTTGACCCCACAAACGTCTCAATATTTACCGCTCTGGCAGACAACTTTTACTTCCTCGGCACTACTCAGCCTGCCGATGAAACCGGTTCGCCAGGGCTGGAGTTCGGCACCTTCACCTATGACGGTGAAACGCTTCTACTTAACGCAAGCCCGGCGATCGACCAGAATGGAGAGTACGGCCTGTCTGATCCGATGCAAGGCTTTGACTATGCGACCGTCATCGACGGTGCCCTGATCATTGATGATGGTGAAGCGTTCCAGCTAAGCGAAATAGCGCCTGGCGTGACACCGAGCGATGGTACTGTCACTGTCAACTACGTTAGCCCGGATGAGGAAATAGCGCCCGGTCCTGCCGTCACAGGAGACTTTCACTACCTACGCTCTGCCGCTGGCATTGAAAGTTCACGATTAAACAATCCGCCAACAGTATTTCAGGCGCATTACGCCCACACCGGCGCCAGCATCGCGGACAATTCCGATGGAAAAGGGACGCTGAGCTGGGCAGATCTCTGTGTCGGCGATCTGTTCATTGAACCGGGAACCAGCGAAGACGGTCGGGACGCACTGTTCGATTCCGTCAGTGAGTGCTTTGGTCAGAGCAACGGCTTTGATTTGACCTTCACCGAAACGGGGCTTTTTGCAGCAGTTCCCGAAAGCACCACGATTGACCCCGAGGATGGTTCCCAGATTGTCACCGGCGCAACAGAGATCGACTTCCGGGCGCTTGACGCTGGTCGCAGCCTGTTTATTGCGACTGAGGCGAATAGCTTCCAGTACGAGGAAAGCGACGGAAGTTTCACCGAAGGCCGGGACATGAATACCCATGTTCTCAGCAAGACAGATCCCTCGCTGACCGTCGATTCGCTTGCCGGAGACTGGGGCTTCGCCACCTTGCGCATCTCCAACATCGTTGATGATTTCGACGCAGTCGTACCGAACGAGATGGAGTACGGAGCAGGGGCCCTCAACATCAGCGTTGATGCGGCTGGCAACGCCACTCTGACCGACGAAGTACAGCTGAATGTCGGCCAGGGCCTGAAACCCCTGGTGAATAGCGATATCTTCATTGATACAAGGAACGAAGAAACCGCACTCAACGTTGATCTTGGCGCTTTCGGGCTCACAACTGATGGCACGCTGGACCTGCTGAATGGCGAGCTCGGCGGATTTGTGTCGCAGGGCAGCGACGTAATGACACTGGGGCTTCCCAATCCATTCACGCCCTATACCGTGCAGACCGAAGAATCGTCGTTCCTCATCGGTGTAAAACTGGACCCGAACTTCCAGGCCACCGACCTCGCCGGAAAGTCCTACGACCTGATGCTGAAAGGCTACTTTGCCGGGCAGAACTACTTTGAAACGGACATCTTCCTGCCAGGAGCAACACTGGAATTCGACGCCAGTGGCACAGCAATCTCACAAAGGGGCCTTACCTTTGCCTATTCCAATTTTGGTCTGAACACCGACGTTTTGGATGTGACCCGGCAATCTGCCGGCCTCCCCGCCAACACCTGGACGTATCAGGTCGACGGCCCGACCGGGCTGATCAGAATGGAATCCCCTCAATACACGTATTCTGGCGGGGACGTTGGCTATGGTGAACAGTTCGGTTATTCCTCTGCAGACAACCGGTTGCTGGTACTGGTCTCGCGCTTCTACGACAACTCTGGAGGTGTACCAATGGGACCCGCTGGCGTTTACATAGCCTACGCCATCTGCAACAACTGCAACTGACACCTCAACTGATTTTTCTCTTCAGCCCCGCCAAGTGCGGGGCTTTTTTATGGATGTTTGGCACAGACTGCAAGCCTGTGCTTTACTTGCAGGACGCAACCAATATGTACAAAAAAGCAACAGGGAGCGATTGGTTTGAAGGATCCGGGGTCTGAAGTCCCTCACTTGCTGGATGATCTGTATGAGCGAGCGACCGCCCCGGACCAGTGGCCGGAGTTCCTTGCCAAGCTTATGGTTCTGTTCCGTGGAGAAACCGCCACCATACGTCTGAGCGACCTGGACAATCCGGTAATACACCAATCCTATACCACCGGTTTCCGACAGGAAATCAATCGAATATACGAAGCCGAGGGCGTTGAGTGTGATCCCTTCAGGGATGCATTGGCGGCGTTACCCGTCGGCAAGGCGCTAGAGAGTACCGCGGTTATCGAAGACCGGGCGTTTGAACGTTCCGTCCACTACCAATCCGTGTTTCGGCCCAACGGCAACTTTTATGCGTTGGGCACTCAATTCGAACGCCAGAACGGTCAGGCAATGCATATAGGCATTCACCGACCGAAACAAAAGGGCCCCTTCAGTAACGACGAACTCAAACTGCTGGAGCTCTTCAGCCCCCATCTTCGGCGAGTCGTGAAGCTATCGCGCATGATGGCCGACCTGAACGATGCGCTCTCTGTCGCCAGGCATGCCCTGGACCGATTACCGTTCGGAGTCTGGTACATGGACAGCGAATTACGGGTGCAATGGCTGAACGCCAGCGCGGAAGAGGCCTTCGCCACCAACAGCTTTGGTCTGAAAGTCCAATACAACCGTCTTCGAATGCTGGCCGCAGGCGCATCCGCAACCCTGCGAGCCATGGTGCGACGTTTGACTGAGCATCGCTCGCTCACGGAAACCGTAAAACTTGGGCAAACCGGTGCCTGCCTGCTCATGGTGCCAACCTGCACCGCCGGAACCAGTCTTCACATAACCCGCTCACCGGCACCCAAAATTCTATGTTTTCTGTTGGACACCACTCGGCCAGCGGAATTGGACGAGAATCGGCTGACCACGATGTATCACCTCACACCTGCGGAGTACCGGCTTGCAAATCTTCTGGTAACCGGCATCGATGTCAACGAGGCCAGCGCAGTGCTTGAGATTTCTCCTCACACCGGCCGGACACAGCTCAAATCCATCATGCGCAAGACCGGCGTTCGCCGTCAGGCCAGCCTGCAGCGAATACTGTTACTTTGCGCCGACACGCTAAGATCCCCTAATGACTGATGCTGCAAGAAACCTGAATCTTCGACTGCCAGACGGCCGTAATCTGAGTTTTTCAGACATCGGCACCGGCGAAAATGGCACCTGGATTCACTGCCATGGAATTCCCGGATCCCGTAACGAACTGCTTCACCTGGAGAGTGCTCTGTTCCACGCCGGGGTGCGGGTCATTGTTCCGGATCGCCCGGGTTATGGGCAGTCCAGCCCCTGCCCCGGTTATGGATTTTCAAACCATTCGGATGATCTGAGGCAACTGGCCGACCATCTGGAACTGGATGACGTCATGCTATCCGGGTTCTCGGGTGGCGGCGTATTCGCCATGGCCGCCGCCCATGATCTGGGTAAACGAATCGAGGAGCTGGTGATCGCAGCAACGCCGGCGGTTCCCCTGATGGACAATCCCTTCGATTATGCCTCAGAACTTACCGCCAGCACCTGGCGAGCGGCACTGGACGATCGCGATGCGCTTGCAAAAGAGCTGGAGGTCATTACCGGTTCTGTGGATTTGCTATTGGAGGCGCTCATAGGAGCAGTAGGCGATCAGGAGGAGCACTACCTGTTATCAAACTCTGTTCGTCCGGGCTTTACGCAGAACCTTTGCGCCGCCCTGGAGCAGGGATCCAAAACGGCAGCCAATGCGCTTGCCAGAGATTCGTTTCTAACAGCCCAATCATGGCCTTTTTCACCCCAGGACATACACCTGCCAGTAAGGGTCATTCATGGCTCGGGGGACAGGCTTGTGCACATAGAACACCAGAGCACGTTGTCCGGGAACTTTCCGGACGGTTCCCCTGAGGTCATCAGCGGCGCTCACTACGGCGCGCTTTCAGCTATCTGGAACTGATCTGCGCCTGCGCCCATCTGGAGTACTGAAGCTCAATAATTGTAAGACAGCCCCAGACTTATGGCGCGAACGCTGGACCACGTTACCTCATCTGCAGAAACCATAGCCTGCCATTTCCCCCTGGTCAGTTCCAACCGTAACGATTCCAGCTCCGGCCAGTAGCTGGCCAGTATCCGTGCTTCACCGGCCAGCGTTCGCCCGAAGCCGGCGCCGTAGAGCCCATAGCCGAATTGATATTGGCCATGCACGACTGCGAGCCAAGCACCCTCTTGCCACTGGGCCGTACCATAAAACCTGGGATCCAGATCCTGATAAAAAGTATCCCGATACCCTTCCGTGCCAGATATCGTTGGGGCAAAGACAGCGTAGCCTTCGTCATCGAAGGACTTGTTGTCGGTATTTGCCTGAGCTTGAGTGAAAGGTGCGTCCTTCCAACGAATCCGTGAGAAAAGATCCTCGGCTCGAAAATTCAGATTGAGTTTTTTCATTGGCTGCCAACTGGCGGCGATGTCAAAAGCCCAGCCGATGCCACTGGCTTTCTCTACATCCGGCCGATCAAAGATCACGTCCCGGTAGTAGACATAGTCAACGTCTGCGCTGAAGTCATAGTCATTTTCGGCGGCCGCCACAAACTCCCCATCAAGGGTGCCGCTCATCAAATGGCGGGTTTTGAACACGGAAATGCCGCCGGAAATGGTCCAGGATTCCTGGCTATGTCGATAGCCAGACCGGATCCCGGACCCCGAAAAACCGTTAACGCGCAGAGCCACTGGAATCCGTTCGCCCTCGTTCAGCGGCTCCTTACGGGCAATCTGTCCGTAAAAGCTCACGGCCTCCGAATTCATCCTCAGATCCGCCAGCGCACGGGTGAAAACCGAAATCTCGATTCCCCGCTCACGGAACCCAACCTCCGCCTGACTGACCGCCCATTGGCGGCGACCTGAATCGAATTCACTGCCCCAATCGCTCAGTGTAGTTTTGATTGGCTCCGGCTCGCTAACCAGTTGGGCCTCGAACCTGCCGAACATCTCCACGGCCGGCGCTGTATTGGCATAAACACTTGCTATAACGAAAAAAAAGGCGGGGCCGAAGCCCCACCTTTCTTTCCGGTTACCCGGTGCTTTCATCAGAACAAAGTCTCGAACACGGTTTCTTCGCCGTTCGGATAGGTGATGACCGGAACGCCGTTTCGTAGCTCTACGTCACCAATGTCTTCGCCGTTAACGAAGACATTACCTGTCAGGCTCTGAACACCGCTGGCCGTTTCTGAGCCAACCGCCTCGAGACGGAATCCTTGCGGGTTCCAGAATGCCAGGCTGACTTCCGGATTTTCAGCATTCAGCTCATCGGTGCTGACCTTCAGACTGTAGCTGCCACCATCCCAGCTAACGTTTGCGAGCACGCTGCCACCGTTCAGAGTTGAACGTGTCAGTGTAACCACGGCCGTAGCTTTCGGCATATCAGCCAGAGAAACGCCTGCAGCGATGTTGAACGACAGGTTGACGAAGTTTTCGGCGGTTTCCAGATCAGGGAAAGTAATGTCCGCATTAACTTCAGCAAGATCAGATGCACTGCTTCCGGAAACCCAAACATTTTGGATACTGGATTGACCGGCAACGGTGGCGCCAACGGCGGTTTCGAGTTTCCCGAGGATTAGCTGGTCAACGGCGTCATTTTCGGCACTATCGAGCACATTGCAGTTGTAATCGTAGAAGCCAAGCTCGCTGTCATACCAACCAGAGTTAGCCACTCTCTCACCGAAAACTTCTGTTCCCGAGTCGAAGTCATAACAGGAGCCGTATGAATAAATATCAAACCAGAAATCCTGAGCAGTTTCATCATACTCAACAAACTGCGACACCTCGGCACGATCCACCTCAAAATCAAACGCCGCAGTTGTGTCGTTGTAATCAAGGTAAGTGAAAAGGTTGAAGCGCTGAGCGCTGCTGCTGTTCAAGGATGTTGAAAGATTGAAAGTGCGTCCGGACGTCGCGGTGAAGTCCCCAGCCAGGGCGAAAGACTCCGGAGAGAATGGCTCATCCAAAGCGCTGAAGCTCGAGCCAGTCATATTTACGGCTTTCACAGAGATCTCGCCATCGAAACTTGCTGCTTCGGGGTTGGCAAGAGCAACGGAACCGTTAAGAGTAATGGCACTGAATTTTTCCAGAACCGCATCGGCCGTCACCTCGCCTGCAATCGATTCGGAAAGCTCCAGGTTGGCAACCAGATCCAGAGCTGCACGATCAAAACCGGTGCCATCACCGACCGTACCGCTGACACTGACATTGTTTTGTGCAAGCAGTGACAGAACCTTCTCGGCATCGTAGGTTAGATCCAGATCGCTCTGAGAAAGGCTGGTACCAATAACCAGGTCAAACTCGCGGGTCTCTCCACCGATCTGGGAAACACTGCCAGTGGCCGTAGCCTTGAGGCCGGACTCTGTGTCTTCGAATACCAGCTCGGCATCCATAGTACCAGTCACTGTTGGATCTTCTTCATCCGTCCAGTTCAACGGGGCTGTGAAAGGCGTGCCGTTTTCCAGAGCGTCCAGCAGAGCCGCCCGTCCTTCGGTACCGGCCAACTGTTGAGAAAAGGCATCGAGTACCTTGCTTACCAGATCGCCGGTAACGCCAGCCTGGGCGAATACGTCACTGACGGTTTCTGCGTCCGCATCCAGCGCAACAGAAACGGCGGACGTTTCGTCCTGAAGGGCAGCAGCGGTTTCATCGATAGAGCCGGCCCAGCTGCGGAACTGGGAAACAAACGACTGGAAGGCCGCAACCTTGTCCGCTTGCGTGGCACCCTCATCAAGATCCAGTTCCTCGTCATAGCTGGGAGCAAGGTTGTCCCCTGCAGCGTCAAACTGAGCAGTCTGGTTGTTCAGGGACTCCTGAGTCTCGTCATCCAGGCCGTCCGTTGTCTCGACAACAGTTTTCACAGCTGAAGACAGGCTTGCCGCTGTAAATGTATCTTCGCTGTTGATTGAGCCATCATTGAGAGCATCAGAGAAGCTGTCCAATGTAGCCGCTACATTCTCGCCTCCGGAAAACACCAGTTCGGCAACAGCTGCGTTCATAACTGCAGCCTGTGCTTCAGCAGCGCTTGCACCGGTCAGGTCATTCACGTCGCGAGCCACGGTATTTTCAATATCGAAGCCTGCCACCTGACTCACTTCCGCTTTCGCCTGCCTCGCAGCATCGGCAACACTCTTTCCTCCGGCAACAAGAGTTTTTGCACGTTTTGCTGCCATGGTTGACCATGCGGTCACCGGAACACTCACGGCGCTACCAGGTGCACTGGCTTTGCCAATGGCATTGAGTTTGAAATCACCAGGCAACGTCACATCGGAGCCTTTCGTTCCACAGGCTGAAGCATCGCAAACCATACGGGTTTCAGAGTTCACGGTGATCTCGATCTCTACAAGTCCACCCTCGTAGTTATCGTTTAGCTCAATACGGTATTGGCCTTCGTTATCTGTTGTAGTTGTTCCAACGGGCGTATCCAACCGCTCACCGGAATCATCCAGTTCGTAAGCAGTCACAACCGCATTTTTCATCACACCTTTAACTGCAGAACCAGATACAACAGAGGCATCACCTCCAGGAGGGGTGCCAGCTGACGGTGACGATGAACCGCCTCCGCCGCAACCAGTTACAACCAGGCCTGAGGAAACTGCAACAGCAAGCGCTAACCTTTTGAACTTATCCAAAGCGTCTCTCCTTGAGATCTTTATTTTCTGACGGTTGGCTACGACAAAATTAACATCCAGCAATGTCGCAAACCGTCAAAGAGGCTAATCCAAGGAAAGACCATTCGATAGGCAGGGTTTCGTTCACAAAACACTCAAAACGAGAAGAAACTCCACACTGCACTGTTTTTATTGGCTTTTTATGCTGACCTTCAAATGTGAAACATTATAAAAGATCATCTTAAATATGAGTTTGTGAATTAAATAGACTAGAACATCTCCAATCTACTCATTTCTTCGGCACAAACCCTTCCGGCTTGTCGCTCAACCATTCCACGAACGTTCGCAACTCCTCCAGTTCCAGAAGCTTTTCCCGGGTATTGAAGTGCAGCCCTAGCTCGTATTCCGAGCGAGCCTTATGAATGGCGTTATGGCAGGGACGGCATACCCACAGCGTTCGGGTGATCAAATCGTCCTTGGTGAACAGTTTCTGGAACCGCTTCTTGCGGTGCAGGTGTTTGGGAATCAGGTGGTGCCTGGTAAGTTTCGCAACCGGGCGTTCACAGAGTTCGCAGTTGTCGGGTTGGGGAGGGAGTTTGAGCATTGCGGAAATACCAGTCGGGTTTCGCCCATGGCTCCACCCGACCTATGTTGTATTTGGCCAGCGCCAAACAATCAGTGCATCAGGGTATAGAGCTTCCGGCGATAGGTCCTTACGTCCGGGTTGTTGTTACCCAGCTTGTCGAACAGTTCGATCAGCGTTGTCTTGGCCACTTCGTCTTTGTACTTGCTGTCCACCTGCATCAGGCGGATCAGCAGGTCCATGGCCTCGGCGTTGTTTTCCTGTAATACGTGATGAAGTGCCAACTGGTGCAGTGCGTTCGGATCCTTCGGGTCCTGCTCCAGCGCCATTTCCAGATCCTTGATCGGAGGCAGTTCGGCCGACTGCTTCAGAAACTTGATTCGTGCTGCCAGCTGTTTGGCCTGGTGCTGCATTTTTTCTTCTGGAGGCAGACTTTCAAGGACCTGCTCGGCCGTTTCCAGATCACCCATTTCCGCCTTCAACTGGGCCAGGTCGATCAGGACTTTGAGATTTTCCGGGTCCTCCTGGTTCATCTGGGACAGGATAGCCAATGCTCCCTCCACATCGCCTTCTTCCCAGATCCGATGCGCCTTTTCATAGGGATCTTCCTTGGGGGCTTCCACGTGTTTGTCCAGAACCTTGCGGATTTCGCTTTCCGGCAGGGCACCGTTGAAGCCATCCACGGCCTGGCCATTCTTGACCAGGATTACGGTCGGTAGGCTACGCACACCAAGGCTGGAGGTGAGCTGTTCCTGCTCGTCGGCGTTCACCTTGGCCAGCATAAACGCACCCTGGTAGTCCTCCGCCAGTTTTTCCAGCAGGGGCATCAACTGTTTACAGGGGGCACACCACTCGGCCCACACATCCACCAGGATGGGCGTGCTTGCAGAGGCTTCCATCACCTTCTGCTGAAAGTTTTCCATGGTGGCGTCAAAGATGTAGGGAGAGTTGCTCATGCAAGGCACCTGAAAAGTCGAATGATTCGTTCGGAGTTGCCAGAAACATGGGGCCAACTCCCCGAAATTCAAGCGCCAAACGCGCTAACCCAAGTCCTTGAAATCACCGTATCTGCCGTTACATAGCTAATAAGCAACGCCCCGGGGCAACGACGCAGCAGCCCGTCCCGGGCAGATTCACAACCTTTCCGGATGGATACTCGCGGCATGAATGATGAGACGCAAAACGATTCACTAGAGGAATTCGAAGAGGACGTGACCGAATATATCGGCAAGGACGAGCACAGCAAGAGCCTTGCCCTGCCCCAGCAGATGATGCCCCGGCGCATGTACGTGCTGCCGGTTTCGAACCGTCCGTTTTTCCCGGCCCAGGTGCAGCCTGTGGTGGTCAACCAGAATCCGTGGCAGGAAACCCTGAAGCGGGTCGGCGAAACCGACCACAAGGTCATGGGTATCTGTTTTGTGGAAGAAGAGGATGCGGAGGCAGGCGTTCCTGCCAGCGAACAGCTGGAGACCGTCGGCTGCGCCGTGCGCGTACATCATGCCCAGAATGAAAGCGGCAAGGTTCAATTCATCGCCCAGGGGCTTCAACGCTTTCGGATTGTCCAGTGGTTGCGCCGCAAACCGCCTTACCTGGTTGAAGTGGAATATCCGGCAGAACCGGAAGAAGAGGCAGACGAACTCAAGGCCTACACCCTGGCCATTATCAGCGCGATCAAGGAGCTGCTGCGCACCAATCCGCTGTACGGCGAGGAGGTAAAACAGTACCTGTCCCGGTTCGGGCCGGATGACAGTTCTCCGCTTGCCGACTTTGGCGCCTCGATGACCAGCGCTCCGGGTAACGAATTGCAGGATGTGCTGGACACCGTTCCCCTGCTCCGCCGCATGGAAAAGGTCCTGCTCCTGATGCGCAAGGAACATGAAGTCGCTCGGCTGCAGTCGGAAATCAGCGAGGAGGTTAACGCCAAGGTGCAGAAGCACCAGCGCGAGTTCTTCCTGAAGGAACAACTCAAGGTCATCCAGCGTGAGCTGGGCATGGCCAAGGACGACAAGACCGCAGACGTGGAGCGTTTCGAGCAGCGCATGGCAGAGCTGCAACCGCCCGAGGCTGTGCAGGAGCGTTTCCGGGATGAACTCGAAAAACTGCAGGTGCTGGAACAGGGCTCCCCGGAATATGGCGTTACCCGTAACTATCTGGACTGGCTGACCCAGGTTCCCTGGGGCGTTCACTCGGAAGATCACTTCGATCTGGCCGAAGCAAGGCGAATACTCGACCGCGATCACGACGGCCTCGACGATGTGAAAGACCGAATCATCGAATTTCTGGCGGAAGGAACGATCAAGGGCGAGGTCAGCGGTTCGATCCTCTTGCTGGTAGGCCCACCGGGCGTTGGCAAGACATCGATCGGCCATTCCGTGGCGGATGCACTGGGGCGGAAGTTCTATCGCTTCAGCGTTGGCGGCATGCGGGACGAAGCTGAAATCAAAGGCCATCGCCGCACTTATATCGGCGCCATGCCAGGCAAGTTTGTCCAGGCACTGAAAGATTCAAAAGTGGCGAACCCGGTCATCATGTTGGATGAAATCGACAAGATCGGTGCGTCCTTCCAGGGCGACCCGGCCTCTGCCCTGCTGGAGACACTGGACCCTGAACAGAACCGCGACTTCCTGGACCACTATCTGGATGTCCGCATGGACCTCTCAAAGGTTCTGTTCATCTGCACCGCGAACCAGCTGGACACGATTCCGCGGCCGCTGCTGGACCGCATGGATGTCATTCGTCTGTCCGGCTATATCGCGGAAGAGAAACTGGCCATCGCCAAGCACTTCCTGCTTCCCAGACTGCTGAAGCGGGCTGGGCTGCTGAAAAAGCAGCTCAACATCACGGACGCAGCGATCAAGCAGGTTATTGAGGGCTATGCGCGAGAGGCCGGCGTGCGGAGCCTGGAAAAACTCCTGCACAAG
>NZ_AGTR01000003.1 GCF_000235625.1 Marinobacter manganoxydans MnI7-9 | reverse complement strand
TTCCGTATAGGGCATAAAAGTATGTAATTTTGATAAACAACCCCCGAATAGGGGGTTGTTTTTTTCTAATATGCATCGTAGTATATAGTAAATTAGATGTATTAAATGTAAGGGATAAGGGTGTTCGCCACTAAAGTGAAGGCAAAAATCGTTGAGGATTGCAGCGGAGTGACCACGGAGATTCCCGTCATTCTGACAGACGAAGGCGTTTTGGCATCCGTCACCGATTATGTCCTTAGCCTCTACTTGAATGGCGTCTCGCTTTCAACCATCAATAAGCGCCTTCAGTCGATCATGCTGCTCATTGAGTTCATTGATGCCAATGAAGGCATGTTCGACGACCCCGAGGAGCTGTTTTCGGTCTTTGTCAGGCGGCTATACAGCGGCACAGTTGGCGAAGATGGACTAGATCCTTCCGGACTGTATTGGATACCTGCCTCAGTCGGGTCAGTTAATAAGCACATATACAATCTGACGGAATTCACCGACTGGGTTTCTGAAAAAGGACTGGGCAAGCCCCTAAATACCCTACATAAAGCCACTCGCCATGAGGAGCGCCTTCAGTTCGCAGCGTGGTTCAGGCGAAACCAGAATGACTTTCTAGGGCACATCAAAGACAAGTCGATCAACAATACCCTCAGGAGAGCCCGCAGTATTAAAGGCAGAACACCGTTGGCAAAAACCAACGACGATGCCATTTCCTTTCCTACTGGGAAGTTCGAGGATTTTTACCTGAAGGGTTTGGGTAACACGAAAGACCCTCGGGTTGCGCTGCGAGATAAACTCATAGCACTTCTGATGCACGGCGCAGGATTCCGGCGTAGCGAGGCCCTTCTGTTGTGGGTTACGGATGTCTTCGAGGACCCTAACGATCCCGACCGTGCCATCGTCAGGATTCATAACGAGGTAGAAGGGAGAGCACCGAACAACTGGAAATCCAGAAAAGGAATGACGACACGCAAGGCGTACCTTAAGGAAATATACGGGCGCATACCGCGCCAAGAGATGCAAGGCACTCAGCATCTTGGCTGGAAGGCAAAGCAGTTTGACCATAAAGACGGTTACCTAGAGGCGTATTTTTTTCCACAAGACTTTGCACGGGTCTTCATGACCCTATGGCGACAGTATCTGGTCTATAGGGCGGGCGTGGACTGCCATCACCCCTATGCCTTTATCAATTTCAAGGCTCCGCATTTGGGAAATCCCTACACCTACAACGCCCTTAATTACAGCTATGCAGCGGGACTGCGTCGAATCGGCCTAGAACCCAACAAGGCCGAAGGCCTGGACCCACACGGTCATCGACACAACTACGGTCGCCGATTGACCGATGCGGGCATTGATCCGCTCATCCTGAAAAAATGCCTGCATCACAAAAGCTTGGAATCCCAGGAGGTTTACACCCAACCATCCAGCGCAAAGGTCTCAGAGGCTCTATCGCAGGCATCACAGCAACTTCAATTGGGATCGGATAAGGAAAAGGCCACTGCCTCTTTCGACTGGAAGACGTTAGCAAAACACGGCTTTGAAGACATTGATCCAAACGGCCAATTCACCGGCAAGAATCCACGGTTTGGGAAACGATAACATGACCAAAAAATCAGGAAGGAAGGGCTACACTTCGGATCTGACGCTGGGTTGGGTGACTGAAGAACTGGGGCACGACTGGCTGCAATGGCAGCAGTACGCCGTTGAATGGCTAAAAACGCAAGACAGAGGCGTTAGTAAGCGTTTGGAGGGTATAAGAAAATTTCTTCTTTACCTGAGCGAGAAAGCCCCCTATGCCGCTGACGTGGCAACAATGTTCGAGGGCCATCCGAGTGGCCACAAGGTGTCTAGTGAAGAGATTGAGGCCTTTCTGGTTAGCAGTGGATCGACTGTTAATAACCAACAATACGTGACGTTCGTTGTCGATTTATGCGACTACATCCTCAAGAACCATCTGAGTGCCGAGGATGATAACGGCGTCGAGCGGCCCCTGTTCCTGAATCCGTTCGAGAGAATCAAGATAAACACATCAAACACTGAAACCGTTCACAGCCCATTACCCTATCGCTATATCCAACAAATCAGGCACATTCTTTGCCCCTATCCAACCGATGACTCCGGCAATAAAACGCCATGGATCGGGTTTCATTTCCGGGACTGGCAGTGGGCTATCGATCACCTTCAGTATGGCAATCTGGCGTGGATGGAAGTGCCTCTGGAGTTGATTGATCCCGATGATCCGGATTGTATTGCCCGTACACGGACTGTGACTAGGAACAACAAGAAAGTTGAGGTCTATGAGATCTGGTCGCCTGTGATGGCGATGTTTCTATTTACCAAGCTCCATCTGCCCCTTCGCTCTTACCAGGTGCGGTTTCTGGACTCCGGTGAAGGCGATACCTGGCGTTACGAGCGTGGTCATTGGGTCGAGAACATCCAGCACCCGTTCAGGTACGGAACACCGAAACGCCCCTATGAGAAAGGCGTTTTTCGGCGCATTTATGATTCGATGACGGAGAGCTACACCACTGGGCTGTACGTTTCCACCAACAAAACCGCCGACCAAAACAAAGATGGGGTTCAGCGAGGCTATATTATCCCGTGGCAGCACGAAGAACTGCTGTATTGGCTGGAAAAACTCCGCAACTGGCAGGAAAAATACAACTCCATCGACCGGTTGATCGATGGCACAGAGCTTCAAAGGAAACACGTTGGCTCAGCCAAATCCAAGAAGCAATTAGCCGAAATGGGCGAGTTCGCCTTTCTGTTTCGAGACCGCAATTCCGCGTTCCCGATCAGCATAAATACTATCATGAATCCTTGGTACCGCCTGTTGTCGAAACTGGAAGGAGATCTGTTCCAGTCAGGCCTGAGGAAGAAGAATGGCGACCGCCTTCGCTTCGTGAAAGACTACGGCGAGGACTATGAGGGCCAAGAATCAATCAAGTCGGCAACGGACTACCCGCTGCACAGCCTACGGGTGTCGTTGATCACCTGCTACACCATGGACTCCGATCTGCCGTTGCCGGTGATCTCCAAGCTCCTGGCCGGTCATACCCGGCTGTTGATGACGATCTACTACAACAAGATCACGCCCTCGGTGATGGCCGAGAAAATGAGCGAGGCCGACTCCGCCCTGGTTGAACGCAGCGGAGTGTCTCTTAAGAACTTCCTTCAAGACGCAGAGATGAGGCAGATCCAACTCCGCGCTGCCTTCCACGGTGATCAGTACAATTCTGTCGAAACTGCGCTGGCGAACCGGAATCCAATTGGCTGGGAGGCGCGGGCCACCGGTCTGTGCCTGGTCGGTGGCAACTCCGTGCGTTCGGATGAACTGTCCACCGTTGGCGGCTGCTGGAACGGCGGCCCCATTATGAAAGATTCGGAACATGCGTACTCAAGGATTTATGGCCCGGTACCCCATGGCCCTGAAAACTGCCCCCGATGTCGCTGGCACATCACCGATGCGACCTACCTGCCAGCTCTGAATTCCAAGTTCAATCAAGTCAGCTACAAAGCGCACCAGGCGGCTGAACTGGCCGTCGAGATTGAAGGCCAATTAGAGGCCCTGAAGGATGAGCTGTTCATTGCTGAGGAAGAAGGTAAACCGTTCCTCAAGCACAGCGAACTTCAAGCGCTGGAGCGTCGTTACGAGAAACAGCGTGTGGAGGCAGATGAATACGCCAAAGACTACATCGCCATCTTCAACCTGATCAACAAAGTAATCCAGATCGAAAATGGGCGAATTGAGGACGATGACAGTCAAAAGCTGATTGCCGTGGGATCTGCGGAAGACCTCAATGTCAGCATGAAATTTATCGAAACCGACTCGGAATTGCTTCACCTGTCCTTGCTCTGCGAGGACGCTGAATTCTACCCCGACCTGCACGATGACTTGCGCAAGACGCCTGCCATTGCCAAGCGCACTAATGCCTTGAGCCGAATGATGGCGCGCTCTGGGTACAAGCCCGTCTTTCTGGAAATGGACGAAAACACACAGTTGATCGTGGGTAATGCGCTCGTTCGAAAAATGGCTAAGATCGCGGATCCAGACGACAGCATGGAAGGCTACCGAATCGCAACAAATTACATCGAAGCGCAAGAGTACCTGGAGAACGATGGGCTGCTGAAATCCGGATTTGAGGCAGTCAAACAAATCACCCCAATCACGCTGTCGTCAGGCGCTCTGAAGCGGATTCCGGCCTTGGAGGTGTCCGAATGAACGTCGATGTTGATGCGATTTTGGACACCCTAAAAGACGGCAAGACCGCGAAGACGAAGGCATCTCTAGATAAGCTCCACGAAACTTTGAGCGCCTACTTCGACTCCGGCGCTCGGGACTTTTCCATCACCACCATTGGGCGCGTATCCGAGGAAGATGGCGGTGTGGGCTATCAGTCAATTCGTGCCACCGCCAATAAGCATTACCGAGATCTGGTCGAAGCATGGGCCGCCAAGGCAAAGACCACCACCAAGAAGCCACCGGTGGGACCACCCAAGAGAATGAGCCAGGACCACCAACTGCTGGAGCGCATTGATGACGCGGCGGTGCGTGCGCTGTTCGGACAAATCATCCGTGAGCGGGATCGCTACAGAAGCGAAGCCAACATGCTCAAGAACCAAACCCAGATGGTCATCGACAAGCGCCCTACGACTTACAGCGAACCCCAGTCAGACGCCAGTGTGGAGCTGCTGCCCTCATTGAAGGGAATCTGCTCTGACAACGAGATTAAAGCCCTGCACACCGTCTGCACCGATGAGTGGCTCGAAAAGCTCGGGTTCCAGGCGAACAAGTTGGGTCAGGTGAAGGATGAGTTTGGCATGGAAATCCTGCCTCGTGGCTTCCTGACCGGGCTAAAGAAGATCCTGAGGGAAATTGATGAGTAATGGTCAGGAAAGAGCACGTCAGAACCTGAGTGCCTTCCAGAGCTGGGTGGCCACCCAAACGGATGACGATTTTAAGCAGATCGTTTTTCGGGGCCAGTTAAACCGTTGCGAAGTGGCCAAAGCCATAGGCATCGGAAAGAGCGCGTTGCGCCAGAATCCGGCCATCAAAACGGCACTGGAGAATCTGGAGCAGAACTTGCGTGATCGGGGTGTTCTGCCAGAACTGACCGAAACAGCCAAGGCCCAGCGATCAGAACCGAAGCGTTATGATCCCAGCGTTAACCAAAGAGCCATGGAATCGAGAAGGCTCTCAGTGCTGGAGCAGGAAAACATTGAGCTAAAGGCCCGGGTGGCAACCCTCGAAGCCAAGCTAAAACGGTACGGTGAACTGTCCGAAGTCCTCACAGAGTTCGGAGTCGCGCCCGATGCATGAAGAGTATTTCCGTGTCACCAGCTGCCAGCATAACGGCTATAAATACACGATCTTCACGGGCATTCCCCTTAAAGCCGACAGTTACAAAATCAACTCCGGCAAATACATCGTTAGCATCCGAAGTGAAAACCAGTCCCTGCCTATCAAGCCGTCCGTTGGTCAGCAATGGCGAGTGCGTGGCGTAAGGAAGCTGGAGACCGTTCAGGCAGGCGATTATAAGCTTCAGCAGCATTTGTACGATGCCCCAGCTGAGATGGAGTGCACGCTGCCGGAAACGGGCGAGGCGCTGATCCGCTTCCTTGCCAATGAAAAGGAGTTCACCGGTATCGGTGAGGCCAAAGCACGAGCCCTCTGGGACGTTTTTGGCAGTGACCTGCACCCAATACTCCAATCCAATACCTCCGAGCACAGAGGCCGTCTCAGGGAGGTTCTTAGCGAGATTTCGGTAACCGCGCTATACAACGGCTACGCCAAGTACAAAAACCTTGCGCATGCTAACTGGCTGGCCTCTCTGGGAGTGCCGCTTAGAATTCAGCAACGCATCCTGAAATACCACGATAATCGCACCGTTGAGATACTCAAGCGCAATCCTTACGCTTTGCTCGGATTCGGGATGTCTTTTCCTGATATCGATGCCATTGCCGAACAGATGGGCATGGAGAAATCGGCACCGGTGCGGCTCGCAGCTGCTTTAGAAAGCGCGATACGAAAAGAGGTAGAAAAGGGGCACACCTACGCCTCCCATCAGGCGCTTAGGCCCGAGGTGATCAAGCTTCTGGGCGATAAAGCCCTGGTCGCAGAGGCGTTCGCCAGCGGTTATCGCAACGGCCAGTTCATTCTCAGGCCAGAGACCGGCACATACCATCCTACCGCCCAAATCATGATGGAATCGGTCGCCGCCAAGCGGCTCAAGGCCCTAGCCGCCATGAAGGATGAAGATGAATCGGTCTTCAAGGCGCTCACCGAGGCCGTTCAGGAGTTGCCCTACGACCTGACCGAGCAGCAGGTCCAGGCGGTCGAGTCGAGCCTGACAAATGCGGCGTCCTGCATCACAGGTGGTGCCGGAACGGGTAAAACCACGGTGCTTCGAACCGTGCTCAAAGCCTATGCTGCGCTGGGCTATAAGATTCATGCCGTCGCTCTGTCGGGGCGAGCAGCCATGCGGCTGCACGAGAGCATCGGATTCTTCACCATGACGATTGCTCGGCTGCTGAGAGAAGAGCCGATCTCGCCGTCATTAGATGAGCCGAAGCATCTCCTGGTCATCGACGAAGCCAGTATGATCGACCTCCCGACCATGTATCGGATCATTACGCACCTCGACCCTTCGGTACGCACCATTCTGACCGGAGACCCGAACCAGCTGCCAGCCATCGGATGTGGCAAAGTCCTATCAGACATTGTCGAATCCGGTGCAATCGCTACGGTTGAGTTGAACATCGTCAAACGCCAAGAAGGCTCGACGGGCATCCCGGAATACTCGGCCACCATCAATCGGGGTGAGATTCCTCCTTTGTTATCGGTTGGCGCAATTACGTTCCATGAGACGCCTCCACAGCAGGTGGTCGATAAGTGCAAATCCTTGTACGCGGAGTTCCCCAATAACACCCAGATCATCGGAGCCACAAAGGCTCTCGTTGGCGAGGTGAACCGTGAGTGCCAAATGCTGCTCAATCCCGATGGGGAACGCTTGCAGTTTAGGCTGCATGGCGATGACTTCTTCCTCGATATGAGAGTGGGCGACCCGATCCTCTTCACCAGGAACAACTACAACATAGGAATTCAGAATGGGTCTCTTGGCGTATTATCCTCAACAGAGCGCGACACCCAGGACGGCCAGGAAACATTTGGTATCGTGACACTTGATACCGGCGAAAACATTTCAATTACGGATGAAGTCTTCGATTGCATGGAGCTTGGCTACGGAATCACGCTCCATAAGGCTCAGGGAAGCCAGTTCCCGAGAATCATCGTGGCAGTGCAGAAGGGGCGCATCTTAGACCGTGCGTGGCTTTACACGGCGATTACCCGTGCTGAGGCAGAGATACACATTGTCGGGCAGGCTAGTGATTTTTCGTCCATCGTAAAATCGGTAAGCAATGCCACCAGGCGAGCGAGTTTCTTGAAGGAATTGCTGGAAGAGAGGGATTCGGGGGTTAGCCATTAACAGCACGCCCCCTCATCGCCGGTCGCGGCCATCGGGACCTCTCCCTGTACCGCAATTTCATCTTAAACGATCATCGCTGGTCGTCAAATACCCCGAAATCAGATCATAAACAAGAGCGAACGCTCGGACCCGAAACAACTGGAAGATTTGATTCCCGTAGAAATCCGGCGAAACACCAACGGGCGGAAACTCTAATCAGCGGTGCAACTGAAACAGGGATGTCTGCATAAGCACCGTAAAAGCGGTTTAGAAATGGTGTAAGCAGCACGAAAGCTGTGCCCTCCGGTGGTGTAAGCAGCAGGACAGCCGCTGCTCAAAATGGTGTAAGCAGAGCATCTTTGTGGGCCGCCCCCCCTCAAAGCCTCTGCTCACAGGGTTCCCTTGGTGTGAGCAGACTAAGAGCTCGCCAAGAGTTCCTTTCAACGGTTATCAGCATTAGTCGGATGCATCAAAAAATAAAGGGCGAAGATTTTTGGCTATAAGCAATTGAAAATAAAAGGCTTCTAATCTGCTCATATATAGACGCAAAAAAGCACCACGCCGCTTCAATGCGTTCTTTGGCGATAAGGCTGGGGTAGATCTGCTCATATATGGACTCAGCTTTGCACCATCCGTCAGTTATTTCACCCAGAAGGCTCACGTAGAGTGACTCGCAGGTTGCTTTAAGGAGCGTTGCACAGGCAGCGTCGGTATAATCAGAGGCACTTTGCTCGGTTACCAAGGCATTGGACGACAGTAACCTGGCTTTCGCCCTGATGTATCGAGCGCGGACAGCAATGAATGAGAACAGGGAGATCACAAATGAGCACGAAAGCGTCAATCGCTGCAGGTGATAAATTTCATCTGTACAACGAAGAGCTTCTCTCCTCGGAGCCTCGCTCAGTATTCCTCAACCTCGAAAAACCCTCGTCTTACGAGATTTCCAAAGAAACCTTCAAAGATCAGATCATTGAGAGCCTTACCGTTGAGATTCTTTCTGAGGTGCTAGACGAAATAGCGATCAGATGGATCAAGTACCGGAAGCTTCAGGGCGCGGTTGGAGGTCCGGTTGGTTTGGAATGGGGAAGTCCCAATTGCCCCTACGACTAGACGAAGGGGGGCGATGCTGGCTCGCCTTGGGGACAGAAGCGGTGCGTTGGGATTATCCATGAGAAATCGAAGTACTCGGCCTGCCAGACTTCTGAGCTCCCGTAATTGTGAGACAGCCCTCCTGACTTATCGCCATTTGAAGGAGGCGATATCAAGATACTCGATGACGTGCTGGAAACCTTGGACACTGGTCAATTGATCAATCGGTCTTCCTTTCAACGCTTCGTTGGGCGTCTCCAGCCAATGAGCAAGATTTTCCCGGTCGTCGCCAATAGCGGCGATCATGCTATGACGGAGTTCCTGGAACAGTTGCGCGACATCTTCTCCGGGATAGCGGTTTGAAGAAGCGATTTCGACCAACTTGTCGCCAGCAACGCCGAGCTCCTCTGCTACCGAACGAATAACTCGGTCTTTGTCATTGTCCATACTTCAATAACTCCAGGCTTTCGAACACTTCCTTGATGGCTTCGAGTTTACCGGTCAAAACGAAATCTAACGGTCTCTGGCCGTAGTAAGGTGGATTTTGATTGATAGACATCATAAAACCGCTGTGGTTTTCCGGGTTCTGGAAGAGCTCTTTTAGGGAAGCGTGAATATTGAGAAGGTAGGAAATCGTCGTCAATTGACTCTGATCCGTTGTGTCGAGCGTTTCAGGGGCGTCAACGAGAGCTTGGTCAATGTTTAAAATTCGGGCTTGATCGGGACCCTCAATACCCCACGCCTGCAAAATTCGAATGGCCGCCTTTAGTCCGGCACGATGCTGCTCAATTGTTGTTTCACCGGGGGCATGGTTCATTGCTGAAAATACCTCTTTAAACAGTCATTTCTGCGTGCGATTTGTGATGTTCCTTTTTGAGCTACCAAGAAAGTCCCTGGCGCAAAGAAAGATCAAAGGATCACACCAAAACCATTCTGAGGCAATTAACCTCGAACAACCCTGTTGCGAATTCCGGGGTATAGCCATCCAAGCCGGGTTTTAAACAAAAGCGAACATTCGAGTCAGAGCTTTCCTCCAGAGCCTCCAGTCATTCAGTAATCCTCTTCAAGCAGGCCAACAAGGTCCTGCCGAATGGATTGAGCGCTTAAATCTTCCGGCCGGATAAGCAGGCGAGGATTACCCTCACGATCAAACACATAGACTGCACCGCTGTGAGTAACGGCATAGTCACCTTCTGCGTCCGGTTCTTCATGCCCGAACGTCGT
>NZ_AGTR01000004.1 GCF_000235625.1 Marinobacter manganoxydans MnI7-9 | reverse complement strand
CCTAGTATTCAATTGGAAATGGCGATTTCAACTTCGACTGCCTGAAATTAATAGATTAGTTGGATAGATTATGCATTGTTCACGTCGACCATCACGTAGAGGCTGGTTCCTGTTTTTTTAATCTGGTCTGTCAGCTTTTTGCTGCATTTTTTTTGGGAAATGATCCAGGTGCCTTTCTTTACAGGGATGATGGAGGCGTCCCATGGTGCGGTCGTCTGGCTCTGCACGCGGGCGGCAATCGGTGATGCCAATATTGCACTATTTGCCTATGGCGTCGCCGCAGCGGCAACTAAAGATGGCTTTTGGATACAGGGGCGGTGGCGCCGCCATGCTTTAGGAGCGTATTTTGCTACCGGTCTGCTTATAACCATAGTCTTTGAAGCCTGGGCCACAGGCGCAGGCCAGCGCTGGAGCTACAATGATTCTATGCCCCTGTTTCCCTTCCTTGGCACAGGTATCGCCCCTCTAGCGCAGTGGATTATCGTTCCAACAGTCTCGCTCTTTGGTTTGCGTTGGCTCTACAGAGGCTGGCTTGATCTCAGACGTCAGGGCCGCGATCACCCCCAGCAATGAATGCCGGAGCCCCGGGCATCATATAAACCGCCCTACAGACAACTGCACATCCACACCAATCACGAGTGTGGCGGTCAGCGACACTACACTATTGATGATTGCCACCATTGCCAGACGTAGACAAGTACGATCACAATAATACGATGTTCCACTGTGACTGATCGACTCATCCATCACTCAACTCCGAAGTCCTTGCGAACGGTTGGCATTACGTATGCCACTCCCGGCCATGCCGGCACCAGATACAGCCGCAGTCGACGTGATTGCAGCTTATATCCCGTCGCTGGCTCCGCAAATGCAAACCCGCCAACGGCGCCAGCAGACGCCTGGCAAGTGTGGGCCGGTAGAGACGGCGCAAAAACTCGCGCGCATCCAGATGGTTTTCCTGGCGGCGCATGCACCAGCGATAACCGCGGTTACCCAGCAGCCCATAAAACGCGCGGTTCACCAACGCCGCCGCCATCGGACGCTCCAGGGATTCTCGCCAAAGCCGGTTGTAGTCGTCACCATGCAGCAGACTGCGTGCGGCCAGCACGCCGGAGGTGATGGCCGCGCGCATCCCGAAGCCCCACAGCGTATCCTGGAAACCGGCCTGCTCACCCGCTACCGGGTGCACCCCGGACAATGCGGTTACAGGGATACGGAAGTTTCCAACACCGCCGTGCGGCTGAGGATTCATCATCTCCATGCCGGCCAGCCTCTGAAACGCACTGACAGTTCGCTCCACATACTTTGCTTCATCCCTGAAACCAGTAAACATGCAACTCTTTACCGTTCCCTTGCCTCCCATTACCAAAAGGTAGGCATACCCTTTAGGGGCAAGGTTGTTATCACAAATTGCCCAGAAACCGTCCGGCATGGATGTATCGAAATGATAGCCGACCGCAATGGCATCGGCGGCCTTTGGGCCAGTCGCCAGGATGGCCGGGCCCCGGGCATGCCGCAGCCGGCTTTTGAAATGCACCTGCACGCCCAGTTCCCTGGCCTGTCTCAGCAACGCCGTGTCCAATGTGTCTGGCCCGGAGCCACGCTCCACCAGGTAGAACAGCGGCTCAATGCTCTCAATGGCGTACGGGGAATCCCAGGCATCAAAGGCGGTACCCCGGCGGCATGGAACTCGCTTGAAGTCGGTGGTGATTCCGAGTTCCTGCAACACCGCCAGGGCATCCTGCTGCGTGCTCCAGTTCTCCAACCCCTGAAGGTCCCGTTTGAAGCGGTGCCCCACCTCGGCCCGGGCCTCATGCACGATGACTGACCGCCCCGCCCGCGCCAGTGTGATGGCGGCTGCCAGCCCGGCCGGCCCGGCGCCGGCAATCTCGACCGCGCCATTTCTGTTGTCTGACATCATGGCTCCGATACCAGTCCCAGCCTCGTTGACGCCTATCATGTCCGCACCCGCCTTCCCCTCACCTTGTCACAAAGACATAAAACACAGCGATACCCGATCACTGGGCCTCCTTGAAGTCACGGATGTGCAGCAGGTCTTCCACCGGCAGCACGGCTATGATTCCGTCGCTGGCAAGCCCCTTGTGCACCGTTCGGGCAATGAGGTCAACGATCTCGTCTGCCTGCTCGGCTTCCGTGAATATCTCCACGCGAACGGAATCGGCCATGGTGTCCTTGGCTTAGTAGTTTTTATATCGACCACGGCCATGGGTTTTAGACACCGTCATACCGGAAAAACCAGCCGCGATCAGCGCATCCTCTACTTTCTTCAAGTCCAGACTGGAGAAGATCGCAGTCACTTTGCAAAACTTCGTATTCATTTCGCCTCCTCGTCAGTGAGCTGAAGAAGGATCGCTCCGGTTCTTCGGCTTGAAAATGACAGTTAATCACCCACAACTGAACTGACACTGAAAATAGGGAACAATCTGAAACCAGCCGGGGCTATACTGATTTAAGTCAAAGAAGCCTGGCCGCCCAGGCGAGACCCGCCACCCAGTCAATAAACGGCACCGGGTAAATACCCAGCAGCAGTATTGAGACGGCAACAATCAGAAGGGCGAGTTTCTCTACCCGACCCCGGCCGGCATCCGCCACCGCCTGCTGCATACCCGGTTCGCGCAGATACAGGGTGACGATCACCCTCAGGTAGTAGAACAGCCCGATAACGCTGCCGATAACGATCCCTCCAACAAGCCACCACCGGCTGCCTTCCACACCCAGGGCGATGATATAGAATTTACCGAAGAATCCGGCGGTCAGCGGAATGCCGGCCAGGGACAACATGCTCAGAGTCAATAATGCTGCCAGCCAGGGGCTGTGCCAGAACAGTCCCCTGTAATGGTGCAACCCGGAGGCATCCTCGCCACTGCCGGTGCCGGAGACATGCATAATCACGCCAAACGCCCCCATGGTGGCCACAATATAGGTGAACAGGTAAACCCCGGTGGTTTCCAACGCCAGGGGGCCACCTACTATAACGGCCACCAGCAGGTAGCCCATATGGGCGATGGAAGAGTAGCCCAGCAGGCGCTTCAGGTCAGGCTGGAACAGGGCCAGCAGGTTGCCACCGAACATGCTGAGAAGAGCCAGCAGGCTGATCAGGCCAAGGAGCCATCCACTGCCGAAGACCGGGGCCACCAGTACCAGCCGCAGCAATACCAGAAACACCGCCAGTTTGCTCACCGTGGCCAGCACAGTGGTCGCCGGCGCCAGACCTCCCTGGTATACGTCCGGTGTCCACTGGTGAAACGGTATGATGGACAACTTGAACCCCAGCCCCACCAGTAACAGTGCGGCGCCGCCCAGAATCCAGGGGTCCGGACTGCCAGCAACCCCCGCGGCGAGTGCCGTCAGCTCAAGGTGGCCGGTGCGGGCATAGATCAACGCCATGCCAAACAGCAGAAAGGCGGTGGCGGCGGCGGACAATATGAGGTATTTGATCCCCGCCTCCAGGGACCGTTCTGTCCGGAAACTGTACGCCACCATGCCGTACAAAGGCATCGACAGCAATTCAAGGCTGATGAACAGGGTGGCCAGGTGGTTGCTGGCCACAAGGCCCAGGGCACCTGTTACCGCGCAAAGCAACAACAGGTAAAACTCTTCCCGCGGCCCCCTGTAGCCGGCCAGGTAACCATGGCTCATGGCGGCGATAAACAGGCCGCTCACCAACACCAGCGCGCTGCCCATGAGGGCAAGGCCGTCAAAGATCATCAGCGGCGGCGAAGAGGGCGCGGCCGAGGCCAGCGGCAGGCTCGCCAGGGCCAGGGCCAGACCGCTGACAGTGACCGCCGCGGTACCACCGTGGTGGCGTCGCCAGGCGACGCCCAGCATTACCAGTACGGCTGTCGAGGCGACAATAAGCAGGGGCAGCAGCCCCACAAGATCGATCAGGGTCAGCATCAGTTCATCCCTCCTGCCCGGACCGGGCCCGCCATGAACAGGTCCGCCACCGGCCGGACCATTGACGCCGTGGTATCAAGCAGGGGTTGCGGATTCAGGCCCACTGCCAGGGTGAGTCCGATCAAGGCCAACATCATGCCGTACTCCCGCACATCCGGACCCGCGAGCAGGCCCGGTTGTTGTTCGCGACCGAAATGCACCCGCTGCATCATCAGCAGTGAATAGATCGCGCCAAGCACCAGCCCGGCGCTGGCGATGACCACCACCACCGGAGCGCTGCGGAAGGTACCGAACAGTACCATGAACTCGCCAAGGAAATTGGCCGTGGCGGGCATCCCCAGAGAGGCCGCCAGGAAAAACAAGGTCACGCCGGGCAACACCGGTATTCGGCCCCAGAGCCCGCCCATGCGACGCATATCCCGGGTATGAATGCGTTCAAAGAGCTGGCCACTGAGAATGAACAGAGCGGCACTGGAGAACGCATGGGCCACCATGAGTACGATTGCGCCCTGGATCGCCAGTTCGGATCCGGAATAAACGGCAATCAGCACGAACCCCATATGGGATATGCTGGCATAGGCAATCAGCCGCTTGATATCCTGCTGGCCGCAGGCCAGGACCGCGCCGTAAATAATACCCACGACCCCCAGCGCCATGGCCACCGGCGCAAAGGCCTGGGACTGTTCCGGAAACAACGGAATCGCAAAGCGCAGCATGCCGTAGGCGGCGGTTTTCAGCAGAATGCCCGCAAGGTCCACGCTGCCGGCAGTGGGCGCCTGGGCGTGCGCATCCGGCAGCCAGCCATGAAAAGGCACGACAGGCAGCTTCACCGCAAAGGCAATAAAAAACCCGAGCATAATCCAGAAGGACAGATTGTCGGGCACGTCGGCGTTCAACAGTGCGTCATAGCTGAAGGTTATCTCGCCGGAGCTGGTGTAATGCACGAACACCAGCGCAAGGATCGCCACCAGCATCAGCAGGCCGCTGGCCTGGGTGTAGATGAAGAAGCGGGTGGCGGCACGAATCCGGGTTTGCCCCGGGGAGCCGCTGTGCCCCCAGAGGGCAATCAGAAAATACATGGGTACCAGCATCACTTCCCAGAACAGGAAGAACAGGAGCAGGTCCAGCGCCAGAAACACACCCACCACGCCGCCCAGAACAAACAGCAGATTCAGATGAAAAAAGCCCACCCGCTCGACAATCTCTTTCCATGAGCAAAGTACCGCCAAGGCACCCAGAAAGCCGGTCAGCGCAATCAGGATCAGCGACAAGCCGTCCAGAGCCAGATGAATCTCGATGCCAAAACGAGGAATCCAGGGGACTCGCCACTCCAGCAGCCACGGTCTCTCGCCGGCGCCATAGGCGCTGAAATCACCGCCTGCCCAAAGCACGACGCTGACCGCCAGCACGAACAGCATGGTGGCCAGGGCAATCCAGCGCGGCGCCTGTTCGCCCCAACGCTCCGAGTGCCAGCACAGCATGCCACCGAGGAAGGGAATCAGAATCAGCCAGAACAGAATCATGCGCCACCTCCCTGAGTCATTACCAGGCCAACCAGTATCACCGTGGCACCGAATACCATCACTTTGGCGTAAGTCCGCAGCTGGCCGTCCTGGGACCGCACCAGGCCCGCATTGCACAGGCGGGCAATCACGGCCGGCAGGTTCATCCCCAGGTTAATAAAGTCGAAACGCAGCACGCGTACCAGGGCCTGCCAGGGCCGGACCAGTGTCCGGTCGAACAGGGCATCGAAGCCCCAGGCCCGGTTGAACAGGATCCAGAGCCGCGCCCCCAGACCCCGACCGACCTTTGCGTCAAGCCACCGGCGCCGCGCCAGGAACAGCCAGCCAGCCAGAGCCAGGCCAGCAAGCACCGCTCCGGTCGCCAGGAACTGAAACAGGGTGTGGCCGGCGTTCGTGGCATCATCGGGGGGCGGCGGGAACACCACCTCAAGCCCCGGGTACAGCCAGGCACCAACGAAGGTGGAAAGCACGGCCAGGATTGCCAAAGGCAGGTGATGCCTGAGGGGACTGGTGCCCGGCCGGGGATGGCGTGCATGATCACTGCGGGGCTGGCCATGAAAAATGCCCAGGATCAGCCGCACCGTGTACAGGCCGGTTAGCACGGCTCCGGTCAGACCCGCCGCGAACAGTCCGTAGTGGCCCGAGGCCATGGCCTGCCAGAGAATCTCGTCCTTGCTGAAGAAGCCCGCGGTTACCAGCGGCAATGCCACCAGCGACGCGCCCCCCGCCAGGAAACCGGCATAGGCGACCGGCAGTTTGCGCCAGAGCCCACCCAGCCGGCTCAGATCCTGTTCATGGTGGCAACTGATGATAACGGCCCCGGCTGAAAGGAACAGCAATGCCTTGAAGAAGGCGTGGGTCATCAGGTGAAAAATGGCCGCGTCAAACGCCCCGACCCCCAGCGCCAGGAACATGTAGCCGATCTGGCTCATGGTGGAATAGGCCAGCACCCGCTTGATGTCGGTCTGGGCCAGGGCCGCGAAGGCCGCCAGCAACAGCGACAGGGCTCCGATGATGCCCACCAGCCACATCACATCCGGTGCCAGCAGGAACAGCCCGTTCAGGCGTGCAATCAGATAAACGCCGGCGGTCACCATGGTGGCCGCGTGGATCAGGGCCGACACCGGAGTGGGGCCTGCCATGGCATCCGGCAGCCAGGTGTGCAGCGGCACCTGTGCAGACTTGCCCAGGGCACCGCCAAGGACCAGCAAGGCCGCAAGATTGGCAGTGACACTCCCCTCGGCCCAGACCCGTGGTGCCTGCTCCAGCACCAATCCGATATCGAGGGTGCCGAGTTCCACGAAGATCAGGAACAGCCCCAGGGCAAGGAATACGTCACCTGTGCGGGTCACGATAAACGCCTTGAACGCCGCCCGCCCATTAGCTTCGTTCTGATAGTAGTAGCCGATAAGGCCGTAGCTGCAAAGGCCAACGCCTTCCCAACCGAGAAACAGCAACAGCAGGTTATCGGCCAGCACCAGCACCAGCATGCTGAACACAAACAGGTTCATCCAGGCATAGAAGCGGGTTATACCGGCCTCGCCCACCATGTACCAGACAGCGAACAGGTGAATCAGGAAACCCACGCCGGTGATGATCGACATCATGACCAGCGAGAGACGATCAACCACCACGCCCATGGTCGGCTGGAACTCGCCCACGGAAACCCAGGTCCAGAGCGTGAACCCCTGGCTGTCGCCGGAGAAGGTCAGCAGCGCCCAGGCGGTGGCCAGCGCGGCCAGCCCCACGCTGCCCACGCCAATGGCCGCGCTGGCCCGCGGTCCCAGCCGCCCGCCGGAAAAGCCGAGAACAATGGCACCGGCCAGAGGTAACAGAAATGACAGTAAAGTCGCAGCCATCATCATCCACGCATCCTGCTGACTTCGTGCAGCTCAAGTGAACGGAAACGCTGGTAAAGCTGTATCATCAGCGCCAGGCCGACGCTGGCCTCGGCTGCCGCCAGGGTGATGACCAGCAGGAACATGGCCTGCCCGTCCGGCTGGTTCCAGGCGGTGCTGCCCACCACAAAGGCCAGCGCGGCGGCATTGAGCATGACTTCCAGGCTCATGAGAACGAACAGCATACTGCGCCTCAGCATCAACCCGGCCAACCCCAGGCTGAACAGAATAACGGCCAGGATCAGGCCATGCTCCATCGGGATACCAGTCATCGGGTGCCTCCACGGTTGCGATTGCCCCGGGGTTTGTTGCGCCGGCCCACGTGGGACGCCGTCACCAGCGCCGCCAGCAGCAGAATGGCGGCCAGCTCCACCACTATCAGCCATGGGCCGAACAGGGTGAGGCCGATGTCCCGGGCGGTTATCAGCTCACCGTCAATGGTCATGCCTGCCTGCCCGTCGCTGATCAGCGCCACCAGCGCCACCAGCAACACCAGAGCCAGCAGCGACGGCCCGAGCCAGTAGCCCGGACGTAGCCACAGGGGATCCCGCTTGGCCTCCGGACGCAGGTTGAGCATCATCACCACGAACACGAACAGCACCATTATGGCGCCGGCATAGACGATAATCTCGAGAGCACCGGCAAAGGGCGCACCCAGGGCGAAGAACACCAGGGCGACGGCAATCAGCGAAACAATCAGGTACACCACCGCATGCACCGGACTGGAGCCGCTGATAAGACCGACCGTGGCCAGCACCGCCACCAGGCCGCTAAGGTAGAATCCCAGCTCCATCAGTAGTTCCTTTTTTGGTCAGGGTAAAAGCGTACGGACATCCTCCGGGACCTCCTCGTTCTGTGCCTCACCTTTATCCTTGCCGGCGATAGCCATGCCGGCAACCTTGTAAAAGTGGTAGTCGTGGTCCTTGCCGGGGCCGTTGATCAGCAGATCTTCCTTCTCGTACACCAACTGCTGACGCTGGTACTCGCCCATCTCGAAATCCGGTGTCAACTGGATGGCGGAGGTGGGGCAGGCCTCTTCACACATGCCGCAGAAAATGCAACGGGAAAAGTTGATGCGGAAGAACTCCGGATACCAGCGGCCGTCGTCTTTTTCACCTTTCTGCAGGGAAATACAATCCACCGGGCAGGCCACCGCGCAAAGGTTGCACGCCACGCATCGTTCTTCGCCGTCCGGATCCCGGGTGAGTATGATGCGGCCCCGGTACCGGGGAGGCAGATAAACCTCCTCTTCCGGATAGTTCACGGTTTCCCGCTTGCGGAAGCCGTGCATGAATACCATCCACATGGTACGCAACAGCGACCAACTGGCCGGTATCAGCCATAACACCGACAACACCTTGTTTTTTCGCATCTTTCCTCCCTATGAACCGGTCAGTAGCAGCACCGCCCCGGTAGCCAGCAGATTGACCAGGGTCAGCGGCAGACACACCCGCCAGCCAAAGCTCATCACCCGGTCATACCTGGGCCGTGGCAGCGATGCCCGGAGCAGGATAAACAGCATCAGGAAGAAGCTGGTCTTGAGGGCAAACCACACAATGGGTGGCAGCCAGGGGCCCTGCCAGCCGCCGAAAAACAATGTCACGATCAGCGCGGAAACCAGCACCATGCCCACGTATTCGCCAATGAAAAACATGCCGAACTTCATACCGGAGTACTCGACATGGTAACCATCCGCCAGTTCCTGTTCCGCCTCCGGCTGGTCGAAAGGGTGGCGGTGTGTCACCGCGATGCCGGCGATCAGAAATGTGACGAAACCCAGGAACTGGGGAATCACGAACCACAGGCCTTCCTGGGCCGCGACGATGTCGCGCAGGTTGAAGGAGCCGGCCATGGCCACCACACCCATGAGCGACAGCCCCATGAACACTTCGTAGGACAGGGTCTGGGCCGAGGCTCGCAACGCGCCGAGCAAGGCATACTTATTGCCACTGGCCCAGCCACCGATTAACACCGCGTAGACGTTGATGCCGGCCAGCGCGAGGAAGAACAGCAGCCCGATGTGCATGTCCGCCACCCCCCACCCCGGTGTTATGGGGATAATAACGAAAGACAGCAGCAGGGAAGCGAAGGCAAGGTTGGGTGCCAGCATAAACAGGGCGCGGCTGGCAAAGGGCGGAGTCCAGTCTTCCTTGAAAAAGATCTTCAGCATATCGGCAATCAGTTGAAGAGTGCCGAATGGCCCTACCCGGTTGGGACCATAACGATCCTGCCAGAGGCCCAGCAGCCGACGTTCGACCACGGTCAGTGCCGCTCCCACCACGACCACGGCAAGCAGGATCACCAGCGCCTGGAACATGGCCCAGAGAGTGGCTGCCAGTTGTGGAGTCCACCAGCTCATGACTCACCTCCCGTGGGTTTTCCTAAAGTGAGTATCGCGCCCTGCCCCAGGCCGGGCAACAATCCCGCGGGCAGGCCAGCCCAGCCGGGGGGCCAGTCTTCCTGCTCCGATACCGTAATGTCCGGACCGCCAAACAGCATCAGGCTGTCGCCCTCACGCACACCAAGCAGCGTCAGACTGTCGCCGTCGCGCACGCCCAGCGCCTCGGCATCCGGGCGGGCCAGGATGACCACCGGCGCGGTCATCCGCTGCCGGACAGGTTCAGCCCGGGCAGACGTTTCCTCGCCCCCGAACACCCGTGGCAACACCAGCGCCCGCAGCCCGCTGCTGTCAGTGGCGCCGTCATCAAAGACCGGGTCGGGGTATTCGCGATGGCCGGGCTGAGGCCGAATCAATCTTATGCCCGGGTCCCCTCCGCGCAGGTGACCGCCCACTTCATCGGTGAACTTGTTCCACGCCTGCGGGGAATTCCAGCCCGGCGCCCAGGCGAAAGGTATCTGCTGCCGGGGCCGGTCAAATCCGCTGTAGCCTTCCATGGAGTAAGCGAAGGGTGTATCGGTATCCTGTGGCGGGCGGGGTTCATTTACATCGAGGTTGGCGCGCATGGCGGTGCGGCCGCTGTAACGCTGGGGCTCACGGGCCAGCCGCAGGCCCTCTATGCGATAATCGGGCCCGGGCGCGGCATCCACAATCCCGGCCAGGCCTGGATGGGCCCCGGCGCAGGCCCGGGTGGCCAGATCCAGGCTGATATCCCCGGGGGCTTCGCCCCGCAGCCCGGCGGCCAGGGTGTGTAACCAGCGCCAGCTCTCGTGAATTCGGGTCTCGGGGCGCAGGTAGGCCGGTTCGAACACCCGGAAGAAGCGCTGGGCCCGCCCTTCCAGATTTACCAGGGTTCCGCTCCCTTCCGCGAAACTGGCAGCAGGCAGGATGAAGTCCGCCCCCTCGGCGGTTCTCGTCCGCTGGTGGTCCAGCACCACGCGGGTGTTGGCACGGGCCAGGGCCTGCTCCACCCGGTCGGCGGGCAGGCGTTGATACAGGTCGTTCTCCAGCACCACCACCGCATCGGCCCGGCCCTCACTCAACTCATCCAGCGCCCAGTCCAGTGTCTGCCCCCCCATGAGCGACAGCCCGGTGCTGTTGGCCTCCCGCCGGATCAACACCAGCCCACCCTGCGCTGCCCGCCTGGACAGGGCCCGGGCAACCGCACCGGCGGCTTCCAGGATGGCCTCGCTGGCGAGGGAGCCGCCGCTGACAACCAGCGGCCGCGCCGCTTTTAACAGGCTGACGGCGATTTCTCCGGCCCGCTCCTGGCTGGCCGGGTCGAGGCCGTCCACCGGGGGCGCCGCCGGGTCGATGGCATGAGCCACCGCGAAACCGAGCCGGGCGATATCATCCGGCGCCAGGGCATGGCGGGCGACAGCGACACTGTCCAGCTCGGTGGGCGCTGGCCAGACAATGTGCAGCGGGTGGTACCGGTCCTGCCCCAGGGTCTTGACGGCCTCGGCATTCCAGGCCGGCACGCCGATCTGTTCAGCCAGTTCTTCCCGCCGTGACAGCACAGCCTGACGCAGATTCAGCCCCAGGCGCGCGGCGCTCTGGACCGGGTCCTCGCCCAGCACCAGAATGGCATCGTGGCGTTCTATTTCCCGGGGTGTCGGGGTGGGCAGTCCCGACGTTTCCTGCAGCCGGTTCATCATGGCCAGGCACGCCTGCTCCCGGGACTCTATCCCGGTGGAAAAGTTTTCCGGCCCCACCATGGCCAATAGCTGGTGATTGCTTTCCAGACTGGCCCGGGGCGATCCGATGCCGATGATGCGCCGGGCCTGACGCAGGGCGCCGGTGATACGCTCCAGGGCCGGATCCACCCCCAGCGTCACGGCCTCCTGCCCCGGCCGTTCGGTCCATTCCGGAACCCGCGGCCGGTCGGCGCGGTTGACGTATCCGTAACCAAACCGGCCGCGGTCACAGAGGAAGTGGCTGTTAACCTCACCGTGGTAGCGGTTTTCGATGCGGCGAATCTCGCCGTAGCGTTCCCCGGGGCTGATGTTGCAACCGACCGCGCACTGGTGGCAGATGCCGGGGGCATACTGCAGGTCCCACTTTCGGGTGTAGTGATCGGAATGACTCTGGTCGGTGAACACCCCAGTGGGGCAGACTTCGGTGAGGTTGCCGGAGAACGGGCTTTCCAGTGTGCCTTCGGCGTATCGCCCGAAGTAGATGTTGTCCCGGGCACCAAAGGCGCCCAGATCGGTGCCACCGGCGTAGTCATTGTAAAAGCGCACGCACCGGTAGCAGGTAATGCAGCGGTTCATTTCGTGGGCGATGAACGGCCCCAGGTACTGGTTGCGGCGAGTGCGCTTGTTGAACCGGTAGCGGCGGCGGTCATGGCCGGTCATTACCGTCATGTCCTGCAGGTGGCAATGGCCGCCCTCCTCGCACACCGGGCAGTCGTGGGGGTGATTGATCATCAGCCACTCCACCACACTGGCCCGGAAAGCCCGGGCTTCCTCGTCATCGATATCGATTCGGGTCTGGTCCGCCGCCGGGGTCATACAGGACATGACCAGAACGCCCTTGTTGTCGTCCTTGTCCTTGTACTGGCGCACCGCGCACTGGCGACAGGCGCCGACACTTCCCATGGCCGGATGCCAGCAGAAATAGGGAATATCCAGGCCCAGTGACAGACAGGCCTGGAGCAGGTTGTGCGCCCCGTTGACCTCGTAGGTTTTTCCGTCCACGTGAATCGTCGCCATGCTTGCTTCTGCCTTCACCTAGAAAGTACGATCACTGTTTGTTGAAAGTGACTGTTGAAACTAACGGTTGTTTGCCGGCGCGTCCGCTGCGACCCGGTCCGGAACGCCCCGGGTGTCGCCGCTTACCTTGCCAATGCCCTGCTCAAACTCCTGCCGGAAGTGCCGCAGCGCTGTTTCCAGCGGCATGGCGGCACCAGGGGCAAGGGCGCAGAAGGTCAGCCCCGGGCCACAGTCCGCCGCCAGCTTGTCGAGCAATTCGATGTCGCCGGCCTGCCCCTGTCCCTTTTCCAGGTCCCGGAGCAGTTTTACCACCCAGGGCAGACCATCACGGCACGGAGTGCACCAGCCGCAGGATTCCCGGGCGAAGAACTCCTCCAGGTTGCGCATCAGCGATACCATGCCCCGGTCCTCGGGGACCGCCATCATCAGGCCGGTGCCCAGCCGGCTGCCGACATTGGCGATAGAGTCAAAGTCCAGGGGCAGCTCCAGATGCTCCGGCAACAGGAAGCCGGTACTGGTGCCGCCGGGCAACCACGTCTTGAGCCGACGGCCTTGCTGCAGCCCCCCGGCCCGGTCGAGCAGCTCGGCCCCGGTGACGCCCATGGGCAGCTCCCAGAGGCCCGGCTCCGCAACCGGCCCCGACACGCCATAAAGCTTGGTGCCGCCGTCACCGGTACGGTTGCCGGACAGGTTCTGATACCAGTCAGCGCCATGGAGAATCACGGCGGGTATGTTGCACAGGGTCTCGACGTTGTTAACCACCGTGGGCCTGCCCCAGGCTCCGGACTGGCCGGGGAACGGCGGCTTGGCCCGGGGATTGGCGCGCTTCCCCTCCAGTGCATTGATCAGAGCCGTTTCCTCGCCGCAGATGTAGCGCCCCGCCCCGGTATGCACCGCGATGTCGAAATCGAACCCGCTGCCATCAATATCCGGCCCCAGCCAGCCGGCTTCGCGGGCCTCATCAATGGCCCGGTTCAGCACCCGGGCCGCCTCCACGTATTCACCCCGCAGAAAAATGTAGCCTTGCCGGGCGTTGTTGGCCCGGGCTCCGAGGATCATCCCCTCAATCAGCAGGTGGGGTTGCTGCTCCATCAGCAACCGGTCCTTGAAGGTGCCCGGTTCCATTTCATCCGCGTTGCAGATCAGGTAGCCCCGGGGCATGTCACCCCCCTGCAGCGTCAGGCTCCACTTGACGCCAGCGGAAAAACCGGCGCCGCCCCGGCCACGCACATTGGCGTCTTTCACCACGGTGATGATGCCCTGGGGGTCGCTCTCGGCCAATGCCCGGCGGACCGACTGATAACCATCCTTATCCAGATATTCGCCGAGCCAGACCACCTCGCCGTCGTCCCTCAGCCTCCAGGTCAGCGGATGGGTTTCGGGTTGACGCTCGGTACCGGATTGCCGTATCCGGCTGTGATAACGCAGCGGGTTGCCTTGACCTGAGGTGGATCCGCTCATTCGTAGCCCTCCAGCAGGTCGGACAGATCCTCCGGTGTGACCGGCCCGAAGGTTTCGCCGTCAATCATCAGCGCCGGGGCACCGTCACAGGCGCCGAGACAACACACGGGTAACAGGGTGAAGCGGCCATCGGCGGTGGTGGCGCCGTAGTCCACTCCCAGCTTCTCCACCAGGGCCTGTTTCAGCGTTTCATACCCGGTCAGGAAGCAGGAGCTGCTGTCGCAGACCAGGATCACATGGCGCCCTACCGGCTGACGGAAAATCAGGCTGTAAAAGGTAGCCACGCCGTCCACCGCGGCGAATCCCAGGCCCAGCAACCGCCCAACGGCCATGATGGCACCGTCGGGAACCCAGCCATGGCGGCGCTGGACGATTTTCAACGCCTCGATACAAGCGGCCTGGGGCTGCTCGTAGTGTTCCTTTTCCCGGAGAATCGCGGCTTCGTCGTCCGGGTGCAGTTCAAAACGGTCACTGCCGATCAGTTCGGTTGTGTGCGGGGTTGTTGCCATCATCAGCGATCCACGTCTGCCATTACGAAATCGATACTGCCCAGGTGGGCGATCATGTCCGGCACGAAGCCTCCGCGCATCAAGGACGGTATCTGCTGCAGGTGCGGAAAGCTCGGAGTCCGGATGCGGGTTCGGTAGCTCATGTTATTGCCGTCGCTGGTCAGGTAATAACTGTTTATGCCTTTGGTGGCCTCCACCATTTGCAGGGATTCGCCGGGTTTCAGAACCGGACCCCAGGACACCTGCAGAAAGTGCGTGATCAGCGTTTCGATGTGCTGCAACATCCGCTCCCTGGGTGGCGGGGTGGTCAACGGGTGGTCCGCCTTGTAGTCGCCCGCGGGCATGTGATCGACGCATTGCTGGATAATGCGCAGGCTCTGCCGCATTTCCTCAATACGCAGCTGACCCCGGTCAAAAACGTCTCCGTGCTGCCCCAGAGGCACCTCGAAGTCGAAGTTCTCATAGCCGGAATAGGGCCGCTGTTTGCGCAGATCGAAGTTGCAGCCAGTGGCCCGCAGGTTGGGACCGGTCACGCCCCATTCCAGGGCCTCGGTGGTGGTGAAGGCAGCCACATGCCGGGTCCGCTCCCGCACCAGGGCGTTTTTCATCATGGCCAGCTCGTATTCCCGCAGCCGCGGCGGCATCCAGTCAAGGAACTCCTGCACCAGTTGCTGCCAGCCCACGGGCAGGTCCTGGGCAAGGCCGCCGATCCGGTACCAGGCCGGATGCATGCGAAAACCGGTGATGCCCTCAATCACCTTGTAGGCCCGCTGGCGGTCAGTGAAGCTGTAGAACACCGGCGACATGGCGCCCAGATCCTGCAGGTAGGTCCCCAGGAACAGCAAATGGCTGCTAATACGGAACATCTCCGCCATCATCACCCGGACCGTCTTGACCCGGTCGGGCACCTCGATACCCGCCAGTTTCTCAACCGCAAGGACATAGGGAAGGTTGTTCATTACGCCGCCGGTGTAGTCGATGCGGTCGGTATAGGGAATGAAGCTGTGCCAGGTCTGGCGCTCGGCCATTTTTTCCGCGCCCCGGTGGTGATAGCCAATATCCGGCACGCAGTCGATGATCTCCTCGCCGTCCAGTTGAAGCACGATCCGGAAGGCACCGTGGGCAGAGGGATGATTGGGGCCCAGATTGAGGAACATGAACTCGCTGCCATCCCGCTCACGCTGCATGCCCCAGGCTTCCGGTTCGAATTTCAGCGCCTCCTGCTCCGTCTGCTGCCCCTCCACTGTCAGGGTGTAGGGGTCGAATTCCGTGGCCCGCGCGGGATAGTCCTTGCGTAATGGGTGGCCATGCCAGGTGGGCGGCATAAGCAGCCGTTGCAGATGGGGATGGCCGGTTGCGGTAATGCCGAACAGATCCCAGATTTCCCGCTCATACCAGTTGGCATTGGCAAACACCCGGGTCACGCTTGGCAGGTTCGGGTCGCCACCGGTCAGCGCCACCTTGATGATCAGGTCTTCATTACGATCCACCGACAGCAGATGATAGAAGACCGTGAAATCCGCGGCTGGTAGCCCGTCACGGTGGGCACGGAGCCGCTCGTCCACGGCAGAGAGATCGTAAAGCATGGAAAAAGACGCCGGCGGCGCCTTCAGGTGGCGCAGTATCTCCACTATCCGCTCACGTCGCACCCACAGCACCGGAAGCCCGGTCAGGGTAGGCTGAACGTGCTCGATGTGTTCCCGGAATCCGTCCAGAAGCCCGAGGGCCCGGTCAATGCCGGACTGGGCCGGTGCATGCCTGTCGAGAGCGTCTGTGCTCATGATGCTGACTCATCTCCTGTCAAGGTTGGGCAAATCGGGAGGCGGCGCTCAGAGTTTGTCCGGAGTCCTCAGTTCGGTGGCCTCGATTCGCTGGCTCCGTTTCTGCTCCCGCTGGGACCCCATCTCGGCCTTGTAAACCCCTTGATCCCCCACGACCCAGGACAGCGGCCGGCGCTCCTCCTGAATCGAGTCCTGCAACAACTGAAGTGCCTGCAGGAAGGCCTCGGGCCGCGGCGGACAGCCCGCTACATAGACATCCACGGGCAAGAACTTGTCAACCCCCTGAACCACCGAATAGATGTCGTACATACCGCCAGAGTTGGCGCAGGAGCCCATGGAAATGACCCACTTGGGTTCCAGCATCTGATCGTAGAGCTGCTGAATAACCGGAGCCATTTTGATGAAACAGGTACCCGCTATCACCATAAAGTCGGCCTGCCTCGGCGAGGCGCGGATCACCTCCGACCCGAAGCGCGCAATGTCATGGGGCGAGGTAAATGCGGTAGTCATTTCCACGTAGCAGCAGGACAGACCGAAGTTATAGGGCCACAAGGAGTTCTTGCGCCCCCAGTTCACCGCCGAGTTGAGGACGTCACTCAGCTTGCCGGTGAATACGTTGCGTTCAAGCTGGCTTTTGACGTATTCCTCCGATGACTGCCGGCGCCCCATCGGGTAACGGTCACTGGATTCCTGCTCTTCCTCGGCCCGTGTCAGTCTGTAAGGCATGGCTGGTCTCCATATAAAGGTTTGCTGACAGTGATCAAGGTCCGGACGACAATCATCGGGAACTGAATACACCCTGGAACCGAACGATTAGCCCTCCCCGTGTCCCTGAGAACCCTCGGGGGCCCACTCCAACGCCCCGGAGCGACTGTCGTAGAGCAGGCCGGCAAGCAGTATCAGGATAAAAACCGCCGCGCCCCAGAACCCGCTCCAGCCCGTTTCCGGAATCACAACCGCCCAGGCAAACAGAAACACCGCCTCAATATCGAAGATCACAAAGAGCATCGCGACCAGATAAAACTTGACGGAAAACCGCTGGCGGGCGTCACCGACACCGACAATACCGGACTCAAACGGGATGGTTTTGCTGACGCCATGGCTGCGCCCGCCAAGCAGGCTGGAAACGCCTGCCATGAAGGCACATAAGCCGAGGGCAGCGATCACAAAAAAACCGGTTGCCCAGTAGTTGACCAGCAACTCATTGACCGTGTCCGACATACCCCCTCCTGTTCTGAATCATCATCCTATCCGCCCAGCCTGAAACGGAACTGAATCAGCAGAGCAATCGTTCTCAATTTTTGATCCCGATCAAATTCACAAGACTGTTTCCAGCCGGCCTCAGTCAGCAGAGCGCACTACTCACTGCCATAAATCAAGACCTGCAGGAAACAGCAACTCCGCGGGCATAATCGAGTAGAGCAAGGTATCTGAAGGCTTCATACTGGCGCTGCTTTGAAAGCAGGTACCGCACAGACTGTGTTGTCTACTAATATGGCTTCATCGCACCGATTGAGGCCTTCGTGCAGTAACCATTGCCAGCACGATTGCCAACATCGCCAGGGGAGGAATTAGGACGACGACCACGCTACCAGTCCCAAGAGAAAGAACTGGGCCGCCAGACCGAGGATCAGCGTGGCAGCAAAGGTTGTCACTACCACCGTGCCAAGAGCTTTGCCCACCGGCGCGAATTCCGTCGCCGCCTGCTGGTACATGGGCACGACAATGCGCAGATATACCGCCAGTGAAAGTACACTGTTGGCAATTGCAACCACCGCCAGCCAGGTGAATTGGACATCAATGGCGGCGGCGAACAGCAGGAACTTCCCAACGAAGCCGGCAAGTGGCGGAATCCCGACCAGCGATAGCAGAAAGACCACCATTGCGATGCCAATAAGCGGTTGGGCGCGCCCCAATCCGTCAAAATCGTTCAGAGTCCGTCCGATATTGGCGGCAACGGCGAAAGCGCCCAGATTCATGGCCGCATAGGCGGCAGCAAACAGTATAATGGATGGCAGAGCAAGTTCACTGGCGCCGACTGCCAGGATACCCAGAAGGAAATAGCCGGATTGGGCAATCGACGAGTAGGTCACGGAGTTCATTATGAATTCTTGGTGCAGATCAGACATTCAGGCTTTCGCCGGAAACCGCCCGGTCAGCCGGCCGGCACCGCAAAAAGGAGGACAAAAATGAGTGCCAGCGCAACCAGGAAGAAACGTACCCGCTCACGCCGGTTGCGGCACACCGTCAGGGCCACCAGACATTGCAACAGGTAGTATAGGGCGAAGGCGCGTGACGCCAGCGCGATCACCGTAAAGGTGGAACCGGACCAGGCCAGCGCCATAGCCGCACCGCCTACCAGCAGGTAACCCCAACGCTGGGTGAGGCGCCGCCGCGTCACTTCCTCCAGGTTCGCCGCAGCCGCCAGGGTGTCCGCAACGGCAGCGGAGAACTGCGACAGGCCGGCGGCGAGGATAAGCGGCGCCGAAAGAAGTACCGAGACCGAGGCAACCACCTGGATCAGGCTGTTATCTGCGTATTGCCCGTCCAGAATTGGCACCAGGGGCAAGACCACGGCGACGAATGCCACGTAGACCGTGAGAGATACATATTGCGACCAGCGCGAGGCGTGGATCCGCGTCCAGGTATCAAAACTCTGGCCGAGATAGCGCGGCGTTTCGAAGCCCTGCACCACGATCAGGGTACCGGCCACCATGGTCACCATTTCCCAGCCGGAACGTTGCGGCATGGATGGCAGCACAAAGCGTCCGGTGTCCAGAAAGTCGCTGATGTCACGCAGGGCGAAGGCGGCCAACAGCACAGCGAGCACCAGGATGGTCACATACAGAGCCCACCGCTCCATCCGCTCCAACGGTCTCAAGCCACCCATGATGCCAATTGCAGTAATCACGCCGATCACCAGCGTGGTAAACAGGCTCTTGTTGAAGCCCGAATCCAGTCCGAAAGCCCCGAGCACGAAGGCGCTCAGGATATGAATGTAGAGGCACACGGACACAATATAAGCCAGGACCAGCGCCCCATCCGACAGTCGTTCGAGCGTGAGCGTCAGACGTTGACTGCCCGCTGCCAGCACCGGTTCAGCACACAGAATGTTATGGCGCACGACGGCACCGGTGTGAAAAGCGACAAAAGCCACCGCCAGCATCGCCCATAACGAATACGGCCCCACACTACTGGCCAGTACCGGTACGATGACCAGGAAGCCACTGCCGAAAATGGACGCCAGCGGTGTGCTCATGGCCGGCACGATGGCCAGCGTCGCCGGGCGGGGCACTAGGCCGGCCACTCCACCAGTCCCGCAAGAAAGAACTGGGCCGCCAGGCCGATGATCAGTGTGGCGGCAAAGGTGGTCACTACCACCGTGCCAAGACTTCTGCCCAATGGCGCGAATTCCGTCGCCGCCTGCTGGTACATGGGTACGACGATGCGCAGGTATACCGCTAGTGAAAGCACACTGTTGGCAATCGCCACCACCGCCAGCCAGGTGAACTGGGCATCGATGCCGGCGGCAAATAGCAGGAACTTGCCAACGAAGCCGGCGAGAGGCGGAATACCGACCAGCGACAGCAGGAAAACCACCATTGCGATTGCGGTCACGGGCTTTGCACGGCCCAGCCCACGGAACGCATCCAGCACACGGCCAGTTGCCGCGGTAACGGCAAAAGCGCCCAGGTTCATGGCCGCGTAGGCGGCAGCAAACAGGATAACCGATGTCAGCGCGAGTTTGCTTGAACCCACCGCGACGATGCCCAGCAGAAAGTAGCCGGACTGGGCAATCGAAGAATACGCCAACAGCCGGATGACGTTATCCTGCACCAGCGCGGCGAGATAGCCGTAGGTCATGGTCAGAACGGCCAGACCCGCGATGACGGCAGTCCAACCACTTTCCGGGGGCAGACCGCGAACCACCTGAGCAAGTGCGAACAGAGCCCCGATCTTGGGCACCACGGACAGGTAAGCCGCTATCGACAGCGGCCCGCCCTCGTAGGCATCTGGCGCCCAGAAATGAAACGGAACCAGCGATGCCTTGTAGCCAAGGCCGATAACGACAGCCACAAAGCCGATGATGACGGCCATAGGCATGGTATCCATGCCCGGCAGATCAGCAAGCAAGGTGGAGCCGGCGGCACCGAACCAGTAACTCAGACCGAAAATCATGATTGCACCGGTGACCGAGGCAAACACGAAGAATTTCATGGCGGCTTCGGTGGCCGGGTCGGTATCCGGGTAGGCAACCAAGGCGAAGGTGGCCAGGCCGGTCAACAGTGTGCCCAACACCAGGAACATCGTATCGCCCGCGCCGGCCAGAACCAGGGCGCCGAGGGTGGCAAAGCACAGCAGGCTGTAGACCGTACCCTCACGCGCGGTGCCTCGCACATCCACTCGCGCTAGTAGCATGGAGAGCACGGTGGCCGGCAACAGAATAAGCTTGGCCCAGACACTGAGTTCGTCAATCCGGAAGCTGCCGCCGAACACCGTTGTGTCCGCGCCAATCAGACGCAACGTCAGCCCCGTGGCAGCGAGCAGCCCGATGACCGAGACCACCAGCGCTATTCGCGGCCGGCGCAGCATTTCCGCAATCAGCGCGCCGACAGCCGTTAACAGTACGGCAATTTCCGGAATCAATAATGCAAGATCACGGGCCATTACAGCACCAGCGCCGATGTGGTCCGGTGAATGATGTCCAGCACCCAGGACGGTGCCACGCCGGTGGCAACCGTGAGTACCAGCAGTGGCGCCACGGCAAGCCATTCCCGTACACTGAGATCGGGCATGGCCTGCCAGCGCTGTCTGGGCTCGCCCAGAAAGGTTTCGCGCAACGCCTTGAGAAAGGTGCCAGCGATGATGGCAATGCCCAGAATCACAACAACCGCTACGGGCGCGCTACCCAAGGTGGCGAGAAATATCTGGAACTCAGCCGGAAAGTGCGCCAGCCCCGGCAGGCCCAGGGACGCAAAGGCCGCCAATATAAATGACCAGCCAAGCATCGGGACCGTCTTGAGCAGACCGCCGAACTCACCCATTTCACGGGTATGGGCGCGGTCCTGAATCATGCCCACCAGCAAGAACAGGGCGCCGGTAACCAGACCGTGACTGAACATCTGCAACACGGCACCATCCAGCGCGACGGCACGCACCGAGGAGTCCAGAGTCAGTGCGGCCACGGCGACGCCGACGATCACATAGCCCATGTGATTAACTGAGGTGTAGGCAACCAGGCGCTTGAGGTCGCTCTGAGCCAGGGCGGCAAAAGCCCCGTAGAGCGCGCTGACGACACCAAAGATCAGAACAACGACCCCCGCTTCACGGAAAGCATCGGGGGTCATTTGCAGGGCAAAGCGGACCAATCCGTAAGTGCCGAACTTCAGCATGATGCCGGCCAGGATGACACTGCCGACGGTCGGCGCCTGAACATGAGCGGCAGGCAACCAGGTATGCAGCGGCACCGCGGGGATCTTTACCGCAAAGGTGATCAGCATAGCGACCAATGCCCACATAGCCGCCGCCCCTTCCAGTGGCGGATTCTCGATCCAGGCTCGCATGTCGAAGGTCGGTTCAGAGCTGCCGAGGTAAAGCCCCAGGATGGCGAGCAACAGCGGCAGGCTGCCCAGCAGCGTGTAAATAAAGAACATTAGGGCTGCACGCTGCCGCTCCTCGTGTCCCCACCCGGCGATCATGAAGTACATCGACACCAGGGAAACTTCGAAGAAGACGTAGAACAAAATCCCATCGAGAGCGGTGAAGGTACCGACTGCCGCAGTCTCCAGAAGCAGGGCCAGGGCCACGTAGGCGCGCGGACGTTCACGAAGCGACGAAGCGTAGATGAACGCAACCAGGAAAAGCACGGCACTCAGTAGCACCAACGGCAGGCTGATGCCGTCGACCCCCACCCGGTAGGCGGCGCCAATGGCCGGGATCCATTCCAGCTCCTCGACCTGGGAAAAGCCTACGCCGCTGACACCCCGCAGCCACATGGCAACGGCAAAGGCCAGTGTCAGGGAGGCGGTGGCGATGCCGATGCCGTGCACGGTCTGTGCCGTCGGTCGTGGCAGGGCCAGGATCAGGACGGCGCCCGCCAGGGGCAGGAACAAGGTGATGGAAACGAGTGGTAACATGAATATCGGATTCCCTTTAGAAACTAGAAACGCAGCTAGAAACGCAGCAACGTCACAAGCAGCACGACCAGTCCCACGGCCGTAACCGAGACACTGACGGCCAGCTCACGATGGATCAGACCACTTTGCAGCGCGCGGGCGCGATCCCCCAAAGCCCGCACACCTGCCACCAGGGCGAAGATCAGGCCATCGATGCGGCGCTCGTCGCTGGCGCGCGCCAGCCGCGCCACCGCGAGCCCGGCCTGGCCGACATTGAGGACGGCTGCATACAGGCGACCTTCCAGCCACTCACACCCCCGGGCAACGGCCATTGCTGGCCTCCCGACCCAGACCGTAAGCCCGCCGCCAACGGCAAGTCCGCGTCGTGCCCACGGGTAGACCGGCCCTAGCAGGCGGGGAGCCGGCACGAGCCAGCCCAGGCCCAGCCCACTCGCGGCAGCAAGGAGCCCAAGCAGCACGGCCACTGTGCCTGCGGTGACGGCGGGCAGATCAAGAACTGCCTCGATGGGGCCGAAGGCCAGGCCGAGGGTAGTGGCAGGGACCACCAAACCCCAAATGCCCACGCGCATCCAGGCACTACCAGCAACCGGTCGGGTTTCGCCGGAGCCTCGCCACAGCAGGCGCAAGGCCCGGGCCATATAGCCGCCGGTCAGCAGGGTACCGGCCAGCGCCAGGGGGCCGAGCCAGGCGGCGCCCTGCGCAGACAGGGCGGCGGCGATTACCGCGTCCTTGGAGAAGAACCCGCTCAGTGGCGGAATACCGGCCAGTGCCAGCGCCGCCAACGCAAAGCCGGCAAAAGCCCAGGGTCTGGCGCGGCCAACGCCCTCCAACTGATCGAAACTGGTACCCCCGCGGGCATGCTGGAAGTCGCCGGCGGCAAGAAACAGGGTGCTCTTGATGGCGGCATGGGCGAGCAAATGCAACAGGGCAGCCAGCGGAACCCCGGCGCCGACCGCGACCAGCATCAGGCCATATTGACTGGCAGTGGAAGCCGCGAGCAGGCGTTTGAGATCACGTTCGGCAAGTGCAATGACCCCGGCTGCCACCGTGGTAACGCCACCGACAAGTCCAACGGCGAGCAGGACCTCGGGGCTCAGCAGCGGGGCCGAACGGATCAGCAGGATGGCGCCCGCCGCCACCAGCGTGGCCGAGTGCAGCAGCGCCGAGACCGGTGTCGGCCCCGCCATGGCACGCATGAGCCAGTCCTGCAAGGGGACCTGGGCAGACTTGCCCATGGCGGCCAGCAGCAACAAAAGCCCGGCGGCGGTCGATGCACTGCCGCCGGTCTCCAGGGAGGCGGCAATCTCGCCGGTACCGGCCGACCCAATCAGCATAAATACCGCCACGTACAAACCCAGATCGGCGCTACGAGTGTAGAGGAAAGCGCGACCGGCGGCATCCGCGGCCTCGGGTCGCTGGAACCAGAAGCCAATCAGCAGGTAACTGCACAAACCGATCAATTCCCAGGCCGCCAGCAACAGAACCCAGTCGCCGGACAGCACCAGCGCCTGCATGGCGGCCAGGAACAGGGACATCAAGGCGTAGAAGCGGCACAGGCCGGACTCCCGCTTCATATAACCGACTGCATGAATCAGCACGAACGTGCCCACGGTGGCCACCGCCACCGCCAGCAGCGCCGTCAGCGGTCCGGCGACCAGTCGAAGTGGCATTTCCGGCAGACCGGGCAGAAGCAGGGTTTCGGCCTGACCGCCGGCGACCCGGGCCAGGAGCCAGAGACTTCCTGCCAGGCTGAGCGTTGCGCCGGCCAGGGCCAGCGCAGGTCCGCCCCGACGCAGTATCAGCACGGCCAAGGCGGCGAGCAGGGGTGGCAGTACCGGCAGCACTACGGTACTCATCCTTTAAGGTCCCCCGCTTCTTCCATCTCTACCGAGCCCCTGGCCCGGAAGCGTGCGATCGCGACGCCGAAGCCGACCGCCATTTCAACCGCCATGACCGTCATTACCACCAGCGCGAACATCTGGCCGGAGTAGCTCTCGGGATGCAGAAAACGCCAGAAGGCAACCAGGTTCACCAGCGCGCCCGCGAGAATCAGTTCCACTCCCATCATGATCATGACCAGATTGGTCTGGGACAGCGCACCATAGACGCCGACGCCGAACAGGATCGCGCCGGTCACAAGCGCCAGGATCAGGATCAACGTCATTCCGAGGTCTCCTTGGTTTCCGTGCCGCCGTTACCGGACAAGGTATACACCGGTATCGCCACCGCCGTGGCCGCGATCATCGCGGTCAGGATAGTGATACCGGCGGTTTCGAAGATCAGCATAGAACGTCCCAGCAACTCAATGCCCAGCGCCCGTGTCTGCATCTCGGCATCCGGCGCCTCGACAGTCACCGGCCCCCAGTCGGCCAGAAGCGCGACCGCAATCGCTGCGCCGCCAGCAACCACCCCGGCGCTTATTGAAAAGCGCTTCTGGTGAGTCATCTCCATGCCGCCGAGCCCGCCTGGGTCCATCATGAACATCACCATGAAAATCGCCATGATGCTCATCTCCGTGGCCATCATCATGATCTGCAGCACGCCCAGGAATTCGGTCTGCATCGCCAGGAACATGCAGCCGACGGCAGTCTGAGAAAACAACAGCGCCAGCGCGGAACGCACCATGGACGATGTGCGAAACACCACCACGCCGAAGCCGATGGCGGCCAGCCCGAAAACGGCAACAAAAAAAGCCTGAGCGTACATTATGGAACCACCAGAACCAGTAAACCGACAACAATGATATTGAGCAGTGCCAGGGGAATCCCCAGGGTCCAGCACCACCGCATCAGATCCGCCTCGCGAATGCGCGGCAGATAGCGACCGGCCAGGAGCATCGACACGGCCACGGCCAGGGTCTTGATCAGGCTCCAGGCCCAGGGCGGCAGCAGCGGCCCGTGCCAACCGCCGAGGTAGAACACCGTGGTCGCGGAAGCCAGCGTGATCACCAGCGTCAGCCTGGCCAGGCGCAACACCCCCAGGCGCACGCCGGTGTATTCCGCGTCCACACCCCCGCCCAGTTCCCCGGGTGCGGTTGGCAGATCAAAAGGCGCACGAAACGCCAGCGCCATGGCGGCAATGAAAAACAGCACGAAACCAAGCGGCTGATAGACAATGTTCCACAAGCCGTCTTGGGAGCCAACGATCACCGTGGTCACCAGCGATTCGGCGCGCATCGCCACCGCAGTGATGGGCATGACAATAAGCATGGCGTAGGCGATGAGCTGGCCAAGGAATCGCCAGCCGCCGATCATGGCGTAGGCGCCATTCGGGCCCCAGCCGGCCATGATCAGCGCCACCAGCACATAGGCAAGCGCCGCGTTGATGAACAGCGCACCGGTAGCCAGATCCGCGATCACCAGGGTCGGCGCCAGAGGCAGAACCGCCGCGCCAAGCACCGCGACGATCAGCAGTAGCACCGGCGCCGTCTCGAAAAAGACCCGGTCCGGCGTGCGCGGTACAATGGATTCACGACCGAGGTGCGCCAGGCCGCTGAGTAGGGGCGCGGCCGGACGCAGGCGGCCCGTTGTCGTCCAGCCCTCGACCACGGCGAGCAGCCAGACGCTACCAAGCAACGCAAGCAACACGATGACGAAGTTCACGAGATCACCTCCCAGGGCGAAAGGTCAAGTGATCCGACCGCCACCAGTGCGTCGCCCAGTTCCCGGCCCTCGACAAGCTTTGCGACCAGGCCGATATGGTGACTGCAGGCGGTGTCCAACCTGTAGGATTTCACCTGGCCGTGTTCCAGAATCAGGCTCAGTTGAGCCTCGCCGCGCGGGGTTTCCACGGTGGCCTCACCGGTGCCTGATCCACGCCCGATGTTTCGCAAAACAGGTAGCCCCGGCTCCCCGGTTGCCTTGATGTAGTCGAGGCTCGTGATGATTTCGTCCAGGCGCTGCCACAGGCGCGCCCAGGCATCTCCGGCGTCGTCAGCAGCGCGCGCCACGGGGCCACTCAGGCCCGCAGTGCCCGATGGCAGTATGCCGATCCCCTTCAATCGCGATTTGAGCAAAGGCGTTCGCCCAAGACGAGCCGCCAATGCATGCAGAGCGGGCGTCAGTTCCAAAAGCCGTTTTCCACTGGCGCGGCGGATCTCCAGTTGCAGGGTTGCGGCACGATCCGTCAACCAGGCGAAGCCGAGCTGGCGCCCCGTTTGCGCCAGCCAACCCAGGTGACTGGCGATGCGCTCACATTCAAGCGCCACAGCCCGGGCCTGATCGGTTGCCGAATCGTTCTCCAGACCAGCCGCCCGCTCGATTGCCAGGCAGGCCAGCAGTCGGTAGCTCACGCTGGCCAGTGGCATGGCCGACGCCAGGCGCTCGATAAAGGTCTCGGCGTCGATCTCCTTGCCTTCTTCACTCTCATTGATCATGCCCACCAAGGATGTGGCCTGTCCTTCTGTTACGCCGTCACCGTCAAGAGTCAGCGTCAACTTGAGCCCACCAGGCAGACCGGGGAAAACCGGACCGAACGGCACCTCCATCCAGTCCATCGCCAACCCGTCGGCGCTACGAGGCAGGTCCTTGGTCACTTCAATCATGGACATGAATCCCGAGGCGCCGTGGTCATGCCCACCATGATCATGACCACCATGATCATGACCACCATGATCATGACCACTATGACCGTGACCTACATGATCATGGCCGCCATGTTCGTGGCTATCATGACCGTGCCCACTGTGATGGTGGCCACTGTGATCATGCCCAGAACCTTTCTCCTCCGCGTCGCCGTCGGACTCACCGTGCTGGTGCTTGTGTCCGTGATCATGATGGTTTTCGTGCGAGTGCTGATGACCCTCGTGCTGCTCATGATCGTGCTCATGCGAATCATGATGGTCATGGCAGTGACCATGATCGTGTTCGTGTTCATGGTGTTCGTGCTGCTGCGCATGATCATGATGCTGGTGTTCGTGCTCATGGTGCCGGTGCTCGCGATGATCGTGCCCATGGTCATGCTCGGGGGCCGGCTCCCCTGCCTCCCGGGCGACCAGGTCCATGCCACACTTGGGGCAACTACCCGGCTCGTTCTGGACAACTTCCGGGTGCATGGGGCAGACATACTCTATCCTGGCGTGCAGAACAGGGGCGTCGAAATCCTCGGGGGAGTCTGAGAATGCGCCCTTGGCCAGCGCGCGCTTCAACCAGTCAACCGCGTCGATCAGACCGGCTTGCGAAACACCCGCGGAAAAATCAGGGTCCGGTAGCGTTGACGGCGTCTGTCCGCCCAAAATGACAATGGCTCGCGGCCTCGGCATCTGCGCATAGAGCACCGCCACGGCCTCGTTCATTTTCTCTGAAAGCTCGCCGATAATCAGGAGCACGCTCGCATCGCGAGGTGTCGCGGTGTTGCGCATACCTGCCGCTGTCACATCCAGGCCATGGGACAGTGCCACTTCAGGCCCCGGGACGATCAGGCATCTCAGGTTGCCCGCGAGGGCCCGCGAAACCCACTTCTGAAGTACCGTGAACCGCTCCTGCCGCTGGCGCGCGCCCGTAATGGTCATTGTCGGGTCAGAAGTCATTGCCGCCTCAATGCCCCCTGACTCCAGCCGTAGAGCAAACCAAGAAAGAGAATGGCAAGGAACACCCCCATGTCATACAAAGCAACCAGCCCTACTTCCCTGTATACAACTGCCCAGGGGTACATAAATGCCATTTCCATGTCGAAGGCCAGAAAGAGCAGCGCGTAGCCGTAGTACCGTGCGTGATAGCGGCCCCAGACCGGGTCCCGTGACAACACTCCGGAACTCGCTGGCACGTCCTTGCCCGGCTCCCGACGCGTCGGGCCCATGGCACGGGCAATCCCAAACAGGGCCAAAACCGTAGCTGCGATGCCAAGCACCAAGGCAAGCAGCAGACCGTACTGCTCCAAAATACTCATCATCCAATCCTCAAGTCGCGCAACGGAGTCTGCACTCCGATAGCGTTCTCCAGAGACAAGATCAATATGCCCTTAACTCGCTTCTTGGTTCCGCATGGGCGAACCGTACTTCCCGAGCAAACAGAGGCTAAAAACTCACCCGCAGATATCCTTACTCCAGTCCATGATGCTTCCCTTCATATACCTTGACGTTCCTTATCTTGCCTCCCTCATTGAGCAATTCGAAATCATTTCCAGACAAAGGCTTTATCTTGTTACAGGAATAGTCGCGACCATAGACAGATGTGCAAAATTTACCGTCTTTGACCTCCCATCTTCCGATATAGTGGGTAAGGTTTCCCTGTTGTTCGCGATATTTGGTCATTCCATAGATCGAACCATCAGGATCATAGTACTCATGAAAAGTTCGAGTGCGAAAATTGTCCTGAGCATCTCGGAATTCCATTTGCACCGTGTTTCCGACGACAACATCTGCGACATCTTCGCCAGAAAGAACTTCTTCAGCGTGCAAAAATGGCGCTTGCAAAAAAGTCAAAAATACGAACAGTTTAAAATTTATTGCTTTCATCTGGTTATCTCCCAGTTTCTTTCAATTATTGTGATCACACGAACAACAGCCTTAAGTCGTATCGTAGGATTGTGAAGAAAGCTCAATGTATCAATTGCATTACAACAGTCCACTTATTTTCCACTCCGCTCAACTGGCCAGTCACTAAAAGCGATGAAGTAGAGCAAAACCAGATTGACGATGGGGATAAGTATCAAGACCCCCATCCAACCCGGATAGCCCGTGCGCTGGCAAATACGCCAGGCCGGGATGACGACTACGATGGCAATCACCAGCATCCACAGCCAGTGCCCGGCCCACATGGTGTTGCCAAACATGTTTTCCCCCATCGTGATACTGCCCTCCATGTTGAATTCCGATTACTGGTGACCGTGAGCATGGGATTCCTCGTGGCCGTTTTTTTCGGCTGCTGCAGCCCTTTTCAGGAAAAGCTGCCCGGATACCGCGATCACGATCATCGTGACAACCGCCACGCCAATGACAAACGGGTCGGTATTCAGTTTGACCCAGACAAAGCCGCCCAGCACGAGCAAATCCAGACCGATGGCCGTTGCCGGCACCCACGCCCTGGCCTTCACATCGTCGCGCAGGTAGCGAAGCACGCCCCAATGGATGGCAATGTCCATAACCAGGTAGAACACGATACCCAGGGCGGCAATCCGGGAGAGGTCAAAGAAGGCTGTCAGAGCCAGCCCCAGGACCACAGTGTAGACCAGCGTGTGCTTCTGGATGCTGCCCGGCATACCAAAATGACGGTGAGGGACCAGTTTCATTTCAGTCAGCATGGCAAGCATGCGCGAGACAGCAAAAATGCTGGCCAGAATGCCACCGGAGGTGGCCGTCATGGCAATGGCGACCGTGAACCAGAGGCCATAATCCCCCAGCGCCGGACGCGCGGCAGCCGCAAGGGAGTAATCCTGGGTCTTGATGATTTCCGCCAGGGACAGGTTGCTGGCCACGGCAAAACCGACCAGGGTGTAGATCACCACGCAGGCGGCAATGGAAATAATGATGGCGCGACTCACGTTCCGGTTAGGGTTTTGCACCTCGGAGCCGCTGTTGGTGATGGTGGTGAAGCCCTTGAAGGCCAGTATTCCGAGCGCCGTCGCACCCAGGAAATTGCCTGCGGTTCCGGCCTCGCCCGGGCTTGAGAAATCCACCGCCAGGCTGTCGGCAATCCAGACACCCACCAGCCCGAAAACCAGTATACCGCCGATTTTCAGAAACCCGATAAAGGAAGCCACGCCCTGAATCATTCGGTTACCGAGCAGATTGATCAGAAACGCCGCCAGGATCAGCGACACACCCAGAATGGACACCATGCGACCACTTTCATCACCACCGAACAGTTGCATGGTGTAGGAACCGAAAGTACGCGCGAGGAAGCTCTGGGCGATCACCATCGAGAAATACATCAGCAAGGCGTTGAACGCGGTCGGCAGCCGATTGCCATAGGCTTTGTAAAGGTACATGCCAATGCCCCCGGCTGAGGGGTAGGCATCAGAAATCTTGATATAGGAATAAGAGCTGAAGCTGACGATCACCGCAGCCGCCAGAAACGCCAATGGGAAAAGAACACCGGTCATCTGCGCCATCTGCCCGGTAAGTGCAAAGATACCGGCGCCGATCATGACGCCGGTACCGAGCATAACGGTTCCCGCGAGTGTGAGACTGCCTTCCTTATAACGAGTGGTTCTATCTTGCTCCCTGCTCATTTAACCTCCGGTTATTTTCGTTTCATGGGCGGGATCTTTGAACAGCAAAACGGATCATGCTTGGCATTGGCACGAACGTTGTCATCTGTAAATCGATACCACGCCAGCTTCCTTTGAGCCCACCACCCCGCCTTCAACCGGCCACCATGTGCTCCAATCACCTCCAATAACTCGTCGGTAGACCAATGAGTCCCATCGAAGGTAACGTCTAACAGATTATTTGGCTTGCGTTCGGCAAAATCAACACAGGGGTGATGATTGAGTTCGTGAATAAAGTCAGACCATTCACTCTCTTCAAAACCTTCCACGACAAGTTTCCGTCGCAGCAGGAACTGTTCCTGGTTCGATGTTTTATGTGCTTTAGTCATGGCGGGCCCCTCTTCGCCTTATCATTTCCCCTCAATGACAACATGCGGACCTGAACTGCGACTGAAAATCAGTGAAGGTTTTCGATGAAATTGACGTACATCATAAAATAGAGCCAGGGCAACCCCTGGCTCCTTATTCATTCCGATCAGAACGAGATGCGGGCACCGACGACTGCGAACCAGTCTTCTGTGCCACCGCCTTCGGCTTTAGCGAGATCTGCGGTATCACCGTACTTGCGCTCATGCACCACGCCCACGTAAGGCGAGAATGCGCGATCGATCAGGTCATAGCGTAACCGGAGCCCAGTTTCGGTGGAAACCAAGCCTTTGCCCACGCCAATTTCCTCATCCTCGCTGAATGCTACCGTCGCATCCAGGGTTGCAGACAGGATCCAGTAATTGGTGAAAAGCAGCTCGTATTCCGCGTCGATTTCGGCAGACGTATCACCATCCTTGCTGGCATACAGGTTGGCATCGACTTCAAACCATTGTGGGGCAAGCCCAGCGACACCCAGCACGGCATAAGTGCGATCCGGCCCTTCAGGGGTGTCGAAGCGAACACCCGCTTTGGCGTCGAAGAACTTGGAGATGGGGATCTGGCCGACCAACTGGTTTTCCAGTGTTTCGTAGGCCTGTTCCTCTATCTCGTATTCCCCGGTTGTGAGCAGCCGGACTTTGAACTCGTCGGTGCCATAGAAGGCATCCGCATCCCAGACGCCCAGTTCCTCATCATCATCGCTGTATCGGTACTCAAACTCCTCAAATTGAACACCCCAGGCTGTGAGCGGTTGTTTACGAGCGGTGGTATCGGAAATCATTTCCTGAGCTATCACCGTCGTTGAGAAACCAATAGAGGCAAGGAAACTGACTGCGGCAAGTGATCGAATACAGCTCATGCCTCACCTCCATCTTCAGCAACGACGCCTGTCTTGGCCTGCGTGGACTCAGGGCCACCCTCAACAATCACCTTGCGGAACATCCCGGCAGCCGCATGGTAAGAAAGATGGCAATGGAACGCCCATTGGCCTGGCTCGTCAACCTCGGTTTCCATGTACACCGTAGTGCCCGGGTTCACGCTAACGGTGTGTTTGATCGGGTTCCACTGACCTGCGCCAACATCAAGGATGGACCACATACCGTGCAGGTGCATGGGATGAGTCATCATGGTTTCGTTCACAAACTTGAAACGGACCCGTTCACCATATTTGAGACGAATGGGATCCGCGTCTTCGTATTTAACACCGTTGATACTCCACGTGTAGCGCTCCATATTGCCGGTCAAACGAAGCTCGATCTCCCGAGTCGGTTCGCGGTCTTCGTACAACGGGTCCTGAGCCTTCAGATCAGCATAGGACAGGAACTTGCCACCATTGGCCGCCGTCGGCACAACGCCACTGCCCTTGGCATAGAAGGGATCGCTGGGACCGCCTTTTCCCATCGCCATGGAACCATGGTCCATGCCGGACATGTCAGAGTGATCCATTCCTTTCATGTTGGAGTGATCCATTCCTTTCATATTCGAATGGTCCATGCTGCCCATGTTTGAGTGGTCCATTCCGGACACACCTTCTGAGCTGCCCATATCCATGTTTCCATGATCCATGCCTGCCATGCTGCCATGGTCCATACCGGGCATACCGCCCATATCCGCCATGGTCAGTCGGGCAGCTTCACGCAGTTGCGGCACGGCCGCTTCCATACCCTCTTCGGGGGCCAGTGTTGCCCTCGCATAACCGGAACGCCCCATGGATTCAGCAAAAATGGTGTAGGCCTGCTCATCTTTCGGACGGACGATCACATCGTAGGTTTCCGCCACACCGATCCGGAACTCGTCCACACTAACCGGCTGAACGTTGTTGCCATCTGCCTGCACAACCGTCATGTCCAGACCGGGGATCCGGATATCAAAGTAAGTCATCGCCGAAGAGTTGATAAAACGCAGCCGAATGCGTTCGCCCGGCTCGAAGATCCCTGTCCAGTTTTGGCTTGGTCCTTTGCCGTTGATCAAGCCCGTAAAGCCATGGATATCCTCAACGTCCGCTTTCATCATCCGCATGCCACCCCAGGCCATACGGTCACTGACGGTGTTCATCAGGCCATTTTTTGACACGTCCGAGAAAAACTCGCCCACAGTTTGCTGCTCACGGTTGTAATAATCCGACATCATTTTCAGGTTGCGCATGATGCGGTCACCGGAATGGGGGTGTTTATCGGTCAGCTGCACCACGTATTCACGATCGTAGCGGAACGGTTCACGGCCCTCGGGCTCAATGACAATGGCGCCATAGGCTCCGTCTGGCTCCTGAAAACCAGAGTGGCTGTGGAACCAATAGGTGCCTGCTTGCTGGATAGGAAATTCATAGGTGAATGTTTCACCCGGCTTGATACCTGGAAAACTGATACCTGGCACACCATCCTGGTCGAAGGGAAGGATCAGTCCGTGCCAGTGGATCGAGGTCATCTCGTCCAGGTTGTTGGTTACGTTGATCCTGACATTTTCACCTTCCTTGAAGCGCATCACCGGTCCCGGAGATGCACCATTGTAGCCGATACCTTCTTTCACGAAATCGCCGGTATCAATTTTAACCCGGTCAACCGTCAGGCCGTATTCACCGGCCATGACCATGGCCGGCATCAGCAGGGTCAAAAGCCCTGTCAAAAGGCGTATCTTCATCTGTTTTATTCCCAACTGCACTTCATTGGAGCTAGGCTGGAAAGCCTTCACCAGCCCTTGCAATCGTGCGGCGCTCAGCACACTGTATTATTCGAAATTTACGTCACCGTACATTCCTGACTGGTAATGGCCCGGCACGTTACAGGCAAATTCGATATTGCCTTTATCAGAGAACTTCCAGACAACTTCCTTGCTCTGCCCGGGTTCCAGTAAGACGCTGTTGGGATCGTCGTGTTTCATGGAATGGCCATTGCCCATATCCATGTTCATCATGTCCTGGTTGAGCTTGCCGCCCTGGATCACGCCATGCTCAACCATCATCATCATTTCCTCTTGGTGAGCTTTGTGCATGTCGGGAGTGCCAACATTGAACTCATGCACGAGGTTTCCTTTGTTCTCCACCACGAAGCGAACGGTTTCACCAGGCTTCACGGTTATTTCTTCCGGCTCATAGTAGTTGTCGTACATTTCCACGGTGATGGTGCGAGCGACCTCGGAAGCCTTTCCGGGCTCTCCGCTGCTAGCCCCGTGCCCGCCACCGTGGACTCCTGCGGCAAAAGCACCCGCTGACATTGAAAAGGCCACACCCGCTACCAACAACTTTGATACATTCATACCATCTTCTCCTGTGAAATCGTTCAGCAACAATTAATTGTATTTTCAGGACACTTGATCAATGTCCAGAATCGTTACATAAGATCGCTTACCAATCTGAATTCTTACTGAAAATTCAAAAAATTTATTTAGGCTGAATTCAGGACTACTAAAGACATTACGTTGAATTCACAGTCGCCGCTCAGCAAAAAGGAAAAAAATGCGCTTACTACTGGTTGAAGACGATCAGATGCTCTCAAACAGCCTCTTGCATCAACTTGAAAAATCGGGGTTCAGCGTGGACCCTGCGTATACGGCAAAAGAAGCAATGACTCTGGGTGAACAGGAAGATTATCGGGTCAGCATCTTGGATCTGGGGCTGCCCGACGGCAACGGTTTAGATGTTCTAAAAAAGTGGCGCGCAAAGAACATTGCCTTTCCCGTACTAATCCTGACAGCGCGAGATGACTGGCATGATAAAGTGGCTGGACTAAAGGCAGGGGCAGACGACTACCTCGCAAAACCTTTCCAGACCGAAGAGTTAATTGCACGGCTGAATGCTATTGTTCGCAGGAGCGAAGGGAGAACACATTCATTGGTTAAGGCAGGCCGCTTTGTGCTGGATGAAAATCGTCAATGCTTGTCGGTGGACGATGGAACTGAACATCCACTTACCGGCACAGAGTTTCGTCTTCTGCGCTGCCTGATGAGTAAGCCGGGCCATGTCTTTTCAAAAGACCAACTGCTAGAGCAGCTTTACAGTCTCGAAGATAGCCCAAGCGCGAACGTTATCGAGGCATATATTCGGAGGCTGCGAAAACTGGTGGGAAATTCCACAATCTCAACCCGACGTGGCCAAGGCTATATGTTCAATGACAACGTTTAAGAAACCTGCCTCTGTAAAAGGCACCCTGCTTGTAATACTGCTGCCCGCAGGTGTTGCCTTGATGGCAATAGCCTGGTTTGCACATGGTGCTCTGCTCGAAAGAATGTCCCGTGAATTTGTCACGGACAGGCTGAAAGAGGAGGTTTCGTTTTTAGAGCATCAGATTCGGGACAGTGACGGAGCCTTCGACGGACTCAAGACGGGCGATTACTTTCAGCGCGTATTCCACCATGCTTTTGTTCAACACTCCGATTCCAGGACCATCATTTCGCCAGAATCATGGAAACCGCTACTATCGCCGCTCATCAAATCGGAAAAAGAGGGCACGATTCGGGTCGAAAATTCTGAAATAGCAGGGGCCCCAACGGACATATTGGCATATCGGAGTTCCTTCATCGCAAACGAAAAACCGTTTGTTGTTATCGTTGCAGAAGACCTCGGCGCATTGAAGAATAGCCAGGCAGAGCTACATGCATGGACGGCAATCGCATCTCTTTTACTTATCTCGCTAATGGTTTGTGCAATCTGGCTCGGCGTCAATTTGTCCATGCATTCTGTCACACGACTCAAGGCGTCACTGAAAAGACTCCAGGATGGGAGCGTCTCGCGTATAGATATGACTGTCCCCGAGGAGTTCCACCCTCTCGTCGAACAGTTGAACCAGCTGCTTGACTCACTTGATCAACGATTGGAGCGCTCGAGGAATGCGCTGGCAAACCTATCCCACAGCGTTAAAACTCCGATTGCGTCTGTCCAACAAATTCTCAGCGACACTTCTACGCCGCTAGATAGCGAGTTAAGGCAGCAAATAGCTGCGCGTCTCGGGGATATTGACAAACAACTTGAAGCTGAAATGCGCCGCAGCCGGTTTGCTGGGCCGCAGGTAGGAAAAAGCTGCTATCCAGTAGAAAAAGCACGGGACCTTCTGTGGATGATGGGAAGACTATACCCGGCAAAATCATTTGAGTTATCAAGTTCTCTCCCAGAGAATAGCCGTTGGCCAATTGTAGAATACGACCTATCTGAAATACTGGGGATCGTGCTGGACAATGCGGGGAAGTGGTCACATAGAGAGGTGGAGCTAATATTGGAACAATGCGGCCCCTCAAAACGAATTGTCGTGACAGACGATGGTCCCGGCGTTGAGGAAGCTGAATTGAGCAAGCTTGGTCAACGAGGATTAAGGCTGGACGAACAGACTCCGGGCCACGGGCTCGGCCTTGCAATCGTTCAAGACATTGTTAGCCGGTATGGCGCAAAGATTGTCTTTTCCAATCGCCCACGAGGTGGATTAAAGGTCACGATTGAATTTTGAATTCACGGAAGTTAAAGAGCGGGTTGTCGCGTCTGAAAACTCTGATAACTCTACCCTTAGCAAGAACCAACGCAGTCAAACAAGTACGATTTGCCACATAACCGCACTGACCTGACGGTGGCAACCATTCAGCTGGACGATGCTTCACTCCTAGGAAGCGACAACGATTGACCGAAGGTCGGTGTTTCCAGTTTGCAGCCCAAAGAGACTGAGAAGTTTATTGACCATTTTCGATTGCAGCAAGCTGACGTAGGCCTCAGAGTAGAGCAGGCGACGCCTGCTTGGCTGCGTACTATCTTTAACGTGATTTGGACGGGAAAGATCGACTATCCATGGCTATTAGCTTTTATGAAAAAGGGGAGCTGACCTCTGGCTTCCACGGTTGGCGAGTTGTTGCCACCATCCGAGGCAAACGCTATCAGAAGTATTTCTCTCTTAAGAGGCCGAACAACAGAATTACTCAAGAACTCTGGTACCAGTATCAAGAGACCAGGGCCAAGTACTATGAGGCCCGTTACATGGCCCGCTCCGCAGCACTTCAATATCTGGATTTCATTGGAAAAGACCATCCCTCAACCCTCCCCTGTCGCGGTGTTGGCTTCCAGGGCATCACGCTTGGCATCGGAAGCGGGAAAAGTGCTGCACAGGAAACCTGCTATTTCTCCGTAAACAAACGAGGAACTGCTAACAAATTCTACATAGATGAGCGGGCATCTCTATCTCAGGCCTGGGAGCATGCCGTAAAACATTGGGGAGAAGTGTTCAATATCCGACCCAAAGACATAGCTAAAAAGCTCGAACAGGTTCCCAGTCCTGATCAGTTCAAATCGCTTCGAAAACAACTGAACAATCACGAGGGCTGCGACTATCAAGCCAGCGTCCTCCATCATGTTTACGCCGAACAACGTAGCCAGCTGGAAAAACATAAGGCTAAGGCAACCACCAGAGGAACGCTCAACGAGGATGATCTTCTGGCAATGTACGCGAACCTAGAGCGCCAGGTGTCAGAGTTTCGGAATTAGATCTATTCAGTGTCTTGGCCGAAGGACCGGCCCAGCGCGTCCGGTTTAGACGAAAAAACCCTGACCATTGGCTGTCGTCCTTCCACGACGCCAACAATTCTGTCATGTCCGATGAAAGCCCCTACCATGTAGACACCGGGGCCAAGCCGTTTGTAGGGCTCAAGAATCATCGTTCGCCAAGCTTCGATATCCAATAGAACCGACTTTAACTCTAGAACTAATCGTAGAATCCTGCGGTCCGCCACGCCGAGCCAATGAGAAAGCTCAATATTATCTTCTGTAACGATGCCGACGGTTTCCATTGACGCAAACGCTTGAAGGGTGGCGTAGTCATATTGTGTCGGCGACGAAACTCCGTCCTCAGCTCGCTAATCCCGTTCACGTGGATTTCCAACTAGTAATGTCAGAAGGCAAATACCGTAACCTTTCCAAAGGCAATGCGGACAGTAACCGATGCTCATTGAGAGTGATGGAACACCTCTGACCCAAAACTGAATATTCGAACATTATTCTGATAATCCTGATTGACTAGGTCAAGATTGGGTCGATCAAAGGGTGCGAATTGTCACAAGCGGGGGTGGTGCCAAGTCTCTCCTTGGCGCGTCACACCACTGGGCAGGTGTCGCGTTTGCCTAGCATCCGTGCCGGCGTTGAGTCCCGGTCGTCCTGACCAGCTGACTCGGCCCCAACCCTATCATTGTCAATGCAGGATTCGTGTGAGATATATCTTAAAGCTGCGTAGGATCCTGAATTGGGCGTGGCGGCGACTGTCCGACCAGGGATGAGGAGGATTAACAATCAACCTGTTTCGCAAGGTAGGCTCTACCGACCTTCTTTGCATATCGAGTCTAATCTACCGACATATGCCTGAAGTCGTTAATTGAGAAAGACTCAGAAACAAGTTTAAACAATGAATCAGCCAACTGGTCATGCCGCTATAGCGTGGTCGGAAATTGACACAACAAATTATCCTGTGGTCGCAAAGCGAACATTCGAAGTAGCGCCCAGAGCACCAACTTTCAGCCGTAAAAGGTCACGGATCGTAGAGACTAAAAGCCAGCTACTGGGCCGTTTTCACAAACGTCAGCCTATCAAACTCGCCAGACACTAAGCGTCTGTTAAACAGAAGTATTTGAAGGCTTCTCGATCACTCTACCTTCAGATTTTGCTGGTATTGCAGCATTTGCTCCATCATCAGCTGCATTTGATCCATGCGCTCCTGCATCATCTGAATTTGTTGTTCGGTAGTCGGACCATCACCATTTTTTGGTTGGCTGCCATTCATCATATGCTGGCCCCCCATCATGCCCCGTTGGCCCCGCATCATGCCGGGGCCCATCATACCGTGATGCATAAAACCCATTTGCTCTTGCATCGCCTCTCTGTGTTCTCGCATCAATTGTTGCCGTTCTTGCGGTGAAGCTTCATCAGGAATGCGTTGCATCAGCTGGTTCATGTGGGACCAGTTCTGGTGCATCTGCTGCATTTGCTCCTGATCCATCATCATGCCAGGACCATGCCCTTGCCATGAGCCTTGATCACCATGCGCTAGCACGAATGCAGGAAAAACCAACAACGCAGCGGTTGCTGTAAGTCTTTTAAATGAAATCATAAAGTTTACCCCCGAAAAAAATTAGATGCCCACACCATCGCACTTATCATTGTAGATCTTTATCCAGACAAACGCCGATTTTGACGACTACTAGAGTAGATTAGTCATTGACCCTGTAGTAGCTACAGGGTTTTAAATGACATCATTTGCACGAGAACCGGAGCCGAGAAAATGAGCAAACCCTGCAATGGGCAGTGTGGCAGTGAAGACTCTGTCGTAGATGACAAGTTTCAGGGACGCGCCACCGCCGAAACAGGTAGCCAGCTAAGCACCTACAGAATACCAAAAATGGATTGTCCCTCGGAAGAGCGAATGATTCGAATGGCACTGACTGGCGTTGAAAACATTCAGTCGCTGTCATTCGATTTATCGGGTCGTACGTTGGAAATTATCCACCATGGAGAAACCGGTCCTATTACCAGCAAACTGGAAAACCTGGGCCTGGGCGCTTCCTTGCAGAGGACAGAAGACGCCAGCGCTGAATCCGTCAGAGCGGCTGAATCTTCTAAGGCCAACGAAAGCGAAGAGTCCGGCACTTTATGGATACTGCTGGCAATCAACGCACTGATGTTTCTGGTCGAGATGACGATGGGCCTGATCGCCCAGTCCGCTGGCCTGATTGCAGACTCGCTAGACATGCTTGCCGATGCCGCCGTCTACGGTCTCGCGCTTTACGCCGTTGGGCACGGCATCAAAATGCAGGTCAGAGCGGCGCATGTGGCTGGCATACTCCAGCTTATCCTTGCCGCTGGGGTACTGGTTGAAGTTGGCAGGCGCTTTCTGTTTGGCAGTGATCCCCAGTCGTCAATGATGATGGCCGTCGCATCTGTGGCCCTTATTGCCAACATCAGTTGCCTGCTCCTGATCGCCAAACACCGTGACGGCGGTGCTCACATGAAAGCCAGCTGGATATTTTCGGCCAATGATGTGGTTATCAATCTGGGAGTTATCCTTGCAGCCCTTCTTGTTGCCTGGACCGGCTCCAACTACCCGGATCTGGTTATTGGCGGTATTGTGGGAGGCATTGTACTCATTGGTGCCAAGCGCATCCTTGCGCTAAAAGGATAATTCGATGTCTGAAGACCGTTCTCGCTTTTTTACGCTCACTTTTCTCGGCTTTTCGGCACTTATAGCTCTGGCCGACCAACTTATTAAATGGCTCGTCCAGCAATCCATGGCTTACGGACAATCGGTTGAGATCACCCCTTTCTTTAATTGGGTGCACGTATGGAATAAAGGCGCTGCCTTCAGTCTCTTTGCCGATGGCGGTGGCTGGCAGCGATATTTTTTTATTGCGATAGCCATTGTCGTCTCGGCTGTTCTGGTCAAATTGATTCGGGACAGCCATAAGCGAACCGAAGCACTAGCCTATTCGATGGTACTTGGCGGTGCATTTGGAAATGTCATCGACCGAGTTTTCCGAGGCTATGTTGTCGATTACCTGGATTTCCATTGGCAATCTTGGCATTGGCCGGCGTTCAACCTTGCCGACGTGTTCATCGTCCTGGGCGTGGCCATGATTTTGGTCACGAGCTTCACAGCCGAGAAAGGTGCCGGGAATAACATGGAAAATCGCCAGAATGGCTAGTTTTCGCGCGGTCGCAACACTCGCTAAGCCCTCTGAGCCAGGCTTAGCGAGTGTTGCGACTACGTTTAATTGAACAGCAACGACCAAGGAGAAAACAATGGGCCACGAGCATGCTCACATGTCACCGGATACTAAGGATAAGAGAGTTGCAGTAGCTATCTGGGCGAACGGTATCCTAACCTTGGCTCAGATCGCTGGAGGGATCTTCGCTGGCAGCTTGGCGCTGATAGCCGACGCTATACACAACTTTTCGGATATGGCGTCACTATTTATCGCATTTGCGGCGCGGAAGATTGCACGCCGCCCGGCCGACTCGAAGATGACCTTTGGCTACGGGAGAATTGAGGTTGTTGCGGCACTCATAAATTACACCACTTTGATAATGATCGGGGCATATTTGATCTACGAAGGTGGCATGCGATTCATAGATCCCCCGGAAATCAAGGGGTGGTGGGTAGTTTGGCTTGGCATTATCGCATTGGTAGTGGATGGTTTGACCGCGCTGCTTACTTACTCCATGCAAAAGGACAGCGTCAACATCCGTGCGCTGTTTCTACACAACTTGTCTGATGCGTTTGCGTCAATTGCAGTCGTTGTAGGCGGCGCCCTGATTCTCCTGTACGACATGCGTTGGGTTGATCCCGCGATCACAATTGGTATCGCAAGCTATATTCTCTACCTGGGTCTAACGGAAATCGGCGGAACCATCCGGACACTCATGCTGGGTAGTCCATTGGATATCGACACAGATTCTGTCATCGAGGCTTTATCAAACGTAGAAGGCGTTTTAGACCTTCACCACGTACATTTCTGGCAGATGGGTGAGCATGATGCCTCCCTCGACGCCCATGTGGTGGTCGAAATAAGTGCCTGGAATGAACTTGAAAAAGTCAAGGGTGGGATAAAACGAACTTTGGAAAACGAGTTCGGCATCACTCATTCAACATTGGAGTTTGAACATCCTGATCACAGTCACAAAGATGCCCATACTTATGGCCATGGCTAGCAGGGCTGCTGAAAAGGGTACCGTGTGGCAGATATGCTGCGAATGGCCGACATTCCACTCGGTTACGAGCACGCCATGCGAGACGTAATTGAACGCCACCAGGTCTGGGCCTACCTCATCGCTGTTGTTTTCGGACTGTCTGTGGATTGGACATCGTCCCTCGGTGACAGTGTGCCGGATTACTTAATCTGGGGGTTGCTCGGAGTTCTGCTCTACGCCACATTTACTCAAACACCGTTGACCCACCTGTCTGATATGTTCCGGGACCGTCGGTTCATGGGTGCCTTGCTCACCGGAAATTTTCTGGTCATGCCGGCGATCACTGCCTTGCTGATATTGGCGCTGCCGGACAATGACGCGCTGAAGTTGGGA
>NZ_AGTR01000005.1 GCF_000235625.1 Marinobacter manganoxydans MnI7-9 | reverse complement strand
ATCCGGGGGCTGCAGCCCTCAGCCTTGGACTAAGCCACTTATTTTGCAAAAGGGGAAGCCAGAGTCCATGGAGCCCGTCACCAAGAAGCCCTGCATTGACGTCTGCGAGTTTAACAAGAGGGCCATCTGTAAAGCCTGTGGCCGAACCAGGCAAGAAAAAAAGGAGTGGAAGCAGCTCTCTCCTGACCAGAAGCAGGCGATCTGGACGCGTATCCTGGAGTCTCACGGCTCGGGTAAAGGAAAGAATCCCAAAGCATTGCGCGAGTTGTACGAGAAGGCCCAAAAGAAGAAAAAAAGAAGAGCTGATCGCCGCAGCGGTTTTCAGGCTGCGGCGACCAGAGACGTCAGGATGAAGCTTTAGAAACGATATTTGGCGTTTGCATTCACAGTGCGCCGCTCGCCGTAGCCGCAGTCTGCGCCTTCGGAGCGGCACCAGGTGATGTACTCGTCATCGGCCAGGTTTTTGGCATCTACGGTGAAGTCCCAGTTCTGCCAGGTGTAGCCAATCATGGCGTCGTAGAGGGTAACGGAAGGAACGACGGGCCCGCCTCCTGAGCCAACGTTGTCACCCACGTAGCGCACCCCGGCACCGACCCGCCAGTTGTTGGCGATGTAGAGCTGGTTCCACCAGGAAGCCTGACGCTCGGCCACATAGGGGAGCCGGTTGCCAGAGGCGTCATCCCTGGCATTCAGATCGGTGTAGGCCAGTTGGGTTTCGAAACGCTGCCACCGCTTGTTCACCTGCAGCTCCCAGCCGTCGATCACCGCGCCGGTCTGCTCAACACCTCCGGGGGTGCTGCCGTCGCTGATCCGGTTCTCCTGGGTAATATCGAAGTAGGCTGCAGTAATGCCAAGGGACTGGTCCTGGGACACGTACTTCACGCCCGCTTCCTGTTGGTCGCCGGTGGTGGGTTCCAGTGTGTTGGCCGCGGCGGTGCCATCGGTACCGAGGTTCATGCTGAAGGCTTCAGCGTAGCTGATGTATGGGGAGATCCCGTTTTCGAATCGGTACATCAAGCCCGCCCGACCAGTGGTGGCCTCCTCGTCGCTGACGGTATCTGATCCGGAGACGGCCAGGCGGCGGTTCTCGGCCCAGTCGTGGCGAAGGCCGGCCGACACGACGACGTTGCCGATCTCGATGTGATCGGCAATGTAGAGGCCGATTTGCTCAATCTCGTTGTCCGGCCGGTCGGTCGGATTGATGGCACCGTCGTTCAGGTTGCCGTACTGTGGATCATATACATCGAAGGTGCCACCCAGGCCATAACCGTAAAAGTAATTGTCCTGTTTCCAGAGCGCGTCCTGGCGGTCGGCGCCGATAATCAGACGATGGCGGGTCATGCCCAGCTCAACATCACCCTCAAGGCGAGCGTCCATGTTGAAAATGCGGGTTTCAGCATCTGCCGTGTAAATGGTACGCGGCACTTCGCCATTGGCGTCGGGAACGCTTGGAATGGTTATCCAGTGTTCGCGGTTTTCGGTACTGGAGCGGCTGTAGCGAGCAGTGGCGGAAAGCGCCCAGTTGGTATTCAGTTGATGATCAACAAACAGGGTAGCTTCGGTCTTCTCCCGATCATAACGATCCCATCCTGGCTCCCCAACGAATCGCTCAGAGCCGATAAACCCTTGCGATCCTGGCTCCAGGGTGCCGGCCTGTGGCAGGAACTGAGCGGATACCTGGCCTTTGTTCTCCTGGCGGTTGAGGAGCAGGGTAACGCTTGTGTCATCGGTTGCGCGCCAGGTCAGGGAAGGGGCGAGCACGTAGCCATCGTCTTCCACATAATCCACCTGGGTGTCACTATCGCGTCCCAGTGCGATAAAACGGTACAGCAAATCACCGCTCTCGTTGACGGGGCCGGTTACATCCACGGCCAGCTGCTTACGATTAAACGTGCCGTACTGGGCCCAGATCTCGCCGCCCTGTTCCTCTTCCGGGAGCTTGGATACCCCATTGATGATGCCGCCCAGGTCACTCTGTCCATAAAGCATGGACGAGGGGCCCTTGAGCACTTCGATGCTCTCGAGTGCGTACACATTGGTGCGCACGGTGTTGTAGGAACCGTAGATCTGACGCAGACCATCCAGATAGCGCCCGGCATCAACACCACGAACTTTTGCAGAATCGATTCGGGTGTCAAAACCAAAGTTGCCTGCGTAGACCCCCGGTGTGTAGAGCAGGGCATCCTGTATGTTCTTGGCTCCGAAATCTTCGATGAAGCTGCGATCGACGATTGAGACCGAATAGGGTTGCTCTTCAACCGGAACGTTCAGTTTTCCAACGGCCGGCGTTTTTTCCAGAGGCATATAGTCCGGAGCGGTAATCGCATCAGAAACCACATCGAGAGCTTCGAGTGTGGTCGCGTCGTCGGTTTGCGATTGCGCCATGGCCAGAGAGCTTGCGCCGAGGAGTGAAACCAGTGCTGCAGAGCTGCAGCGTCGGGAGCGGATGACTTTCATACAAAAATACGCCTTCGTTGTTAATTCGGAGGCGAATGATAACAATTATCATTAAATAAACGAGAGGCAATGGAATCGCGTGACAAGATCAGTCGATAGTAAACGAGAGGATTCTCGAGAGGTGGCTGTAGGGCAGGCCACTCTCCTCCTGCCAGAGATTAAACGCTTCCTGCGCCTGCATCAGCCCTTTCTTGCTGGTGGGTGAGGCATCCAAAACCTCTTCCCTATGCAGCGCGGCAACAACATCCCGTGAAAGGATAAAGCCGTCCCAACCCACTCGCCTCAAAAAGTACTGGGCGCTGTTGCCACCGAGCCTCGCTCCATTGCGTTTAAGCCACATCAGCAGGCCGGCCTGATCACTGCTGGGCCAATCGGCGAGGAAATTGCCAAAGCTGCCATGCTCCCGGGCGGCGTCGACAATCATCCGCGCATTCTCCGGCACGGTCTGGATTTTCTGCGCGTTCCTGACGATCCGTTCGTCACCCGCCAACCGCTCAAGGACCTCGGGAGGAACCTGCTGCCAGTAGAGGGGCACAAAACCCTCGAAAGCCTCTTCGAACTTCGGCCATTTGTTTTCGATCACTCGCCAGACAAAGCCAGCCTTGAAGATGCACCGGGTGATTTCTGAAAGGTATCGATCGTCCCCGAGAGCTTCCAGTTCTTGAGGGCTAGCCACTCTGGGCAGCCGTGCGCGAACTTCACTTTCTCCGCCTTTTTGGAGAACGGCCTGTTCATAGATGCGGGAAAAGGACATAGCGGTCTCTGAATCACTCCAGTCTGTTAAGGGATTTTCTCCGGCCAATGTGCGACAGGCCAGTAATCAGGGTTCCGAGCAACCCGAGGGCGGGGCGTACAATCAACCGGAATACCCAACTGCCGATGTACAACGCGGGCAGCAGTATCAGAATCCATCCGAGAAACTGCACCAGCTTTACCGGGTAGCCCAGCACTTCCGCTACCTCTGCCAGGAAGTCGTTGATGATACCGGGGTGTGTGACCACCAGGTAGCCGACGCCAATCACGGCGGGCCATTTTGCGTAGCGGGCGGTCGTCATCAACATGCGCCCGCTAGTCGTGAGACGAGCGGCCAGTGCTGCGGACCGGGTACCCCTGGCAGCGCCTCTGGATGAAACAGCGACAGCCCGTCCTACCCGAAGTACCTTCAACGCGCTGGCAAAAACCAGCACATCCACGGAAGCCCAGCCAATATCGGCGGCGGATATATCGTCACCTGTGCGGTGCTGAATCTCGAGATTGCGAATGCCACTGGCGAAAAACTGATTGATGTTCTCCAGCACCCGTTCCGTTCGAACCCAGATGATTTCGCCCTGATCGTTCACAACAAACTGACCCAGGAAGTCGTGTCCTTCTTCCTGGATAAATCGCACGGCGTACCACCCGCGCTCTTCCCGAGTCAGCTTCTCCTTTCTGGGCGTGCTTTGCTGGGGGGCTGCATTGGTGTCTGTTTTTCCGCTCCCGGTAAAGAACTCTACGGTCGCCTGGTATTGAGTGGCAAGATCGTTCATCAGCTCGATCGAGCCAATCGGGTTGCTCAGGAAATAGTGGATCGGCGGAAGAATGTTTTCGCCATACAGCCGGAGAATATCCCGGAATTCCGGTTCAGGTCCGTAAACCGGAAAGATCTCGCGGGTCATCGTTGGGTATCGCAAATAGGCCGCGCGGGCCTTCAGGAGAAGAAGTTCCTCGTCCGCCATATCGAGCAAGGCAGCCTGAACTTCAAGTGGCTCCGATTCGATGCGAGGGAACTCCCGGAGAGTATCCTCCGCCTGAATCCGGATCAGCCGCTCTTCAATAAGCATAGGCTGTGAGCTGACAGTGGCTACCAGCGCGATCATCGACGCGAGGCCAAGAATCAGGAAAAGTTTCCTCATCGTCTCTCGTCCTGGACGCTCACTTGACCGATGTGGTTCCGGTACGCATGCCTCATAGAAATCCCGGTGCAATTCAAATCAGGTTTGTTGTTGAAACTAACCTGCAGCCGAAATTATTCCAAGAACAGTTTCAAGGACTTTGCTTTTGTAGCGGGATCAACCAGCGACTAAGCTTTGAAGGTTGGCTCATATGTATACGACCCGAAAATGCAGACCACTCCTGGTTGTAACTGGTTTGCTCTACGCGGCGGTCTAACGGGAGTTGCGCGTGGCTGGAAAGCACACGAAGCGTGGATTTATTATCAGAGAGGCCCGCGAAGAGGATCTTGCCGAAATGGTGGGCTTCCTCGCCAAACTGGCCCTGCATGTTTCGGGCGCACCCCCTCATGAGCTCAAGGAAAGCGAGCGTAAACGGCTTCTGCGAACGTTGCACTCCTCGCTGGACGACCCCAACAAACTGTTGCTTGTGGCGGAAAGTAAGAACTCGGCTCTCGTGGGTATGGGTTATGTTTATATCTGGAGAAGCCAGGGCATCTGGGAGCAGTCGGAAGCGGCAGAATTCAAGTCTGGCGTTATTGATGATATCTGGGTAGAGCCGGACTTCCGGGGGCTTGGTATCCTGAAGGCACTGTTGCGGGATCTTGTCAATTTCGCGGAGGAGCATCACGCCTCGGAGCTGATCCTCGAATACTCTGCTTCAAACAAGGAAGCCAAGGCTGCCTGGACCAAGCTGGGTTTCAAACCGACTGGGGTTCGCGCGGCGGCATTCACCTCGGTGGTTAAGCAGGCGCTGGCGGAATCACAAGGATAAGAAAAGGAAACAGGCCATGATCGGCGATCGCAGTGTGAATGTGTTTTACGATGAGATCATGCTCGGGCATAACCCCGAGGTGGATCTTCCGTTCATGCCCAGCCGGGTGGAAAAGCGAGTGCGATCCATTCTTCAGGGCTTGGATTTCAAATGGAGCTATCCGGAGCACCCCGGGCGGATCAGCGCCATCAAGGAGTATCTGGATGAAAACCCTGTGGCAGGTACTCAATTCAAATCGGGTGCGGCTGCCGCAACCTACGATCAGCTGGCACGGGTACACACCACCTCCTACCTTGACCACATCTTCTCACTGGACGGCAAACGGGCGTGGCTTGATAAAGACACGACGGCGGTGTCACCCGACAGCATCAAAGCCGCCACGGCTGCGGCCGGCAACGCCATTGCCGCCGTTGAAAGCGTTGTGAAAGGGGAGTGTGACAGCGCGTTTGCCCTGATCCGCCCGCCCGGCCATCATGCGGAACCGGTTCGGGCACGGGGATTCTGCCTGCTCAATAATGTGGCCATTGCTGCGGCCCATGCCCAGGCCAAACTCGGCTGTGAGAAGATTCTGATCATCGATTGGGATGCCCATCATGGCAACGGTACCCAGGACATTTTCTGGGCAGACCCCGATGTCCTGTTTTTCGATACCCACTGCGCGGCGCCATTCTATCCCGGATCCGGTCACCTGGAAGAGATCGGTGATGGGCTGGGGGAGGGCTACACCATCAACGTGCCACTGCCGGAAACGGCTGGCGACGTTGCCTTTGAGAAAGTGTTCCGGGAGATCCTGATGCCGGCGGCGGATTACTTCCAGCCGGATTTGGTGCTGGTCTCTGCCGGCTTTGATCCGCACAGAAACGACATGGCCCTGAACCTCACCTACGATGGCTTCAAAGTAATCACAGGCATTGTTCAGGCGATTGCCGACAAACACTGTGAGGGACGGTTAGCGCTGGTTCTGGAGGGTGGCTACAGCCTGAGTTCGCTGTCCAAGGGGGTGCACGCCGTGCTCGAAGTGCTGGCCGGAGGAGAGGTGCCGGAAGTTCATGAGATCGGCGTGCCGGAGGCCGAAGAGGCAGCTGAGTTCCATCGGTCTGCCTTCAGTGATGAGGACTAATTCTGCTTTGAGCAATAAAAACTAGGTCAGTCGGCTGAAAACACCCGGCTGGCGGCTTCTACAACAATCCCGTGCCGCTTGGCCAGTTTCACCCGGTCATCATCGTAGCCGCCGCCAATCACCGTCGCTACTGGAATGTCCCGACGTTTCAATTCACTGAGCACCTGAAAGTCCCGCTCAAAAATTCCCTGTTCGGAAATGTTCAGCCGGCCGAGGGGATCATTCCTGAATACGTCCACGCCTGCGTCATAGAGCACGATATCCGGCCGGGATAACGCCAGTGATTTGTGCAGCGTTTCGCTGACAACCTCAAGATAGGCCCCGTCTTCGAGGCCATCCGGTAAGGCGACATCGAGATCGCCAATCTTTTTCTCGAACGGGTAGTTGCGCTCACAGTGAATCGAGCAGGTAAAGGCATTCGGCTCGTTCGCCAACAATGCAGCGGTACCGTCACCCTGATGCACATCCACATCGAAGATAAGCACACGTTCAATGCCCTCCTGTTGCAACAGCACATTGGCGGCGATCGCCAGATCGTTGAGGATGCAGAAGCCGGCAGCGTAATCGTAATGGGCGTGATGGGTGCCACCGGCCAGGTGACAGGCAATGCCATGCTGGAGGGCCAACTGCGCCGTCAGAACCGTGCCTGAAGGAGCCAGGAAAGTGCGTCGGACGAGGCCCTTGCTCCAGGGCAGATTCATCTGCCGTTTCTCCCGCGCCGAGAGTTGATCGCCGGCGAAACGGGCGAGGTAATCCGGGCAGTGGGTACGGGTCAGCCACGCCTGCCGGCATGGGGCAGGGCGAAAGCTATTGGCTTGAGTGAGAAGCCCTCTCGAGCGGGCGTAATCGGCAAGGAGCCCGAATTTTTCCATGGGAAATCGGTGCTTTGCCGGGAATGGGAAGCTGTAGTCTGGATGGTGAACTACGGGTACGGGCATTTGATCGTCCGGCTGCAGTGGATTTGCGACGTCAGAATGTTATTTGGCAGGCACGGCTGCGATGCCAGAATCACACATCGCCTGGATTTCTTCGGCGGAATACCCGCACTCTGCCAGCAGTTCGCCGGTTTGCTCGCCAAGGCGCGGAGCTCCCTGCCAGTGCTGCTCTGGTGCGGCCGAGAATCGCGACGGCGCCCTGGCCTGGCGGAGTCGGCCGGCCTGGGGGTGGTCGTAGTGGGAGAGCAAATCGTTGGCCAGTACCTGGGCATGGTCGAGTACCTGAGTGCGGGTCAACACCGGGGCGCAGGGCACTTGCTCGGCCTCAAGCCTTGCCAGCCAGTGTTCGGCCGTATCGGTTTTGATGACCGACTGGATCAGCTCCAGCCTCGCATCAATATTCTCCTGGCGCAGCCGGGCAGTCAGGAACCTTGGATCCTCCGCCCACTCCGGGCGGTCCACAGCACGAATAAGGGCTTGCCACTCTCGATCGCTCTGAACCGCAATGGTGATGTAGCCGGTTGTGGTCTCATAGATGAGATCCTGAAGGCTCGCAGCCTCCTGCTGTGGCACCTCACTGTGAACAAAGGTCTGGCTGCCCATGTCGGAGCTCCAGAGAAACGCGATGATCGCGTCCAGCATGGACAGCCGGACATGCTGGCTTTCCCCGGTGCGTTCCCGGGCGAACAGAGCCGCGGTAATCGCCTGGGCTGCGGTTACACCGGTGAGCTTGTCGGGCAGGATGGTCCTAACCAGTTGCGGACGCAATTCATCGGCGCCGGCCTGCACGGTGGCTAATCCGGAGAGGCCCTGAATCAGCGGGTCGTATACCGGTCGCTGGGAATAGGGGCCGGTATCACCGAAGCCACTGATTGATACCATCACGAGATCCGGGGCCACCTTGCGCAGCTGCTCTTCGCCGAGCCCCATCCGCTCAATGACGCCCGGCCGGAAGTTCTGCACAAAGACATCGGCCGACGCCACCAGTCGAAGCAGCGCGTCGCGTCCCGCCTTTTCTTTCAGGTTCAGTGCCACTGATTTCTTGTTGCGGTTGTTGTTGAGGTACAGCGCCGACATATCGCCCTGCCGATTGGCCGCGGAGCGCGTAAAGTCGCCACCCGCCGGATTCTCGATCTTGATAACCTCGGCACCCTGATCTGCCAGTATCATGGTCGCGAGAGGCCCGGAAATCATGGCTGTCAGATCGATAATGCGGATGCCATCGAGCGGTCCGGTCATGGTCAGGACTCCTGTTTTTCCATGGAGGCGCCAAAAAACGTGAGTGCGCCACTCTTAAAAAGGGTTCGTACTCTAAACTTTATGCGGATGCCGATCATTTACCAGTACGCAACAGAGCAGGAAATTCATCAAACCAGAGGAGCGCCAGTGTCCACCAGTGTTGAAATGACCGACATTTTTCTCGAGTACCCCACAGAGTCCGGCAAGGTTGCTGTACTCAAAAATGCCTCCCTCATGGTGCCCCCGGGAGAAACACTGGCAATCACAGGCCCCTCTGGCAGCGGGAAAACGTCCCTGCTTTTGTTGCTCTCCGGCCTGCAGCGACCGACCAGTGGAGAAATTCTGGTCGGCGATCAACGCCTGGGCGACATGGACGCCAATGCTCTGGCCGACTGGCGAAGTGAGCACCTTGGCATTATTTTCCAGTCCTTTCACCTGCTGCCTGGCCTCACGGCCCTGGGAAACGTGAGTCTGCCGCTTGAGATTGCCGGCGAGGCCCGGCCGCGGGAACGAGCTCTTGCCATGTTGGAGGCCGTTGGTCTCAGCCATCGGCTGCAGCACTACCCGGGGCAGCTCTCTGGCGGCGAACAGCAACGGGTTGCGATCGCTCGGGCACTGGTTCACCGGCCAAGCCTGTTGTTGGGAGATGAGCCCACAGGCAATCTGGACCATGAAACCGGTGAGAAAGTTCTCTCCCTGCTGTTCGACTTGCACAAGGACAGCAAATCCACGCTGGTACTGGTGACCCATGACGAGCGCGTTGCCGAGCGTTGTCAGCACAGGGTCCGGATGGACGGTGGGCGTCTCTATGCCTCCTGAACGCTCCACAAACCCGCTCTGGATGCTCCGATTCGCGATCACCGACCTGCGGTCACGTATCTCTGCGTTAAAGATTTTCCTGGCCTGCCTGATTCTCGGCGTTACCCTTGTGGCTGCGACAGCCAGCCTCTACCGGGTGATCGAGCAAAGCTTGCTGGCGGATACCCGCGCTCTGCTCGGTGGCGATGTGGAGCTGGATACCAGCGAGCCGCTGCCCGATGATGCGCTCGAATGGATTCGTGCTACCGGCAAAATTTCACTGGTTCGGGAATTCGATACCATCGTCAGCGGAAGCGGCGGCGACGGCTTCTTCCGGGCGGAGATACTGGTTCCGGATACTCTCTATCCCCTTTACGGCGAGTTGGAGCTGACACCGGATGAACCCCTGGGTGTTCTTACAGCCCAGAAAGAAGGGCAGTGGGGCGCCATTATTGATCCATTGCTGGCAGAACGCCTGGGCCAGTCGGTTGGCGACCGGATTGAGATTGGCGCCGCCACCTTTCGAATCAGCGGCCTTATCGAGAAGCAACCGGATCGGAGCTTGAACGCCAATTGGCGAGGTCTGCCGATCATGATTTCTGAGCAGGCCGTAGAGGCAACCGGACTGATACGCCCGGGTAGCCGCGTGGATTACGAATACCGGGTACAAACCGAACTGAATCTCGACACCTGGCTTGAGGAATTCGAGCAGGCATTCCCGGATGCGCGATGGGAAATCACTACGTTTGCCGAGCGCAGCGAACGGATTTCCGAGCGTCTGGACCAGATTGCTACAGCACTCATCCTTATCGCTTTCACGACATTGTTCATCGGTGGCCTCGGCGTTGCCAACAGCATCCACGCCTACCTCGATGAAAAGCTGGGCACAATTGCCACCCTGCAAACACTTGGCCTGCGTCGCAAACCGCTTGTCGGCATATACCTCCTGCAGATTGGTGTATTGGGCAGCCTTGCGGGGCTAGTTGGCGGTGGTATCGGGCTGGGGCTTTCCGCCCTGGCGATCAGCCTGGCGGGCGATGCCTTTGCTTTGGCGGGGCCCGATGGGGCCGGCGGCTGGTTCTCCTTGTGGTTGGTTCCCTTGCTTCTGAGCTGGCTGTTCGCTGTTCTGACTGCTTACGTGTTTGCACTGCCGGCACTCGCTCGAGCCCTCGCTGCTGCGCCGGCCGGGCTTTTCCGGGGGCAGGTCGAGGCGGCTCCCAACGAGCCTCGCAGCTGGCGGATTGCCAGCTATCTACTGCTGGCTGTCTACATCGGCGCTACCCTGTTCTGGCTCCCATCGCCTCATCTGGGCTTTCTTTTCCTGCTGGCGGTTACGCTGCTCTGGGGCCTCCTGGAAGGTTTGATCAAGGGGTTACGCCGCGGTGCCAAGGCTCTGGAAAACGGCGGTTTTGCCGACCGCAGGTTTGCCCGGCGGTTGGCCCTGGCCAATCTGCACCGGCCGGATTCGCCGCTCCGGGCAACCCTGCTGTCACTGGGCACCGCACTGACGCTTGTGGTGGCCTGCACGTTGATGGTTACCACGCTCCTGAGGGCGCTTGAAACCACCATACCGGAACAGTCGCCGGCGCTAATCCTCTATGAAGTGTTCCCGGACCAGATGGAACCGCTGCAAAACGGCCTGGAAGCGTTGGATGCTTCTAGCCGCGTCGAGTTGCTCCCGATGGTCCGGTCCCGCCTGGACACTATTAACCAGAAGCCGATTGCGGAGGTTCTCGCCGATAACGCCGAAGCCCGGCGAGAAGCCATGGGAGATGAATACAAACTGAGTTATCTCTCGGGAAACCCCGAAGCACTGGAACTGGTGGAGGGCAACTGGTGGGAATCGCCGGCCCCCGAGGGGGAGCCCGCTTACATGGCCATGGAGGATCGGGAGGCTTACCAGCTTGGACTGGGGGTGGGCGACCAGCTCACCTTTACTGCACAGGATAAGAGCATCGACGTCGAAATCCGTGCAATTTACCGGCAAAAAGGGCTGCAGACCCGATTCTGGTTCGAGGGCATATTGCAGCAAGGCGCACTGGACGACTTGATCAGCCTTTACGTTGGTGCGGTCTACCAAAGCGATGAGGCGGCCAGGGAATCCCAGCAATGGCTGGCACAGAACATCCCCAATGTAATCACGCTGCGCACCGCTGACTGGCTGGAAACCGCAGGCGATCTGCTGAACAAGGCAGCCGCGGGCCTGGCGGCTGTGGCATCGGTCAGTCTTCTCGCCAGCCTGCTTGTGCTTTCCAGCGTAGTCAGTGTCAGCCGCAGGCGGCAGCTTTACGAGGCCAACCTGTTGCACTGCCTTGGCGCCCGTCACGGAGCGATCCGCCAATCCATGCTGCTGGAAACCGGTTTGCTGACCTTTCTGGCAACGGTTTTCGCGACGGCGCTTGGTGCGCTAATTGCTTTACCTGTAGCTGACCTGGCCTTGAAGCTGCCGGCCGGCGATTTATGGTGGATTGGGGCGCTGGTTGCCGGAGGTGTCAGTTCGCTGGCGCTGCTGGGTGGATTACTGCCCACGCTCAGGGCAATGCGGTTAAACCCCGCTGTGTTGCTCAGAGACCGTTAAAATGGCCTGCTGTAGTAATAAATTCGTCTTTTTGATTAAGGAGGTGTAAACATCAGTTAAATCATAGACCTAAGAACATGAAAAATGACTGTTTGTTCGTTTTTTGGCCGCTATCACGAGCTGCAGGCTCAAAAAATCCGGTTATATTGAGGAAATTAAGGAAAATTGCCTACCAAATGGCAAATTTCAAAAATTTTCACTAAATAATCTACGGTAGTATTTTTACGTATGCTTTTTGCACATAACTCGTGTTGTGTAGGCATAACGGACACACACTTTTCGCCCACGAAAGAAAAAGAGAGAATAACTATGATTCGCAAACTAGCACCGCTTGTATTCGCTTGTGCTGCGGTAACCTCCGTAAGCGCGACAGCCGATCAGCTGGACACCGTGATTCAACGTGGCACTCTGAACTGTGGCGTGGTTCTGGATTTCCCACCAATGGGATATTTTGACGAGAACAACGAGCCTGCAGGCTTCGACGTCGATTACTGTAACGACCTGGGCGAGGCGCTCGGCGTGGACGTTAACGTTCTCAACCTGACCTGGGGCGAGCGGATTCCCTCCCTGGTTTCCGGCAAAACTGATGTGGTTATCGGTTCTACCTCCGATACACTGGAGCGCGCCAAGACCGTTGGCTTCACCTACCCGTACTTCGTGTTCAAATTCCAGGTTATCGCCAACGAGGACAAGAACATTGAATCCTTCGACGACCTGAAAAATCTGAAAGTTGGTGCGGCACTCGGCACCACCTATGAAACCGAATACCTCGCGTATGCCGAGCAGCAGGGCTGGGGCAAGGACAACTACACCTCCTTCAAATCCGAGAACGATGCGTACCTGGGTCTTTACCAGGGCAAGGTCGACGCAATCATCTCTACCAACACCAACATTGCGACCAAACTGCGTAGCGAAGAGTTCGCAGACTTTGAAGCGGGCCCCTACGTTCCCAACTACGACGACGTTGTGGGCATCATCGCCAAGCGTGATGAGGTTGCCTGGATCAACTACCTGAACCTGTTCCTGGTACGCCAGATTCGCGACGGCAACATGAACGAAGCTTACAACAAGCACTTCGGTACCGATGCGCCGGCCGATCTGATCAAGTCCCTCCGGGACAACAAGTAAGCGCCGAACCGACGGCCGCCAAACAGGCGGCCGTCATTGCATTGGTTCCCGGGTCGGGCACTCACCCTCGGGTGTCCTGACCTAAAATTCTGATCAAGGCCCTTCTTACCGGGCTCTGGTCGAGTTTCCTACCATTCATAAAATGGCCAAGGTATGGACTACGAATTTCACTGGAACGTAGTGTTCCAGAACATGCCCCAGCTGCTGAACGGTGCCTTCGTTACCCTGCACGTATCCGTTCTGGCGATGCTTCTGGGCGTTGTGATCGCAATACTGTTGGCGATCGCCAAAATGAACAACACGAAGTTCTTCAGCCAGGTTGCGACGGTCTGGGTTGAGATTGCCCGGAATACGCCGGCCCTGTTCCAGATCTACATGGCCTATTTTGGCCTTGGAGCATTCGGTATCCACCTCAGTCCCTACGTGGCGGTACTGAGCGCACTGGTCTTTATCAACGCGGGCTACCTGACGGAGACGTTCCGGGGTGGTTTCCAGTCGATCCCGAGCACCCAGTACAGCGCTTCCAAGTCGCTGGGCATGACCAGTATCCAGACGTATCGATACATCATCCTTCCGCAGATGCTGAGACGCATCTATCACCCGATGACCAACCAGTTTGTCTGGTCCATCCTGATGAGCTCTCTGGGCATTCTGGTGGGTATGAGCGAGCTTTCTGGCACGACTCAGCGTCTGCAGTCACTGTCGTTCAGAACGCTGGAGTTCTTCATTGTGGCGGCCGTGATGTACTTCGTGATCACCAAACTCGTGTTGTTCGGGTCATCACTGCTTGCTCGTAGACTTTTCAAGGGGGAAATCTGATGAATTCTTTATTCACACCCCTGTCCTGGAGCGATAGCGGTCTGATCCTGACCGGTGTCTGGAATACCATCATCATCTCCGTTGTCGCCATCGTGGTGGGCACTATTCTGGGATTGATCGTCGGCTTTCTCCGTGCCGAGAGCAACAAGGCCGTCAACGTCCTTTTCGGTAGCGTGCTCGACGTGCTGAGAAGTGTTCCCCTGATCATCCAGCTTATTCTGTTCTCGACTTTTGTCGGTGCGATGGGAAATCCACTGGCGCCGTTTGTTGCGGGCTCCATTGTGCTCTCGCTGTATACCATGGCCTTCATGAGCGAGGTTTTCCGCAGTGGCTTTGAGAGTGTCAGTCCCTCAATGCAGACGGCAGCGCGCTCACTGGGCATGACCAAATGGCAAACCATCTACCACATTCGGTTGCCGATTGGTTTGCGTGCTGTGTTCCCCTCGTGGCTGGGTGTTGCACTCAGTGTCATCAAGGACTCGGCCCTGGTCTCGGTCATCGGTTACATGGAATTGCTGCGCACGTCGGAGCAACTGATTTCAAGAACCCAGCAACCGCTCGAGATTCTGATCGGTGTTGGTATCTTTTACTTCATTATTTCGTACCCGCTGTCCCACTACGGCCGGTATGTTGAGAGGAAAATGGCAATATGATCAGCGTACAGAATGTCCATAAATCCTTCGGCGATCTTGAAGTACTGAAAGGCGTAAGCCTGGATGTAAAGAAAGGCGAGGTCGTGAGCGTTATCGGGGGCTCCGGTAGTGGCAAGTCAACCCTTCTGTACTGCATCAATGCTATTGAGCCTATCAACAGGGGCAAAATCCTCGTTGATGATGTGGATGTGCATGCCAAGGAGACCAACAAGGACAAGTTGCGCCAGAAACTGGGTATGGTCTTTCAGCAATGGAACTCCTTTCCTCACATGACGGTGCTGGAGAATGCGGCCCTGGCTCCCAGAATCGTCAAGAAAATGAGCAAGGAAGAGGCGATCGAGATCGCCAAGAAAGAGCTGGAGCACGTTGGCCTGGGTGACAAGTTCGACGTCTATCCCACGAAAATGTCCGGCGGCCAGCAGCAGCGCCTGGCCATTGCCCGTGCCCTGGCCATGAAGCCCGATTATATGCTGCTTGATGAGGTAACCTCTGCGCTCGATCCGGAGCTGGTCGGCGAGGTTCTGGACACACTGCGCCTGTTGGCGGAAGAGGGGATGACCATGATCTGCGTGACCCATGAAATGGGCTTCGCACGGGATGTTTCTGATCGCGTCGCGTATTTCCATGAAGGCGTTATTGCAGAGATCGGGGAAGCCAGGCAGGTAATAACCGATCCGCAGAACCCGCTCACCCAGAAGTTCCTCTCAAAAGTGCGCTAGAAAGTCGCCACAACCGTGGTGCTGGCTGGGGGAGTTCTTGGACCCGCTTCCCCAGCCATTTTTCCAGCCCGCCCAGAATCCGGCGGCTTCAGTTCCGGTTCTTCAGCACCTCATAAATCTGCCTGACCGCTTCCTCCTGCTTTTGTTTTTCAACCATATCTTCCAGCAGCTCCAGTACCCGTTTTTCGTCGTTGCTCCGAAGACCCGGCCAGTACACATAGGGCACCAGATCTGGATTGCTGATAAAGAACAAGGCGGTTTGTTCCGGATCGTTGGCGATGTCTCCGCGCAGGCCTACGGTAAACTGGCGGCCCTCGCCACCCCGTAGCGTTAACAGGAGGGATTGGTCCTGCTCGATGAATCGGGTTTCCTCCACGGTAATGGGCTCTGCCAGATCCGGCACGGAGGTGATGTAGTATTGAAAGCCAAGGAACCCCAGCAGAACAGCAATCAACGCTGCCAGGGCAAAGGATTTGATCATTGAGCGTATTCCATTGTGGTCAAGCGTTCCTCAATCCCTGTTCATTAGGTAGTCTGCGACGGCTTGATATAGTGGCAGAGAGGTTGGGTCGATCTTGCTGTTACTGGCATTGGGAAACGATGCGAAGCGTACCAGAACCATGTTGGCGGTGGGGTCAATGTAGATGGTTTGCCCGTGAACGCCTCGAGCGGCATAAGCGCCATTGGCGTTGTTGAAGATCCACCACATGCTGCGATAGCTTCCGCCGGGAAGGGTGGTGTAGCCAGCCTTGGCAAAGGCCTTTTTGTCGCCGCCGGCCTGGATTGCATTCACCACAGATTCAGGGAACAGTTGCCGATTCTTGTACTTGCCTTTGTTCAGCATCAACAGGCCTATCCTGCCAAGATCCCTGAGCCCTGCGCTCAGTCCACCACCCGCGAAAGGCGTGCCTTTGGCATCGATCGTCATGTAGGCATCCTGTTCGGTGCCAAGGGGGTTCCAGAGACGTTCAGAAAGTAGATTCGCCACGCTCTTACCGCTTACCCGGGCGATTATCCAACCGAGGGCATCAGAATTGACAGTCCGATAGCCGAACGCATCGCCGTGGTCGCCGTTTTGCTCAACGGTTTGCAGGTACTCGAAATAACCCTCCGGTCCACTGTAATCAGAAGGCTTTGGCAAGGGGCTGGCTGCCGCAGAGTATTGCCAGATGTCAGCCTCAGGATCGGCGTAGTCTTCGCTGTAATCCAGCGCGGTGGTCATATCCATAACTTGCCGCACGGTGGCACTACCAAAAGCACTGTTTTTCAGCTCAGGCACAAGGCTGTCCACAGTTGCTTCATCGTCCAGTTTGCCTTCGGCCACCAGAACTTCAGCCAGTAGGCCGGTCAGGGACTTGGTCATCGACATAGCAGCGTGTTTGCCGGTCTCGCTCAGGCAGCCGTTGTAATATTCGTATACGATCTTGCCTTTGTGAAGAATCAGCAACCCGTCGGTGTAGTTCGCAGCCAAAGACTCGCGCCAGTTCATTTGGGTGTCGCTACCCATCGGCATGAACGAAATGTCGTTGATCCCATTATCCAGTGCGTACGGCAGTGGATCGGGTGCACCGATGCCGCGGCTGATCCTAGTGGTCGGCAGCAGTTCCCGGATATGACAGACAGTCCAGCGGAGTTTAGGGAAGCTGAAGTAATTGCTTTGGGGGTGGGCGATCAGCTTGTCGTCGGGCGGCGGGAAACCGGTCATCCACTGTAGTGCTTGAGGGTCCGATTCCTCTGCGCTCAGCGGGGCAGAGCCGTGGGTGCTCCCCCACGCGTTCGGGCAGCTTAAAGCGAGTAGCACAAGGACATAAGCAGGATTGAAAGCGGACATGTCCATTCACCTTGTCGATTGATCACATGGCTCTGGAGAAGACTTCAAAAGGCAGGGCTTTTAATACATAGCTTAGCGGCGTCCATGGCCACCAGGGCACGTAGGCCCGGCGCTTCTCCGATTCGATGGCTTTCACCAGGGCCTTTACACCGGTTTCCAGATCCACACGGAAGGGCGCGCTTTTAGTGTCCCGGTTAATATCCGTGAGAATGTAGCCGGGCATAATGTTGCTGACGTTGATCGGCTTACCCTTGGTATCGAGCTGCAGACCTTCCGCCAAAGAGGCTACGGCGGCCTTGGTGGCAGCGTATACGTTCAGTGGACCACGGAAGCCGCGAACACCACTGACAGACGACATTAACACCAGGTGACCGCTGTTCTGCTCGCGGAAGATCTCCATGGCTGCCTCACTCTGGGCAATAGCAGCGATGAAGTTGGTCTCGGCGGTGTGGCGGTTGGCAGCGAAATGCCCACGGCCGATGGGCTGTGAGCTGCCAATACCTGCATTAACCACCACCCGATCAAGACTACCGAGCTCATCCCGGAAGCCCCGGAACACTTCGAACACCTGATCGTAATCGCAGACATCAAGGCCTCGGACGAGTACCCGGATATCCGGATGAGCCTGCTGCAATTCCCGCTGGAGAGCTTCCAGCTTGTCTGCCCGGCGCGCACAGAGCGCCAGATTACAGCCTTTGGCCGCCCATTCGCGAGCCATGCCTTCCCCGAGACCGGTGCTGGCACCGGTAATCAGAATGTTCTTTCGCATCAGCTATCCCCTGGATTCGTTCGGATTATTTGCGCTCACAGTACCATGATCGAACGCCCAGGGGATTGACTGAAATGCAACTCTGCACTGGCCATTCCGTTCAGGGTAGAACGTTACTCCACCATTACTGTGATCTTCTCGGAAACCACTGGCGGGTTGTGCGGCACATGCATGTGATCACCGACCAAAAGCTGCAGCGTGTGTTTACCCGGTGATAGCGTGATCTCGGTTTCGGTTTGCCCGCCACCAAAGTGTCTGATTTGATCCGTTGCCGGGAGGGATTTGCTCAGATCGGACGGTACGTCGGTATCGATCAGCAGGTGGTGGTGTCCGGTGCCTGCTTTTTCCACGCCAGCAGGTGCTACGCCCATGTTCCGCAGACCAAAGACGACTTTGAAGGTTTCGTTTACGGTTGCGCCGTCAGTTGGTTGCACGAAATACACGCCAGCGTTGGCCGGCGCCTCAGACTTCATGCTCTCTGCAATCGCTGCTACTGGCGCGATCAACAGAGCTGAAAACAGTGTAATTGCGATCCTGTTCATTTCGTTTCCTCCTTGGTGTTCGCCACCAGTGAGTATAGTTGAGGAAACGTATGCGTGACGGCCGCTTCAGTTTTCCACGGCAGGAATTATGTGCTCCTCAATTAACTGGAACTGGCGGCGCAAAAAGGCTGAACCCGGCGAGGGAGGGGTAGGGTCAGAGGTCATCACCACGGTCAGTTTGCGAGCGGGCATCACATACAGTACCTGGCCTCCGTACCCACGCCCGTAATACCCCATTTCGCCGGCGAGCGGCTGCTGGAACCAGCCATAGCCATAGGGATCATCTGTGTAGGCGGACCTTCCGCGTTCAATCCAGGACTCCCGCACCCAGTTTTCCGGAAACAGGCGCCGATCACCAAGGCGGCCTTCATTGCGATAAAGCTCGCCGATTTTGGCCAGGTCCCTTGGCGAAAGAGCCATATTATTGCCACCAAAATAGATCCCCTGGGGATCCCGGCCCCAGGCCGGAATGGTTATATTCAGTGGCTCGCCCAACCATTCCCGCGCCAGGTCGAGCGTGCTGCGCCCGGCGCTTTCAGTGAGCGCCGCCGAGAGCAGGTGGCTGCTGCCGGTGGAGTAGAGCATGCGACCGCCCGGCTCATCCACGAACGGCCGGGTGAGCACATGGTGAACCCAGTTATCGCTGTTCACCCAGGTGCCATAGTAACGGCCAGATGTCCGCTGCAACCCGGCCTGCAAAGACAGCAGGTGCCCCAGAGTTATCCGGTCCACGCCCTTGGTGGCGGAGGCGGGTACGCGGTCACCGAGCGTTTCAATAACCGGTTGATTGGTTCCCTCGAACACACCTTTTTCGATGCCGATACCCACCAGCGCGGCGAGTACTGTCTTGGAGAGAGATTTGATGTTGGTTGGCGTGTCGAGCCCGGCACTTTTCAAATCCAATGCCAGAACTTCCTGGCCCTCATGGACAACAATCAAGGAGTGAAGGCGCTTAAGGTTTGCAGCCTCTCTGGACACCTCTGCTTGCCAGTCGGCCGTCTCTGAGTGGCTTGGCGGGGTCACCAGGAGCAGCAGTGCGAAAAGCCAATATGAAAAGCGTTGCATAGTGTAAGGAGGCGCTAGCGTCTTCGTTTTGGTAAGTGGAACGTCGATCATATGACTACTGTACGTCAGCGCGCCGAGAGGAGGTCACGGCTTAATCAGATCTGTGGTGATTATCGGGTACGCGATGCAGATTTATGCGCCTCTAGGCGCAAACATGATGATCGCCATGCCGAGCAGGGCTACGCCGGATCCCACCAGATCCCAAACGGTTGGCCGGATACCATCAATAGCCCAAAGCCAGAGAATGGCCATAAAGATATACACACCGCCGTAGGCCGCATAAACCCGACCGGCGGCAGTAGGATGCAGGGAAAGTAACCAGGCAAATGCCGCCAGGCTCAGGGCCCCGGGTACGAGAAGCCAGATGCTCTTTCCCTCGCGAAGCCAGAGATAGGGTAGGTAGCAGCCAACGATTTCAGCCAGCGCGGTAACGAGAAACAGACCGATGGTTTTCAGTTCAGGCACGGGGATTTTCCTTTGTACCGATAAAAAGCCGTATTTATGACGCTTTGTGAACCAGTCTTTACGATTTACATGGGGATAGGAGAGTAATTACCGCGCACTTCTAAACCATAGGCCTGAAATTCGGTAATGCCGCAACCCGATCCAGCCATGCGCGAATCGCAGGGTAGGCTTCCAGCTCAAAACCACCCTCATCCGCGACGTGGGTGTATGCATAGAGTGAGATATCTGCAGTAGTGACCTTCTCACCCGCCAGGAATGGCGTCTCTGCCAGTTGTTGCTCCATCACCTGCAAGGCCTTGTGCCCGCCGGTTTGCTTGGCGGCATACTCGTCGGCTTTGTCTGCCGGCAGTCCCAGGTACTTGTTGATGAAGCGCGCAACGGCGATAAACGGCTCATGGCTGTATTGTTCGAAGAACTGCCATTGCAGAACGCGGGCCTGAGCGAGGCGGTCATTCGGGTACAGATCAGAGCCGAACGCGAGGTAGTTGATGATGGCGTTGGACTCTGACAGTGTCTCGCCGCTATCGAGTTCCAGCAGAGGAATCTTGCCATTCGGGTTCTTTTTCAAAAAATCATCGGATTTTGTGTCGCCAGCCAGAATGTCGACATCAATCCACTGATGGTCGATGTTCAGCAGTTGGCAAACGAGCTGAACCTTGTAGCAGTTCCCGGATTGGGTATCGCCATAGATTTTCATGCAGTTTCCTTTGCTGGGAGAGCGCCGTTTTTCAGGCCGGGGCGTTCAGGGCTCCGATCCGGGCTGCTTGAGGTCTTTGGTGTAGACATGCGTTGTTTTGGATTGCGTATAACCAACCGCCGGATAAAAGCCATGAGACTCAAGGCGCGTTACATTAGAGCGTACCACCACCCGCGGGAGTCCCATAGAGCTGGACCAGTCTTCAGCAGACTGGACCAATAGCTGGCCGATACCAGCCCTCCGTGCGCGGGAGCCTACAACCAGGCCTGTAATTTCCGCGACAAACAGCTCGCTGAGGAACAGGCGCTTTTCCACTGCTATCCATCCAACGACCGAACCCCCGGAAAGGGCGACGAAAAGCTGATGGTCGGGAGAGTTAGCGATTGCCTCGAGCCATGCTTTCGTTCGGAGCCTGCTGGCTGTGTAACCCCATTCGAGGACCAGAGCGTGAATGCCATCAAGATGATCAGCCCGCCCCGGTTCGATTGAAATGTCCATATTCAAACGCTAGTCCGGGAGGGTGTGCTATGGCGATTCATTCTTGGGATTTGCCTTTGACCCACCTGTCGCCCTCCTTGCGATATTCCTCTTTAACCGCCGCCCAGGCTACTTTGTGGGCCGTCTCTATCGCAGCTGGCTGTCCTTGCTGCCTCTGCGATTGATGCCGCCAGACTGGCTGCGCTCCTTTTCATGGGCCGACTGGCAGTCAATGCACAAACGAACACCGGGAATGGCCTTGCGCCGGGCCTCTGGAATTGGTGCTCCGCACTCATCACATTCCTCGGCACTTTCGCCTTTGGCCAACTGGCTGCGTGCGCGCTGGATTTCATCCTCAACGCTTGCGTCGATCTGTTCCTGAACCGCACCATCACGAGACCATCCGCCTGCCATGGGGCCCTCCGAAGTCTGGCTGACTGAAACCACTCAACGTTAGCATTGTAGCTCGGGTGCTCAAAGATGGCCGACGCTGATTTGGCTGATGCGAACGGTTAAAGCCTACCGGCTTCAGTCTCGCGCCCACCTCGAAGAACCAGATACAGCAAGGGCCCTGCGGAGACAAACACTGCTGTCAGAACGAAAAACGGAACCAGGTAACCCAATCCTTTGCCTCGACGTTTGGCATCCTGGTACATCCAGATGCAAGCCAATACCGCGAGAATGTAGAGATCGATAACAACCTGTGCGGTATCGGGGCTCGACATCAACTGGGCGCCGAATGCGAGGAGCGATTGCTCGGCGCCGGCCATCACCCAGAAGGTGAAGCCCATAAACAGGCAGAGAACGACGAGGGGGAGGGGGGATAGTCTCATAATCTTCCTTGATTTATTTGTTGCTGGAATTAAATGTCTTCAGCGATGCGCTTGAGGGATTCGCCATCAAGAAAATCGGAGTCAATCTTTAGCAGCTTTGCATCTTTGCCGATCACAAAGAGGAAGGCTTTGTTCCCGTGGTCGGAGTAGGCGAGTGAATAGGAATCCTGCGTCCAGGTGGCGACATCTCTGCCGCTGACAAAATTCTCGTGCACGGCCCCGATCAACGTCTGGTCACAATCGGCTGCAGCTGTCTCAAAGAAAACAGCCTCGAAGAAAGTGGCCGCTGGGCAGCCGTATTCCAACGTTTCATCGTGGGTCATGTCTGCGAATGCCAGGAATCGTTTACCTAGCTCGTCGGCGTATCGGAAGATCAACATGTTCTGGCTGTCGCCAATATCGCCAACAGCGGCGAAACCTGCCGGAATGCTGAATCTCAAGTCCGAGTACAAAAGCTCGATTCGGTTACCGGCATGAACAGCAACGGACAAACTTAAAGCAACAGCGATCAATCCAATCTTGAACATCTCAAATTCCCTTTAGTGCCATGTGGATTTCAGAGCGGAAATTCTGGCTGACTTGCAGCTTGCAAATGTAATAAGTCTGACTGTTACCGGAAGCGATGTTTTTACCGATGCCAGCCACTTGTTTCACGATATAGGAGATTCCTGGCTTGCTGCCGCTCGGTCTGGGAACCAGGTCCATGGAAGCTGAGCACGATTGCGACTCGGTTACTGCGGTATAGACGACCTCAGCGGATCGTTCATTGACGGATTCAGGTGAGGCCGTGCCATCGCCCCAGAAAAAGTTGATGGCAGCGGAGACATACTCACGGTCACTGTGATCCATGATCCAATTCCTTTTGTTTACTGAGAGATCACGTCCTCCTGGACGCTTTGCACGTTAGCAAATGATCATTGCGAGAGCGAGTAAATCTACTGCGACCAAGTCACGTTCAAATTCGAAAAAATAGATCTGCTTCAGTTATTTGCGCCGGACTCATTTTTTATGCAGCTCCCTGTAGCGTTCCTCCAGTTCGGCACGAATGGCGCGGCGCTCCTTACCGTTGGCAAATCGCCGTATCTGATCATCGGTACGTGGAACCAGCTGCGGCACGGCGACGGCTTTACCGTTGTCATCAACCGCCACCATGGTAAAAAAGCAGCTGTTGCTATGGCGAACCAACTTGTCGCGGATGTTCTCGGTAACCACCTTGATGCCGATCTCCATGGAGGTACGGCCGGTGTAGTTCACGCTGGCCAGAAAGGTGACCAGCTCGCCAATTTGGATGGGTTGGAGGAACATCACCTGGTCGACGGACAGAGTAACGACATACGTCCCGGCGTAACGGCTGGCGCAGGCATAGGCGACTTCATCCAGGTACTTCAGCAGGGTGCCGCCGTGCACATTGCCAGAGAAATTGGCTTTGTCCGGCGTCATCAGAACGGTCATGCTCAGGCTTGTTGAATTGTTTTCCATGGCGCTTCTCTGTTGGTTTGCTGTCCAGTATAGGCGCCAGGGTGCTGGTGGTGGCAGTAGTTATTAATCGGCCTCGAAAGTCACCAGATCCACATCCGCTGCCTGGGTGCGTAACGGCACCAATGCCTGATAGGCAGGGGAATTGTGCCAATCGGTGGCGGAATCCGCATTGGGAAAGCGGATAACCACCGTATCGGTGTGCCGGTATTGCCCGCTCAGTGCCTTCGCCTGTTTACCCCGAAGCACCAGTTCTGCACCCCAGGGAACCAGCGTTTCCGGAACAAGGCTGCGGTATTCTGCCCATTTCTCGGGGTCTTTTACGGTGATGTTGCCGATCACGTAGGCGGTCATTGGCGTTCTCCGGTTTTTATTGGGCTGATGTCCATGAAAAATGAAAATGACTGTATGTATTACTGGTTCAGGATATCTTCGATCCAATTCAGGAATTTGGCCGCACTCCTCGTTTCGAAGCTATCCCTACCTGGAACGTAATAGCACAAATCTGATGTTACCGATTGCGTGTCGAAGTGCTGCAGAACGTTGGCCTTCAACAGCCGTTCGACGAGCGTTGTAGAGCAGAACACCAGCCCGTTGCCTGCCATAGCCTGTTGGATCCCGAAAAGCTCCTGATCAAACGTTTTGAGTTGGATATTTGCCCCCTGCAGTCCATTTTTTTCTAACCAATCGGCGAGGGGAGGGGCCGGTAACGCTTGGTTTTTCCACTCCGTGGTAAAAAGGGTTAAAGGGGCATTTTCCCAGGAGGGAGGCGTCATTCCACAGGCACCAAATACATTGAATGACTCAAATCGAATGACATCAGAAGGCTCAGCAACTGAGACATCCCCGAATCGAATGGGAATGATGTAGGATTGGCTGTCGACCGACTCGCCGGTCGATATTTCCACAGAAATCTCGGGGTTGGCTTGTTCGAAATCGTGCTGGGAAGGGATCAGCACCATCGCTGCCAAGGATGATGTCGTCGTCACCCTGACTGTATTGCCTGCCTTCACCACCTCTTCCAAAGCGCTGTCGATTTTCCGAAACCCTTCCGAGGTCGCTTTGGCTAATCGGATACCCGTTCCCGTCAAGGATATCCGTCTTCCTTGCCGATGAAACAGGCTCACATTCAATCGGTTTTCCAGGTTGCCAATATGGTGTGAGATGGCTGTCGGCGTCAGCGAAAGTTCTTCTGCCGCCAACTTGAAACTACCCCGGCGGGCAGCCGACTCAAAGGCTTTCAGCGCCTGTAATGACACCTGCAATGTGAATCTCCAGGTCAATCACGAGTTCATGAACGTTTGGATGAGTTTAATTCATCTGCAAGTGTAATTTTTCCGTTTGTGCAAGTCCATCCAGCGCCACAAACTAGCTCCTGTCATCAATCAGCCAAGGAAATGAACATGAGCACACTATTACACATTGATTCAAGCGTCAGAGCCGCGACAAACCCGAACCCGGATCACGATTCCATCTCGAAAAATGTCGCCCGCCGATTCATTGATACCTGGAAACAGAACCGGCCTGAGGATGAATATATCTATCGTGATGTTGGCGTGAACCCACCCGCTTTCATCACTCAGGATTGGATTGGCGCGGTGTTTACCCCGGAGCAAGATAGGACCCCGGCGCAGCAGGAGACACTGGCACTCTCTGATACACTTATCGCTGAGGTCTCAGCAGCCGACGTTATTGTGATCTCCTCACCCATGTACAACTACGGTATGCCGGCTCAGCTAAAAGCCTGGTTCGATCAGATCGTACGTATCGGCAAAACGTTTGATTTCGATCTCGAACGAGGGGACTTCCCGCTGCAGCCTCTGCTCTCCGGTAAGACATTGATCATCGTGACCTCCAGCGGAGAGTTTGGCTTTGAAAAAGGCGGAATAAGAGAAGAGTCTGGCCACCTGGTGCCGCACCTCAGAACGTTGAGCAAATACCTCGGGGTGGACACCATTTACGAAGTCACCGCTGAATATCAGGAATTTGGCGACGAGCGGCACCGCGTGTCAGTCGCCAACGCCAAAGCTCGAGCCGAGAGCCTTGCTTCAGAGCTGAGCCTTTCAGCCCCGGCGTTATCGTCAAGAAATGAGGTCACCGATGCGTGACCGAATTGATGAAGAGCGTCTGGCAACCTGTGGCGAAAGCGCCATTGATCTGGCTATTAGCAATGTAAAAGCCGGTGGTTTGCCGTTTTCCGCTGTGATCGTCAATCAAGATGGAGACGTTGTCGGCAAGGGGGTAAATCAGGTTGCCGACCATCTGGATTGTACCGCACACGCAGAAATACAGGCGATAAGGGACGCTTCACGGAATGAAAATAGCGTCTCTTTGAAAGGGGCGACGTTGATTGCTTCAGGAGAGCCTTGCGCTCTCTGTTACATGGCGATCCGTATGGCCGGCATTGGGCATGTCCGTATCTTGTTGGATCGCTATGAGGCGGCAGAAAACGGGTTCGATTATCGGTGGACTTACAGGTATTTGAACCCCAGCCTCATTAATGAGCTCGATGTTGTGACTTTGGTTAACGAAAGGAAGTTCCTCCCATTCCAGATGGCCAAAATGGGTCTGATTGATTGAGAGGAGCGGGTAATGGCGTGGCGGCTCAAACCAGAGCCGCCACGCTGGCATTTCCAGGTCTGTCTGGATAGAAACGGAGCGCCGACGCAGTTGGATCCTGCAGCAGTCACTCGTTATGCGGACTAGCCCGTAACAATCTGGAGGTTGAATGCCTCCGACTCTTCAGGCGGTTCAAAGTAACCCGTCACCATTCTAAAGACCTCCTCCGTGTCGAACTGTGCTCGTTCAGGTTGTTCTTTCTGTCGCTGTTTCAGCTGTTTTAAACAAACTTCATCGTCTACCGACAAATAGTACAGCTCATGAGGTATGCCGTGTTGCGAGTAGATATCCTTGAACCAGGCTCTTTGCTTGCGGGTGTTGCCAGGAAAGTCCAGGACCACAGAGGTGCCAGCCAAGAGCACTTGCTCGACGTGTGATTTCAGCACTGGCTTGAGCCGAGATGAGTAACGAATGTAATCATTGAAATCATTGATCTCGCCGGGGAACAGAGCGGCCAGCCATTCATCCTCTGAAATAAGCACGGCTCCCCGCTCACGAGCGATTTTGCCAGACAGGGTGCTTTTGCCGGCTCCCATCTTCCCACAGAAGAAGATCAACGTTCCGTACGAACTCATTGCTTAATCCTTGGGTATAACGCCTAGCTGAACGGCGCATCGTCAGATGCGTCCGTTTGCAGCTTTTTGTTAGGTGTTGATAGCTTGCTAAGCTTCCGTAATAAGTTTGGCCTACCAGAAATACCCCTAGCACCTTCTCTAACTACTAAATATTTCTCAGTTTTTTCTTGGAAACACTTAATCAGTTGCTGTAAGGCTTCTCCGAAGCAACTAACGAGAACCTCTAACTCTTTTTCACGGGTATCAAGGAAAGTATCAAGGTAATCTGATGTTACTACGTCAATTACCGTATTCAATTGCCGCCTTTCATTTCCTTTCCAGCGCAATCGAGCATGATTAATACTATTCAGTTGTAATTCGTCGCTTTCAGGAGCATATGTAGCTTCGTGAAGACCTCCCTCAATCACAATTAATGGAAGAGTGATGACTGCCAGCATATGATCTTCTGGCGCAAATTCGTACTCGTCATAAAACCTAGTAATATTTAGGCAGTTGGATACAACCCCCTGAACAGCTTGGTAAAAAAGGTCATTACCTTTTGAAAAGGCTTGTCGCCCTGAAAAAGAAAATCCCTCCCCCTTAAACATGCCCAGCTCTTTAAATTCCTCATTGCCAGCGGCGGCCCAAGCTATCGCTTGGCCAGCCGATGAAGAGATAAGCTGAGCTGCCAAAGCGGAAGTGGCAAAACGTTTTTCGTCTTTAAATAACACCCAAGGTTTGTCTTTACTCCATTTGCATTCAACTACATGCTTAATTCGGAGAAAAGAGCGGCCGATTGGAACATTGGCAGTTGCTAGAACATCAACCTCTCGGGCTTTGCCATTTTCATCTTTTGCAAAATAACTCTGCTCAACGGAGAACCTTCTTTTCTTAAACTTGTGGGCAGTTGAAAATTCTAATGGGTACCCTTCTTTCTCTACCCACCGCTTTACTTTCTCGTCCAAACTGATCTCCATAGAACACCTAATGCAGATAACGCTGGCGTAACGGGCCGATTTGTGGAGCGGCAGCGGAACAAAGCGGTCCCGTTGACGCGCTTGGTTATGTGGTGACTTACTCCCAACCTCAACCGATGACGGACAATTACCAGCCATCAATCGGTATACCGTGCTTCTCAATATAATCTCGACTGTCACGATTATAGCGTTCAGTGATTTCACGGTAATGCTCTGGGTGTGTTTCTATTTCTGAGGCCTCGTAACGCCCCACCTCAATCGCATTTTCCGCGCCGTTCATGATCCAGACAACCACCGTGCCGCCCGGCGCCAGACCAAACGTCAGGTCGTTGAGAGGCATGTCAAAGGTTTTACCGTAGCGTTCAATCGGAGCGATTTCTTTCATTTTCTCCTCAATCTCGCGGGCATTCTCAAGCTGGATCAACGCCCGGTAAGATTGCTGCTCAGCAAACGAGAACCACTTGATGAGCACAAGCCCCGGCATTGCCTGCCACTCCGCGTTTTTGCCCGACGGATGTTTCCAACAGCAGGTGATTATCCCGATAGGTGCCCGCCAACCGATTTCCCCCGATACCGATTCCAGGATAAAGGTCTCAACCCACGCATCGTAGTGCTGAGGTACGACAACGGAGATACTTCGGTAAGTAGGGTCTGGGCCATACGCTGGTCCTTCCGATTTGCTCTGATCCGAACACCCCAGTAGCACCAGAACACAGAAGCTAATGGCAAGCGTTTTAACACTCATGGTATTGCCCCTCACTCCATTGCCCTTTATTCGGATGGACAGTTCGACGGCCATACTTGCCGGGCTTGAAAGGGTACAACGGGCCAAGCTGCAGATAGTGATCGGAATGATGAATATATCGCTGTTTCAGTAGCGCGTTAGATTCCGGAGTCATCAATAGCGGGCTGCCATGCCAGACGTGGGCCGCGAGATTTCTGGCGATAGTCATTAGTTCCGGCGGCAAAACCAGCTGAGGGCTTTCCGTAGGTATAGGATCGAATGGCACACCAGCATCCACCGCCAATTTGTGCATCAGATACAGCGGAATACGGGAGTACTCACTAAGAACCTCGCGGTCCAGCCAAAGGCGAAGCGTAATGTCGCCACCACGCAAACCGGGTGGGCGTTCCTGTTCAATTTCAAGTGTGGCGAGTGGGTTCAGTGGCCCGATCCAACCCTCGTGTTTGATCAGCGCACGTTCCTGCAACATGCGGGAGAATTCAAAACTGGCTTCGGGATTGCGGCGATCCTTTCCTTTGACAACCAAGGGCGGACGAACTTCAACCCGTTCTCGAAAGCGATCCGGGTAACCGCCGCCAATATCAGAGTGAACACCCGGAAGCACCCATTCGCTGAAGTGCTCCGGCAAATCGCCGGATTCACCTCGCAGGCTGTTCAGTGAGAAGTTGTGCCGGCGCTCATCCCGCGCGGCAAACTGAACCACCCGTTCAGCATCCTCCGGCCGCAGGTTGACGTTGATGCGTCCGGTTTCTGCATCGTGTGCAGAGAAGTCCAAATTGCCGAGATCGGCAATCCCCGCAACGGTATCGAAAAGACCTACAAAGCGAACGGTGATCTTCTTCGCCCAGGGTATGCCCTGCTGTTTAAACGCGGCGGCCAGCGCACCGCCTTCATCCTGAACTTCCCGGCTGATGAAATGGCGGGCCGTAGCCGCGCCACGGCTGAAGCCGAAAACGTCAAGCACGAGTTCGTCGATGGGGTCACTCACAAAACGGATGATATCAGCCGCCAGCGCCTCGCTGCCTTGGTCAATTTTCTTGAGTATGCCTTGCTCACCAAGTCCAAGCCCCATGCTGGGACCATCATCCGATTCGCCGGACTTGGTGCCAACACCGGAAACGTAGGTCGAGATGCGGTGAGCTTCCTTCCATTCCTCACTCTGGAATTGACCCTGCTGATACATTCGCTCCAGCTTGGAGACATTGGTTTCC
>NZ_AGTR01000006.1 GCF_000235625.1 Marinobacter manganoxydans MnI7-9 | reverse complement strand
GAAACGAATTCTCAAAGAGATACCGGAATACGACAAGGTGACATCGGGGGTATCGGTTGCGGCTCACATCGGCCTCGATGCTCTGCGGGCCTCTTGCAAACACTTTGATGAATGGGTGTCGCGCCTGGAGAAGCTCGGGGGCAAAGAATGAGCCAACAAATCAATTATGCGCTGAGCAGGCTTTTCGATAAGCACCGGATTGTGTTCTGGTACGACACCAAACAGGAGCTGCGCAGTGACTTCGAGGCGGTTTCCATCCCAGACGTGGAGAAGCTGGAAATCGCCAACAACGAGTACGGCCTGAAACATCGCATTCTGCGGGAGGCGCCGGAACAGAAATTCTTGTTGTACAAGGAGGGGCCGCAACCAGAGGATCTGGATAACTGGTTGCTGGACGTACAGCTGGCCCACGGCGAGTTCCGGACTGACCAGGTGGCCATCTGGCTATCCGAACTGGAATTGGGCCTGGAGTTTGCCGAGGTGGCCCAGGCTCACGCGGAGTTTTTCCAGGCGATCAAGCGCAAGGAGGCGCTGAAGAAGCTGCTGAAGCCGGATGACACTGTCGGTCAGCTTCGCCTGAAGATGCTGGCCGTGTGTGCCGGTAGCGAGCCCCGTATGGACTCGGTGGTGGAAACCCTGCTGCAGCAACTGGCGGAAGAGCGTGATGATGGCATCCGGCTGATCGAACGATGCGGCTTGGATAGCTTCCTGTGGGAACAGCTCACTCGCTTCTACGGCTACGAGGCCAGTGAACCCAGCCTGCGCGACTTTGTGATCGAGCTGTTCAAATCCTGCTATGCCATGGGTACCGATGGCGAGGTTAAACTGACCGGCGACGCCCTGGTGTTCCTCAAGCGCTGGAAAGACAGCCGGCAGTTCGAGCAGGGGTTTGAAACCCTGTCTGCCGAGTGTGCCGAGGTGCTGGGCATTGAGCAGGATCTCGGTAAACGGGACTTCCGGGACCTGGTTGAGCTGGACTACTTCCGGCTAATCGACCAGAAGATTATCAGTGACCTGGTGCGGGCGGTGGTAGGCCGCACAGTCACCAGCGGTGATGTGGCGCTGTGGGTGCGGCAGCGGCGCCAGGGACATTGGTACGGGGAGTTCCGCCACCTGTATGAAGCCATTGAGTTTGCGGCCCGTTTTGTCCAGATGCTCGGTGAGGCTCGTCTCACCTTGGAAAGCCTCTCAGACGGCGTCCAGCGATACAGCCGCTCCTGGTACCAGCTGGATCAGCTCTACCGCAAGTTTACCTACCATGTGCGTATGTCCGGCCAGGCATCGTTAATGGGCGAGCTTAGTGAGCAGGTGGAGAACCTGTATTCCAACAACTACCTGCTCAAGCTGGGCGATGGCTTCCAGGTTCACGTGGACGCCGCGCCGCGCTGGGAGGCCTATCCGGTCGTTCAGCAAAAGGCCTTTTTCGAGCACTGGGTTCGCCCTTACCTGCGCAAGGACAAGCGGATCTGTGTGATCATTTCCGACGCCATGCGCTATGAGATTGGTGATGAGCTGCTGGGCCTTATCCGGCAGGAAGATCGCTACAGCGCGGAGCTTGAACCGGCACTCTCGACTCTTCCCAGCTATACGCAGCTCGGTATGGCGGCGCTGCTGCCCAACAAGTCCTTGGCGATCGCCGACAACGATACCGGCACGGTACTGGTGGATGGCCAAAGCTCACAGGGCACGGTCAACCGTACCAAAATCCTGAAGGCCGCCCTGGATGGGCGGGGCCAGGCCGTCAAGGCGGAGGATTTTATGCAGCTCAACCGGGAAGACAGCCGTGAGCTGCTCAAAGGTAATGATGTGCTGTACATCTACCACAACCGCATCGATCACACCGGCGACAAGATGCACTCAGAGGGGCAGGCCTTTGAAGCCGCAGAACAAACCCTGGATGACCTGATTCGTCTGATCAAGAAGCTCACGGCGGCCAACGCCAACAACCTGCTGATCACCGCTGACCATGGCTTTATTTACCAGAACCGTGAGCTGGATGAGAGTGACTTCCTGGGCGACGCCGTTTCTGGCGACGATATTCGCTACCGGGATCGCCGTTTTGTGTTGGGTAAAGGGCTGTCCGCCTCTCCGGCGTTCCATCACTTCTCGTCCGAGCAGCTTGGGCTGGATGGCGATATGGAAGTGCAGATTCCCAAGTCCATCAACCGGCTGCGCCTCAAAGGCTCAGGCAGCCGCTTTGTGCATGGCGGCGCATCGTTGCAGGAGGTTGTGATTCCGGTCCTGAAGGTTAACAAGAAGCGCCAGAGTGACGTCAGCGCCGTTGAGGTAGACATCCTGCGTGGGGCCAGCTCGGTGATCACTTCCGGCCAATTGGCCGTCACCTTGTATCAGTCCGGGCCGGTTACCGAGAAAGTACAGCCTCGCCACCTGCGGGCCGGGATTTATACCCAGTCAGGGGAGTTGATTTCGGACAGTCACGAACTGTCGTTTGACCTGACCTCGGAGAACCCCCGCGAGCGGGAGCTTCAGGTGCGCTTTGTGCTCAGCCGCAAGGCGGATGAGGCCAACGGCCAGGAGGTTTTCTTAAAGCTGGGAGAACAGCACGCCGGCACCTCCCACTACAAGGAATACAAGTCGCTCAGGTATTTGATGCGGCGGTCCTTTACCAGCGATTTTGATTTCTGAGGGTTATAGCCAATGAGTACGCTTGACCAAAAGATCAACGAACACTTCCCCGGGTTGGTGGTGCGCAAAGACCTGGTGAAAACGGTCAAGGGCAATGCCATCGTCCCCTCATATGTGCTGGAGTATCTGCTCGGCCAGTACTGCGCCACTAACGACGAGGCAACGATTCAGACCGGTATCGAGACGGTCAAGGAGATTCTGGCCAAGCACTATGTCCACCGCAACGAGGCCGGGCTGGTGCGCTCGAATATCAAGGAAAAGGGGCGCTACAAGGTCATCGATAAGATCAGCGTGGCCCTGAATGAGAAGACGGATGCCTACGAGGCGCAATTTTCCAACCTGGGAATCAAGAAGGTATTGGTGGATTCTGGGACCGTGAAGGCCCACCCCAAACTGCTGGTAAGCGGCGTCTGGTGCATTGCGGACATCGAATACGTATTTTCTGAAGACCAGAACGTCAGCCCCTGGATTCTGTCCACCCTCAAACCGATTCAGCTATCTCACTTCGACTACGACGCCTACGTTGCCGCGCGGCAGCAGTTCAGCACGGACGAGTGGATTGACCTGCTGATACAGAGTATCGGCTTTAACCCGGAGATGTTCGGACGGCGCAGCAAGCTGACGCAACTGGTCCGATTGATTCCGTTCTGCGAGCGGAACTACAACCTTATTGAACTTGGCCCCAAGGGGACGGGTAAATCCCACGTTTACTCTGAATTTTCGCCCCATGGAATCCTGGTTTCTGGTGGTGAGGTCACTGTACCAAAGCTGTTTGTGAACAACTCCAGCGGCAAAATCGGCCTGGTGGGCTACTGGGATTGCGTGGCCTTCGACGAGTTCGCCGGCAAGCAGAAGCGCGTCGATAAAGCACTGGTCGACATCATGAAGAACTACATGGCTAACAAGTCCTTCTCCCGGGGCGTGGAAACCCTGGGCGCCGAGGCGTCCATGGTGTTCGTGGGGAACACCCGGCATACCGTGCCTTACATGCTAAAGCATTCGGACCTGTTCGATGAGCTGCCGGACAAGTTCTACGATTCTGCCTTTCTGGACCGTATCCACTTCTACATCCCCGGGTGGGAGGTCGACATCATCCGGGGCGAGATGTTCTCTGATGGCTATGGCTTCGTGGTGGACTATCTTGCAGAAATCCTGCGCTCGATGCGGAACTATGATTATTCCGATCAGTACCGCGAGCACTTTACTCTTTCTTCGGATATCTCGACCCGAGACCGGGACGGTATCAATAAGACCTTTTCCGGCTTGATGAAAATCCTGTTCCCCCAGGGCGGAGCAACCAAGGAAGAGGTTGAAGAAGTGCTGCGTTTTGCCATCGAGGGGCGCAAGCGGGTCAAGGACCAGTTACAGCGGATCGACACCACCTACGGTGAAGTCCGATTTTCCTATCAGGACCAGGAAGGCCAGGAAATACTGGTCACGACACTTGAGGAAGAAGAGTACCCGGGTTACTACCACCAGGCGGTGTCCACCCCTGATGACGGGGGGAAGCGCCCGAGCCAGCAGCAGACGTTAAAGGTGGCGAGCCCAAAGAGCCTCGCGCCCCCGAGTCCGTACTGGAGGAAAAGCACCTGACTTTCCAGGAGAACCAAAAGGGTATCTCATTCGACGGCTTGTTTGGCGCATACCTGAAGGGCGCCCGCAAGATCACCGTCACAGACCCCTACATTCGGCTTTTCTACCAAATCCGCAATTTCATGGAGTTTCTCGAAGCCATCGTGAAGAACAAAGCGGAAGAAGATGAAGTGGCGGTTCACCTCGTCACAGTCCGGGACGAGTTCAAGGGTGACCTACAAGACGAGAGTTTTGAAAAGATCCAAGAATCCGCTCGCACCGTGGGCATCGACTTCACCTGGGAGTTTGATGAAAGCGGCACCATTCACGCCCGTCATATCGTTACGGACCACGGCTGGAAGATATCGCTGGATCGGGGGCTGGACATCTTTCAGCACTACGAGATGAATGAAGCCTTCGCGTTTGCCAACCGGTTGCAGCAGTTTCGGTCGAGCAAGGCCTTTGAGGTGACGTTTATTAAACAAAAGCCGAATGGAACTGAGGGGGAATAACATGAGCAGCGTAACGGCATCACTGACCAAATGATTTTCAGGGCGCGCCCAGTGGTTCCAAGTCGCTGCCATTCGATCCATTGAGAAGGTGGAACGTTAACTCAGGTGAACTGAGAGATTTTCGGCGTCGCGCTACGGAGGCACTATGAAACTAAACCGCGTACAGATAAAGAACTTCCGTCTTCTTCGGGATGTTGAACTTTTTCTTGAAAGCGAGACTTCTGTAATCGTGGGAAGGAACAACAGCGGCAAAACATCCCTATCCGAAGTCATTCGGCGATTCACATCGGACAAGAACGCGACATTTTACCTTCAAGATTTCTCAACCGAGTGTTATGAGGAGTTCTGCGCAGCGTTCAAGGCGGAGAGAGAAGGAAAGGAGGAATCAGAAATACGCACGCTTCTTCCAATTATCGAACTGCGCTTGTTCTTCCGTTATAACCCTGCACAGCCGCGACTTGGACCACTCGGCGAATTTATCGTCGATCTTGATATGGCATGCGATGAAGCCCTCGTTGTAATGCGATTTGAGCCGATGGATGGAGCGATCAACCGACTGTTCGACGGACTTCCTGAAGAAATCACTGATGCGACACGGAAACTGTTCTTTCGTGAAATCGCTGCGCGCATCCACAATCTGTACGGCATTAAAGTCTGGGCGGAAGACCCTAATGATGCGTCGAATCGTAAAGAAAGTTCTCAGGCCGCCGTCAGGACCTTGCTAAAAACAGGCTTTATCAACGCACAGCGTGGCCTTGACGATATCACCACCAAGGAAAGCGATGTTCTCGCCAAGGTGCTGGAAGGATTGTTCAATAACGCATCACTGGATACCGCGGATGAGAAGGAGCGCAAAATAGCCGAACAGCTTGAGGAAGCTGTTCGCACAATTCAAGAAACTATCGACAGCGATTTTCGCAGCCAATTGCAACAATTGTTACCTACTTTGCAAACCTTTGGCTACCCTGGATTGGGTGGATCCGTGCTGACGACAGAGACGTCACTCGATGTTCATCGTCTTCTGACGAACCATACAAAGATCCGCTACGAAGGGGATAGCGGCGTCCTTTTGCCCGAATCCTATAACGGGCTTGGTATGCGAAACCTGATATTTATCTTGCTACAGATAGTCAGTTTTTATCGTGAATTCCGGGCGCAGGCCCACGCCCCCGGAGTCCACATCGTCTTTATTGAGGAACCAGAAGCTCATTTGCATCCCCAGATGCAGGAAGTTTTTATTCGCCAGATTGGCGCGATCGTCGAAAAGTTAAACAAGGAACATGAAAAGGATCCGGAGTGGCCTGTCCAGTTCCTGGTTTCGACTCACTCGTCTCATATCGCAAACGAAGCGCATTTTGAATCGATCCGGTATTTCCTGCCTTCACCGGCCAATGATAGGTCGACCATCTGGAATACCAAAATCAAGGACCTGCGCCGAGGAATGTCTAGCACTAAGCCCGAAGACAAGAAGTTCCTCCACCAGTATCTTACCCTGACGCGCTGCGATCTGTTCTTTGCGGACAAAGCGATACTGATCGAAGGCACCAGCGAGCGGCTCATGTTGCCAATCATGATCAAAAAGCGAGACAAAGCCGACACGTCGGGACCGAAGCTTCGCAGTCAGTACTTAACCATCATGGAGGTTGGAGGTGCCTATGCGCATAAATTCTTCGATCTTTTAAATTTCTTGGAGCTGCAAACGCTCATCGTAACCGACCTTGACCCTGTCACTGACGTCGGAGGAAAAAAGTGTCTCGTGCATGAAGCAAACGCCACCAGCAATGCCTGTATCAATTCATGGTTTGGCGGTGGGCCCAACGTTCCCAATGATCTGCTTGAAAAATCCGATGAAGAACAAATCAGAGGGCGCATTAGGATCGCGTACCAATGCCGGGAAGTGAATGATGGTCCCTGCGGCAGAACTTTCGAGGATGCTTTTCTGCTGGCAAATGGCGCAAAATTCGGGGTAAGCGGCGACACGCCCGAAGCCCTCGCCGGGGACGCCCTTGCAAAAGCCGAAACATTCAAGAAGTCTGCTTTTGCTCTGCAATACGCGATCGACGATACGGACTGGAACATTCCGAAATATATCAATGACGGGCTTGCCTGGCTCGCCAGAGGTTTCGTAGCACCACCCACCGTCCCAGTACCACCGGAAGCCACTGTTGTCTCAGAGGATATTGCGGAGGAATCCGCCAATGACTGAACCGACTGAGTTATCACCTGCCGAGGAAGCCAGCGAACGTGCACTTACTGCGGTTCGCGAAGCCATCGAGAAGTCGAATAGTTTCAAGCTGGAGGCGGGTGCCGGGGCTGGTAAGACCTATTCGCTGGTCAAAGCATTGCAGTTCCTCATCAAACGGGAAGGCGAACGCCTTCCACGCCTCAATCAGCGTATTGCTTGCATTACTTTTACAAACGTCGCAAAGGAGGAAATCAAAGCACGGACCGATCGCAGCCCGCTTATTCACTGCGACACCATCCATGCCTTCTGCTGGTCTGTAATTTCCGGCTTTCAGTCTCAGTTGCGCGTTCACTTGCAAGAGCTTGAAGGATGGTCTAGCGATCCATGGGAAGAACGTCTTAAAGAAGCTGGTGGCCCAGGATCTCGGAGGATTGAATATTCACTTGGCTATCGCGGCATCACGGACGAGGCTATCTCGATTCACCACAACGATGTTCTACCCCTGACCATACGATTGCTTGGCTATGAGAAGTTCAGAAACATCTTTCGTTACCGGTATCCAGTCATCCTGATCGACGAATACCAAGATACAAATGCAGATTGGATTGCAGCGATACGCGAACATTTTTTTGGCAAGGGCGGGCCGCCGCTATTCGGCTTTTTCGGAGATCACTGGCAAAAGATTTATGGAGATGGCTGCGGCGAGCTGGTAGACACCACGATAACGGAGATAGGAAAGCAAGCCAATTTCCGGTCTGCGTCCGCCGTTGTCGATTGTCTCAACCGTATGAGACCGGAGCTCAAGCAGTTCGTCCTCGATCCAGACGTTCGTGGTGAGGTGCGTATATTCCATACGAACGAGTGGCCGGGCATCAGGCTCAAGGGGCCACATTACGGCGGCGATTTGCCGGACGATGCTGCCAACAACACAATCTCCGAAGTAAAGAGCCGCCTCACCAAAGCAGGTTGGGACCTGTCGGCCGAAAGGACTAAGATCCTCATGCTCACTCACCGGGCGCTAGGTAAACAGCAGGGCTATAGCAGTTTAGCAAGCGTTTTTCGGGACAATAATTCCTTCACGAAGAAGGAGCAGGCCCATATCGCGTTCTTTGTCGATCACTTGGAGCCCGCTTGTCGAGCTTTTGCAGCAAAACGGTATGGAGAGATGTTCGCGGCGCTGGGGGCGAGTAAAAGCTATTTACTAAAGGCCGCTGACAAAAAGGATTGGTCGGACTCCATGACGCGCCTACTCGAAATCCGACAGACTGGCACTGTCGCCGATGTAGTTGCGCATTTGCGGGAATTCCGAATTCCCCGGCTTGCCGATGCAGTGGAGAAGATAGAGCTGCGGCTCGAAACTTTCGATCCATCAGAGGGGGAAGAAATGCCTCGTTCACTGATGGAGGTACGGAAACTTCATGATATTCCATATCAGGAGATTATATCCGTTACCAACTACCTTGAGGGGCATTCGCCATTCGAGACGAAACATGGTGTAAAAGGTGCTGAGTTCGAAAATGTTCTGGTCATAGTTGGTCGAGGTTGGAACAAATACAATTTTGGGAAAATGCTCGAAAATGTCCCCAAACAGGACACGCTGAGCGAAAAGGACCGCGCAACTTTTGAAAATAACAGAAACCTTTTTTACGTTGCATGCTCTAGACCAAAAAGACGACTCGCTCTTCTGTTTACCCAGCAGCTTTCTCCCGGAGCCCTGAACACGGTTGAGAGTTGGTTTGAGAAACAAAATATAGAAAGTGTAGTTGAGTAATGTTTCATAAGAACTCTGCGCATATCCTACTGGCATATCGGCTGACCAATCCGGGGAGGTTCGGCCTATGACGAGTCTTTCCGTTGGTGAAAGCTTATCGTCAGCTTCTCCCTGGCTGTAGGTCTGTCCCGCATGGTCACCCGTCACCTCGGTATCCGTGTCGAGGTCGCCGTGAACAGCGAGGGATCTTCCCAGCTCCCTGGTGCTGGGATAGAACACCCGATATGGGGTTGGGTAGGTTTCAATCCTGTACAGGGCAGAAAATTTATCACGCTTTTGATTCACGCTCCCACCAGGACTGAAACAGCTCGTCACCACCCGGCACATAGGTGTGAACCTCCCGGCCATTCCAATCCAGCGCCAGAACCTGCAACGCAGCCTGTTGCAGCTCGGCATCCAAGGCCCTCAGCCGGTTCAGCTCGAATGGCCAGTGACTGGCATTATATAGGCCAAGCAGGAATCGCCGGATATGCCGGGCCTGGCCACCACCGCTGTGAGCGGCGTCGATCAGTATTGTGAGAGCCGGAAGCCCCGTCTCCTCCCGCTGCTGTCTCCACTTTTCTTCCTGTTCCAATAAAAGGAGAAAGCTGTCGGGAAGCCTGGCTGTTCTGTCCGTCATGTGCATAACCTCATATCGACTTCACGATTATGCTGCCATGGACGACGCAGTAGGCACGGCTCTCGAACTGTCCGTTTTGGGCAAGAACACCAGTTTGCCCCGAATTTATTTCAGATCGCTGTTAGGACGGTGCGCCTTCCTCCGGAACTTGCGCTCTACGTACGCTTCCAGACGGTCCGCGTTTCGGTAGGCCACAACGCAGATAAAAAGTATGACTGCGACAAAGCTCAGGAATGCAATCAGTGTGGCAGATAGATTCAGCATATTCAGGTCTCCAATGGTTGATGGCCCTTTGAGGGCAGTTTGTTGGTTTCAGGCCACAGCATCGGCCTGTCTTTGTTCTTTGGCGACAGACGCAATCAAGTGCCGCGAGCAACTCAGCATCTCCTGGATCTCGCTGTAGCTGTGACCACTGCGTAGTAGGCTGGCGATGTGCTGTCTGCGCTTCAGGTCTGGTTGCCGCCCCTGGTACTTGCCCTCCGTTTTTGCTTTATGAATGCCCTGGAACTGCCGGCGCCGACGGTCTTCGTAATCTTTGCGGGCCACGGCAGCCAGCATGTCGAGCATCATGGCGTTGACCGCTCGTAGAATGGAGTCGGTGAAACCGGTGTCGTCCTTCTTTTCCAGGGCGAGCCAACTGGTCGGTAATTCCGGGGAGACGATGGCTAACCGCTTGGCGGCCAGCTTTTGCTTGAGGGAGTCCCAGTCACTCTGTTTGAGGCGAGCCAGCCGATCAATTTGTTCGACCAGAACGATGTCGCCCTCATCGGAATCTGCGATCAGTTTCATCAGCTCGGGGCGGTGCAGGGTGGCGCCGGACACATTCTCCACGTAGAAAGCGGCAATACGCTGACCGTGGTTGGCTGCGAACTGTACCAGTGACTCCCGGGCTCGCTCCGCATTCTGTTCCTGCGTGGATGCCCGAAGGTAGGCTCGAATAAACATCGTCGGTTCCTCAGTCTGTTATAAGTGGTTCTCTCTGGCCGGTCTGGTTTAGGTGGTTCTGGTGGCCGTTACCGGGTTCGAACCCCTGGTTCTCCTGATCTGTACCCATAAGGAACCACCTCAAGAGTCGAGAAAATCCCCGAACGGATCGTCCGCTCGATAAATCTGGTTGATTCTGTCGTCATCGAAGAAACCCTCTGTACCGCCATTGCTCCCATTGCCGGAAGTTGCCTTGTTGCCCGCGCCGGTTGCCTCCTCATCACTGCCTCGACTGAACGACGCCATCTTTTGTTCGAATTCAGGAAACGTCATTTCCCCATCGGGTCCCTTGGCGAAAACCGTCTTGTAGGCATCGACTGCGGCTAGTGCGAAGCGAATGAACAGTACGACCACCCACAGCACGAACAATAGATACCATGCGTAAAGCGCAGCATCGGTAACCCTAAAGGCGAGCTCCACAACGCCGATCCCGGCGAGCCCCACTGCTACTGTTTTTGCCACTCTCACCATGGCCTCAGTCCCCGATAGTTCTTTACTTCGAAGCCACCAGAACCTGAGAAAATGCAAGTTTTGCCCGGCGTCAGGCCGCTGCGGCTTGCCCGGCCAGCCACGGCAGTTTCACCTTGCTGTAGGCATCATTCGTCATCGCCCTCAAATCTTCCACGTCCAGGCGTGGAACCAGCAACGCCGTGCCTTGGTATCGAACTCGCGGGTAGTCGGATGGCTGGAATACGCCATGAGGGAGGTCGTCCTCATCGCCCAGCCACTGTCTGAGCCGGAGATCGATACACCAGCCCTGTTCGAGCTCGACCCAGCAATGGGGAGCGGTGGTCATTCGGCTCAGTCGGTCCTCCGCGTATCCGATCCGGCATTGATGGAAAATGCCTCGATCGCTCAGGGCATTGCTGATCACAAAAGTCATGTAGACGCTATCGACTCTTAGGTCCTCCAGCGGCAGCAGTGCCAACTCAAGTTCATCGTGCCAGTCACTCATGGTCGGGCTCCCTGAACATCAGCTGTTGGCCCTGTTCATACAACACCGGATAGGGGAGCGGCTCGCCGTCCTGGATCACGGTGTTTGGTGGAAAGTACATCACTATCCAGGGAGGCATGCCGGCGCTGACAGCGCCATAGAATTCATCTACTGGAAAGGTGAGTTCATGGCCGGACTGCCGAAATACCAGTCGGGAATATTTCTCGGGATGGTTGGCAGCGATGTTGTAACTGGCTGCTTCACGGCCGATGACATAGCTTGGTGTCTTCCAGTGATTCGGTTGTTGGATGTTATAGGCGATGATGCAGTTGCTATCGGCACAGCCATATCGCTCGACTGTTACCGACCACAGCATGAGCGGGTTCCCATCAATCTCCGGCGTCTTCACGTCTGTGAGCTTCGTTACCTTTATCGCCATCGACTTGGCGGCCTGGGTGATGGCCTCATCTACGACTGCAACATAGTGGTCATAGGCGTCATCCTCGTTCGCCGCCAGTGATTCCGGCATCCAGCCCATCAGGCTGGGTCGCGCCGAAGGGTTGTCCGGCGTCATCATGATGTCAGTGGCGTTGAAGAGTAGCGTCTGGGTGCCATTAAGATGACGAAGCGGCGCATCTAGTGAAGTAGCCAGACTGGCCAGGTTGAGGGCGCTTACCAACAAACCCTTCCGATACGAGCGCGTCCCGTCTGGTGAATCCCGCAGGTCCTGATCGTAGACGCCGCCGGCACGGGCCAGATTCAGTGCGCGGGATGATTCGTCGTCATAGTGTCGAGGCGTGGCAGCGCAACCCGCGAGCGCGGCTGTAGTTACAGCAAAACAAATGGTCTTCAACTTCGTCATTTTGAACTCCTGCGTTTTCTAAAATACTCGCACGAAGTTTCAAATATGCAAGAGGAAAAACAAAAAATATCTAATAAAATCAAAGGTTTGTGCTGTCAGTACAAACTTCGGTATATCAGCAGTGGTGCATCGGGAGTGCCGCTCTTGCTAGACTCGCCAGAAGGTTTTTTCGGTTTAGACAAGGTGTTGGTAAATCGGAAAAGGATCAGAAATTCCCAGTTTCCCCACTTATCCCAGTTTATAATCATGGGTAGTAACCGATTGGGCCAATCAGAGATAAAGTTTCTATCCATGGGTAGTAAAATGGGTAGTATTGGGCGAATATCGATGCAAAAAATAAGGCAAGCATCTGTTTTTAAAGAATTTTAAATTATTATTCTTCGAGCAGGTGCAGAATCTGGAATAAGCCGGATCTCTACGCCGGTGGTCAATTCAGTGTGAGGTCGCTCAGTTCCGCCGACAGTTCGAACGTCATCTTGCGCTTGTTCAGGGGGCAGTCGAATTCCAGGTAAAAGGCGAGGAGCTGCAAGGGTACGCCGGCCGGTCGCCCGTAAAGGCGATCACCGATGATCGGATGGCCGAGGCCCGCCAGATGCCGGCGAATCTGGTGTTTTCGTCCGGTTTCGATACTGATTTCCAACAGTGAAGTTTCCCCGGTTTCGTCCAGCTCGAGCGTTGAGACACGGCTGACGGCCGCCTTGCCCTCGACGGGCGCATCAACGAGCTGCTCCCGAGCGTCGATGAGGCCGGCCACTCGCGCCTTGTAGTGTTTGGTCATGGTCCGCCCCGAAAAACACTGGGAAAGGGCGCCGGCCGCTTTCGAGTCATGGGCGATCAGCATCAGCCCGGCAGCGTCGGCGTCGAGCCTGTGGATCAGATGGCATGGTTGCTCAAGCTGGATTTCGGCCAGGCGAAGCAAACTGCAGTGGTCGCCCCACTGGGAGCCCTGGGCCAGTAGCCCATGAGGTTTGAACCAGACGGTGTAGCGCCCCGCATTCTCCAGGAGAATCGGCTTTTCCGGTTTCCTCTCAAGCACCTTCTCGTCGTAGTAAAGCTGTAGTCGGATACCCGGTTTCAGCTCCTTTGTGGCACGGCGTAGCCGAAGGCGTTTGCCTTTGTGAGTCCACCAGCAGGCGCCTTTGGTCATGGCGTCCTTGATTTTCTGACGCGAAAGCCCGGGGGCCGCCTCGCTCAGGGCGTCGATGGCTTTGCCTGGCTGCTTCACGGTGATGTCGATGGTGGTTCGCATGGGTTCTTGCAGTCGCTGAACAGTGGATAGGCAAATGGTATCAGCTGACGCCCTTGTGGGGTGCGGTGTTTTGCCAAAGTCCGTATAATTCCGTGCTTTACTGGCCGGAATACGCGGCCGCCGTGTCCAGGTTTGGAGTTCTCGGGTTATGAGTCAGGCAGTTGAGCAGGGTACTCTGTACGTTATCTCCGCGCCATCCGGTGCCGGCAAGACCAGCCTTGTGGCGGAAATGCTCCGCAATGACGAGAAGCTCGGTGTTTCCGTCTCGCACACGACCCGCTCGATGCGGGAGGGCGAACAGAACGGGGTGAACTATCACTTTGTCAGCCGGACCGTGTTCGAGGCGATGATTGGCGAGGGCGACTTTCTGGAGCACGCCGATGTCTTCGGCAATTACTACGGCACTTCCCAGGCATGGGTTCGGGAAACTCTGGCAACAGGCCAGGATGTGATCCTGGAGATCGACTGGCAGGGTGCCGCTCAGGTGCGACGGCTTATTCCCGAGTGTGTCAGTATTTTCATCGTGCCGCCGTCGCCGGAAGTGCTGCGCGACCGACTGGTCGGGCGTGGCACCGATGCGCCGGAGATAGTGGAGCGGCGCCTGGCCGAGGCTGAGGAAGAGTGCCGTCACGCAGTGGAGTTCGACTTTCTGGTGGTCAATGACGACTTCGAAGCGGCCCTCGGAGATCTGCTCGCGATTGTCCGGGCCCAGCGCCTTCGCATGGAAGTGCAGCAGCCAAGGCATCGAGCGTTGCTGGCGGGATTGTCCGGCCCGGCGTGATACGGGGTTTTCCTGTATACAAATTGAACCGGCCACAGTAAACTGTGCGGTCTGCTGAAACAGTCATTTTATGAGTCGGGGAAGTTATGGCACGAGTTACCGTTGAAGATTGTCTGGAAAACGTTGATAACCGCTTCCAGCTGGTAATGCTGGCAACCAAGCGTGCCCGTCAGCTCGCTACCAAGGGTGCCGAGCCGATGGTGGCTGAAGAAAATGATAAGCCCACGGTTATCGCTCTGCGCGAGATTGCCGAAGGCAAGATTACTCGTGATCTCCTCAAGGAAGAAGACGACGAGTGACCCAGCTGCGGAGCCAGGTATATAAGTATCTGTCCGCAAGCGAGAAGCATTGAAATCTGTCCCCGCGGTTTTATAGTGTAGCTATAGAACGTTGCTGGAAGGACTCTGGAAGGACCCGGATGCGTGCATTCGGGTTTTTTGTCCCTGAATTTCATGAAGTCGTGGAGGCGCGGTGTCGGCAGAGGCTACGGTTGAAGGACTGGCTCGAGAGCTAAGTTCCTATCTGGATACCACTCGCATCAATCAGGTGCGACGCGCCTATTATTATGCCGAGCAGGCCCATGAGGGCCAGATGCGTAAGAGCGGCGACCGGTACATTACTCACCCCCTGGCTGTCGCCCATATTCTCGCCGATCTCCGTCTGGATCATCAGAGCCTGATGGCGGCGATGCTTCACGATGTGATCGAAGACACCGGCATTCCCAAGGATGCCCTGGCGGAGCAGTTCGGCGACGATGTTGCGGAACTGGTGGATGGCGTCAGCAAGCTTACCCAGATCGAATTCCGGTCCCGGGCGGAAGCCCAGGCTGAAAACTTCCAGAAGATGACTCTGGCCATGGCCAGAGATATTCGGGTCATTCTGGTGAAGCTGGCGGACCGCCTTCACAATATGCGCACCCTGGGCCCCATGCCCTATGAGAAGCGCCAGCGCATTGCCACCGAGACCCTCGATATCTACGCCCCCATCGCCAACCGTCTGGGCATGCACTCGATCTGCACCGAGCTCGAGGATCTGGGGTTTACCTCGCTGTATCCGATGCGTTCGAAGTACATATCAAAAGCGGTGGACAAGCTCAGGGGCAGCCACCGCGAAATCATCGAGGATATTCGTGGCAAACTGCAGGAAAAGTTAGAGGAGCGGGGCCTGCCAGGGCGGATTCTGGGCCGGGAAAAGCACCTGAACAGCATCTACAACAAGATGAAGTTCAAGCAGAAATCCTTCCATGAAATCATGGACGTTTACGCGTTCCGGATCATCACCGATACCGAAGACGACTGCTACCGGATCCTCGGTGCCGTACACAGCCTCTACAAACCCCTTCCGGGCCGCTTCAAGGATTACATAGCCATGCCCAAGGCCAATGGCTACCAGTCCATCCACACCACTCTGTTCGGGATGCACGTGAACATCGAGATCCAGATCCGTACCGAGGAGATGGAGCATATCGCCAATAACGGGATTGCGGCGCACTGGATGTACAAGAATGAATCCAGCAGCGTGACCAGCGCCAACCAGGCCCGGGTCGACCGCTGGGTGAAGGGACTGATGGAAATGCGGGAACGGGCCGATGACTCTATGGAGTTTATCGAGCATGTAAAGGTAGACCTGTTCCCGGACGAGATATACGTTTTCACCCCGAAAGGCCGCATCATGGAGTTGCCAAGCGGGGCGACGCCGGTGGACTTTGCCTATGCCATCCACACGGACATCGGCAACGCCACCGTAGCCTGTCGAATCAACCGCAACCTGGGTTCCCTCAGCCAGCCTCTGCAGAGTGGCCAGACCGTGGAAATCATCACTGCGCCCGGCGCCCGCCCCAACCCGGCCTGGCTCAGTTTCGTGGTGACCGGCAAGGCCCGGAGCAGTATCCGGCACGTGCTCAAGAGCCAGAAGCGTGCGGAATCGCTGGAGCTCGGTCGCACCCTGCTGAAGAAATCCCTGAAGGGGTTTGGTGCGAAACTGTCCGAAATCAGCGACGCCCAGAAGCAAGCCGTAGTGAACCACAATCAGGTGAACAGTTTTGATGATCTGATCAGTGACATCGGGCTCGGCAACCGGATGGCCTATCTGGTGGCTCGTCAGCTCGCGAGCGGCTCAGAGGTTGCCGAAGCCATTGAGGCTCCCAGGGATATCGAGGGTGGCAATCATAGCCCGGTGACAATTCGGGGCACGGAAGGCCTTCTGGTCCGGTTTGCCAGCTGTTGCAAGCCGATTCCGGGAGACCCGGTGGTTGGGGTGATGGATTCCGGCAAAGGTATGGTGATTCATTCCGATACCTGCTCCCGGTTGCCCGAGGACGATGAGGGGCGGGCTCGCCTCACGCACCTCAAATGGGCCAAGGACATTACCGACGAATTTTCCGTGGAACTCCGGGTAGAGCTGGAGCGCCAGCGCGGTGTGATTGCCGAGATGGCCAATGCGGTTGCCATGGCGGACGGCAACATCGAGCGCATTAACGTGGAAGAGCAGAACGCCCGCTTTGGCATTGTCAGTCTCGTGGTACACGTTAATGGTCGCCGGCACCTGGCGCGGGTGATGCGACGGATCCGCAACATTCGTGCGATTACCCACATCAGCCGTGTGCGGCACTGACCCCGACCAAAGCCCGGTTGACAGGCGCGCCACGCAAGGGCGAGGATTGGCGTTTTGGAAGAGAGGAAACCAAGGGTCATGACCAACAAATCCGTAATTCAGACCGAGAATGCGCCCCAGGCGATCGGCACATACTCCCAGGCGGTAAAGGCAGGGGATACCGTGTACCTGTCTGGCCAGATTCCGCTGGTGCCGGAAACCATGGAAGTGGTCGCCGGCGATTTCTCTGCCAAGACCCGGCAGGTATTCGATAATCTCAAGGCCGTTTGCGAGGCCGCCGGTGGCGAGCTGAAGGACATTGTGAAACTGAACATCTACATGACGGACCTGGCCAATTTCGCCACGGTCAACGAGATCATGGCCACCTATTTCCAGGAACCGTATCCGGCCCGAGCGGCGGTAGGTGTCGCGGCGCTGCCCAAGGGAGTGCCCATTGAAATGGAAGCGGTGATGGTGCTCAGCTAAGACCTGAAAACACCTGAATTGAGAAAAGGCGGCCTTGGCCGCCTTTTTTAATGCCGAAGGCTCATCCCTGGTCAATCATGGCGCGGTAGCCGGCACGGAAATCCGGGTAGCGGAACTGGAAGCCGGTGCCCAGCAGTCGCTTGTTGCTGCAGCGTTTGCTCCCGGCCCGGCCACCTTTCCGGGCATCAGGCTGCGGATCGGCGCAGGGCGTTTGCTGCCGCACCCAATCTACTACCTCATCAAGTCTTACCGGCTCGCAATCGCTGGCAAGGTAGCAGGTCTCCAGTGACGCTCCCGAAAGTGCCAGCTTCACAAGGTGGGCAGCGGCCTCCGCTGCATCCTCCTCGTGAATCCGGTTACTGAACGGTGCTGGCTTCGCCGGATTCATGCGCCCCTCTTGGACCTCCTCGAGAAAACGCCGCCGTGAAGGCCCGTAAATGCCGCTGTATCGAATGATTGTCGCCGGATGGCCGCTTTCCAATGCGGTCTGTTCACCGGCCAGGACCTGCTCGCCGCTGAACCGGGCCGGTTCTGTGGAGCTGGATTCATCTACCCAGCTGTCGTCATCCTGTGAATAGACACTGCTGCTGCTCACAAAGAAAAGGTGCTTCAGAGACTGACTGCCGACGGCCGCCAACAAATTTTCCAGGCCAGTCACATAGGCATCGCGATAGCCCTGCTGGTCGTAGCTGGAGGGCGTCAGGCAATAGAGGATGATATCGAGATCAGCAGGAAGTTTGCGGGTCAGGGTCTCAGGCCTGGTCAGATCAGCGCCGATGCCGTGAACACCCTCGGGAACACGCCCGGGATTTCGCCGCAGGCCAAACACGGTGGCCGAGGTTGTCAGCCGACTGGCAATGGCGCCACCGAGTTTGCCGCAACCGGCAACGAGAATTCGGGGCGTCTTACGACTTTCAGTGATTGCCATAGACAATTTCAATCCTTATGCTTTACCTCATAAATTCGTGAAACTTCGACCCGCATCTATCTGACCGGAGCTCACCATGACTCTCACCGAGTTACGATACGTCGTTACGCTGGCCCGCGAAAGGCATTTTGGCCGGGCTGCAGAGCGTTGCCATGTCAGCCAGCCAACGCTCAGTGTTGCTGTGAAAAAGCTGGAAGACGAGCTCGGTATCCCTCTATTCGAGCGAAGCAAAAGCAGCATCCGCGTGACCGAAACCGGTCTGCGCATTATCGAGCAGGCCCAGCGGGTGCTCGATCAGGTCGGCCTGATCAAAGACATGGCTCAGGATGGCAAGAACCAGCTCAATTCGCCTCTGAAGGTCGGTGCGATCTACACCATCGGTCCCTATCTGTTCCCACACCTGCTCCCCGAATTGAGGCGTGCGGCCCCGGAAATGCCGCTTTATATCGAAGAGAACTATACCGCCAACCTGAGGCAGAAACTCCGGCAGTCTGAGCTGGATGCCATTATTATTGCCCTGCCGTTCGAGGAGCCGGAAGTAGTTACCCTGCCGCTCTACGACGAACCGTTCGTAGTGTTGCTGCCCGCGGGACATCCGCTGGCCAGCAAGGAGCAGTTGACTGCCGACGAGCTGGCCAAGGAGCAATTGCTATTGCTCGGGCCCGGACACTGTTTCCGGGATCAGGTTCTGGAATCCTGCCCACCCCTGGTAGAAGCCGTAACCCACCGGGCAAACAACGGCTCACCAGCGTTGGTGACCGAAGGCAGTTCTCTGGAAACCATTCGCCATATGGTCGCTTCCGGCCTGGGCATCACAGTTTTACCACTCTCGGCGGCCACCGCCATGCAGTACCACGAGGACATTCTGGCCGTTCGACCGTTTGCGTCCCCGGTGCCGTTCCGCACGGTGGCTCTGGCCTGGCGGGTTACGTTCCCGCGGCCCAAGGCTATTGATGTGCTCTCCCTGGCTGCCAGCCAGTGCCGGGTAATCGAAAAGGCGAAAACAGACACACCGGTTGTGGCCGAAAGCGCCTGAGCCTGACTATGACGTCACTGGATGACATACCGGTCACCCAGCTCAAGGGCGTAGGAAACGCCCTGGCAGAAAAGCTCGCCAAGCTGGGTATTACCTCCCTGCAGGACCTGCTGTTTCACCTGCCTCACCGATACGAAGACAGAACCCGGGTAATACCCATGGGAAGTCTTCGCATCGGTGATGTGGCCGTGGTGGAAGGGGAGGTTATGAAAGCGGACCTGATCATGGGTCGCAGACGCAGTTTGCAAGTAACCCTCCGGGATAACAGCGGGTTTCTGGTGATGCGCTTTTTTCATTTCAACGCGGCCCAGAAAAACCAGTTGAGCGAGGGCGCCAGGGTTCGCTGCTTCGGCGAAGTCCGGCCCGGGCGCGCAGGTTATGAGTTCTACCACCCGGAGTACCAGATCAATCCGCCGCCCATGCCAGCGGAAGGTGAGGCGACCCTGACCCCGGTTTACCCGCTGACAGGGGGCATCCAGCAGCCACGCGTCCGCTCGCTCTGCCAGCAGGCTCTGGGCTATCTTGACCGGTTCCCGATCCGTGACTGGTTGCCCGGGAACCTGCTGGCCGAGTATCAGCTGCCCGCAATCACCGAAGCCGTCCAGCTGGTGCATTCCCCGCCAGCCAGCGCGCCGGTCAACCTGCTTATGGAAGGGCGCCATCCGGCGCAACAGCGCCTGGTAATGGAAGAGCTGCTGGCCCATCAGCTGAGCTTGCTCCAGGTACGTGAGCAGATTCAGGCTCGTGAAGCGCTCCCGCTCCTGCCCACGGGGGATTTGCCCGAGCGTTTCCTGGATTCCCTGCCCTTTGCACTCACCGGTGCCCAGCGCCATGTGCTGGCCGACATCCGTCAGGATCTGAGCCAGCCACTGCCGATGCTCCGGCTTGTTCAGGGCGATGTTGGCTCGGGCAAGACCGTTGTCGCGGCATTGGCGGCGTTGCAGGCTATTGGCGCCGGTGCACAAGTAGCCCTGATGGCGCCCACCGAAATCCTTGCCGAACAGCATTTTCAGAATTTCCGGGCATGGCTGGAGCCTCTGGGCATCCGTCTCGCGTGGCTATCCGGGAAGGTAAAAGGAAAGACCCGGGCCGAAACGCTGGAAGCGGTCCAGTCAGGGGATGCCGCCGTGGTGATCGGCACCCATGCCCTGTTTCAGGACGACGTCAGGTTCCATCGTCTTGCCCTGGTCATCGTCGATGAACAGCATCGTTTCGGCGTACACCAGAGGCTGGCCTTGCGGGAAAAGGGTGTCGGTGGCTCACTGGCACCTCACCAGTTGATCATGACCGCAACACCCATTCCCCGTACGCTTGCCATGAGCGCCTATGCCGATCTCGATACCTCGGTGATTGATGAACTGCCTCCAGGACGGAAGCCGATCGAAACCATCGTGATTCCCGACAGCCGCAGGGAAGATGTGATTGAACGGGTTCGGGGCGCCTGCAGGGAAGGTCGACAGGCCTATTGGGTGTGCACTCTGATCGAGGAGTCCGAGGCTCTGCAGTGTCAAGCCGCGGAGGTGACTGCCCAGGAGCTTGCCGAGCGATTGCCGGACCTGAAAGTGGGGCTGGTGCATGGCCGGCTAAAGGCTCAGGAAAAGGCGGCGGTGATGGAGCAGTTCAAAGTTGGCGAGCTGGACCTGCTGGTCGCGACCACGGTGATTGAGGTTGGGGTGGACGTCCCCAACGCGTCGCTGATCATCATTGAAAACCCGGAACGCCTGGGGCTGGCCCAGTTGCATCAACTCCGTGGTCGTGTTGGCCGGGGCGAGCAGGCAAGTTTCTGTGTCCTGATGTACCACCCGCCTTTGTCCGCCAATGGCAAGGCCCGGCTGCAGGCGCTCAGGGACAGCCAGGATGGCTTCTTTATTGCCGAGAAAGACCTGGAGATTCGGGGGCCGGGCGAAGTATTGGGTACCCGGCAGACCGGTATGATGCAGTTTCGTCTGGCGGACTTCGAACGCGACAAGGGCTGGATTGAGCCAGTTCGGAAAATGGCGCCGGGATTGATGGTTCATCCGGAGACTGTCCGCGCTCTGGTGCGACGATGGCTCGGTGAGAGAACGCGTTACGGCGATGTGTAAAGGCGTCCGTTTATTCACTGAAAGCGTATGAAAACGCTCTGGAAATAGAGTTCAGTCAACGTCAGAGTCATTTCTTTGCCCTATACTGGGTTTAGTATGATTTTCGGGTTCGGGTTATCCGGCGGGAAACAGCAATATTCGGGAGAAATTTATGGAATTACCTGTCGCAGTTCAGCAGGCTCTGGGTGAGACCGCAGCGGGTGTATCCTTGAGGGATGTCAGCACCGCCAGCCGAAAAGAACTGTTACGCATGGTCTTGCTGACTGATGAGCAAGGTAACCTTCAGGTGATTTGTCGCAAGGACGATCTGATTGATTTAGAACAGATGAACAAGGAACTCGGGCGTGATCTGCGTCTGATGAAGCGCCGCGAGCAAGTGCGGGTGAGAGAGCGGGCTGGCCTTAAAGCGCTTCCAGCACTGCCTTCATTGACCGGATGGCCGACGCTTGTTGATGAGCGTGTGGATCAACTTTCTGCGGTTGCGTTGGAGCTTGGCGAACAGAATCTCGCGATGGTCATGCCTGCAGAGGACTTTCAGGCTCTGACAGCCAACGCCGATCGACACTCTCTTGCAGTCGCCCTGGAATCCATTTCGGTTAATTATGATGACCACGACAGAGATCGGGATCAATTCCATTCGGCCATCAAAAAATTCACCGGTTTAAGAATACAGCAGAGACTTGAAGATACGCTTGAGTTACCACCACTGCCTGAAACCGCGCAGAGAATCATCCATTTACGAGTAAATCCCAATGCTGTGATGGGGGACCTCGTTGATATCGTCGAGAGCGATCCAAGCTTGGCAGCGCAGGTGGTCAGTTGGGCGTCGTCTTCGTTCTATGCCGCCGCCGGCCGGGTAAAATCAGTCCATGATGCGGTGTCCCGAGTTCTCGGATTCGACCTTGTCATGAACCTGGCCATGGGCCTTTCGTTGGGGCGGGCATTAAAGCAGCCTCAGGATCATCCCGAAGGTTATGTGGATTACTGGCAGCAGGCTATCTGGCAAGCCCAGTCCGCCGGTATTTTGGCCAGCATGATGCCCCGCGGAGAGCGTCCTGTCTTTGGTCTTGCCTATCTGGGAGGCCTTCTCCACAACTTTGGCCACCTGGTTCTGGCGCAAGTGTTTCCGCCACATTTCAAGCTGGTATGCCGTTCGCTGGAAGTGAATCCTGATATTGATTCCTCCGTTACTGAACACTATTTACTTGGCATTACCCGAGAGCAGATTGCAGCCCAGCTCATGGAGAACTGGGGCATGCCCGACGAGGTCACACTGGCAATCCGTTATCAAAAGAATCGCTTCTACAGTGGATCGAACAGCGTGTACGCCCGTTTGCTCTGGCTCGGCCGGCAGTTGCTAACGGCACGAGGTGTAGCTCTCGGCGCTGGTGAAGAGGTTGATCAGGCAGTCTTCGATGAGTTGGGTCTTGATCGAGGGCAGGTTGAGGAACAGTTCGATGAACTGGTTCACAATAAAGATAGCGTTATGGCAATGGCCGGTATGATGAGTCAGTAAGGTCTACATCCCCATATTTTGATTCAAAAAAAGCCGGCTCAGAGGCCGGCAAGCTCACCCGCTTTATTGCAGAGTCGTCCAAACTTATCAGGAGAAAACAACGTTAGGTGGCACCTGCCGCAGATGATCGGTGCCCCCTTGCTTCTAATTTAGACCCTTATGGAAAAAAGAAAAGTCAACAGTTGTAACCTGGAAGGAATGATCGTCGTGTCAGTTTTTCACCGCGTCAGAACCTTTTGATTTCATGAGCTAAATTATTCTTTTTGTCGACCGAGTGGTTACAAAATGTTACAAAAATAAGGTCTGACCAGTTCCTGGATGCTTGAATAGCTGACTCTAACCTGAAAAGGAGTGGTGTCGGATAGCGGTTGCGGCCCGGCGAATCGCATCGGCATGCTTCTGTTCCACTTCGAAACGTTCCTTGTCCATCTTGTCCACGAACTTTGTCTCCGTTGCTTGCCGTGCCCGGTGCGTGGGCATGTGCTGCAACTGGTCATGCACTTCCTGGAATACACTGAAAGGTGATTGCTCCAGCAACTCCGGAGCAATGTGATCGAGCAGGCCCTTGAGTCTCAGGCAGGCTTCCGAGTATTCGATCTGATCCTCTTCAACCGCCATCGCAATAACATGAACACTGCGGATCATGTCTTGTCTGCGGTTGGTCTGGAACGCCTCGGCTTTGGCCTGCCGTTTGCGATTTTCCGAAAGCAACCCCGTCTGACGCCGGATGAAGACCGCCAGCAGAACGATGGCGATGAGACCAGCAATAATCAGACTCCACTGCAGCCACTGGGGCATTTTCAGCTCCTTTTATGAATCAGGCCCGTTTGCGTTGGCGCTCCGGGCGCCAGACTTTGACAGCAACGGGCTGTCCATTCAATACGGAAGTGCCAGAGAGCGGATCAATTCGACCGTCGCTGAGCAAGTCGTTGATGCTGGCACCGGCATGGGCAGCCGCCACTGACTGGCCAGTGCCGTCGCGGTCATGGCCCCAGCCATGGGGAATGGATACCACGCCGGGCATGACATCCTCGGTAATTTCAACCGGCAAGACTATCTGCCTGGATTTCGAAGATATTTCTGCAGAGTCAGCGGCCTGCAAACCCAGGCGGCTGGCGTCTTTGGGATGAATCATCAGGGTGCACCGGTCCTTGCCCTTAACCAGCCGCTGACTGTTGTGCATCCACGAGTTGTTGCTCCGGACGTGGCGCCGGCCAATCAGTTGCAGAGACTCGCCGGCCGGTGCAGCCAGGGCCTCATGCAGACTGCCAAGGTCGTCCAGGTAGCGCCTTGGCGCAAGGTTGATCTTGCCATCGCGGGTAAACAGGCGTTCAGGCAGGGACGGCTGGAGAGGGCCCAGATCGACGCCGTTCGGGTTGTCCTTCAGGGCACTCAGGGAAAGCCCTTTCGGTAGCTCCTGCCAGTGGCGGTTCAGGGGGCTGAGCTTGGCCAGTCCACGAAGCGGATGTCGTTTCGGCAGGATATCCATCACCAGATCGACCGCAGGCTGCAGCAAGCCCCGCGCACGCCCGGCATCAGCGCCATAGGGGCCGGATCGCAAGAGCAGATCAAGAATCGGGTCTGGCCCAATCTGCTTGAAGGCGCGCCAGCCGAGTTCCGCCCGCAGGGCCAGTTGCCCACCTTTCCGGAGCTTTTCCAACCGGTGGGCCAGCTCCAGTAGAATCTGCCAGTCATGGCGGGCTCCCGGGCCGGCATCGAACAGTGCTTCGCTGTATTTGGCGAAATTGCGCACCGCAAACATGCTGAAAATCAGATCGTAGTGGCTGCGTTCCAGCGCCGCGGTCGGGGGCAGGATGATATCCGCATGCCGGGTTGTTTCGTTGAGGTAATAATCCACCGAGACCATGAAGTCGAGGCCGCCCAGGGCTTCCTCCAGACGTCGGCCGTTGGGGCTGGAGAGAACGGGATTGCCGGCAACGGTGACAAAAGCCCTGATCTGCCCATCGCCAGGGGTTAACATCTCATCGGCCATGGTGCTGGCCGGGTATTCTCCGCCGAATTCAGGCAGCCCCTTCACGCGGCTGTGGCGCTTGCCGAAGTGACCCTTCTGACCGGCCATGGCACCAAGCTCTACCAGATCAATCGCCGGCTGCGAGAACAGAACGCCGCCGGGCAGGTCCAGTTTCCCGGTCAGGATGTTGAGGCAATAGGCCAGCCAGGTTGCCACACCGCCAAAGGTCTGGGTGCTTGTCCCCATGCGCGTGTAAAGAGCCGCCTTTCGCGTGGTGGCGAGCTGTCGGGTGAGGGCGCGAATGTCCTCCGCGGAAATACCGGTGTGTGCGCTGACCACTTCCGGGGTGAAGCTGAGAGCCGCCAGGCGCAGAAGGTCTGCGTCTTTCACCAGCCTTTCCGCCGGACCGGGATCCACCAGCTTTTCTTCAAACAATGTATGCACCATGGCCATCATCAGCAGGGCATCGCTTCCGGGCCGGACGAAGTGGAATTCGTCGGCCAGCTTTGCGGTCTCGGTGCGGCGGGGGTCCACCACAACCATTCTGCCGCCGCGCTGCTTCAGGGCCTTGAGTCGCCCGCGGAAGTCCGGAACCGTCATCAGGCTGCCATTGGACGCCATGGGATTGGCGCCAATGCAGATAAACAGATCCGTGTGATCGATATCGGGAATGGGGAAAAGAACCTGGTGCCCGAACATCTCGAGACTGGCGAGCATGTGAGGCAGCTGATCATTGGACGTTGCTGAAAACCGGTTCTGGGTTCCGATGGCTCGCAGCAATGGCATGGTGGCAACCAGGGAACCATGGTTGTGTACGTTTGGGTTGCCCAGGTAAACGCCGATGCTGTTGTGGCCGTGGTCCTGGCGGGTCTGGTGGAGCTTTTCGGCGACCAGGTCAAACGCCTCCGCCCACTCCATTTCCTGCCAGCCGGTCCCGGTTTTGCGTATCGGCTTTTTCAGGCGGTCCGGATCTTCGTGCAGATCCTGAAGCGCAACCGCCTTCGGACAGATATGCCCCCGGCTGAGCGGATCATTCTCATCGCCCTTTATGGAAGCAATCCGGCCGTCCTTCATTTCGATCGCGACACCGCACATGGCCTCGCAAAGGTGACAGGTACGATAGTGGGTGCCGTTTTCCATGAAGGGGCTCTCCTGAAAGGTTGTTGTCTTGCTATAGAAGTTTCAATCTGCAACCAGATTAGCAGCAAATGGCTTGGATGGGGAAATAACCACCGTTTGTACCCTGTGCAAAAAGGGCCAACCCGAAGGCTGGCCCTTTGCAGTGGTTTCACAGCTTTTTACTGCTCTGCCGGGATCTCTTTGACCGGGTTGGATATGAAGTTGAGGTAGACGCCCTGTTCGGGGATTTGCAGGGGCAGATCAATCGTCACGATTTCGCCGCCAGGCACTCCAAGCGCCCGCGCCCGGACATTAATGTCGACCAGGTTTGAGTTGCGTTGCTCAATCTGCATCCGGCCGTCATCGAAGAAGGTGATGTTGCCCTCCAGTTCAAGCACAAACTCCCGACCGTACAGGTCGTGGCGGCCTCCCAGCGGGATTTCCATATCGGGCGCATCGAGCATCAATTCGGCCCGGGTTTTGAAGACCGGCTGGCCATTTTCACCCTCGGTTATTACCCCGGGTATCAGGCCAGAGCGGCTGCAGCCCGGGCCGGAACACGCCGGGTCGTCCTTGGCATAGCGCATGCGGAGGACCTGGGTATTGGTAATGGACTCCTCCTGGAGTGGGATAAATCCAAAAACCCGAAGCTCTGTGAACACACTGATCGATGTGGTCGCCAACTGTGTGGGATACAGGTTCACCAGAATCCCCTCATCGCCGGTTGGCTCATAAATGCCAGGGCCAATAACTTCCGTGTTGAGGGCGTAGGTCTGGTAGATGAACTTATCTTTGGGGCAACGCTCGCCGGTCTCGCAGCCAACCCGCGCATCGGCGGTACTGGCTACAATCACGGGCGGAGAGGCTGATGCTTCGTTATTGCGGACCCTCAGTTTCGTTGAATTGGCTGAAGCGGCCCAGCCATCAGCGTCGCTGCCCTGGTGGTCAAACGGCTCAAGACAGTCCGGGTTAGTGTTGGAGTCACAGTCCACAATGAAGTTGGCATTGGTGTCGCGAACTGGCAGGTTTCGCAGAGGCGTGAAAACGCTGTCCAGAGGCTCGGTTCCGGTGAAATAGATCACCATGTCGTCCGGTCCGTTGTTGCCACCTCCGTCATCAAGCCCTTCAAGCAGGTCGGTTTTCAGTGCCAGGCCATCGGAATCGCAAACTGAGGTGTAGCTTCCAGTCGAGCAGCTTCCTGCATCCTCCGATGACTTCAGGGTGTACCGATAGTGTGCGTCGGCTTCCCAGGGCTGGTCCGGGTAGAACCGGATCCGCTGGAGATTCTTTTCAAGCCGGCCAGGTACGTTGCTTTCCACAACCGTGACCGAACCACTGGGTTCCTGCCTCACTTTCTCGACGATGAAGGTGTCTCCCTGAATAATGGAATTCAGGTCCATGGACTTGGAGAAGACAACGGTAATGGGACGATCTGACGGCATGGTGCTGACTGGTAGAGTGTCACCCACACCTCCATCGGAATAGCACTGTCCCAGTACGCCGGCGGAGAGATCCAGCAGACTATGATCGGTTTCGCAGGGGTAGCCCGGATAGGTGGTCAGGGCCAGGGCAGGGCGTCGGGTTACAGCGGAGCCGCCAATATCATCCAGTGAAAACTGTAACGGTGCCACGGTGGCTGGGTTGCCGGCCAGATCGGTCAAACCATCGATGACGATTTCGTAGTCAACGCCATGGCGCAGGCCATCGCCCGGATTCACGATAACGGCAGTTCCGTCCAGTTGTGTCTCAAGTGTCTCAACAGGAACACCATCCGCGAACAGTGAAATTCCGGTATCAATGGAGTCCGCGGCAAGCGGCTCATCAAAGAACAGAATGACCGGATCCCCGGGGCGCTGCATGGACTGGCGCGTATCCGGAATGGCGTTGTCCGGTCCGGGCATCCAGCTGATCAGGCTGGGCGAAGTGCTGTCCAGCTCGCGGAGTAGCTCGGCATCCAGAACCGAATCGGCATCGGTGGCCGCCTGAAGATGGAACGCGATGGTCGAGTCTGTGTATTCCTGGCCGAGAAGGTTTGGCTCCACCATTCCGATGGCATCGATGGTCAATACGCCATCCTGCACCAGTGCGATGCCGCGCAACTCGACCCCCATCAGATCCTGGGAGAGTGCTGCGTTGGGCTGGGCGTTTTCGGTGTTCATGGAGACATCCATAAACAGCGTGATATGTCTGGGCGCGTTAATGTCATTGGTGTAGGGGTTGGGGCTCAGGTAGCCGGATGCGTCTGACAACATGGTGACCTTGATGTTGCCAGTAGTCTGGAGCTGACCGTTGGCGGCATCCAGCACAGGAACCTCGCCGCCCACCAGAACATCCAGACTGGTACTGTTCAGCACGCTGCCCCGGGCGATACGCAACGGAAGCGCTTCATCAGCCTCGAAGGCCGGCGCATAAGCCAGCTCTGCAAACAGATCGCCGGTCTGTTGGGAGGGGCCTGCTTCTCCCTGGAGCACCGAGTTGAGCGTGACGCCGTTAATGGCCTGGCCGTTCAGGACTGATCGGGTGACGTCTTGCTCCGCAATACCTGCGGCCAGCCCGGAATCAACAGCAGACTGCTGAAGTACGACCGTTGGGCCTGTCTCGCGGGGCGTGAATGCGATTTCCTCACTGAACCGGTCTGCTTCGGGCGAAGTCAGGCTGGCCAGGTTTTCCAGGCGCAGGGTATAGGTCTGGCCGGTGTCCAGGACATCGTCCTTGCTGCCACAGTCCCTGGGATCCTCGACCACACAAGGGTCCACCGTTATCCGATTGCCTTTCACCAGAACCATCGCTGGAACAACCTCTCCGCTGCCATCCAGCAGCTGGATGGAACCGCCGAGAGCCTTCCAGTCCGGATGGATCGGGTGGGTCATGGCCAGGCGGAATGTGGAAAAGTTCATGGCCTCGAACGGGCTGTTGTTTGCCGGAACCTGCCAGGCGATATCAAAATCCGCGGCCGAGTTGGTTATGCTTGCGGGTCCGGAGAAACTTCCCCGAGTCTCGAACTGGATGCCGGCATCGCCGACCGCGTTGGGGGTGTCGATCTGGCGACCGCCCTCCGCAGCCAGCGGTTCGCTGAACGTCACCGTGTAGTCGCCGAGCGTGTCGAGTTCCGACGAGGGCGACAGCATGAGGCTTTTACCGCCGTCAATCCGGCTGATAGAAAAGGGCAGTGACTGTTCCTGAGATTGCAGCAGAATCTTGTTTTGGAGATCTGCATCCTCATCGGTCAACGCATGGCTGAAGCGCAGAACAATGTCGGCTTTCGGGCTGACATCTGCCTGGCCATCAGCAGGGTAGGAATACACCACCGAGCCGGAGGAGACTTTCTCATTCATGGTCTGTTCGTCGCCACCACAGGCGGCCAGTAACAGGGCGGGTATAAGTGCCAGTGTGTTGTTGTACTTCATGGCGTGCCCTCCTTAAAACTTCAGGGTGATGGAGCCGCTGACAACGTGAACGTCGCCGTCTGCAGTAACCGGCGTTTCGTTGCCGTCAAAATCCACCAGTGTGAAATCGCGCTCCTGCAGTTGCTGGTATTGGTAACCGATGTCCAGGCGGACGGGGTAGGCCAGCAGACGGGTGCGGTCATACGTGGCGCTCAGGCCAAGGCCCACGACAATCTTGTCGGTATCGAGATAATTGATCTCCGGATTGCGGGTGGACTTGAGCGGCGACTCCTCATAGGCAACGCCGCCGCGCACAGAAAAGTTCTTGTTGAGTGCATACTCGGCGCCGATCCGTGGAATCAGTACGTCGTCGAACTGAATCCGGCTGCCCGCTGGCACAGACTGCTGATCCTTGATCGTATCGGAAGAAAATTCCTTCTCCAGCTCTGACCAGTTCTGCTGCTCCACGCTGCCACCAATCCGCCAGTTTTCGCCCTTGTATTGAGCGCCAAAGCCGAAGGTTTCCGGCTGGAAGGAATCAATGGTGGAGACCGACAGACTCAGGCCGGGATCCGGAATGGTCTGGGTGACAATGATGTTGGAATCAACCGACGTGGAGGCCGCTGACTTGGTTCGATAAGTGAGTGCGGTTTCCCAGCCGTTCAGGAAGCAGTCGCTGTCCGGGCAGAATGTGCTGCCCAGATCAATGGTGGTGCCCAGAATGGTTTTCAGTGAGGGTTCGGCATTGACCGCAAGGCGTTCCCGGCTGGTCTCGCCACCCAAAGTAGAGACCGCATCGAGGTTTGCCTGGGCATCCAGGGTGACCCGCACCGAAGCACCGGCGGAGATGCCGCGCCAGATCGGCGTAGCGCCACCGATGTTCAGGAACAGGGGCTCTTTACCGTACTGAAGGAACTGGCCGTTCTCCGTGGTCTGCGAATCGAACGCCAGCATTTCCTTGCCGTATTTCTCGACGCCTGCAATGAAGCCCAGATAGATCGGGTGCTTGAAGCGAGTCAGCGAACCCAGATTGGTTTTCATGCCAATCAGCACCTGCTGGCTTGGTGAGTTGGCCAGGATGTCGCCATTGGCATTCGGGTTGGCAGAACGCAGTTCCTGTTCGGCGTGCAGAATGCCAGCGGTCAGCTCCCCACGCTCATCTTTGGTCAGATAGGCTGGGTTGTAATAGGTGGCTGACACCTGATCGTTGAACATGGACAGTGACTGGGCTGTGGCAACATCCACTGGCATGACGCCATAGGTGGTGCCGAGGTTGCCCATACTGGCGTTAACCGAAATAGAGAAACCGACAGAGGCGGTGGCGATTGCAAGAGACAGTGCCCTTGACCGGGAAGGGGAGGAAAAAGCCATTGATACACTCCATTACTTCGTTGTTTTTATACTCGGGCCGCGGAAGGGCGGCTGGTATTTTTGTTCGGGAGGTAGTGTATTCGGCTTGTCTTTTGGGGACGTTGGCTGTTGTGACGCAAATTATTGTCGGAAAGACCACGTCTCAGTTTACCCCTCTATCTGTCCGGAGCATGCTGCATATTTATGTCGAGAATCTTTACATGGAGCTGGCGCTTCTGAAAATCCGGGTATGATTAAGCGCCTGACCTTAAATAATTTTCGCTGTATGGTTCGCAACTTGCGGTGCTTTTGAAGAGCTCGGCGGGAGAGATAGAAGATGTTCTCTACGCTAGCCGAGGGATTTGGACGGAGGAGAGGGTTATGAAGCAAAAAGGAAAGTTTGTGGCCTCGTTACTGTTTGCATTGTGCATTGCAGGAGCCGGGTCTGCCCAGGCGGGTATGATTACCTACGATACGTGGGCAACCAATGAAAACGGTACCGGAAATTATATTTTTACGGTGGACGATGAGGTCTCCGGAAAATTTAACTATTCGCTGACGGTGCACCCTTGGAATGCGGAAGCGTTCGGCGTGTTTATTGACTTTGGCAGCAAAGCAACAGGCGGTGGGGCTTTGAATTTGGCGGGTGATAGCAGTGTCTCACTTGAGGGCCGGGATACTACGGACAGCGTTTGTGGGCCGCCAAGTTGCAATATCAGTGGGCTGAGCATTCCTGGTTTTGATGGTACTTGGGGCTTGATTTTTGGTCTTGGGACTCAGGGCTTTAACGGAATACAGACTTTTAGTTGGAGTACAACCGACTTTGGACTGAGTCTGAGCGATTTTGGGGTGGTCGCTATTCGGGCGCAACAGCTTTGTGCCGACGGTTCACTTCTGCCAGACAATGAAAATAGCTGCGGTGGAAGTGACAAAGCGTATGGCTACAGCACAGTTTCAGTACCTGAGCCGGGAACACTAGCGCTTCTTGGACTTGGTCTGATCGGTTTGTGGGTGAGAAGAAAGAAAGTTGAAGCCTAACCACTTTTGAATAGCGATAGGGAATTCCAAAAACCGCCGAAAGCACTCGGCGGTTTTTTTGTCAGAAAACTTTACAAGCTACGGGCAGCACTGATTTCCAGCCTGAAAAAGAGAGATTTTTTTGATGGTAGTGACACCATAATTTGGCCGCCGTTTGTCACCATATATTGGCCGGGCGGAATTGAGGTTGTCTGCCATTGATGCCAATTCCAAAGTGAGGCCTTAAACAAAAGCGAACGTTCTAGTCAGAGCTTTTCTCCAGAGCTTCGAAGCTAGTCGTAGCCATCTCATCCAGAGTGATGAGCGGAGCAAATTGCAGACGCTGAATGGTTACATGGCAGAGATGGCCATCCTTGGCTAGGCTATTGTTTTTATTTATGTGAAACGCGATTTCTGGTTCGAAGTTAGTGTTAAGGACGCAGCCAGATTTCTACAATGATAAAGCGTGCTGCCTAATTTGCTGATAGGTCATTTAAATGAGAAAGATTTCTTTGCCCGCAACTAACACCGTTTCTATACCTATTCCACTTGGAGGCAGTGGGAAGGCCGATGAAAATGGAGAGGTTTACTTGGGCGGAATAGGCCCTGATGAAATCTCTACGCTCGGTACTGCAAGAGAGAACGGAATGCACATCATCTGGTCTACTGTTTGCCTGGAAAAAAAGCTCGAAGATACGATTACCGACTTCTTTTTTGGAAAAACGAACTCTCCGACAAGACGCAGGAATGTGTTTGTAAATGAAGTATTACAATCCTCATCTTTCCAGTTTTCGTTTAAAAAGAGCCTCATTAACACGATTACCAAAGAAACTGAGGTACTTAAGGGTAAGGATTCGAGCAGACTTCAGGGGTTCCTCAAAAAAATAATGACTTGGCGCAACGCTTTTGCACATGGAACTCTGAAATTTGATACTAAAGACGGTGCTTTACTATGTTATTTTTCGGGCGGCCACCAGACAATAATCTTGAATGAAGAATTTTGGGATGAAGTTGAAAGTGTGTTCAAAAAATGCACGGAGTATGTGGATAAAATTGACACTGCACTTTGATATTTAACCAGTCGCCGGCTCGCTCTGCGTTAGCGAGCTTTTCCTATTGATTCGGGTCGTGGTGACCTAAACAAGAATGATGATCTGGAGATGTAAGTGATTAATCGCGGTTCTGAATGGCATAGATGGGAGCCGCATATCCATGCGCCCGGCACGATCCTCAACAATCAGTTCGGTGTATCCGATCCCTGGAGCACCTATCTCTCGACGCTCGAAGCCTTAACGCCGAAGGTCGAGGCGGTCGCGGTCACTGACTACTACGTTACCGACACTTACGAGGAATTCCTTCAGCATAAGGTCACAGGCCGATTGCCCGACGTGTCGCTAATCTTCCCTAACATCGAGCTGCGCCTCGATGTGGCATCGAAAACGGGCTTCGTGAACGTCCATTTGTTGGTCAGCCCTGAAGACCCTGAACACCTCTCAGAGACAAAGCGAATCCTGAAGCGCCTTCAATTCTATGCTTTTGGCGACCGCTTCGACTGCACGCGGGAGGAACTGATAAAGCTGGGCAAACGTTCAGACACTACCATCATTGACGACGGGGCTGCGCTTCGACAAGGCGCCACACAGTTCAAAGTCAACTTCGATCAATTGCGTAAAGTTATCGCCGAAAGTGAATGGGCGAAAAAGAACATTTTAATCGCCGTTGCTGGTGGTTCTAGTGACGGCACTTCCGGAGTTCGTCAGGCCGCGGATTCTACGGTGCGCCAGGAGATAGAGAAATTCGCCCACATCATTTTCTCCAGCAGCCCCGCACAGCGTGAATTCTGGATCGGCCAACGGAACGTCAGTGTTGAAGAACTGCGCTCGCGCTATGAGGGGTGCAAGCCGTGTCTCCATGGCAGCGATTCCCACGACCAGAAGTCCGTCGGGAAGCCAGTCGACAATCGCTTCTCGTGGATCAAGGGTGCACTAACATTCGACGCCCTACGACAGGCCTGCATCGATCCGGAAGGCCGGGCCTATGTTGGCGAGAAACCGCCAAGCTCGGCTATGCCGTCGCAGGTCATCTCGCATGTACACTTTGAGGATGCAGATTGGGCGGTAACGCCCGATATTCCGCTCAATCCCGGCCTAGTCGCCATCATTGGCGCGCGGGGATCTGGCAAGACGGCACTGGCCGATGTGATCGCCGCCGGTTGCGATGCAATAACTCCAGCTGGCTGGGAGGCTGACGAGAACGTCAGCCCATCGTTCCTCACACGCGCACGCAAACTCATCGGGGACGCCTCCGCGACACTGACTTGGGGCGGCGGCGCAACGGAGACGCGTGCGCTTGATGGCCGTGACGCGAACGGCCATATGTCGTTCCCTCGTGCGAGATATCTTTCTCAGCAATTCGTCGAGGAGCTGTGTTCGGCCAAGGGTGTCTCCGATGGTCTCGTCGATGAGATCGAGCGCGTTATCTTCGATTCCCACTCGCAGGACGACCGCGAGTGGGCGCTTGACTTCACCGAGCTCCGCGAGCAACGGACCGCTCGCTTCCAGCAAGCCCGTGAGCGTGAGGCGGAGGCGATCGCCGATATCTCCGACAGAATTGCTACCGAGCTCGAGAAAGAGAGCCTCGTTGCCAGCCTGAGCAAGCAGGTTGAGCAAAAGAAGAAGCTGATCGCCGGCTATACGGCTGACCAGGCTAAGCTAGTGGTTAAGGGCACCGAAGCTCAGGTCGCAAGGCACACCCAGCTCAGCGGGGCGGCGCAGAAGCTAAGGACCAAGATACAAGCCTATAACAATCAGCGCCGAACCTTCGTCGCTCTGCAAGACGAGGTTCGTAGCATGCGAGCCACCGGCGCGCCTGAAATGCTCCGACAGATCCAGGCGCGACATAACAACAGTGGCCTAGACGCCAATCAGTGGGACGAGTTCCTGCTGATTTATAAGGGCGACGTCGACAAGAGCCTCACGGCCTACACCGCATGGGCGGACGCCGAGGTTGGCAAGCTCAACGGTGTTCCTCCACCGCCCGGCGATCCCAATGTTGCTCTGATTGCTGATGACACAGATCTCGCGATGCTTCCGCTTGCGCCGATCGTAGCAGAGATGGCACGACTCGAGGCGCTATTCGGCGCGGACAAGCTTATTCGTGAGCAATACGCGACGCTTACGAAGCGGATTGCGCAGGAGAATTCGGCGCTTCAGACTATGGAAGCACGGCTCACTGACGCCAAGGGCGCGGCAGCGCGACGGAAGGGCCTGCAGACTGAACGTGACGACACCTATGGCCGCGTGTTCGAAGCTATCATAAGCGAGCAAAACGCGCTGGCTGCCCTATATGCACCGCTCATGGAGCGTCTATCCTCATCATCGGGCACACTCAAGAAGCTGAGTTTTTCAGTCCGCAGGATTGCCGATGTTCAGACCTGGGGCGCGTTTGCCGAAGAGGAACTCCTCGACCGTCGTAAGGCGGGCCCTTTTTACGGGCGCGGCTCGTTGATTGCGGCCGCGACGGACGCGCTCAAACCTGCGTGGGAAACCGGTTCTGCCGCTGAAGTTCAGGCTGCTATGACGGCCTTTATGGGAAAATACCTAAGAGATCTCTTATCGCACGCGCCATTTTCCCCAACCCAGCAAACTGAATTCCGCGCGTGGTCGAAGCGATTCGCACACTGGCTTTTTGGAACCGAACACATTGCCATTCGCTACGAGATTTCCTACGACGGCGTGGATATCCGTAAGTTGTCGCCAGGCACCCGAGGGATCGTCCTGTTGCTGCTCTACCTCGCGCTAGACGATTCCGACGACCGACCGTTGATTATTGACCAGCCAGAGGAAAACCTCGATCCAAAGTCGGTCTTCGACGAGCTGGTGGCGCTTTTCATCGCGGCGAAAGCGAAACGCCAGGTGATCATGGTGACACATAACGCCAATCTCGTGATCAACACCGACGCGGATCAGATAATCGTCGCCGAAGCTGGTCCGCATCTTTCAGGTGGTTTGCCGCCGATTAGCTATGTAGCGGGGGGGCTAGAGGATGCTGCGATCCGCAAGGTGGTTTGTGAAATCCTTGAGGGTGGCGAAGCTGCATTTCGCGAACGATCGAGGCGGCTTCGCGTCCGTCTCGATCGATAGGTTGGACTGTGATTGCAAGCCCGTCCGCGACAAATACAGCGTCGCGGTGGTCCATGGGGGCATGCTGGACCAGTCAGCTTACGTTGGCCGCCTGATATTTGGGTGCACAGCGACCGTTTTTTTACTGTTCCACAGCTCATAACCGGCGCGTGAACCGGGCGCTAGACAAAGAACAAGGTAATTATGAGGGAAGGCGACTTAGGCAACC
>NZ_AGTR01000007.1 GCF_000235625.1 Marinobacter manganoxydans MnI7-9 | reverse complement strand
TAAGCGCCAATAAATCCGCACCTGTGGCTGGCAACTGAATTTCGCCACACTGATTCCTGCTTTCAAATGAAGGAGGAATCCGATGACCACCCCTGATTTACATCAGTTCTGGCAACAGACGCTATCGGACTGGCAGGCCTCGGGCCTGTCCGGTGCCGCCTACTGCAAACAAGAGTCCCTTGTTTACCACCGGTTTGTCTACTGGCGGCAGAAGCTGACTGGCCGCGAGGAGCCCAGCAAGCCGGTTCAAACTCGATCCGGATTCGCCCGCGTGGCACCGGTTGCGAATGCCGGAGCCGGTCTGACCGTGTCACTGCCCGGCGGCGTATCAATCACCGGCCTGCACGCTGGCAACATTGAGTTGCTGGGCGCGGTGCTGAGGCAGATGTGATGCGTCACCGCTATCTGCGTCCCTCCTGGGATCTGCCGGAGATCTATCTGTACCGAAAGCCGATCGACTTCCGCAAGCAGGCCAACGGCCTAGCCCTGCTGGTGGAACAGGAACTGGGGCACAGCCCGTTCTCTGGAGCGCTTTATGCCTTCACCAACCGGCAGCGGAACAAGATCAAATGCCTGATGTGGGAAGACAACGGCTTTGTGCTCTATTACAAAGCTCTGGCTGAAGAAAAGTTCAAATGGCCAGGACCCGCGGATGACTTGATGTCGCTGACCGGTGAGCAGATCAACTGGCTGCTGGACGGCTACGACATCACGCTGTTGAGAGGCCATAAAACCCTGCATTATGAGAGCGTTGGATAGTGCTTTTAGTAGCACTTTTTTGGTGTGCCAGGACGTTGTTTTTGCTATAATTTCGCCATGAAATCAACGCCTGATAACGCCTCTTCAACTCCCGATTTCAGCGGTCTCTCCACCGCTGAAATGATGTCTGTTATCAGCAATCTGCAAGCACAGCTGGCCGCTAAAGAAGACGCCCTCCAGAACCAACAAGTTCAACTGAAACAGCACGACGAGACCCTCCAGCGTCGCGACAACTATATCGCCATCCTCGAAGAACTGCTGCGTCACAAGAAGATCCAGCAGTTCGCGGCCAGCAGTGAAAAGCAGCCCAACCAGATCCTGCTGTTCGATGAAGCGGAGCTGGAAATCGAGATTGATGAACTGCGCGAGGAGCTGCCCGAGGATGTCGAAGAGGCCGACGCTCCTCGTCGTTCCCGCAAGCGTCGTCAGCGTGGCTTCTCTGATACGCTACTGCGCGAGCGCATTGAACTGACCCTCAGCGACGAAGAGAAAGCCGGTGCCACCAAGACCTTCTTCACCAAGGTGAAAGAAGAGCTTGAATATATCCCGGCCCAACTGAAAGTGCTGGAGTACTGGCAGGAAAAGGCGGTGTTCGAGCAGGACGGCGAAGAACGGATTGTTGCGGCTGCTCGGCCAGCACACCCGCTGGGTAAGTGCATCGCCACCCCATCACTGCTGGCCTGCCTCATTACCTCCAAGTATGCCGACGGCCTGCCGTTGTACCGGCAGGAACAGATGTTCCAGCGCCTGGGGCATGAAGTGAGTCGCACCAGCATGGCTCACTGGATCATCCGGTTGAATGACGTCTTCCAACCGCTGATCAACCTGATGCGGGAAACCCAGAACGGCAGTGATTACCTGCAAGCCGATGAAACCCGGATCCAGGTGCTCAAGGAAGACGGCAAATCGGTCCACTCCGACAAATGGATGTGGGTCACCCGGGGTGGCCCACCGGGACAACCCTCGGTTCTGTTCGAGTACGACCCATCGCGAGGTGGCAAAGTGCCGGTGCGCCTGCTGGATGACTTCCAGGGCATTCTGCAAGCCGATGGCTATTCCGGCTACGGTCAGGTCTGTGCCGCGAACAAGCTGACGCGGATTGGATGCTGGGACCACGCGAGACGTAAGTTCGTGGAAGCGTCCCGGGCTGCGCCGGCCAAAGGCAAAAAGGGCCAGCCCTCAAAAGCGGATGTGGCCCTGAGCCACATCCGCAAACTGTACGCCATTGAAAAGGCCGCCCGAGATCTGAGCGATGAAGAGCGCTATCAGTTACGTCAGGAAAAGAGTCTGCCATTGCTCAACACCTTCAAAGCCTGGCTGGAGAAAAATGCCGCCAAGGTGATGAAAGGCCTGCTCACCCGTAAGGCCATGGATTACACCCTGAACCAGTGGGACTATCTGGTTGGTTACTGCGAACGCGGTGACCTGAACATCAGCAATGCCGGTGCCGAGAACGCTATTCGCCCGTTTGCCCTCGGCAGAAAGGCCTGGCTCTTCGCCGATACCTCACAAGGGGCGAAAGCCAGCGCCACCTGCTATTCGCTCATCGAAACCGCCAAGGCCAATGGCCTGGAGCCTTCCGCTTATATCCACCATGTGCTGGAACGAATTGCTAAGGCCGACACGCTGGAGAAGCTTGAAGCCTTGCTGCCCTGGAATGCCGAGTTGTTGGCTTTGAAAAAAGTGGCTCAATACGATTAGGGCAAGTGGGTCGATTTAACGGCGCTTACCGT
>NZ_AGTR01000008.1 GCF_000235625.1 Marinobacter manganoxydans MnI7-9 | reverse complement strand
TCTTGTTTAGCGGCGCCCTGACAAGGGCGTCCGGTGTAGGGCCGCCAGGCCCGGAACGTACTACAACTATTTGTTAAGCATTTTCTTGACCCTGAGACGGGCCATCCACAGGCACAATGTCAAATTCGATGAGGTCGCTCCAGTGGTGAGTCCAGACACTAAACAATTGAGCGTCACCGGTTTTCATAAGCTGATAGCAAATGCCGAGTTCCTTGTTTACCCATGAGTTCACAAAGTGAAGCCCCGGCGGCAGCATGCGCCCTTTGAGACTAAGCCTCTCGTAAACTGCCTCCACGCAGTCCGGCTTGAAGCGCTCGATTACGATGTATTGCTTCATAGGCATGAGTCTGTTTCTGTGCTTAACAGCTTATTAGTTTGCTTTCTTATTAAACCGCAACACCATCACCCAGTCCAATACTGCTTCACAACCTGAATAACCTCGATTTTTCAGATCATTACCCCTCCATCTCAGGGGGCTTTTGAGCTTTTGGTTCTGTGAAAAGTGTGCACGCGGGATATTTATGCACGTTTTTGCACGTTAAATCCAGTGGGTCGAATTTTTCCCATGCTGAAACAGATACCTACAGAGATGCATTGTGAAAAGCGAGCAGGGCCGTGCAAATTAAGCCGCAAGAATTTTGGCGTTTTTGGGTGTTTTTTATTATAACTGTACGTACATACAGCATTCAGCCACGGAGGGCGAGCGTGTCGAAATCACCGTTTCTACAATCGGTCCGCACAGAAATTAGGACAAAGCAGTACAGCTACCGAACCGAGAAGTCCTATCTTTACTGGGTTCGTCAGTTCATCCTTTTCAATGACAAGAAGCACCCAAAAGTCATGGGTAATCACGAAATTGAGCGTTTCCTGAATCACCTCGCCGTCAATCGGGGAGTCAGTCCGGGCACTCAAAATCAGGCGCTATGCGCGATTATTTTTGTCTACAAGCATGTGCTGAAGCGGGAGATTGAAAACCTACAGTATAAGATGACGAAAACGCCTCGACGCATGCCAACCGTTCTGAGTCCCGATGAAGTTGCTTCTATTCTTCAAAACATGGATGCAGAGTATTGGCTCATCACTGCGCTTCTTTATGGATGCGGTTTGAGAATCAACGAAGCTCTTTCGCTTCGCGTGAAAGACATCGACCTAAAAAGCCGCAGTTTGCTCGTATTCAACGGTAAGGGACGAAAAGATCGATACACACTGATTCCAGGCAATCTAAGAGAAAACATGGAGCGACAATTCGCCCATGTCAGGGCTGTACATGAGTCCGATCTGGCCGATGGATTCGGGCTTACGTCAGTGCCGGCCTCACTTCACAAGAAGTATGGACCGGCCATGAAGGACTTTGGTTGGCAGTACCTGTTCCCATCCGTAACAAGATGCGTTCATCCCATCGCTGGTTATGTGTGCCGCCACCATCTTCATCATTCATCGTACTCGCGGCGATTGAGGCAGGCCGTTCTGGCCACGGGAATCACCAAGCGTGTGACGGCTCATACCTTTCGGCATGCCTTTGCGACAGAGTTATTGAGATCGGGGAGCGATATCAGGACGGTTCAGGAAATTCTTGGGCATAGCGACATTCGAACGACAGAAATCTACACGCATGTCATTGGCGATCGACGTGCTGGAACCGTCAGCCCTTTTGATCGTTTGCCAAGTTCTTGATGGGGCGTTGCTTACCCGTTTAAGGGGCGTAAAGCCTGGAATTGGGAGTGCGGCGAATGTTCGCTTTTGTTTTTCCTGAATCAAAGCCGCCAGAGTAAAATTACAGGTATAAACTAGCGTATGGCTCGGATCTGACACCATGAGCTCGCTGTTGGCGGAGCATGGATTGAATGCCTGATGCATTAAATGTAACCGCGCTGACGCATCTTTTCGATGAATGCTTTGCATTGATCAGACTGGCGAATAACTTCAGGGTCCAGTCGAACAGTGCCTTGACCCACTATTCGCACATGCGGATTTGGATGCTCTCTGAGCAGTCGACGGATTCTCTGCGTTTACTCACAGGCGGAGAGCAATTTTGATAGGCCCATCTCTAGTTCTTCCGGAAGCTTTGATTCGGATTCCCGGATACATCAAAAAGACAGTTTTTTCTGAGATCGCACAGTTCTTTGGCGGGCAATTGCTCCTCACACATTTTCAAATGTGGCTTCTGTATTTTTGGAAGCACGGATTTCAAGCACTTTTGGAAGGAGATAGTTGGGAAACTTAGTGGCCCGCGAATTTCGGCCTTTGTGTACAGCAAACACGTTATCGGAGAGGGGAGAAGGAGGCGGCCACAACACCCAACCTATGACACCATAATGTGGCCGTTCCGGCCAATTTATGGTGTCACGACCATTTGAATCGGTACTAAGAGTTAAATGGTGGGCCCAGCAGGACTCGAACCTGCGACCAAGGGATTATGAGTCCCCTGCTCTAACCAACTGAGCTATAGGCCCGTTCAGCGAACGCTGTTTTGAAAGGTGTTTCCGGAGGGGGAAACAAAGCGGGCGCCATTATACCGGTGAGGTGTGGCGCCCGCTACTGTTTGGGAAATTATCCCTGGTTGCCCTGGTCGTCGATAAAGCCGCGCAGGTGATCGGAGCGCGAGGGGTGACGCAGTTTGCGCAGGGCCTTGGCTTCGATTTGACGGATCCGCTCACGGGTTACGTCGAACTGCTTGCCGACTTCTTCCAGGGTGTGGTCGGTATTCATCTCGATACCAAAGCGCATCCGCAGCACCTTGGACTCGCGGGCGGTGAGGCCGGCCAGTACCGAGCGGGTGGCTTCGCGCAGGCCTTCGGCGGTGGCGGAGTCCACCGGGGAGAGGGCCTGGATATCTTCGATGAAGTCGCCCAGATGGCTGTCTTCGTCGTCGCCGATCGGGGTTTCCATGGAGATCGGCTCTTTGGCGATCTTCAGTACCTTGCGGATCTTGTCCTCAGGCATCTCCATGCGCTCGCCCAGTTCTTCCGGCGTGGGCTCGCGGCCCATTTCCTGCAGCATCTGGCGGGAGATCCGGTTGAGCTTGTTGATGGTCTCGATCATGTGCACCGGAATACGGATGGTGCGGGCCTGGTCCGCGATAGAGCGGGTGATGGCCTGACGAATCCACCAGGTGGCGTAGGTCGAGAACTTGTAGCCCCGACGGTACTCGAACTTGTCGACGGCCTTCATCAGGCCGATATTGCCCTCCTGGATCAGGTCCAGGAACTGCAGGCCCCGATTGGTATATTTCTTGGCAATGGAAATAACCAGACGCAGGTTGGCCTCAACCATCTCTTTCTTGGCGCGGCGGGCCTTGGCTTCACCGATGGAAACCCGACGGTTGATTTCCTTGATGTCGGCAACGTCCAGATCCACTTCAGTCTGCACGTTCTGGATGCGCTTCTGCAGGCGAACGACTTCGTCTATACGCTCGGCCAAGGGCGCTGCGTAAGGCTTCTTGCTCTTGGCAATTTTGTCGGCCCAATCCAGGTTGGTCTCGTTGCCCGGGAACGACTTGATGAAGTCCTTGCGGGGCATTTTGCACTCGCGAACACAGATCTGCATGATCGCGCGCTCGTTTTCGCGAACCAGGTCGTTGGTGGAGCGAACCACGTTCACCAGCTCGTCAAAGGCCTTGTTGGCGAGTTTGAACGGTGCGAAAACCTGACCCAGCTCGTTCAGGGCTTCCTGGGTCTTCTTGTCGGACCGACCGTGCTTGGCCAGGGCCTTGTTGGCGGCCTCCAGCTTTTCGTTGAGCAGTTCGAACCGGAGTCGGGTCTCTTCCGGATCCGGGCCGTTATCGGTTTCTTCTTCCGAGGAATCGTCGTCATCGTCTGAATCCGAGTCGGAATCATCAGAGCTTTCGGGTGTGGTGTCCTCACCCATGAACGGCTCGGCGTCGTCCGGATCCAGGAAGCCGGTTACGATGTCGCTGATACGGCCTTCGTTTTCGAGAATGCGGTCGTAGGCCTGGATAACGGTGCCAGCGGTGCCCGGGAAGTGGGCAACGGCGGCCATCACATCGCGAATGCCTTCCTCGATGCGCTTGGCAATGACGATTTCGCCCTCGCGAGTCAGCAGCTCTACGGTGCCCATTTCGCGCATGTACATGCGAACAGGATCCGTAGTGCGGCCGGCGTCGGTCTCAACAGCTGCCAGAGCGGCAGCGGCTTCAGCGGCGGCGGCTTCGTCAGCGGTGGAGTCGCCCTCGGTCATCAGCAGGGTATCGGCGTCCGGTGTTTCTTCGCACACCTGAATACCCATGTCGTTAATCATGCGAATGATGTCTTCGACCTGATCCGGATCGGCGATGTCTTCCGGGAGGTGGTCGTTTACCTCGGCGTAAGTCAGGTAACCTTGTTCCTTGCCTCGTGCAATGAGGTCTTTCAAACGTGATTTTTGCGAATTGCCTGACATAGACACCCTGTAAACTCGCTTTTAGAAGGAAAAAAGTTAAACAGCCATTATAGCTGTCGCTTAGTTGCTCTGCCACCAAGGAGCCTAGGCTCAAAGGTTAGATGGTGATCAGTGCATCAAGTTTCAAGTGCTGCTAGTCCCCGGTGCCGCTGCTCAGGGCTCTCAGCTCCTGTCGTTCCTCGCTTGTGAGGTTCGACAGATTTCTCAATAGTGTGGCAAGCCGCTGCTGGCGGGATGCCTCTTCATTCGGGCTCAAAAGCTCACGGGCGGCGGCCAGTGTGCTTTCCCGCGCAGGAATATGCTCGATCCCGTCAAACAGGTGGTAGAAGCGCTCACGAGCGCCCGTGTCCAGTGCCAGCGTGCGCACCAGGGTTTTCCTGTCCCGGATGTCGTTTGCCAGAATCCACTCGGCAAAATTCCGGGCCTGATTGAATTGCCGGGAGCTGCGGGCCAGCTCGGTGACCTCGGTGGCCAGGTCCGGTGCTTCCAGCAGGGCAAGACACAGAATGCTGTCCTTGCTGAGTTTCACATCGATCCGATCTTCGGAAACCCGATCCCGTCGCTCGCCGTTCCAGCGCCCTTTCTGCCCCTGCTGGCGGCTCTGCCACTGGTTCCGGCCACCACAAAGGCGGAGCATCTCGTGCCACATGGCATCCCGGAGGGTGCTTCTGGGCATCTTGTTGAGCAGCGGTTCGACCCTGGCTCGCAATTCGCCCCGATGCTCTGGCAGTTGCAGGTCCAACCCTTCACTCTGCCGGTCAAACAGATACCGGGACAGGGGCGTTGCCCCTTCAATGCGCTTCTGGAACGCTTCCGGCCCTTCCTTGCGCACGAGGGTGTCCGGGTCCTCGCCCTGGGGCAGCATCAGGAACTGGAGGTGAAGCCCATCGGCCATCAGTTCCAGTGCGTTTTCCATGGCCCTGTCCGCAGCCCGGAAGCCCGCCTGGTCGCCGTCAAAGCAGAACACGATGTGTCTGACCTGCTTCAATAGCGCTGTGAGACTGTCCTGGTTCGTTGCTGTGCCCAGCGTCGCAACCGCATAGTGAATGCCGTGCTGGGCAAGGGCGATCACATCCATGTAGCCTTCAACCACCAGCAGCTTGTCCAGCTGCCGGACGGCCTGCTTGGCCTCGAAAAGCCCGTAAATCTCGCGGCTCTTGTGAAACACATCCGACTCCGGAGAGTTGATGTATTTCGCCTTGTCGTCGCCCAGGGTGCGGCCGCCGAATGCCACGGTTCTGCCCCGGCTATTGCGAATCGGGAACATCACCCGGTTGCGGAACAGGTCCCTGGGTTTGCCGTACTTGTCGGAAACCGTGCCGGTTTCAATCAGCGGACCCTGCAGGTCCTTGCTGGCAACATCAAACAGCGCCGTGCCGGTGGAGGGCGCATAGCCCACCTGGTACTGCTCGATGATGGCGTTATCCAGACCCCGTTGTTGCAGGTAGTCCCGGGCGTAGGCACCTTGCTGGCCTTTGAGCGCTGATTGATAGAAGCGACTGGCAAAGTCCAGTGCATCGGTCAGCGTTCGCGCCTGCTGGATTTCCTGCTTTGCGGCCCGGTCGTAGGGCACTTCGAGACCAACCCGCTTGGCCAGTTCCTCTACCGCCTGCGTAAAACCCAGGCCTTCAAACTCCCTGACAAAGCTGATGGCATCGCCATGGGCGCCGCACCCGAAACAATGGTAAAAGCCCTTGTCTGGCCGAACGTTGAACGAGGGTGTTTTCTCGTCGTGGAACGGGCAGCAGGCCTTGTAGTTAGCGCCGGCCTTCTTGAGCGTAATGCGTGAACCGATCAGTTCCGCCAGGTCGATACGATCCAGCAGGTTTTCAACAAACTGTTGAGGGATCAGTCCGCTCATGGGGGCTCCACATCAGGCCTTCATCGGAGTTGGCCAATAGCCAAAAATGCCGCCGAAGCCAGGCCTCGGCGGCATTTTTGAGTCGCTCTGTGCAGCCTGCGGCTGTACAGGCAATCAGTGCTTTGCAGTCAAGCGGCGTCAGATAAAACTTAGTACAGACGCTCGAACTTGCGCTGTTCCCGCTGAAGCTTCTTGAGATGACGCTTAACGGCAGCGGCTGCTTTGCGCTTACGAACAGCGGTCGGCTTCTCGTAGTGCTCACGACGACGTACTTCGGAAAGTACACCCGCTTTTTCGCAGGAACGCTTGAAGCGACGCAGTGCTACGTCAAACGGTTCATTCTCTTTCACTTTAACAGCTGGCATTCGAAAATCACCTACCTGATAGATTCGGTTTCAATTTTGTCCGTCTGGCGAGGCCAGACCGGTTCTCGATCCCTGGTCAGATTGGCTAAAACTCGACCAGTGCATATTTTAGGGCGGCAATGATAGCGCCTGCGTTATGGCAAGGTCAATGTTTGTTCGATGAATCTGCCAGTGGGTTTCGGGTTTCTGCTAAAATGTGCGTCGTTTTCATTTCCGCCAACCAATGTGGCCCGAAATTATGCTGATTCTAGGTATCGAAACCTCTTGCGACGAGACTGGCGTAGCGCTTTACGACACCGAAGCGGGCCTGCTGGGGCACGCCCTGTTCAGCCAGATCGACATGCATGCTGATTACGGGGGGGTCGTCCCTGAACTGGCGTCCCGGGACCACGTTCGCAAGCTCCTGCCCCTGTGCGATCAGGTGCTTTCGGATGCCGGTAAAGGTCGCGCCGATATAGAGGGAATTGCCTACACCGCGGGTCCGGGCCTGGTCGGCGCGCTCATGGTTGGGGGCGCGGTTGCCCATTCGCTGGGGTTTGCCCTTGGAGTGCCGGTGCTCGGTGTGCATCACATGGAGGGCCACCTTCTGGCGCCCATGCTGGAGGATAATCCACCCGCGTTTCCCTTCGTTGCACTGCTTGTTTCGGGTGGCCATACCCAGTTGGTAAGGGTTGATGGTATTGGCGAATACGAAATGCTGGGAGAATCAGTAGACGACGCCGCGGGTGAGGCCTTTGACAAGACCGCCAAGATGCTCGGTCTGGACTACCCGGGTGGCCCGCGGGTGGCAGCGCTGGCGGAAAAAGGCACAGAGGGCCGTTATCGGTTCCCGAGGCCGATGACCGACCGTCCCGGCCTGGATTTCAGCTTCAGCGGCCTGAAAACCTTCACGCTCAATACCGTCAATGCTGCACGCGAGGCGGGCGGACTGGATGACCAGACCCGGGCGGATATCGCCCTGGCGTTTGAAGCCGCTGTGGTCGACACACTGACCATCAAATGCCGTCGGGCTCTGGAGCAGACAGGCTGTAAGCGTCTGGTCATCGCCGGCGGGGTCAGCGCCAATAAACGGCTGCGGGCGGGCCTGGAGAAAATGGCCGGCAAGCTCAAGGCCCACGTGTTTTACGCCCGCCCCGAATTCTGTACGGATAACGGTGCGATGATCGCCTACGCCGGGGCCCAGCGCATGAAGGCCGGCCAGCAGGATGGTGAGCGTATCGTGGCGGTGCCCCGATGGCCCATGAACACACTGCCACCGATCAACGAACCTCGATCCACCGGATTGGTGGACGGATAGTTAAAGCCCTGCTTCGCGACCCTGGGCCAGTCGGATCAGGTTGTTGCGGTGGCGAACCACGATCAGCAGCGCCAGCAGGCCGAACAGTGGCAGGGTTTCCGGTTCAAGGAAGGCGCTGATCAGCGGGCCGCAGACAATGGCTATCAGTGTGGCGAGGGCGGATATTCGCCAGCGCCAGATTACCAGCATCCAGATAGCGGCCATCAGCAGCGTTGTGACCGGCGCCAGCGCAAGACCGGCCCCGAGCGCCGTCGCGACCCCTTTTCCACCCTTGAATCGATAGAAGATCGGGATCATGTGGCCGGTGACGGCGAACAGGGCAACGACAGCCTGAACCATTACGGAAAGACCGGCGGCATGGGCCAGCCAAACGGGTAACCAGCCTTTCGCGGCATCCAGCGCAAGCGTGAGTAGCGCTGGCGGCCATCCGCCGGTTCGGTAGACATTCGTGGCGCCGGGATTGCCTGAACCCTGCGCCCGTGGGTCCGGGAGTTTCCAGAGTTGGCAGACCGGCAGGGCAAACAGCACTGAACCTGCCAGGTAAGCGGCGGCGCAGAGTAAAACCGTTAAAACCGGGTCACTGGGAAACATGCTGTGGGCTCGGAAGCAAAGACGTATACAACCAATATGTGCGAAAATGCCCGCCCTGAAAACGCGGGCCATGCTCTTCACAGTATCCCCTGGTTGTGCGTTATTCAATCACCAAAGAGTGGAAGAACTCCGGAGTACCCTTGGCAGACACTGTATTGATCGAAGGCCTCGTTGTGGAAACTGTGGTCGGCGTTTATGACTGGGAGCGGGAAGTCACCCAGAACCTGGTGGTCGATCTGGAAATGGCCTGGGATAACCGGGTGCCGGGTCGAACAGACGATGTCGCCGATGCCCTGGATTATGCGGCCGTCAGTGCTCGGGTGGAGACCTGTCTGCAGGCACTCAGGCCGCAACTGCTTGAGCACGGCGCTGAGGTGCTCGCCAGAGCCTTGCAGGATGAATTTGGCATCACGTGGCTTCGGTTGGCGATACGCAAGCCGGGGGCCGTACCTACGGCACAGGCGGTGGGTGTGCAAATCGAGAGGGGAGTCCGGTGATGGCAGCGGCCGTTCGGGTTTACATCAGTATTGGCAGCAATGTCGACAGGGAACGCTACGTCAGGGCAGCGCTCGATGCGCTCTCGGCATGGTTTGGCGAGCTGATTATCTCCCCGGTCTACGACAGCGAAGCGGTCGGGTTTGATGGCTCGCCCTTCCTGAACCTCGTAGTGGGCGTGGATACGTCCCTGTCGGTTGCCGAGCTTTCGAAGCGTTTCAAACAGTTGGAGGCGGACAACGGCCGGCGTCGGGATGTGCCTAAATTCAGTGCGCGAACGCTGGACCTCGATATTCTCACCTATGGCAGTGCCGTCGGGCGCATCGATGGCGTTGAACTGCCAAGGGGTGAAATCCTGAAAAACGCTTTCGTGCTTCGGCCACTGGCCGACATAGCGCCTGAAGCAGAGCACCCGGTGTGCGGCAAAACCTATGGCCAGCTATGGCGGGAGTACGACACTGGCCAGAAGCTCTGGCCGGTGGGCTTCAGCTGGCAGGGTCGGCAGATTTCACACGCTGCCGGTTGAGCGGAACAGCTCGATGAGGTGATCGGTCGAGCTGTCGCTGGCCTGGGTGCCATCTTCCTCGCCCAATAGCCGCGGCAGGATGCCTTTACCCAGTTGCTTGCCGAGTTCCACACCCCATTGGTCAAACGAATCCACGTCCCAGATAACCCCCTGCACAAAGGTGCGGTGCTCGTAGAGCGCGATCAACGCGCCCACAGTCTCGGGTGTCACCTTCTCCATGGTCAGCGTGTTACTTGGCTTGTTGCCTGGGATCACCTTGTGTGGCGCAAGCTGTTCAATCTCGCTTTCATCCCGTCCTTCGGCTTTCAGCTCGGCCCTGGCTTCTTCCAGTGATTTTCCGGCCATCATGGCCCTGGACTGGCTGAGGCAGTTGGCAAACAGGTCGGCGTGATGGGTGGCCACCGGATTGTGGGTTTTCAGAGGTATGATGAAGTCCGCCGGAATCAGGCGGGTGCCCTGGTGGATCAGCTGGTGATAGGCGTGCTGGCCATTGGCACCGACGCCGCCCCAGATCACCGGGCCGGACTGCCAGGCGAGTGGGGTGCCCGCTTGCGTAACGCTCTTGCCGTTGCTTTCCATATCCAGCTGCTGGAGGTGGTCTGGCAGGCTGCGCAGGTAATGATCGTAGGGCAGTATCGCGTGGGTCTCGGCACCCCAGAAATTGTTGTACCAGATGCCCAGCATGGCCATAACCACCGGCAGATTCTTTGCCAGCGGCGCTTCACGAAAGTGCTGGTCCATGGCATGGGCGCCGGCCAGCAGGGCCCGGAAGTTGGCCATGCCAACGCTAAAGGCAATGGGCAGGCCGATGGCTGACCACAGTGAATAACGGCCGCCGACCCAGTCCCACATCGGGAAGACGTTCTCCGGATCGATACCGAAGTCCTGCGCCGCCGGCACATTGGCCGTCACGGCCATGAAATGCTGCGAGACGGCCTGTTCATCCCCGCAATGATCCAGAAACCACTGTTTTGCGACTTTACTGTTCTCGAGGGTTTCCTGCGTGCGGAATGACTTGGACTGGATCAGGAACAGAGTGGTTTCCGGATTGACCTGGCGCAGAGCCTCGCAAATCTCGGTGCCATCAATGTTGGCCACGTAATGGCAGCGAATGCCGGCCTGGGCGTAAGGTTGAAGGGCTTCGCCAACCAGCTTCGGGCCCAGGTAGGAGCCGCCGATACCGATGCTTACCACATCGGTGAAAGGTTTGCCGATGTACCCGGTGCGGTGTTGGCCCAACACCTCCTCCACCAGGGTTTCCATGCGTTGCAGGGTGCGCTGCACCTCGGCGACCACGTTTTCGCCGTCAACGGTGATGGCGTCGGTTCCCGGGTTGCGCAATGCCGTGTGCAGGGCAGGGCGATCTTCGGTAACGTTGACTCTCTTTCCGCTGAGCAAGGCCTCCCGCCGTGCTTCCAGGTTACAGCTGCTGGCCAGTGCCAGAAGCGCGTCGAGCACGTCGTCAGTGATCCGATTCTTGGAAAAATCCAGTGACAGCCCTGCGCCTTCAATGAAATAACGCTTTGCCCGCCCGGGATCCTGGTTGAACAGGTCCTTCATGAGAACGCCGTCCAGGCGTTGCCGATGTTCCTTCAGTGTCTGCCATTCGGGTTTCGAGGTCAGTACTTCAGGATGTGCGGGCATCAGAGGTTCCTTTTCTGTTGGCTTATCGGGTCAGGGACAAGTTATCGATCAAGCGGGTGGTGCCCAGGAAAGCTGCCGTCAGGATGGTAATCTCCCGATCCTCGGCCGTGGCCGGTTTGAGTGTCTGACTGTTGACGATATTGAAGTAGTCCGGCCTGAGCCCTGCGTCCCCGAGACTTTGCTCAGCTTCGCTTTCCAGGGCCTGGAAGTCTGTACGACCATCGGTGATCTTGGCGGCAGTGGCCTGCAGCGTCTGGTAGACCGCCGGCGCAATCTGCCGTTCCTCGGGCGTCAGGTAACCATTGCGCGAGCTTTTCGCCAGGCCGTCGTCCTCTCTCACCGTGGGGCCGCCCACCACATCAACAGGGATCATCAGATCCCGGACCATTTTCCGGATCACGGCCAGTTGCTGAAAATCCTTCTCGCCGAATACAGCGAAGTCCGGCTGCACCATATTGAACAGCATGGTGACCACCGTGGCTACGCCCTCAAAGTGACCCGGGCGACTGGCGCCACAGTGGCCGTCGCTGACATCCGGCACGACCACCTGGGTCTGACTTGCCAGCCCTTCCGGATAGATTTCCTCGGCGGAAGGCGCGAATACCAGTGTGTTACCGGCCGAGGCGAGCTTGTCCTGGTCTTCAGTCAGGGTTCTCGGGTAGGTCTCGAGATCTTCGCCGGCTCCGAACTGCATCGGGTTCACGAAGATGCTGGTAACCACCACATCCGCCATCTCCGCTGCTTTGCGCACGAGGGAGATATGGCCCTCGTGCAGGTTGCCCATGGTGGGTACCAGGCCGATGGTTTTGCCCTGCTGCCGGTAGCCGCGGAGGATGGTTCTCAATTCTTTCAAAGAATGTACAGTTCTCATGCCTTGAACGTATGCTCCTCAGCGGGGAATGAGCGCTCGCCTACGGCTTTCACGTAGGCCTGGAGGGCTTCCTGTACCGAATCTGTTTCAGCCAGGAAGTTCTTGACGAATCGTGGCTTACGGCCAGTGGTAATGCCCAGCATATCGTGCAATACCAGAATCTGTCCGTCGGTGTCTGGCCCGGCACCTATCCCGATGACCGGTGCTTTGACGGCTTGGGAGATGCGTGCCGCCAGCGGCGCGGGAACGCACTCCAGCAGGATGGCATCGGCGCCGGCGGCTTCCAGTTCGCAGGCGTGCTCAATCATCATCTCCGCCGCTTTCTCGTCACGGCCCTGGACCTTGTAGCCGCCAAATTTATTGACGAATTGCGGCGTGAGGCCCAGATGTGCGCACACGGGCACGGCGCGCTCGGTCAGAGCAGTAATGGTTTCTTTCATCCAGTCCGTGCCCTCGAGTTTTACCATGTGCGCGCCCGCGCGCATCAGTTCCGCTGCGTTCTCCAGGGCAGACTCGACCGTGCCGTAGCTCATGAAGGGCATGTCGGCCATGATCAGGGACCCACGGTTTCCTTTGGCCACGCAGCTGACGTGATACACCATCTGGTCCATGGTCACCGGCAGGGTGCTGTCATGCCCCTGAAGCACCATCCCGAGGGAGTCGCCGATAAGGATTACGTGAACGCCCGCTTCACTGACCACCTGGGAAAAGGTGGCGTCATAGGAGGTAAGGGCAGCGAAGGCTTCGCCCTTCTGCTTGAACTCACGCAGGGTATTGATGGTAACAGCCATAGAATCCTTGCCTTTTGGGTGGATGGGCCTGGGCGTGCCGGGGTGTCGGCATTGAAGTGTTAAGGGTAATCCGCCGGTGGAAGCTTGCGCAAGCCGTTGTCGGGGCATTGGCGACGCAGTTTGGCAATCGGTGTGCCGTCGGGCAGAGTCAGGCCGGCCTTCAGGTCCAGCAGAGGCTGGAGCGCAAAGTCCCGGTTCCGCAGTTCCCGATGAGGTACGGTGAGGCGCTCGTCATCCAACATCTGATCGCCGAAGATCAGTATGTCCAGATCAAGCGTTCGGGGTCCCCAGTGGCGAAGTCTCTCCCGGCCATGCTGTTGTTCGACGTTCTGCAGTTCGTCAAGCAGTTGGTGTGGTAGTAGGGAGGTTCTAAGCCATACCGCGCCGTTGACGAAGTCAGGCTGGTCCTGGGGGCCGACCGGGCGGCTGGCATAAAAGGGCGATTGGGCCACCAGAACCGTCTCCGGCAGGTTGGCCAGGGCGGAGACTGCCCGGGCCAATTGGGCTGCAGGGTCTTTCAGATTGCTGCCAAGACCGATAAAGACGTCTGTCATCATTACTGGGCTGGGCGTTTGACCGGTTTGCGGCGGTGCCGCCGCTTCTTGGGGGCGTCGGTGCTCAGTTGTGAGAGCATTCGCTCCTGGCCCCGTTCATCTTCCTGCTGGAACTCGGTCCACCATTGGCCAAGCCCGGGCTCAATCTCACCAGACGCCTCGCGAACCAGCAGGAAATCGTAAGCGGCCCGGAACCGTGGATGAGTCATGGTGGCAAAGGCCCGCTTGCCCTGGCGTCGGGGCAGTCGCATCTGAAGTTCCCAGATCTCCTTCATCGGGCCAGAGAATCGTTTCGGAATCGAGGTTGCCTGCACCTGACGGCCAATCACCTTTCCGATGGCACCGTGCAATGCGGGCTGGACCGGGTCACCATTATCCTGCCTGCGATGCCACTCTGCCTGAAGTGCCGGCCAAAGCATGGCAGCAAACAGGAAATAGGGCGTGACCGATTTGCCCTGGGCAATCCGGGCATCCGTGTTTCTCAGGGCCTGGCGGATCAGCTCGTCCGGCTCACCCGACTCAATGGCTCTGACCGTCTCCGGGAACAGAGGCTCCAGCAGATTGTAACGGGTCAGAAGGTCGTAAGTGGCTTCGCCATGGCCTGCGGAAAACAGTTTGAGCACTTCATCAAACAGGCGGGCCGGCGGAATATGGGTTAACAGTGGGGCCAGTTCCCCGATCGGGGCCTCGGTCTCCGGTTCGATGTCAAAGCCGAGTTTGGCGGCAAAACGGATAGCGCGAAGCATGCGCACGGGGTCTTCCCGGTACCGCGTCTCGGGATCGCCAATCAGTCGCAGCTGGCGGTTGCGCAGATCCTCGATCCCGTTGGCAAAGTCGATTACGGTAAAGTCGCGGATGCAGTAGTAAAGCGCATTGACGGTGAAGTCGCGACGCAGGGCGTCTTCTTCCTGGTTGCCGTATACGTTGTCACGCAGAAGCAGGCCGTGTTCACTGGTCCGGCGATCGTCATCATCGGTGTCGGTGTCTGCTTCGGCAGCGTTGCCCCTGAACGTGGTCACCTCGATGACCTCGCGGCCAAACACCACGTGGACAATCCGGAATCGCCGTCCGATCAACCGGGAGTTCCGGAACAGGTCGTGCACTTCCTCGGGGGTGGCATTGGTCGCGATGTCGAAATCCTTGGGCTTGCCGCCCAGCAGGATGTCTCTTACGCCGCCGCCCACGAGGTATGCTTCATAGCCCGATTTGTTCAGGCGATGCAGAACTTTCTTGGCGGGTTCGCTGATAACCGAGCGGGAGACGTTGTGCTGGTCCCTGGGGATTTCCCGTCGCTGGTAGGTGCGGGCTTTCTTTTTTCCGTTGCCGGGCATGAAGGAACGGAGTTTGTCGACAAGTCGTTTAGGCATTGAAATCCGTGGTTGCGATGAGCAAAAACCGAGAGTTTAACGGTTTGAGCAGGATTTGCACACGTTTGCCGTGGATTACCGTTTCGGAGCCCAGATAATCAAAAGGCGGATCCGTTTTCACGAATCCGCCCTCAAAGCGTTGACGATCTGCATTGTTTTTGTTTTTGCCGGGATTTTTCTTGGTTTTTGTACCCCACTGCATATCCCCACTTCAGGGGCATCTCAGCAGTGCAAACGGAAAGCTTTGAATACACAGAGCGGTCAGAGACATCGAGCGGGCCTTGGGTAGCTGCAGCGTCACCTGGAAGGTGATTCTTCTCTACATCTACAACTCGCACGTGCCGTGGGACCACTAAAAAGCAAAATACCCAAAACACTCAGTTCGCTTACGTTCTGTTGTTGTTTTTGTTACCGAACGCATCCTGCAGCTTTTTGTTCTTGTTGTTGGCGCTGCTTTGTCACTCTTGTTTTTGTTGTTGTGCGCCAAATAGGTTGCAGTCCATGTGCCAATTTTTGAATTTCGTTTATTAACAGAGTCTTACGAATTTGTAGGCCATAAGTGTTACCCCGTATTCAACCTAAGTGTTACTGAGGTCACGTTACTTTCGTGAGGAGTGTTACCGACAGGAACATGGGGTAACAACTGAGCCCGGGTTCATACTATCCCGGACTCAGTTGCCAGAGGATTTTTTCCGGGGTATGCCGAGACGCTGGCGACGTTCCCAGAGCGATTTTCGGCTGATGCCCAGTTTCTGGGCCAATTCTGTCTCGCTCATGCGGTCCTGGTTCTCGAGAACAAAATGCTGGAAGTAATCTTCGAGGGAGAGATCGTTGGACGCGTCCACCTCCCGGGTATGTGTCTGCTCGTTGTTGCCGTCCACGAGAGTCTCGGGGATGTATTCGTCGCTGCCTTCGCTGTCCAGGTCCAGCAATGAGGGCGTGATCACGTCGCCGTCACACAGGATGGTTGCGCGCTCAATGGCGTTCTCCAGTTCCCGTACGTTTCCCGGCCAGCGATGGCGTTCGAGGGCGCGCATCGCCTCGGGGCTTAGATTGAGATCGGGCTTGCCCATTCTCTCGCCCTGGCGTTTCAGGAAGCGGCGGGCCAGTCCCAGAATATCGCTCTGGCGCTCACGCAGCGGCGGGATACGGATCTGCATGACGTTCAACCGGTAGTAGAGGTCTTCCCGGAATTCCCCGGTACGCGTCATGGCCTTGAGGTTTCGGTGGGTGGCGGCAATCATCCGCACGTTGACGGTACGGCTCTGGGTGGAGCCGACTTTCCGGATCTCGCTCTCTTGCAGAACCCGTAGCAGGCGTGCCTGGGCTTCGGCCGGCAGTTCGCCGATTTCGTCCAGAAACAGGCTGCCGCCATCGGCGGCCTCGATCAGGCCGGTCCTGGCCGATACCGCGCCGGTGAAAGCGCCCTTTTCATGGCCGAACAGTTCCGATTCAATCAGGCTTTCGGGGATAGCCGCGCAGTTGACCGAAATCAGCGGCTTGGCAGCGCGCGGGCTGAGCAGGTGCAGGGCGCGGGCCGCCAACTCCTTGCCGGTTCCTGATTCGCCCTGGATCAGGACAGTGGTTTCTGTCGGTGCTACTTTACGGATCAGCGTGAACACCCGCTGCATTGGCTCACACTGGCCGAACATAATGTTGGCAGGATCGCTGCTTTCCGGCGTTTCCAGGGCTGGTGCCGAGTCGTCACCCGAGTTCCGGCCGGCGGGTTTCCGGGCCAGAATGTTTTCGACCGCGGCCAGCATTTCATCGTGATCAAACGGTTTGGCGATGTACTCAACGGCGCCCATTTTCATGGAGTCCACCGCTGATCTCAGGCTGGCATAGCTGGTCATGATCAGCACCGGCGTGTTGGGTGCGCGATTGATCAGTTCGGTGCCCGCTGCGCCTGGCAGGCGCAGGTCGGAAATGATCAGATCGAACTGATCGGGTTCGTGGTTCTGCTCGGCTTCCTCAACGGAGGCCGCATCGGCGACCTCATAGCCGGCATGCAACAACAGTTTGCGCACTGCCGAGCGAATAATGTCTTCGTCTTCCACGATCAGAATGCGAGGCATAACAGTCTCAAGACCTTTGGTTCTGGCTGATGGCAATAGTGCCGGTTTCCGGTTCGTAGGCTGGCAATCTCAGCCTCACGCAGGTTCCGCGGCCGGTGTCGGCATTAGCCGGGCTTTCCACCTGAACGTTGCCATAGTGCTCTTCAATAATGCTGTACACCAGCGACAGGCCAAGACCGGTTCCCTTGTTGGGGGCCTTGGTGGTGTAAAACGGCTCGAAGATATGATCGAGTTGATCCCCGGGAATACCGGAGCCCTCATCAACCACCTCGATGATAGCGGAGTAGCCATCGCCCTTTCCACTGACCCGGATGGTACCGCCTTCCGGTGAGGCATCGCGGGCGTTCGCCAGCAGGTTGACGAATACCTGGACCAGACGCTGCTCATCTCCCAGAACCTGCAAAGAGGGCGGGCAGTCGTTGACATAGTGAATCCCCAGGCCCTTGTCGCTGAGCGACAGCAGGTTGATCGATTCTTCCACACAGCGATGAATCGCTACCGGCTCGTACCGGTTGGCCTGGGCATGATTGCCGGTGCGGGCAAAGTTCATCAGCGACTGCAAAATGGTAGAGATGCGCCGGGTCTGCTGCTGGATCTGGTCAGCGGTGTCCAGGATGTCCGGGTTGTCGGTTTCCAGTTTCAGGTTCTGGGCCAGGGATGAGATACCGGTGACCGGGTTCCCGATCTCGTGGGCGACACCGGCGGCGAGCCTTCCCACCGATGCCAGCCGTTCGCTGTGCATCAGTTCGTCCTCAAGTAGCCGGGTTTCGGTCTGGTCCTCGACCAGGATAATGCTGCCACCTTCGGTGTGGTCCGGTCCGCTCAGGGCTGCTTTGTGGAGGTTCAGCCAGTGGGGTTTGCCACGCAGGTCCAGGCGATGCTTGTAGCGATGGAGGTCCGGGCCACGGTTGAAGTCATCAAGCAGCAGGTGCCAGTGCTCGGGCAGTGCCATCAGCCTGGCACCGACCACGTCATCGGCGGTGATGCCGGTGAGCGCCTCCATGGCGTGGTTCCACATCAGGATTTCACCGTCCTCGCCCACGGAGCAGGCAGGAATCGGCAGGTTCTGAAGGGTCTGGCGGTAATGCCGGCGCAGGTTGTCCAGCTCGCCGGCCAGGCCGGTCAATCGGTTCTGGTAGTCGCCGAGGGCGCGTTCTACATAGCGGATGTCCTGGGCAGTGCCGCCCTGGGCCATGGGCTTGAAGCCGAGATGGCGCTTGACCATGTCCCTGGCTACGGAGGGGCCGAGCAGGCCAGACAGGTTTATTTCCACCTGGTCGCGCAGTCGCCTGAGCTGGTAAGGCCGATACTCCACATTGGGCAGTTTCAACTGGCCCAGTGCCCGCTCCACTTCTCGCCGCGCCACACCGTAGCCCAGCGGCTCCGCTAACTGTCTCACAAAGTCACTGGAGGACGTGGCCAGCAATTCACGGCGTTGCGGACGGGACAGTGCGCCCAGTGAGCAGGCCTGGGCTGCGCTGTTCTCCTCACTGGTGCTGGTGCTGAGGATGGAAATCAGCGCAAACACGGTAATGTTGGCAGTCAGGCTTACGAACGTGAAGATATGCCAGTTGCTGTAGTCCGGTATCAGTGGCGCATCCAGCCAGGCCAGCAGATTGGCCGTGTGCGAGAATGGCAGCACGAGCGTCACCACCCAGATGGCCAGCCCGACAACAAGGCCGGCGATCAGGCCGCGGCGATTGCCCTCGGGCCAGTAAATCACGCCCAGGGCGCCGGGCAGCAGTTGCAAAGTGCCGGAGAGGGAAATGGCGCCGAGAATGGACAGGTCGAGGTTTTTGCCGACAACTTCATGAAACAGCAGCGCCAGGAAAATGATCACGGCGATGAGCAGGCGCTTGATCCACTGCAGCCACCGGTAGATATCGCCCTGGTCTTTCGGGGTTTTCAGGGGCAACACCACGTGGTTCAGCGCCATGCCCGCCAGTGCCAGGGTGCTGACGATCATCAGGCCGCTGGCTGCTGACAGGCCGGCAATGTACATCAGCAGTGTCAGTGCCGGGCTTTCCATGGCCTGGGCTGCCCCGATGGCAAAGAATCCGGGCCCTGTGGTCACCGCCAGCTCCTGGCCTCCCCAGAGAATCAGGGGCACCGGCAGGCCGAGCAGCAACAGGTAGAGTGGCAGGCCCCAGCTGGCTTTTGCCAGGGCCTTGGGCGAGGGGTTTTCGCTGAAGGTCATGTGGTACATGTGTGGCAGTACCAGAGCAGCGGCAAAGGACATCAGCATCAGTGCCCGCCAACTGCCGTCGTCAATACTCAGGGTCATGGTTGTGGCCGGCGACGTCCGGTTGTCCAGCCAGCTTTCCAGTCCGCTCATGCCGTCAAAGACCCCGAAGAGAATGACGCCCCCGAGCACCAGCAATGCCACAAGTTTCACCAGCGAATCAAAAGCAATGGCCAGCACCAGTCCCTGATGGTTTTCCGAGTTCTGGTCGCGCCTTGCCCCGAATAGCATGGCGAAAAGCACCACGATCAAGCTGAACATCACGCTGATTACCGCAGGCGATGTGTCCGGCGCAAGAATGCTGGCAGAGGTGGCGACGGCCTGTATCTGCATGCTCAGCAAGGCCAGAATGGCCCCGCCGGAGCAGAGGGTGACCAGGGTGCCAGCCCACTGGCTTCGGTAGCGGTAGGCAAACAGATCGGCGAGGGACGTGAGCTGATAGGCGCGTCCGATCCTCATGACCGGGTTCAGAAGCACAGGCGCCAGCAGGAAAGCGCCGCTGATGCCGAGATAGTAAGCCAGAAAGCCGTAGC
>NZ_AGTR01000009.1 GCF_000235625.1 Marinobacter manganoxydans MnI7-9 | reverse complement strand
CCTAGATGCCAGACTAGTAGAGCTGCAAGCGGAAAAGGCCGGGCTAGCCAGCGACCTGATTCCTCTGCTTGGGCGTCGTCCGACGGGGGCCAGTTTGCAACTGATGGCGCCATCTGAAACGCTTCTGTTCGCCGATGGACAGTTGGAACCAGATCATCCGCTGATTCGTGCAGCCGAGGCGAGGGAAGCCGAGGCGCGCGCGGCTGGATGTTGCCGAAGTCGATCGTCGACCTACGTTCACAGCTAATGCCGGCTATAACAGCCTGTGGGCTGACGAGAGAAAACGTTGGGTCGTCGGCATTGGCGTTCGGATCCCATTTAGTGGGCAGCGCCAGCACAGCGCCGTTCGAAAGGCGACTGCCGAAGCATCACAAAAACGATGGCTGGCCACTCAGGCCCAGCGGGAATGGCGGGCCTCGATAGCTAAACTGAGGGCAAGCGTTGAGGCCGGCCATGGTCGACTGAACATCCTCAACGAGCGACACTTGCCAAACCAGCGCGCGCACTGGGAAGCCAGTCTGAACGAGCTGGCCAGTGGCACTGGCAGACTGGAGGACGCGATAAATAGCGCAAGACAGCTTACTGGGGCCAAACTCCGTCGAGCTGGGGTGATCCGTGATCTATATGGTGCCTCGGCCGGGTACGAAGCCCTGATACCGGTGCGTACTATCAATGCGTTAAATTAAAGAGGTAATTCAATGGTCAAGTCTTCGGGCATTTTGGATAGCACCAGAAAGTTCCCTTCAAAATGCCCGAAGACTCGACCAAACCACTTGGACCAAAACTCATGAACCTTCCTGAAGGTTCGCTTTGCGACCAGAGCTACTGGCGGCCAATTTATTGTGGCAACCTCCAGCTACAGTATGAGTATGGTGGGACGACCACTGCTCACTTTTAAGCATCCCCGAAGAAGCTATCTTTATCTGTGCTCTTACTCGATCACATCGCTGGTCGTGAAATACCTCGGGTGAATCGTCGCTTGCGGCGAGAGGGCAGAGCCCTTGGAGCAGGCGCTTCTCTTTTTACACACCGAATTACACACTGTGTAAAAACAAAAGATGCCCCAAAAGCCCTTGCTCATGGGGCACTCACTCACTCACTAAGTGAAGTACATAATATTCGCTATATACTCGTGCATGTTGTCGCTTCCGGTATTCGCATAACTGTAATTGACCGAGCGCCCGTCACTGGTCGAAATCGACTCAATGTAGGTGATGCTGAACGCATTGGTGTTGTAGTCAATGGTCATCCAGTTGCCGTTGGCATCCTCGATGCGGGTCGCGTAGATCTTCAGGCCCTCAGAGTCGTTGGCCCGGTAATCCATGGTGTAGGTGGTGCCATCCGGCGATTTTACAATCACATCGTTGCTGCTATTGCAATTCGCACTCCACCACTGCTTGGTAATTAGCTCAGGGCTGTGTTGATCCGCCAGTACCAGCAACTGGCGACTACCGTCGGCCAGCTCCAGAGAGGGGTTGTCGAGCACATCCACGGCAAACAGATTCTGATTACAAACCTTATCCGCGTTGCTTTCTGAGACGGCAATGCGGCCAAAATGCATGCTCCAGCCGTAGCCATAGGGGCTGTATGGCAAAAAGGCGTCTTGAGGGTTGTTGTAAATCCGGTTGATGCGGATATCGAAACCACCATTACCGGGCACGACGAGATCCGTATAGCTCAGTTGCAGTTGACCCGAGAAGGGATCGATCTCTTCTCCGAAATTCTGGTTGATAGTTTCCTTGAACGGGTTCAAACCCGGCTCTTCGTAATAATCGCGGATGTTGGCCTGGGCGGTTGACGCAAGCGCGGTGCTTGCGATCAGGCAAGCCACAACTCGAATGCGGAATGACATAAGTCACCTCCATGTGGTTTGGACGTTCGGGGCTAGGCATCACTCACGATGCCAAGTGATAATTAAGAGTTCGGGCCAGCAATCACTGAGCGAACCTTAATTTTTTTGGCTCCGTGCTTCTCCATGGTTTTATTGGCTTTGGGAGCTTTAAGTGATGCCGGCGCAAAAGATGGGGGTCGCTGTTGCGGAGATTTACCAAATGATGCGGCTTGTCTTGTCGCCGAAGCTGGATTTCTGTCCGAAGCACTTACCGTAAATGACAGGTTTTCAATCGCTGAAGCTCCGTCCGGTATTGCACGCGGTTTCTCTGCAAGCGCAACTGACGAAATCAGTGCGAAAAACGTAAAACTGATAGCGGTAAATTTCATGTATCCACTCCCTGTGTGCTGGTCAATTTCCGTACAATCCAAGCTAGGCTAGGGTTGATCTTTTGTCCAAACGAATTTACAAAACGATACATGTTTCATGAAACGGATACATTTTGGAGAAGTCGGGAGCGTCCAAAGCTCGGCCGAGCGTTGAGGATGAAGCTGGATAAAAAAAACCTACCCAAAAATTCGGAAATTCAATGGATTGGGCGTGTTTCTGGGGAATTTTTCACGTTTGTCTGCCAACCCTCTGATAAGCACAAGGTAAAGGTCGTGACGATGGATATGTGGCGCACCTACAAGGATGTCGTGAACGCGCAGCTACCAGGTCGCGATATTGTGGTGGATCGCTGGCATGTCATCCGCATGGCCAACGAGGCACTGGAGGCCGTGCGAAAGCAGATTCGCAAAGGACTTAACACTCGACAAAGGCTGAAGCTGAAAGACGACCGCTTTATCCTTTTGGAGAGGGAGCACAACCTTTCGTCTGAGCAGCGTGAAAAAATGCAGTCCTGGTTCGACCTGCACCCTGAACTTGCTATGGCTTACGAGGCTAAGGAAAACTTCCACCGCATATACTCATGCAAAAATAAGAATGAAGCTCAGGAGTTTGCACGCGCATGGATGAGATCACTGCCGCCTGCAATCGAGCCAGCCTTTGAGGCATCCCGCACTGCGTTATTGAACTGGTGGGGGGAGGTTTTCAACTTCTATGATCACCAGATCACAAACGCCTATACTGAGTCTGTAAATCGGCTGGCAAAGGACATTAACCGGATGGGACGCGGATACAGCTTTGAGGTCATGCGTGCTCGACTGATCTATGAGAAGCAAGCGCGTAAACCGACAACCAAGTTGAGAGGGCGAAAGCCAAAAGGCAAATCTCAGCCAGGGACTATGGCAAGATCTGTTGGTCTGGAAAAAGCGCCCAGAACGGTTGAGTACGGTCCACATATCCCTACGCTTTGCGACCTGCTGGAAAGCGGCCATTTTTCCTGAGGTTTCTACATTGATACCGGAATTGAGGGAGAGAGAAAATCATCTGTTCCCACACTCAATTCCGGATACCCCTTTAATCTTACGGTAAACGATCAACTGGAGCTGGAAAGCTGGTTGCGAACAAGCACGCTGAGCCAGAATCTCGTTCTGCGAGCACGAATCGTTTTGGCCCTGAATGCCGGTGAATCACCCAAAGTCGTTGCGGAGCAACTGGGAACCACGACGGCCACGGTATTCAAGTGGCGTAATCGTTACACCGAACAGGGTCTGAGCGGTCTTCGGGATGCACCAAGACCTGGACAACCCAGAAAGCTGGACCAGAAAAAGGTTAAAGCTATTCTTGATGACACGGTCAAAAAGCTGCCCAAGGAATCTACCCACTGGAGCGTCCGACTGATGGCCGAATATGCCGGAGTCAGTCGCTGGCAAGTGCATCAGATCTGGAAAGCGGCTGACCTGAAACCGCACCGGCTGAAAACTTTCAAAATAAGCAACGATCCAGACTTTGCTGAGAAGGTTTTCGATGTCGTTGGCCTGTACCTGAACCCGCCAGATAACGCGCTGGTGCTGTCGGTTGATGAAAAAACGCAGATCCAGGCACTGGATCGCACTCAACCAAAGCTGCAACTGAAACCCGGCCAGATCGAGCGCCGTACCCACGATTACAAGAGGCACGGGACGACCAGCTTATATGCGGCCCTGAATATCCTGAACGGCGAAGTGATTGGGCGCATTACACAACGCCACCGCGCCAAAGAGTTTCTCGATTTCCTGAGACAAATTGATCGAGAAACACCGAAAGAGCAGGACCTTCATCTGATTCTGGACAACAGCTCGACTCACAAAACACCAGAAGTGAAAGCCTGGCTGGAAAAACATCCCCGGTTCAAGCTTCACTTCACACCAACCAGCGCCTCTTGGCTGAATGCCGTGGAGGGCTGGTTTGGTCAACTGGAACGCCGCGCTTTGTACCGTGGCATTTTTACCAGTGTTGGCGAACTGAAGAAGGCGATTCGTCGCTTTATCCAAACTCATAATGAGAAACTGGCAAAGCCGTTCCGCTGGCACAAGAGTGCAGAATCGATTATGACTTCAGTGGCGCGAGCAAAGCTGAGTGTTATTGATAATAAATAAACGGACTACCCAGACGGGACACTAGTGGAGATTCGGGAAGCCGGCTGGAACATGGCTGGCGCCTAGTTCCCGACCTTTTCCTTTATGGACTCTAATCTCTTCCCATATAGCACTGGGCTTCTGTAGCGCATTCAACGACTTTATCGGTTTCATGTCGGGCGCTGGGGGCTAGTCGTCGTAATGAATGATGGAGAGCAGTCTGATTGGCACTTTAAGCAGCTCCTCCGGGCCGTGAGGAACTTCGCTATCGAATGATAGCGAATCACCGGGCCCCATTTCGTAGAGGTGATTGCCATGCCGATACAGTATTTCACCTTCCAGTATGTATATGAATTCAAGGCCCGGATGGGAAAACGTAGGAAAGACCTCAGCTGCATCGTCCATGATGATCAGAAAAGGTTCGTAGCTTTTCTGGCTGCCCCGGTGGTAGTTAAGTAGCTGGTAGGTATGTCCCTTCTCAGTTCCCCTTCGAACCACCTCCATGCCTTGCCCGGCCTTGGTTAGCTGGGCGCCACCGTCAGGCCGGTCATAATCACTGAATAACTGCGAAATCGGCAGACTGATTGCGTCGCAAAGCCTGCTGAGCGTCTCGAGGCTGGTCGATACTTGGGCGTTCTCGATCTTGCTGACCATGCCCTGGCTTAGCTCTGCAATACGAGCTACGTCGGTGATCTTCAGGCCCTGCTCCTGTCGCTTTCGCTTTACCCGCATACCGATGTACTGCTCAAGTTTCAGGCGAGGATTGTGGTTTTCACGGCTGAAGCTGATTTTTCCCTCTTCCAGGGCTTCAATGTGTCGCGATGCAGGGCTATCAGTGGGCATAGGGCTCTCCTCGATCCAGCATAGTCTAACCGCATTATTCCTGTTCGGAAAACATCTTTCTCAATACCCGCCGTGTGCGATCTGTAGCGGCTACTCTCAGCGTCCCGTTGCAGAGTTTTGATCCTTATTGGTGCGGCCTGGCATCAATTTGGTGCGACTTTGGGCGGTTTTTGTTGCGGCTACCTTCTTTCATCATATATTCCTGTGGGTAAATATATATTCATTAAAGTACGGTTTTCAGGAGCTTACGAAACAAAGGGAACTTAATTCTGCTGCCGAGTTCATTTTGGCAAGCCTTGTGCTTTACCAAAGGGAAACTAAATTTCTTGTTAGAGAAAAAGGCAGGGGAATGGTACTTAATCCTGAAAACACACGTCGCTACAAACTCTCGATATCCTGTCCCGATACCGTGGGTATTGTGGCAGCGGTTTCACAGTTCATTGCCAATCACAAAGGCTGGATCATTGAGGCTCACCAGTTCGCCGATGCAGAGTCCTGTCTGTTTTTCATGCGTTACGAGGTGGTAGCTGATTCGCTTCCGTTCGGCCTGGAGGAATTCCGGGCAAAGTTCAACGACCTGGCGGAACGGTTTTCTATGAATTGGGACATCACGGATTCCGCGCAGAGAAAACGGGTCGTGGTCATGGTCTCCAAAGAGTCGCACTGTCTCTCCGACCTGCTTTACCGGTGGCGTGCCGGGGAGCTGGATTGCGATATCCCCTGTGTCATTTCAAACCACGAGACCCTGCGCTCTTTTGTTGAGTGGCACGGTATACCGTTTATCCACGTTCCCGTCGATAAAGCCGACAAAAAACCACATTTTCAGGCGGTTCAGGAGCAAATTGCGTCTGTCGAGGCCGACGCCATCGTACTAGCCAAGTACATGCAGATCATTCCCGAAACCCTGTGCGAAAAGTATCCGGGCCGCATCATCAACATCCACCACAGTTTCTTGCCGTCCTTTATCGGGGCGCGCCCCTATCACCAGGCAGCAGAACGCGGTGTGAAACAGATCGGAGCCACCTGCCATTACGTGACACCGGACCTTGATGCCGGACCCATCATCGAGCAGGACGTGCTTCGAGTTACCCACCATAACACCACCAAAGACATGGTCCGTTTGGGCAAGGATGTGGAAAAAGCGGTTCTTGCTAGGGGACTGCGTTATCACATCGAAGACCGCGTCCTGGTGAACGGCAACAAGACCGTTGTATTCGCCTGAAACCGGAAGGGAGAGAGTAATGTCCTGGAAACTACTGAAATACGGGTTCAAGCGTTCGCACGACGAACCGCGTTTCTTCCCGGAGCCCAAGGAACTGAAGTCGCACTATGACGTCGTCATTATCGGCGGTGGTGGTCACGGTATGGCGTGTGCCTACTATCTGGCAAAAGAGCACGGCATTACCAATGTGGCTGTTCTGGAGCAAGGCTACATCGGTGGCGGCAATACCGGTCGCAACACCACGATTGTGCGCTCCAACTACCTGACTCCGGAAGGCGTCAAGTTCTACGACACCAGTGTGAAGTTGTTCGAGGATCTTTCCGACGAGTTTGATCTCAACATTTTCTACTCCACACGGGGGCACTTCACTCTGGCACACACCGACAGCGCAATGCGAACCATGCGTTGGCGGGCTGAGGTCAACAAGCATTATGGCATCGACAGTGAGGTAGTCGGTCGCGATGAAATCGGCAAGGCCGTGCCTTATATGGATTTGGAATGTGCCGGTCATACTCCGGTAATGGGGGCACTCTACCACGCGCCCGGATCGGTGGCTCGGCACGACGCGGTGGCCTGGGGCTATGCCCGTGGTGCCTATAACCGTGGCGTCGAGATTCATCAGAGAACCCGTGTCACCGATATTCGTACCCGTGACGGACGGGTGATAGGTGTTGATACAGATCGGGGTGCCATCAGTTGTGGCAAGGTTATCTCTATGGTGGCCGGCTCCACCCCACGCATTACTGAAATGCTGAACCTGCCGACGCCCATCGAGATCTTCCCTCTGCAGGCGTGCGTGTCCGAGCCGGTCAAGCCGTTTATGGACACCATTGTCGTCTCCGGAAGTCTGCATGTGTATGTCAGTCAGTCGTCACGGGGTGAGATGGTGATGGGCGCCTCCGTGGATCCCTCCGTGCTCCACTCCACACGCTCCTCCTTTGATTTTGTCGAGGGTCTGGCTGACCAGATGGTGGACCTGTTCCCGTTCATGAGCCGCCTGAAAGTCATGAGGCAGTGGGCGGGCATGAGCGATATGACCCCGGATTTTGCTCCCATTATGGGTAAAACTCCCATCGAAGGGTTCTATCTGGATGCCGGTTGGGGCACCTGGGGCTTCAAGGCGACGCCGGTTAGCGGCAAGACCATGGCCTGGACCGCGGCCAATGACCAGACCCACGAACTGATCGAACCATTCCGCTACAGCCGCTTCGCCGACTTCGATCTGGTCGGAGAGAAAGGCGCTGCATCGGTCGGACATTGAGGAGTCGAAAAATGAAATTACTGGATTGTCCACTGATCGGTCGTCGTCCCATCAGTGAATTCGATTACGTCGGAGAGGTGCGCAAGCCGCCGGTGGACTGCGATACCGCCACCTGGGCCGCTTTTGTGTTCAATCGCCAGGGCGCACCCAGTGTCCTGCGTGAGCGCTGGTATCACCGGCCAACCGGTTACTGGTTCATCCTTGACCGAGACACGCTGACCGATGAGGTGAAAGCGATCGTCGATGCCCGGGAGGTGCGTTATGACATACCGGCTTGATCAACAACCCCTGGAATGGATCGATCGCGGCAGAACAGTGACCTTCCGTTTCGAAGGGAAGAGCCTGTCCGGTTTTGCCGGGGATAGCATTAGTTCGGCGCTGATGGCCTCCGGCCACTCATTGCTGGGGCGTAGTTTCAAATACCATCGTCCTCGCGGCGCCCTGACGCTGGCGAATCATGACGTGAACGCTCTGTTTCAGAGTGCGGACGCCACCAATATCCGTGGCGATGTCGAGCCTTTGACCGAAGGGATCGAACTTCATGCCTGTAACGTTAATGGCTCGCTGGAGAATGACCGGGATCGTTTCATCGGTTTGTTCGCGCGCTTTATGCCGGTGGGCTTCTACTACAAGGTCTTTCACCGACCGAAGAAGCTGTTTCCCTTCTGGGAGCGCAAGATCCGGGAAAAAGCCGGTCTGGGCCGGGTCAATACTGACTGGACCGAGCAGCGCACGCCCAAGCGTTACGATTACTGTGAGCTGCTCGTTGTCGGAGCCGGCGCCAGCGGCATGCAAGCTGCGCTGACAGCGGCAGAGGCCGGGGCGGACGTAGTGCTGGTCGATGAGAACCCGCATATTGGCGGCAGCCTTGATTACCAGCTGGCCAATGAACCAGCGGCGACCGGGGTAAGAGCCGCCCTGAAGGATAAGGTGCGGAACCATGCCAACATCCGTCTGTTTGAACAGCACTATGCTGCTGGCTGGTACACAGATCACTACATTCCCCTGGTTGGCCCGAAGGGTATTACCAAATTGCGTGCAGAGGGAATGATCTGTGCCACTGGGGTCATGGAGCAGACAGCTGTGTTCCGGAACAACGACCTGCCGGGCGTAATGATGGCTTCTGCTGCCCAGCGTTTGATTTCCCGCTACGCGGTCAGTCCGGGCCACCGGGCCGTCGTACTCTGTGCCAATGACGAAGGCTACCGTGCCGCCCTGGATTTGATGGAGGCCGGCATTGAATTGGCTGCAGTGGTGGATCTTGAATCAACACCTCAGCGTGGCTCCTGGGCGCAGCAGGTTACTGATAAGGGGGTTCCTGTCTACCGCGGATGCGGGATCTACGCCGCTCAGGGAAGTCGGCACCTTCAATCTGTCCAGGTGGCTGCATTTAATGGCAAGGACTGTGATCCGTCCGAGCTGACGGCCATCGATTGTGATCTTTTGCTGATGAGCGTGGGCTGGGCCCCGGCTTCCCAACTGCTTTACCAGGCTAAGGGCAAACTGGGTTATGACGACACCCTGCAGCAGATCCTGCCCCGAGAACTGCCCGCTGGCATCCATGCCTGTGGGCGTGTGAACGGAGCTTTCACCCTAGAGCAACGCCTGGCCGATGGTAAACGCGCCGCCCGGGCCGCGCTGGCTGAGCTGAGGGGTGAGTTCCATGCCGAAAGCCAGACTCTACACCGGGATCGGCAGGCTCATAGCCACCCGTGGCCCATAGTCTCTCATCCGGCGGGCAAGAATTTTGTCGATATGGATGAAGACCTCCAGTTGAAGGACCTTGTTAATGCCGCTAAAGAGGGCTTCGACAACATTGAGCTGATTAAGCGCTTTTCGACCATCGGCATGGGTCCAAGCCAGGGCAAGCATTCGAACATGAACGGTATCCGCATCCTCGCTGCGATTCGGGGCCAGTCGATCGACAAAACCGGCTCGACCACAGCCCGGCCCATGTTCCACCCGGTACCGGTCAGCGCCCTGGCCGGGCGGCGCTTCCGCCCAGAAAGACGTACCCCAATGCAGGAATGGCACGAGGCCCATGGCGCCCGGATGATGGAAGCCGGACACTGGCAGCGGCCGGAATACTACGGCCAGCCGGAAGAACGCGAACAGGCCATTCTGCGTGAAGCTCAGGCAGTGCGCAGCCGTCTGGGGCTGATCGATGTCTCCACCCTGGGCAAGATCGAGGTTCTGGGACCGGATGCCGCGAGGCTCCTAGATGCGGTTTACACCATGAAAATGTCTACCATCAGGCAGGGCATGACACGTTATGCCCTGCTGGTGGAAGACAGTGGTGTGATCATTGATGACGGTATTGCCGCCCGACTTGGTGAAGACCGCTTTTATGTATCCGCCACCACCAGTCATGCGGCAGCGACCTTCCGCATTCTGTCTCAGACGGTGATGGATCTGGGACTGGATGTGCGCCTGGTGAACCTGACCGACTCCCTGGCGGCGATGAATCTTGCCGGACCTTTGTCGCGCGAGCTTCTTAAGACGCTGACGGATGTGGATCTGAGCGAAGAGAGCTTCCCCTATCTGGGCATCCGCGAGGGCACAATGTGTGGCGCAAAAGTGCGGCTGATCCGTGTCGGTTTTGTTGGCGAACTGGGCTATGAGATCCACGCGCCTGCCCACAAAGCCATGGAAATCTGGCATACGCTGATGCGTGCCGGTGCCCGGTACAACATCCGTCCGTTTGGCGTCGAAGCCCAGCGCATTCTGCGGCTGGAGAAGGGCCACGTCATTGTCGGCCAGGATACCGACGGTCTGACCAACCCGTTTGAGGCCAACATGCCCTGGGCCATCCCCCTCAAGAGCAAACCCTGGTTTACCGGTAAACCTTCCCTGGTCGTGCTGAAAGAACGCTGCCAACGCAGGCTGACAGGATTTATGTTGCCCCAGGGCTATAGCGGCGAGCGGATTAAGGAATGCCACCTGGTGATTAAGGACGGTGACATCGCAGGCCGGGTGACCAGCATTGCCTATAGTCCGGCGCTTGGCCGCTACATCGGCCTGGCCATGTTGGACCTGCCGCTGGCAAACGAGGCAAAAACCCTTCATGTGCGGGTGGACAGCGGCAGCCTCGTTGCTATGTCTCCCTGCAAAACGCCTTTCTACGATGCTGACGGCAAGCGCCAGACGGCGGATCTGACGGAGGTGGCCTGATGACTGCGTTGACTGTGACTCTAAGGAATGACCTGCAGGGCTATCTGCTGACGGGGCCCGGCAGCGGAGAGGCGCTGGGTGCTGCCAGCCTGCCACAGCCTGAACAACGACTGTCGGCCATGGAGCAGGCCGGCGCACTTGTCGCCCGGACCGGAACCGATGAGTTCATGGTGTTTCTGCCTGAGGGACACCCGCTCCCGGTGCACAACTGGTGTTTCAGACGCGCTGATCGTGTGTTGGCGGTCCGCGGCGACAACTGGCATGAACTCATGGCCCGCGTCTGTCAATTCGATTTCCGTACTTTTGAACCGGGGGGCTGGCTAATGGCTTCCGTCGCCGGGGTGAACTGCTGGCTCTACCGGACAAAGAATGATGACACATTACTGGTGGGCGTTGGTGATGGCTTCCACCGCTACCTTGAAAATCTGTTCAGTGAACTGGTTTGTGAACTACAGGATTCTAATACCCACGAAGGAGGAGCGTCATGACGCCCGCAAATATTAACCAATTTATCGACGATAACCAGATCAAGTATATCCTCGTACAATTCGTCGACATTCACGGCGTGGCCAAAACCAAGTCGGTTCCGGCCAGCTGCCTGAACAGTATCGTCGAGAGCGGCGCCGGTTTTGCCGGTTTCGCGGTCTGGGGGCTGGGCATGAAGCCGCACGGCCCGGATTTTATGGCGCGTGGCGATCTGGGGACTCTCAGTGCCGTGCCCTGGCAGCCAGGTTATGCGCGCATCGCCTGCGATGGTTATGTCAACGATAAACCGCACCCCTATTGTTCCCGGGTTGTTCTGAAACGCCAACTTGAGCTGTTCAAAGAGCGTAACTGGACGCTGAACACCGGCCTGGAACCCGAGTTCTCACTTTTCAACCGTGAAGGGGACGACTCTCTGACACCGGTGGACGAGAGCGATGTGCTCGACAAGCCTTGCTACGACTATAAGGGGCTGTCCCGCTCCCGGGAATTTCTGGAGCAGTTGGTAGAGTCCCTGCAGGCTGTGGATTTCGATGTTTATCAGATTGATCACGAAGACGCGAATGGTCAGTTCGAGATCAATTACACCTACAGTGATGCATTGACCTCGGCCGACCGCTTCACATTTGTGCGGATGGCGGCGGGTGAGATTGCAAATAAGCTGGGCATGGTGTGTTCATTTATGCCCAAGCCAGCGTCTGATCGCACCGGCAATGGCATGCATTTCCACCTTTCCATCACTGATGAGGCGGGAAAGAACCTGTTCCACGACCCGAGCGATCCGAATGGTATGGGGCTTTCCAAAATGGCCTACCACTTCACTGCCGGAATTATCGAGCACGCCAGAGCTATCTGTGCCTTCGCCGCACCAACCGTGAACTCCTACAAGCGCCTGGTCGTGGGTGGCAATGCCTCCGGCGCGACTTGGGCTCCTGCTTACATCTGCTATGGCGACAACAACCGCTCAGCCATGGTGAGAGTGCCCTATGGCCGACTGGAGTTCCGTCTGCCGGATTCTGGCTGTAACCCGTATCTGGTGCACGCGGCACTGATCGCCGCGGGTATGGACGGTGTCGAGCGTGAACTGGATCCCGGTGAACCGATGAATGTGAATCTCTATGACCTGTCGCTGGAGGAAATCAAGGCCAGGGGCGTTGGCATCCTGCCGCAGAGCCTGAATGAAGCTCTCGATGCGCTTGAAGCAGACACTTTGTTTACCGAAAAGATGGGGCAGGAGATCGTCTCTGAATTCCTCGCTGTGAAGCGCGAGGAATGGACGGAATACAGCCGTCACGTCTCGGATTGGGAAGTTAAGCATTACGCCGAATTTTTCTGATTCTGCGGATCAACGAAAACAACGCTTTATTGCCGGAAAGCCGGCATGAGGTCCGAATTATGTGTGGAATTGTAGGTCTTTACCTGAAAAACCCGTCCCTGGAAAGCCAGTTGGGTGAGCTGTTTGAGCCAATGCTCATTGCGATGACCGATCGCGGTCCCGACAGTGCCGGTTTCGCCATTTATGGCGACGAAGTGCCCGAAGGAGAAACCAAAGTGACCCTTCGTCACCCGGAAGACGATTATGACTGGGAGTCACTTGCGGGTGCCATGGCGGAGGGCCTGGTTACCGAGCTCTCCTGGTTCCGTAACGCCAATGCGGCTGTTTTCAAGATCCGCGCGGGTGAGGAGCAGGTCCGGGCATGGCTGCAGGAGAGCGCGCCGGATGCACTGGTGCTGAGCATCGGCCGCTCAATTGAGATTCTCAAGGAGGTTGGCTTGCCAGAAAAGATTGCGGGCAAGTTCAAACTGAGCGAAATGAAAGGCAGTCATATCATTGGCCACACTCGGATGGCCACTGAATCGGCGGTCACCATGGAGGGGAGCCACCCGTTCACCACGGGTATGGATCTTTGCCTGGTGCATAACGGCTCACTATCCAATCACAACCGCCTGCGTGAAGTGCTGTGCCGTGAGGGCATCCGGTTTGAGACCGAGAATGATTCCGAGGTGGCCGCAGGCTATCTCGCATGGCGGCTGGAACAGGGTGACTCCCTCAAACAGGCACTTGAGCACGCCCTGGAAGATCTGGACGGTTTCTTTACGTTCACAATCGGCACACGCAATGGCTTTGCTGTAATGCGTGACCCTATTGCCTGCAAACCGGCAGTGCTGGCTGAAACCGATGACTATGTTGCCATGGCCTCTGAATACCAGGCGCTGGCCGGCCTGCCGGGAATTGAACACGCTACTGTCTGGGAGCCGGAACCGGCAACTTTTTATATTTGGGAGCGGGACGCCTGAGGAGCCAGCCAATGAAAACCTTCGATCTAACTCAAAATACTGTCCGTGAACTGAATCAGGCCCTGCACGATCAGTCGGGAGAATGCATGGAGCGGGAATTTGACGTGTTCAGCCCTCATGGCCAACACAACATCGCCTGTGGTCTCGACCAGAACCTGTCAGTCAACATCATGGGCCATGCCGGCTACTTCTGTGCGGGCATGAACAAGAAGGCCACTGTTACGGTGCATGGCAATGCCGGCCAAGGTGTTGCCGAGAATATGATGTCCGGCATGGTCCGGATCAAAGGAGATGCTTCCCAGGCCGCAGGCGCCACAGCCCACGGTGGCCTTCTGGTCATCGAGGGCAACGCTGGTGCCCGTTGCGGGATCTCAATGAAAGGTGTGGATATCGTCGTCAAGGGCAACGTTGGTCACATGAGCTGCTTTATGGGACAGGCGGGAAATCTCGTGGTTTGCGGCGATGCCGGCGAGGCGTTGGGCGACTCGCTCTACGAGGTTCATATCTACGTTAAAGGTCATGTGAAATCGCTCGGTGCGGATTGCATAGAGAAGGAAATGCGTCCCGAACACATCGAGGAGCTGGGCAACTTGCTGAGCCGGGCCGGTATCGACGAGGACCCCGCACGGTTCAAGCGATACGGCTCGGCCCGGCAGTTGTACAACTTCAAGGTCGACAACGCTTCCGCTTACTGAGAATGATTGCGAGAGGATTGAATCATGAGCAACGAACTGAACGAACACACAGGGCTGCGGGAGTCCGCGACCTTTGATCGCACCACCATGGCGGAAATCCGCCGCGCGGCGGAAACGGGCATCTACGATATTCGCGGCTTTGGGGCCAAGCGTAAACTGCCGCATTTTGATGACCTTCTGTTCCTCGGCGCCAGCATGTCGCGTTATCCGCTGGAAGGCTACCGGGAGAAGTGCAATACCTCGGTGACTTTGGGCGACCGCTTTGCCAAGAAGCCGATCAAACTGGACATTCCCATCACCATTGCCGGTATGAGCTTCGGCGCGTTGTCTGCCAATGCCAAGGAAGCATTGGGGCGTGGCGCTTCGGAGGTGGGGACATCAACCACCACCGGCGATGGCGGTATGACGGCAGAGGAGCGGGGTCAGTCGAAGAAGCTGATATATCAGTATCTGCCCTCCCGCTACGGTATGAACCCGGACGACCTCCGCAAGGCGGATGCCATTGAGGTGGTGCTGGGACAGGGCGCAAAACCCGGCGGCGGCGGTATGCTGCTGGGCCAGAAGATCAGTGATCGTGTGGCCCAGATGCGGACACTGCCCAAGGGGATTGATCAGCGCTCAGCCTGTCGTCATCCGGACTGGACAGGACCGGATGACCTTGCCATCAAGATCCAGGAACTGCGGGAGATCACCGACTGGCAGGTGCCTATCTATATCAAGGTGGGGGCTACCCGTACCTATTACGATGTCAAACTCGCAGTAAAAGCCGGCGCTGATGTTGTGGTGATTGATGGCATGCAGGGCGGAACCGCAGCGACCCAGGAGGTGTTTATCGAGCACGTGGGTATTCCGACGCTGGCGGCGATTCCCCAGGCGGTGCAGGCACTTCAGGAAATGGGGATGCACCGAAAGGTGCAGTTGATTGTCTCCGGCGGTATTCGTAACGGTGCCGATGTGGCGAAGTGTATGGCACTGGGTGCCGATGCTGTTGCGATCGGCACCGCCGCCCTGATTGCCCTGGGCTGCAACCATCCCCGTTACGACGAAGAGTTCCGGAAGATTGGCTCCGCGGCGGGTTTCTACGATGATTACCAGGAAGGTCGTGATCCGGCCGGTATTTCCACTCAGGATCCGGAACTCAGCAAGCGCCTTGATCCGGTTGAGGCCGGGCACAGGCTGGCCAACTACCTTCGAGTTCTGACTCTGGAGGCCCAAACCCTTGCACGGGCCTGTGGCAAGAATGATCTGAGAAACCTCGAGCCCGAAGACCTGGTTGCGCTGACGGTTGAATCCGCGGCAATGGCGAGAGTGCCTTTGGCCGGAACTTGTTGGATTCCTGGTCAGAGCTTCTAGAACGAGGGAGATCAAAGTGCATACAGCCACAATCATCAACGGTAAAGAAGTCGCGGCGCAGTTGCGCCGCGACATTGCAGGGATGGTGCGTGCGCGTGCCGAGCAGGGCCGGATGTGTCCTGGCCTGGCTGTCATTCTGGTGGGTGAGGACGCTGCTTCGAAAGTTTACGTGCGCAGTAAGATCAAGGCGTGTGAGGAGGCGGGGTTCCTGTCCCGGAGCTTCCGCCTGGCGGCTGATACCAGCCAGCAGGTGCTCTTGGCTCTGATCGACGAGCTTAATGAGGATCCACAGATTCATGGGATCCTCGTGCAATTACCATTGCCGGATCATATGCATGTGCCTGCGGTGGTTGAACGGATCGTTCCCGCCAAGGACGTGGATGGCTTTCATCCATATAATCTGGGCCGCCTGGCGGCTAAATCCCCGATCCTGCGGCCCTGTACGCCATACGGCTGTATGCGCCTGCTGGACGCCTATGGTATCAGTCCGATGGGCAAGAACGCCGTAATCGTCGGGGCCTCCAATATTGTTGGTCGCCCGGCAGCACTGGAGCTGCTTTTGCGCGGAGCCACCGTGACAGTTTGCCACGTGAAAACACGGGATCTTCAGGCTGAACTGGCGCGTGCTGATATTGTCCTTGTCGCTATCGGAAGTCCTGGATTCATCAAGGCGGAGTGGCTCAAACCAGGGGCAACGGTAATTGATGTCGGTATTAACCGGTTGGCGTCAGGCAAACTTGTCGGTGACGTGGATTTTGAGTCCGCGCGCGACAAGGTGGCTGCGATCACACCGGTGCCCGGCGGTGTTGGACCGATGACCATTGCCTGCCTGTTGCAGAACACTCTGGAGGCCTGTGAGGCTCTGGATGTCGCGCAAGCGTCCTGATCCGTCATATCCAGCGTGCCCGCAAAAACCCGGTATTGCCGGGTTTTTGCGCATCTGGCACTACGAAAGGCCGCGCATGCACTGCCATAGTGCGCCCGATATCCAAAGTTTCTATATATTTCAATAAAAACAAGGGACTATAAATTAGGCCCGCATTTTGCTTTTTCTCTGTGGGAAATAAATATTCCTTTAGGTGTGAGGGTTCACCTTGCGTGGAGCCAACAATTGAGACCAAAGCGACAGAGAGATTAATCATGGAAACTTTAGGGCTGGAACTCGGGTATGCACTCGATACCTTCTATTTCCTGGTATGTGCGGCACTGGTTATGTGGATGGCAGCTGGATTTGCCATGCTGGAAGCCGGGCTTGTCAGGGGCAAAAACACGGTTGAGATACTCAACAAGAATGCGCTGCTCTATGGCGTGGCCTGTGTGGCCTATCTGGTTGTCGGGTATAACATCATGTATCCGGGTGATCCCGTGAATTCCGTAATCCCCGGACTGGATTTCCTGCTAGGCCCCGATAACGCAACGGACGATGTGGTCGCCGGTGGTGAGGGTGCCCCCTACTATTCAAGCATGTCTGACTTCATGTTCCAGGTTGTGTTCGCAGCTGCCACTATGTCGATCGTTTCGGGCGCGGTTGCCGAGCGCATGCGACTCTGGCCGTTCCTGGTATTTGCCGTTGTTATGGTATCTGTTATCTACCCGGTTGAAGGTTACTGGAAATGGGGTGGCGGTTTCCTTGATCAGCTGGGCTTCCAGGATTTTGCCGGCTCTGTGGTGGTCCATATGGCCGGTGCATCCGCTGCTCTGGCGGCCGTTATTCTCGTTGGCCCGCGGAAGGGAAAGTTCGGCCCAAATGGTGAAGTGTATGCGATTCCAGGTGCGAACCTGCCGATGGCGACTCTAGGAATGTTCATCCTTTGGATGGGGTGGTTTGGCTTTAATGGTGGGTCTGAACTGAAAATCGCGAACGTAGAAGAGGCGAACGCGGTGGCGAAAGTATTTGTAAATACAAATGCCGCAGCCGCTGGCGGGATGATTGTAGCAGCACTGATTGCCCGTCTGCGTTTTGGAAAGACCGATCTGACAATGACCATCAACGGTGCGCTGGCGGGCCTGGTGGCCATCACAGCGGAACCGCTCCTGCCATCGGCTGGTGCAGCGACTCTGATCGGCGCAGTGGGCGGTGCGGTTGTGGTGTTCTCGGTTCTGCTGCTGGATCGCTTGAGGCTGGATGACCCTGTGGGCGCCATATCAGTGCACGGGGCTGCGGGTATCTGGGGTATTTTTGCCGTGCTGTTCACGAATCCTGCCGCCACCTTTACCGGACAGCTGATCGGTACCGTTGTAACGTTTGCCTGGATGTTCCTAGCAAGCTTCATCGTGCTTTATGTGATCAAGAAGACGATCGGTCTGCGCGTCAGTGATGAAGAGGAGCATTCCGGGATGGATGTCTTCGAGTGTGGCATGGCTGCCTATCCGGAGTTTATGGTGACGTCATTATCGGATCTTGGCTCGCCTTCTAGCGGGAAAGCTGTCAAGGCTTCTGCACAAAATGCCCAAGGCCATTTGGCTGCTTCTGGCAATCCGATCAGTAGTTGATTGTTGAAAGAAGGGTGAGGTTTAAACAACTTTGCCCTTCTGCATCTAACGGGGTTATTGCCCTCGATACGGGGGAATAGAACTTTAAAATGCTCTCCGGGATAAGTTGACCGATTGCACCTGACTATCGGGTGAACGCCATTTTTGAGTCGCTATGTGCGGGTGCAAGTCACATTTCTGAATGTTCGCTTTGCGACCAAGGGCACACTCCGGGCTCAGCTAAACAATAACCGACATTCAGGTTGAGCGATCAGCGCCGATGAAATGGGCTCCCTTTTGGACTCGGGGTTTGTTATGTGTTTCGGGGTAAGCCCAGCGCCGTCTTACAGCCGTCAGTGGAAACGGGTTAGAACCCGAGCCCCTCAACGATTACGATGTCGACAATTGATGCGTCTTGGCGCGCCTCCCTTGCTCTGCCGTACTCCTCAGAATGGTAACAATCGAAAGCGGATTGATAGCTAGGAAACTCAATAACAACCGTGCGTTGTGGGGTAACCCGCCCCTCTAAAGCTTGGTTAGCTCCGCCTCGGGCTAGAAAACGGGCGCCAAATTTTTCAAACGCTCGTGGCGCAAGTTTCTGATAATTTGCGTAATCATCGTGTTTCGTTATTGTCACGTTAGCAATCCAAAAGCCCTTAGCCACCATCTATTCCTCGTTCCGCCTTTATTTTTGTATTATGGTATACCAAAATATGGGCGCCTGCGATGGCGATCATTCGAATAGAGCGGTGACTATATGAACTTTGACTCAACCCAGAGCCTTATCGAAGACATTCGAAATGGCCGCATGGTCTTATTGCTGGACGACGAGGATAGGGAGAATGAGGGTGATCTTGTGCTAGCTGCACAGCACGTGACACCCGAGGCAATCAATTTTATGGCCAAGCACGCGCGAGGTCTGATCTGCCTTACTCTTACTGCCGAACGATGCAACCAACTCGAGCTGGCGCCGATGGCCGTAAATAACGGCTCCAGTTTCACCACAGCATTTACGGTGTCCATTGAGGCGAGGGAGGGGGTCACCACTGGTATTTCAGCAGCAGATCGGGCCACTACAATTCTCGCGGCTGTCGCGCCGAATGCCCACGCCCGGGATCTGGTCCAGCCGGGACACGTGTTTCCGCTCCGAGCCCGCGCAGGTGGGGTGCTTAGCCGCGCAGGTCACACTGAGGCGGGATGCGATCTTACTGGCCTGGCGGGGCTTGAGCCGGCGGCGGTAATTGTTGAGGTCATGAACGATGACGGCACCATGGCGCGACGTCCCGAGCTGGAGGAGTTTGCTCGTCAACATGGAATCAAGATCGGTACGATCGCAGACCTCATCCAATACCGTCTAGAGACGGAGAAGACGGTGGAGCATACCGGGCAACAGCCACTGTCTACCGCGCATGGTGAATTCGTGCTGCACACCTATGAGGATCTGATATCAGGCGATGCTCACCTCGCCTTGACGATGGGGGATGTCAGGAGTAGCGAACCAACTTTAGTTCGGGTTCATTCGGTCGACCCATTGCGAGATCTTGTCGGGGCGGATTATCAGGGCCCCCGCGCCTGGTCCTTGTGGTCGGCGCTGGAAAAGGTTGCTGAGGCAGGGCGTGGCACCGTAATCATTCTGGCCAGCCACGAATCACCCCAGAGCCTGCTTTCCCGGGCAACTCAACAGGACACGCCGCCACCCGATGTGTCGTCCCGACGTTACTCCAGTGTCGGAACCGGGTCGCAGATTCTCGCCGATTTGGGTATGAAAAAATTACGGGTGATGGGCCCGCCCTTGAATTACAAAGGGCTGGCTGGTTTTAATCTTGAAGTTGTAGAAACGCTTCAGCCTTAACGGGCCGGAGGCAACCGGTGTTGCCTCCGATTTTCTTGACGTTTACCGCATGAAGTGAATGTTCCCATATTCCATGCTCCCGGTGTAAATGCCATAGGAACCCTTGGTCCGCTCTGCAATATACCGTTCGAGAATCTGGCGAATTGCTGGGTAGAAAATCAGCTCCCAGGGAATGTCTTCTGGTAGAAACCAATCCACCGCTTGTGTTTCATGGCCGGACGTTCCGTTCCAAGCGAGCATTCTAGCCCGGTAGATAATATAAAGCTCGTTGGTCGGGGGTACGCTGAAAATCGAATACGGAGTGGTGACCTCGGTGTCCATTCCGGTCTCCTCCCAAACCTCCCGGCGAGCCGCTTCCTCGACACTTTCACCGTGTTCCATGAATCCCGCTGGGAGAGTCCAGGTACCCACGCGTGGTGGTATACCCCGCTGGCAAAGGAGCAGCCGCCCATCTTGTTCAATGATGGCGCCAGCAATTACCTTAGGGTTGTCATAGACAACACAACCGCAGGCACTGCAGTAATCTCGTGCGTGGGTGTCGCCGTCCGGGATGCCCCTTGTGAGCGGTGAGTTACCGCAATTGGTGCAGTATTTTGGCATGATTTAACCTCACTGGAGGCTTCTCGCCACACTGACGGGCGGTGAGATAGGCTCAACCGATTCGCCCTGCTTTTCAGCCAGCGCTGCCAAGGCAACGTTGGCGGCGGCCTTAATGTGCTCGACACAGGCTTCATGGGCTGCTTCAGCGTTTCTGGCTTTAATCGCCTCGACGATTTTTGTCATTTCCTGAAAACTGTCGAGATAGCGCTCCTTCTGAGAAACAGAGGTGGCTCGTAGGTAGTTTACTCGGGCTTGTAACAGGCTAAGAAACTGGCCCGCAACTCGATTGCCCGCACCTTCATAGAGAACGCCATAGAAGTCACTGACGGCATTAACGATGGCTACGGTATCTCCGCTTCGGAGAGTCGCTTTTAGAATCTCCCACGCATGATCGAAATCTGCCATCTGTTTGTCCGTGGCCTTCTGAGTGAATAGCTGGACCACCATGCTCTCTAGAACGCAGCGCAGTTCATATATATCCCGTGCGTCTTCGAGTGTAATGACAGCAACGCGTGGCCCGCGGCCGCCCTCGCTTTCTACGAGACCTTCCGCCTCCAAATGACGAAGGGCTTCACGCACGGATGTTCTGCTGACGCCGAGACGTTTGCAGAGGTCTCGTTCTACCAAGCGGTCACCAGGCAGAAGCTGGAAGCTCATAATGGCTTGACGAAGCTTATCGAGCACCATCTCCCGCAGCGTTGGTTGGTTACGTGAGACCTTAAGGCTGTCATCTAATGGGGTCCGTTGCATTTCTTCTCCTGGCTCCAGGCTGTGACTAGATTTCGCCCATTTCGACGAGGACCTCGCGGGCTTGACGGAAAGCATCAATGGCGGCCGGAATCCCGCAGTAGATAGCCGTCTGCATCAGCACTTCTCGGATTTCTTCAACGCGCATACCATTGTTGATGGCACCCCGGACATGCAGGCGCAGTTCGTGCGGACGGTTCAGGGCTGTGAGCATGGCCAAGTTTATCACGCTGCGGTCCCGGTCGCTGAGACCGTCGCGTTGCCACACGTTGCCCCAGCAGTATTCAGTCACCAGTTCTTGTAGGGGGTGAGAGAAGTCGTCGGCATTTTTCATGGAACGTTCGACGTGCTCGTTACCCAGAACTTTGCGGCGCTTGTCCAGACCGCGTTCAAATCGTTCGTCTGACATATGATTATCCTCTTCACATTGAGGTTAGGAGGCGCGGGCGAGCGCGCGCAGATTTTCCGGCAATTGGTCCATCTTTCCGCGGCAATAGAGCAACGGATCGACCTGATCGCCGCCGCACCACAGTTTCTCCACCTCACCCACCAAGATCGCGTGGTCACCGCCCGGGTAGTCTTCCCAAACGCGGCATTCCAGATAGGCGGCAGCGCCGCAAATCAGGGCGTTCTGCAGCTCAGAACAACGCCAGTCAATGCCTTCACCTTTATTTTTACCCTTGCCGGCAAAGCGGTAGGCGATAGCTTGTTGGTCATGCCCCAGAATATGAATTGCAAAGCGCCCGTTTCGCTTGATGACGGGATACGAATCCGAGTTAAGGCTAGGGCAGATTAGCACCAGCGGAGGATCCATGGACACCGCAGAAAACGCACTTGCGGTGAAGCCAACCAGGCAGCCTTCCTCGTCGAGGGCAGTGACCACCGTGACGCCAGTTGGAAAGGCACCGAGAACTTGTTTGTAATCTTGTGTGTCGATCATCGCACTCTCCCGTATTAACGCATGATGAAAGGGTCGGGCATTGGATCTGAGGACAAATTGATCCACAGGGTTTTTAGGTCGGTGTAATCGCGTACCGCGTCGATGCCACATTCGCGGCCGTAGCCACTCGCGCCAAATCCGCCGATCGGTGCCATCGCCGAAACCGCACGGTAAGTGTTGACCCAAAGGATGCCGGAACGTACATCGCGAGCCAGCCGATGGGCGCGTGCTACGTCGCGGGTCCAGATGCCGGCCGCCAGACCGTATTCGGTGTCATTGGCCAGGCGCAGGGCCTCGGCCTCGTCATCGAATGGGATCACCGCCACAACCGGGCCAAAGACCTCTTCCTGAACGATGGGTATCTGGTGGGAATGACAGGCCAGGATCGTTGGCGGGTAGTACCAGCCGTCTCGATCCTCCAGACGCTTGCCGCCGCACAGTACCTCGGCCCCATCTCTTCGCGCTTGGGTCACCATTTGGTCGATTTGATTCAATTGGGCCTCGGTGGCAATGGGGCCCATTTCCGTGTCTGCATCGGCGGGATTGCCAATGCGGATGGTCGCGGCGCGGTCGCGCAAGCGATCCAAAACCTCGTTGAGGATGGTGCGTTGTACCAGCAGTCGAGAACCGGCCACGCAGCTTTGTCCGGAGGCGGCGAAGATGCCTGCCACGACACCATTGAGTGCGCTATCCAGGTCGGCGTCCTCAAATAAAATGTTGGGTGATTTTCCGCCCAACTCGAGGGACAGTTTGGCGAAATTTTCCGCACTATTGCGGACCACGTGGCGAGCAGCGCCGGAACCACCGGTAAAAGCAATTTTGCGCACTTTGGGGTGAGCCGTCAGGGCTGCTCCGGTAGACGGACCGAAGCCCGTAACCAGGTTCACCACACCTTTCGGGAAACCTGCCATCTCCACCAGTCGCATCAGCTCGATAAGGCTGGCGGAGGCGTGTTCGGAAGGCTTGATGACAATGGTGTTGCCTGCCGCCAATGCCGGGGCCAGTTTGATGGCGGTAAGGTATAGCGGGCTGTTCCAGGGAATGATTGCGGCCACCACGCCCAGCGGCACTCGCATGGTCGCTCCGAACAGGTCTGGTTTGTCCAGCGGCAGGGTTTCGCCCACCACCTTGTCGGCCAGGCCAGCGTTGTAATAGAAGAACTCTGGCAGGTACCCCACTTGGCCCCGGGTCTCGCGGATCAACTTGCCGTTGTCACGGCTTTCCAGCTGCGCCAGTGTTTCGGCGTTCTCTGAGATCAATTGACCCAAGCGATACAACAGCTTGCCCCGGGCGGTGGCGGTCAGGCCAGACCACTCCAGACTCTCGAACGCCCGGTGCGCCGCCTGGACCGCGTCCTCAACGTCGGCTTCGTCGGCGTTGGGAACCTGGCACCAAGCGTCACCCGTCGCCGGGTTGTAGCTTTCGAATGTGGCTCCCGAGCGTGCGCCCCGCCACTCACCATCAATGAACATCGTCAGCGTATCCAGACTCATTCGAGACTCTCCTTTTGCAGGGAAGGCCGGTGCACTTTGGCGAGAAAGTCCAGCAGGAGGTCGTTGACCTGATCCGCCGCTTCAACCGGTGCCATGTGCCGCTGTCCTTCCAGAATATGTACGCGGGCGTTGGGTAGTTGCCCGGCCAGTTTGTGTGCCATGTCGGGCGTGGATCCGGGATCCAGCTCGCCCGTAGCAACCAGTACCGGGACCCGGATCGCACCTAGCTTGTCGGAGCCGAATCGGTCCTGAGTTCCAAACAAGGCGTAACTGCGATAATAGCCGTCCGGATCGTTGCTGGTGACCCGACGACGGACCGCGTCGATACGGTCTGGATGAGCCTGACGGAACGCCGGGCTGAACCAGCGCTCGAGGGCCCCCTCGACATTCGCGGCCGGACCTTGCTCAAGAGTTTGGGCTAACCGTTGGCCCACGCCTGCCCGCTCCTGGTCGTTTCGATTAAAGACGCTTGAGAGTACAACGAGCGCCTGAAGGCGATCGGGATAAAGAAGGGCAAATGCTCGTGCCACCAGTCCGCCCATCGAAAAGCCAGTGACCGTTGCTGTCGGCACGTCGAGCTCGTCGAGCAGTGTGACCAGCTGATCGGCGTAATCCTCGAGCGTGGCGTCCACCTTGGGAAGCGGGCTCTCGCCGTGGCCGAGCATGTCGTAGGCGATTACATCGTAATAAGGTGCCAGCGCCTCCATCTGTTCCTGCCACAGGGTGGCGTCCAGACCGACTCCGTGAATCAGTACCACAGGTTGGCCACTGCCTGCGCGCCAGTAACGAGTGCCCGACGCGCTGGTACGTGCTTGGGTTAGCAGCATTTGTCCTCCCCGGCCGGTCACTGTTGGGCGGCCTGCTCGGCTTCTTCGGCCAATTCTTTAAGGTCCTGGTAGCGGTTGCCAATGCGCGGGTGAAGTCGACCACCGTCCGCAGCACCCAGAACGACCACAATCTCATTGGCACGCGGCGCGTCCTCGATGCACATCTCCAATGTGATGTAGTGGGAACGGAGGCCCTCGTCGTGCTTGTGCATCATCGGGATCTGAATTGAGGTGCCCGGCGCGCCGCGTTTGTTGGTGAAACTCAGGTAGCTCTTGGCGCCCACTGCTTCCCGGAAATGGTTGCCGAATCGCAGGGTATGGATGATGGCAGAGGCGTGTTCGATCTCCCCCTCTGCACCGACTACGGCGGCTTTTCCATAGGCTTCGACATCGTCGCCGCTGATCTCATCCAGAATATGCTTGACGATTAGCTCGCCGAGCTCTGAGCAGCCGTTGCGAATCTCAGGTGACAGATCCTCCACGAATCCACGGCCGGCCCATGGGTTGCTGACTACGGCGGCCACACCAACCATGGTTACGGGTTTATCACTTGCCTTTCCGGCCTCGATGTACGTGGTTTCTCGGAAAGTGACGATCTTGCGAATTTCGAAACTCACTGGGTTTCCTCCTCGTTGCATTCCAGTTGCAGGTGGCTAAATGATGCCTGCGATTTTGGTATACCATAATATCAAAAACCTTTTAGAGCAACGTCAAGATTGGTTTGAGTGAAGAAAATTGGGTTCTGCCGAGCTTGTAAAATTTTAATAACAATAAAAACAGGTGCTTGGGGTTTGTCATACTAAAAAATAGCCGCTCTTAGGATAAAGCCTTTGCATTTCGTATTATGGTATACCAAAATCTGAAGCGCAGTTGTCAGATGGCCGTGCCGAAAACGAGCTGCCGAGAACTCGCTAGGCCTCTGAACCAGAACGATTCCAATGAATGAGCTCGGGAGGAAAATTTAATGCAGAAAGAACAATCGAGTATTCCGTGGCGAGAGCTATTCGCCGGCGTGGACAAAACAATGGCTGTCGCCTCAATCACGATGGTGTTGGCATTTGTTTTATTCACGGTATTACAGCCGGACCTGGCGAACGTTATTTACACGGGAGCCAAACAGTACATCGAGAACGAACTCGGCTGGTACTACATCCTGACGGTAAACGTCGTCTTGCTTGTTTCGCTTATGATCGCCTTCAGCCCCTATGGCAAGTTGCGCTTGGGTAGGGACGACGAGAGCCCGGAGTTTTCTAACTTCACATGGTTCGCAATGCTGTTCAGTGCAGCTGTGGGCACCGGGCTACTTTTCTGGAGCATCGCTGAGCCTCTAAGCCATCTCCAGGGCAATCCGTTTATTGCCATGGATGGTGTTGCCCCCAATACACTGGAGTCAGCGCAAACGGCGCTACGAATCACAATTTTCCATTGGGGTTTACACGGTTGGGCCGTGTACATTCTCGTGGGGGCGATACTTGCCTACTTTGCCTATCGTCGTGGGCTGCCCATGACCATCCGTTCCGCGTTCTATCCTCTGTTGGGCGACCGCATCTATGGCCCCATCGGCCATGCCATTGATCTGCTTGCCATCTTCGCCACCCTTTTTGGCACGGCCACCACGCTGGGGCTTGGGGTTTCCCAGATGAATGCGGGGCTGAATAGCCTGTTCGGGTTAGAAATCTCCGCTACCAATCAGGTGCTTTTGGTTTTAGGGGTGACTGTGGCAGCGACAGTGTCTGCGGTTTCTGGCTTGAAGAAGGGCATCCGCATGCTCAGCGAGTGGAATATTCACCTGAGTATGGTTTTGTTTGCCTTCTTTATTCTCGCCGGGCCTACGGTCTTCCTGCTTACCATCTTCACAACCGGCGTTGGTGATTACCTCGGTAATTTGCTGCCAATGGGCTTTTGGACCAGCCCGGACCCGGAGAGTCAGTGGCAGGGTTGGTGGACCATTTTCTACTGGGGTTGGTGGTTGTCTTGGGGCCCTTATGTGGGGATGTTCATCGCTCGGATTTCACGGGGACGAACGATTCGTGAGGTGCTCTTTGGCGGCATGTTCGCGGCAACCTTGGGCGCAATGGTATGGATCGTCATCTTTGGCGGTACGGCCCTTCACCTTCAATTGTTCGGTGGCGTTGATTTGGCAACAGTGGCCAATGAAAACGTAACCAAAGTTCTGTTCCAAACCATCGAAGCGCTCAACGTGCCCTGGGCGACAAGTTTCATGATTGGAATGGCCACTCTGATGATTGTGACCTGGTTCGTGACATCCGCCGATTCCGGAACTTTGGTGATCTGCACCATTTTGTCTCAGGGCAACCCGAATCCTCCGAAGACGTACCGCGTGATTTGGGGCTTGGGCTTGGGTGCGACGTCTGCTGTCCTGTTGCTGGCCGGTGGGCTGCAGGCCCTCCAAACCGCCGCTATCGCAGCCGCATTACCGTTTTCTATTGCCTTGCTGTTCATGTGCTACTGCATGTTCAAAGCACTGGCGAGCGAGCAAGTAGGCCAACCAGTGGCCGTTCAACAATCTGAAGCGTCGTAAAGGGCGTATCGAGGAGATTTACTATGCAGTTTTCGTTATTCCTTCACATGGAACGCTACCAGGGTGACAAAAGCCACCGGCAGCTGTTTGAGGAACTTTGCGAGCTCGTAAAAATTGCCGAAGCCTCCGGATTTCGAACAGCCTGGATTGGTGAGCACCACGGGATGCAATTTACATCTTCCCCAAGCCCGGTGGCTCAGCTGTCCTATCTGGCCGCCAAAACAGACCGTATTCGTCTTGGCGCGGGAACGTTTGTCGCCCCATTCTGGGATCCAATCCGTTTGGCGGGTGAATCGGCATTGCTGGATGTGATCAGCAGTGGGCGGTTGGAGTTTGGAATCGCCAGAGGTGCCTATCAGTTTGAATTCGACCGTATGACCAACGGCATGCAAGCCTCAGAGGGGGGGGCGGCTTTGCGTGAAATGGTGCCCGCCATTCGGGGCCTTTGGAAGGGGGACTACAGTCATCAGGGTGAGGTTTATAATTTCCCGACGACGACGAGCGTACCCAAGCCAATCCAGCAGCCTCTGCCCCCGATTTGGATTGCGGCAAGGGACCCAGCGTCTCACGATTTTGCGGTTGCGAATGCCTGTAATGTCATGGTCACCGCCCTGATGAAGGGGGACGAGGAAGTGGCCGACCTCGCCCAGAAATTCAATACGGCGTGTGCCGACCATCCTGAGGTCGATCGCCCTGAGCTAATGTTCCTCCGTCATACCTATGTGCACGAAGAAAAGGATGCCGACGGTTGGCGTCGTGGTGCGGAGGCCCTGCAACGGTTCTACCGGTATTTCTATGCATGGTTCAAAAATGACCAGCAGGCAGTCGACGGCTTTTTCGAGCCTGCCTCCGAGGAAGATGTTGCCAGTAACCCTGAGTTCTCTCTCGAGAGCCTGCACCGGAATATGATGATTGGCACTCCATCAGAACTGGTGGAGCGGCTCAAGAAATACGAGGCACTTGGAATCACGGAATACAGCTACTGGACTGACAACACGCTGCCTTTTGAGGAGAAGAAGCGCTCACTGGAGCTCTTTGCGTCTGAGGTGATGCCGCATTTTAAGTAAGTGTGATGATCAGAGCGAACCCGTTGATGAATGGCCGGCTGGCTATCGGACGGGTCGCTCTCATTGGTAGCTTGAGAGGTAATTCTATGAATCTGTTAGACGTCGTGTCGGGCGGGAAGAAAGTAGCGGCACTCATTGGAAGTGAGTGGCGTTTGGGAAACCAGCAGTACAATGTGACTAACCCTGCTAATGGCGAGGTTATTGCTCAAGTCGCAGATTTGGGGTCGGAAGACACTCTGGAGGCTGTGGCGGCTGCCGAAAAGTCCGGTAAAGAATGGCGCAAAGTACCTGTGAAGCAACGGGCCCGCCTTTTGCGGCGTTGGTATGATCTTGTGATCGAAGAAACTGATGCACTTGCGCAAATCATGACACTGGAGCAAGGCAAGCCACTCCACGAAGCGCGAGGTGAGGTCGTTTACGGCGCTTCTTTCATTGAGTACTTCGGTGAGGAGTGCAAGCGAGTCCTGGGTGATGTTTCGCCTGGTCCTGACTCCAGCAAACGTATTCTGGTTTTGCGTGAACCGGTTGGCGTTGTCGCTGCAATCACACCATGGAACTTTCCCCTCGCCATGATTACGCGAAAGTGTGCCCCGGCGCTCGCTGCTGGGTGCACGATCGTAATCAAACCCGCAGAGTCCACCCCGCTGACCGCACTGGCGTTGGCGAGTTTGGCTCAGAAGGCAGGCATCCCAGACGGGGTGATCAACGTCGTTACGTGTTCGCGTCCGGCCGAGGTTGGCGATGTGCTGTCCACGGATAGCAGAATTCGAAAGCTGTCGTTCACCGGGTCAACGCCGGTGGGAAAGCATTTGCTTTCGCGCTGTGCCAGTACCGTAAAGAAAACTGCCATGGAATTGGGCGGCAATGCGCCATTTATCGTCTTTGACGATGCCAATTTGGACGCAGCGGTTGAGGGGGCGATTGCCTCGAAGTTCCGCAATGCCGGGCAAACCTGCGTCTGCACAAACCGGTTTTTGGTTCAGGCCGGTGTTTACGACGCTTTCTTGGAGAAACTTACCGATAAAGTGCGGCAGCTACGGGTCGGCAACGGATTGGACGAAGGCGTCTTTATTGGTCCTCTCATCAATGCAGCTGCGGTCGAAAAGGTACAGGCCCATGTTAACGACGGACTTATGAAGGGCGCTCGGCTGCTCTGTGGCGGAAAAGTCCATGAGCTGGGTGGTCACTTCTTTGCTCCAACTGTCTTAGCGGACGTAACCGTGGACATGCTGGTCGCTTCGGAGGAAACCTTTGGACCCTTGGCCGCTGTCTTTAAATTTGAAAGCGAAGCTGAGGCAGTTGAGATGGCCAACCAGACACCGTTCGGGCTGGCGGCCTATTTCTACACCAACAACTATCGGCGTATCTTCCGGACCCTGGAGGCACTCGAATACGGCATGGTTGGCGTCAATGAAGGATTGATCTCGACCGAGCTGGCCCCTTTTGGGGGAATTAAGGAATCTGGTCTGGGACGGGAGGGCTCTCGTTACGGCCTGGAGGAGTTCACCGAGCTCAAATACGCCTGTCTTGGAGGGATCGATTAGGTTCCCTCGAGGAGAGCACGCCTTTCTACCAGCAACTTAGCAAAGGAGAGCGCATTATTGTTCTCCTTGCCTCCTATTTCACCAAATTTAAGGCTCCAGCGATTATTTCTCAGCACTCTACTCTCCCTAAACTGCTTTCAGTCCTGACTCTTGCATCGTTTATTCTTGCTCTTCAAGTCATGCCAGATAGTGCACGGCCTATTCGGTGGAATGAAAGGCGAAATTCCTACCGTGATGTGGCGATTTCGCCCATAAGGACCTAGGTCAACGTCGGTTAATAATTTAACAGCACGATGCTGAATGTTGTGATTTTCGAGTGATCACCTCTCTTTTGAACAAATCGTTGGAGATCTCAATGTTTCTGTCATTCCTAAAAACGCCCCTTTGCCCGAAACAGAGTTGACCTGATCCGTGAAAGACCATTGATCTACCTTCCCCTTCGTACCACGAATCTGAATGTCCGCTTTGCGACCTTAACGGCCGAATTATGCTGGTAATCTACGGCCAGAACCGGCCAAAATATTGTCACATTATCAGAGTGAAAACCTGAAAAAGTGTAACTCCGACTCTTTTCAATCCTTTCAGTCACTTATAAGGTTGTTACATGTAACCACAGGACTAATAAGATGGGACAGCCGATCTTCGAGTTGCGGGAGCACGTCGAGAAAAACGGCCTGGTGGTTTGCTCTTCAAACTATGCGCTCTACGGCGACATGAGTTTTCGCTTCATCCAGACCCTGGCGACCTTTTCGCCCGAGGTCATGCCTTACAGCATCGATGAGGCCTTCCTTGATCTGACAGGCATCGAATCGGTCGTGTCCTATGAGGATTTCGGGCATCAAATCAAGAACGTGGTGAGGCAATGGACCGGTCTGCCGATTTGCGTGGGCGTGGCGCCCAGCCCCACGCTGGCAAAGCTGGCAAATCACGGCGCCAAAAAGTACCCGGCGACCCGTGGGGTGGTGGATCTGACCGATCGAGACCGGCAGCGCCGTCTGCTCAAGCTGGTGCCGGCCGGCGATATCTGGGGAATCGGCTCAAAGCTGAGCAAGAGGCTGGCGGATCTTGGCATTCAAACGGGGCTCCAGCTGGCAGACGCCGATCCCAAATGGATCCGAAAGCATTTTTCAGTCGTTGTAGAGCGCACCGTCAGAGAACTCAACGGGGTCCCGTGCCACGAAGACCTCCTGGAAGTGGCCCCGGCCAAAAAGCAGATCCTCTGCTCAAAATCTTTCGGCACGCCGGTGACCGATCTGGACTCGATGCTTTCGGCGGTCTCCCACCATGCGACCCGAGCCGCCGAAAAGCTACGCAGGGAAAATCGTGAATGTGGCTACTTGGCAGCGTTTATGTCGACCAGTCGGTACCGGTCGGGCGAGCATTATGCGAACCAGAAGGGCATTGCTCTGCCGTATCCAACCGCGGACACCCGCGAGATCTGCAGACAAGCTGTGACACTCGCCAAAGCACTCTGGCGCGATGGCTATAAATACAACAAAGCAGGTATCGTGCTTTCCGACTTTCGAGTGCCCGGGGCGTGCCAGTCCGACTTTTTCAGTCGAATTGAGGACGACAAGCGAGATCAGGAGCTGATGCGGACCCTGGACAAAATCAACAGCATCTCCGGCAAGAATACCGTTCAGTTCGGGCGACAAATTCACAAAAACAAAAGCTGGCAAATGCGCCGGGAAAATTTATCCCCCGCGTACACAACCAGGTGGTCCGATATACCTGTAGCCCGAAGCTGACTCGCCGATCTAGTCGTCGGCGCTCGCTGGCGTATCTGGCCTGGACAGCCACTCGTGTAAAACTTCCGTGAATTTCGGGTTTATCAGGTAACCAATCGATGAGTGTGGGTTGGATTTACCGTTGCGGACATTCAGGTTGTAGATAGGGTGGATATCGCGAATACCACCACTGACCATGCCGAGCTTCATCATGTCCTTGTAGTCGTTGCGCAGCTTTCCATCGTGCGAGATGTAATCGTCTTCCGCAGCAATGTTGCACCACTGGCGGATGTTAGTGGGATATTTCTTGCGTCCTGCGTGATCAGCCCCTTTCAGCTTTGCCTTCACATTTTCGTCGCTCAGTGGCGAGCCCAGCGTGATGAAAAGGTCGACTCTTTTATTGCTTCCGTACTGATGACGGTACTCACCATAGTGCGAAAACTTCCAGAGATTGTCGTAGCTGATCATGGTGCCCAGGCTGTGAGCTACGAGGAGAATCTGATCATCGTTATCAAAGGCGGCCTGGAGACGGGGAGTGAGTGTGTTTCGGATGTCGCTGCCGAAATAGGATTCTTCTTCTTCCCAGTAATGCGCCATGTCCGGCGCCACGGCGGCGATTAGCGGCTGAGCCAAGTGCAGTTTGCCCAAAACGGCCGAAAACGTGTCAGCCAACGCTTCCTTCAGAAATCCAGCTTTTGACACCTTTTTATAGGTCGATTTTCCGAATTGACCTTTGGTGTAGCCTTTCAGAGTCTCGAGGGCCTCAAAGCGACTGGCCGGGTCTTCATCCGGTACGCCGAGGAAAGCATTCGAAAAATTGCCGTAATAGACGAATTCCTTGGCGACATTGTCGAAGAGCGTTTGTCCTGCGTCACCAAAATCTCTGTGAAGTCCGTGGGAAACAGACTCGTACCAGAGCGCTTTCAGATCGTTTTCGGCAGGCTTCTGGGCTCGTCCGTGAATGAAGATTATTTTCTTGGCCATGGGTTTCTCCGTTGTGCGTTCATGCAATGTGCGGGAAGCGGCTTTATTGCCAACTCTCGCGGAGCACAACTCAGTGGGGAGAACCACAGCATCCGTTATTATTTAAACCCAATAATCCCGAGAGGCTTCCTTACTTCACGAGGTAAAGCTGACGTACAGTTTAGACGACCGAACGGCGATAGGCACTGCTGTTCCGAAGCATCACTTCCGAAACCAGTAACCTCAAGTCCTCGGTGGACATGCTTTTGGAAACGACTCTCGCACCGGTGTTCACAATCCTGAGCCGCGTTGTCTGAGGCACGTTAGGATCCGCCGTCACCATGACTTTGAAGATTTCCTGATTCGGATGCGTCCTGTCATGTCTCAGCCATTCAAACAGCTTGATCCCATCCACTTGCGGCATGTGGTAGTCGATTAACAGCATGTCGTAGGTCGCTTCCTCTAAGTGGGCGATGCCCAGGACCGGGTCATTACAGGTGGTCAGCTGAACCTGACTGATAACCCCGGTTTTGGGGGAAAACCTACGGGTCATCTGCTGGAGATATGCTTCGTTGTCATCCATCAACAGCACACGCAACCTGTGATCGCCGGCGCCAATGAATGAGTAATCGATATTCAGATCAGTTGCCTGATCAATGGTAGGTTCTGAGCGGTCAATCCCTGCACCATCAAATTTCCGCCCACTCTGTTCCATCAGAATGCGGTACGACATTAGATAATTACCTCTACAACCAATTTAACTCTCACAATTCATCCACGTTAACCACGCGTAATGATTGGATTAAATCGAGTGTATTAGGAGGCTATTTGGAGATCTGTAGGATAAATAAGACAAATGTAAAAAAATATTACATTGCCTGCAGTGCTTCAAAATGACGCATGCCCAGGAACACGCTCTCCTGCCGGGTTTCGACGTTTAATTTCGTGCAAATTCTGCTTACGTAGGAATGAACCGTTTGTGGGGAAATATCCAATTTTGTGGCGATGTTCACAGATTTCTGACCGCAGCATAACTCGCGCAGAACCAATCGCTCACGCTCTGACAGGCAATCGAATATGGAAGATGAAGACTGCTCAAACTCCTTGCATACCATAAGGCCGCTCCCACGGCCGGCAAGGATGCTCTCCACACGTTTCACAGTATCATCAAGGGAATGATTTAAATCGATGACCGTGTGGACGCCGCGCGCGAGCAAAACTTCAGGACGGGCATGCGATCCTAGTACCACTATCCGGGCACCAGGATGACGATTTACCAGTGGCCCTAGATTTCTGAAGGAAACCTTGTTCAGCTGCTCGATGTCGATCAGGACTAGTTTCGTTTCTTGGGTGGTCTGTGCGGTGTCGATGGACAATTGGGTGGCAATGTTTAATTGCGGCAACTGCTTTTTTAAGCCCATCTCCAGCATGTCCAGCATCAAGCGATGCTGATGAATAATAAGAATATCCTGATCCATCCGTAGACCTTTGCTATACCTGAAACGTGATGGAGCCCATCAACCGATCGTTCCGCTGGTCAATCTTGAGGCTCCCACAACTCTTTTCGATTTCATCCAATGCCAGCAACAACAAAGCGTTCCGGAACAGCGTCTCACTGTCTCGTGCCGAAAGCGGATCCAGATACGAATCACCAAAACATCCACCTGCATCGGCGTTTAACGTCATGCGACCCTTTTCCCTGGTAACGTCCAATGAAGGTCCTTTCTCGCCCTGACATCGTGTGATCAGCTCCAACGAGAGGGCCAAAGGAATCTTTGGATTGTGATTGTGACGGGTCGATTTATCGCTTTCAGCCCTGATCTTCCCTGCCGCGCGAAGAAAATCGAGCGAGAGACGATCATCTTCATCAATAGGCAGCAGCCCTACATCAGTCCAGTGCGCCTCGTACTCAATCGCGATTTTTGTCACCACATCCCGATATCTCTGAGCTATGTGAGCAGGAATAGCCAAGGTTTCGCACACAAGCCGGACATCCTTCATCCGACTCTCAATGATGGCCTCGCGCCATACATTTACAAGTTCCTGGGTTTTTTCATCCTCAGCTTTTTTCTTAGCTGATTAGCCCGGGCATGTTCCACCAGTTCAACTACTGTTTCGGGCTTCCAGGGCTTCTCGATGTACCCAATCACACCCGCATCGTTCACACATCGGCGCAAGGGCTCCACGTCTGCATAGGCGGTTGTGATTAACAACTGAGTGTGTTCGCATCGACGCCGAATTTCGACAAGCACCGAGTCACCGGCCATCTTCGGCATTCGCTGATCTGAGATAATTACATCGAATTCCAGGCCTTTATCCAGCGCGCTCAGCGCTTCCTCGCCGCTGATAAACGTATGGACATCGAATCGATCGCCAAACTCCCAATGGAACATCTTGAGCGTCTGAGGCTCGTCGTCGATCAATCCAACTCGTATTAGATCCATCAACCTGCAAGCTCCGTGGGGAAAAGATCTCTTTTCGCTTTCTCGGCCCAGATTTGCCCCAGCAAGGACTCTACTTTTTCGAAAGTTTCATCCAAACCACAAATTGCAGCCACATCCAGACGATTCAATGCAGCACGGATGTGCTGTGCCGTTGGTTCGGACATCGCTAATAGGGAGATAACTTCACCTTTGCACTCAGTCTCAGCGCGCTCAAGCCAATCGAGAGGAGGCTCAATCATGACCAGGATGTCGGCCGGCGGAAGAATGCTCCCATCACAGTAGCGGAAAGGGATAATGTCACCAAGCTCGGACAAGTCGTGCTTGAAAGGATTTTTCTCGGGTTGTGCACATACGATGCGCGGCTTCCAGTTCGGCATGCTCGTCCCTGCTTGCAAGTGTTTCTTGGCTTTGGAGTCCAACACCCTTAATACTAATCAACTTTCTGATGGCAGAAAATGTGGAACGACATCGCATTTTCAAATTTGGGTGGTTCGACACGCAAAAAGCGACATAAAATCGCTAACATGCTGTTTAAATGATGTTTTCAGAAAGGACTCTAATATGGACCACAGCACACCGGAGGAGGTCAAAGTAGCCGGCATGACCTGTCTTGTCTTCAACAAGCAGGCGCCTGGTACTCCAGTGGTTCTTATTCACGGTCTGCTCTGTTCAATCTATTTCTGGTGGCCTGACCACCTTTCCGTCTTTGGAGATCGTCCGATATATATCATCGGGCTTCCTGGACATTATCCGGCAACTCCACTTTCTTCATCCACCAAGCTTTCGGCGGACAGCTTGGCCGAGGCAGTCATACAGCAGGTGGATCAGCTATTAACCCCAGAATCGTCCTTCATTCTTGTAGGCCACTCTACTGGTGCGCACGCTGCCATCGCCGCGGCAGCAGTTTGTCCTGAGAGAGTAGAAGCTCTTATCTCCATAGGTGGCGCCACTACTGGCAAAGAGGAGGGTGGAATTTATGCCCTGTTTCAGTGGATGGCAAACAAACTGGGTGCCTTTGGTCGCGCTTTGATTGCACCCTCACTGCGTGCGAGTTCGTTGACCGCGGGCATACACAAAATCTTTATCGGGGACGTCATGGCCGAGCCCAAAAAGGTCATCAACCGTCCCGACTTCCAGGCCTACTTACCCTATTATTTCCCCGCGCTTCAAAAGATCAGCGGTGCATCAATGGGCATTTACTTTCGCGATTTGGCCAACATGGATCTCAGCGCCACCATCCCCAACATTCAGTGCCCAGCTCTGGTGATGTGCGGCAACTGTGACCCTTACGTTTCTATCGAGCGCACAAAGGAGCTTGCCAATAAGTTTCCGGACGGCCACCTTGCACTAATCGACAATAGCGGGCACATGCCGATGTTCGAAAACTGGCCTGAATACGAGACAGCAATTACATCATTCATGGATCGCGTGTTGAGCAGAAATTGAATGCTAACCAAACTCTATTCCATGCTGGGACAGTTCAGTCCCGCATTTCGAGACCTCAGCCATCTTGAGGAGCACCATAAAAGTTTTGAGGCTCAAAACTGGATCGATAGGGCGTACCTGAATCAGATCGGCTGTATTGTAAGCATCATCATTGTCACGCTCGGCATACCCCTCGATTACATCGTTTATCCCGAATACTTCGTCGAATTTGCAGCGCTTCGTGTCGGCGAGGTGGTGTTTCTGTCCATCATGTTTTTTGTCACGACCCTCGATTCCATGAGGCCTCACGTCTTTAAAATCACGGCCATCTTTACGGGATCAGTCATCGCCACCGTGGCCGTGATTATCTACGTCACCGAGGGTGCGGTCTCACCGTATTACGCCGGCATCAACCTGGTTCTAATCGGCATCGGTTTCATTATGGGCCTGACTTTTAAAGAAGCCCTCGCATACAGTTTATTTGCGATTCTTTCCTACCTGTTTGTCAGCGTTCTGGCCGGTGTTCCGGATGGGTCTTGGCGCATCGTCATCATCAACGGATATTTTATTTTTCTGACCGGCGTCATTGCCGTGATCGCCGCCTATTTCGGCTACAGAATCCGGTTCTATTCCTATGCCCAGGAAGTCGAGTTACAAAAATCCAATACGGCACTCCAGGAAATGGATCGTCGAAAGTCCGAATTCATCGCCAATGTTTCCCACGAACTACGGACGCCAGTGGCTGTAATCGTTGGTCCCGCAAAACATCTCCTTGAGCAGCAGTCTGGCCAGTTACCCCCCTCAGCAAGAAAAGTCGTTGAACAAATCGTTCGCAACGGAGGCCGGTTGATCAAACTCGTGAACGATTTGCTGGAGCTCATGGTTCTTGAGAACACAACGCTTGCCAAGGATAGCTACACGCGGGTTGACCTAAAATCCATCCTCAACATTTGCACAGATCAGCTCGCGCCTTTGTTCGGCAGCAATAACAGCCGGGTTCTCAATGCCGTTACCCCGCGTTATCCCGTATGGGTGGACGGTAATGAAAGCCAGTTAGAGCGCGTGTGCTTTAACCTGATTCAAAACGCCTACAAATTTACAGATCCCGGTAATGGCCAGATTGACGTTGAACTTGCGATCGCTGATGACTTTGCGACATTGAAGGTTAAGGATAATGGGGTCGGCATTGATCCTAAAAACCATGACATGATCTTTCAGCGTTACCGACAAGTCGATGGCTCTACAACACGTAAGGCACAAGGGACGGGTATAGGGCTCGCCTTAGTGAAAGAAATCGTTGAAGCGCACTCAGGGACCATTGCTGTCTACAGCCAACTGGGCTGGGGTTCGACCTTTACGCTTCAAATCCCACTAGCTCAAAACCAGACCGATGCTATTGACCCAAAAGAGACGGCGAACAACGACATTCGTCGCGATGCCGAAAGGGATTACCTGCTGAATTTCGATGTTCACACCACGCCAGAAACAGCCAACAAAACATACCGGTCAGAGGGGAAGCCGCTGCTTGTTCTCGTCGAGGATGAGAACGACATTGCCTCAATGATGCTCGATGCTCTTCAAGCCGATTACGACCTTGTTTGGCTCAAAGACGGAAGTTCAGCAGCGCAGGAAATTGAATCACTTAGACCTCACGTGGTCCTTCTCGATCACATGTTGCCAGGTAAGGATGGCCTGGATATCGCCAGGGAAATGAAACGATATTCCGACACATCGACCACGCCAATCCTTTTGGTGACTGCCAACGCCAGAGACACGCTGAAGCAGGATGCACTGGATCTTGGTATAGACGAATTCATTGCCAAGCCGTTTAGTTGGGTAGAACTGCGAGCGCGAGTTAAAAATCTGGTCAATCGTGCAAATTTGGAACGGGTGCTGAGTGACCGGAATACCGAGTTGCAAATAGCAATGGATGACCTGAGTCGCTCGGAGGCGCAACTGATTCAATCCGAGAAATGGCGATCGCTATCGAGCTTTTCTGGCGCGCTGATCCATGAAATAGGTAACCCGCTGAACATAGCCTTGAGTGCCCTGAGGGTTGCGGTTAAACAAACGAACCCCGAGATCCGGGCCGAAGCTTTAGACGATGCGAAAATCGGACTCGAGAGAATCAGCGACCTGATTGCTGATTTGAAGGATTTTCTCACGCCTGAGAACACACCCGTTTTGGAGCCGGTATCCCTTGAACAGGTGATTGATCGCTCCGAAGCCCTTCATCGGGATCGACTGGCCAACGTCGTTGTCCATCATGAGGGCTTGTCCGAAGCCTTTGTGATTGGGAACAAAAACGCGCTCATTCAGACGATAAGCAACCTCATAGGCAATTCGCTAGATGCTTTTGCACGGAGAGATTTACCCAACCCTAGCATCAGTATTTGCGCAACTTCAGATCAGCGATCTGATGGATCCTTTTACCGCATACAAGTATCTGACAATGGCCCCGGGATACCTGAGTCCGTTATCCCAATGCTCTTTACCCCATTCCATCCTGGTCCCGAAAGTACCAGTCTTGGTATTGGTCTATCTCTTTGCAAAAAGATGGTGGAACAAATGGGCGGAGAAATTATCTTGGCTGAAAGCCTCGAAGGGGCATCCTTTGAAATCTCACTGCCATCAGCATGATGGGGTTCTAGGGATTTTCCGTCCAAAAACGACAAAGTGCTCTGGAGGCCTCTCTGGCCGTGGCCTCCAGAGGGGTATTACTTTTCCCTGACAGGTAAATATCCCTCGATTGAGCGCATAAGCTCCTCCAGTTCTGGCAATTTTTCGCTCAATTCGAAATGGTAAGTCCCCTTGAGGTTAATGTTGTGCCAAGCCACAGGGGAGGCCTGTTTGACGATTCCTATTCTATGGGCGTCTCCATGGTATTCGAAGCTGGTCAGCAGCTGACTGAGTATCCTGGAGTTGAAATAGATGATGGCATTGGTGACTAGACGAGCGCACTCATTCCATAGCTGGATTTCTTCGTCTGAACTGCCCCGGAACTGATCCCCATTTACGCTGCTCACTGCCCTACGCAGTTGGTGATAGGCCTCTCCACGATTCAGCGCGCGCTGAACATAGTTTCTTAAACTGGCATCATCGATGTAGCACAGTAGATAATTCGCTTTCACCAGGCGGTTGTATTCAGTCAGGGCTTCCAGCAACGGGTGATTGTGCTTGTATCCCGAGAGCTTTCTCACCAAGGTGGCTTGTGTTGTTTTCCGTTGTTTAAGCGATACTGCGATCCGTTGGATGGTATCCCAGTGCTGCGCAATTCGATGCGTGTTAATGGGCTTTTTCAAGCGTAGCTGTATTCTATGGTCTTTGTCTTCCTTGACATCAAACATGTCATTGATCACTTTACCGACCTGGGCATAGCGCGGGGCAAACTGGTATCCGAACAGATCGAGCAACGCGAAATTCACATGGTTCACACCATGGGTGTCGGTTGAGAGCACATCCGGAATAATGTCTGACGTATTGCTCATCAACAAATCAAAGATGTAGTGAGATTCATGCTCGTTGGCACCAATTACCCTGGCATTAATGGCCGTATGATTGGCGATTAGGCTCATAGCAGAAACGCCTTTTTGTGTACCGAAGTATTTCGACGAGTAACGGGTTTTGAACGTCTCGCGCCGGGCTCCGAACTTTTGGCCGTCGGCACTTGCGTGTAAAACATCCTCCTGGATGTTGTAGTGCCTGAAGATGGGCAGCTTGGCGGTCGCGTTATTGATGTTGTCGTTGGCATCATTCAAGGTTTCCAAACGTAGGTAGTTTGCCTGGATGGTGCTGAGCTGATCATAGGTACGATCAGAGATCTGTGCCATACCGTAAATGCCTTGATTGGTTGCATTGCCGACCAGAATTGCCAACAGATCATATTCATGGGAACGGCTTCTGGATTGGGAACCCAGCACATGCGCGAAGCAGTCTATGAAGCCGGTGTCACGATCCACCATGCGCAGTACATCCGCGACACCCGTTGTAGGGATTTGCTGGAAGAAGGGATTGTTGACCAGATGATGTTTGCTGGCCGAAGGTAAGCGCCAGAAGTGTTTACCCTGCGGATTGCGCAAGATGATATTCCGGTTGTCTTCCTGTTCAAGATATTCACCGACCTCGAATAAACGGGTATCCAATTCAGTGGCCATCTGCTTTATCAGTTTCTCAGGCTCTTTGGCCAAATCGGTTAGCTGGCTCTGTTGCAGCAGCGTATATTTATGTTTTCGCCAATGCTCCCCGTCGATCAGATCAGCATCAAGCGCCCGGTATTTAATGACTTCAGGCAGTGTTAGTTGGCCATTCAGGCGATCAGGAATCTGCTGATAGAGGAACCACTCATAACGATCTAACAGGATGTTACCGTCACGATCCAGCAGGTATTCGTGTACTTTTTTCGGTAGAAACCGGGTATCGGCGGTTTGCAATTGGGCCAGGGTGTCGATTTCGCCTTGTGCTTTCGCCAAGGCAGTCGCTAAGTGCTGAGTGCCATCGCTGCCTTCAAAGCGCAGACATCGAAATAACTCTCGCAGTAAACCTTTACGCAGGCTTTCTTTCTCGTCGTAGTATTGCCACATGGCTTCATCGACTGATCGCCGCTGCTCGTTCAAGAAGAGACATACCGATTCCAGATCCTTTTTGGCCAGGAGGTTCAGTGCTTTTTGTCTTACTGTTGCAAACGGTAGTTGCAGATCAATTTCGTCATCAATGAATAGATGGAGCACTTCGGCCGCCTTGCTGACATTTTTGGCCGCTTTTTGCCAATCCTGATACACCGCTTCTTTTGCGTACTCCTTTGCCTTCTGTTTGGTCTGCCTGACATGATGCACAAAACCATCGGCAATACGTTCGAGTGCTTGTTGCCATCGCGTTTGCAAATAGCACAACAAATACAGCCGTTGGTTGCTTATGGTTTGCCGTTTCAGTTTGGCGCCGTAGTAGTCGACTTTCTCCGCCAGGTGTTGTTGATTTTTCTGCGACAGTGAAAGCAGGCTCAAGAGCAGGTCCACTTCTGACATCCAATGCTGGATGTTGCGATAGACAACCAGCTCTTTCTCAAGTTCGGTTCCAGTGAAGTTACGAGCCGATTGTCGCAACTGCCGGAACGGTAGTGCACCTTCGCCGTTTACGAGATCCGCCAGTGCATGCTTAAGATCTTGTGACATTGCACGCTCAAGGCGGTTGGCCATGTCTTCCTGTTCATCTCCCACCACTTGACTGATGATCTTTTGCAGCGTGCTGTAGGCAGGGATCGCTATCTTCTGTCTCGAACAATACTCAATGGCCGCATCGAAGAGGTGTCTTGGAGCCGTCCAGGCTCTGGCTTGCTGGGATAAGTAGGCGCTCAACGCAGCTCCGTGGTCTTTGGCATTCCAGCGCTGGTAGTTGCAGAGTTGGAAAATACGTTGGTAAATCCGTTCGTTCTCTTTTGGCGTGAGATTAAAGGGTCTACAGCCCGGCCCTGGTAGAATGGTTTGATAAACGTATTTGAGATCCTGCTTGATCTGGTGGAAACCGGGATGAAGCACCGCCGGCTTGGCCTTGAAATAGCCCAGCAGTACAACCAGCATGTAGCGCTGACCCCGGTGACGTAGGCTTGTAGCGATAGCCAGTTCCTTATCGTTCAGCGAGAAAAAGAAGCGTTGGTCTGCTGAGGTGAAAGCGGGAGGTCCATAAAACTGTTCTTGTTCCGCCTCGGACAAGATTTGAACACGTTCATCGAATGCCATGGATTTAGCCTAAAAAGGCCAAATCTTACCCAATCAGAGCCAAAATAGGGATATGGAAAAAGTAATACCCCTCTAGAGGCCATAGATGGCGGGGCTTCCAGAGCACTTTGTCGTTTTTGGACGGAAAATCCCTAGAACCCCATGACGTTCCACGTACTCGGCCCACAGCAGTTGCAGGGTCACGCCCTTGGTCTTGAGTTCCTGGTGGACCTGGAAGTAGTCGGGTTCAGCAAATCGAGATGGGGGTGTCTTGGCCGGGAACAGCTGGGCCTCTAACCGTACTTCATCCGTGCCCTCCGGCAACGGCCAGGTGATGCCCTGCGCGGTGGCCAGGCTGACGTACTTGCCGACCACGCCTTTGGAGAGTCCGCAGGCACGGGCAATCCGCTCATGGCTCAGGCCCGCTTCGTACTTGAGGCGCAAGACCTCGATGATCTGTCGCATGGAAATCCTCGCTGCCGGCATCCGCCCTTCCTCGTGATGAAAAAGAAACGGGTATGCCGGATAAAGCGGAAGAATTCCAGCGTGTTGGCAGTGATTCCGGAGGAACGTGACCGGTGATTCCGGCATCGTGACCGGCGATTCCGGAAAAACACCCGAAATCGGTCACGATAAAACGGAATGAGCGGTCACGATCACCCGGAACAGGCGGTCACGTTCAAACGGAATGGGCGGTCACGATGGGCCGGAATATGCACCAATCACGTACCCTTTCATCTGACCTCTGGGGCAAACGATGATCATGGATATCTTCAGTGTCATCTGGCCCGTAGTAATCCAGTCTGGAAACGCATGCAGGGCGGAGCTCAAGTGCTCGCAGTTTTTCAGGGGCCAGATGCTTATGTTTCACCCTCATGGTACCCAACCAAGGTTGAGACAGGTCGGGTTGTCCCAACATGGAATTATCTGGCTGTCCACGCGCAAGGGAGCGCTAGGATAATTGAGGATCCAAGCTGGTTAAAACATCATCTAGAGCAGCTAACAAACCAGCATGAGTCGCAAATGGTAGCTCCTTGGTCCGTGGATGATGCACCAACAGAATTCACTGAACGTCTGGTGCAGGCTATTGTCGGCGTAGAGATCAAAATTGAAGCTCTGACGGGCAAGCTGAAAGCAAGTCAGAATCAACCAGAGCGGAATCGGGCCGGTGTCAAAGATGGTCTCGAGACCGGAGAGGGAGCGCAGAACCGTGCAATGGCCAAGCTCATCAGCTAACCAGGGGCTGTTGTCGGACGGTTTTTCCGTCGCTTCGCTCCTACAAAACCGCCGCAAAGCCCAGCTACATGGACTCCCCCTGCGGTCAAGCAACGCCATTTGATTCCGAAGCGGTTTGAGACTGCAGCTCTACATTCGGCCTCTGGGTGGGCGTTACTGCCCGGGCCAGGATGATGATGCGTGTGAGTGATGACCTCATTCGTTAGTCGGCTTTTCTGCCGCATTGTTCAGCAGGCTCTATCACTCTCGGTCTGACCGTTCCGTCATCGCTTGCCGTTGCAAGACTCGGCTGGCAGGCGTGTTCTGCCTGTCGTTGCTGCCCGTTATCAGCCCTCTGCAGGCTGTGTTTTAAACTCGGTTTGGTTCATCAACAGCGCCCAGATAATCCGGGCATTCTTGGCCGCCAGTGCCACGGCGGCTCGTTTGTAGCCGCGGCGTTCCACCAACCCTTTGGCCCACTCGCTGAGTTGATCGTTCTTGTCGGCGAGTTTGGCAATCACCGCCCGGGTACCATGAATTAATAGCGTTCGCAGGTACTTGTCCCCGCGCTTTGTGATTCTACCCAGCCGGGGCTTGCCTCCGGTCGAGTACTGCCTGGGCACCAGCCCAAGCCAGGCGGCAAAGTGTCTTCCGCTTTTGAACTGTCTGGGATCCGGCGCACTGGCCAATATCTCGGTGGCTGTTTGGGGGCCGATGCCCGGAATGGCCATCAACCGTTTGGCCTGTTCGTCGCGCCGGGCCATGGCTTCGATTTCCCGGTCATAGGCCAGGATCTCCTCATCGAGCAGGAGAATGCGCTGGTTGATGTTGTTGAGTAAACGCCGGGCCAGCATGGGTAAACCGTTTTCAGCATCTTCCAGGATTTCGGGAATTCGATGTCGGGCGTGATAGCGCCCTTGAGGAATAATCAGTCCGAACTCGGCCAACAGACCACGAATCTGGTTGATCTGCGCGGTGCGCTCTTTGGTCAGCCCACGGCGGATGCGGTGCAGGCACAGCACTGCTTGTTGAGCTTCGGTCTTGATCGGGACAAAGCGCATATTGGGCCGGCTGACGGCTTCGCAGATGGCCTCGGCATCATTGTCGTCGTTCTTGCTGCTCTTGCGGTACGGAGCGACAAAGCGGGGTGCAATGATCCGGGCATCGTGGCCGAGCTTGGTTAACTCCCGAGCCCAGTAATGGGCACCGGAACAGGCCTCCATGCCGATCAGGCACGGTGGCAGTTGTGCGAAGAACGCCAGCAGTTTAGGACGATTGAGCCGTTTGCGAACCACGACCTTGTCGTGTTGATCGGTGCCATGAATACTGAACACAGTTTTCGCCAGATCGATGCCGATGGGTGTAACATTCATGATGGCTTCTCCTGCTTTCGCTTGAAGACTTCGACACCTTCAATGTGGCACATCGATGCTGAGGGAGCAGGGGGAGTCCATATCATTCGTTAACAGGCAACCAGCAAAGGAGGTGCAAAATGCTATCCCGAGAGCAGTCGGAGGCGGCTTCGAAAGCCGTTCTTGAGCCCAAGCGCCGGCAGTTGTCTCTGAGACAGGAAAGTAATCGCCAGCGAGAAGAATTTTGGGAAGCCCATAGGCAAAAGGCGGTCGTCGGTCTGGTAGGCTTTGGTTTGGGTGGTACGCTGGGGTATTACGCTATTGGAGATGTGTTTCCCTGGAATATGGTTGGGGTAGGTATTGGTTTTGCACTGGCTACGATTTGCCGAGGTCTTGGTATTCCAGTTAACAAGTAGCTCCAGTACGTTCCGGCCCTGACGGGCCTTCACCGGACCGCCTTTTCTTCGCGTTCGCTCCGCAAAGGCGGCCGCTAAGCATGGCGATACTCACATAGGTCGCGATACGTGCCAACATGAAAATTCGTGGAATGTCACAGTCTGATCTCCCGGCGATTTCTCGCATACAGAGGGAATGCTATAGCGAGGCCATTCTTGAATCCGTAGATTCATTTTCGGCAAAGCTCTCTACCTCTCCTCATTTCTGTTTTTCCGCAGTCCAAGGGCAGCTGGTGGTGGGCTACGTTGTATCTTTACCATGGGTGTTCGGCGAAATACCCGAGCTGGATGGCAGTGAGTATTCGGTGCCTCCAAATGCGGATGGCTTGTATATCCACGATATGGCAGTAACGCCCTCCGCTCGTGATCTAGGTGCTGCAAAACACATGCTGAACGCAGTACTAGATACCGCAAGCCAGAGGGGTTACAAGCGGATATTCTTGGTTGCTATCCAGGGAGCATCATCGTATTGGATGCGCCATGGATTCGAGGTTGTGCCGGCAGGCGCGTCGCTTAAGAGAGACCTATCTGCATATGGGCGAGAAGCGGTATATATGGCTAGTGTCCCGTCTGGCTAATTCCTCAATCTACTGAGCTTCTGAGAAGCCGAAGAGCTAGGCGTGCTGGTGAAGGTTTGGTGGTTCCAAATCGAGACAGCAGAACGACGCTTTTCGGCTTCTCAGAGGCAAGCAGTAGATTAAGGAATTAGCCAGACGAGACACTAGAAGTGAGAATTAGTATCAAGTGCAGGCACAGCGACGTCCACTACATTTACATTGCGCCTTCGGCTACATTCCGTGGGCGCGCATGCTGCAAGCGTTAAATTCAGGGAGGAAACGCGAACATGGAGAAAGTTGTCACAGGCCTGTTGGTGCTCGTAGGCATCATTCATCTTCTGCCCGTTTCCGGGGTGCTGGGCGTGGAGCGGCTGGCCGCTTTATATGGCATTTCCTTGGGGGAGCCCAATATCGAAATCCTGATGCGCCACCGGGCTATCCTGTTTGGACTTCTCGGTCTGTTCTTGGTGTATGCAGCTTTCCAGCCATCGTTGCAAACATTGGCAATTGTCGCTGGCCTCGTCAGCGTTGTGTCCTTCATCGCGATTGCGTGGTCAGTTGGCGGGTACAATGAGTCCGTTCGCAAGGTCGTCATCGCAGACATTGTCGCCATCATCGCGCTCATTGCTGCGGGGGTAATTCATGGCGTCGGTCGCAACCAAATTTAACAAGGCGCAGCAATTCACGGCCTGCGGCCGCCCTTTACATTGCGGCGGCGCCTCCATTTCAAGGGCGCCGTTGTGCGCTGGCGTTATACAGACTAACCCGGATTTCTCATGACGGGATAAAAGAAAGCGGCTGAAAGTGCTATAGTTTCAGGACCTTACACCGTTCACCAAGCACCAACAGCCGCTATCCAAAATGGTACCTGAAAAACTGACCTTCTCGCCACTCTCTCGCCGTCAAATTGAAGCCGACTTCTCCGGTGGCCACATCACCTCCGATGCCGGATTGCTCCTGCTTCGCGAAGTCGACAAACAACACCAACTCACTCAGCGCCTGGCTACGGTTCTGAACGATGCCCGTAATCCGGTACTGGTTCGCCACAAGCTTCAGACCATGATCCGGCAGCGGGTCTTTGGCGTGGCCGCCGGGTACGAAGACCTGAACGATCACGAGGCGCTACGCGCTGATCAGGCACTTCAGACCGCGACCGGTGAAGATGCCATTCTGGCGGGCAAATCGACCTTGTGCCGCATGGAACAGCGCGTGGACCGGCAGGCGGTTGTCAAAGCCCACGAACTGCTGTGGCATCACTTCATTGAACAGCACGAGACTCCACCCAAGGAAATTGTGCTGGATTTTGATGGCACTGATGTTCCGGTGCATGGCGACCAGCCCGGCAAGTTCTTTAACGCCTACTACGATCACCATTGTTACTTCCCATTGTACGTGTTCTGCGGTCGCCATCTGCTAGTGAGCTACCTGCGCACCAGCAACCGAAGCGACAGCCGCCACAGCTGGGCCATCTTGGCCCTGCTGGTGAGGTTCATCCGACAGTTCTGGCCGGATACCCGCATCGTGTTCCGGGGTGACAGCGGCTTTTATCGTCCTCGATTGTTGAGCTGGTGCGACCGGAATCAGGTGGATTATCTGGTCGGTATCAGTAAGAACAGCCGACTGCTCAAGGAGGTAGACGCACCCTCAATGCTGGTTCGCAAGGCTCACGACGAACTGGGTGAAAAAGTCTCCGCCACCTACCGGTTCCAATACCAGGCCCGCACCTGGAAACACCCCCGCTGGGTGGTCGCCCGGCTGGAAGAAGGCGAACTGGGTGCCAACCCCAGGTTCATCATCAGTTCCCGTTACGACGACGGCGTTAAACTCTACTACGAGCAATACTGTGCCCGGGGCGACATGGAAAACCGGATTAAGGATCAGCAGTTGTGTCTGTTCGCAGATCGCACCTCCAGCACGCGGTGGTGGACCAATCAGTGGCGGTTGCTCCTGCCGGGCTTTGCCTACACGTTGTTCGAGCGATTACGGGCCCACCTGAAAAAGACGCCCTTCGAGAGAATGAGCGCCAGTAACCTGCGGCTGAAGCTGATCAAGGTTGGCGCGGTGATCATACGCAATACCCGTCGAATCCGGGTGCTGATGAGTGAGAGCTACCCTTACAAAGACGAACTCTCTGGCCTGGTGCGTCGACTGGTTCCGGGATAGAAGCCCGGGCTCCCCCGGCCCGACTCAATGGGGGAAAGGGGGCCGTGTGTCCGGACAACAGAAATTGATCGATTATTAATCAATCACGGCCGCAAATGAGCGGTCATGGCGATAACCCGCACAGTCTGCGAGACTTGCTGGGGACCTATGAGAAATCCGGGCTAAATGGATAGCATTGGATTGAAATCACTTAACAAAGTGCTGCTGTCGAAAAAATTTTCCGCAGAGCGCGCCGTTAATTGTACAGGGCGTTTATGAGTCAGACGCAGACAAGCCATGTAATAGCCTTTGATGGCAAGATTCCGCTGGAGCTAGCCGAATCTCCAAGTTCTTGGTGGGATATCCTGCTTCAAAACCTGCCATTTTTAATAACTATTCTCATAGTCGTTGCTGCAGCGACTGTAACGTATTTTTCGAATAGATCGGCCGTGGCGTCTCAGAATTCGTTAGCTGAAAAATCAAGGAAGGATGAACACGAGAACAAAGTTTCTGAATTTCGGCATCAATGGCTTCAAGAAGTTCGAGAAACCGGTTCTCAACTTTGCCAAGTGGTACATGAGCTCCATTTCCTATCGGTAAGGCGCAACATAGCTGTTGAGAACAAGCGTGACGCAGCCAATCACGGTGATCATCCGGCCTTTGAAAGGTTTGAGCAGGAAATTGAAAATGTCTTCGGGCCTCTGACCGAGAAGCGCTCTCAGTATTATCGGTTGGCATCAAAGCTGAAAATGCTCTTCAAGCTGAATGAGCCTGAGACGAAGCGACTCTTTGAAGTCCTTGATGGCGTGAAAAGGGACGTATACGACTTCAATACGATGACCCTTAAAGATGAAAAAATTGAGGTCATTGTCGAGGAGCTGCAGAAAATTCTGAAAACAGAGTGGGAGGTCACCAAGTCAAGGACTTGGAGTAAAGCACTTAACAAATAGTTGTAATACGTTCTAGGCCTCCGGCCTTCCACCGGACGCCCATTTCGCTGCTCTGCATGGGCGCCGATAAACAAGCGCGTTACCCCCAAGTCTGAATGTTCGCTTTGCGACCATAGCGTTTGTTGATTTGGGCAAACCGACCGAATAGACCGCTCTTAAATAGACGTCTGTCTCTGAACCCGCTATTCCCACGAAATTCATAACTGCTATTTGCCGACGGCGTAAGGCTCTTGCTCGTGAAGAATTCTGTGAGAAGCTAAGAATAAGTCAATAAAACAGGGACATCGGGGACATGAGTTTCACATCAGAACTGCTCAAGACGGTTAGTTTTCAAGGTCTGTCCAGTACACCGGCTCGCCTGATTGCGGCTGGAGCCTCACTTGTCATCTGGGCTTTGTCAGTGTTTCTTCTGGTTGAACTGAGCTTTCGGTTCGAGGCGGCCGGCATTGCTGATCAGGTGGGATTGGTTTCGGCTTCGATCATCCTCGTTCACTACTCACTATCAGGACGATTCTTGCTGGCGGACATTGCTACCTGGATGGCTTTGCGCACGCCGGTCGGTGTTTTGTACCGGAATGATAGGAAGATCCTCGATAGAGCACGCGAAGTGATCCTTCGCCTGGCTCGGCAACACTCTCTTGCCAGTTTCCTGCCCTACAGCAACATCAACCCCGCGGTTGCGCGCGCCGACGCCTTTGAAGTCTTCAAGCAGCAGGAAGCTGGAACACTTCAGTCGTGGTTGGATGACTCGCAGAATCTGAATACAGCCGCATACCTGGTGTTTCAGATTGCGCTTGTTGAGCAGGCTCTGGCCGCCGGGGACTACCCGAGACCCGAATTTTAAAAGGTCACACTCCGCTGACCTTTTGATCTCCAATTCGTCGAGTGGCCTCAATAGACTGGCAAAAAGCTCAGGAGGGCGCCTTCATGTTCATCACCACACCGTTTATCAGATGGCTCGTTAACCGGCTTTTCCAGTCCGGAAAGATCGACGGCCAGCAGCGTGAGCAGCTTCTGTCTCAGGATCGACAGATCAATGTTGTCATCACAGGCGCCGCACTGGTCCTTTTCGCTTCACTTTTTCTCTGACGGGGTGACCTTTTGACCAATATCGTTCACGCGAACTTCGGCGGCCGGCTTTGTGATGGGCAATTTTTCAATGCCGACGTGTATACGGAAAATCGGACCAAATACCAGTTCGAGGCAACGGCCGATTCAGCCACTGCGGCTTATTTCCGAATTATCGCTCTTGCAGTAAAAGAGGGGATTTCAGTGATTCGGCTGGTGGCGATGTTTGATGGTGTCCTGGCAGACAGAAAAGCTGATCATCCGCCCGTCAAAGTATGGACGCGTCCGAAAATCGCGTCTGGTTTGTAAAAGATGCTTTCCCGCTGGCTTCGCTCGCCCCGGTCATACCCGATTCTCGTTGTCTTGGCTGCTGCGATCGCGATGTTTGTCATCATCCAGATGGGTGACCCGGTCAGCATGACGTTTCCTCTGTTGCTCTTCATCTCCGCGAAGATGGGAATTCTCTTTGCCTGCGTAGAGATCGGGCTTTCTGTAATAGGACTTTATAAAGAGAAAGAACGTGTGTATCGCAGCATCAGTCGAGCAATCACCGCACTGGGCATGTCGATCAGCTTCATGTTGTTGCTTGGCGCGTTTGAGCGGGCTTTAAGGTGAGGGCGGTAACAATGAATGTCATGCGGGTTACCAAATTCCACACTGCCGACGCGGCCATCGAACGAAGTTTATTTCAGTTGCTCGAACACTTTTCTAAGTTTTGCCTGATTGAGTGCAAGAGGCAGAACGTGATTCAGATTCCCTCAGAGTGCCCGGTCCTGGTTTTAGACAATCTGGACCTGGCAAGGGATCCGGAAACCATATTGGGCAGCGTGATTGCCCAATCCCGCCCGCAGGATGTTCTGATCGTTGTTGATCATCAACCAGACAATTGGCTTTTGGCTTCCGCCGGACTGAGACCAGTGGTTCACCTCGTTCTGGGCTCGACAGGCCACCTCCACCATAAACCCAACAGGCACCAGCCCGACGTTCCGGCAACTGCGTCGATTACGACGGCACTGGCTTGCCTGGAACATGCTCGAGCTGCATAGGACGACATCATGAGTGAAACCAATCAAATCGAGGCTGAAGCGAATCCGAAATCGGATCCTTTGGACGCTAGCACCCCCGTTTCATATGACAACGAAGAAGTCGTCTGGGAGGGCAGTCCATCCCAGATAGTGAATCTTGGCAGCTTTATCTTTTGGGGCCTTGTTTTTGCGGCAGCCGGCGTTGGCCTGGTGTTGTGGAACGCAGGCCTTAAAGCGCAATACACACCACTGATCGATCAAGTCGTCAGGTATTCAATCTACGGGCTTCTCATCGTTGGCGTCCTGAACGTTCTCATGTCCTACCTAACTGTGAAGTGTGAGCGGACAGTTATCACCCGCAACAAGATCAAAGAAGCGAAGGGCATTACCTCAATTTTCCGCCAAGAGTTGTTCTGCGAGATGTCAGAGGTCTCGGATATCAAGAGTCCGCCGGCAGGGCTCATGGGGCTGTTCGGTCTGTCCACGCTGGTCCTTGAAACAAAAGATGCGGATCAACCGATCATTCGAATTCGAGCGATTCGAAATCGTGATGAGCTGGTGCAGAAGATTCTGCCGATTTGGCGGAAGCTCAAAATGGACCGCAAAGGCTACTTTGGAGATAAGTGATGAAAAAACTGACCCTGTTGCTCCTTTCGGCAGGCTTGAGCACATTGGCGCTCGCCGATCCCCCTGAATACGACCGAAAGTCTCTGCGTTTGGCAACGGAAGCGAACGCCAGAGAATTGGTTGAAATCTACTACGACAAGGCTGCGGTTGGCTTGTCTGATCGAGATTTAAATGTCTTCTACAGTCGAAAATACCGCCGCTCTTTAAACGAAGTAGTCGCTCAATTGTCTCAGACGACCGGCCAAGGCACTGACATCGAGCAGCATCGTGTTCTCGAACTCGAGCGGATGAATGCAAAGTGCGAGAATCTCATGTTCCAGAACGCCAAAACCTATGGTTCTCAAACCCGGCAATCTGAACTGCATTACCTGGTGACCAACACCTGTGTGGACTACGTTCCGACAATTGCACGCACCATCGAGCTTCGCTACTCAACAGACATCGACAGTTGGCAGATCGACGAGGTAAGGGACCGGGAGCTCGTGAAATGAAGAGGTTAGTCGGCTCTCTTTGTTTGGTAGGTGCCATGATGGCTGGACCGGTCTTGGCCTCCTCTGAAGCTCTTCCTGGTAAGCCGTTCCCAGAGGTTACCTTTGATCTCGTCTCGGAAATTTTCGGTCACAACCTGGACACCAGCGAAGAGCGCCTGCAAACGCTGCTTTTAGCAATCGGCATGGACCACACCACGCCAACGTCACCACATTTTGAGGAAGAGGTTGGTATCCCTTTCATTGTTCATTACGGACCGAATCACTGGGTAAACCGGCTGACCAGCGGGGACATGAGTGTTGATGTCCTGGTCAACAATGCTCTGCTTCTGCTATTTGCTGAAGCGGATATACCGAATCGGGACAAGGCTGCCTATGACCTAATGAAAAAGGCCTCAGAACAAGGATACTGGCCGGCGGACTATTTTGTGGCCGAAACCAATCTTCTGAAGCATTTGGTCAACGGGCCGGACGTTGCCATTCCTATGGCGCCAAGCATTGAGAACAGTGGTCTCAGAGAGGTAGCGCAAGAGACAATGGACGCCTTTAGCCGATGTGCCGAAGTTGGTTTTGCTCCCTGTCGCTACCGGGTTGGCTTTTGGCTCTCCAATTCCAGGCAGACCCTTCACGACGGTTTGAAAGTCCTTCAATCCGCCATTGACGTAAATCTGAAAGACACCCGTTACGAGGACAAGCTTGATGGCGCTCTCGTTGCTGCAGCCCATGAGTTGGCAACGCGGGGTGAAGCAATTGGTTTGGATTCAGATACCGTAAACCAGTACAGACAATTGATTGATCAATACAGCAGGAGTGCGAGCCTTCTTTTGAACTGAATGCGGCAATACCAAGGCAGGTATGAGATGAAAGAATCAGAATTTTACTGTGGTTATTTTACGGCTGATAGGACCGACCAGCACGGATTTGCTACATTGCATGAGGCTGAACAAAAGGCGAGGGCGCTTGCTGCAGAATGCGTAGACCCTGCGATTGCTGTATGGGACCGCTCGGGCAAACCTTGCGTCCTGATTTGGGGATCCCAAGAAATTCGGCGAGTGTGCGATGCACCCTAAGCGATCACTAGCGATTGTCCTTGATGGCTGAGTTCAGTGGTTTTCGTCATCATGGTCAACCGATGATAAGCGCTTTTTCATAATTCCTGTAAGCCGAGCGTCATACCGAAAATCTTCAATCTCGCCAGTCCGCACTTTGTCAAAATCGGGGTGATCTCTAAGCAGCATTACGTTTCGTTCTCCAGGGATTAGGGCGCTAGGTACTGACAGGCCCAAAGACTGTTCGCTGGCAATCCAGTCATCACCGATCGCTACCAAGTCAGGGTGGCCGGGTTCTTGCCAATCATCTGGAAGCACAGAATCATCCAGAGTCATGATTAGCTTCTCCGGCACCTCAACCTTGATCCGTTTGTAGGGGGCAATAACCTGGTCAGGAACATGCACAAGCAACTCATAGGCAGCCAGCGACAGGGATTCCGCTAAATAGACAACTCGACTCCCAGGAGTATTCCAGCGCCCCCCATATCGAAAAGCCCCCTCTCCAGAAAGCATCTGATCAGGAGTCTCGGCGTATTGTGGGTCGCATATCCTGAATAACTTCAAATCACTCATGAAGGAATTCCATGTCGAATCCGTCCGATCAGATTCTCTACCTCACGAGCACCATATTCAGTTTGAGCATGTTCCAGCGGTGTTTCACCTTTGAAGGCGTAAGCAGGACTCTTGAGCCAGTGCCGGGCTGCCTCTCCATCACCATGAAACATATCCGTAGCCAATGCAGCCAAACGCGTGTACCGGTAGACCCGATCGGACTCGACAGACTCGAGCTTACCGTCTTTCCTGCGCCGACTGAAAGTTGCCGATGTAATGTGCAGAAGCTTTAACATCTCATTCTGACGGATGTTGAGGTACTCAACGAGCCGAGATACTGCCGCCGCAGGAAACCCTTCCATAATGGAATGAACGATGTCCGAATTTTCCTTTCGGTGAGTAGAATTTCTGTTAAAGATGATCTTCACCACCAGCTCTTTCTGGGCGCGTAGCTCATCATCGCTTTGCGTCCGCTTTTCAAGCTGAGGCTTAAACACCTTCATTGCTTCGCTGCGGGATTTGTCTTTTCCGCCGGACTCAATAGTTATCATTTGATAAGCTCCAATACTTCATATGATAACAGTATAGAGCCGGAGATGGCCGGAAACAACAACCGGCCCTCGTATCTCCAGCGAAGATTACCCCTTCAAATCCTTCTATCTCTTTGCGATTGGCCGATCAACGCTGAAGCGCCGAGGGCATTGCACTTTCAGGCCGTTACAGAAAGCATACTGCAGCGGTGCTAAACTCCACTAAATCCCGAATACGTCCAAATGAAGCATGCAGAGGGTCGGACGGGATTCTGGAAATATCCGCCAAAGTTGAGATAAGCTATTGATAACAAAACTATTTTCGCTATTCAGAAACCCTTGATCTTTCATTGATACCTTCCCCTACGCTCTTCACGAGGTGCGGCCGGTAATAGTGCTAAATTTAGCCGAATGTTCTGTATATCGTTGATTGCAAGTGGAAATACTGAAAACCTTGTAAGGCTCTGTAGCCCCGTTCCTTAAGTGGCTGGTTTGTCGTGTTGACGCCGCTTTTCAGCCATTAGGCGCTCAATCATATCGTTCTTAACCGATAGCTCAGTCTCCAGTTTGGCCTGGCTGACGGTAAAATCTTGCACCTTGCTTTGCGCCGATTCAAGGCGTTGCGTCAGCTCATCAATTTGCGAGGCCTGGCGCTGAGCGCTGTCGGCGTACTGCTGCAGATCCGTCGTCTGGGTTTGCAATTGCTTATTGGCATCTTCAAGCTTCGCGTCAGTCCGATTAAGCTTCGATTCGAGGTCCTGTGTTGCTTTGCGCGCAGCGCCCAACTCGCTCACCAGGCGCGCGTTATCCTTGTTGAGCTGGGTCAGGTCGCCCTGCTTGACGGAGATTGTCTGGTTTAACGTGCGAATCTCGGCCTGAAGCTGCTGAATTTGTTGCTCATGCCGGCGCTGATCCTGATCCCTCTGCTCTTTCACCGATTCACGATAATGCTCCAGTGCCTCCCGGCTGTGACGGTGCTTTTCCTCAAGGGATTCGATATGAGCCTGCTTTTCCTTGAGCAGCGCCGTCGTGCTGGCCTCGCGCTGACCCGCCTCGTTGAGTTGTTTATCTAAGGCATCGCAGGCTGCGGATTTGGCAGCCAGTTGCGCACTCGTCTCATCAAGGCGCGATTCCAACACTTTCTGCTGATCGCCCAGCTGGCCAGCCTCTTGAGTGAGCGCGGTGCAGCGGTCAGAGAGCTCTTTGATCTGGTGTTCATAGCGGCTTTTACTCTCTTCGACGATGCCGTGGGCCTCTTCCTGAAGGCGCGATGCCAGGCGCGCAATGAGGTCCTTAATGGGCTGGCTCAATAGGGCCTCATCGTCGAGTCTGGTGGACGCCTCCTCCTCCAGCTCTTTGAGATAGCGATGAATCGTTGATTTGGAGCCGGTATTACCGAGCTCTATACGTATCGCGTCAATGGAGGGGTTTTCCCCCCTGGCTAGAACGGCCTGATGGGCCCTGGTCACCAGTGCTTTGTTGATACCGCCACGTGCCATGGAATTCCCTCCTGCTTATTTCGTACTGTATTACGTACTATGTATATACATACAATTTTAGCTCGTGCTTTAGACTTTGTATAGCTTAGATATGACACAGGATAATAATAGATTATCTAATGTTAGGGTGAATTTTCTTCAGCTCGACGCCAAAATGCGTACAGATGGAGTCTATTTAGACACGTTGCAAGAGGCCAAACTGGACGTAATTGTCGAATTGACGCTACAGCGGCTCTGTCAATTAGGACAGCTCTTTTCGATTGTACTCAAGGGAATAACTCAAAAGTGTCTTGCACCGCTCTGAATTGTGCCCACACTACGGGAACCGCGAACGAGGCCAGCGTTACACTCGCCCCGTTTTGCGGATGTTCGTTCGACAAAAACGCTGGTAACACTCCCTACGGCTTCAATTCAATGCCAAGCTGCCCAACCAGTAACGAAAATAGCCAAAAACAGGCTGCGATCACCAAAGCACTGGCTAACAGCGTAGGCCAAAAGCCGATTCGGGGCAGCAACGTCGGAAATATTAAAAACATCGGAAGTGTCGGCACCACGTACCAGAACGTATACCAAGCGTGATTCGCCACTTTTTCTGTCGAGTGCGTTTCTACGTGCAACCAAATCAGCGCCAGAATCGTCACCAACGGTAATGCCGCAACCAAAGCGCCCAGCTTGTCGCTGCGTTTGGCGACCTCGGAAACCACTACCACGACGGCGGCGGTAATCAGATATTTGGTTATGATCCAATGCCATGTCATGTATGCTCTACTCCAAACCGTCGAATTCACCCGTAAAATTTACATCGTAAACTCCCCCGTCACTCGATAGGAGCACGTAAAGTGTTTGAGCTTCAGCCCGATTGGTGACCGATACGATGAAATAACCGCTGCCTTTCTTATGGATTTTTACGGCGTCTTCAGGAACTACCTCCCAGCTTTCGGGAAGCTTTCCGAAGCCTAAGCCTGCGTCTTTTTCGGTTAGTTGCATAGTTGCCGCTCTGCCACGCTCAAGCGCCGATTTTTCTGAAATCGACTTATGGGCATGGTCACTGTGTGCAAGCACCTGTTGAGATCCGACCAATAAAACAAGTGTGAAAATGGCAGTAAAGAGCTTCATAAGGGTTCCTCGAAGTTTAATATGATTAATGGGAGTGGGGTTCACCGTCCTCGTGGCGATGGACTTCAGGTTCACTGGCTTGTTCAGCCGGCTCTTCGCCCTCTGTGTCGGCGGATGGCCCTCGTAATTCGAGGCGTCTTGGGTAGCTCGATAGCGGTGCTTTTTTATCCGCCATGTCTTCGTGGGTATGTTGGTGATCATCCCGGTTGAGCGGAAAATCATCCGGGTACTGCGTGTGCTGAAACCCATGTAACTGCATCAGCAGCAACAGACCACCGGCAAGCATCAGCCCCACGTTGGAAGCTTTGCTGAAGCGCTCAAACGATGCGGTTTTTCGCCACACCATAAGCACGGCCAGCATGATGCTCAAAGCCACAATCTGTCCCACTTCGACGCCGACATTGAACGATAATATTTTGAACACCAGACCATCGTCGCCCAGCGGCAACTGCTGAAGCCGAGTGGACAGGCCAAACCCGTGGATCAAACCAAAGGCAAACACCATCCAGGTCAGGTTCGGGGATTTCATTTGCAAGTGTTTCTGAAAGCCGCCGAGGTTGTCGAAGGCTTTGTAACAGACGGTCAGCGCAATCACCGCATCAATCAGGTAGTAATTGGCGGTAATGCCGAACAGTGTGGCGAACACCAGGGTAATGGAATGGCCGATGGTGAAGGCGGTGATGAACTTGATGATCTCGCTAAAGCGCGTCAAAAAGAACATGACGCCGAACAGAAACAGCAAATGATCGTATCCAGTCAGCATATGGGTGGCGCCAAGCCGGATGTACTCCAGGTAGCCCGCATTGAGTATCCGGGCCTGGTCTTCCGCCGACATGCCATGTGCCTAGGCAGTGACACTGGCAAGGGACAGAATGGCGATCAATAAAATTTAAACATGTTGTTCTCGCTCTTGTCGTGATGATCGAATTCGATCACACATGAATAATTGAATCGAGTGGCGAGCTCACAATTGCGCTATGCCCGCCAGGTTTTCGTTGCGGCGACAGGTTCCGGGCGCGCCCGGAACCCATTCAGGTACGCTGCGTTTACGCTTTCTTGCGATGCAACAGCGCGTAAAGCACCGGGAGTACGAACAGCGTCAACAAAGTCGAGGAAATAATCCCCCCGATCACTACTGTTGCCAACGGTCGCTGCACTTCCGCGCCAGTACCGGTGTTGAGCGCCATGGGAACAAAGCCGAGGCTTGCGACCAAGGCCGTCATCAGTACCGGTCGCAGGCGGATCAGGGCACCCTCGACGATCGCTTTCATCAGGTCGCCCTGCTCGTGCCACAGGTCGCGAATAAAAGCCACCATCACCAGACCATTGAGAACTGCGACGCCAGAGAGCGCGATAAAGCCCACGCCTGCGGAGATCGACAGCGGCATATCCCGCAACCACAGGGATAAAATCCCGCCAGTGAGCGCAAGCGGTACGCCAGTGAAAATAATCAAGGCGTCTTTCACCGAACCGAACGCCATGACCAATAGGCCAATGATGATCACCAGCGTGATCGGTACCACAATGGCGAGACGTGCGCTGGCCGACTGCAGTTGCTCGAAGGTGCCCCCGTAATCCAGCCAATACCCATCCGGTAAATCCACTTCCTGGGCGATGCGCGCTTGTGCTTCTTCGACAAATCCACCCAAGTCGCGGTCCCGCACGTTGGCGGTCACCACTACCCGGCGCTTGCCATTTTCCCGGCTGATTTGGGTTGGTGCCAGTGCCAGCTCCAGCTCTGCCACTTCCGACAATGGCACATAGCCGCCGTCCGGCAAGGGAACGGGCAGAAAGGCCAAACTGTCGATGTCACGCCTCACGGTTTCCGGCAGGCGTACCACTAACTCAAAGCGACGGTCACCCTCGTAGATCAGGCCCGCGTTCTCACCGCCAACACCGGTTGCCACCAGCGCTTGCACGTCTTCGACATTCAGGCCGTAGCGCGATAATGCCATGCGCTTGGGGTGCACCGATAACATCGGCTGCCCCGTGACCTGTTCGACTAGAATATCCTCCGCGCCTTCAACGGTCTCAAGCACCTCCTGAACGGCCTTTGCCGACGCCAACAGTTGATCCATATCATCACCAAACACCTTGATCCCGAGATCAGCCCGAACACCGGAAATCAGCTCGTTAAAGCGCATTTCGATGGGCTGTGTGAACTCGTATTTGTTGCCAGGCAGTTGGGTCACGGCTTCTTCGATCTCCGCCACCAGTTGATCCTTGGTTTTGTCGGGATTGGGCCACTGGTCGCGCGGTTTAATTATCACGAAGTTATCCGCCACGCTCGGAGGAACGGGATCGGTAGCCACCTCCGGAGTGCCGATTTTGGCCACTACCTTATCCACTTCCGGGAACGTTTTCAGCGTCTCCTCCAGCTGAGTCTGCATCGCGATGGATTGCTCAAGTCCGGTGCCAGGAATACGCAGCGCGTGCAGCGCGATATCCCCTTCGTCGAGCTGCGGAATAAATTCCGAACCTAAGGTAGTTGCCAACCAGATACATACCGCCACCAACGCCGTTGCCGACCCCAAAACCAGCCAGCGAAACTTCATCGCGACAAGCAACGCTGGTTTGTACACCGATTTGGCACCGCTGATTACCGGGCTTTCCTTTTCGCTGATTTTGCCTCGAAGTAACACTGCAACGGCGGCTGGCACCACAGTCAGCGACAGAACCATGGCAGATAACAGTGCCATTACTACAGTGGCCGCCATGGGGTGGAACATCTTCCCCTCAACGCCGGTGAGAGAAAAGATCGGCAAGTACACCACGGTAATGATGGCGACACCGAACAGACTGGGGCGAATGACTTCGTTGGTGGCTTCGTACACCAGCTGGAGCCGCTCCCGCAGTGGCAACTGGCCGTTATGCTGGGACTGGGACAACCGCCGAATGCAGTTTTCGACAATAATCACCGCACCATCCACGATCAGGCCGAAATCCAGCGCCCCAAGGCTCATCAGGTTGGCCGATACGCCCGATTGCACCATGCCAGTGATGGTGGCGAGCATGGACAAAGGAATTACCGCCGCCGTGATCAGAGCGGCGCGTAGATTGCCGAGCAACAGAAACAGCACGACGATCACCAGCAATGCGCCTTCGAGCAGGTTCTTTTCCACCGTGGCGATGGCCTTGTCCACCAAAGTCGTGCGATCGTACACCGCCTCCACCTTTACCCCCTCGGGGAGTGAAGGCTGAATGGCCTTCAATTTTTCAGCCACGGCCTGCGCGACTGAGCGGGAGTTCTCTCCCATCAACATCATGGCCGTGCCCAGCACCGTTTCCTTGCCGTCGCGGGTCGCCGCCCCGGTGCGCAGTTCCTTGCCAATGGCCACCTCGGCCACATCACTGACTTTTACCGGTGCGCCCTGCCGATTAGCGATAACCACCTGTTCAATCTCAGCGATGGAGGCCAACTGTCCAGGTGAACGGACCAGCAGCTGTTGCCCTTTGCGCTCGATATAGCCTGCACCGCGGTTGGTGTTGTTGGCTTGCAGTGCGTCCGCCAGTTCATCCATGGTGACGCCAAATTGCAGCAACTGTTGTGGGAAGGGCGTGACGTGGTACTGCTTGTTGTAGCCACCGATGGTGTTGATCTCAATCACCCCAGGCACCTGTGCCAGTTGGGGTTTGATAATCCAATCCTGAATTTCCCGCAGTGCCGTGGCGTCCAACGGACTGCCATCCTCTTGAGTGGCGCCGGGCCGCGCTTCGACCGTGTACATCAAGATTTCGCCAAGGCCGGTGGCGATGGGACCCATTTCCGGCTCCAGGCCCGGTGGCAGGGCATTCTTGATGGTGCCGAGGCGTTCATTGATCAGGTTTCGGGCGAAATAAATGTCCGTACCCTCTTCGAATACCACTGTGACCTGGGACAGACCGTAGCGGGATATTGAGCGGGTATAGGACAAATTAGGCAAACCATACAGAGCCGTTTCCACCGGGAAAGTGATCCGCTGCTCAGCCTCCAAGGGGGAATACCCCGGAGCCTCGGTATTGATCTGCACCTGGACGTTGGTGATGTCTGGTACCGCATCGATCGGCAGGCGCTGAAAGCTCCACAGGCCTACACCGACCAACACCAGAATAAGGGATAACGTTAAAAACCGCCGCTCTACCGAGAAGCGTAAGATGGCATTTATCATCATAGCCTCCTGGGTTAGTGGTCGTGGGATGCGCCGGATTTTTCGATATCGGCCTTGATCAGATAACTGTTGTCCACTACATAGCGGTCACCCGCTTGTAGCCCACCCAGTACCTCAGTCAAAGTGCCGTCGCTGGGGCCTAGCTCCAGTGGGCGAATTTCATAAGTATCTCCCACCTGGATAAATACCACGCTCCAATCCCGAAAAGGCTGCAGCGCCCGGTTCTCGACCGCCAGTGGCACCTCAAGGGTCTCTACCACTATATCCCCCGCCATCAGCAAGCCTGGGTTCAGCGTGCCGTCCGGGTTGTCCACTTTCACTCGGGCCAGGGTATAGGGCGCATTGTTTGGGGAAGGCAGCAGATGGCTAATGTTAGCCTGCTGATTAAATCCCTCGGCTTGCAGTAGAACTTTCTGGCCGACCGCCACCTTGGTGCGCTGGCCCGGAAATACCTGAAGCTCCGCCCACAAGGTGAACAGATCGGTGATGGCAAATAGAGGCCGGTCACCGGCGATTTCGCCCACACTGATCTGGCGCTCGGTTACCACGCCATCCATGGGTGAGCGCAGATCATAGGTTTTAAGACTTTCATTGGACTCCACTTGCGCCAGCAGATCACCTTTGGCAACACGGTCTCCCAAACGAACATTGACTCTGGTAATGACGCCGGGAAAGCGGGCGCGCACCCGCGCGATTTGCTCTGGCGCGGTGGTCAGTCGCCCATAAGTGGTCAAGGTTCGCTCAATCGAGCCCGGACCGGCCTCAGCTGTTCGGATTCCAGCCTTTTCAGCAATATCGGCTGCAATGCGGGTACGGCCTTCGTGGGATTCCCATTGCCACTGGTATTTTTTACCGTTCAAGGCAAGCGTGACTTCCACATCAAAGGAATGTGGCTCGGTCACCACGCCATCCCCCAGCCAATAGTCTCCTTGGAAGGCAAAATCAAAGGTATCCTCTTGTCCGCCCAAACGAGTGAGTTGAACGTTGAGGTCAACCCCATCGGTCATGGGCTTACCGTCCTTTGTCACCCAGGCACGATATTCTGGAGGAACACCTTGCTCGAAAATCTGCAGTTCGACGGTAGCGTCGTCCCGCTCAAGCAAGAGGCCACCATGAGGTCCTTTGGTTTCGGGCGCGGTCTGTTGTGCTTCGTTAGAAGCATCGTCCCGATCTTGCGCCGCTAGCAGGGGGCTGGCGGCCAGACAGGTGGCCACCAGTATCCAGTAGAGTGGTTTTATCAATTGCATGGTTCAATAATCCTGTGTTTGGTTTAGCGCGGACGCGGTCTGGCCTTGGGTCATGGACTGCGCCGTAAGCTGTTCGATAAGGGCTTGATTGAGCAGCGCCGTTGCGGCTGCTTCGACGAGTGCCTCGCGAGCCGAAAGCAGTTCGCGCTGTGCGGCGGTCCACTCCACATAGCTGTAGCGGCCGCGTTCATAGGCCTGCCGGGTAAGGTCGAGCGCCTTGGTCAGATCGGGCAGCACTGTGGAGCGCAGCTGCTCGACTGCATCGATGTTTTGTTGACGGGTGTGGTAGGCCTCGAACAACAGAGCGTGCAGTTGTAGCAGCGCTTCCTCTTGGCGGTATTGCACCTCGTCGCGCGCCGCTCGGGCTGCCTGCACCTCGCCCCGGTTCCGGCGTCCGGCAAACAGTGGCATTGATATGCCGGCCACCAGTGCGGTATCACCCGTTGTTTCCAAACGGCGGGCACCGATCTGCCAGCGGATATCGCTTTCCGATTGGCTTCGTGCCAACCGGATCTCGGCATCGCGCATGCGCCGCTCGCTGGCGTAGACCCGGATCACGGGGCTCTCGCTGGCCTGCTGGTATAGCACCTCGAAACGCTCGCTGGACTCGAACCGGAACAGGTCTCCCTGCAACCGCTGAAAATCTACCCGCGTTTCGCCCCACAGCGATGCCAACGCCATCTTCCGCTTCTCGTACTCGGTTTGCAGGGCAGAATGGGCAATGCGGCTCTGGGCGAGCGCGGCCTTGGCGCGCAGGACTTCGGCCTCAGGTGCGGCGCCCTGCTTGGTGCGACGGGTAACGGTGTTGAGGATCGCCTCACTCAATTCCACGGATTGAGTGGCCAAATCGAGCTTTTCCTGCAGCGCCAGGGTGGCGACATAACGTTGAGTCACCTGGCCCAACACATCCAGCGTCTCGGCTTCACGTTCGGCCTCCATCAGATCATAGCGAGAGCTCACAGCGCCCGTGCGAGCCCGGCGTTTGCCTCCCAACTCAATGACCGAGGATAGCGACAGGGTGTATTCCGCCCCGTCGACACCCTGCAGGGTACCGCTGCCGAGGGCATTCTCCACCTCCAGGCCAGCTTCATACGCTGGTGCCTGATTGGCCGTGAGACGGCTTCCCTCAAGCCCCTGCAGGCGAAGGTCGAACACCCGGAGACTGGGATTTTGCGCCATCGTCCGGGACACGGCATTGGCGAGAGTTAAGGACGTCTCTTCGGCGTGGGCAACGGCAACATTGAACGCCAGCGCGAACAGACACAATAAATGGATATAAGTCTGGCGCGGCTGTAGACGCCGCCCAGTGCTCATGGGCTTGCAAAAAAGCATGTAACTTCTCCTACGAAGGTCTAAATAACAGATGTTTCCCTAGTGGGATGGTCGTAGGATTAGGCGATTGGAGGGCGGAACAGAGAGGGTGGTATGACTGAAGTATGGCTGGCCTGATAGTCGGACAGGCGCTGACCGGCGGACAAAACGGCAATATCCGTTGCCGCGCTCAACAGCACCATGTGAAAATGGGCATGGTTTAGATGGCCATGATCAGATGAGTGATCCCGCGAAGGGTCCGATGAGGTGGAAGACTCCTCCATTTCCAGCGTGACCGAGTCAATGACAACGTCTTCATGGGAATGCTCGTGATTATGAGCGTGATGAGGCGTCGCGGGATGAGGTTGGTTTGTATCGCCAATAGCCGCCAGTGACTGCAGAGCAATCACCAGTGCTAAAACGATTGTTACCCAACGATTCTTCATCAAAGCGGACAGACTCTCCAGACTAAGGCCGGGACACTACCACAAGGAAACCCTTAGGTCAAAACCCGCATTCTGTTCGGTTTCCCCAATCTCGAGAGGTGGTGGACCTTGGGACGCAATGGTGCAAAACACCTCTCGGTTGGCGAGACCATCGATAGCTCCATGCCGGAAGTCGGGCGTGTGGGTCTTTCGTAGACTCGAGTCGCCCGGCCGGAGCAGACCGCATGAACCCGATTGCTCTCCTTTTGCTTACCCTTGCGATGTCCACCGATGCCTTTGCCGCCGCGATCAGCAAAGGGGCGGGCGGAGCCCTGCGAATGGGTCTTATCTTTGGGTCAATTGAAGCAGCAACACCTTTAGTCGGCTGGTTGCTTGGTAAATCGGCATCGACTTACGTTGAGGCGTGGGATCACTGGATAGCGTTTGCGCTATTGGTTGCTCTAGGGCTGCACATGCTTTATGAAGGCCTGAAACCCAGCGCTGAAGAAGTGTCGAAGCCCTCCAGACAGTCATTTCTCAAGGTTTCTTTGACAGCCATCGGCACGAGCATGGATGCCATGGCTGTAGGTATTGGCCTGGCATTTATCAACGTCAACATCTGAACTGCGGCGGCCCTGATTGGTCTGGCGACGACCGTTATGGTTACGCTTGGAGTGATGTTGGGACGGGCAATTGGATCGTTAATTGGCCAAAAGACCGAGATCTTAGACGGGCTGACACTAATCGGAGCCGGTGTTTGGATCCTGTCGAGCCATCTGTAAGGTCAAAAAATGCTACCGCACATGAAGAGCTTCGCCGCGCGTACGCATATTTTTAAGTTCAGCCTCTAGCGTATGCAAGGCTTCCTCGTTCAGCCAATTCGCCGCTTCGACGGACGCCGCCAGCGAAGAAGCGGTATCGCCGCCGAAGCGGCTGAGCACCTCGTTGACCAGACCGGCTACCAGCTGCTCACGGGCCACCTGCGGGGCATACCGGAATGCATGGCTAGCCTTGAAGCGCTTTAGCAGCTTTTTCCGATACAGCCGTTCCAACGTGGACTGCACAGTATTCACTGAAATGCCGCGCGCCACACCAATGGCAGCATGTACCTCTTTGGAGGACGCCTCCGGGACTCGCCACAGATGTACCAGCACCGCTACTTCGAGAGTGCCTAATGGTGGAATGGCAAGTTTATCAGGGGTGTCTTGAGTCACAGGTTTTCCGGCGACGGGTCGTGAGAAGATGAGCTAGAGTATAGAAGCACAAAAACCGATGATCAATCGGTTTTGTAGAGCGAGTGCGCCCTGTCTGAGGGTTTAGATCGAGGTCAGCGCCATTTCCTTTACTTCTTGACCTGAAGCAAAGAGGCCGGTAGTCTTTACTCTATTGATTAATGTAAAGGGTTCTAGTCATGCCAAAAGTCAGCTCAAAACGACAAATCACCTTGCCTGTGGATCAGTGTCGGCTGGCGGGCATTGAGCCTGGTGATGAATACGACAGCTACGTGGACAACGATGGCCACATTACCATCATCAAAAAGGTCTCAGGAGCCGCGCGCGGGATTCTCAAGGGCATCCGTGTGGATCGCCAGGTGAGTGAGGACGATTCCCGCCAAAACGGTATCGGTGCGTGATTGCCATTGATACCAATGTGCTGCTTCGTTACCTACTGCTGGACGATAAGGCTCAGTCGCATAAGGCCGTATCACTGATCACGGGACCTGTCCCCGCTCTGGTGACGGATGTCGTGTTGGTGGAGACAATGTGGGTTCTAACGGGTAAGCGCTACAAGCTTGACCGCGAGGCCATTGCTGGCGTGATCAGTGCGCTGTTTGCAGAGCCGAACATTGTCTTTGAGGATAGGCAGACTGTGTGGCGTGCTCTGAATGACTATAAGAAGGCGCGGCCGGTGAAGGTCGGTGGCAAGAAAAAGAGCGCTGACTTTCCCGACGCACTCGTTGTGAATAAAGCCATGCGCCAAGCACGCGAGTGGGGCCAAGCGTTTGAAGGCGTCTATACGTTCGACGTCGCGGCTCTGGAAATACTGGGGACGCTAAGTCCATAATTCGCCAAAATTAAAAGGTCGGCATGAGCAGCATTGACCACTACATACGCGCGGGCACCCGCGCCAATACTCGCAAAGCCTACCAAGGAGCAGTCCGCCACTTTGAGGACGAATGGGGCGGGTTTCTGCCGGCCACGGCCGACAGTGTTGCACGTTACCTGGTTGACCACGCGCGCGCTCATTCACTAAACACCCTGCGCCAACGACTGGCGGGTCTGGCGGCCTGGCACCTTGAGCAAGGTTTTCCCGATCCTACCAAAGCACCGCATGTTAAAAAGGTGCTCAAGGGCATTGCCGAACTGCACCCTGCCCCAGAAAAGCGGGCCAGACCCCTCCAGTTGGTGCAGCTGACGGCCATCGTATCGCACCTGGACCAGCAGATTGCTCGACAAGATACACACCGGTTGCCATTGCAACCGCTTCGCAACAAAGCACTTATGCTGATCGGTTTTTGGCGGGCCTTTCGCAGCGACGAGTTGGGGCGGCTCCATGCGGAGCATATTCAGGTGGAGCCTGGCTCGGGCATGGAGATTTACCTGCCCCGCACCAAAAGCGACCGCTCCGGGCAAGGGCGTTACTTCAAAGCGCCGGCCCTCAGGCAACTGTGTCCTGTAGAAGCCTATTTGGAATGGACTAACGCGGCACAGATCAAGCAAGGGCCGGTATTTCGGGCCATTAACCGTTGGGGCCAACTTGCGAATGAAGCTCTGCATCCGAACAGTATCATCACCATCGTCAGATCCTGTTGCCAAGCGGCAGGCATAGAGGGCTCAGACGCTTTCAGCAGCCACTCTTTGCGCCGAGGGTTTGCGAGCTGGGCCAATGGCCAGCGCTGGGACACAAAGTCTTTGATGGAGTATGTGGGATGGCGAGACGTTCATTCCGCAATGCGCTACATCGATGCACCTGACCCGTTCGCCCAGCATCGGATAGAGCAGAGCCTGGAAGGCCATCAGGCCGCTCCTTCTTTGGCGCAATCGACACTGCTGGAGGTGACCCTTCGGTTGGAGCGCTATAACAGCCAAGTGCGCAGCATAAAGAAAGTCCGTGAGCTTATCGAGCGCGTGTGCTTTGCCAACTGGGCCATGGCCAGGCTCAATGAGCAAGGAACGCAGTATCACATCACAATCACACATGACAGCCCGGAGCACCTTGATGAGGTTCTGGATGAGCTGCTCGCGCAAATGCACGCCTTAGCCAATGACCACCAGTGCATGCTCGAGGCGACAATCATGAATCCTGCCACTGGGACGACGTGGGACTAACTGGAGCGAGCGTGAGCCATGAGCAGCCTGCACGAAACAGCCTACCCGCGGCTGAAATCCGAAATCACCGAAAAAGAGCTGCAAGAATCCTATACGCCGTCCGACACTGAGCAGCTCTGGGGTCGACTGGCCAAAACACCGGTGGCCCGATTGGGTCTGTTGCTTCATCTTAAGCTCTTTCAGCGCCTGGGCTATTTTCAGTCCCTCGCGGCGGTGCCACGGGAAATCATTGAGCATGTCGGTCTCCAGTGTCAGTTTAGAAAGCTTCCGACCCAAACGCAGCTCCTACAGTACGACCGATCCGGGGCCAAGCACCGACACCTGAGGCAGATCCGGACCTACCTGGATGTTAAGCCCTTGGCGGGCACCGACAATAAGTGGCTTTACGAGATTGCTCTGGATGCGGCGGAAACCAAGGAAATGCTTGCGGACATCGTGAACGTCATGCTCGAAGAGTTGGTGCGCCATCGTTTTGAGTTGCCGGGTTTCACCGTTCTGAAACGTACGGCACGGCGTGCACGGAACCACGTGAACGAGCGCTGCTTTAGCGCCATCACCTCCCAGCTTACTGACGAGGCGAAGCAGAAGATTAATGAGCTGCTCTCACCGAACGGCCAGACCTACAGTGCCTGGCATATTCTCAAACGCGAACCGAAGCGCCCCGGCAACAAGGAGGTGCGTAGCTATCTTCAGCATGTGCACTGGCTGCAGACGCTTGGCGAAGAGATGCCTGCGATCAAGTTACCTATCGTCAAACACCGGCAGCTGGCGTTGGAGGCGCGTGCGCTGAACGCGACCGAGATGGCCGACCTGAAATTCAATAAACGTTATGCATTGGCGGTCATCCTGACGCGCAATCAACACAGCAAGGCGCTTGATGATGTGGCCGAACTGCTCATCCGTATGGTTCGCGCCATGGAAAGTCACGCCCAGGCGGCGTTACAGCAATACCTCCTGGACCACCAAAAACACGTTGATCGGTTGATAGAGACCTTTAAGGATGTGCTGACAGCCTACGAACAAGACACCTCTCAGCAACAGCGCTTGTCCTCGATTGAGGACATCATTGGCGAAAACAGCGGTACGCTGATCGACCGCTGCAACGAGCACATGGCTTATTCCGGCAACAATTACTTTCCCTTTATGCTCGCACCCTATCGCCAGAAGCGGGCACTCTTGTTCAATTGCCTTACCATTTTGGAACTCAAATCCACTTCCAACGATACCAGCTCAAACGCGTTGCTTACGCTCTTTCGCTCTCTGCAGCCGAGCCGTGCAGAGTACATTAAAATCGCGGCTGCCAGCGACACCATGGGCGAAACCTTTGACCCCGGCTGGATGCCGGAGAAGTGGCGAAAGTTGGTGCTCATTAAGTCCGAACAGTCGGGTGACTATGATCTATTGCACCGCAAGTACCTGGAGTTGTGGATACTGATCCATATCAAACAGGAGCTGTCATCGGGCGATCTTCACATACCACACAGTGCCCAATTTGATGATTATCGGGAGCAACTGATTGATGATGAGACACTCGATGCGGAGCTTGAGGAGTACGCCCAGCAGGTGGAGTTACCGCTGAGCGAGCCCAAGGCATTTTGCGTCCATCTGAAAGACCTGCTTACAGAGGCCTCCCGGAGGGTAGATGAACGGTTCCCGAAAAACCTGCACGCGGACATCCAAAATGGGCGACTGGTGTTACGCCGACACAAGGCTGAACTACCCACCAGTGAATTGAAAAAGCTTGACGAGCTCATCACCCAAACTCTTCCGCAGACCAGCATCATCGATGTATTAACCGATACCGAAAAGTGGCTCAATTTACACGGCAACTTCACGCCCTTGTCGGGCAACGAGTCTCGCCTGAACGAAGCCCAGAAGCGATTCATCACAACCCTGTTCTGCTATGGATGCAACCTGGGGCCCACACAGACAGCGCGTTCCATCAAAGGCATCAGCTCGCGGCAAGTAGCCTGGCTCAACCTCAAACACGCAACCGAGGAACGACTGGATAAAGCCATCGTTCAGGTGGTGAACGCCTACAACAAGTTCGACTTGCCAAAATACTGGGGTACCGGCCGCCACGTCTCGGCAGACGGTACCAAGTGGGATCTTTATGAGCAGAATCTGCTCTCCGAATACCACATCCGCTATGGGGGCTACGGCGGCATTGGTTACTATCACGTATCCGACACCTACATTGCGCTGTTTAGCCATTTTATTCCCTGCGGGGTGTACGAAGCCGTTTACATCCTCGACGGGCTGATGAGTAATAAGTCCGACATCCAGCCCGATACACTGCACGGTGATACTCAGGCGCAGAGCTACCCTGTGTTCGGGTTGGCCTATCTGCTGGGCATTAATCTGATGCCGCGCATCCGCAACATCCAAGACCTGACGCTGTGCCGACCCGATAAGCGATACCGTTACCAAAATATCGATTCACTGTTTACAGGGCACGTGAATTTCAAGTTGATCGAAACCCATTTGCGCGACATGCTCCGAGTCGCCGTCTCTATCAAGAAAGGGCAGATTACCGCTTCCACAATCCTTCGCCGTCTCGGAACTTACAGCCGTAAAAACAAGCTGTATTTCGCTTTCCGAGAGCTCGGGAAAGTGGTTCGAACGCTGTTCTTACTGCGGTACATTGATGAAATTGAACTGCGCAAGACCATCCATTCAGCTACTAACAAGAGTGAAGAATTTAACAACTTTACCAAGTGGTTGTTTTTCGGTGGGCAGGGGATCATTGCGGAGAATATCCGGCACGAGCAGCGCAAGGTCGTCAAATACAATCAGCTGGTAGCCAACATGGTCATACTGCACAACGTCGAACAGATGACGCAGGCATTAAAAACATTTGCCGACGACGGGCAAGGCCTCACCAAGGAGGTTTTGGGCGGGCTATCGCCGTACCGCACGGCCCATATCAACCGCTTTGGCGACTACACCCTGGATTTGAGACGCAAGGTCCAACCCCTGAATTTTAACGCCAAGATCATAAGTTAGCCCGATAATGGTGGTGCTTAATGCCAGATAACGAACACCCCCGGATATTCCCTTTAAATTCAGACACTTAGGGTTGATTTGGCGGATTTTTCCAGGATACCGTCGGACCCTCGTATTGCTCCAGCGTCTCGGGTTCAATCTCCGCCAGATTTACCATATCGCACATGGATGAGTTGTGTTCATAGATCCGTGTTGCAAGGCCTTTTGCGGTGTCAGTCTGGCTGGCAAAGGCCAGAAGAATGCGCTCACCGTTGTGGAAACAGCGTTTTTCTCTGTCGGATGGGTCTGTCATTGCTACAAATATAGGGTGGAATCTCGCGCTTAGCCATATCCATTTGAACCTTTTAGACCGGGGCACCGTTCTTAACAGAACACTGGCGATCAACAGGGGGTTGAGCATGCGTATTCTCAAAAACAGCGTCTTGGTTTTGGCGACTACAGTTTCATGTGTTTTTGGGGATTCGCGCTTGGCGCCTCCAGCGCTGACGAGGTCAGAGCCAGCATGGACAAAAACGCTGCAAATCAGAAAGTTAGACTTAGTAGTACTCACCGTGGAAATTTAGCACTTACTGTTAAAAGTTTTAGTACTTACTGTGGTCGTCCACCAAACGCACAAAACAGTATTCAATCCCCAGCATCAAAGTGCGTATAATGTATATTATGTTAAATCTAGTATAGCAACACTCAAGCTCACATCAATACAGTCGTTACACTCTGTGCGCACCCAACTCACCTATCCGGCTTTCAGGTGTTCATTAATGAAGTGGTACCGGCTGTTTCTGTTTTCCATGTTATTCTCCCTGATGCCGATAAGTCCTGCGGCAGCTAATCAGGAAATCATCCGAGTCACCACCGGCCAGTGGCCTCCCTACCTGGATAAGGAAAGTCCGCACGGTGGTTTTCTGGCGCAGATTATTCGCGAGGCTTTTGACAGCGAAGACATACGCGTGGAGTTTTCTTTCTTTCCCTGGTCCCGAGCCCTGGCCCTGGTGAAGTCCAAGAAATACCAGGCGTCGGCGGTCTGGTCATGCACGGCGGAAAGAAAACGCGAGTTTCTCTATTCCGCGCCAATTTTGCCCTATCAATATGTGTTTTATCATCGGCAGGAAATGCCATTCGATTGGGATGCATTGCCAGATCTCAGTGGGAAGACTGTCGGACTTACGCAGGATTACAGCTACGGACAGACACTCAGCGATGCTATCGACAGTGGTCTGGTAAGTTCCGATGTCACCACGTCCGACATTGCCAATTTCCGGAAGCTGTTGCTTGAGCGGATCGATCTTTTTCCCATGGATCCGGTGGTTGGTGAAGCGATGATTGCCCATCACCTGGGGCCAGAAGCGGGAGCCCGGCTGGAGTTCCATCCAAGGCCGCTTAGAAGTGCTCTCTACCATCTCCCGTTTTCTCGTGACGACCCGGAGGCGGGCCGCCTCAAGCGGACATTTGATCGGGGATTGGCCAATCTGCGTGAAAGCGGCCGCTATCAGGAGATTATTGAAAATGCCCTGAATGCCCACAGTTCCTCTGCGGCGGCCGCAATACTGGAAGAAAAACTGGTGAACTGGGATGAAGATCCCAGTTCCTGTGGTTAAGAGTCCGTGTCGGTTTCCTCTACCACATTCTCGGCATGCCTCTTTGCCAGCTCTTCCAGCGTTATGTACTCACACTCTTTTTCAGCCATAAACGAGTCTGCCGAATCAATCAGGATGTTGTCATCGCGCATGAATCGGCGACCCAGCAGCGCCGGATAGGAGAACTTGCCGCGGTCTGTCAGTGAAAACTGCGTGGTATGGGTGGTTCCGGCAATGCAGAAGTCCATCATGACCACATATCGCTTCTGGGATGGCGCGCCTTTTCGTTTAATCAGAACTGTTCGCTCGACCGGCCGCTCGAACTCCAGAATGACGTCGTCATGGTCCAGTTCGCCCTCGGTCGGCTGGTCCTCGTGGTCACCCAGTGGAATCTGGAAACTGACCCACTCCTCTCCGTCGCGCTCAAAGCCCTCGATGTTGACCGCGTGCAGAGACGACGTTTTGGCGCCTGTATCGAGTCGCGCCTTAAGCCTCAGGTTGGTATCTTTCATGACTACCCATTCAACATAGCCAAGGGTTTCCGGCGGTCGCTGCTGGTTATTGTTGGCATCGGCCTCCGCAGAAACTGCCATCGCTGATGGAAAAACCAATGCCATAGCCAACAACGCCCTAATAACAAACCTCATTCAATACCTCCTGCAAATTCCTGTAAATCCGGGAAAAATGATAAAAAATTGTGCTCCAGTTCTTCGTGGTTTGCGCGGATTTCCGTGATCATGCCAGCGAAATCATTTCTGAACCGTATGCGCCCCGCAACGCGGTCCAGTGCCTTCCCGATGTTTTCAAGGTCCTGGTAGGCCCCGAACCAGTCGTTCCACACCATCATTCGGGTAACTCTGGCCATTTTTTCCGGCATTAGATGTTCTTTCTGCTGCAACTCGTTGTATATACCGCGAATAAACGCCTCTTGCTCAATTTCACTGAACCGGTCCCAGTGTTTGAGAAGAAAATGGTCATAGAGAATATCGAGCGCAACGCCGGCAAATCGACGACGTTGACGGGAGAAGACCTGTTTGCTGGCAAGTACGTCGGGGTGCTGGTCGGTGAAGCTGTCGACCGCCCGATGGTGGCGGACGCCCTGCTTCACCGGGTCCGGCAGCGTCGAGAGATCGACGCCCCGGGTAAAGTCACCGAGGATGCTCCCCACCCGAGCTTCAGGTGAGTCCGGCGCGAGAAATACATGAGCCAGATGGTTCAAACAGTCTCCCCGGTGGCCTGGTTTCAGAAGTTGAATTGAATACCGACGCCCAGACCATCGACTTCGGCATTACTGTCTTCATAATAACGCATGTATTCAAGGTTGCCGGACAGGTTCGGCGCAAATTCCATATTCATGCCGATGCCGTAGGACACGTCCGTTTCATCCTCGGTGGCAGTGCCCAGAAACGAAGAAGCTTCGATTTCGACCCGGGTGAAACCGAGGATAGCGTACGGCGTAATGGGTGATTCGTTGGCCAGATTGAACGTGGCGTAGCCGCCGAAGAAGTTATCCAGTGAATAATCGACTCCGCCGATGCGGTCGTCATCCACGCCAAAACCGCCCCGCGCTTCGATGCCCAGATACGGCGTCGCCATCACGCCAACTTTGGCAGACAGCGTGCCTACGTCGGCATCCGCGTTACCGCTCTCAAGGTTCATGAAAGTGTAGTTCAGGCCTGTGTAGAGCCCGCCAACGCCAGACTTGTACATATCCTGGGCGGATGCGGCTCCTGCAGCAGCCATACCGGTGGCAAAGATAACGGCAATTGAACGTACGTGTTTCATTTTTTATCTCCTTAACCGAATTGTTCGGTGTACATCGCTGAACTTGCACCAGACTGACGCGTTTTGCCATCAGAAAGATCCGCATTTACGCGTTATTTACACCGATTTAATTCGCCGGTAATTTCAGCATCCGCGCGGTGTTACCTTGCGGAAGGCCGACCCCACAGGTATTCTGACGCCGTCTCCCGGTATCAGCTGGCTCGAGCATCCATTGAGAAATCTCTACCCCGTCATTTTCATTGTCAGCGTCATGTTCGTGCTTTTGAGCATTTTCATGACATTGCCTGTCATCCTGCTTGCGGGCTCTGAAGCGCCGAACGCCATGGCGTTTGCAGAATCGGCCGCCATTGTCTGGGGGCTCGGTATACTGGGAATGGCCGCCACCTACCGCAAACCGAGAGATCTGAAGCCCAGGTACATGTTCGTACTCACGGTATCTTCGTGGTTCATTATTGCCCTGTTTTCATCGCTTCCTTTCTATCTGAGTGACCTGGGCATTTCTGCCGCAGACGCCTTTTTCGAGGGCACCTCGGGGATTACCACCACCGGGGCAACGGTGCTCAGCGGCCTCGATGATATGGACAGGGATCTTTTGATCTGGCGGTCCATTCTGCAATGGATTGGTGGTATCGGAATTATCGGTATGTTCGTTGCGGTACTCCCGTTTCTGCGGGTCGGCGGCATGCGGCTGTTCGCCACCGAGTCTTCGGAATGGACCGACAAGGCTCTGCCAAGGATGAAAACACTCAGCCGTGGCTTGCTGGTGGTTTATCTGGCGTTTTCGATCATTGCGGTGGTTACCTACTGGTTTTCTGGCATGACGCTCTTCGATGCCTTCAACCATGGTCTTACCAGCATCGCCACCGGTGGCTTTTCCACCTCGGATCTGTCCATGGGCAAGTTCAATGATCTGATCCTCATGGAAGCCACATTTTTCATGATTATCGGCAGCTTGCCCTTCTTCCTTTTCGTGCGTGAAATGCATGGCCAACACGGCGTTCTTTTCCGGGATCAGCAGGTGCGATTGTTTCTCGCTATCCTGTTTTTCGTACCGCTGCTTCTAACTCTTTACCGCTGGATGGTGTCACCGGTCCCCTTCGATCCCATCCATAACTATGCCTCTACCCTGTTTAACGTCACTTCTGTGGTAACCACCACCGGCTATGCCTCCGAAGATTATTCGGCCTGGGGCCCTCTGGCGTTCGTGCTGTTCTTTTTCCTGATGTTCGTGGGCGGCTGCTCTGGTTCCACGGCCGGCGGCATGAAAATCTTCCGGTTCCAGCTTTCCCTGATCATCCTGCGTGAGCAGTTGATGCGCCTGCTGCACCCTCGTGCGGTTCTTACCCGTAATTACAATGGCCGGGCCGTGAGTGATGAGATTATCTCGTCGATGATCGCCTACACGTTTATCTTCCTGCTCTGTCTTTTGCTGATCACGGTTGCCCTGGCCGCCATGCAGCTGGACTTTGTCACGGCACTGTCCGGCGCCCTCACCTCGCTGACCAATGTCGGCCCCGGCCTTGGGGACATAATCGGCCCTGCGGGTAATTTCGGGCCGCTTCCCGATGCGGCAAAATGGGTACTGTCTGTGGGTATGCTGATGGGGCGTCTGGAGATACTGAGCGTGGTGATCGTTCTATCGCCGGCATTCTGGCGCAGCTGAGGCCTACCTGAGCCAGAGTATGGCGGGGTTTTCCAGGGGAAGGTTCAGGCGTTCATCCCGCACTCGCAGGCGCGGCGTGTAGTGTCCTTCGGGGCGTGGAGGCACTGTGCATTCATAAAGATAGGTATGAGGGGAACCACCCAGCGGATGTTTCATCTGCATGGCCGTAATGGTTCTTGGGCCATGCTCGGAATCCTCTGCAACAAGCTCTACTGCAATCCGCTGCTCGTCAATTCCATCCAGATAGACTTCCACGGTGAAAGTCTGGCTACCCGAATCTTCGCTTGTATTGAAGCTGTTGAAACGCAACCGGGACCAGTGCCTGGAGATTTCTCCGTATTCACCAATTAACTCCCTTGCAGTCTCGGAGCTGCGCCGGCTCCCCATTTCTGCCATGGGGAGATAGAACTGCTCTACGTATTCCCGCACCATCCGGTTGGCAGAATAGGCCGCCGTCAGTTGATCCATGCTTGCGCGCATACGTCCAACCCAGTTCCGGGGAATACCTTCGCTGTCGACGTCATAGAACCCGGGAATTACCTCGTTCTCCAACAGATCAAACAGCTGTTCCATGTCTGAGAGATCGTGGTCGTGATTGTTTGACCCGCTTAGCTCGTCAAACGTAGCGCCAGGTCGAATAGCCCAGCCCACATCCGGGTTCCAGGCCTCCGCCCACCAGCCATCGTACTGTGACAGGTTCAGTCCCCCGTTCACGAGTACCTTCATGCCACTGGTGCCGCAGGCTTCCCAAGGGTGTCTCGGACAATTGAGCCACACATCCACGCCCTGGATAAGCTGGTTGGCCACGCCCAGATCGTAGTCTTCAATAAACACCACCTTGCCCTCGACATCCGGTCGCCGGGAGAAGGCTTTCCATCGCCGGATGATGTCTTTCCCCGGGAGATCGTAGGGGTGGGCCTTGCCTGCAAGCACAATCTGAATCGGGCGATCGCGGCTGGCAAGCAGTTTGAGCAGGCGCTCCTGATCCTTGAGCAGGAGATCTGGTCGCTTGTATTCCGTAAACCGGCGGGCAAAGCCCAACGTGAGGGTTTCATGGTCCAACAAAAGGCCACACGCGGCTTCATGGTTGTTTCCGGGGTTTTGTTCGCAATGCTGGCTTGCAAGCCTTCGCCGGAGGTAGGTAATCAGCCTTGCGCGCTCCAGGCGCCTCATTTCCCATAATTCTTCGTCGGCGATGTTTGTCATCGGGCAGGTGCTCTGGAGAGGCCTGCGCCAGCGATCCTTGCCACAGGCCCGGGTCCAGATGGCGTCGGATTCCGGAGAATCCCAGCTCGGCGTGTGGATGCCATTGGTCACGTAGTCCGCCGGAATGTCTTCGGCTGGCCAGCGCGGGAAGAAAGGTTGGAAAATGGTCTGGGTGACCTTCTGGTGGATGCGGCTGACACCGTTGAACCGACCACACATATTGAGGGCCAGCAAGGCCATATTGAGTTTAAGGTCAGTCGACTGATTGTCTGCGTTTGAGGGCTGGCTTCCCAATGCCAGCAATTGATCGACATTCAGGTCGCGGCCTTCGAGCCAGGGTGTCAGATACAGTCGCAATAGCGATCGGGAGAAATGATCAAAGCCGGACGCCACCGAGGTGTGCGTGGTAAACAGATTGGTCGCCCTGGTTGCGGTTCGAGCTGTCTGGAAATCACTTTCATGGTCGTCCTGCCAGCTGAAGGCCCTCTCTATGAGCGCCAGGGCACAGTGGCCCTCATTCAGATGGCAGAGTGACGGGGATTTCCCAAGTTGTTCCAGCAGGCGCCAGCCACCGATGCCCAATACCATTTCCTGCTGCAGGCGCTTTTCCGGGTCACCGGTATAGAGTTCGCTGGTAATACCGCGGTCGCCCGGTTCGTTTCGGGGGTCATTGCTATCGAGCAGCAAAAGCTCGCATCGGCCCACCTGGGCTTTCCAGGCCCGAAGGCGCACGTGTCGTCCCGGGAAAGGCACAATCACCCTCACCCACTGGTCGTCAGCGTCCCGCAGGGGCGAGACGGGCAGCATGGTGGGGTCGTTGTATGGGTAGAACTCCAGCTGTTCGCCATCGGTGCTGATGGCCTGGCGAAAGTAGCCCTGCTGGTACAGCAGACCTACCGCCATGACTGGTGCACCCAGATCGCTGGACGCCTTCAGAAAATCGCCGGCCAGGACGCCCAGACCACCGCTGTATAGCGGCAGCGATTCGCTCAGACCATATTCCATGCAGAAATAGGCAACGCCCTCGCCCAGATCGCCCGGACAATCGGTCGAATACCAGGTGTCAGCCTCTGTAAAAGCCTGGTGAGCATGAATCTGCTCACGGTAGCGTTGCTGAAAGTCGGGGTCTGCGGCCAGTTCTTCCAGCCGCTCCCCGGACACGCTGTTCAAAACCAGCCACGCGTTCCGCGTGGTGTCCCAGATGTCCGAATCAAGAGCGCGCCAGAGCTCATCGGTACCGTGATGCCAGGTCCACCGAAGGTCCAGCGCCAACTGGAACAATCCGTTCAGGGATTCCGGCAAGGACCGCGGGGTATAGGCTGCCAGGGTCAAATTCGAGCTCCTTGGGCACTTTCTATCCTTGTTCGGGGCGAACTATGCTTGTTTACGGCGAACAGGAAAATAATTGACTGGCATGTGGTGGCTTTTCAGCCAGTTAATGAGTGAAGAGATTGTAAAACTGTCGTTCTCGACGCCTTCGAAGTCGACACCAAGGCCGCGGTCTGACTTCCGCACAACATGGGCCTTCAGCCGACGGAACCGCTTTTCCTGGGTATCCGGAAAACGGAACTCCAGTTCCACAGTCTGGTTTAACTGAACGTCAGTGTAGTCCGTGGCAATGAACAGACCACGTTTGGAGGCATCGCGAATCTGACCGGTCGCAACCGGCATCCCGCGCTTGTATACCAACAGCCCAAGCTTTCCCTGTACGCGTTTACTGAGTCTGTGTTCCATGTTCCCCCCTCGTGACTCATCTTGAACGCCAATTGTTGATACTGCTTGTGTGTTATATCGAAGGTTGGGGCCCGCCTCTTTGATGCTGATCAAAAAATGCTCAGACCGGAGGAAGGCGCCCATGTCGTTTTACCGATTCAGCGATTATTTTCGACAAGTCTTTCTCGGGAAAATTCCAGTCCAGTTGCCATGTCCAGTTATTTGTAATGGTGCCCGGCGTATTGAACCTTGCCTCGGTTCCAAGACCGAGGAAATCCTGCATAGGCACCACGGCCACTGAGCAGACCGAGCGGAACGCCGCTTCAATTACCGGCCATGGCATCCCATCACCACTGATGGCCAGATAATCGTTCACATAGTGCCGGGTACGGTCATCCAGGCTGCGGTACCACCCCAGTGTTGTATCGTTATCGTGGGTCCCGGTGTAGACAAGATCCCGGGGCTGGTGGTTGTGAAGCAGATGCGGATTGTTTGGGCTGCCGTCGAAGCCAAATTGCATCACCGTCATCCCTGGCAGTCGGAAGCGATGACGAAGTTCTTCCACATCGTCGCTGATGATGCCGAGATTTTCGGCCACCAGGGGTAAATCCGGGAAGCGGTCGAAGCAGGCCTGTAGAAAATGGTCAGAGGGGCCGGGAACCCAATAGCCGTTTCGTGGCTGAGGGGCCTCAGCCGGGATCTCCCAATAGGCCTGAAGCCCCCGAAAATGGTCTATCCGGATCAGATCGAACAGATGGCGCTGGCTTTCGAGCCGTTGAAGCCACCACTGGTAGCCATCTTCCGCCATGATCTGCCAGTTGTAGAGTGGATTACCCCAGTGCTGACCTTCCTCGGAAAAATAGTCCGGCGGCACACCGGCAACCACAGTAGGTTCGCCCCGGGCGTCCAGTTTGAAGAACTGTCGGTTGGCCCAGACATCGGCGCTGTCTTGAGCGACAAATATGGGGATATCACCAAACAGCAAAACATTGCGGCTTCGTGCATAGTCCCTGAGTGCCTGCCACTGGTGGTTGAACAGGAACTGCTCAAACCTGATGCGAGCCAGTCTGGCCTGGTTCTGGTCGACAAAGGCCTGCAAGGCAGCCGGCTCCCGATCCCTCAAGTGCTCTGGCCACTGGAGCCAGCCTGGCGACTCCTGAACCTCCCGGATTGCGCAGAACAGACAGAAATCATCCAGCCAGTAATCATTTCTTGCCCGGAAAGCTTCAAATCCGGCCAGATCAAGGCCCTTCCGGCCTGTGGCATGGCCCTCGTAAAACCGTTGGGCGGCGATGGCCAGCAGCTGCTGGCGGGATTCGGCGATGGGCTGGGCCAGTTCAGCATCGGCCAGCAGTCCGGTCTGCAGCAGTTCAGCGAGGTCAATAAAATCCTGGTTGCCCGCGTGGGCACTCAGGGACTGGTACGGTGAAAGATCCTGGTGGGTTGGTCCAATAGGCAGTGTCTGCCAGATGGTGATGCCACTGTCGGCCAGAAAATCGACGAACCGGCGGGCGCCGGCGCCCAGAACACCGAGGCTTCCGGGCAGGCAGGTCGGGTGAAGCAGCACACCGGCCCTTCGGGCACTGAACAGATCCTTGTCGTTCGCTGAAGTCATGCAGGATGGTCCGCCTCATGGCCCGGCCGCATGGTGCCGCCGCGAGCTGGTTCCCCGCTGCCCTGGCTGAGCTTCTGAAACACGGATGGCGGCGCCGGGTAGCCGATCATTTCATAGAGGTTGACGAGGTGACGGCGATACAGATGCTCAAAGTCGCTGACGATCTGGGCCGGGTTATAGTCACCAAACCACCAGAACCAGTCGGACCCTTCGCAGATAGCCAGTTGCTGCATGGCGGCTGCTTTCTGCTCCGAATTGAGGCTGCCGTTGTCCATCACCCGGTCGAAGTGGGTTTTGGCTTCACAGAGCAGATCCCAGGCCCGGTTCTTGTCCGGGTCACCGATCCAGGTGGAGAACGTGCCATAAATCCAGCTGCCGGCCACAAGATGCGGCAAACGAACCGGCGCGGCTACGGGGTTCGCCACCAGATCGGCATAAGTGGTCAATCTGAGCCGGGGGTGGTTTGCCAGTACCCGATAAAGTTCGTCGAGGAAGTGAAAACCGTTCTCGGGGTAATACTCCCAGGCATTTTCGCCATCCATGATCACGGAAATCACCGGCTTCGTCTTGCCCTTGGCCTGCCCCGCAATGTTTTCCATGTGATGCACCAGGTCGCCAACGGCATCCCTGGCGTGCCAGTCTGCATAAGTAAAACCGATCAGATCCGACAGACCGTCGTCACGGAAGAAGACGGCGGTATCCGATTCGCCGAACGTATAGGGCTGGTGAATCCCGGCATCGGGCAAATCCGGGTTGTCCTGCCGGGCCAGATTGAGGCTGTTGTGCACCACAGAATCTCCGCTGGCAGTCCATCGAAATTGATGTTGATCCAGCAGGCCCAGTGTGGCCTGGCTAAGGCCACCCTCGGAAGCCCAGCAGCCGGAGGGATCAACACCGAAGAAGCGCTGAAAAACGGTCCTAGCCTGTTGGAGCTGCCATGCGGCGCGCGCTTCACCCTCCGGGTAATGGCTGTGTGCTGGCAAAGCAATATCCGGCATGGCCTCGCGGGCAGCACCCAGGTCGATCAACAGAGGGAGCATGGCATGGGTATAGGGGCTGACAGACAACTCCACCTGCCCTTTTTGCGCAAGATGCCGGTACCTTGGGCCGATGCCGGATAGCACATCAAAAATCACGTCGAGAAGAGCCTTCCGGTCATCCATCGAAAAGTTGTGGCCCTTCTCCTGAAGGCTCTGGATGCAATGGCTGCTTCTGCGGATGGTTTCTCCCATCCAGCCAAGGTGGTACCAAACCAGCAAGTCGGAAAGAAACCGGCTTGAAATGTATCTCTGCAGCTCGGGCTTTTTGCGGTAAACCTCTGCAAGCTCCGCCAACTGCGCGTAGGCCGGATACCGATTGATGATCCGTTCCCGGTTGGCCCGCAGAGACTTTTCGATCAATCCCAGAAACGCAGGCGTTCCGGTTTCCGGCAACTGTTCTGCAACCAGAGCTGCGAGCAAAGGATCGCCGATCTCGCCAGCGCCATGGCGCCATTTTTCAATCTGGATAAGGTAGGTCTCGATCTGCTCAAGCAGAACCGGGGCAAAATTGACTACCGCCCTGGCGTCCGGATTTGCTTCCAGATGCGCCGCCATGTCGCTGTAATCCTTGATGGTATGAAGGTACACCCAGGGAAACAGGAACTGATCAGTGCGCATATCCTGATAAGACGGCTGGTGCATGTGCCAGCAGAGTACAACCGGTGTTTTGGTGTCAGAGGCCATGGGGATAATCCTGCCCGAGCATCTCGGGCGTGATCAGCACAATACCTTTGGGCGATACATGAAAACGCTTCCGGTCATCGGCCTCGTCGAAACCTATCCTCGTCCCTTCGGGGATGCGGCAGCCACGATCAATCAAGGCATTGCGGATGTGGCAGTGACGGCCAATCTCGACATCCGGGTAGATGACCGAATCCGAGATTTCACTATATGAATGAATCTTAACTTGCGAAAACAACAAGGAATGCTTCACCAGAGCGCCGGAGACAATACAGCCGCCGGCCACCATGGAGTCCACAGCCATGCCCCGTCGATTGTCATCATCGAAAACAAACTTTGCGGGTGGCAGCTGTTCCTGATAGGTCCATATCGGCCAGTGGGAATCATAGAGATTGAGCTCCGGGCTGATTCCGATCAGCTCCAGGTTTGCCTGCCAGAGTGCGTCCACGGTGCCCACATCGCGCCAATAGGCCGGCTTGTTTTCAACCGGATTACGGAACGGGAAGGCGACCACCCGCAAACGCTTGATGACGGAGGGAATAATGTCCTTGCCGAAATCGTGGGACGATTCGCCATCCATCTGCTGGTCGCGCATGAGCTCGTCGAAGAGCACCTGGGTGCTGAACACATAGATGCCCATGGATGCCAGCGCCTTTCCGGGCTGGCCAGGCATTGGCTTGGGCTGTTCGGGCTTCTCGACGAACTCGGTGACCCTCAACTCGTCATCTACCGACATCACCCCGAATGCCGAGGCTTCATCGATAGGTACTTCAATACAGCCCACGGTAATATCGGCATCATTCTCCACGTGATGGGCCAGCATAGTGCCGTAGTCCATCTTGTACACGTGATCACCCGCAAGAATCAGCACATACTCTGGCTGGTGGCTGCGAATGATGTCGAGGTTTTGAAGCACAGCGTCTGCCGTTCCCTCATACCAGGAAGTCTCGATCCGTTGTTGCGCAGGTAAGAGCTCTACGAACTCATCCAGTTCTCCCCGGAGAAACCCCCAACCCCGCTGGATATGGCGGATCAGGGAATGGGATTTGTACTGGGTGATCACACCAACCTGCCCGATGCCGGAGTTGATGCAGTTCGAGAGTGGAAAATCGATAATCCGGAACTTGCCGCCAAAGGGCACCGCCGGTTTGGCCCGCCATTTGGTGAGATCGTGGAGGCGGGATCCCCGCCCTCCGGCAAGTACCAGAGCAAGAGTCTGACGAGTGAGACGACTGACGAAACGCTTGGCCGTTTGCATAGCTGCTTCCCTGAAGAAAACCTTCCCTGTAACCGGTCGTTTAACCGCAAGGGTTTGCCACGTTTTTGACGCCCTAAACTATAGTAGAACACTAGCACGGAATTATGACGTAAACTTGTTTTGGGTCATTTTTTAAACAGGCCCTTTCGCGTCCAATGAAGGGACGCTCAAAGCGCCTCATCTGGTCAGGAACAGCACGGTCTATGGACAGTCCAACGCTCAGCGAATTCGACCTCCACCTTTTTGCCGAGGGTCGCCACTGGCACATTTACAACGTGCTCGGTGCCCATGTCTGCAGGAACCGAGGTGTGGAAGGTGTCCGGTTTGCAGTCTGGGCCCCCCACGCCAGCGCCGTCAGTGTTGCCGGTGACTTTAACGAATGGAACGCGGGCATCCATCCCATGTCGTTGCATGAAGGCACGGGGGTTTGGTCCTGCTTTATCCCGGGCATCGGTAACGGCGTTCTCTATAAATTCGCCATCACGACGGACAAAGGCCGGCAGATTCTGAAAACCGATCCCTACGGACAGGCTTTCGAGCTCAGGCCCTCCACCGCTGCTGTAGTCACCGAGCGCGGCCATTTTGGCTGGGGCGATGGCGACTGGCTGGCCCGGCGGGGTCGCTGGAACTGGCAGGATTCGCCTATCTCCATCTACGAGGTTCATGCCGCCTCCTGGCGCCACCATGGTTCGGGTCGGTGGCTGACCTATCGGGAACTGGCGGACCAACTCATTCCCTATGTGCTCGAACTGGGCTTCACCCACATTGAACTGTTGCCGGTCACGGAACACCCCCTGGATGAATCCTGGGGATACCAGACGACCGGATACTACGCGCCCACCAGTCGGTTCGGCACGCCGGACGATCTTCGTTATCTGGTGGACCAATGCCACCGGCACAACATCGGCGTGATTCTGGACTGGGTACCGGGACATTTCCCGACCGATGAACACGCCCTTGCCCGCTTTGATGGCAGCGCGCTTTACGAACATGAAGATCCCCGCAAAGGGCGCCATCAGGACTGGGGCACACTCATCTACAACTATGGCCGGCATGAGGTGCGGAACTTCCTGATCGGCAGTGCCTTGTTCTGGCTGGACGCCTTTCATATCGACGGGCTCAGGGTGGATGCGGTGGCTTCCATGCTGTACCTCAACTACTCCCGCAAGGAAGGCGAATGGGAGCCCAACGTGCATGGAGGCCATGAAAACCTCGAAGCCATTGAGTTCCTGCGGGAATTGAACCAGGTCTGCCAAAGCCGCTTCCCCGGAACGCTGGTCTGTGCGGAAGAATCGACCTCCTGGCCACGTGTAACCCGGCCACCGGAAATTGGCGGACTCGGGTTCAACCTGAAATGGAACATGGGCTGGATGCACGACACCCTGGACTATCTGGCACAGGATCCGGTGTATCGTCAGTATCATCACGACAAGCTGACCTTTGGGCTGCTCTACGCCTTCTCGGAGAATTTCCTGCTCCCGCTTTCCCACGACGAAGTGGTTCATGGCAAAGGCAGCCTGATCAACAAAATGACCGGCGACGAATGGCAACAGAGAGCTACCTTGAGGGTGCTTTTTACCTACATGTTCAGTTACCCGGGCGCCAAACTTCTTTTCATGGGCGGTGAGTTCGGCCAGCGGCGGGAGTGGAGTGAATTCCGGGAACTGGACTGGTCTCTACTGGCCTACCCGGAGCATCAGGGTATTAAAAAGCTGGTTCAGGACCTGAACGGTATCTACCGGCGGGAGGTGTCGTTACATGGCGCCTGCTTCAAGCCGGATGGTTTCGAGTGGATTGACTGCCATGATTCCCCCCAGTCAGTGATCAGTTTCCTGCGCACCGCCAAGGGCGAAACCTCGGTGATTGTCGTTAATTTCACACCGATGCCCAGACACCACTATCGGATCGGCCTGCCTGAAGGTGGCAACTGGCGGGAAATTTTTAATTCCGATTCAGAGTATTACGGTGGGAGTAATCTGGGAAATCCCTACCCCATGCCTGCGGATGCCCAGCCCTGGATGAACCGTGAGTGGTCCGTGGAACTAACCCTGCCACCACTGGGCGCGATCATTCTGAGGCCGGCTTTATGATCCGGGTGCTGTTTGCAACCAGTGAGGTTTATCCCTTGATGAAAACCGGCGGTCTTGCCGACGTTTCTGCAAGTTTGCCGGAAGCGCTCTGCCGCCTGGAATACGACGTACAGATACTTCTACCGGGCTATCCCGATGCTTTGAGAGCGGCAAGAAAGGCAGGCTCCCGAAGGAAGGCGCGGTTTCAGCTGGGGCAATACAATGTGAGCCTCTGGCAGACCCGACTGCCCGGCACCGCTGTCACGCTATGGCTAGTGGACTGTCCGCCATTGTTTGATCGCCCTGGCAACCCCTACAAGAACGAGGAAGGCAAAGACTGGTGGGACAATGCCCATCGCTTTGAGCTGTTCGGAAAGGTCGGCGCCATGATCGCCATGGGAGAGGCAGGCCTGTCCTGGAGACCGGATCTGGTTCACTGCAACGACTGGCAAACCGGGCTGATACCGGTATTTCTAGAGGCCTACCACGACAGGCCCGGCACTGTGTTTACCATCCATAACCTCGCCTACCAGGGACTCTTCTCCCACGAGACTTTCCGTGCCCTGGCTCTGCCTGATTCGCTCTGGAACCTCGAGCAGCTTGAATTCTACGGGCAGCTTTCGTTCATCAAGGGCGGCCTCGTTTTCAGTGACCGAATCACCACCGTCAGCCCGACCTATGCGCTCGAGATCCAGACCCCGGAATTCGGTAATGGACTTGATGGTTTGCTCCGACACCGCCAGGACGCGCTCACCGGCATTCTCAACGGCATCGATAACCGGGTCTGGAATCCCGAGGAGGACCCTGAACTGTCTTTTCACTATGGTCGGAATCACTTGAAGAACAAGGCGCAGTGCCAGGCCGGCCTGCAGCAAGAGCTCGGGCTGGAGGTAAACGGCGGTCCACTACTGGGCTTCATCGGTCGACTGGTTGAACAGAAAGGCGTGGACTGGCTGGTTTCGGTGATGCCGCGCCTGCTGGAACAGGGTTGCCAGTTTGTCGTTCTTGGTTCCGGTGAAGCCAGTTACGAGGAGCCCCTGAAACGCCTTGCCCGGCAATGGCCGGGGCAAATGTCTCTCACGTTGGGCTACAACGAGGGGCTCTCCCATCGCATCACGGCCGGATGTGACCTGTTCCTGATGCCATCGAGATTCGAGCCCTGTGGGCTCAACCAGATGTACAGCCTCAGGTACGGCACGATTCCGGTGGTGCACGGTGTTGGCGGGCTGGCAGACACGGTCCAGGACCCTCAGGAGGTTGGCATCGACAAGGCCACCGGATTCGTTTTTACCGGCGCCAATGCCGATTCGTTACTGGCTGCCGTAAACCGCGCGCTACAGGTTTTTGAAAAACGTAAGCAATGGCGGCGATTGCAGGACAACGGCATGGCGATCGACTATTCCTGGAAGCAGCGGGCTCGCACCTATGGCGATCTGTATCAACGTATTCTCAAAGAACGTGACCAACAACAGCTGGATTAGTGCGAGCGCTTGCCCGCCTGGAGGCAACCAACATGCATAAAGCAACGGAATTCCGACTTGAAGCTCATCCCCTGCTTCCCGAACCCCTGGAACGACTGGAAGAGCTTGCCAATGACCTGTTCTACAGCTGGGACCACGGCGTTCGAAGCCTTTTTGTCCGTATTGACCTACCGCTATGGCAGAAAGTCGAGCACAACCCGAAGCTTTTCCTGCGGCGGGTTGCCCAGGATCGACTCGATGAAGCGTCTGAAGACCGGGCGTTTCTGGCCGAGTATCGTCGGGTCCTGAGCAGCTACGATGCCTATCTCGAGGCTGGCCCCGGCCCGGAAGTGACGGAGAAGCTCGATCCGGAACAGGCTCTTGTGGCTTACTTCTGTGCCGAATTCGGCTTCCACGAAAGTTTTCCGATCTATTCCGGCGGCCTGGGCATCCTTGCCGGCGACCATTGCAAGGCCGCCAGTGACCTGGCCCTGCCCTTTGTCGCTGTGGGTCTGTTGTATCGGCAGGGTTACTTTATCCAGAGTATCGACGCCCACGGTCAGCAGATTGCGCGCTACCAGTCCCATTCCAGCGATGAATTACCTATTTCACCGGTGGAGATAGACGGCAAGTGGCTCAAGGTCTCCGTCCCCTTCCCCGGGCGTGATGTTGTGGCGCGTGTGTGGGAAGCCCGCGTAGGCCATATCCGCTTATACCTGCTGGACAGCAATACCGAAGAAAACGGCCCGGAAGACCGGGATCTGACGCTCCAGCTTTACGGCGGCGACGAGTCCACGCGGATCAGCCAGGAAATGCTGCTTGGCATTGGTGGAACCCGGGTTGTGGAGGCGCTGAACCTAAAGCCGACCGTCTGGCATATCAACGAGGGCCATGCCGCATTCCAGATTCTGGAACGCTGCAGGCACACCATGGTTTCCGGGTTGAGTTTCGAGGCCGCGCTTGAAGCCGTTGCCGGCGCAACGCTGTTCACAACGCATACGCCGGTACCGGCTGGCCACGACATCTTCCCCCGCTCCCTCGTTCATCATGCCCTGGGGCGATATATCGAGGAATCTGCCCTGGATTTTGATCAGGTGTTTGCCCTGGGCTCGAAGGACGGTGGGGACAGTTTCAACATGACCAGTCTGGGCCTGCGCGGCTCTCGTTTCCACAACGGGGTGAGCCGGATTCACGGTGGTGTCGCCTCGTTGATGGAGGGCGATATCTGGCCCCAGGTGCCGTCGGCAGAAAACCCTATCGGGTACATTACCAACGGTGTGCACGTACCGACGTTTCTGGCGCCGGAATGGTCCAGCCTGTTCGATATACAGGCGCCCACGTGGAAAAGTGAACTCCGGAACCCGGAATTCTGGAAGTTTATCGACCAGATCCCGGACTATCACTACTGGAGCGTTCACAAGGCCCTGAAACAGCAAATGGGCGAATACATTGTCCAGCGGCTCAAGCGCCAGCATAAACGCAACGGCACCGGCCATTCCGTCACTGACAGGATGACCCGGCAGCTTGTTTCCTCGGAAAAAGACACGCTGGTTATCGGGTTTGCAAGGCGGTTCGCCACCTACAAACGCGCGACGCTGATCTTCTCGGACCTGGAACGCCTCGAAAGCATCCTTACCGATCCGGACCGCCCGGTGGTGCTGGTATTTGCCGGCAAGGCCCATCCCAAGGACAAACCCGGTCAGCAACTGATCAAGGTAATCCACGACCTTTCCATGCACCCTTCGTTGATGGGGCACCTGATTCTCCTGGAGGACTATGACCAGGCCATGGCCCGCAGGCTGCTCAGTGGCGTCGATGTGTGGCTGAACACACCGGAATACCCGAAAGAGGCCAGTGGCACCTCCGGCGAGAAAGCAGCCCTCAATGGCGCTCTTAATCTCAGCGTGCTCGACGGCTGGTGGGGCGAAGGCTATGACGGCAAAAATGGCTGGGGCATCCCTCCCAGGGATACCGAACTGGACCCTGAATTCCGGAATGAGGAAGAGGCCCGGGACCTGATCGATCTGCTCGAATTCGAAGTGGTTCCCCTCTACTACGAGCGCGCCTCCCAGGGCTTTTCGAAAGGCTGGGTCCAGCGATCCAAGGCTTCGATGAAGTCGATCACACCAAGGTTTAACGCCCGGCGTATGGTGATGGATTACGTCAATAACTATTACCAGCCGGCGTCAACCCAGGGTGCTTTGCTGATGGCCGACAACGGCGAGGTTGCCAAAGAACTTGCAGACTGGAAGGCAAGGGTCAGGCATGCCTGGCCGGGAGTGCAATTAAACGTGGTTGGCTGCGTCGAAGCTGCCTGCCCCCATGATGGCGGCGTAGAACTCAGAGTCGAGGCAAGGCTCAATGGCCTGTCAGCGGAGGATGTGCGGGTGGAGTGCCTGGTCAGCCCAGAATGCACCGGCACCCATAACAGCCCGGGGCCCGACAGTTTCTTGCTGGATAAGGAAAGCGAAGCGGAGGGGCGAACCGTGTTCTCTACACGCGTGCACCCCCCCTATCCCGGCTTGCAGACTCTCAGGCTCAGGATGTACCCCTATCACGAATCACTGACGCATCCGTTGGAGATGGGCGCCATGCTCTGGGTCTGACCCAGGGCATGGCGGTGCCTCAAAGCAGGTGCCGGCGAATGAATCGGCCGATGTCCTGTATTTCCTCAAGGCACACACTGTGTTCCATGGGGAATGTCTGATACGAAGGGTCGTAGCCCATCTCCTTCAGGGTTTCGACACTGCGCACACCCAGTGATTCCGGCACCATCGGATCGAAGGTTCCGTGATACACGCTGATCGGCACATCAGCATTGGCCTCAGAGCGCTCAACCGTGTCCGCGGTGGCGAAGTAAGTTGAAAGCGCCAGAACACCGCCAAAACGTTCCGGGTAGCTGAGCCCCAGTTCATAGGCAACGGCGCCTCCTTGGGAGAATCCGGCGATGATAATACGCTCCGGCGGGATGCCTTTGTGTTTTTGCTGCTCGACCAGTTTGGCGACCGCATCGGCAGACGCCCGCAACTGTTCCGTATCCACCACACGGTCGATATCCATGGCCTTGATGTCGTACCAGGCGGGCATGGACATGCCACCGTTGATGGTGACAGGCAGATTGGGCGCATGGGGAAAGATGAAGCGTACCGCTGTATCTTCCGGCAGGCCCAGTTCCGGCACTACGGGCTCGAAGTCGTGGCCGCTCGCACCAAGGCCATGAAGCCAGATGACGGCTGCGGTCGGGTTTTCCCCGGTTTCAATCTCAATGTACTGAAGATCCTGCACGGTTTACCTCATGTCTGAAAATTATGTGCCGGTTCATTCGGAATGGCCGGATTTCTCGGCATTGGCTTCGAGCGCGGTAACCACTGGGTTGGCATACATATCCAGCAGATAAGGCCGGATGGCCGGATCGCAGGCTTCCAGTCTCCGCTCCATCTCGGCTTCAGCAGCTTCCATTTCCGCCGGTGACCAGGTTTCGGCAGTAACCACTGAATCGCTGACGGTATCCGGCGTATCGTGGGCCTGGGGATGAAGACCACGCTGCTGATAAGCCACCAGGTTGGAGGCATGCAGGTGATAGTTTGCATGCATCTCCCGATCTATACGGGCGGCCAGATCTTTCGGGTTATCCGGTGAATCATGGATGGGCGCACCAAAGTGCACATGCACGTGCCCTTTGAAACCGGTCAGTCCCTTCATGATCTGTTCGGTATCTTCACCCTCTCGCTTGATGTACTGGCCGGTCCGGGCCCGGGTTTCCAGCTCCTGGGCTTTGTCGGCATCGCACGGATCGTACTCGTAGGCAATGGAAACTGGCACCACATGCAGCCGATTCATGGCTTCGTCAAACCCGAGCCCGCTTTTTTTGCGGCTCATATAGAACATCTTGATGATGGCGGGGTCGGTAAAGTCCAGCCCATCCTTCGCCCGGCCCTCGCGTTGGGCAATCCATATGCTGTGATTGGTATCGATGCTGTGGTTGATAAAGCCGGAGAGTGTGATGTAGGCATCACGCATCTCGCGGGGGCTTGTCATGCTGCGTCGCACTACAAAGCTCTTGTTCAGTCGCATCATTTCAGCGAACACCCGGTTGGCAAGCAGGTTGTCGCCAATCGCAATTCGGGTGGTATGGAAACCATTCTGGAACAGCTGGTAGTTCACCACCATGGGATCGAAAACAATGTCCCGATGGTTCGAAATAAACAGATAGGCGCCGCGCTTGTCGAGGTTCTCCAGCCCGCTGGTCGTTACTCGCGTGGTTGTGCTCTCAACCAGTTCACCCACGTAGCTGGAAAGCCCGGCCTGGAGATCATCGACTCGTGTGTAGTGACCAAAATGGCTGTTTAACCAGCGACGGGTAAACACACGCAACATGGCCGGCGCCCAGCGGGCCAGAGTCGGTGACTTGAAGCGACCGACCATATCCAGAAATTCCTGATCGTTGACCAGGCGGTTGATAGCAGCGCCGGTTTCTTCGTCCGAATAGGGACGGATGGCATCAAATTCCTGCATGGAAGCCCTGTTGTTATCAGTGTCTGTCACAGTATGGCGTGAAACGGTGGTTCAAAAACGCGGTATTGTAGCGTTTCTTAGATTAGTTTGCCTCCACCCGGCCCGTGGGTTTGCTGGCCAATCCTCAGGGTTAATCTGGTATCATTCGCCACTGCGCCGAACCCGGCACTCCACCCGAATCAATACAGCGGCTCCAAGCCGAGCAACCGGTTATTCTATGTATCTTGATCAGGATTTCGAACAGCTTTCCACCGAGCGCCCAACCACCTCGGGCCGTGATCCGGAACAGGTGCTGCACGAAGTCTTTGGTTATGAATCCTTCCGTCCGCTTCAGGGTGACATCATCCGGGAAGTATCGGAAGGCCGCGATGCACTTGTGCTCATGCCGACGGGCGGCGGTAAATCTCTTTGCTACCAGGTGCCGGCGCTGGTTCGCTCGGGCACTGCGATCGTAATTTCACCTCTGATTGCCCTGATGCAGGACCAGGTTGCGGCATTGAAAGAGCTAGGGGTCCGGGCTGCGTTCCTGAATTCAACCATGGATTTCGAGCAGGCCCGGGCGACTGAATACGCGCTCATGACCGGTGAGCTTGACCTTCTGTACTGCGCCCCTGAAAGACTGATACAGCCGCGCACCATCGAATTGCTGCATGACGCCTCCATCTCGCTGTTCGCTATCGACGAGGCTCATTGTGTGTCCCAATGGGGTCACGATTTCCGATCCGATTACCTTCAGCTCAGCATGCTGGCAGAACAGTTTCCCGGCGTACCCCGCATCGCGTTGACCGCAACCGCGGATGAGCGAACCCGAAAGGAAATTGCAGAACGACTGTCACTGACAGAGGCAAGACACTTCGTCAGTGGCTTCGATCGCCCCAACATTCAGTACCGTATAGCGCCAAAAATAAACGCGAACAAACAGTTACTGGATTTTATTAAAGCCGAACATGAGGGCGACTGCGGCATCGTTTACTGCCTGTCCCGGAACAAGGTCGACGCCACCGCGAAAACCCTGGCCCAGAAAGGCTATACCGCTCTGCCCTATCATGCAGGCCTGTCCTCGGAACAGCGTGCCCATCACCAGGAGCGGTTCCTGCGTGAAGACGGGGTGATTATTGTTGCCACCATCGCGTTCGGCATGGGTATCGATAAACCGGACGTGCGCTTTGTCGCCCATCTGGATCTGCCGAAGAGCCTTGAAGCCTACTATCAGGAAACCGGTCGGGCCGGGCGTGACGGCAAGCCGTCTACGGCCTGGATGGTTTATGGCCTGCAGGATGTCATCAAACTGCGCCAGATGCTGGAAAGCTCACAGGGTAACGATCATTTCAAGCGCGTGGAACGGCAGAAGCTGGATGCGATGCTGGGTCTTTGTGAGGTCACCAGTTGCCGGCGTCAGGTGCTGCTGCGTTATTTCGGGGACGAGCTTGAGCAACCCTGCGGCAATTGCGACACCTGCCTGAATCCACCGGACACCTGGGATGGAACTGTCGCCGTCCAGAAAGCCCTTTCCTGCGTTTTCCGAACGGGTCAGCGTTTCGGCGTTACCTATCTGATTGATGTTCTGCGAGGCTCGGAAAACGAGCGGATTCTCCAATCCGGGCACCACCAGGTGTCAACCTACGGCATTGGAACCGAACTGAGTGCCAACGAGTGGAAATCGGTCTACCGGCAACTGGTGGCCAATGGTTACCTCCGTGCAGATCCGGAGGGCTATGGTGCGCTCCAGTTGACCGAGCAGTGTCGGCCACTGCTGAAAGGACGTCATACCATTGAGCTGCGCAAGGACCCGGAAATCAAGAAGACAACCGGCCGGGCAAACGGCGGCCGGTCGGGTTCGCCGGTCTCAGAACAGATTACCGACAAGGCCGGCTGGGAGGCGCTTCGAGCCTGCCGCAAGGAGCTGGCTGACAAACAGGGCGTGCCGCCCTACGTCATTTTCCATGACACTACCCTGTTTGGAATGCTGGAACGCAAACCGCGCACCCTGGATGAGCTGGCGGAAGTCAGCGGCGTGGGCGCCGCC
>NZ_AGTR01000010.1 GCF_000235625.1 Marinobacter manganoxydans MnI7-9 | reverse complement strand
GCATAGGCCGGTAACAAACTGTCGAAACCGGCAAGAAGTCCCATTGTGGCAGCTCCTTGTATAAGGCGGCGCCTGGACACACCTGCATAGAAATGTCTATCGCTCATAGGTTGCTCCTAAAACCATGTATATACAGCTTCTCGCGTTCGTGGCTCGATTGTTGACGCTACCCGGTGCAACTGAAATCAAACTGAAAAGTCGACCGGTAACCCCCCATTTTTAACGGGTTGCTGTTTTTCTGGGGAGTTGCCGTTACTGGTACAATCCATGGCAGACTGGCGAAACTTTCCCACCACGAAAAACGGCGCTTACAAATGAAAATTCTGATTGTTGAAGACAATGCTGTACTTGCCAAAAAAATATCGGACTGGCTTGCGCAGGCGCACTACACAGTAGATATCGCCAAAACCGGCAAAGAAGCGGACTCGTTGATTGAAACAAGCTCCTACCAGGCCGTTATTCTCGATATCGGACTGCCCGATGAAAATGGACTTTCTTTAATGCAAAGATGGAGAAAAAACGGGAAAAAAGAGGCCATCCTTATTCTGACCGCACGCTCCAACTGGACTGAGAGAGTAGAAGGGTTGAACGCGGGTGCCGACGATTACCTTCCCAAACCGTTTGAGTTTGATGAACTGAAAGCCCGGCTCAGTGCGATTATCCGCAGAAAGGACGGCAGAACGACAGACCAGATCAGCGTCGACGGATTTCATCTCAACGCCACCTACCGAACGCTTACCACGCCCGTCCAGAAAGAGTTCAGACTGACAGCTACGGAATTCCGCCTTTTACAGTGTTTCCTCCGTTCACCGGACCGAGTGTTTTCCCAGGACGAACTGGTTGAATCCCTCTACAACATAGAAAGATGCCCCACCAGAAATGTCGTTCAGGTTTACATAACCCGGCTTAGAAAAATAATAGGGGTCAATAAAATAAAAACATTGCGTGGCCAGGGCTACTACTTTGAAAAAGATGCTACCCGCTGAACGCCCGAGTGAACCAACCAGGTTAAAATATGTCTGCTCCAAAAAGTATCCGCAGAACAGCCATTCAGTATGGTGCTGTTTTCAGCCTCGTATATTTTACTCTGATATTCTTTTCACACACCTACGTGATAAAGCAACTATCGGACGAGTCCAGGAAGCAACACCTGAACAAAGAGCTGGGAAACTTTCAGGCAATCATTGAGGCTGAATCCCCCACAACCGACGACCTCAGCAACATGATCAATCAGTTTGAAATGCTTCTGGGGCATGCCATCGTCATCGAAACGGCTAGCGGAAGCGTCCTGGCGAGCCCGAACTTTGACCAGAGCCAACTGCAGGGCGCTGCAGAGAAGCCCGAGGGTTTCATCCACATAGCGCAGGGTGCGAACACGCTTTTCGGGCTCAAACGCATTTTCTCCGCCAGTGAAAAACTGGCCTCAATCACCGTTCTTGAAACCGAGGGGGCGCTCTCTGAACGACCGCTGAAGGCTCACCTGACATTGCTCGGCGCCTCGGCCGTTCTTCTCGCGATACTGCTGGCCCTGATTGGAACCACTACACATCTGACGTTAAAGCCCATCAGTAAGATAAAAGAGGACCTGAGACGGCTCCAATCCGGGAAACAAAGTCGCCTGAACCCTCACGTACCGGAAGAGTTTCGTCCGCTGATCCGCCAGCTCAATGATTTGCTTGAGCTGTCAAACCGTCGTCTGGACCGCCACCGCCGCCTGAATTCTGATCTCTCTCACCTGGTCAAAACCTCTATCTCTGCCAATCTTGCCATTTTGTCGGATATCGATACCTTGCCTCCGTCCCGGGAGGATATTGTGTTTATGGCCTCTAACTTGCGGGAGCTTGACAAATCCCTGAACTACAGGATGAGCAAAGCAGACATATCAGGCAGACAGATGGGACGAACGTGCATGCCGGTTGAAATCACGGCAAGTGTCATCACCGTTATGGAAAAAATCTTCCCTGACACGGTTTTTCGCCTCCACACCAACTTACCTGAAAACTTCAGCTGGCCAATGGAGCGACAGGATCTTTCAGAGCTACTTGGCAATTTACTCGAAAATGGCGGGAAGTGGTGCCAGACAACCGTCGACGTTACAATCGCCCGCACGTCATCAGGACTCTCCATAGAAGTAGCGGACGATGGCCCCGGAATTTCTCCCGAGGCGGCAGCCACTGTCATGAACAGGGGTACCAGGCTGGATGAAACGGTCGCCGGTTTTGGGCTCGGATTGTCCATCGTGTCCGAGATTGTCGAAGACAACCTCGGACACCTGGAAATCGGATCCTCGAAAAACGGAGGAGCCAGGATTCTGATTTTACTGCCATTTCCGGACTAGATCACTGCCAAAAGGCCAGCCATCTTGAAAATCCGGCCTTCAAAGACTCAGTTTTAGCAGTAATCAGCTGCGTCATTAATCATTCTTCGAGTTTAATTCAGAATCAACGGGGTCATTCTGGCTGTCTGTTGGCGGAAGATCGATCGAGAATAGCTGGTACCGTTCGTTCTCCCCCAACTTCTGAGCGTCAGTGGCCCGCGGACCAAGAACCTCATCGACCGCATGGTTTGGAATTACTGCAAAGACCCTGGCGTACCCGTCAGCTTCCAGCAGACTGTCGAATTCTGTGGAGGTGATTTCGACAGCGTCGCCCAACGAATAAAAACGTGCGGAAAATGGCATCTCGCCAATGTAAAAGATTGGACCGTCTCCCGCTTGCTGAATGCTCTCATACCGGCCTATCAATTGCTTCTCGGTTTTTAGTGGTTTTACTCCGCTCACACCTATGAACACAAAAAGGGTAATGAGAACGGGTGCAAGTAATACAGCCCCCGACCTGACTCTGGACCAGGCACCTAGATCGAGCTTCGACACCCATCCGGCAATCAGAATGGCCGAGAACGGAAGAGAAGGAAGTATGTACGTCCAAAGCGTGTTGCCTGCCAGGGTGAAGAACAGCATTGGCGTTATCGCACAAAACAACAGATACAGCGTTGAGGCGTCTTGAACAGCACCAGTGAATATATCCTTTGTTTTGCCTCGCGCCGCCGCAAGGCCAAAGCCAACCAAGCCAATGATACCCCAGGGGAATGAAGCCCAAAGCCAGAATATCCAGATCATGCCCTTGGGCCGGTCATGGGCACTACCGTACAAATCGCCGGCCCACCCGGGGTCCAGAAACCGGCTAAAGTGTTCGCCAATGATGAAATAGTTGAGGAACCCTGGCGTTTTCAATTCAGCGAGCACGTACCATGGCACGGCAATCGCCAGTGTCAGAAGTGAGCCAAGAAGCCAGGGTAATTTTTTCAACGGCTGTAACCGCTGCCTGAAAATAGCAGCCCATAGCACCAGGGGGATAACGGTCAGTACAACAGCCAACGGTCCCTTTGACAACAAACCGATGGCCAGGCCCATGAAAAACCACCAGCGCCAATAGTCAGAGCGCCCTGAAAGCACAAACCACACGCTCACCAAGGAGAGGGTCGTTCCAAATACCAGGAACGTATCCGTCATGACTGCGCCGGCACTGATATAGGTGAGTACCATCGTGGAAAGCACAAGAGTAGACCATCGAGCGACCGCAGCACCGCGCGCATGATTTGCAAGGCACCACGTCAGCCATACGATTCCAATCGTGGCGAACCATGCCGGTAGCCGCAGAGAAAATTCAGACAGTCCAAATATTTTTATAGAGGCAGCCTGAGCCCAGAACGACAGTGGAGGTTTCCCCCAGAACGGAACGCCGGGTTCAAACCAGGGCGTTATCCAGTCCCCGGTTTCAGCCATTAAACGAGCGATTTCAGCGTATCGGGGCTCCGTTGTATCCACGAAGGGAAACAGCGTCATTCCGATAAAGCGACTGAACAATACGGCAGCCAGTACCCAGAACCAGGGCTCAAATCGCTTTAGCATTCTTGACGCCTCTGAAGTTGCTGATTTGGTCTCGGCTTGATACCTCTTTGTTCTCGACCACTTCTTCGGTCAGATACAGTGGTCGCTGTTTCGATTCGATGTAGGTTTTGCCCACATACTCACCAACGATACCAACGCTCACCAGTTGTATGCCGCCCAGAAAACTGATGAGGGCGATTAACGATGGGTAGCCGTCAGTCGGATCGCCGAGCATTATTGCCTTCGCTACAATCCAGACACCGAACAATCCACCAACGGAGGCGGCCAGCAAGCCGACAAGCGTTGCCCATCTGAGAGGTGACACTGAGAAGGAAGTCAGGCCTTCAAGGGCCAGGCCGACCAGGCCCGGGTAGTCCCACTTACTCTCGCCAGCCACTCTCAATGCCCGGTCGTATTCGATGATCGTCGTTGGCATACCAACCCAGGCAAAGAGTCCCTTCATGTAGCGGTTGCGCTCTCCTAACCGGAGAAGGGCATCAACTGCCCGCCTGCTCATCAATCGGAAATCACCCGTGTCGACCGGGATTTCAGTGCGACTGGTCTTATTCAGCAAGCGATAGAAAAGGTGCGCACTCCAGCGCTTGAGAAAACTCTCGCCTACACGTGATCGACGTTGCATCAGAACGACATCAAAGCCGGACTTCCAACTCCTGACCATCTCGGGAATGTATTCAGGTGGATCCTGAAGGTCCGCATCCAGAACGATCACCGCATCCCCCTTGGCATGCTCCAGCCCTGCTGTTACCGCTGCCTCTTTGCCAAAGTTGCGGCTTAGCTTGACGAGACGGATGCTCGATTTCCTTTTAATGAAAGTCCTAACAAATTCGGCACTGCCATCCTCGCTACCATCGTCCACAACCACGATCTCCGAGCGAATATCGAGGCTCGCAAGGATCGGCAATACATGCTCAAAGAATAGGGGAAGCATCGAACGCTCATTGAACACCGGAACCACCAGGGAAAGCAGCTCTGATTCATTCGGCGCACGGGAAGTCTCAAGAGGTTTGTTCATGAAACACCAGCCTTTGGTAGACAACATAGTTAAATACAGCGACAGCCGCAGTGGTTAGAAGCTGAGCAGGCACAACAGAGATTTCAAACAGTTGATGCAGGACTAAAAAGATCAGAACGTTCAGGAGAGCTGCGAGTGAACAGGAAAAGGCATATCGCCAGATGGCCTGGATGTGTGGGCGTGCGTTTGGAAAGGCCAAAGTTCGCTGCAACCAGTAGTTGGTAACCGCTCCTACAACGCTTCCAGAAAAGGTGGCTGCTACGGGGGCCATGCCAAGCAGAACCAGGCCGGACATGGCCGCCCAATGGAAAAGGGTTGCCATTCCTCCGGCGGCAATAAATCCACTTATTCTTTTAAAGGGAACCTTCTTCATCCTGGCCGACACACCCGTGGCTAACCATCGTGCCCGATGTTTCAACAACAATTCCGGAAATGGTGAACATTGACTCTTCAGAAACATCGGGCACCAGAATCACAGTCACAGCCTTCTTTCTAGGAGCAAAGTTCAACAGCAAGACCCTCGTCTCCGTTAAAACGGGCGGAATTACACTTCCATGCATGTAACCGCAACTATGCATTTCCGCCTCACATCTACCGCTGAATATCACCCACCTTGGCTCTTGAAAAGCGACCGAACAGAACCGGCAAAACAAAGAGTGTCAGGAAAGTTGCAGTCACGAGACCACCAACAATCACGCTGGCCAGTGGCTTCTGGATTTCCGCTCCCACGCCCGTCGACAACAGCATCGGTATCAAGCCGAGCGCCGAGGTTATTGCTGTCATCAAGACAGGACGTAAACGGGAGACGGCACCTTCAAACACCGCGGTATCCACGTTCAACCCATCCTGTATTCGCTGATTGATGCTTTCGACCATAACGACCCCGTTAAGCACCGCCACACCAAACAGTGTGATAAATCCAACGGAACTGGGCACTGAAAGATACTGGCCGGAGACCCAGAGCGAAAAGACACCACCAATTACGGCAAGCGGCACGTTGACCAGAATCAACAGCGCTTGACCAACCGAACTGAAAGCGAAGTAGAGCAACAGCGCAATCAGGCCCAGAGATACAGGTACCACAATGGTCAATCGTTTCTGAGCTCGCTGCTGGTTTTCGAACTGACCACCAATATCCACCGAATAGCCGGGGGGAAGGTTCACTTCTGACGCGATGGTATCCTGAATATCGGCAACCACACTGCCCATGTCACGACCCTGCACATTGGACTGAATGACCACACGGCGCTGAACGTCGTCGCGGCGCACCTGGGGCGGGCCAGACTCAATAGACACATCGGCCACATCACCGAGTCTCACCCAGGCTCCGGAAGGCGCCTGCAACCTGAGATCAGCAATGGCATCCCGGTCTTCCCGGAAACGTTTGGCCAGGCGCACATAGATATCGTACCGCTCATTTCCGTTGATGATCTGGCCCGCGGCGGCACCACCCAGTCCGTCCCGGACGACACTCATCACATCAGACACGGCGAGTCCGTACCGGGAAAGTGCCTGACGGTCTGGCTGAACCACCAACTGCGCTTCACCGGCAATCTGCTCCATGGCCACATCCCGTGTTCCCTGAACGGTTTGGACCGCCGCTTCAATCTGCTGGCCTTTCTCCGCCAGTACGTCGAGATCCGGGCCAAAGAGTTTGATGGCCAACTGCGCACGAACACCTGACAACAATTCATCAACCCGAGTCGCGATAGGCTGAGAAAAGTTAAACAGTAGTCCCGGGTGCTGTTCGAGCTTCTCCTCAAACAGAGCCTGCAATTCATAGCGATTACTGGCGCTGGTCCACTCCGAAGTTGGTTTTAAGCCAATATAGACCTCTATGTTGTTAACTGGCTCCGGGTCGCCGCCTATTTCTGCTCGGCCAGCCCTGGACAGAGCGTAAGTCACCTCTGGAAACTCCATCAGCATGGCCTCCAGTTTCGGCGCCACTTCAAGCGCCGTATCGAGGCTTGATGAAGGGGCCAGGGTCACCCGGAGGTTAATCGTGCCCTCTTCCAGTTCAGGCACGAACTCCGTGCCCAGTCGTGGAACAATCAGCGCCGCCAGTACAACAAGAACCGCCGCCGCGCCAACAACCACGCGGCTATGCTTCAGTGACCAGGCAAGCCCCATGCGATAGAGCTTTTCCAGGGGTTTTAGAATGAAGCTTTCCCGCTCCCGGATACCCTTACGGAACATGTATGACGCCAGCGCGGGTACAACCACCAGAGCGACGATCACCGCCGACACGATAGCCAGCATGATGCTGATTGCCATTGGCTGGAACAGCTTGGCTTCCACACCTTCGAAGCTGAACAGAGGCATGAAAACGACCAGGATAATCGCCGTCGCGAAAAAAATCGGCCGCGCCACTTCCCGGCCGGCTTCCTGGAGACGAAGGGCAATGCCATGATCATCGTGTGACGCGTCCAATGGATCGGGGTCATCTCCAGCCAACTCATCCCGATGGGCGTCATGCTCGCCATCAGGATGGGTCAGATGCTTGAACATGTTCTCAA
>NZ_AGTR01000011.1 GCF_000235625.1 Marinobacter manganoxydans MnI7-9 | reverse complement strand
GGTGCGGGATGGCGCCATTGCTCTCAGTGAAGCCGGTGACGTGCAGTTGATCGCTGTCGGCGCCTATCAACTCCAGGTTTGCCAGGAGGTCGCTGAAGCGCTGGCTCAGCGGGGGCTTTCGTGTGGTGTGGTCTGCCTTCTCGAGCCCGGTCGATTCCGCAGCCCCCGGGATGCAATGGAGGCAGGGCATCAGTCTGGTACTTCTTTCAGGGCTGAGCTGTTCCCCCACGATACAAAACTCAGAGTGTTCGTGTGTCATATGCGCCCAGAGGCCTTGCTGGGAATCTGCCGACCTCTCGATCTCGGGCCTGACCGGACGCTGGCGTTTGGCTATAAAAACCATGGTGGCACCCTGGATACTTCGGGATTGTTGCTGGCCAACAAATGTGATGCCCATTCGATAGTGCAGGCGATCCTTGCAAAACGTGGCTCTTCAGGCGCTGATCAGGCGACATTGTAGCGATGGAGCGCGAGGATCGATTTACAACAGTCTTTACGGGGAAAAGTAAAGCGTTGGTGATCACCGTACTGATTCTCACACTAAAACAATCCGGGCGGCAACCGATGCAGCTAGCCGCCCCACATACAGGTCAATCATGCTATGAATGAATCGTTCAATCACGCTGGGGCCTGGGGCATCACACTGATCGTTATCGTTCTGGTGTCCTGGTTCTTTTACCGTTATTTCGCGCCGAAAAACTGGCGGGAATGGGCCGGCGCCGGAGTGGTGCAGGCCTTCATCATTGCACTTTATGCGGAAATGTACGGTTTTCCGCTCACTATTTATCTGTTGGTGCGTTTTTTTGGCCTCGACAGTGAGTATGTCAGCGCCAGCCTGTGGTCGACCCTGATAGGGCTGGGCGAAACCGGGATGTTGGTCTCAATGTTGCTCGGCTATGCGCTCGCGTTCACCGGGATCGGCCTCTTTATTCAGGGGTGGCGCCAGGTCCACAAGGCGCGAGGTGAAAACCGTTTGGTGAAAGACGGCTTGTATGCGTATGTGCGGCATCCGCAGTATACGGGGCTATTCATCGCTCTGTTTGGAGAAGGGGTGGTGCACTGGCCGACGTTATTCTCGGTCGGCCTTTTTCCGGTGATCGTGCTTGTCTACACATGGCTGGCTCGACGTGAGGAACGGCAGGTGCTCAAGGAGTTCGGTGAGGAGTACCGTGCCTACCAGCGGCAGGTGCCGATGTTCATCCCCCGCTGGGGGCGGTGGCGGCAGCTCGCCGCTGCGTCACGAAATAGTAGTGAAAATGATACGGTGTGACGCAGGTATTGGTTTTGCCGGTCGACTGGTTCGCATCAGGCTCGATTCCGTTGAGACGGCGTACAGGAGCGATCATTCCCGGGTGTCTGACTATACTGCGTGGCGCCCCCACATACGGTGCTGGCTCAATCTCATGATATCCGGCCATTGTAAAAACTGACTTGCATCAAGATCAGGGCGGCACGACTGACAATTTCAGTTTCGTTTCAGGTCAAGGGTGTCTAATTGTTCATGTTTTGGATCGATGGCTTTATTCGAAAGCCTTTTTCCGGAACAGCTATATACGTCTCTTCATCTAACCCAGAAGGGTGCACCTATGAAAAAACTCCATTTTATCAAGCTGTCGCTTGCGGCCTCCGTACTCGCAAGCGGGACTGCAATCGCAAACGAAGACACCGAATCAAAAATTGCCAACCTTGAGTCGCAGATCGCGGCACTGCGGGAGGATGTAAAGAGCAACAACCTCGATACGCTGTCCAAGCTGCACATGGCCGGATACGCCAACGTTGATGCCATAGCGGGCTCTGATCGACAGGAAGACGGTTTTACGGCAGCACGATTTGCGCCGATCTTTCATTTTCAGTTTTCCGACCGGGTGCTGTTTGAAGGCGAGTTTGAAGCCGAGACGGATGAAAATGGTGAAAGTGAAATCGCAGTAGAATATGCGACCATCGATCTTATCCTGAACGATTACATGGCACTGGTCGCGGGCAAGTTCCTGAGCCCGATCGGCCAGTTCCGCCAGAATGTCCACCCAAGCTGGATCAACAAGCTGCCGACCGCGCCCGTGGGCTTTGGTCACGGGGGCGCAGCCCCGCTCTCCGACCTGGGCGTTCAGTTGCGTGGCGGCATTCCGCTGAGCGGGTCGATGCGCGCCAACTATGCGCTGTTCACCTCGAACGGTCCGACCCTTGTTGTTGATGCTGATCCCGGCGAAGAAGTGGAAATTGAACTGGAAACCGAGGCTGCCGCATCCAATGGCGATGGTAATTTCGTCTACGGTGGCCGAGTAGGGTTCCTGCCGGTGCCTGCGCTGGAGCTGGGCCTGTCCGGCGCCCTGGGCAAGATCGGAGTGGCCGAGGGGCACGATGTGTCTGACCTGGCGGCGGGAGAGCCGGACCGTGACTACACAGTCCTGGGTGCGGACGCCGTTTACAACCTTGACACCCTGCAGCTGCGCGGTGAATTCATCCAGCAGACCGTGGGAAGCGAAGCCAACAGCGCGGTTGCCGGTGGCGCGGTGACCGAAGAACTCGAATACACTGCCTGGTATGCGCAGGCGGCCTACCGGGTGCCGGATACCAAGTGGGAAGGCGTTGTCCGCATAGGTGACCTGGACACCCCGGGTGCCGATGCAAACCGCTCCCAGTGGTCTGCAGGGGTGAATTACCTGTTCGCAAACCACGTTATCATCAAGGCGGCCTACACCGTGGATGATTACGATGACAACGCTATCGACGATGACGAGCGCTTCAACATTCAGTTGGCTTACGGCTTTTAAGAGGGTATTAACATGAAACTAATGAACCGCAACCTCATCAGTAATGCTGCACTCATGGCTGCGCTTTTCTTCGGTGGCGCAGGTTCAGCCGCTGCCCAGGACGCCGACGATCCCATGGCGTTCGTCCGGGGCGCCCAGTCATGGGCCGACAACTGCGCACGGTGTCATAACATGCGCGACCCGGCCGAGTTCCGTGACGATTTCTGGGAGCCATCCGTGCTTCATATGCGTCTCAGAGCGGGCTTAACCGGGCAGGAAACAAGGGATATCCTGACCTTCCTCCAGAAAGCCAATGATCCGGCAGATAATAAGGGGGAGAATAAATGAAACGATCGTCTTTTCTGATCGCCAGCCTGGTCGCCGGGAGCTTTGCCTACTCAGGCGGAGCCGCGGCTCAGGCGGACAGCGTGGAAGCCGGCGAAAAGCTCTATAACTCCACCTGCGTTGCCTGCCATGGCGCAGACGGAAAGGGCAAGCTGCCCGGCGTTCCTGACTTCACAAAGAGCGATGGCCGGCTGACCAAGAGTGACGATGTATTGGTTACCAATATCATGGAGGGTTTCAAGAGCCCCGGCTCATCCATGGCGATGCCCGCCAAGGGCGGCATCAGCTCATTGACCAAGGAGCAGGCGGAGGCCATGGTTCTATACATGCGCCAGGCCTTTGCCAGCAATTAGTAGTTGAAGTAGGGCAACTCGAAACTCCTTGTTGCCCTACTTCTTAGCATGCGTCGTTATCGCAGAACAGCTCATACAGAACTTCTATGATCCGGCGCGCCTCCTCTCCCGCCAGGGAGTAGTGTATGGTCCGCGCTTCGCGGCGCGCAGATACCAGGCCGTCCTTGCGCAGCAGGGCGAGTTGCTGGGAGACGGCCGCCTGGCGCATCTCCAGTGCATCCGCAAGTTCGCTCACCGCCTGCTCGCCGTCGACCAGTTGGCAGAGGATCATCAGCCGGCTCCGCCCGGAGAGGGCCTTTAGCAGATTGGTGGCCTGATCCGCCGCTTCCGACATCTGATTTTTATTCATACATTCATAGCTCTGCAATCGTGAACATGTTAGGCTTGGTTCAGATGATCGGCTGCTCTTGGCCAGGTAGTCAAGTGTTGCCCGTCGTCGTCTGGCAGGCCCCGGCTCTCCATGGTCCGGCACGTGGCCATGCCAGGTATTGTGTACGGGTGCTTTCAGTGCAGCCAGCGCAGTGCGCAATCTGCTGAAAGTGCCGGAACGCGCTACTATAACAGGAGGGGCATATGTCTATCGACCGCCTTGTACTCGCCTTCGCAGGATCTTTCATTCTTGTAAGTCTGGCTCTCTCCCAGCTCCACTCGCCTCACTGGCTGTGGTTCACCGCGTTTGTGGGCGCCAACATGCTGCAGGCTGCCTTCAGCGGATTCTGCCCTCTGGCGAAGATCCTCAAGGCCCTGGGCAAGAAGCCCGGCGCCGCCTTCGATTGACGCACGGAGGCACTGTAAATGTCTGAAAACACCGAGAGTTCGTGGCTACAGTTCGCCACTGACCGTCCTCGACTGACCGTTTGGGCCATGGTGGTTGCCACGCTGGCGCTGGTGGCGCTGGCGGCGCTGCCAAGCGTCTGGCCCGAGCGGTTCGGTCTGCTTAATCCGCTGACCATCGATACCGACCCCGAGAACATGCTCTCTTCCGACGAACCCGTGCGCGTTTTCCACGACGACATGAAGGAGCAATTCTCGCTTTATGACATGGTCGTGGTGGGTGTGGTCAACGAAAGCAACCCTGACGGGGTATTCAATGTCGGTTCGCTGCGGCGCATCTATGAGCTGACGGAGTATGCCAGTACGCTCAGGTGGCCCGATCCGGACAACCCGGGCCGGCAGGAGGGCGTGGTTGAGGAGGATATGCTCGCGCTCTCGCGGGTCGACAACATTGAGCAAGAGGGGGTCGGCTCGGTTCGTTTCAGCTGGCTCATGCCAGAGCCGCCGGATACCCGCAACCAGGCGCTCGCTATTCTTGAGCGGGCGCAACGCATTCCGCTGTTCGACAATACCCTGGTCAGCGCCGATGGTAAGGCAGTCGCCCTTTACCTGCCGCTGACCAGCAAGGACATGAGTTACCGGGTCCGCGAAGCCCTGCTTGACAAAGTCGCTGGCTGGAAGGATACCGGCGATCAGGTCTACATCACCGGGCTGCCCGTGGCGGAGGACACGTTCGGTGTGCAGATGTTCTATCAGATGGCGATCTCGGCGCCACTGGCAATGCTGGTCATCTTCCTGGCGATGTGGTGGTTCTTCCGCCACATCCGGCTCATTACCTCGGCGATGATCGTGGCGATGGTGGCGGCCGCGAGCACCATGGCGCTGCTGGTGATCAGCGGCAGCACCGTCCACATCATGAGCTCGATGATCCCCGTATTCATCATGCCCATTGCGGTGCTGGACGCGGTGCATATCCTCTCGGAATTCTTCGATCGCTATCCCCTGCATCGTGACCGCCACCGGGCCATCCGGGAGGTTATGGGGATACTGTTCAAACCGATGCTGTTCACCACCCTGACGACGATGGCGGGGTTTGCCTCACTGGCACTCACCCCGATCCCGCCCGTTCAGGTGTTCGGCATCTTTATCGCGATTGGTGTGTTCCTGGCCTGGTTGTGCACGGTGACCTTCATTCCGGCTTACATCATGCTGATGCCGGAGCGGCGGCTCACCGGCTTCGGTCACGCCGCCGGGGACCCGGACCAGGATACGGTCATGGGGCGCTGGCTGCGTCGCCTCGGCGAGGGCGTGGTCAGCCACGCCAGGGCGGTGCTGGTGGTTACCATGGTCGTGGTGGTGGCCGCCGGTTATGGCATCAGCCAGATCCGCATCAACGATAACCCGGTCAAGTGGTTCGAGCCCGAGCACCCCATCCGGGTGGCAGACCGGGTGCTCAACGAACATTTCGGCGGCACCTACATGGCCTATCTGGCGCTGGTTCCGGAGGGGGATAACGCGGCCCAGGACAACCAGATCTTCAAACGCCCCGAAGTCCTGCGCTACATCGCCAGGTTGCAGCAGCGGCTGGGCGAGACCGGCGTGGTCGGCAAGTCCAACTCCGTCGCCGATCTGGTCAAAACCGTTCACCGCGAACTGCTGGGCGGCGATGACGGAGCCTTTCGCATTCCGGACAGTCCGGCGGCGGTTGCGCAGACCCTGCTCACCTACCAGAATGGCCACCGCCCCCAGGATCTCTGGCACTTCGTTACCCCCGACTACCGCCGTGCCAGCATCTGGGTTCAGCTTACCAGTGGCGACAACCGGGATATGAGCCGGGTGGTTCAGGCGCTCGACGACTTCATCGCGGCCAACCCTCCGCCTGCGTCGATCCAGGCACGCTGGTTTGGTCTTAACTACATCAATGTGGTCTGGCAGGACAAAATGGTCAGCGGCATGGCCATGGCCCTGTTCGGCAGTTTCGTGGTCGTGCTCCTGCTGATGGCCTTATTGTTCCGCTCTTTGCTCTGGGGACTGTTGTGCATGATTCCCCTGACTGTGACCATCGGGGCCATCTACGGTCTGATCGGTATCATCGGCAAGAACTACGATATGCCGGTCGCCGTGCTGAGCGCCCTGAGTCTGGGACTCGCCGTGGACTACGCCATCCACTTCCTGGCCCGCGCCCGCGCCACCCAGGCTGAGACAGGCTCCTGGCGTCGCTCGGTGGCGCCGATGTTCGGCGAGCCGGCACGAGCAATAACCCGCAACGCCATCGTGCTTGGCGTTGGTTTCCTGCCGCTGCTGGCTGCACCGCTCGTGCCCTACCAGACGGTGGGGGTATTTATCGCGGCCATTCTGTTGACCGCCGGCCTGAGCACACTGCTGATCCTGCCGGCACTGGTAACCCTGCTGCAACGATGGCTGTTTCCCGGTGCCCGCAGGGCCGCCCCGAATCCGCAAAACCAAGAGGAAGGCGTGCAATGAGTAGATACTGGCCTGTTACCCTGTTCCAAAAGCTGGCCCTGGTGGTGATCGCTCTGGGCATCACGCCCATTGCCCTGGCCCAGGATGCCGGCGCTGCGCCCTCGGTGGAGCGCATTGTCAACCGTGCCAATATGGTCTCCTACTTTCAGGGGCGTGATGGCCGCGCCAGGGTCGCTATGACCATCACGGATAGCCAGGGGCGTACCCGTAGTCGCGAACTCACCATTTTGCGGAGAGACGGTCCGGAGACAGATGCCGTTGAGGGGGGCGCCTATCTCGGCGAGCAGAAGTACTATGTCTATTTCCGACGACCGGCGGATGTGAGCCAGATGACGTTGCTGGTTTGGAAACACCAGGACCGGGACGACGACCGCTGGCTGTACCTGCCGGCGCTGGATCTGGTTAAGCGAATTGCCGCTTCCGACAAACGCACCAGCTTCGTCGGCTCGGATTTCTTCTACGAGGACATCTCCGGGCGCAGTATTGATGCCGACAGCCATGAGCTGATTGAAACCACGGATAACTACTACGTAGTGCGCAACAAACCCAAGAGGCCCGGGGAGGTTGAGTTCGCCTACTACGATGTCTATATCCACAAGCAGTCGTTCCTGCCGGTTCGCACCGAGTATATCGACGACAGTGACAACCTCTACCGGCGTTACACCGCGCTGGCGGTGGAGAACATTCAGGGTTACCCCACGGTCGTCAAGGCGAGGATGGAGAATCTGCGTAACGGTGGCACCACGGAACTGACCTACAGCGGCATTGACTATGACCTGGGCCTGCCGGAAGACGTGTTTTCGGAGCGCTACCTGCGCCGGGCACCAAAGGAGTACTTGCAGTGACCACCGGTGCACTGAGAGCAGGAGGGCGTGGATGAACACCAGAAGCCTGCTCTGGGGCATGTTGCTGGCGGGTATCGGTCTCGGTGTGGCGCCCGGGGCGCTATGGGCGGCCGCGCCCGAGCTGCCGGAGGGGCTGGGTGCGCCCGCCAGCGATACCGAGGAACCGGCCCTTCCGGCAGGCCTCGGGGGTGAGGCCGGGGCAGAACAGACCACCGACCGACCGGCTGCGGCGGCGCTGCCATTTCGTCTGCGCGGCTTCTGGGAGGCCCGCGGCGGAACCCGGCTGGGCGATGATCCCCGCCAGCGCGATCTCTCCATCGCCGAAACCCGGTTGCAGCTCGAGGCGGAGAAGTATTTCCGGGGAGCAACGTTGCGCCTTACCGGCGATTTTCTCTATGACGACCTGGACGATGATCGGTCGGTGGACCTGGAATCGGGTGAGGGCGCGTTCGACCTGCGCGAGGCCAGCCTGGTGTTTTCGCCGAGCGCGGATACCGATGTCAAGCTGGGGCGCCAGATACTAACCTGGGGAACCGGCGACCTGGTGTTCATCAACGATCTGTTTCCCAAGGACTGGGTCTCGTTTTTTATCGGCCGCGATGTGGAGTACCTCAAGGCGCCCTCAGACGCGCTGAAGGTTTCGGTTTTTTCCAGTTGGGTCAATCTTGACCTTGTCTACACCCCCCGGTTTGACGCGGATCGCTTCATCGACGGTCGCCGCCTCTCGTTCTTCAACGCAGGGCAAGGCCGGCTGACAGGGCGCAATGCCGTTGTAATGACGGACCGCCCGGCGGACGCGTTCGAAGACGACGAGTGGGCCGCCCGGCTGTACCGTAACCTTGGCGCCTACGAGGTCGCGCTCTACGGCTACGACGGCTTCTGGAAGAGCCCGGCCGGGGCTGATCCGGCCAGCGGTCGGGCCAGGTTTCCTCCGCTGTCGGTGCTCGGCGCCAGCCTGCGCGGGCCGGTGGGGGCCGGCATCGGCAACGTCGAGCTGGGCTATTACGATTCCCGCGCAGACCGCGATGGCGACGATCCCACAGTACGCAACAGCGAGCTGCGCCTGCTGCTCGGCTATGAGCAGGAAATTGCCCGTAACCTGACCCTGGGCCTGCAATACTACCTTGAGCGCATGGGCGAGTTTGAGGCCTACCGGCGGGCCTTGCCCCCTGGTGCCCCGGTGCGGGACGAGAATCGCCACGTCCTCACCCAGCGGCTTACCTGGCTGACACACAGCCAGAATCTGGCGTGGTCGTTGTTCCTGTTCTACTCGCCCTCGGACCGGGACGCGTACCTGCGCCCCCGGGTGGGCTATCAGGTTGATGATCATCTCTCTGTTGAAGCCGGCGGAAACCTGTTTTTCGGCGCCCGGGAGGAAACCTTCTTCGGTCAGTTTCAGGACAACAATAACCTGTATCTGGGGGTGCGCTATGGGTTCTGAAAAGGTTAGGTGTTGATGGCCCGAGGTTCCGGTTGTTTTTCTTGCTATTCTGACGCCCGTTTGAGAACTTTGAGGCAGACCGATAGCGGGAGTTGGTATGAAAAACGATAACGACAGGGAAGTGCCGGGCAATGCCGTGCATGCCGTCATGGAGGAAATCCACCGGGATTTTCTGCATTTCCTGACTCGCCGGCTGGGGGATAAGGACGAGGCCGCCGACGTCCTGCACGATTTCTACGTCAAGGTGCTCACACGCAGTGGTGACGTGCGCGAGACTGAAAAGCTTCGTGCCTGGATGCGCCGGGTTCTTGAGACCAGCCTGATTGATTATTACCGGGCGCAGAGCAAAAAACGCCAGTCTGAGCAGGCGCACCACGATCTCGAAGCAGCGCTGCTCGATGACGACTTTAAAAACGAACTGGATTTTATTGTCTGCACGTGCCTTTACAAACTCCTGCCGACCCTGAAGCCAGAATACGCTGAAATTCTGTGGCACGCGGAGCTGATCGGCGAATCCCGTGAAACCATCGCAGCGGTGCTCAATATTTCGGCGAGCAATCTGAGGGTGCGTTTGCATCGGGCACGGGAGGCTCTGCGAAAGCGGCTGGAAGAGACATGTGGGAGCTGCCCCATCCATGGCTATCTGGATTGTGGCTGCGATTCCGGCGCTGCTCAGTCCAGTTACGGTGGTGCTGCTGGCTGAGCTCGTGCGGGGATGGGGCCAGTTCCTCAGCGGCGAGAGCCACTGACATGCCCGTTGCCTGGCTTGTCAGTGGCTGTCACAGCTGATGATGGCGGTTACGGTGCGATCCGGCCGTTGTCGAGATGCTTCGGGTTAAAGGTAAAGACGATGTCGGGATCCGGGGTGGCGGCGTGTTCGTCTTTTTCCGGGCAGTCCACCAGTGACATCAAATGACGAATAACATTGAGCCGGGCCTGTTTTTTATTGTCGGCCCTGACGACATACCACGGCGTGATCTGGTTGTGCGTGCGCGCGAACATCTGGTTGCGCGCCGCGCTGTAGTCGTTCCAGTGTTTGATCGCGACCTTGTCGACAGGACTGATTTTCCACTGCTTGAGGGGGTCAACACGACGATCCTTCAGCCGGCGTGCCTGCTCCCCCTTTGAGATATCCAGGTAATATTTGAACAGCTGAATCCCGGAATCCACGAGCATGTGCTCGAATGGCAGTACCGAGCGCATGAACTCCTCATATTCCGTGTCCGTACAATAGCCCATAACGCGCTCGACCCCGGCGCGGTTGTACCAGCTCCGGTTCATCAGGGCCATTTCCCCGGTCGGGGGCAAGTGCGGGACGTAACGCTGGAAATACCACGAGCGACGATCACGGTCGGACGGCCTGCCCAGCGCCACGACTTGAGTTTCGCGTGGGCTCAGGTGCTCCGTTATCCGCTTGATGACGCCGTCCTTGCCGGCGGCATCGCGGCCCTCGAACAGGATGAGGATCCGCAGGTTGTTCCTGATCAGGTGCCTCTGCAGTTTGACCAACTCGATCTGAAGCGTCCGAAGGGTCTCCTTGTAGCCCTTGGCTCCGAAAGGTTTGCTCTTTGTTTTCTGGCTCATTTTCAGATTCCCTGAATGCTTGGTTATTGCAGCCTGGCGGTGCCGGGACGCTGGCTATCGTGGTTCGGAGTTTTTGCGCCTCTTCGCAGTGTCCGAGCCCGCGTTTTTCGAGCTTCGCGAGCTTCTCCTTGAATATGGGTATGTACATTGTGACCATGCGAGTCTGTTTTCGATCAGTCTGTTCTCCGGGCATGCCGTGCCCCTCCCTGTTCAGCTTGAGTTCAGCTCCGGGGCTGAGGGCAGGCCCGGAGTCGATCAGGACCACAGGTCCCGCCGACTTTAAGGACGGCTAGCGGAGAGTTGCGTTACAGTTTGATGACAGTTATTGGCCGGTCGGACACCTCCGGCCCTATGAAAGCCATCAGTTGGCGTTCCATGCCGGGTGATCGGAGATGTTCTCTCCGTCCCTGGTGGCCGGTTCGCCCAGTCTGTCCCGGCTGGCCAGGTAATCCCGCGTGAGCGGTACCGCGTCCTGTTTTTTGGCAAGCTGGATCTGAAAGACGACAAGACCGTCGTGCCGGAATGCCACTTCGCTGGCAACCAGGTAGAACCGCCACATGCGGCAGAACCGCTCGTCATAGATCGACCGTACCCGGTCCAGGCTGGCCTCGAACCGATTGCGCCATTCCTTCAGAGTCTCGGCGTAATGAAGCCGCCACACCTCGACATCGGTGACATAGAGACCGGATTGCTCGACGACGGCAAGGATTTCCGACAGGGCCGGGCTGTAGCCACCGGGAAATATGTATTTGGTGATCCAGGGGTTGGTTGATCCCGGTCCGTCGGCCCGGCCAATTGTGTGCAGCAGTGCCACACCATCGTCTTTGAGCCGGTCTCGCAGGGTGGCGAAGAACTCCTTGTAGTGTGGCACTCCGACATGCTCAAACATGCCCACCGACACGATCCGGTCAAAAGTGCCGTCGATGTCGCGGTAGTCTTGCAGCCGGAACCGGGCCTGGTCGCCAAGACCCTCGGCCCGGGCACGTTCTTCGGCGATCCTGTGTTGCTCTTGCGACAGGGTTACCCCGGTGACCCGGGCACCATAGTCACGGGCAAGGTGAAGCCCAAGCCCGCCCCATCCGCAGCCGATGTCGAGAACCCGTTGTTCCGGCGCCAGGAGGAGTTTGCTGGCGATCAGGGATTTCTTGTTTCTTTGGGCGGTTTCCAGGGTGTCGCCCGGTTCGCGAAAATAGGCGCAGGAGTATTGGCGGTCGGGGTCCAGAAACAGGTCATACAGCGTGCCGGACAGGTCGTAATGGTGTGCCACGTTGCGCTGAGCCCGCCCGGCCGGGTTGAACTGCGCCAGTCTGCGATGAAGCTGACGGAGGTTTGCCTGCCAGCGAAGGTGCCATGCATCGGACTGGCGCTTCAGGTTGATGACCAGCAACTCAATCAGACCATAGAGGTCATCCTGGTCGACCGTGAGTGTACCGTCCATATAGGCCTCGCCCAGTGTGAGCTCGGGATTGATCAGGAGTTTGCGTGGCAGGGAGTGCGCGTGAAAACGCATGGTGGCGGAGGGTGTCGACCCGTCACCGTATTGTATTGATCGTCCGTCAGGATAGACGACAACCAGGCTCCCCTGCCTGATCAGACGCTTCAGAAAAATCGAAAGCAGTTTTATCCACATCGTGTTTTCTCGTTGCTGCGACCTTTGTGTCGTTGAAATGATCACTTCTCCGGATCATTTGATTCCGGGTTGTACTAGCGAAGCCGGCGTACCGGCACTTCGCTGTTCGAGTAATCACATCAGTAAACTATATACTATGACGGCAAGTCGGCCTGTTCGTTACACGCCCGCGGCTTGCCCCGGATCACCCGGCCCCAAAACAGCTGTAACGGATATCTTTTTTTTGCGTCTGGTTTTCTGGTTTATGGTCTATGTTGTCTCATATCAAAATCAAAAGGATTGATTTATGACAGTCAAGGTTATCGAGGTAGGCGGTCTGACCTCCACACTGAGCGCGAGGGGCGTTGAAAAACAGCTCTCCCGGCTGCCGGGTGTGAGCAAGGTTGAAGTGAATTACGTCGCGGGCAGTGCCACCGTGGTCTATGACGAAACGCGTACCGACCTTGAGCCGATCAAGGCGAAAGTCGTCGAGTGCGGCTATCACTGCGGCGGCGAGCTGGTGCCGAAGCACGTCTGTGCGCCGGAGGCTTCGCAAGGTAAGTCTGGTGCCGCCGCAAAACCGGCCGGTCATCATCACCCGGGCGCGGACAATACCCGCGCCGAAGTCGAAGCAGCGCCGCCCGTGGATCACGCGGCCCATGAGATGGGCCATGGCGGCGGCATGAGCATGGAAGCCATGGCGCGCGATATGCGCAATCGCTTCTGGATTGCGTTCGTCTTCAGCATCCCCATCTTTGCCTATTCGCCCATGGGCGAGGTGTTCATACCCCCGGCGCCGCCATTTGGCCTCCGCCTGGATCTGTGGCTGTTTTTCCTGGCGAGCGCCGCCGTACTCTACCCGAGCTGGCCGTTTTTCGTCGCCGCCTGGCGAGCGCTTCGCAACGGAGTGCTCAACATGGCCGTGCTCGTGGTCCTGTCCGTGGGCACGGGGTATCTGTTCAGCGTCGGCGCGACCTTTTTCTTTCCCAGTGTTCAGTTCTATGAAGCGGTGGCAGTGCTTCTGGTCTTTATCCTGCTCGGTCACTGGCTGGAGATGCGTGCCCGCGCCGGGGCCTCAAATGCCATTCGCTCGCTGATGGATCTTGCTCCGCCCATGGCGAATGTACTGCGCGACGGGCGCGAAACTGAGGTCCCCACCTCGGATGTCCTCAAGGATGATGTCGTCGTTATCCGGCCCGGTAATAAGATCCCCGTTGACGGTGAAGTCCTGGAAGGCGAGTCGCAGGTTGATGAATCCATGCTGACCGGCGAATCCATGCCAGTGCCTAAGAAGCCCGGCGATTCGGTGATCGGGGCGACCATCAACAAAAGCGGAAGTTTCAAATACCGCGCAACCAAGGTTGGTGCCGACACGGCGCTCGCACAGATCGTCAAGCTTGTGCAGGAAGCCCAGAACTCCAAGGCCCCGGCGCAGCTGCTTGCCGACAAGGCGTCCCAATGGCTGGTGCTGATCGCGGTCGTCATTGGTCTTGCGACCTTCGCGGCCTGGTTCTGGTGGATAGGTCAGCCGCTGCTTTTCGCCCTGACGCTGACCATCACGGTCTTCGTTATTGCCTGTCCTGACGCGCTCGGGCTTGCCACGCCGATGGCGGTCATGGTGGGTACCGGCCTGGGCGCCATGAACGGGATTCTGTTCAAGAACGCCGGCGCGCTGGAGGAGGCGACCAAACTCGACATGGTGGTCTTTGACAAGACCGGGACACTGACGATGGGCGAGCCCGAGGTGGTCGAGGTGGTTGCCGCTTCCGATGTGACGGTTGATGAGGTTCTCGCGCTGGCGGCCACTGTGGAACAGGGCTCCGATCATCCGCTGGCGCAGGCGATTTCGAAGCGTGCGGCAGATCTGGAGGTGCAGACATTGTCCGGCTTCCAGAACATCGAAGGCAAAGGTGCGCAGGCCGAAATCGGGGGCCGGGAGGTTCTTCTGGGCAACCGTCGTCTGATGGACGAACGCCAGGTTGCGATGAATGGTCTGGATTCCGAGGCTCAGCGGCTCCAGGGGGCCGGGCAGACGGTCGTGCACATCGCGCACGGGGGCCAGTTGGTTGGCCTGATCGCCATTGCGGATGCCCCGCGACCGACGGCTGCGGCAATGGTAGCCAAGTTGCGTGAACGAGGCGTCGAGGTTGCCATGCTGACCGGGGACAATAAGGCGACCGCCGACCGGATCGCGGCGAGCCTTGGCATCACCACCGTTCTCGCCGATGTCCTGCCGGGGCAAAAAGCAGACAAGGTAAAAGAGCTGCAAGGCCAGGGCAAGCGAGTGGGCATGGTCGGCGACGGCGTCAATGACGCCCCGGCGCTGACACAGGCCGACGTAGGCTTCGCGATTGGCGCCGGCACGGACGTTGCCATCGAAAGTGCCGACGTGGTGCTGATGAAAAGCGACCCTTACGACGTTGTGGGGGCGATTGAGCTGTCACGGGCGACGCTGCGGAAGATGTACCAGAATCTGTTTTGGGCAGTTGCCTACAATGTGATTGCCTTTCCGGTGGCCGCTGGCCTGTTCTACCCCTTTGTCATCAGCCCGGAAGTGGCGGCGCTGGCCATGTCGGGGAGTTCGGTCCTGGTCGCGGTGAATGCCATGCTGCTCAAACGGACGCGACTGGAGGGTATCCATGCGGCGGCAAGCTGAGCCCCGATCTGCGTGGGCCCACGTCAAAGCCACTTGCGTAGCAACAGGCCAAGCGTGTCATACACGGCTTTTATGAAGCCGCGGTGTTTCCAGGCGATGCCAGTGATTTCACTGGCATCCTGCAAGTCAGTTACGAACTCGTTTCTTAACTGGCCATTCAAGGCTTCGTTTGTGGAAATCAGCGTCAGTTCATAGTTAATAAACAAACTTCTGTAGTCGAAGTTCGCGGTCCCTATGCTGCCCCAGGCATCGTCAACGAGCAGTACTTTGGAATGCAATAGCCGGGGTGTGTACTCGAATATGCGAACGCCGTGTTCCAGCAGTTCCCCGTAAATGGCGCGGGCAGCCCATTGTGCGGGGGTCGAGTCGGTCTTTTCGGTGGTCAGGATCCGCACATCGACTCCCCGGCGGGCCGCGAGAGCAAGTTGTTTGCGTAATCCCCGGTCCGGTACGAAATAGGGCGTCGCCAGCCAGATTTTGTCGGATGCTCCGGCCAGTTGGTCTTTGATGGAGCACCGCAGCTGGATGCGGCAGGCGCGTGTGGTATTGGGAGTGATCCGGCTGTCACCGATGGTATGACTCTGTGGGCTCCAGTCAGGGTGACCGCACCAGAAGGCGTCAAACAGAGCGTCAGCCTCCGCCGCCAGAGGCCCCTCGAAGCACACATGCACGTCGCGCCAACGCTTTGGGCCGTAATAGCGCCTCGAGCCTTCGCGATGAATGTTGAAGCCGCCGAGATACGCTGTTTTGCCGTCAATGACCAGCAGCTTGCGATGGTCGCGACGGTTGTAACGCATCGGTTGCCGCCAGCTCCAGCGGTGAAAGCGCTGTAGACGGACGCCGGCGGCCCTGAGCTGGCGCCGGTGCAGCCGCGTAAGGACGCCACTTGAGCCCAGCGCATCAACGTGAATGCGCACGTCGAGGCCTTGGCGAGACTGCTTCATCAGTTCATCAAGCAGTTCAGTCCCCACCTCGTCCGCCGCCAGGATATACGAAGCAAGAAAGATACGCTGGCTGGCGGTACGGACCGAGCGAATCATCTCCGCATAGAGTTCGTCTCCCTCACCGAACAGCCTGAACACACCCTTCACGGCCCCGCCCTCGGGTTCACAGGCGGCGTCGCCGGGGTTGCCGTCCATATCTATAACCCCAAAGAGCCGATACCCAGGCTGTCGTTGGTGTCTCTGATCGACGTTTCCGCATCGGGTTCGGCCCCGGTAAGTGCGCGTATGGCATCGATGGTTTCCGGAACAACAATCGCCTGGTTGTCGACCATATAGGCATAGAACAGCTCATTGCCCTGCACTTTGAGCATGTCTTCCCAAAGCGCGACTTCATACAGGCTGTCGTGAGGCCGGCCAAGGTCGGCCATCAACTCCTTGACGCTGTTGATCGCGCTGAGCCCGTCACTGATCCGGATAAGGGCGATGCGGGAGGAAGTGCGAAACGCGTCGAGCACTTCGTCCTTGCTCGCCTCACGTGTCAGTTGAACGGACCAGTAGTGCAGGTGGGCCAGTGTCTCCGGAACCTTGACCGCCATGGTTACCACATCCAGGTCCGGGTCGACACTTTGGGCATCCGGGCCCTGGTGACTGGGAATCTCCGGCTCTGGCACGAGGGTATTCATGATCCCGCCCTGATGGCTCTCCCAGGGATCGGTGGCCCGGCGCAGAAGGGTTCCCCGTGCCCGGTCCAGCAAGCCGTGGCGTTTGAGCGCTGACAGGGTACGAATGATCGACGTTGTGTTGCACGATACAACGCGCGTGCCGTCACGGCCGACAGCACTCGCGTAATTGGCCTCGGCAACGAATGAATGGCCCGTGCTTTCATGTGTCTCGCCGCCATGAACGATGTACTTGATGCCAAGCCGCCGGTAGATTTCGATATTCTTGCTGGCCAGGTGTTTTGGTGTACAGTCCACCACGATGTCCGCGGCCTCAAGCAGGTCGTCAAGCGTGCCGGAGACATCAAGCCCTGCGGCCCTCATGCTGGCGGCATGCTCCGAAGTGGCGCCGTAAAGCGAGTATCCCTTGTGCAGGGCGGCCCGTGGCCGCCAGTCCGTGGCAATGTCAGCCACGCCGGCCAGGGCCATGTCTTTCTGTACGGCAACGGCGTCAGCTACCCGTTTGCCAATAACGCCATAGCCATTGATGGCGACCCGAATAATTCCCTGAACGGCCATATTTGCCTCCGGTTTCCTGAAAAAGAGTGAACGATCCTGCCAAATCCCCAGTGTAACCACAGTATAGGCAAAGGCTGAATTTCAACTGAACATCCCTGTGAATATGTATCTTGGTGCACTGGCAGTTGCGAAAAGTTGATGCCAGTCAAAAAAGAAATGGCGCTAAAGTCCTTTTCAGGTTCAGTTCAGTCTGGTGTAGTGGGATGATAAACCATCATGCGGCAATTCCATTACCGGGAGCCAGGTCGAACACTGTGTGGCTGGCCTGGAACAAACGAAAGGATGAACGGACGATGTCTGCAAAACATAATAGCGCTCGTGACGAGAATGACGAGAATACTGTAGCCGGAGAAGCAGGGGGGAAGTATACCTGCCCGATGCATCCGGAGGTGGTATCCGACGAGCCGGGAGACTGCCCCAAATGCGGAATGCACCTTGTGCCTATGGAGCAGGCCGGAACGAGCTCCCATTCCGGTCATTCGCACCATCATTCCGGTCATTCGCACCAGTGTTCCGGAGAGCATGAAAAACCGTCAGGCGATGACCGGAAATATGATCGCGTGCCGCCTGGATATTCGGGTGTGGTCTACACCTGTCCCATGCACCCTCAGGTGCGCCAGACCAAGCCCGGCGCCTGTCCTATCTGTGGCATGGGGCTGGAAACGGAGTCTGCCGCCGTTGACGATGAGGGCCCCAATCCGGAGCTGGTGGACTTCTCCCGCCGTTTCTGGGTTGCCCTGGTCTTTACGGTCCCCCTGCTGATTCTGACCATGACCCCCTATGTTGGCATCATGGCCGTTCGCGAATTCTTTGGTGAGCGGGTCTCGCTCTGGATTGAGCTCGTGATCGCCACGCCGGTGATTCTCTGGTCCGGCTGGCCCTTCTTTGTCCGGGGCTACAATTCGTTTCGCACAATGAATCTGAACATGTTCAGCCTGATTGGCATGGGGGTCGGGGCGGCCTACATCTTCAGCATCGTGGCGGTGCTCCTGCCAGGGATCTTCCCGGAAGGCTTCCGGGACTCCGAGGGTAACGTCGGCGTTTATTTTGAGGCGGCAGCCGTTATCGTCACGCTGGTTCTGCTGGGCCAGGTGATGGAGCTGAGGGCCCGTGAGGGCACAGGTAAAGCCATTCGGGCGCTGCTGGATATGGCCGCGAAAACGGCGCGCGTGATCCGGCCTGATGGCACCGAGGAAGAGGTCGCTCTGGAGGATGTGAAGGTCGGTGATCATTTGCGGGTGCGCCCCGGTGACAAGGTGCCGGTGGATGGCGTGGTTGTTGAAGGCCGCTCATCCATCGATGAATCAATGATTTCCGGGGAGCCGGTTCCGGTGGAGAAGGTCGACGGTGACAAGGTAACCGGGGCCACCATCAACGGTACCGGGAGTCTGGTTATGGAGGCGACCCGGGTGGGGGCGGATACCATGCTCAGCCAGATCGTCGAAATGGTCGCCAATGCCCAGCGCAGTCGGGCGCCTATCCAGAAGTTTGCCGATATGGTGGCCGGCAAGTTCGTACCGGCCGTGATTGCCGTGGCGGCCCTGTCCTTCGTGGCGTGGGCCATCTGGGGGCCGGCGCCGGCTCTGTCTTACGCGCTCGTGTCCGCCGTGGCGGTTCTCATCATTGCCTGTCCCTGCGCACTGGGGCTGGCCACACCCATGTCGATCATGACAGCGACGGGGCGAGGCGCCCAGGTGGGTGTGCTGATCAAGAACGCCGAAGCCCTGGAGCGTTTTGCCAAGGTGGACACCCTGATTGTCGATAAAACCGGCACCCTGACAGAAGGCAAGCCAAAGCTGGTGGCCGTGCTGCCGGAATCGAATCATGACGAGACCGAAGTCCTGAGGCTGGCGGCCACGCTGGAGAAGGGGTCGGAGCACCCGCTTGCCGAAGCCATTGTTGCCGGTGCCGAGGCACGCAACGTGACACTCGGCAAGGCCGACGACTTTGAAGCGGTCACGGGCAAAGGGGTTAAAGGGGTTGTTGATGGCAAGCCGGTGGCACTGGGCAATGCCAGGCTGCTGGAAGAACTGGGGCTGGACGGCGGCCATCTGATGGAGGTTGCCAATGCCAGGCGCGACGAGGGTGAAACGGTTATGTTTGTGGTGCTTGAGGGCGCCGTTGCGGGCCTTGTAAGCGTTGCCGACCCCGTCAAGGAAACAACGCCTGCCGCGCTGAGGGCGCTACATGCCGCGGGATTCCGCGTCATCATGGCAACGGGTGACAATGAGCGCACAGCTAAGGCAGTGGCGGGCAAACTCGGTATTGATGAGATTCGCGCCGACGTGCTGCCAGAAGATAAGGCCAGTATCATTCGCGAGCTTCAGAGCCAGGGACGCAAGGTGGCGATGGCAGGGGATGGGGTCAATGACGCGCCTGCCCTGGCCCAGGCCGATGTCGGTATTGCGATGGGAACCGGCGCGGATGTCGCCATTGAGAGCGCAGGCTTTACCCTGGTTAAGGGCAACCTCGACGGTATTGTCCGCGCCAGACGGCTGTCCCGGGCGACGATGCGCAATATCAAACAGAACCTGTTTTTCGCGCTGATCTATAACGGTGCGGGCGTGCCGATAGCGGCGGGCGTGCTCTATCCATTCTTTGGCATTCTGATAGGACCTATCTTTGCGGCGTTCGCAATGAGTGCGTCTTCTTTGTCAGTGGTGATGAACTCCCTGCGTCTGCGTCGAGAGAAAGTCTAGGCGCGAAACGACCATATCGATGACCTCAGCACAGGTAGCCCCATCCTGTGGCTACCTGTGCTGAGGTCGGAGTAAAAATGAGTTTGGCCAGGGAAAGCTAATGAAAATTGTGTTCTTTGAGGCAGAGAAGTGGGAGTGCGATATTTTGCAGCAGGCCTGCTGCAATCATGAGGTTGTTTTCACGGACGAGGAACTCGGAACAGGCAACGTTGGGCTATACAGGGACGCCGATATCATCTCCCCCTTCGTTCATTCAGCCCTGAACCATTCGGTCCTGGAGTGCTTTGAACATCTGCAGTTTGTCGCTACCCGGTCGACGGGATACGACCATATTGATCTGGATTATTGTACCAGAAATTCGATTCCGGTCAGCAATGTGCCCGTCTACGGTGACCAGACGGTAGCAGAGCATGTTTTTGCGCTGCTCCTTGCCATTAGCCACAAGATTCCGGAGGCGATCAATCGCACTCGCAAGGGGGATTTCTCACAGAAAGGCCTGCAGGGGTTTGACCTGCAAGGCAAAACCCTGGGGGTGATTGGCACCGGATCTATCGGAAAGCGTGTTGTAGAAATAGCGCAGGGGTTTCGCCTGAACGTTCTTGCCTGCGATCCCAGGCCGGATGACGTATTCGCCGACCGGTATGGCGTGTCTTACGTCGATTTGGATCGTCTTCTTGAGCAGTCCGATGTGGTGACGCTGCACGTACCTGGCAGCAAATCGGCCAAGCATCTTCTGTCGGACAGGGAGTTCGCGCGGATGAAGCGCGGGGTTGTCCTGATTAATACCGCTCGCGGCTCCGTTGTTGATACCCAGGCTTTGCTGTACGCGCTGGCGGATGGGAAAGTGTCGGCTGCCGGTCTTGATGTACTGCCGGATGAGCCCTCCATCAGGGAGGAGGCGGAATTGATCCGCTCCTTTTTTGACAAGAAACATGATCTGGAAACGCTGTTCGCCAACCATGTTCTTCAGCACATGAGAAACGTCATCGTCACCCCGCACAGTGCGTTCAATACGAAAGAGGCTGTCGAAAGAATCCTCACGACCACCGGCGAAAACATTGTTGGCTTCATTGAGGGTGCACCCCGCAATCTTGTGAACAAACACTGAGCCAGGATGATTTTTTATGCCGATGCTCTATACCTATTTGATCTGGGGTGTGTTGTTGGTGCTGCTGTCGGGATTGGTTCTTGTTGTTACCTGCAATAAGAAGATGCTGAGGATGAGCCTTGGTACCGCTCCCCTGGGGTCGTGAATTCAGATAATAACTGCAGCATTTTTCGTAATTTATACGAGCATCGCTATTGGCAGACCAGGACATAATAAAAGGCTAATCATCATGTGGAACGAAAAAGGCAATAGCCATCTCCAACAACCCATCTTGCCGTCACTATTCAGCATTGGCGCCATTGGTTTGACCCTCGCTGGCGCGCTGATCTGGCAGTCTGAGTTTGCGTATGCGCTTGATTATGTTTCCTCGTACGTGGATGGTCTGCTGCGCTGGTGGTATGTGGCACTGGTTGCGTTTCTGACGGCATTTGTTATTTGGCTAGGGCTGGGGCGTTACAAGAACGTGCGCCTTGGTAAAGACTACGAACAACCGGAATACCGGCTTTTTCCCTGGTTGGCGATGCTGTTTGCGGCCGGCACGGGTGTGGGGCTGCTGTTCTGGAGCATCGCCGAGCCAATCATGCACTTTCAGGGTAACCCTTTTACTTCGGAGGGCTTTACTCCCTCCGCTGCGTCTACTGCAATTCAATTGTCGTTTTTCCACTGGGGGCTGAACGGATGGGCTATTTTTGCGTTGGTCGCGATTGCATTCGGATACTTCAGCTATCGCCATGATCTCCCGCTCGCGCCTCGATCAGCGCTGTACCCGTTTATTGGTGAAAGAATCTTTGGCTTTTGGGGGCACGTCGTTGACGCGCTCGCTGTTTTTGCGACTGTATTTGGTCTGGCGACGACGCTGGGGCTGGGAGCCCGTCAGACTGGCACGGGGCTCAAGTGGCTTTTCTCCGTGGAGGCGTCTCTTTGGGTGGAGCTGTCGGTGGTCGCCGTGGTTACTGTAATCGCGACGATTTCGGTGGTTTCTGGGGTCAGGCGGGGCGTGAAAATATTGAGTGAGGTAAATCTTTGGCTAACGCTGATTTTACTCGCCGCCTTTATGATTATTGGCCCCTTTGATTACATGGCAGGGTTGTTGGTGCAGGAAATTGGCGGTTACCTGGATAGTCTATTGATCATGACATTCTATGTTGGCGCCAATGAACCGGGAAATTGGCAATCGACCTGGACGGTGTTTTTCTGGGGCTGGTGGCTGGCCTGGTCACCTTTTGTCGGGTTGTTTATCGCCCGGATATCCCGCGGCCGCACCCTGAGAGAGTTTGTTTTCGGGGTTCTTCTCCTACCAACGCTGGTGACTTTTGTATGGATCTCGGTGATGGGGGGCGCTGCACTCCACAGCGAGCTATTCGGGGGTGGCGGAATTGTTGAGGCGGTCAATAAAGACATCGCCTATGCACTTTTCGCGACCATTGAGCACCTGCAGACGACTGACTCAATTAAATTTTTGATGGGTCTGGTGGCAACGCTCCTTATCAGCATCTACTTTATAACGTCTGCTGACTCCGGCGCATTGGTGGTCAATATCATTTTATCAGGAGGGCAGCTTGAGCCTCCCAAGGCGTCGAGAGCAGGCTGGGCCATTGGCAACGGAGTATTGACCGCGGTATTGCTAGTGGCGGGAGGTATTGCCGTCCTCCAGGATGCGGTCATCCTCGCGGCCCTGCCATTCTCGCTGGTTATCGTTGCTATGACAGCTGGCCTGTTGAAGGCGCTGCATCATGAGCCGCTGACGGCACCCCGGGAGGGTTGTAAGCAACACCGGGCCGCTGAGCCATGGACCGGATCGGATAAGGCATGACTGCACCCCTGAAAAGCTCACAACCAGGTTCAGCGACATGACCCCTGGCCCCGTGAGCGCAGGGCTGATGAGGTCTTCCAGATCGTAAGCCATGTTGGAAAGCGATAGCACCTTGGTTTACTCGTCTTCATCGGGGGGAGGGTGAGAGTATGCCGAATTGGACACTGCCCCCTCTGTCAAGGTTGTTGAAGCCATCTGGCTACAGTAGCATTCTCATGCCATCCCCCCAGGGGGGATAGGCCAAAAGCTGGTTTTGACCCTGGCCGGGATCGTTTATGGCTCAATGGCTTTGCTGGCTGATGGCCTGCACATGGGTTCGCACGCGGTGGCTCTGGGTATTGCCGCCTTCGCCTATGCGTATGCCAGGAAAAACGCGGGCAGCGCCAGGTTCTCTTTCGGGACGGGGAAGGTCAATGCGCTGGGCGGCTTTACCGGCGCGATTCTGCTGGCTGTCTTTGCGCTCTACATGGTCATCGAGAGCGTCGGGCGTTTTATTCAGCCCGTCCCCATTTCTTTCGATGGGGCTATTTTTGTGGCCATCATTGGCCTGGTGGTCAACGGGGTGTCAGCCTGGATACTGGGGGATGCAGGCCATGATCATGGTCACAGTCACGGCCATGATCACGGTCACCACCATCATCACCATGACCACAACCGCCGTGCGGCCTACCTTCATGTACTTGCGGATGCGCTGACGTCAGTCCTTGCTATTGTTGCCCTTCTGGCGGGTAAATATGCCGGGTGGAACTGGATGGACCCGATGATGGGGATTATCGGTGCGATTCTGGTAACCCGTTGGTCCTGGCATCTGCTGAAAGAGACCTCAAAGGTCCTCCTCGACGAGCAGCATCAGGACATGGAGGAAACCGTCAGACAGGCCGTCGAAGACGACGATGCCAAAGTCAGTGATCTGCATGTGTGGGCGATAGGCCCAAACATTCATGCGGCTATTGTCTCAGTCGTCTCGCATCAGCCCGAGTCGCCTACAGTCTATAAAAAGCGCATTCAGGCACACTGCCAGTCCCTGGTCAATCATGCCAATCACGCTTTCAAGATGGCCGTTTGCCCGCTTCAGACGTTTGATAATGTTCGGGTGAGATTGATGCGTGTGATCATTTACCATTTTTAATTCCTATCCCCCACGGGGGGATGGTATCCTCCGTTCTCGTTGAAATCCAACCACAGACTCGACGCAGTAGATTGATGATTTCGGCCATTCACCCGAGAAAACTGCTTCCAACGCTCGTCATACTCCTTGCATTGGCGGGCCTGTCACTGTCGGTGATTGGCGAGTCATTCTCTCATGGTGTGGCCAACTTGGCAGGCGACTGGGAATCGCAGTTTGACGGCCAAGCGAGCAGTCATGGTGCGCATGGACACACCCATGATTTTGACGAAGAGCCAGAGACATCATCAGTGCATCATGATGCTGGCAATCATACCCACGAGACAGTGGACCAGCTAAGGGTTCCCCTTATTTCCCAAAGCCTGACCGTTCTCCGGCAGCCCGTGCCCTTTGCCGATGATTTCCCCCGCAGCTTGCGCTATCGGCTCGAACGCCCTCCAAAAGCACTCCTTTCTGCTTGATTCTTGCCGCTTAGGCGGCCCGAGAAAACACATTCGATTGGAGTCTTTATGTTGTCAAACTTGACAGGCCGATGCCGTGGTGTGTCCTCAACGGGCACAGGCAATCGCCTACTCTGGATATTTCTGACTTTGGGCTTGCTGGGGCTGAGTACCGACGTACTCGCCCATGCCGTGGCTCAGGGCGACAAGGGGTACATCCAGGAAATTACCGGGATAAACCTTATTTCGTTCATCTACCTGGGGGCCAAACACATGGTCACCGGCTATGACCACCTGCTGTTCCTGCTGGGTGTCATCTTCTTCCTCTACCAGATGAAGCACATCGCGATCTACGTGAGCCTGTTTGCCCTCGGGCATTCCACCACCATGTTGTTGGGCGTCTATTTCAACGTGGGCATCAACAGCTACCTCATTGATGCGATTATCGGTCTGTCCATCGTCTACAAGGCACTGGACAACATCGGTGCCTATCAGCGTTGGTTTGGCTTTCAGCCCAACACCAAGGCCGCCACGCTGATTTTCGGGTTCTTCCATGGTTTCGGCCTGTCCACCAAGATCATCGAATACGACATCTCGCCGGACGGCCTGATTCCGAACCTCCTCGCCTTCAATGTGGGTGTGGAAATCGGACAGCTCATCGCCCTGGCCATGATCCTCATTGCTATCAGCTTCTGGCGTAAAACCGACGGCTTTTTCCGCCATGCCTACACCGCCAACGTGGCCATGATGAGTGCAGGTTTTCTGCTCTTTGGCTATCAGCTCACCGGTTACTTTGTCGCCTGATTCTGGAGATTTTTTATGTACAACACCGATATACCCAACCGTGAAGAACTGCCCAGCACTGCCAAACTGGTTCGATCCACCATCATTGCCGCTATTGTGGCGCTGGTTCTGCTGGTAACCGTGGTCATGCCCGCCGAGTACGCCCTGGACCCAACCGGCGCAGGTCGCCTTTTAGGCCTGACTGAAATGGGTGAGATCAAGGAGCAGCTCGCCGAAGAGGCTGCTGCTGACGAGGCTGTTCAGATGGTTGCTGTTCAATCCTCAACTGAGCGACAGGCGCCGGAAGTCAATGCACCTGTCGTGGATGAAGCCGTTGAGAAGCCAGCCCCCTCACCGGAAGCAGAGGTTGCGCCTTCTGAGCCAGAATCTGCGCCTGCACCAGAAATTGCGGAACCGCAGTGGCAGGATGAAGTGCGCGTGATTCTCACACCGGGAGAAGGCACCGAATTCAAACTTACTATGGAGGAAGGTGCTACAGCCCGGTTCTCCTGGGTGTCAGAAGGTGGCCCGATCAACTTCGATACCCATGGTGATGGAGGTGGTCAGTCAATTTCCTACGAAAAAGGCCGGGGCGTGCCTGAAGACGAAGGCGAGCTGGAGGCAGCCTTTACCGGCAATCATGGCTGGTTTTTCAGAAATCGGAACGACAACGACATCACTCTGGTACTGCGTACCGGAGGAGACTACGGGCAGTTTAAAAAGATGTTGTGACGTTCACCAACGAATAAGCGCCGAGGGGTCTCCGGGCCTATGCTTTCATAGGTCCGGACCGTGCTTAAGTAACTTAATGTTCTACAGTTCGCTAAACCAAAAATCTGGAATTCTTCATTAATGCGATCAAATATTGGCTCATTGAAAAGGTAATAATCACACCTGAAAAACCGGAGCGAATCCACCTCCGGGGGTACGAAAATTGGTTGTCTGGCCTTGGTATATCCTCGCCGCAACCAGCATACTTTTGCCGGCGTAGGTATACAGCCGAATGTCGACTTTTCGGGTGACCACTGCATCGTCAATTCTCAGGGTTCGTTCTCCAGCGGGGACAAGGTCCTGGGCGATGTAGCCACCATTCAGGATGTTCTCGAAAACGCGCCGGGTTAGTTTGTCGCCCCGGTAGACGCCTTTGCTGCCATGGCCGGCAACCGGCTTGAAGAACAGATGACGTCGCGCACTCCACAACTCAGCCGCGTCGTTCCTCGAAACCTGCCTGGTTTTCGGCACGGCTCTCTCCAGGTAGCCTGCATCGGCCTCATTGAGCCCCCAGTCTCGAAGGGAGTGGGGTGCGGATAGCAGGGCCAGGTTTCGCTTGTCAGCCAGCACAGCGTGCACATGGGGATTAGGCGTTACCACCACGGCGCCATCCAGATAGGCATGCCTTAATGCCGCATGGGGCGCGGCGTCCAATGCGAAGTCCACCAGACGGTTGTAGACCATATCAATGGGCTTACCGCGGGCTGTCAGCGTACCGCCGGCATACTGAAGCTCCTGTGGATCGAGTATCAATGTATCAATTCCTTTGGCTCGGAGAATCTGTTGGGCCAACTGGAATTCGGGGAACATAAATTGTGTCTTTGGGGCATCGTCTACTATGGCCAGGCAACTGGGCCCGAAATTGTCGTGCTGGCTTTGCCACTCCTGTTTGAACATTGAGAACACCGCGTCCTCGAATCCGTCGAGCGGCTGCTGGGGTGTTGTGGGTTGTTGAGATGGGTCGCAGCAATTGCGCTGGGCTCTCGACAAGACAAGGTTCAGGAAGGCGCCACCGGCGTTGGTGTTGATTTCGATCAGCCGGGGGCCGTCGGGGCCCAGATGAAAGTCATAGCCCATGAACGCCCCTATGGGGCCGGGATCGAAGCGTGCGATTTCCGGTGCCCAGGACAGTACACGCTCACGGTACGACGGAAGTTCGGTGGCTGATTCGATCGCCTGAACGATCCGTTCCATCGTCGCTATGTCGGCCCGGGGGAGGAAAACCGGTGTGTTTGAAAAAAGATGGTGGAGTTCGGAGGCCGTGGATGGTTCGTTTCCAGCGTCCGCCAACTGAGTCAGCAGGCTTTTGTCGAGGGCTTTGCGGTCGAGAGTGACGCAGTAGCACTGTTGGTTAAGTCGATCCGCGTGGGTATTGGCCGTCCGTTGGTAACCGTGGGTCGAGTCTTGCATCTGGAGCCCGTAGCTGAGGTGGGTTGTTCGGCGTGTGGAAGCGGGTGTCAGTTATCATAAACGGTCTGGACTATAGTGTCGGTATTAATCCTCGTCAAACAGATGTCAGGTAACGGTTTTCAGGTCTGTTTCAGCTTCGTGTGCTGGGGTAATTCGCTGACCTGTGCTCGTTGAACGGAGGTGCCGGAATTTGGAGGCGATGGTGAGCCAACCCCTGTCGATGCGCACGGTTGCCGGAATGATCCTGGTTGCGTTTCTCTGGGCAATCTGTTTTCCCTTTATCGTGGTTGGGCTCCCGGACGCGCCTCCGCTGCTTTTTGCCGCTTTGCGAGCGTTTTTAGCTGGCCTGGGTCTGATTCTGATCGCATTCAGGCAAGGTGGTCGCATCAGCTATTCGCCCCGGCAGTGGATGATTTTGACTGTGATTGGCTTAAGCTACACCGGCATGGGGCTGGGAGGTATGTTTCTCGGAGCTGGAAAGCTGGGGCCGGGCGTCGCGACGGTGTTGGCTAACGCTCAGCCCTTATTCGCGGCGGTGTTATCGATCTTTATCATTAAGGAGGTCGTAACCCGCCGCATGTTTGCGGGTCTGCTCATCGGTTTTGCCGGGGTGGTCGTGCTGGCAATGCCGGGACTGGACTTTGGAAACGCCCGTTTCATCGGTGCGGTCTACGTGCTCGGTGGAGCAATTGGAACGGCGATAGGGAACGTCTTGCTGAAATATCAGGCTGGCAAGGACGATGTTTTCTGGGCGATGGGCATTCAGCTCCTGATCGGTTCTGCTTTTCTGGTCATGGCTTCCATCGGTCTTGGTGAGGGCTTTGAGATCGACTGGACCTGGTCTTTTGCCACAGCCATATTTGTCCTTGCCATTCCGGCGACTGCCCTGATGGTAGTGCTTTGGTACGCCCTGCTGGCCAGCGCTCCCTTGAACCGTCTCAACCCCTTTACGTTCTTGGCGCCGGTCTTCGGCCTGCTCATCGGCGTGTTTGCGTTTGATGAGACGTTCAGTCTGACAGAAATTACGGGGATGGTGATCACGGTAGCGGGGTTGCTGGTCGTCATAAAGACACCCCCTGGGCCGAAGCGTATCGCTGAAGCTGAATACGTGGGTGCGATTGATTCCAAAAAAATAGAATGAACAATATCTATCCCGAATGTTTCATAAACCGTCCGAATAAGCACTCAATTCCGCAGTCGAAGCGCCCACGCGGGCCGGTTATGAGAACCGCTCTTATTAAGAGATTCAGATTCACCTCCGGGCCGACAAACCGTCCCCTTGAATCGCTTACTATTTGAGCAATTCTGATGCCCAGACGTGCGAAAGCCTCCCGAGGCCGGGATTGCGATGAGTGCCGACGGCCGCTCAGCTGGTGTTTGGCGAGGGCCGGGGTAGGCGGTATAACCGTTCGGTGATCGTGTGCAACAGGGCCTCGACCGGGCAGCTACTGGGCAGGTGGAGCTTGATGCGGTCTTTGTACTGCGCCACCCGCACGGCCAGCTTGAACAGCTTGATGATCACCGTTGAGGGCTGGGCCCGGGACAGCTCGGTGCCTTGCAACAGCTCGGTGCGCAAGGCCTGGTGCAGCACATAGGCGGCGCAGGAGAAAAACAGGCGCATGTGGTTAGCCGCAAAGCGGCAATCCGAGGTGCGGTCGCTGGCCAGATCGTTTTTCATCATCTTGATGAAATTCTCGTCCTGGCCCCGGGCGCAATACAGCTCGGTGTACAGCATCTCCGGGGCCGGATCTTTCAGGGAGGTGACAACGAAGCGGGGGTTATCGCCGAGTCCCATGACTTCGGCTTTCAGGACAGTGCGAAAGTTCTGCGGCCAGGAGCGGGCCTGATAGTCGATCTCGTGGAAGGTGCGCGAGCGTTGCGGCGGCTCCTGTTCGGCGAGGCGGGCGTTGTGGCAGCGGGTGTCGTGCAACCGGCGGGTACGCTCCAGGTGTGGCTCGGCCAGTTTTTTCAGGCGGCTGTTGCCGGTCAGGCCGAACAGAAAATCCGTGTACGGATCGTCGAGCGCCAACTGCATCAATTCCACGTTGGCAAAATGAGCGTCACCTCGCAGCAGGATGCGGGTCTCGGGCCAGTGCTGGCGCAGCCGCTTGAGCACCCGCTTGAGGATCATCGCGTTCTCTGCCCCCTTCGGGCGTTTGCCGGGGCGCAGGGCGGCGGTGATGAACTTGCCCGACAGGCCCTCGAACAGAAACAGTGGCAGGTAGCAGTGACTCTGGTAATGATGATTGTAAAACGCCAGCTCCTGTTGGCCATGTGTCTGGTCTTCGGAATGATCCATGTCGAGTACGATCATCTTTGGAGGTTTGGCGTAGCTGGCGACAAACTGTTCCACAAATGCCTGGGCCAGGCGGTAAAGGTCGCGATTGTTAGCGGCATTTTCCAGGCGCGAGAAGGTCGGAGCGCTGGCCAGATCCTGCTCAGTGTCAAGCGGCTTGCGCTCGGCGCCGAGCTTGAACATCGGGTCACGGCGCAGGGTGTTGGCGTCGTTGGCATCGGCATAGCCGCAAGCGATCTGGAAGATCCGTTGGGTCAGCAGAGCACCAAGCGAGTGGTCGATGTAGGACGCGTGACGGCGGTCGTCAATGGCCTGCCCTGGGCCAGTCGATGGATCAGGCCGATCTGCTGGTCAACGCCCCGCAGCAGCAGGGGGCCGAAATCGGATGACAGCGCCCCGCCCTCAAAATCAGCCCGTACGGTAAAGTCGGCAAAGGGAGGAAAACGCAGTTGAGTTGGGATAGAATTGGACATGGGTGAGCCTTGTTTAGCTTCTTCCGAAGCGTTATTGGTCTAACTCCCATTATATCAATGGGATAAACAAGGTTCGCCTTTTTTTATGAATAATTCGGGTTAAGTTGATGACGGTGCCTCACTTATGACCGGTTGATTCACGAGAACTGCGAACGTCGTCCCCACTTCGACACCAAGAACGGCGGCGCTGCCCGTCAACCATTACATTACCCGAGCTGCGGGTGGTTATTGGTTGGTAGAATCTTGTTGAATACGAAGACTCGACCGACCTGAACCATCGGGTTTGTCATTTAGCAGTAAAATGGCGAGGCGGGCGTTATTGGGGCCCTTCATTACTGTAAAGTCGAGGATAAAGTTCCCCACGGCGGCAAATGGCTCTGACACCTGTCCTGAGCGACTATCGATTGCCACTATCCGATCCGCCCCTTCCGCTTTGGTTCCGAACAGAGACGTTTTTCGGCCCCGCACCTGGGTATAAGCGATATCACCCTTGATTTGCACTCGCCGTGCCAGCGGGACCGCCCGCTCCAGGACGCGATCACTCTCAGCAAGCCCCAGTGGATACTCCGGCTGCTCCAGTTTCACGTAGACCACAGGAAATGTGATCTCTCCCAGCGAGTCTGAATAGGGTGCGCTCGTTACCTCCGTTTGCGGCTGTCCAAAACCGCTCCGATATAATAACCGGTCATTATCATCGAATGAGAACGCGGATGCGTCGTCAATGGGGGTGTCCCGATAAATATTATTTAACCCCAGGAATGCCGGTGTTTTGGCAATGCTGAATGCGCCGTCATTGCCTTCCAGTTGGTGCACCTTGCCCGCAAAAGCCTCATAAACCCCGCGCCGTTGCAGATAGGCGGTATTGTTGTTAATGCGCAGATAGGCCTGCAAATCATCGCTGACCGGCCTAAGAGCGCCGTCGTCCAGAGCCAATACCCAGGCATGCAGCCTGGTATCGATGCCATCAAAAGCAGCCAGATTATTCTTGCCCCATACTGCGACGATCTCCGGGTTGCCGTCCGCGTCAATATCGCCGGCATCCAGGTACAAAGCGTCCAGGTTCGTATCGGGCGGTCTGAATTCAGCGACCGGCTTTAAAACCTGTCCGTTATCAATGTCATAGACCGATAACCCCTTCGAATCTAACAGCGCCACCCGCAAAATATCGGGGTTAGGCTGATTTAATGAAACAATGCGCAGCGGCTGTTGATTCAGGTCAATACGACGGTCAGGGACAAAGTTGCCAACCGACGGTCGGCTAGCCGGCCGCACCGTCTTATTGGCGTAGTTCGTGGCCGTCGCCCCGGCAAGCTGCCGCTGTTCAGCGCCGATGGTCATGCCGTCCCGCGTACGGTTAAGCACCAGTGTCGCCATCCCGTTTGTCACGGTTAAGCGCAACTCCAGCGCACTGACCGGAGAGTCGGCATGTCGCCCCAGGGTTATCTGATAGCCGAGACTAACGAGCCGTCGCAGCAGTTCCAGTGACTCCAGGGCGAGCCTGCGGTCATCACCGGTCATGATGAAATCGATGGTTTTGTTACCGTCCCACGCGGCTAATGATTTCTCTGTCTGAGCCCATTGCGCATGGGCTGTTGGCAGCCAGGCGACAGACAGCAGCCAAATGAGCAGGACGGGGAGCCTGGAATTGATCTGAGCGATGCCGATCATATTGCCTCCAAAAAAAGGCAAACGATACAAAGGTATCGTTTGCCTTGCTACTTGATCGCTGTTCGTATGACCGGTTTAATACGCCCAGTTCATGCTCAGCGTATTAACGTAGGCACTATCATTGGAGTTGGTCTGATCTTGAATGCCGTCACCCGGAACGAACGTCGAGAGGATGTAATCCATCGAGAAGTTCTGGTTGAAGGCGTACTTCAGCTGCAGATCCACGGTAGTACCGGCATAATCATCAACCTTTTGGCCGGGGTTTTTGGCATTGACCAGGTTGCTGGTTTCATCAAACCAGATCATGAACAGCTGCGCCTTGTAAGACAGGTTCGGTGCCACACTGGCTAACGCGCCCTTGGTGCCGAACGCGAGGATCTGCGACCCCGGGTTGATACCCGATGCACCGTTACCGATGCCGCCGTAACCCTGTACGCCCGCGCCGCCAGTACGCTCCGGCGAGTAGGCATACAGTGTTGCGCCATAACCGGTGCTCAGGTTTTCGCCCAGGATGTTGCCGTCCATGCCCATCAGGCCACTGAAGCGGCCGATATCGGTGATACCGTTAAAGCCTTCGACCTTGTTGTCGGTTGCGTCACTGTCGCCCTGGGTATATCTGACCGCCACATAGGGACTGAAGCTGTCGTTGACAGGGAGTTCGATACCGGCGTAGGCAGCCGCGGAGCTCAGGTCACGCTCACCGACAGTGCCATCGGCGCCGATCACTTCAAACGACAGGTTGGCACCACCAATCTTGCCGAAGCCTTCCAGGCCGAAATAGGTCACATCGGCATTTCTATCGACGTTATCGCTATACGCCAGGATCGGGCTGAGCGTCCATTCCGCTACCTTCTGACTTACCTTGGCGCTGTAGACGCGCCAGTCTCCTGCTTCACTGGAGCCGGTATTTACCCTATTGTTGATCGGAATATAGAGCACTTCGTAGCTGGTATCGTTGTTCTTGCCCCGCAAGCCGACGAACGGGTGATCGTCACCGTACAGAAGGCCGCCGGACTGCAGATCGAGATAGCGTATGTCCCAGCCCGCCTGCAGCTGCACAGCCGGCGCAAGCGAGTAGAGGAACTCGGCGCGTTCGATACCGAATTCGCCACCCGCGTTGGGCAGGCCGTTCTTTTCTGCTGTAGTATAAAAACTCCGGTCAACGTTGTCTTTGGTCAGGGTCTGATCGGCCTCTGCGATCATCTTGACCGACCAGTCATCGCCGGCGGCTTTCCAGCCCAGACGCGTTTCGGAACGGGTATGAGCGCCGTTACCACTGACAAGGCCCCCTTCATTGAGCGTCGCGCCATCTTCTTTTTGGTCATCAAAGTCAAAATTGGAGTAATAGGTCGGTTTGATCTTGGCGGTACCAAAGAACTCGAGCTCTGCGGCGTTACTCTGGGCCGTTCCGAGGCCGAGTGATGCCAATATCGCAGTGGCAAGGGTCAATTTCTTGAAAGACACGGGCTTAGTAGACTTAGACATAGGCGTACTCCTGTAATGCTTTTTATAGCATTTTTGTTATTGGTCTGCTTAGCAAAGCATGCCGGTTTTAGCGTGTCAAATAATTATTGAACTTTAATAGTCCTTTGCTGTCTCCCCATTCTGGTCGACCGACGAAAACCGTCCGCACCGACCCGTTCTTCAAGTCGGCTATGGGCATCAAGCAATTGCCTTCCTCAGCCCGGATGTTCCGATACGGCACCCGGCCAAACGCCGCCGCTTGAGAGCGGTCATGCAGGAACTGATGTATATGGCCTGCCGCTTGATCCACAGCCAACGTCATTGAATTAGTGACTTTTATCGATAAATACCATACAATTATCGCTCACACACTCCTTATGAAACACCCACAAAAGCCAACGGTTGACACCCCCAGCCAGGTCCTGACCAAAAATTGTACATAAAATAACCAACCTGCTTGATGGTCCCGCCTTTATCGCCCAGCACCGTCAGCGCCGTCAGGATTTCACCCGCCACTGCCACCTGACCTTCAAGCATCTGGTGCTGTTCCTGCTCAACCAACCCCAGTCCGCCTTGCAGACCGAACTGAACGGCTTCTTCCAGCAGGTCACCGATGCTGCCCTGGAGTCCTGTCACGTGACCGCCTCTGCCTTCTGCAAGGCCCGCCAAAAGCTGGATCCGGCCGTGTTCGAGGCCCTGAACCAGGCCATTCAGGCTCAACTGGATGCGCAGGGACTACGCCTGCTGGCCATCGATGGCTCCATGGTGCGGGTGGACCCGCATCCTGAGATTGCAGTGGTATGGGGGCAGGATCGGGACATCTCAGGCAAGGGGCAATACACGAAGATCTACTCACAACTTTTCGAGGTCTCCGGGGAGGAGCTACGGGAAGAAACCGGAAAAACAGAAAATGTTGCCATAAGGTTTATTAATAACCAGTTGCATGTCCAGCGATATGAATTGCTTGCCGGAGACATCGGGAAACTGATGGTTGCCTCTGTGAAGGGTTCAGGGATCGGAGCTGGCGAAGAGAGTTCGTCGCTTTCTGACAGAGAAATCTTTTCAGTTTTCCCCATCGACGACGCTACGAGGGTTAGTGTCGCGGAAAGCTATCGTGAACTGCAGTCTCCCGGTGGGAAGCCTTTCCCCAGGATTGAGTTGGGTAGAGTTTCTTTGCCAAGGGTCGCTATGCCATTAAAGGAGAGGAAAATCGTTACTACTCCCGATTACGCTTATTCTGTTAACGAACAATACCTTTCAGTCAGGGAGCTAGCCACATATACATATACAGTGTCCCGTCTGGCTAATTCGTCGACCCTTTAAAAGCGTCAGATAGAGGGTCAATTAGGAATCTCGACAGTCACTTGCAAGCCGCCACCAGAAGCTGTTGAGAAGGTAACCTGCCCACCGTAACGCTCAACGATTTCTCTCGCTATGGCGAGCCCAAGGCCGTGCCCCGGTGTTTGTTCGTCCAGACGTAGCCCGCGCTGACCCAGGCTGGTCATTTCGTTTTCGTTGACTCCTGGGCCATCATCGGTCACGACCATGCGAGTTAACCCGTTGTCTTGTGATAAGGAAAGTTCAACGTAACTGTTCGACCATTTTCCCGCGTTATCCAGCAAATTTCCCAGGATCTCGTTCAAATCATGCTCTTCAACCGGCCAGCGGCTTTCCTCGGGAAGGGCGCTGGACAGCTCAAAGGATTTTTCCGGGTACAAACGGCCTAGCATCCAAAGAAGATCCCGGGCCTGCTTCAAGGGGTACGCACTTTTTCCAACCTGCGGGCCGGCGAAACGACTGCGCCGCATTTCCGCTTCAAGCTGTTTGTCGATGTCATTCAGCCGGGCTGCCATCTGGTGTCTCAGATCGTTGTTTAGAGGGTGGCTTTTGTCGTCCAGAATCTGCCGGACAGCTGCGATGGGTGTTTTAACGCTGTGGGACAAGTTTGCCAGGGCGTCTCGTGAGCGCTCCAGTCGCTGATCCAAAGAGTCGAGCAACTGGTTGAGCTGCTCCACAAGGGGCTGAAACTCCTCGGGAGACTGGACGTCAATACGCGAAATTTTGCCATCCTGGAGCCTTTTTAGTGCAGCCTTGAGTGTTACAACAGGGCGCATGGATAGGGTAATGCCGAACCAGATCACGGCGACCAGAAGCAGTATCAGCAAAACGGAGACGATGGCAGTCCAGGCATGCAGTTCTGCCTGACTGCGTTTCAATGCGCCGAGATCCTCGGAGACAATCACAGTGATAGGCGTTTCGCCTACCTGGAAGGATTTTCGATAGGCAAGGATATCCGAGGGTGCGTCAGCTATTTCTGTGTCGTGCACCCGAAGGGTTCCGTCATTGCCGGACTCAATCAAGGGCGTTAAAAGAGGCGCCCAGGCCTCGGGCGAAATGATTGTCCCGGAGGGCGACCGTATGGCAAAGGCGTGATGGAAGACATCCTGGAAGTAATCACCGGTCTGGAGCGTATCCACGCGACCATTCGACGTGCGAATCTGGTGTACAAGGAACGCGACTTCGTCCTTGAGCCTGCTTTCAACGAATTCCCTGGACATCCGTTCCAGCAACAAGCCGTGCACCAGCCACGCAAGAACCATCAGGCCAATGCTGGCCGGCAATAGCAGGGCAAGCAGAGTTCCCTTGACTGACGCTGGTTTCCTATGAAACATCGTTGAACAGATACCCCTGGCCGCGCCGTGTTGAGATGGTTTTGGGGCCTACCAGCTTCCTTAGCCTCCGGATATAGGCCTCGATGACGTTTTCACTCGGGTTGTCATTAAGGTTGTAAAGCTGTTCCATCAGCTGCTCTTTCGAGAAAACCTGGCCAGGCCGGCTCATCAGGCAGCGCAACAGGCGGAACTCGGTGCCTGTCAGGGGGTGTTCCGTGCCTCCCTCCAGTTTCAGGCTCTGGCGATTCTCGTCCAATTCAAAGCGGCCGGCCTTTACCAGGGAATGGACTCTTCCTTCGCTTCGACGCACTATGGCGTTAAGGCGGGCGATCAGCTCTTCGGTCTGGAAGGGCTTGGCCAGGTAGTCGTCTGCCCCGGCCTTTAGACCATTGACCTTATCATGCCAATCGTCCCTTGCAGTCAAAATCAATACAGGAAAGCTGACGCGGTTCGCTCGCCATTTTTTCAGCACATCCAGACCGTTACCATCGGGCAAGCCCAGATCCAGTATGCTTATCCGGTAATCCTCCTGCTCGCCAAGAACGATAGCCTCTTTCGCCGTGTAGGCGGCATCCACACTGAACCCTGATTTCTCTAATTGGCGTGTGAGGCCTTGTGAAAGCAAGCGATCATCTTCGACCAATAGTAATCGCATAGTTGTTCCTTTCCAGTGGCAATATGACCGGCGCAGTCTCGCTGAAGCGCCTGAATCCAGCCTGAATAATAATTATTTTGGTATTTTCAGCAAGAATTCAGGTTAGTGAGCGATGGTATCAGCCGATTCTGGACATTGCTCAAGTTTCGGGGCAAGTGTGACCAGCGCTTACTATAAATTATTGCAGGAGAAGATGGGATGAGTGCATCAAAGTTCTTGGTGGCGGCAGCCGCGATCTCAATGTCCGCAACGGCATTTGCCGCAGGTGCTCACGGCGAAGGGCATGGCAGCGGACGCAGCGGACATGGCGGCGGGCACGGCGCGGCGACTGGTGAGCCGGGCAAAGCGTCAGAAGCCTCCCGGACAATCACCGTGGAAATGCATGACAACTACTACGAGCCGGACTCGATTGAAGTGAAGCCCGGGGAAACCGTGCGCTTCGTGGTACAGAACAAGGGTAACCTGGTTCACGAATTCAATATCGGCACGCCCGCCATGCACGAAGCCCATCAGAAGGAAATGATGATGATGGTTGAGCACGGGATTATCCAGGGCGGCACGCTCAATCGCGACATGATGGAAATGGATATGGGGAATGGCAAGGCCATGAAACACAACGATCCGAACAGCGTATTGCTGGAGCCGGGGCAGAGCAGGGAAGTGGTCTGGAAGTTTTCCGATAAAGGTGATATCGAGTTTGCCTGCAACGTGCCCGGGCACTACCAGGCCGGTATGTATGGCGAAGTGGATTTCGACTGATCCCTTTCTGATCAACCGCTCCCGCCGCGCCGGCGAAATCCTCGGCCTGGCGGGCGTTCCTCATAGACTGTTTTGTAGTTGGGAGCAATCAAAACCATGAACACAACCCTTCTGGCAGGCATTGCGGCTCTGCTGTTGCCGGTGATCGGCCTGGCAGGGGAATACAGCCTCACAGTCGATCGGGTAAAAATCGATACCGGCGACTTTGTCAAAACGGGTATCGGCTACAATGGCAAATCCCCCGGGCCGGTTCTGCGCTTCAGGGAAGGCGAAGAGGTTTCCATCAATGTGACCAATAACCTTGATGAGATGACCTCCATTCACTGGCACGGGCTGATCCTTCCCTTCGATCAGGATGGCGTGCCCGGTATCAGTTTCCCAGGCATCAGGCCGGGTGAAACCTTTACCTACCGGTTTCCCATTCAGCAGGCGGGTACCTACTGGTTTCACAGTCATTCCGGCTTCCAGGAGCCCGACGGTGCCTACGGTGCCATTGTTATCGAACCCGAAGGGCGTGAGCCGTTCCGTTACGACCGTGAGTACGTGGTTCAGCTGACTGACAAACACCCGCATTCCGGCGACCGCATCATGCGCAACTTGAAAATGATCCCCGACTACTACAACCGGCAGCAGCAGACGGTGGGTGAGTTTTTCTCGGACGTGTCCGAGAACGGTCTGATGAATACGGTCCGGGACCGGATAGCCTGGGGTGACATGCGCATGATGAAAGCGGATGTCGAGGACTTGCAGGGCTTTACCGGCCTGATCAACGGCAAGGGGCCGGAGCAGAACTGGACCGGCCTCTTTGAGCCGGGGGAGCGCATCCGGTTGCGTTTCATCAACTCCTCGGCGATGACGTATTTCGACATCCGGATTCCCGGCCTGGATATGACGGTCGTGCAGGCAGACGGCAATAACGTGCAGCCGGTCAATGTCGACGAATTCCGGATCGGCGTGGCGGAAACCTACGATGTGATTGTCCGCCCCAGGCAGGCGCGGGCCTACACCATCTTCGCTGAGTCCATGGGTCGTTCGGGCTATGCCAGGGCAACGCTGGCTCCGGAAGAGGGCCTGGAAGCGGACGTTCCCCAACTGCGTGAGCCTGCGCGCCTGACCATGGCGGACATGGGCGGCATGCCCGGTATGGACCACGGTAGCATGGCGGGCATGGACCACGGCAGTATGGATATGAGCGGTACCGACGGCATGTCCGGTATGGGCGACCCGTCCATGAAGGGGATGGATCACTCCGGTATGGCCGGTATGGATCATTCGAACATGCAGGAGATGGATCATTCGGGCATGGCGGGCATGGACCACGATTCCATGGAGATGCCCAAAGGTGGCGCGAGCGATCCGTTCTACGCGAAGGGCAGTGGCCTTGTGCCCGTGGCGGCGAATGGCGGCAAATTCCTGTCCTATGCAGACCTGAAAGCTCAAAACCCGCTGTATGAAGACCGGGAACCGACCCGGGAAATCGAGCTTCGACTGACCGGCAACATGGAGCGCTATATCTGGAGCATCAACGGCGTTAAGTACGAGGATGCGGATCCGATTCGTCTCCAGTACGGTGAGCGAGTCCGCTTCAAGTTTGTGAACGAAACCATGATGACCCACCCTATGCACCTTCACGGTATGTGGTCCATTCTCGAGGTCGGTGCAGGCCAGTGGAATCCCATCAAGCACACTGTCAGCGTACAGCCCGGAACCACAGTTTATATGGAAACCGAGGTTGATGAACCCGGGCAGTGGGCCTTCCATTGTCACCTGTCCTATCACGCGGCAGCCGGTATGTTCCGCAAAGTGATTGTTGAGGGTGGCCCGGAGTCGGCTCAGGCAAAGGCAAAGGCAGGCGCCACGACCGAAGAAGGAGGTGATGCATGAGCCGTATCCGATTGCTGGGTGCTGTGAGCCTGCTCGTTTCGATCGGCTTCCCAACCGCGTTAGCGGCTCAGGAGATGATTTCCGACACCACCGCGCGTAAGCAGCCGCTCACGACCTGGGGTGTGCAGTTGGAGGAGTTTGAATACCGCTACAGTGACGATGATGAGGAGCTGGGAGTCTGGGATGCGGATTCCTTCTACGGCACCGACGAGCTGAAACTCCGGTGGATTTCAAAAGGTGAGTACAGCCTGGAGGAGCGGGCCTACGAATCACTGGAAAACCAGCTGGTGGGGCAGGTGCCGATTTCCAAGTTCTTTGATGCCAAAGCCGGCGTCCGGTTCGACACACCCGAGGGTCCGGACCGGACGTACGCGGTGCTCGGTGTTGTCGGGCTGGCGCCCCAGTGGTTTGAGATCGATGCGAACCTGTACATGAGTGACGAGGGCGACACATCCGCCGATCTGGATGCCGAATACGAGTGGCTGTTGACCAACTACTGGATCCTGTATGCGACTCTGGATGCGACGGTAGCGTTCAGCGAGGACCGGGAAATTGGCGTCGGCAAGGGGTTGGTGTCCACCGAAACCGGCCTCAGGTTGAGTTATGACCTGATTGACCGCACGTTCTCGCCCTATGTGGGTGTGGTGCACGAGCGCAAGTACGGCGATACCGCGGATTTCGCCAAAGCCGGGGGCGGTGGTACGGAAGACTGGTTTGCCGTGATCGGCGCCCGCCTCGCGTTCTGATCGTGGGGCTGACGGGCCCGGGATACTCCCCGGGCCCGTTTCTGTCTACACTTTGATCTGGGTCAAGTCCACCTGGAATTTTCACCTGTATTCAGTCGCAGTTCAGGTTGGCATGGTGTGATAGAGGGTAGGTAGCGAGGCAACGAGGTGCACTCCCATGACCAAAGCACACAAAGCAAGCAATCAGGCGCAGTTTCTGTTGCGCCGGAAACTGGCCATCGAAGACCTTGGCGAGAGTGAGTGGGACGATTTCATCCACGAACTCAACCACCATCCCTGTGTCGATTTTGCCGAGCGCAAACCGGGCAACCAGCTGCATGTCACCTTCGATGGGACCCATTGGTCCACCGATGAGCTGCTGGAGCTGATCGAGCTCCATGGAGGCCGGTTGAAAGCGGGCTGGTGGACCCGGCGGAAACTGGCGTGGTATCGCTATACGGACGACAACGTCCGGGCCAATGCCAAGCATGAGCCGTTTTGCTGTTCGAAAATTCCACCCATGAAAAAATAACAGGAGGTTGTATGTCATACACGATTGACCGACTTATCGGCAATGCGGGTTTCGAGGAGGTGGACAAACGAACGCGTCAGGCGCTTACCGATCACGGCTTCGGGGTGCTGACGGAAATTGACGTCAAGGCCACGATGAAGAAAAAGCTGGACAAGGATATGTCTGCGTACCGGATTCTTGGGGCCTGTAATCCCGGTATGGCCTGGGAGGCCATTGGCCTGGAGCCTCGTGTCGGTGCGATGCTGCCTTGTAACGTCATTCTTCGCGAAGTTGCGGAGGGTATTGAGGTCAGCGCGATAGACCCCGTGGCTTCCATGACCGCTATTGATAACGACGAGCTCAAGCAGGTTGCTGGAAAAGTCAGGGACATGCTTTTAAAGGTTGTTGAATCGATTTGAGTGACCGAGAGAGATCTGATTCCCGTTGTACCCCGGCCTGAAGAGGTGATTTTATGAAACTCCAGGCGCGTAACCGGTGGCGCTCCTCGCTGGTAGCCACTGTCCTGATGAGCCTGTCCCTGACGGCGATGGGAGACAGTGCCCGGGCATTCGTACCCATGGGGACGGCGGATTCCGTGGGCGTTATTGATCTGGAAAGTTACCAGATAACGTCGACGATCAGCGGGACCATCAATACCCATGGCTCGGCACTGACACCCGATGGCCGCTATCTGGTTGCCGGCAGCCTGACCGCTCACGACAGCCAGGAACCGGTCAGTCGCCCGGAGGGCGTGACGGAAGATGAGCATGCCGCCCATCATGGGGGTGGTGCGCCCGCGGCAGCTCCGGAAGACGCCAATACCGGGCGGATCTATGTTGTCGATACCTCCACGAACGCGATTGCCCGCACGCTGGAGGTGCCTGGGCCGGTGCACCATGTACTGGTGACCCCTGACGGTCGCTACGCTGTTTCCACGCACCCCATGGGCGGCGGTATCAGTGTGGTTGACCTGGAATCCGGACAGCTGGTTGAAACCGTGGCGACGGGCCCGGCGCCCAACTACGTGGTAGCGACCGACAACGGTCAGTCTCTGCTGGTCAGCAATACCGGCAACGGCACGGTCAGCGAAGTGGATACCCGGCACTGGTTCGTCAAACGCAATCTTCGGGTTGGCGGTAGTCCGGAGCATATGGTGCTCGCCCCCGGCAACGAACGGCTTTATGTCAATGATGTCGACTCGGGCCAGGTTGTTGCCCTGGAGCTTTCCAAAGGCGCCGTGGCGGCAAGGTATGATGTCGGGGCGGAATCTCATGGCGTTGGCCTGAGCACCGACGGCGGGATACTGTACGCAACCAGTAAGGGCGGCGACCGGGTCGTCCGGATCGATCTTGCCAGCGGGATCCGCCATAGCGTGTCACTGGCGCCGGCCCCTTACCACCTGGCGGTCTCTCCCGTCGATGGCAGCCTATTAATCACCAGTCGGGCCGAAGCCAGGCTCTGGGTGCTTGATCCGGGCTCTCTGGAAATTGTTGATGACGTTTCTTTGGACGGGATAGGTCACCAAATATCGCTAGAGGCATACTAGCCAGTAAGCCCCACTGACAAGCTTTTCCCAAAGGGAATCTATATGGATAAGCGTTTCAAGATTACGTTGGCAATTTTTGCGGTCATCGCTTTGGTTTTGCTCTGGGGCGAACATAAGGTTCACCTTCTGGGTGCTTTGCCGTGGTTAATCCTTCTGGCATGCCCGTTTATTCATATGTTTATGCATGGAGGGCATGGGAATCACGGTGGCCATAATCACCACGATCAACCGGAAGGCAAGAGTGGAGGCCAACGCGATGACTGATGCTTCGTCCGATTACGGTCTTTGGGGACTGGTGGTTCTAAACTCGGTGATCTTTATTTTCTTCGCTTTCAGTTTTTTTAAGCCACAGACCCAACGAGACTGGCGATCCTTCGGTGCGTTCAGCGCGTTTCTCGTGGCATTATTCACAGAGATGTATGGGTTCCCGCTGACACTCTATTTCCTGTCCGGTTGGCTTCAGACCCAATACCCGGATGTGAATTGGCTTGCCCACGATAGCGGGCACTTGCTTGAAATGCTCTTTGGTTGGCAGGGTTCTCCCCATTTCGGCCCCTTCCACTTGTTGAGTACGGTGTTTATAGGTGGAGGTTTTTACTTGATTGCCGCCGGATGGCGAACCCTGTACGCGGCGCAAAAAGAGCGAAAGCTGGCTACGACGGGGCTCTATTCGTATGTTCGGCATCCTCAGTATGTCGGCTTTGTCTTGATTATGTTTGGCTTCCTTCTGCAGTGGCCAACACTTATAACTCTGGCGATGTTTCCGGTTTTGCTCTGGATGTATGCCCGCTTATCGATCAGTGAGGAACGAGAGGCAGAGAAAACGTTCGGGGAAGCCTGGCGGCACTATGCCAACAAAACTCCCAGGTTTTTGCCGCGGTTGCGCGGATTGGGGCGGCAAGCTTGAACAAAAGCTCTACTCATCTGCCGGGTAGATAAAGGAGCCGTTGGTGAACCAATCACTTTCGATACGTGCAGTCGCTGGGATGGTTCTTGTCGCCTTTCTTTGGGCGATCTGCTTTCCTTTTATTGTGGTGGGGTTGCCGGACGCGCCACCTTTGCTTTTTGCCGCTTTACGCGCATTGCTGGCAGGGCTCTGTCTGATTCTGCTCGCTTTTACAAAAGGTGGTCGGCCCAGTTATTCACTTCGCCAGCTCCTGATACTGGCCGCAATTGGCTTCAGTTACACGGGCATGGGGCTTGGAGGGATGTTTTTAGGAGCTGGCAAACTGGGGCCAGGACTTGCAACCGTTCTGGCTAATGCGCAACCGCTGTTTGCGGCGGTTCTTTCATTTTTTATCGTCCGAGAGGTTGTGACCGGGCGTGTGTTTGTAGGCCTTTTGATCGGTTTTATTGGTGTTGTGGTGCTAGCGATGCCAGAGATGGAATTTGGTAACGCCAGATTTTCAGGGGCCGTCTATGTTCTTGGTGGAGCCATCGGAACCGCCATTGGAAACGTGCTGCTTAAATACCAGGCCGGCAGTGATGATATCTATTGGTCGATGGGCATTCAGCTTGTCATAGGTTCAGTGTTTCTGGGAATAGCATCTGTGACCTTGGGCGAGGGCTTTGAGATTGACTGGACCTGGTCATTTACCACTGCCATGTTCGTTCTGGCCATTCCGGCAACGGCAATGATGGTTGTGCTCTGGTATGCCTTGCTCGCCAGCGCGCCCTTGAACAGCCTCAATTCGTTTACCTTTTTAACGCCTGTTTTCGGTCTCGCTATCGGAATGCTTTTGTTCGGCGAAACTTTCACATCACTGGAAATGATCGGTATAGGGATCACAATTGTTGGCTTGGTGATCGTTGTTAAAGCGCCTGGGAAAACAGATGGCGGTTCCGCTGTCGGGGAAGAGGCAAAGGTGATCCGTAGCTCATAGTAGAAAAGGGAGTAGTCAATGAGAGTCTGGATCAGCGTTCTCCTTTTGTTTGCCGCATCAGGCCGTCTTGTCGCGGGCCCTCCCTCGGCAGTTTCCTTGATTGAAGGCATGGAACAGACTCTGTGGTCCGACAGCAATCACGGCCGTTTCACTATGTGGATCGAGTCTGAGTACTGGACTCGCACACTGGAACTGGAAGCCTGGATGAATCGTCCGGAGCATACGTTGATTCGCATTCACGCGCCCAAAAAAGAGGCCGGCATCGGCTCGCTGCGCATCGGCGATGCCATGTGGAATTACTTGCCCAAAGTTGATCGCACCATCAAGATCCCACCGTCGATGATGCTCCAGCCATGGATGGGCTCCAACTTCAGCAACGACGACCTGGTCAGGGAAAGCTCGTTCGTCGAGGACTACACCCACGAATTGGTCGAAACCGACGATTCCGGTGAGGTGGCTGTGTATCGGGTTGTCTCGACGCCCCGACCTGATGCCCCGGTAGTGTGGAGTCGCCTGGAATTCACTGTTCGGGAGGACTCGATCCCGGTTTCGCTTGCCTACTACGACGAGCGCGATCAGATCGTCAAGCGCATGACCTATGACCAGATCGAAACCATGGATGGGCGCCGGATACCCACCCGCTGGACGATGGTGGACGCCGATAACCCCGAGTCCCGCACGGTGATCACGATTGAGTCTATTGAATTCGACCTGCCGATTGATGAGGATCTGTTTTCATTGCGCCGGCTGCGCAACCCACAGTGAGGGGCCGGCATGAGCATCTTCCATGTCTTAAACGAATCGCGGATCTACCGTCAGGACTCAATGTCCGTCAAGGCGCTCGAAGAGGTGTAGGTCGCCATTGAGGCCGGGGAGTTCACAACCTTGGTGGGCCCGTCTGGATCGGGTAAAACCACGCTATTGAATCAGATTGGAGCCCTGGACGAGCCGGATAGCGGGCGCATTCTGGTGGCGGGTGAGGAAATCACCGGGCTTAGCCGAAAGAAGCGGACCCTTTTGCGGCTGTGGAAGGTTGGCTTTGTATTTCAGGAATACAACCTGATTGGCGTGCTGTCGGCTCAGGAGAACGTCGAGTATGTGCTGATGCTGCGCGGAGTGCCGTTTCGGGAGCGCCGTGCCGAGGCCCGGCGTATTCTGGTGGAGGTCGGCCTGCAAGGGCTGGAGCGGCGCCTGCCCCATGAACTGTCTGGCGGCCAGCAACAGCGTGTTGCGGTGGCCCGGGCGATTGTCAGCAAGCCCGCGATTGTCCTGGCCGACGAGCCCACGGCCAATCTCGATTCCACGACCGGCGCGGCGCTACTGGACTTGATGCGTAAGCTCAATGCCGAGCATGGCATTACCTTTGTCTTCTCCACCCATGACCCGATGGTGATGGAACGCGCGCGGCGGGTAATCCATCTCCGCGATGGCCGCGTCGAGCGTGAGGAAATACGGTCGTGATGGCGTGGCTACGTCTGGCTTTTGGCAATCTTCAGGTCAATCGTCGGCGTACGGCCATCACACTGTTGTCGGTGGCCGTCGGTGTCGGTGGGCTAGTGTTTCTCTGGGCATTCATTGATGGCATCAACGCCCAGATGATCAACAACATGACTGGCTATGTGACCGGCGACCTGAAGGTACATCAGCGGGGCTTTCACGATGACCGGGAGATGAACATTGCCCTGGCCGAGCGCTGGAATCTCACAGAGGAGGTATCGGCCGTAGCCGGTGTGGCGGCAACCACCCCCCGGGTGACGGGCCATGCCCTGGCCAGCCGTGAGGACCAGTCACGGGCATTACAGGTGATGGGCGTCGACAGCGCGACGGAGCCACGGGTCACCCGGCTTGACCGGTCGATTGTCCGTGGTCGCTACCTGGAGCGCGGCAATGAAATTCTTGTTGGCGTCGATGCCGCCGGTGCCCTGGATGTCTCCCCGGGCGACGAGCTGGTACTGGTGGTGCAGGCGTCGGACGGCTCTATTGGCGCCGACCGGTTCGAAGTGGTGGGCGTATTCGAGACCGGTATCAAGCGTATTGATGGCTTCGTGGGCCAGATGCCCTTGGCCTCTGCCCAGGCGCTGTATGCCTTTCAGGGGCGGTTTACCGAGATTGCGTCCCGCGTAGAGGATTCCGACCGGCTTGAAGCGGTGGTTGCAGGCCTGCGGAATCAGATGCAGGCCTGGAACGTAGAAGTCCTGGGGTGGCCAGCGCTGATGCCGTCGCTGGTGCAAATGGTTGCGTTTCACGATGCTGTCGCCTACATCGTGATCTTCGTGGTGTTTGTGGTGGTGGCGGCCGGCATCGTCAACACCATTCTGATGTCGGTACTGGAGCGTGGCCGGGAATTCGGTGTAATGATGGCGTTGGGTACGCCCAGCAGTCGTATTGTCTGGCTGGTGCTTCTGGAAACAGCCATCCTGGCGGGCCTGGGATACCTGTTGGGTCTGGCATTGGGGCTGTCACTGACGGGCTATTTCGGTACCCATGGGCTGGACTTCAGCGCCTATATCAAGGCCATGGATACCATGCCGGGCCTGAGCGGTATCGTCTATCCCACCATTGAATTCCAGCGTCTGGTGGTGATTGGCATCGTGGTTATATCGGTGGCTCTGTTGGCAGCGGCCATCCCGGCCTGGAAGGCCAGCCGCAACAGTCCATTGGAGGCGATGGGCGCACGTCGCACTATGATCAACCGTATCCGCCGGATCCACTGGCAGGTGACGTCTGATCATCGACTGCTGATATTCGCGCAAATGGCACTGCGCTCCGTATTCCGCAATCCACGACGGTCAGTGATCACCGCCTCGGCCACTGCGTTCGGGCTGGCGGCCTATCTGTTCTTATACGCTTTCGCCGATGGTTTCTTTGAGCAGATGATTCACAATTCGACACAGCAGCTTAGCGGGCATGTGCAGGTAATGGCGCAGGGCCACGACGTCGATCTGTCGCCAGCTTTTCGCATTGCCGACAGTCAGGCACTGCAGCAGCAGTTGCAGGCGCGTCTTGAGGTTGAGGCTGCCGCACCCAGGGTATTGCTGCGTGCCATGGTGGCAAACCCCGGGAAGAGTCTGCCGGTGGAGCTGGTGGGTATTGCACCGGAGCAGGAGAGGGCGGTTACGGAACTTTTCAGATACATGGAGCAGGGCACTTATGTTCAATCCGGGGAGGCGGGAATTGTGATTGGCCAGAAACTGGCCGAGGAGTTGGGTGCCCGGCTGGGGGACAAGCTGGTCATTACGGTCCAGCAGGCTGGCGGAGATCTTGCTTCCAGTGCCCAGGCCATTCTCGGTATCTATCGCACTGGCAGTGACCTTTTCGACACAGAGTATGTCTTCACCAATATCAACGCAGCCCGCCGCCTGGGTGGCCTGCTGGAAGACGAAGTCTCGCGGATCGTGTTGAGGCTGTCAGACCGCGCAGAGAGTGCGGCCCTGGCAAGAACCCTGAACCAGTCGCTGCCTCTGACTAACGACGGACTGGAGGCCCAGGGCTGGGAAACCCTGCTCCCGGTGGTTGTGCAGATGGTGGAAATGAGCCAGGTGGATTTCTATCTCATTCTGTCGGTGGTCTTTGTCGTGGTGGCCATCGGGGTCATGAATACCATGGTGATGTCGGTGATGGAGCGGACCCGGGAACTGGGCGTCATGCTGGCACTGGGAACCCGAGGTGTCCAGTTGCTGCTGACGATTGTGTTCGAGGCGTTCTTTCTGGCGGTACTGGGCATGGTGGCCGGAACCCTGGCGGGCGGTGCGCTGGTCTACTGGCTGAACCAGGCCGGCATTGACCTGTCCTCGATCAGCGGGGCGCTGGAAACCATTCCGGGCATTACCGACCGGGTCTATCCGGTGCTGATGTTTGATCATGTCTGGCTGCCCAGCCTGCTGCTGTTTCTCTGTTCGGTGACGGTGGCGCTGTATCCGGCATGGCGGGCGGCGCGGCTGGACCCGGTCGAGGCCATTCATCATGGCTAGGCACTGGCAAGTGGCGTCAGGGCTGGTCTGCCTGATGCTGGCTTCAGGTGTTGAGGCCGGGTTCAGCCAGTCCGGATCGCTGAAGAATCTCAGCGTCGGCTCGCGCTCGTTGATCGACGGTGATCGCTACGTTTCGAACCTTACCCGCCTGCGTCTGAACCCCCGATATCGATATCAGGACTGGATTGTGGACGCGGCCTACGACCTGGAACTGGTTTCGGGCAGTTTTCTGGACAGCCCGGAGTTCGCCTTGCTCCGGGATGCCCCGGAACCTCGCTACTGGGATCTGCAGGGGGATATTCACGAGTCGGGGACATTGCTGGCGCGCCACCAGTTCTATCGTGGCACGGTGCAGTGGCGGTCGCCGGCCGGTGATTTCCGCTTCGGCCGCCAGCAGGTGAACTGGTCCACGGCCCTGATCTGGAACCCGATGGACATCCTCAATCCTGTCAGCCCTTTGCAACTGGAGCCGGATGAACGGGTGGGTGTGGACGCCATTCTCTGGGACAAACCCTGGGGAGCCTTAGGACGCATCAGCGCTGTCCATGCCCCGCAACACAATGACGGCGAGGCCAGTACGGCAGCCCGGGTCAAGCGCTATATTGGTGGTGTAGATGCCGGGCTGATGGCAGGTGAGTTTGCCGATGTCACCAGGATAGGCTTTGACGGCAGTGGCTCGGTGATCGGCACCGGTTGGCGCACGGAATTCGTCTGGAGCGACCCGGACGCCAGCGACAGCTACTGGCAGGGAGTGGCGGATCTGAATTGGTCGTTTCGCAATGGGTTCAACCTGGCACTGGAATATTTCTACAACGGCCGGCCCGTACCGCCGGGAAACTCTGGCCTTGGAAACCTGCTGTCCACAGATCCGCTCTATGCCGGGCGCCATTATACCGGGTTGCTCGCATGGCAGGATATCAACCCGTTTTGGCAGTATCGGGTAGTGGCCATTCGCAATGTTGATGATGCAAGCTGGGTACTCTATCCCCGGTCCACCTGGACGCCTCCCTTCAGCCAGGAAATCTATCTCACAGCCGGAGCCCAATGGTTTGGTGGTAACGACACCAGCGAGTACGGAATGCTTGAGCCTCTGGGATTGGTGGAGATGCAATGGTACTTCTGAATATTCTGTCTGGTCGTATTTTGGCGCCCACAATCAAAGAAGTATCACTCTACCCAGGCGTTCCTTTATATGTACATTTCAGCAAATGAATCGTGTGGCGGTTTAATGGGCAGTTATTTAGTGTATAGGCCACTCGACGGTCATCTTTTTTTAAGAGGTGTCAGAAATTCAGGTTTGTTTCAGGGTATTGTGTTTTACTTTGCAGTACATGGGGCAGTCATCGTACCTGACACGATTGTCCTTTGTGTTGTCTCAGGTTTGTCCTTGCCGCAGAAGCCTCTGCGGCTTTTTTATGCGCTGAAATGTGCTTGCTCGTCTTTATGTGCTATACCACTGAGACCCTCAGGTATTTCACATTGTTGGGCTGGTGGTAAAGGCTTTATATTCAGAAAATAATTGCCGATCCTGTCTGATGAGTTTTTTAAAGCATCAGTTTTCGGAGTGATTCTGGATAGTTAATGAAAAACCAAAGATTCTCTCGGTTTTTATCACATGAAACACAAATTGAGCCAGATCAAAATATCCTGAAAACCCAGGTAAGTTCAGTTAGAGTTCAGGTTTGAGATTTAGCATGGCGTACCTGAACAGATTAACAGACTTCTGTGGAGACCTACCCTTGGCTATTCCTGCTCGCTATTTCAGATCCGCCATCTTCGGGGCGTTGGTTTTGACCAGCCTGCCCGGTTGGGCGGAGCCCAGACTTCAACTGGCGAATGTGATTGATGCCGCCATTGAATACGATCCATGGCTTCGCCAGAGTGCCCAGATACAGCAAGCATTACTGGAGGAGTCCATTGCCGAGGGGGCCCTGCCCGACCCTCGGCTGTCACTTGGCGCCGCGAATCTGCCCGTGGACACGTTCGACACCGGGCAGGAAGCGATGACCCAGGCCACGGTCGGAATCTCGCAGCGGATTCCGCGCGGCGACAGCCTGCAGTTGTCGCAGGACAGGAAAGAAGAGCTGGCGCAGGAGCAACCTTTTCAGAGGGAGAACCGGCGCGCCAGGGTGGTGGAAACGGTGACCCGCCTCTGGCTTGATGTGTGGGAGGCACAACAGAGCATCGGTCTGATTGAGGATAACAGGGATCTTTTCGAGCAGCTGTCCGACGTAGCCGAGGCGGGTTACATAACCGCCACCATGATCTCACGGCAGCAGGACGTTGTCCGGGGCACCCTGGAGCTTACGCGCCTGGATGACCGGCTGACCGACCTGAGGCTGAAGCTGCAATCAAGTCAGGAAGCTCTGGGTGAGTGGATCGGGTCGAAAAATGCCTCGCTGGAGGTAACCGAAACGGTGCCCCCCGAACTGCTGACAGCGCTTCGGGACGGCTGGTCGGAAACCAGTGCGGGCACCCTTATCCGTCACCCCCTGATCCGTTCCACGGACCAGCAGATCAAGGCCCGGGCCATTGATGTGGATCTTGCCCGCGAGGCTTACAAGCCCGAATGGACGGTTTCTGCGCAATATGGCTACCGGGATCGCGTGCCCGGCGGGCAGGACCGGGCGGATCTCTTCTCCGTGGGGATTGGTTTTGATCTCCCGCTGTTTACCGGCAATCTCCAGGACCGGAAGCTGAACGCCTCAGCGGCCCGGCTCGAAGCAGAAAAGACAGAGCGAGTTTTGCAGCTTCGCGTGATTCAGGCAAGGGCCCGTTCAGCCCTTGCCCGGATTAAACGGCTTGATGACCGCATCGGGATATACCAGCAGTTCTTGCTGCCGCAAATGGAAGAGCAGGCCGAGGCCGCGCTGACCGCCTACAACAATGACGACGGCGATTTCGCCGAGGCCGTGCGTGCGCGGATCGACGATCTCAACGCCAAGATTGAGCTGATCGGGATGACCGCGGAGCGGGCCCGGAACTTCGCCAGTTTCCGTTACCTGACCTCAGGCTCTTCCGAAGTACCTTCACTTTCACAGACTCGCTATCAGGACTGACCATCATGGCTAATTTTGTTCGCCCGCTGGGCTTTATACTGCTTGGTGGCATTGCCGGGGCCGGGGCGGCCTATTGGCTGGCCTCCGAAACCGCAACGGCACCAGCGTCCGCGGAAAAGAAACCCTTGTACTGGGTGTCACCCATGGACGCCAGCTTCAGAAGTGACAAACCGGGCAAGTCGCCCATGGGCATGGATCTGGTTCCGGTTTACGAGGACAGCGGGAGCGCTGACGACTCGCCAGGCACCGTCCGGGTTGCGCCGAACATTGTCAATAACCTGGGCGTTCGCACGGACGAGGCCATCAGGGGGCAGTTGCCCAGCAATATTATTACCGTGGGCTACGTGCAGTATAACGAAGACGAGTTGTACCACATGCACCCCCGTGTTGAAGGGTGGATCGAGAAACTTTATGTAAAGTCCGAGGGCGACCCGGTTGAGAAGGGCAAGCCTGTTTACACCCTCTACTCACCCACCCTGGTGAATGCCCAGGAGGAATTGCTCCTGGCACTGGACCGGAAAAACCCGCGCCTGATCAGGGCGGCCGAGGAGCGTTTGTCGTCGCTGAATGTCTCGGACCGTTTGATCCGGACACTCAGGCAGACCCGGGATGTGCAGCGGACCATAACTTTCTATGCCCCGGCTTCCGGGGTTATTGATGTCCTGAATGTCCGTGAGGGTGCATTCGTCAAGCCCGGAGATAAGGTTGTGTCCATCGGTTCGCTTGACGAGGTCTGGGTGATCGGGGAGGTGTTCGAGAGCCAGCTCTGGGCCATCAGTGCCGGCGATCCGGTAGAGATGACCCTGGACTACATGCCCGGGCGCAGCTGGATGGGGAGCGTGGACTACGTGTACCCGGAAATCAATCTCGAGACCCGGACCGCACAGGTCAGGATGCGCTTTGACAATGCCGATGGCATGTTGCAGCCGGGCATGTTCGCCAGCGTCGACATACAGGGCGATCCCAGTGAAAGGCGCACCCTGGTGCCCCGGGAATCCGTTATCCGCACCGGGCAGACCGACCGCGTTGTTCTGGCCCTGGAAGAAGGCGCCTTCAAATCGGTTAACGTTACCACCGGACGGGTCGGGAACAGGTATGCCGAGATTCTGGAAGGCGTCGTTCCCGGCGACCAGGTGGTGGTCTCGGCGCAGTTCCTGATTGACTCTGAATCCAGCAAGACATCGGATTTCCGGCGGATGTCCCCGCCGCCCACAGGGGCGATGGACCCGGATATGAACCATTCCGGGCACGCCATGGGCGCGGGCAAGGCTGATGCCAAGGGCAGCCCTGAAACCATGAATCATGAGGGGATGGATCAGAACCCAATGAACCAGGGCGAAATGGACCACGGCAAGATGGATCAGGGCGAAATGGACCACGGCAAGATGGATCAGGGCGAAATGGACCATGGCAAGATGAACCAGGGCGAAATGGACCATGACGGAGGCGCCTCATGATTGCGTCGGTCATTAACTGGTCTGTCCAGAACCGTTTTCTGGTCATGCTTGCCGCCGTATTGCTGACCGGGTTCGGGCTCTACTCGGTGTCAAAGACGCCGGTGGATGCCCTGCCGGATCTCTCGGATGTCCAGGTTATCGTTAAAACCAGCTACCCCGGCCAGGCCCCGCAGGTGGTGGAAGATCAGGTGACCTATCCGCTGACCACGGCCATGCTCTCGGTGCCGGGTGCGGTGACGGTCCGGGGCTACTCGTTCTTCGGCGACTCCTACGTCTATATCATCTTTGATGAAGATACGGACATGTACTGGGCCCGCTCCCGGGTGCTGGAATACCTGTCGCAGGTAATACCCAGCCTGCCTGAATCGGCCCGGCCTCAACTGGGGCCGGATGCGACCGGGGTCGGCTGGGTTTACCTGTATGCCCTGGTTGACCGGACAGGGAACAACGACCTGAGCCAACTGACCACTCTGCAGAACTGGTTTCTGAAGTACGAGCTGCAGACAGTGCCCGGTGTCTCGGAAGTGTCCACGGTCGGCGGCATGGTCAAGCAGTACCAGGTCAAGGTGAATCCCGAAAAACTCCGGGCATTCGGTATCCCCCTGTCCCACATCCAGAACAGCATCAAGCGGGGCAACAAGGAAATCGGTGCATCGGTGATCGAGATGGCCGAGGCGGAATACATTGTCCGCTCGACTGGCTATATCCAGTCCCGTGAAGACCTCTTGTCGATTCCACTGGGTCTTGACGTAAATGGCACGCCGGTCCTGATGAAGGATGTGGCAAGCGTTGAGATCGGGCCGCAGGCGAGACGTGGCGTTGTGGAACTCAACGGCAACGGGGAGACCATTGGCGGCATTGTGGTAATGCGGTTTGGTGAAAATGCCCAGAAAACCATTAATGGTGTGAAGGCCAAGCTGGAAGAGTTGCAGTCGAGCCTGCCCGAAGGTGTTGAGGTGGTGACGGTTTACGATCGCTCTGGCCTGATCGAGCGCGCGGTCAATAACCTCGGGTTCAAGCTGCTCGAGGAATTTGTGGTGGTGGCCCTGGTGTGTATGGTTTTCCTGTTCCACGTCCGCTCGTCGCTGGTGGCAATTATCAGCCTGCCGGTGGGCATCCTGACCGCCTTTATCGTCATGTACTTTCAGGGTATCAATGCCAATATCATGTCGCTCGGGGGGATCGCTATTGCCATCGGTGCCATGATCGACGGCGCCATCGTGTTAATCGAGAACATGCACAAGCATATGGAGAGGACGCCGCTGACGCCCGAGAACCGATGGGAAATAGTAGCCAGATCGGCCTCGGAGGTCGGGCCGGCGCTGTTTTTCTCGCTGTTGATCATCACTGTCAGTTTTGTGCCGGTGTTTGCCCTGGAAGCCCAGGAAGGGCGGATGTTTGCGCCCCTGGCGTTCACTAAGACCTACGCCATGGCGGCCAGTGCCGCTCTCGCAGTGACGCTGGTCCCGGTGCTCATGGGTTACTTCATTCGTGGCAAGGTGCTGCCGGAGCACAAGAATCCGCTGAACCGGCTGCTGGTCGCCGCCTATATGCCGGCCCTGAAGCTGGTGCTCCGGTTTCCGCTGTCAACGGTTCTGGTATCGGTACTGGTTCTGGTTGTCGGCCTGTGGCCGGCAACCAAGATCGGGAGTGAATTCATTCCCAACCTGGATGAGGGCGACCTGATGTACATGCCCACCACCTACCCCGCCATCTCGATTGCCGAGGCCAGGAGGCTGGTGCAGCAGACGGACAAGCTTATCGCCACGGTGCCCGAAGTGAAAACCGTGTTTGGCAAGGTGGGGCGGGCGGATACCGCTACCGACCCGGCGCCGCTGACCATGGTTGAGACCTTTATCCAGCTTAAGCCCAAGGATCAGTGGCGGGACGGGATGACCACCGATAAGCTCAAGCAGGAGCTCAATTCGCTGATTCGCTTCCCGGGGGTGACCAATGCCTGGGTCATGCCGATCAAAACCCGCATCGACATGCTGGCAACGGGCATAAAGACCCCCGTGGGCATCAAGGTAGCCGGCCCGGATCTCTCGGTTATCCAGGGCATTGGCAAACGCCTTGAGGAGATCCTGGAGAAGGTTCCCGGCACCAGTTCTGTCTATTCCGAGCGGGTCGCCGGCGGACGTTACATCAAGGTGGATATTGATCGGGAGCGTGCCGCCCGCTATGGCCTGAATATCGATGATGTTCAGCAGGTTGTGGCCTCGGCCATTGGCGGAATCAACGTGGCGCAGACCATCGAGGGGCTTGAGCGCTTCCCGATCAACCTCCGCTATCCGGAGGATTACCGGGACTCACCCGAAAAACTGAAGCAGCTTCCCGTGGTGACTGAATCCGGTCAGCGGATCGCGCTGGCCGACGTGGCCGATATCCGGGTGGAGGACGGGCCGCCCTCCATCAAGAGTGAAAACGCCCGCCTGAACGGCTGGAGCTATGTGGATATCGAAGGTGTGGACATCGGCACCTATGTCCAGCAGGCGCAGGCCGCCGTGAAGGCGGAGCTGGACCTGCCCGCCGGTTACTCCGTCAACTGGTCTGGCCAGTATGAGTACATGCTCCGTGCCAAGCAGAAACTGAGCCTGGTGGTTCCGGTGACGCTGGGTGTTATTGTCCTGCTGCTGTTCCTGAACTTCGGGCGCTTTGCGGAAGTGGGTATCATCATGGCTACCCTGCCTTTCGCGTTGGTTGGCGCCTTCTGGCTGATGTATCTGCTGGGTTACAACTTCTCGGTTGCCGTCGGCGTCGGTTTCATTGCCCTGGCCGGTGTTGCTGTGGAGATTGGTGTGATCATGCTGGTCTATCTCAATCAGTCCTACGAATCGATGCTGGAAACCTGTGAAAAGAACGGGCTGAAACCAAGGCGGGAAAACCTTCGCCATGCAGTGCTTCATGGCGCCGGAATGAGGGTGCGGCCGATAATGATGACCGCGGCCGCCATCATCGGCGGGCTGATACCGGTCATGATGGGTGGCGGAACCGGATCGGAAGTCATGGGGCGGATTGCCGCGCCCATGGTCGGAGGCATGATCAGTGCCGTGATTCTGGCACTGCTGGTGATACCGGTAGGTTACTATCTCTGGAAACGCAGGAGTTTTTCCGAAGCGTAAAGAAAGTTAGACCTCGCCATATTGCTTTCGAGATTCTGGCGAGGTCTGATGATGCAGCGGTGTCTGGGTAATGTTGTTATAAAGCAAGAGCCTGGGTATGGAGTCCCGGGCAGATACTCTGGCAACATATTTCCCGGGGGAGGTTTCCTGCCCTCTAAAAGGCCGAGAACAGCAGCGATGGGGTAGGCCCAAATTTGATGGGGTTCAATCATGTCTCGCATGGAGTCCTCGTGCCTTTGTGGTTCGCCATTCGTTTGGAATCTGCATGATGAGGTATGTCACATAGCGCGCCGGTTAACTATGTTTATAGGTATTTGCCCCCTCGTGCTTGTAGTCAGGGTGTTCAAATTCCAGTGTTGAATGAGTTACGCTGAACTCTTTCTCCAAAGCCTGTTTTATCCCGTCCTTGATTTTCTCAAGTTCATTCCACGCACTCATCTCGACAACCACACGGGCGTCGAGCGAGGCATCATGCTCACCCACCTGCCAAAAATGTACGGGGTGAAGTCGATAACTCCTTCTAAGTCTGATACTGCCCCAATGACGGAATCTGTGCCGATATCCTCGGGACTCCCCAGCATGAGTGTTCTGATGGTCCCGCCAATTTCTGTCAGGTCCAAGTAGAGAATATAGCTGGCCATGCCAATGGTGATTGCGGAATCAACCCAGCGCATGTCGTAGAGCAAGATAAGAGCTCCGCCTATAACACTGCTATTGACGCAAACGCATCAGACAAGTTGTGTAAAACAACGCATGAATATTAACGCTGCCCTTCTGCATTGAGTAGGTCAGCAGCGCGCTCAACGCGTCCATTATCAGTGCAACAATGTAAGTCAGACTACCCAACACCCCTTGAGTTCCAGCGGATCTGGGAACCGCATGACACCCTCGTATATCAGGTAGGGCCCTATCATGATCAAGGTGGTGTATTTAACAGCGCAACACCTACCTTTATTCGCCCGTAGCCGAAGGTCAGCTTTTATTCAGCCGGGCGACGCGCAATCTTACGGGCCGCGAACGCGATAATCAGCGATGCCATGTCCCAGAAGTTATGTATAGCATCGGCAATCAGCGCCAAGCTGCCGGCAAAGTCCTTTCCGCGATCTGGACGAGAGTCAGGATGCCGTTTGCCCAGATGGCTACTGCAACCCGTTTATGCTTGGTTTCAGGGGGAATGTGAAATAGCTGTATACTGAAAAAGTGTGCTTTCCCTCATATAGGTTTCGAAGTAATGCGGGAAGAAGCGTTAATTGGTTGCTTCCAATGTTCGCATTGCGACCAAAGGTTTCGACAACAAGGCGTTTTGGATTCATAGATAACGCGGAGTGGCTGTGCCTTGGAGATGGTGAGGTGGAAACCGTGCAATGGTCTTTTTACTGAGTGATATAGCAGCGGCCTAAAGTGACTGGGCTCCAGCAAGGCACAATTTGGGCACAGGCAAATAAAAAAGGCCTGCGTTTTCACGCAAGCCTTTGAAAATAATGGCGCGCCCGATAGGATTCGAACCTATGACCTTTGCCTCCGGAGGGCAACGCTCTATCCAGCTGAGCTACGGGCGCTTCGAGCTCGACGATGACTCGCCGATTTCGAGTGCGCAATCTTACGTGCGTAGCGGGTGTCTGTCCAGCCCCCGGCGGCAAGTCCTGACCTCAGTTCTGGGGTAGTCGCTGCTCGGGGGTAATCGATACCAGATTGTTGTCATTGCTGAAGGTGACCTCGCCATCCTGGATGGTCACCTGGAAGCTCATGGACCGGTCCGCGAGCGCTGCCAGGGCCTCAGTGCTGTCGCCGGGTAGGTGAACAATGGTGAGGTTGTCGAAACGTTCCAGCTTGCCGTGATGTTTGTCCCACCAGACTGGGAATGCGCGATCGCCATAGGTGTAGAGGATCACTTTCCCGGCGCGGTTGCAGGCCTTCCTTATTCGGTCTTCTTCTGGCAGGCCAAGCTCGATCCATAATTCAATTTCGCCGGTCAGGTCTTTCTGCCACAGCTCTGGCTCATCATCGGTGCTCAGGCCTTTGGTAAATTCGAGGGTGTCGCCGGCGTTCAGGGCAAAGGCAAGCAGCCGGATCATCACGCGCAGGTCCGTTTCCGACGGATGCTGGGCGATGGTCAATTGATGATCCGCGTAGTAGTGACGGTCCATGTCGGCGATGTTGAGCGTCGCCTTGAGGATGGTTGCTTTGAGCGCCATGGGCTTCCTGCATTGGTATCGGGATAGGGGTTTGGGCTAGTGTAATGCAATTCTTTCCCGGGTGAGTGTAAGCGCATGCCGATGTTGCGTGGTTTTCTGGTTCTGGTGCTGTTTTTTATTCTTGGCGAGTCTGTGCGCCTGCTTCTGGCGTTGCCGGTGAGTGGCGGCGTGCTGGGGATGGTGGTCATTACCTTCACGCTGATGCTTAAAGGCAACGTGAGTGATGATCTTGCTCGGGCCAGCCAGGGGCTGATATCGGTGCTGGTGCTCTTGATCATGCCGGGGGTGGTGGGTGTGTTTTTCACGGCGAACCAGTTCTCCGGGCAGTGGCTGGCGGTTGCGGCGGCATTGCTGGTGGGCACCTTTCTCAGTGTGCTGACGACGTTGTTGTTGATGAAAGCGGTGACGAAAAGAGGCGTTAGCGATGGTGAGTGAGCTACTCGCGCGCTTCCAGGCCCTGCCGGAGTCGCTTGCCGCCACCCCGATTCTTGCGATCGGTTTGACCCTCGGTGCCTTCTTTGCCGGCAACTGGCTGTTCTCCCGCATTGGCCGGCCTATCTGGCTGCCGCCGGTTGTTTTGTCTGCGTGTCTTTTATCTGGCTTCATCGCGTTGGCGGTGGATTACCAGGATTACCAACAGGGCGCGCGGTGGCTGACGGTGTTGCTGGGGCCTGCCACCGTCGCACTCGGGATTCCCTTGTACCAGCAGATGCACCATATCCGTGCCATGTGGCGCCCGATTGTAGTCACGCTGCCGATTGCCGCCACCATGGCGGCGGTTTACGCCGTGGTGATTGGTTGGGCGTTGGGAGCGACGCCGGAGGTGCTGGCCTCGCTGGCGCCCAAGTCGGTGACGGCACCTATTGCCATTGGTATTACCGAGCAACTGGGTGGTTCGGTGCCCCTGATGATGGGCGGGCTTCTGATCACCGGCGTGGTGGCAACCCTCTTCGTTGACCTGCTCGCGCGGCTTTTACCTGTGAAAGACGAACGGATTCTCGGCTTTGCCCTGGGTCTGAACGGCCATGCGATTGGCACGGCGAGGGCGTTCGAGATCAGTCACACCGCCGGTGCGTTTGCATCTCTGGGTATGGGGCTTACCGGGGTTTTTACCGCGCTTATTCTGCCATTGTTTTTTCGTCTGTAAGTCCGCGCCAAAACAGGTCATTCACCTGGCGTATAGCCCCATGTTGCAATTTCGATTGCCCTAAGTGTTTTCCGAGACTAGCTTGTTGGCCAGACATTCGGCGCCGTTCTGCGCCGATGTTCCGTGAAAATTCCTAAAACAGCGACGGAAAACGCGATGAAAAAACTGATTGCAGCATTTGTCGGTTCCATGGCCCTGGCCTCGGCGCCAGTTGCTCTGGGCGCCGAGGCGACCAAAGAACTGAAGATGGCGTACGACGCCGATCCGGTAACCCTCGACATTCATGAGCAGCTGTCTGGTGGCATTCTCCAGCTGTCTCATATGACCTTTGATCCGCTGCTGCGCTGGACCAAGGATCTTGGTTTTGAGCCGCGTCTGGCAGAGAGCTGGGAGCGGGTGGAAGCCTTCAAGAACCCGAAGGTTCGCGAGGCGATTGCCTCCGCCATCAACCAGGAAGGTATTGCCGCCAAGATCATGAAGGGTTTCGCCACGCCAGCTGCGCAGATGTTCCCGGCGGGCTACCAGGGCCATAACGAGTCCCTCACACCGCGCTTCGATGTCGCCAAGGCCCAGGAACTGATGAAGGAAGCCGGTTATGAGGACGGTTTCACCATCACCATGATGGCGCCGAACAACCGCTACGTGAACGACGACAAGATCGCTCAGGCGGTGGCTGCCATGCTGGCCCGGATCAACATCAAGGTGGATCTGAAAAAACCCTGCCGAAGGCCCAGTACTGGCCGGAGTATGACAACCGCGCCGCTGACATGATGATGATCGGCTGGCACGCGGACACCGAGGACTCCGCCAACTTCTATGAGTTCCTGACGTTCTGCCCGGACGCCGACAGTGGCGCTGGCCAGTACAACGCCGGTAACTACTGCAACCCGGAAATCGACGCCCTGGTTCAGAAGGCCAATGTCGAGACCGACCTGGACAAGCGTGCGGCCATGCTGCAGGAAGTAGAGCAGCGTCTGTATGACGACGCGGCCTTTTGTTTGCAAGCCTTATCCGGAAGCTTTCCATGTTAGCGTTTTTGGTTCAGCGGATTTCCCAGGCGTTTCTGGTCATGTTTGTGATCAGTGTGATCGCCTTTGCCATTCAGGATGGCCTCGGGGACCCGCTTCAGGAAATGGTGGGCATGTCCGTCTCCGAAGAGGAGCGGGAAGCCATTCGCGAGGAGGTCGGTCTGAACGACCCTATGGTGGTGCAGTACCTGCGTTTCGCGGGCAATGCGCTCCAGGGTGACCTGGGCAACTCCTATTTCTACAGCAAGCCGACCCTGGAGGTGATCGCCGAACACCTGCCGGCGACCCTGGAGCTGGTGATCGGTGCCAGTCTCATTATTGTGTTTCTCTCCGTGCCGATCGGTGTCTATGCCGCTATCCGACCCCAGGCATGGTTATCCAAATTCTTTATGGGCGTCAGTACCGTGGGTATCTCCATCCCGGTGTTCCTGACGGCCATTGTGCTGATTCAGCTGCTCTCCATTGGTGTGACGGTGAACTGGTTCCCGTCGGATACCGGTTGGGGCCAGTGGCTGAACGATTTCTTCAGCACCGAAGGCGGGCTGCCCTCCTACGGCCGGGGCGATGAGCTCACGCACCTGTTCGGCACCTGGGAGTCCGGTTTCTTCACCGGTACCGGGCTGATGCATCTGGTCCTGCCGTCGGTGTCCCTGGCCTCGATCATGCTGCCGCTGTTTATCCGCCTGAGCCGGGCCGAGATGATGGAAGTGCTGCAGAGCGATTACGTTCGTTACGCCCGGGCCAAGGGCCTCAGTGCCGGCCGTATCAACTTCCTGCACGCACTCAAGAACACCATGCTGCCGGTGATTACCGTGGGCGGCGGTGTTTGCGCCGCTGCTGGCGCCCGCCGATCCCTACGATCTGGCGCTGATCAACATTATGAATTCCGAGCTGCCCCCGGTGGGCATGAGCGGTGCCGATCCGGCATTTCCCCTGGGCACCGACGCCCAGGGCCGGGATCTGCTGTCCACCATTCTGTACGGCGCCCGGGTGTCGTTAATGATCGGCTTTGGGGCGGTGGTTCTGCAGGCGTTTCTGGGTATTCTTTTCGGCCTGCTGGCCGGCTATCTGGGCGGCAAGGTGGATGCGGTGCTGATGCGCATTGCCGATGTGCAGCTGTCGTTCTCCACCCTGATGGTTGCCATCATCGTGGGCGCTGTCATTCCTGGGCCTGGGCATGCCGGAAACCCAGCCGTCCCTCGGGTCGCTGATCAAATCCGGCTTTGATTACATCCAGAGCGGCTCCTGGTGGATCACCCTGATCCCGGGTCTGGTGCTGGTGGTGCTCGTACTGGTCATCAACCTGTTGGGTGACTGGTTGCGGGATGTGATGAACTCACGGCTGTACAAGGGGTAACACCATGGCACTGTTGGAAGTTAAAAATCTGGATGTGCGTTTTGCGGTGCGTGGCGGCGACCTGACGGCACTGCGCGGCATCAGTTTCAGCCTGGACAAGGGCGAGCGGCTGGGTCTGGTAGGGGAGCCCGTCGCCGGAGAAACGGCTGAATCAGTACCCCCATGAGATGTCCGGGGCATGCGCCAGCGGGTGATCATTGCTGCTGGACCCGGAAATCATCATTGCCGATGAGCCCACGACGGCCCTGGACGTGACTATCCAGGCGGAGATCATGGACCTGCTGCTGAACCTGTGCGAGCAGGAGAACGTAGCGCTGATGCTGATTACCCACGACCTTGGCGTGGTCTCCCAGGTGACCCAGCGGATGCTGGTCATGTACTCCGGCCGGATCATCGAGCAGGGGCCGACCCGGGAAATTATCAACGATGCCCAGCATCCGTACACCCAGGGGCTGCTGTCGGCGATTCCGAAGCTGGAGGATGACCGGCCCAACCATATTCGCCTCAAGGGGGAAGTGCCCACGCCGGTGAACCTGCCCTCCGGGTGCGTGTTCCATGGACGTTGCCCTTATGCCAATGAGCGATGCCGGCAGGAGGTGCCGCAGCTGATCACCACCGATGGCGGCACCCAGGTTGCCTGCCATGCGGTGGAAGAGGGACGGTTGTAACGGCGCCGCTGCGATAGGCTATGATGCCAGTAGAAGAACTCGCATCGACACAACGACATACCCTCAGGGGATTCCATGGAAGTACGCTGGTTGGAAGATTTTCTGGCGCTGGCCCGAACGCGCCATTTCGCACGTGCTGCCGAATTGCAGCATGTGAGCCAGCCTACGTTCAGCCGACGGATCAAGCTGCTGGAAGAGGCCATGGGCAGCACGCTGATCAACCGCCAGACGTTGCCGCTCTCACTGACACCGGCAGGGGAGATGTTCCGGGAACTGTGCGAGCGAATCACCCGTGACGTGCTGGATACCCGGGACCGCATTGCCGCCCTTGAAGCCGAGGCTTCTGCCCGGATCAGTGTCGGCTCCACCCAGGGGCTGTTTTCCCACTTTTACCAGGCCTGGGCCAGAGACGCGAGTATTGCTGAACGCCTGCAGCTGAACCTGAATGCCACCAGCTGGGTGGGCGAGCAATTCCTTGAGGCGCTGGACAGTGGCGAATGTGATCTGGTGTTGTGTTACTGGCACCCGGATTTGCCCTGGGGCGGCAGGTGGCCGAAGACAGATACGAATGGCTGGTGCTGGCGCGGGAGTCGCTGGTGCCGGTCAGCGTTGCTGACGACGACGGACACCCCCGGTTTGCTCTGCCGGGCAGCCCGGAACAGCCGGTACCGCTTATTGCCTACCACAGCCGTGGTTTTCTCCAGTCGGCGATCGAAGGTCATCTTGTTCGGCGTGGGCTAACCGCCAATCTGTTGCCCTTGAACGAAAATACCCGGTCAGCCAGTATCAAGGCATTGGTCAAGCAGGGTTTCGGCATGGGCTGGTTGCCCAGACGCATGACCGAGAAAAGCGAACAGTTCGGCAGTCTGGTGCGCGCCGGTGATGAGAGCTGGGATGTGCCCCTGGAAATCCGCCTGGTCCGGCTGCGGGATACCCGGTCGGACGATCTCTTAACGCTCTGGACAAAACTGGAAGATGTCTATGCCACATGATGCCCTTTTGTCGCTGCAGACGGACCACCTCAACGAACTGCAGGGCCGCTACGAATCGGCGATGGCGGAGCATGGCTACGACAGCCTGCTGATCGCTTCCGGTGCCGCCCCTTATCGCTACGGCGATGATCAGGCCTGGCATTTCCAGGGCTATGGCCCGTTTCTGCACTGGACCGGTCTGGCTGGCCGCGAACACTGCTGGCTCTGGATCCGGGCGGGGCACAGGCCCGTGCTCTGGTTGTTCGAGCCGGTGGACTTCTGGCACGCCAATCCAGTGTTACCGGAAGAGCCCTGGCAGACGTTTATCGAGGTTCGCAGCAGCGCCTCACCCAGGGCGCCGTTGCTGGATGATCCCGGCAGCCTGGCGGTGATTGGCGATCCGGCACTGATCAGTAATGTCCCCGGAGACGCAAACCCGGACGATCTGCTCCGGGACCTGGACGAAACCCGCGTTCGTAAAACTGCCTATGAAATCGAGTGCCTGGCCCAGGCCAACAGGCTGGCTCTGGCGGGCCATGCTGTTGCCCGGGAGGCATTCCTGGCCGGTGAAAGCGAGTTCGGCATCAACCTGGCCTACCAGCAGGCGACCCGCCAGCGGGAAGCCGAGGCGCCTTACCACAGCATCATCGGCCTGAATGAGCACGCAGGTACGCTGCACTACCAGTATTACGATACGCAGCCTCCGGGGCAGCCCCGCAGCCTGCTGATCGATGCCGGCGTTCGTTATCGCGGCTATTGCTCCGACATCACCCGCACCACGGCGGGACCGGAGGAGTCACACTTTGCGGCCCTGATTCACGGGCTTGAGCGACTCCACCTGAGACTGTGCGACATGGTGGCGCCGGGTGTGGATTACATCGAGATTCATCGCAAGGCCCATCAGGGGGTTGCTACTTTGCTGTCAGCGACTGGTCTGGTATCGGGCCTGGACGACGAGGCCATCGTCGACAAAGGCATTACCCGGGTTTTCTTTCCCCATGGCATTGGTCATTTCCTGGGCGTGCAAGTCCATGATGTGGCCGGCAAACCGACGCCCCCGCCAGAAGACGCCCCGTTCCTGCGCCTGACCCGCCGGCTGGAGCCCGGCATGGTGGTGACCATTGAACCAGGCTTCTATTTTATTCCCTCGTTGCTGGAACCCCTGCTGGAAGGGGAGTTGGGGTCATACCTGAACCGGGAGCTGATCGGCAGGCTGAGGGGCTGCGGGGGTATTCGTATCGAGGACAACGTGGTTGTTACAGCAACGGGGAGCCAGAATCTGACGCGCCAGGACCCGGCCTGAAACATTCCGTTGCACAAATTTAATACAAAAGGCTTGCAATTCTGGATGTGAATAACAATAATTATCACTAACTTTTGTAGCGTTAGTGAGTAGCCGCGATGTATGTCTGCCTTTGCCACGGGGTAACCGATCGAGAAATCCGTGAAGCCGCTGAAGACGGTGTGTCTTCCATGCGTCAACTGGGTAAGCAGTTGGGTGTCGGAACCCAGTGTGGCCGTTGCGCCTGCACCGCACGGGAAATTCTTCGCGAGAGTCGTTCGACGGATTATCTGGCACTGGCCAATATGCTCGCTCAACCGGCCTGATATCCATCCTGATTTCCATTTGCGACCTTTTTGCAGTCGCGGTTTTTTATCGGCGCTCAACGGTCTATCCTTGTCTACTAGGTATTCATCACACAAGGAATCCGGTTATGAAAGGCGATAAAAAAGTCATCCAGTACCTCAATAAGGCGCTTGCCAACGAGCTGACTGCCATCAACCAGTATTTCCTCCATTCCCGTATGTACAAGGACTGGGGAATCACCAAGCTGGCAGACAAGGAATACGAAGAGTCCATCGACGAGATGAAGCACGCCGACGAGCTGATCGAGCGTATTCTGTTCCTCGAGGGGCTGCCCAACCTGCAGGATCTGAACAAGCTGCTGATCGGTGAAAACGTGGAGGAAATGCTCCAGTGCGACCTGAAACTGGAGTTGGCCGGCCATGCGGACTACGTAGAAGCGGTTGCCTATTGTGACGAGGTGAAGGACTACACCTCTCGCGAAATTTTCCGTCGCATTCTGGAAAGCGAGGAAGAGCACATCGACTGGCTCGAAACCCAGCTGGAAATGATTTCTCAGATGGGTATTCAGAATTACATCCAGCTGCAATCAGGCGCATCTGAGTAAATTCTGACCGGCACCCGCCAGAACTGGCGGGTGCCGGAGTTCCCTCCCTGATTTTTCCGGTCTAGTTCCCCGATTTCACCCCACAGCGGTTAGAATATCCGGAGTTTTATGTTCTGACATATCCGGATCCTGCCGGATGCCACTGACCGGGAGACTGCAATGGACCTGTCCTGCTTCAAGGCTTACGATCTTCGTGGCCGTGTACCTGACCAACTAAACCCCATTCTGGCCGAGAAAATCGGGCGCGCCTACGTGGAAATTACCGGCGCTAAAAAAGTGATCGTCGGCTACGACATCCGTCTTTCGAGCCCGGACATTGCCGAGGCGCTCAGCTCGGGCCTCATGGCAGCCGGTGCGGATGTTTTTGATATCGGCCTGTGCGGCACCGAACAGGTGTATTTCGCTACCAGCCACTACAAGATGGACGGCGGCATCATGGTGACCGCCAGCCACAACCCGAAAGACCACAACGGCATGAAAATGGTCGGCCCCGAATCCCGGCCGATCAGCTCTGACAACGGCCTGAACGAGATTCGCGATAGAGTTCTGGAGCCTTTTGGTGATGCGCCCGAGCAAGGACGTTACGAGCCCCTGGAAGTCATGAGCGCCTACATCGACCATCTTCTGGGCTACGTTGACGCGGTCTCACTCACGCCAATGACCATTGCCGTCAACGCAGGTAACGGCGGCGCCGGCCTGGTGATCGACGAACTCGAACAGCACCTGCCCTTCGAATTCGTAAAAGTACACCATGAACCTGACGGCCATTTCCCCAACGGTGTTCCCAATCCGATCCTGCCGGAAAATCGCGCCGTCACCGCTGACGCCGTTATCGCAGAAGGTGCCGTCATGGGCATTGCCTGGGACGGCGACTACGACCGCTGCTTTTTCTTCGACGAAAACGGTCGTTTTATCGAGGGTTATTACATTGTTGGTCTGCTGGCCGACCAGTTCCTGCGCAAAACCGGCGGCGGCAAAGTCATCCACGACCCCCGCCTGACCTGGAACACCCTCGACCTGGTCGAAGCTGCTGGCGGCGAAGCCATCGAGAGCAAAACCGGCCACGCCTTCATCAAACAGAGAATGCGTGATGAAGACGCGGTCTACGGCGGCGAAATGAGCGCCCACCACTACTTCCGCGACTTCGCCTACTGCGACAGTGGCATGATCCCCTGGCTGCTGGTCGCCGAACGCCTCTGCCAGTCTGGCCAGACCCTGTCGTCGCTGATCGACGCCCGAATCGAAGCCTACCCGGCCAGCGGCGAGATCAACCGCACCATCGCGGATCCCCCCAAGGTCATCGCTGCGATTGAAGCCAAATACAGCGTCGGCGCCAAAAACGTCAGCCACGTGGACGGCGTCAGCATCGAATTCGACGACTGGCGCTTCAACTTACGAATGTCCAACACTGAGCCGGTTGTGCGCTTGAACGTCGAATCAAGGGCGGATATTCCGTTGATGGAAGAGAAAACCGCGGAGTTGCTGGCTGAAATGGATCGGCTAAACAAAGAAGGCTAACCCGAATGCTGGCTCTGACCGTTACCAAATAGAAACAGTCAGAGCCAGTCGTTCAGCATAATCCCGATACCAATCCGCTGAATCCGGTGGTTGTAGTCAATCAGACTCTCCCCATACCCGTTGTAGTACTGGAAAAACCCCTTAACCGTATCCCCCATCGGAAAACTATACCCGAACTCCACCGACGTCTTGTTGTCATCCGACCGCAGATTGTTCATCAGCCGTAACGAAAACGTCCGGTCCTCGGTCAGCTTGTACACCGCATAGTAGTTGGCATGCCCCAGATAGCGCTCAATATCGGCATTATCGTCGTTGCTGTTCTCCGGAATCCGGTACCAGGGTTGAACCATAAAGAGCCAACGATCATAGCTGTAAGCCGCAGATGCCATAATCCGGTTCCAGCTGCGAGACCGAGGCTCCGACTGGCCGTTCGACTGATGGTTTAGGCCCAGGGTCACGCCATTCAGCCGCCCCGGTCCGAGATCCCAGTCGGCCTGATAGCGCGCGAATATCTCAGGTTCGTAGTTGGTTTCCCGGAAAGGTGCGGAATCGTCCTTGTTGTAGACCTGCCAGAACGAAGTCTGGGTGTAGCCAAACCAGAGGGTGGTGCGGTCATCCAGAATCCCCGTCAGCAACGGCACCTTGAAGCTGATCTGGTACTTGGCCTCTTCCCGTTCCAGCTCGTAGTCATAGCCGACGGAGCCCAGTCTGGGGCTGGATGGCACATCGTTCGGGTCTTCCACCCAACTGATGGGCAGGATATAGGTGGGGCGATGTCCCACGAAACTTCCGGAGAATGAGAAAACGGCTTTTTCAGCCGCCACATAACGGTCGACCAGCGCCGACATGACGCCCGCATCAGGATCACCTTCAAGGGCGTTGCCGGCAACGGCGTCGAGATCCTCGCCATTCGGTGCCAGCTGTTCCGCGCTCTTCTCGGCCTGCTCTTTGGCACTTTCTGAGGCCTGGGCCTGTCGCTCTGCTGGTTTATAGAGGCTATCAAAACAGGCCAGCCGTTTGACCCCGTCTTCAATCAGGGCACATTGTTCGGGAGAGTCTATCGAGGGTGTCTCGTTGGTCTGAGCCGCCACCGTGGCGGACACCGACAACAGCAGCGAGATGGTGAGAAGGCCCCGTGGTGGCGACAGCGTATGAAGGTACGTCATGAGGCGGTCTCCTAGCTGGCAGTCAGGCTGAACCAGGTATTGGCAATGCCGTAAATCCAGACGCCGATCAGGGTGACGGCAAGAAGCGAGAAAATAAGCTTGTGCTTGAACCGGTTGCCGCTGTCTGCAGACGCAACCCAGCGCAGGTACATCAGCCCGATGAAGCTTAGGAAAACCCCCAGGCTGGCGAAGGCAGGAATCAGCAGCCAGCCGGCACTGATCGCCTGGCCGTCACTGGTCTGACTGGAAAACCACCCCATGGAAGCAAGCAAAACAGCCAGCGCCGTGAATTCGGCAATCAGCAGCGGTTTGCGCAACGGGTGGGGCGAAGTCGGTTCCGTATTGGTCATGGAAACAGGTCCTGAATGGTAAAACGTCGGCGAACACCATGGTAACCGGATTGTTCGCGAAACACCCTCTGACTTACGAAATCGCAATTAAAATGGTTGAAATCAATTTATGATTTTGCTGTTTGGTTTTTTTGCCTGGTTTCAGTCGCTATAATGCGGCGACCGAAGATTATAACGCTCAAATGCGAGGTGCATTGTGAAGATGAAGAGAGTCCTGGTTGCTGTACTGGTCGTTCTTGGCCTGACAGCGGGTGCCGTAATGGCAAGTGTTGAAGATGAAATCCGTGCACGTATTCAGCCGGTGGGCGAGGTGTGTCTGCAGGGTGAAGAGTGTGGTGAGGCTGCGGTCGCCACCGAAACCGCCAGCGCCGGTCCTCGCTCGGGCAGCGAAGTTTACGATGCTGTCTGCATGGCTTGTCATACCACGGGTGCTGCAGGTGCGCCGGTGATTGGCGATGCGGATGCCTGGGCACCGCGCATCGACAAGGGCCTGGACACCCTGGTGAGCCACGCTATCAATGGCTTCAACGCGATGCCGGCAAAAGGCGGCTGTTCAAGCTGTCCGGATGAAGAAATCCAGGCGTCTGTTGAGTATATTGTTGAGCAGAGCCAGTAAGCGTGCGGTTTATTCGTTGAAAAAGCCCCTTTAGAGGGGCTTTTTTGCGTCTGGGTACTGACTAGAGGCCGAGGTCTCCGATCAGCGCGCTCAATGTTGCTTTCCCTTTCTTCTGATTGGCCTCCACATCCAGGTCGCCGGTGCCTTCCCACTTGAGATCTTCTTCGGGCAGTTCATCAAGAAAACGGCTCGGGATGGTTTCCAGCTTTTCCCCGTACTGTTTCCGGATAGCCGCATAGGTCAGCGTCAGTGTTTCCCGGGCGCGGGTGATGCCTACGTACATCAACCGCCGCTCCTCCTCGATGTTGCCTTCCTCGATGCTGCTTCGGTGGGGCAGGATTTCCTCTTCAAGCCCCATGATGAACACATGGGGAAACTCCAGGCCCTTGGAAGCGTGCAGGGTGAGCAGCTGAACCTTGTCACTGTCGTCGTCCTCTTCCCGCTGTTCCATCATGTCCCGCAGGATCAGTTTGGTAATGGCATCTTCGATGCCGAGCTCATCGGCCGTGCCCTTGCCGTCATCGAGCATGCGCTGGATCGATTCCACCAGGTACCAGATATTTTCCATCCTTCGCTCGGCCTGCTTGGGCGTGCCGGAGTGTTGGTGCAGCCACTCCTCGTACTCGATGTCCGTGAACAGCTGTTTGATCACGGGTATCGGATTCTCGCTGTGCAGCCGCTCGCAGGTGGCGTCCACCCAATGGGCAAAGCGCCGGAGACGGTCCAGGCCCTTCTCGGTTACGTGGGTCTCTGCGCCCATGTCTCCCAATGCCTTGAACAGGCTGATATTTCGAGAGCGTGAATAGTGGCTGAGCTGCTCAAGGGTGCGCGGGCCGATTTCCCGGCGGGGCACGTTGACCACTCGAAGGAAGGCAGCGTTATCGTCGGGATTGATCAGCAGACGCAGGTAAGACATGGCGTCCTTGATCTCGTTCTTCGAGAAAAACGACTGGCCGCCGGAGATCCGGTAGGGGATCTGGTAGGCCTGCAGCTTCATTTCCAGCAGTCGTGCCTGGTGGTTACCCCGATACAGTACGGCAAAGTCCCGGAAATCGAGGCCTTTCTTCAGCTTCTGGTCGAGGATCTCGGTGGCAACCCGGTCGGTTTCCGCGTCTTCGTTGCGGCACCGGACGATCCGGATTTCCTCACCGATGGTGTGATCACTCCACAGAGCCTTCTCGAACACGTGGGGGTTGTTGGCAATCACGGTGTTGGCACTGCGCAGGATCCTGGCCGTGGAGCGGTAATTCTGCTCAAGCTTGACGATTTTCAGGCTCGGGAAGTCTTCCTTGAGCTGGGCCAGGTTTTCCGGTCGGGCGCCGCGCCAGGCATAGATCGACTGGTCGTCATCGCCAACCACAGTGAACGCGGCCCGCTCTGCGACCAGGAGTTTGACCAGTTCGTACTGGCACACGTTGGTGTCCTGGTATTCATCCACCAGCATGTAGCGAATCTTCCGCCGCCATTTCGCGAGCACGTCCGGATTTGAGCGGAACAGCATCACGGGAAGCAGGATCAGATCATCAAAATCGACCGCGTTGTAGGCCTTCAGGTATTCGTTGTATTTCTTGTAGATGATGGCGATGCGCTGTTCCCGCTCATCCGCCGCCTTGCTCAGGGCCTCGGCCGGCCCCCGCATGGCGTTTTTCCAGGACGAGATGGTCATCTGGATGTCGTTGAGTTCGTCCCCAGCCTCGGCACTGGCTTCCCGCAGCATCAGATCCTGTAACAGGGCCTTGGCATCCTCGGCATCGAAGATGGAAAAGCCGGGGTGGTAGCCGAGATGCGTGTGCTCTTCCCGGATCATATTGAGGCCAAGGTTATGAAAAGTGGATACAATCAGGCCTCGGGTCAGCTTCCGCTCCACGATCCGGCCAACCCGCTCCTTCATCTCCCGGGCGGCCTTGTTGGTGAAGGTGACCGCGGCAATATGACGCCCCGGGATTCCGAGCTGCTCGATCAGGTAGGCAATCTTGCGGGTGATCACGCTGGTCTTGCCGCTGCCGGCACCAGCAAGCACCAGCATGGGGCCATCGGCATAGCGGACTGCTTCGCTTTGTCTCGGGTTGAGCTTGTTCACAAATAAATGGCCAGAATGGAACGAAATGGGGATAACGGACGTGGGCTTATTCTACACCAGACAGAGTTGCTGTACCTTGACGATCTATCGACTATGATTGATAGAACGGACTTGGTTGTTCACGCATAAATGGATCCTGCTAGATGACACTGCCACTGGAAACCGTGAGGCCCGGACAGTTGCGCCTTTTGGTTCTGACACCAGATTACGCTGATTTTCTCTGGCTGAATGCTCTCCTGGCGGGTGACGTCGAAATCAGTGCGGACGCAACCTGGTGCCCGGATCTGGTGGATTGCGATGATCTGATCCGGAACGCCAGTTTTGATCTTATCGTATGGGATTGCGTGTTCCACGGTGGGTCTGAAGCCTCCTTCCTGCAGTACCTGGCCGTCGCCAGCAATGAAAAGCCGGTACTGGCCCTGAGTGCCGAGCTTCCCGGGGAACGGGCGCCCGAATTACTTGCTTCGGGCGCCGCTGATTATCTCAGTCGCCAGAACCTGGACCACTGGAACTTCCGTCGTGCGGTAAAGTGCCTCTGGTACCGGGGTCAGTTGTCGGAATCGGCTCATGGTCAGTTGGGCCGCGAGGTCGCCACCGGTTTTATCAACCGGGACCTGTTCTTCGATCGGCTTCAGCAAGCGCTTTTGCGTGCCGAACGCGCGGGCCACCGTCTGGCTTTGTTGCACCTCAATATTGATGATTTCCGCAGCATCAACGAGTCGTTTGGCTATCAGAAAAGTGACCAGTTGATGATGAAACTGGCAGAGCGGCTCCGACATTCCCTCCGACGCGTGGATTCGCTGATGCGCATTGGCGGTGACGAGCTGGCTATTATTGTTGAAAAGGTCGAAGACTCCCTGGATATCACCCAGATTATCCGCAAGGTGGTCAGCGCCCTTGATGAGCCGGTTACCATTGATGGCCAGACCGTCGTGGTGAGTGTCAGCCTTGGTGTTGCTACCTACCCGGAAGCCGGCGATAGCGCCGAAAATCTGTTGCGTCGGGCCAATCGTGCCATGTTTGAAGCCAAGCGGGACCCGGGTACCAGCTACCGCTTCTACGACCGGCAGTTGCACATTTCCGCCGGTTACCAGCTTCGCCTGGAGGCGGATTTGCGCAATGCCCTGCGGGGCAAGGAGTTGGAGCTTTACTACCAGCCCCGGATTGATCTGGCCACCGAGGAGGTTCGGGGCGTGGAATGCCTGCTGCGCTGGAATCATCCGGAGCGGGGGTTGGTGGGGCCGGACGAATTCATCCCGGTGGCCGAGCGCAGCGGACTGATCGTGCCCATCGGTTACTGGGTCATCGAGCAGGCCTGTAAGCGTTTGCAGGAGTCGGCCGAGCTCGGCTTTCCCGGCCTGGTGTTCGCCGTCAATCTGTCGTTCCGGCAGTTTCACGACCGCAAGATGACCGAAACCATTTTCCGCATCATCTTCAACGCCAACGTGGACACCAGCCTGCTGGAGCTGGAGCTCACCGAGAGCGCCATGATGCACGACCCCGAGTATGCCCAGCGCTGCCTGCGTGAACTGAATCAGCTGGGTATCAGCTTTGCCCTCGATGATTTTGGGACCGGCTTTTCCTCCCTGAGCAATCTTCAGCATTTGCCCATCTCACTGGTGAAGATCGACAAGTCGTTTGTGCAGGAGCTGGGCAATTCGGCAGACGCCGAACACATCATTCGGGCCATCATCAGCCTGGCCCACAGCCTGCAGATCAGTGTGGTGGCCGAAGGTGTGGAAACCGAAGGCCAGCTGGAGTTTCTGCGCCAGCAGCATTGCGATGAAATCCAGGGCTATTACTACGCCCGCCCCATGCCCTGGGCCGATCTTGTGCAATTCCTGAACAAGCGGGGCGAGGCCGCTTGCCTGCAGCAGTAAGCCGCTGTACCTTTGCTGGTTTATTGGCAAAGCATCAGACAGAGGTTGCATGAACAGTATCTCCAGGCGTATCGCCGACGAGCTCGGTGTCCGCGAGCAACAGGTTAATGCCACCGTCGCCCTGCTCGACGAGGGCGCGACCGTTCCGTTTATCGCCCGCTACCGGAAAGAGATCACAGGCTCACTGGACGACAGCCAGCTGAGGAACCTGGAAGAACGTCTGCGCTATTTGCGGGAACTGGAAGACCGTCGTGCCACCATCCTCAAGAGCATCGAGGAGCAGGGCAAGCTGACCGACGAGCTCAGGGCCAGCATTAACGAGGCGGATGCCAAGAACCGTCTGGAAGATCTTTACCTGCCCTACAAGCCCAAGCGCCGGACCAAGGCCCAGATTGCCCGCGAGGCGGGTCTGGAGCCGCTGGCTGACGCCCTCTATGATGATCCGACTCTCGATCCTGAAACCACTGCCCAGGGCTACCTGAACAAAGAAGCCGGCGTGGAAGATACCAAGGCTGCCCTGGATGGCGCCCGCTACATTCTGATGGAGCGGTTTGCCGAGGATGCCGAGCTGCTGGGCAGCCTGCGGGACTTTATCTGGCAGGAAGGCCAGCTGAAAGTCACCGTGGTGGAAGGCAAGGAAAACGAGGGGGCCAAGTTCCGTGATTATTTCGACCACGTTGAGCCGCTTAAGAAAGTTCCGTCCCACCGTGCCCTGGCCATCCTTCGGGGCAGGAACGAGGGCGTTCTTGGTTACACGATTGTTGTTGGTGATGCCGAGGATGACCGCCGTGCGCCCCACCCGGCCGAGCAGCGCATCGCCGCTCGCTGGAATATCCGGGACAATGGTCGTGCTGCCGACAAATGGCTCTCGGAGGTGGTTCGCTGGACCTGGCGGGTGAAACTCTCCACCCAGATTGAAACCGATCTCATGGCACAGGTCCGCGAAGCGGCAGAAACCGAAGCCATCAACGTGTTCGCCGCCAACCTCAAGGATCTACTGCTGCTGGCACCGGCCGGTCCGCGCCCGACTCTGGGCCTGGACCCCGGCCTGCGTACCGGGGTGAAAGTCGCTGTTATTGATGGCACAGGCCAGGTGGCCGGCCACGGTGCTATTTTCCCTCACGCACCCCAGAACCAGTGGGACCGTTCGATTGAGCAGCTGGCGGCCTGGTGTCGGGAGTACAAGATCGAGCTGGTGGCCATTGGTAATGGCACCGCTTCCCGGGAAACGGAGAAGCTGGTCGGCGACCTCAGCAAGCGTTACCCCGAATTGAAGCTGGCCCGGATCGTGGTCAGTGAGTCCGGTGCTTCGGTCTATTCAGCCTCCGAGTTCGCCTCAAAAGAACTGCCCGATCTGGATGTCACCATTCGCGGCGCGGTGTCCATTGCCCGCCGGTTGCAGGATCCGCTGGCCGAACTGGTGAAAATCGAGCCGAAATCCATCGGGGTGGGGCAGTACCAGCACGACGTTTCCCAGGTGCAGCTGTCACGAAGCCTCGATGCCGTAGTGGAAGACTGCGTAAACGGCGTGGGTGTGGATCTGAATACCGCGTCAGCGCCACTGCTGGCAAGGGTCTCGGGCCTGAACCAGACCATCGCCCAGAACATCATTGAGTTCCGCAACCAGAACGGCATGTTCCGCAACCGGAAACAGCTGCTCAAGGTCACCCGTCTCGGGGACCGCACGTTCGAGCAGGCGGCGGGTTTTCTGCGTATTGCCGGCGGCGAGAACCCCCTGGACCGGTCCTCCGTGCACCCGGAAGCCTATGGCGTGGTCGAGGCCATCGCCCGGAAAAATAATCGCGAAGTGGGCGATATCATCGGCGATCCCTCGTTCCTGCGTGGTCTGAATCCCCAGGATTACGTAACAGAACAGTTCGGTTTGCCGACTATCAAGGACATCATCTCGGAACTGGAGAAACCGGGGCGGGATCCGCGACCGGAATTCAGGTTCGCAAGTTTTGAGGAAGGGGTCGAAACCCTGAGCGATCTCAAACCCGGCATGGTGCTGGAAGGGTCGGTGACCAACGTGACCAACTTTGGCGCGTTTGTGGATATTGGTGTGCATCAGGATGGCCTGGTGCACATTTCCGCGCTGTCCCACACCTTCGTCAAGGATCCCCGAGAAGTGGTCAAGGCCGGGGATATCGTCAAGGTTAAGGTGATGGACGTGGATATCCCGCGCAAGCGAATTGCCCTGACCATGCGTATGGACGATCAGCCTGGCGAGAAAAACGAAGGCAAGCCAATGGCTGCCAACCGCTCCGGAGCCAGCCGCAAGGGCGGAAACCGGAATGCCGGTAATGGCGGTTCCGGTCAGAAATCCCCACAGGGCGCCATGGCTGGTGCGCTGGCCCAGGCACTTGCCTCGGCGCGCAAGGACAGCTGACGGGTTTACAATCTTTTCACCGGCCGGTTATGCACAAGAGCAAGCCGGCCGCAGCAGGAGTCGACCATGGCTGAATCCCGCCATTCCGTATTTCGTCAGTTCGCTGCCAGCGACTGGGATGGTTTCCTCAAGGGTGTCGAAAAAGAAGGGCTGCGGGTGGATCGCAACGGCTTCATCGCCCAGACTCCGCACCCCGAAGCCCTGGGGTCGGCGCTTACCCATCCGAGGATTACCACCGACTATTCAGAGGCCTTGCTGGAGCTGATTACGCCGGTGTTCGACAGCACGGCAGGCATGCTGAAATCGCTGCGGGATATCCACACGTTTGTGCAGCAGAACCTGGGTGACGAAGTGTTCTGGGCGACAAGCATGCCCTGTGAGCTGGATGGTGACCCGAGTATCCCCATCGCCGAGTATGGCAGCTCCAATATTGGCCAACTCAAGCATGTTTACCGGCAGGGACTGGCTGTGCGCTACGGCCGTATGATGCAGAGCATCGCGGGCGCCCACTACAATCTGTCCCTGCCCGACAGTTTCTGGCACAAGTGGCAGGAATTGCTGGGCAACGAGCAAAGCCTGAAAGACTTCAAGTCGGACCAGTATTTCTGGCTAATTCGCAATTTCCGCCGCCGCAGTTGGCTGCTGATGTTGCTGTTCGGTGCTTCGCCCGCTCTGGATGCCAGCTTTGTAGCCGGCGTGAACCATGATCTCTCCCGATTTGATGAACGCACCTGGTTCGGTGAGTACGCAACCTCGTTGCGGATGGGCGATCTTGGGTACCACAACAACGCACAGGCATCCCTGAATATTTGTTTCAACGAGCTGAGCACCTACACCCAGACTCTGGATCGAGCCATTCACACCACCTGGCCGGCGTATGAGTCGATCGGCACCCGCCGGGGCGACAAGTTCATCCAGATCAACACCAGCGTACTGCAGATCGAGAACGAGTATTACAGCGCGGTGCGCCCCAAACGCACGACGCAGCGTGAGGAAAAGCCCATCCAGGCCCTCGAAGCCCGGGGTGTGGAGTACATTGAGGTGCGATGTTTGGATCTTGATCCCTTCTCGCCGGTTGGTGTGAACGAGGCCCAGATCGATTTTCTGGATCTGTTCCTGCTGGACTGCCTGCTAGCAGACTCTCCCCGAATTGGCGATGCCGAATGTGAACGCCTGGATGACAACTACAAGGATGTGGTCGCCAATGGGCGTTATCGAGAGTTGGCGCTTTGCCGTGGTGGGCATCGTACCCCGGTATCCGACGCTGCGAACGACATTCTGTCGCAGCTGGAGCCCCTTGCGGAACTGCTCGATAGTTGGCGGGGTGATGACACCTACCGCAACGCCCTTGCCGCCCAGCGCGAAGTGTTGACCGGTGAATGGACCGTGCCGTCTGCCCGGGTTCTCGATGCCATGCGTTCCTCTGGCCTGGGTCACCGGGAGTGGGGTATGGAAATGGCGCGGCAGCATCAGCAGAGCCTTAGGCAGGAAGGTCTTGGTGATGATGTGCGCCGCGCGTTTGAGGCTATGACGTCAGAATCCCTGACCGAGCAGGCCGACATGGAAAGCGCCGATACCCTGTCGTTCAGCGAGTTTCTGGAACAGTACCTGCGCTCTTGAACGTTGGGTTCGGGAGGCGTCGCAGGAGGAGTCTGCGGACCTGACGCACAGAAACTGAACAAAGATTTGTCTCCCTCCGGTCCGGCTGTTAATTTTTGTAACATCAGGATCGGGAGGGGATTGCGATGGCAAGGGATATCAAACTCGGCTGGGACGTGGAAGCCCTGAACAAGGCTTACCGACAGGGCTATATGGCGGCCAACATGGGCATGGACAAATCCCGCTGCCCCTATCGTGGTGACGTCGTTATTGCGGCCTGGGAAGCCGGTTGGGATGATGCCGATCAGGTGGCCCGTGATGACCGCGACCAGTCAGATGATCTGTTCTCGCGGATCGCCTGAACCACTGGCCGGTTCCAGCTTCACTTCTGCACGACAAACTCCGTAAACAGCACGCCGGCTATGCTTTCGCCGGTCTGCTGCTCTTCCAGTACCGCATTGATTCGCTGTTTGGCTTCTTCGCGCAGCGCCTCCTGGCCCTCCATTGAGGTGAGGCGATCGGTATCCGTTTGCTCACCAAACAGCATGACCAGTTCGTGTCGCAATCGGGGCATGTGAGCATCCACGGCAGGCCGTGCGCTCGCGCTGTTTGCCCGCAGACTGACCGCGGCTTTCAGATAGGTTGGCTTGTTGCCGGGCGTACCCACGTGGGTCACGAACGGTGGATCCATGCTGATGTAGTCGGTAAAGCTGTTTTCTTCTTCAGCCACCTCCTCTTCGGCATTTTCCTCTTCCTGGGAAACGGCCGGCAAAGAGATCGTTGCAAACAATAGAAAAAGAAGCGTCAGAACAGATTTTGGCTGGCGTGTCATAGGCTTGAAGTTGATCGTGGTTTAGGGTTAAGTGACGAGAATAGCAGGCCCTGTGGCCGCTTGCAGTTTCAATTCACGATTCGAGGTGTTCTTTTGACCAGCAGATGGGTTTTCGGGCTGATTTTCCTTGTATGTGCCGCGCTTCTGGGTGTGGCCTTTTATATGGAGCATGTGATGGGGCTGGAGCCCTGCCCGCTTTGCTGGTTACAGCGTTTTGGCTTCATGGGCGCCGGTCTTGTGAGTTTCCTGGCCTTCCTCCATGGCCCCGCCGGATTCGGTGTTCGCATCTATGGTTTCCTGCTGGTACTGACCGCCGGAGCCGGGCTCGGCGTCGCCGGTCGGCAACTGTGGCTGCAGAGCTTGCCGGCAGACCAGGTGCCCGCGTGTGGGCCCTCGGTTGACTACATGCTCGATGTTCTGCCCTGGTTTGAAGTGCTGTCTACCGCACTCAAGGGTACCGGAGACTGCGCCGAAGTAGTGTGGCGGTTCCTGGGTTTGAGTATCCCCGGCTGGACTGCTGTCTTTTTCTCGCTGCTTGTCATCACCGGTCTGGTTTTGATGTTTCGCCGGCAAAAACCCCGGGAATGGATTCGAGGCTGAAACGGTTGCGGGGAACCGCAGCCATGGGGTAACTTGATCCAAACCTAATAAAAATCAAAACCGAAACAGAAGTAGTCAAGACAAGCGGAGAACAGGCGTCATGTTGGAAAATTGCCGAAATGCCAGGGAGCGCTGGGGCGGCGTCAGCGAGCTGATTGATCGCTGGCTCAAGGAGCGTCAGGAGCTTCTGGTGCATTACTGCGACCTGTCCGGAGAAAGCGACTTCTCGCAGACTGAAGCATTGAGAGAAAAATTCGTACGCCTGTGTGAAGTTCTGGTGGATTACGTGTCTACCGGTCATTTCGAGATCTACGAGCAGTTGGTGCGAGAGGCCCGGGAATTTAACGATGGCGGGCTGGAGCTGGCTGCCAAGGTTTATCCCCGTATTGAGCAAACCACCGAGGTTGCCCTTAACTTCAATGACCGGCTGGATGGCCGGGATTTGTCCGAAGAGGATGTCAAAGAACTGTTCGGTGAATTGTCGAAGCTGGGTGAAACTCTGGAGACCCGGTTCGAGATGGAGGATTTTCTGATCGAGCATCTGCACAATGCCCATGCCGGCAAAGTAGCCTCTGCCTGAGAAATCCCTGAATCAAAAAAAAGCCCCAGTCCGGCATCGCCGGCTGGGGCTTTTTCGTGTGGCAGCCTCAGAACTGACAGCTGCCTGTTCTGGCGCTTAGTCTCCGGAGCCAGGGTTGATCTCGAGTAGCTCGACATCAAACACGAGGGTCTCGTTGGGGCCGATCGCCCTGTTGCCGCCGGGGCCGTAGGCCAGATCGGACGGAATGTAGAGCTTGTAACGGGCACCCTCGCTCATCAGCTGCAGGCCCTCGGTCCAGCCGGGAATCACCTGGTTCAGGGCGAAGGTAACCGGCTCACCGCGCTCGCGGGAGCTGTCAAATACTTCACCGGACAGCAGTTCACCGGTGTAATGCACCTGAACGGTGTCTGTTGCTGCCGGCTTTTCGCCGTCACCCTGCTCAAGTACTTCGTATTGCAGGCCGGATTCAGTGGTTTCCACACCTTCACGCTCTGCGTTCTCGGCAAGGAAGGCTTCGCCGGCATCCAGGTTCTTCTGGGCCAATTCTTCCATCTGCTTGCCCTGCTCTTCCTGCAGCTGCTGCTGGTAGGTCATCAGAGCCTGCTGGATTTCCTCGCGGCTCATGCGCTTGGCTTCTTCATCGCCGGCGTGGCCGTGCTGGATGCCCTGGAGGAACTGGTCCATCTGCAGATTCGGCAGGTCGTTACCCATGCGCTCACCGAGAACCAGGCCCATGCCATAGCTCACCTTCTGATCGGTGGAATCCAGTTTCGGTTGTTCCGGGGCTTCGGGGGGTGTGGAACAGCCGGCCACGAGGCCGGTCACTGCCAGTGCAAGGAGCGTTTTCTTCATTGCATTATCCTTTAACGTCGGTGCTTGGGGCAGGGCCCCGCGTTGTGTTTGTCAGAACGCAGAAGGTAACGGGTTCCGGCATCAGATGCCACTGAACATGTGTTAAGAAACCGGACGTGTCAGCTCAGCTGCCGTTGGTACCGGCAGCTGAGGGACCCAGGGAGAAAGGTGCGCTGTAGGGAGATTGCCAGTCTGTTTCCGGCTCCTGCGGCTGAATCCGGGGGAAGACCTTGTCACGTCGCTCGATAGCGAGGGTGTTCCAGCGGCCCTGTTCGGGCGGCTGGTCAGCGTAGTGCCAGTTGCCGTCGGTATCCTGCCATTTGAACACGATTTCGGGGCCCTCGGTGGGAATCGGGGACGGGACCAGTCCTTCAAACGCGGGAATCTCGGGCTGCTCGTGCTCTGCCACAGGTTCGGAGACCTGCTCCGGGTCGTTCAGACCGAAGAAAATCAGCAATAGCAATAACCCGAGAGCCGGGAACGAGAGCCGTATGAGCCATTTCATCATCATGGCTGATGGTCTCCCTTGGGAAAGTGGGCCAGAGTATCGGCCAGTGTATTCAGCAAGGGCCTTGCATCGTCCTCAACGGGTAAGGTCGGTGCTGCCGCAAACAGATTGTTGATGATCAGTGCGTCGCGTCCCTGCATGTCTGCGTGTTCCGGGTTAATGGTCATTAGCGTTCGCCAGCTCAGGGCCAGTTCAATCTGTTCGGCTTCAAGCTCCAGGCCGGCGATGCCGGTGCGAAGCTTCTGACAGTTGTCGGCGCTGCCGGGCAGCGATTTCCGCGCGCTCCGGAGGGCAACGGTTACACGGTCGCGCCACTCTGTTACCGTAGCGTCCTCGACCCCGGCGAAGACCCTGCCAGAGAGTGCAAGCCAGGCCGCACCGAGAATCCGCGTTACGCTCCAGCCCTGATTCTGAAGCGCCAGGCAGCTGTTCTGGACATCCGGACGTTTCCAGAACGCCAGGGCAAAACGCCAGAGCGGGTTGTCCGGTTCCAGATCTGCCGGAAGTTCCAGCGGCGGTGTCGAAAAATCCGGGGTGGTCGCCGAGCGGACCGACATAGGCGCTGTGCCTTCCCTGAACACTTTACGTTGATAAAATGAAAGCATGTTAACGATAACCGATCTCAGTTTACAACGGGGCGGCGTCTGGTTGCTAGAATCCGTCAGCCTGACGGTGCAACCCGGCCAGCGTGTCGCGATCGTCGGTGCCAATGGTGCCGGCAAGTCCAGTCTTTTCCAGCTCTTGCTGGGCCAGTTGGCGCCAGAGCAGGGCGCGGTCTCTCTGCCGGGTGGTTGCCGGATTGCCCACATGGCGCAGGAGGTAGAAGCCACCGAGCGCAGCGCGAGGGATTTTGTTCTAGATGGCGACCTGGATTTGCGCCGCCTGGAAGGTGAACTTGCCAGGGCCGAGGCCGCAGGTGACGATCATGCCATTGCCCGCATACACGGTGAGCTGGATGTGCACGAGGCCTGGTCCGCCGGCCGCCGGGCCGAGGCCTTGCTGCGCGGGCTGGGATTCTCGGACGAGGACGCGAACCGGCCGGTATCGGCGTTTTCCGGTGGTTGGCGAATCCGCCTGAACCTGGCCCAGGCCCTGATGCGACCGTCCGATCTGCTGCTTCTGGACGAGCCCACTAACCACCTGGATCTGGATGCCTGTCTGTGGCTCGAGAATTGGCTGCGGCGCTATCCCGGTACCCTGCTGTTTATCTCCCACGACCGCGATTTCATGGATAGGGTCGCTACCCATGTCGTGCATTTCGATCGCCGTAACCTGGAACTGTATACGGGTAATTACTCAGCCTTTGAGGGCCAGCGCAGTGAGCGTCTGGCCCAGCAGCAGGCCGGTTTTGAACGCCAGCAGGCCAGGATCGCCGAAATCCAGCGGTTCATCGATCGGTTCAAGGCCAAGGCCACGAAGGCCCGTCAGGCCCAGAGCCGCGTCAAGGCTCTGGAGCGGATGGAGCGCATTGCCCCGGCCCATATCGATTCGCCGTTCAGCTTCGAGTTTCCGGTGGCCGAGAAGGTTTCCAATCCGCTGTTGTCGATACGCAATGGCAAGGCCGGGCACGGCAGTACTGCAATCCTCAACAGCATTAACCTGACCCTGTTGCCGGGCAGCAGGGTCGGGCTGCTGGGTCCCAATGGTGCGGGCAAGTCTACCCTGATGGATGCACTCCGGGGTGAGGGCACGTTGATGTCTGGTGATCGTACCTGTGGCGAGCATCTGGCCATCGGCTACTTTGCCCAGCATCAGCTGGAGTCCCTGGATCTGGATGCCAGCCCTTTCCTGCATCTTCAGCGGCTTTCCCCGAAGGCGTCAGAGCAGAGTATACGGAATTTCCTTGGTGGCTTTGATTTTCATGGCGATGAAGCCCTGAGTGCCATCCGGTCGTTTTCCGGTGGCGAAAAGGCCCGCGTGGCGCTGGCCGTGATCGCATGGCAGAGACCCAACCTGCTCCTGCTGGACGAGCCCACGAACCACCTGGATCTGGAAATGCGCCAGGCTCTGACCATGGCGCTGCAGAACTTTGAAGGCGCTATTGTGGTGGTTTCTCACGACCGGCACTTGCTAAGGAACACCGTGGACGAGTTCTGGCTGGTCAATGATGGTCGGGTAACGGAGTACCAGGGCGATCTGGAAGACTATGAGCGTTGGCTGGCGGACCGCCGGAAAGACGAAACCGAGGCACCTAGGAGAGTGCCGGTCGGCCAGGAGGGGGTGCCCGAGGCCGCTGAGGCGGTGGGCGAGAGTGCCGAAGATCGGAAGGCGCGCAAGCGGGCAGAGGCGGCTCTTCGCCAGAAACTCAGCCCCTACCGTAAAAAACAGAGTGCGCTGGAAAAGGAAATGGACCAGCTTCAGCAGAAGCTGTCAGCTCTGGAAGAGCAGCTATCCGAACCCGACCTTTACGACGACAGCGGCAAGACCCGTCTGAAAGAGTTGTTGGCGGAGCAGGCCACCGCAACCGCCCGCCTGGAAGAGGTGGAGGCGCAGTGGCTTGAAGTCAGCGAAGAGGTGGAGTCCCTGGAGGCCGAGTTGGCTGGCTGAGCGCGCTCAGCCGCCGTTCAGTTCCAGAACAAAGTCCTGTTTGGCGAGATAGTCCCGTTCGTTTTCCAGGTCGGCCAGGGTCAGTGGCCTGTCATCCAGCCAACCTGACGGAAACTCCAGCACCAACTTGTCCTTGTGTGCCGTCAGGGTGAAGGCCGGAGGCGGCTCCATGTTGCGTGGGTGTTGAATCAGAACCGCCAGGCGCACCAGCACGCAGAGGTAACGCAGCCTGGCAATGTCTTCCGGGTCCAGGCCCTCGAAGATTGCCGAGGCGAATTTTCTCCGGTGGCCGCGCACGAGAGTTGCCAGGTCGCGCTGGAACTGCTGGGTGAAGCCGGGCAGATCCGAGTAGCGCAACAGGTAGGCGCCGTGTTTATGGTACTGGCTATGGGAAATGGTCAGGCCGATCTCATGCAGTCGGCAGGCCCAGCGCAGTACTTCTTCATCTGCCGGGGTGTTCAGGGCCCAGGCGTCGGCAACCTGCCGCCATGCTGCCACGGCAGTTTCCTCAACGGCAGCGCCATGTTCCTGGTCAACGTGGTAACGCTCCTGAAGCGCGGAAATGGTTCGCTCACGGACATCCTCGTGCTGGATTCGCCCGACAATGTCGTAAAGCAGACCTTCCCGCAGAGCACCATCGGCGAACGCCATGTCCTTGATACCAAGGGATTGGAATGCCCCCATCAGGATGGCAAATCCGGCCGGGAATATGCTCTGGCGGTCCGAGCGTACGCCCAGATCTCCCAGTTTTTCTGTTTTACCCATGTCCACCAGCCGCTTGCGAAGTTCCTGCATGGCGGCGAGGGTAATGGTGCCGTCGGTGATCTTCAGGGTCGCCAATACGCTGGCAATGGCTTTGATCGAGCCGGATGAGCCCACCGCACTTTGCCACCCCACGGAGCGGTAATGCTGGCGGATGTTGAGCAGTTCCTGTTCTGCGTGGGTCACTGCCTTGTCCATCTGCCGCCTGGTTATCTTGCCGTCCGGGAAATACCGGTTACGGAACGACACGCAACCCATGTGCAGGCTTTCAAGCTCCTGGGGTTCAAACCGCTGGCCGATGATGAATTCGGTGCTGCCACCGCCAATATCGATAACCAGTCGACGCCCGATGTCGTCGGAGAGGGTATGTGAAACCCCCAGATAGATCAGGCGTGCTTCCTCGCGGCCGGCAATGATCTCTACCGGATAGCCCAGCGCTTCTTCGGCCCGGGCCATGAACTGATGGGCATTGCGCGCCACGCGAAGCGCGTTGGTGCCGACAATCTGCACCGCCTCTGGCGGCATGCCCTTGAGCCGTTGAGCGAAGCGTCCCAGGCAGGCGAGGGCCCGCTCCTGGGCGTCTTCAGTGAGCCGGTTGTATTGGTCCAGCCCAGCTCCGAGCTGAACCTTTTCTCCCATCTTCTCGAGGGTCCGGATTTCCCCATGCACTAGTCTGGCAACCACCATGTGGAAGCTGTTCGAGCCCATGTCGATGGCTGCGAGTACCTCGGATGAGGCGGCAGCGTTTTCGGCGGTGGATGCGGCCGTCACGTGGTCGGAATCCTTTTGAGATGAACGTGCGGGGTACTATAAGCGAAATCCCTCAGGCCTGTCAGTAACCGGAAAACCGCGCATTTGACGAGGGTCAGGCCTGGATCGGTTCTTACCGCTTCACATCCGGCTGATCAATCGCGTAAAGTATGTCTTACCGTGATTTGGGTGAAAGGTTGTTCGTATAACCCGGACAGCCTTCAGCGACAGTCAACAGCACCTGTGCCCGGCAGGTTATTCCCTGAAAGGGACATGCCGATGTGCAGCAGTAGTGCATGAATCAGGAAAAGGTAATGAGCGGAAATATCGTAAATGTAACCGACGCTTCTTTTGAGCAGGATGTACTGCAGTCCGACGTCCCCGTTCTGGTGGACTACTGGGCAGAGTGGTGCGGCCCCTGCAAGATGATTGCCCCGGTGCTTGAAGAGATTGCCGACGAATACGACGGCAAACTGAAAGTCTGCAAGCTCAACATTGACGAGAACGAGCAGACCCCGCCGAAGTTCAACATCCGTGGTATTCCGACCCTGATGTTGTTCAAGAACGGCAATGTGGACGCCACGAAAGTTGGCGCACTCTCAAAATCCCAGCTGGCGGCCTTCCTGGACAGCAACCTCTGATTGCGGTCAGGTCGCCAAAAACCGCCCCTGAGCAAACGCTCGCGGGCGGTTTTTTTATTGCTGTTACTCCCAGCCTTCGGAACGTGCCAGATCCGACTCTTTTTGCTCTACCCAGTGCTCTCCGTCCGAAGCAATTTCCTTCTTCCAGAACGGCGCCGACGTCTTCAGGGCATCCATGATGAACTCGCAGGCGGCGAACGCGTCTCCACGGTGGGCGCTGCACACCCCGACAAAGACAATCTGGTCGCATAGCGCCAGCCGACCGACCCGGTGAATTACCCGGGCCTCGCGCACATCCCAGCGTTTTGAGGCATCATCAATAAGCCCCTGGATCACCTGTTCCGTCATCCCGGGGTAGTGCTCCAGGTAAAGTCCCGTGACGCCCTGCAGGTCGCCACTGTCCCTCACCAGGCCAGTAAACGTCGCAATGGCACCGGTGCCGGCCCCGCTGTCACGGAGTGCGGCATATTCCTCGGCAACATCAAAATCCTCAGACTGGACCGAAATCATTTCAACCTCCGGTGACCGGCGGGAAGAAGGCCAGCTCATCGCCGGCTTTTACCTCGAAGCCCGGTTTGGCCATGGCCTGGTTGATCGCGATCATCACGGGTTGGTCGCCCTGCAGCTGGCTCCAGGGGCCGCCCTGATCTGCCAGCTCCGCGAGTACATCGCCGGCGGTCAGCCCGGGTCTGGCATCGATAGTCAACTGATCGGTTTTCAGTTCCTCGCGCAGGCGGGCAAAGAAACGCACCGTAATCGTGTTATCACTCATGGTCAGCTCAACAGTTCCGCAAACGAATAGTAGGTTAGCAGGTCGCCGGGGCTTACGGTGGTGTTTTCGGGCACCACGGCCAGGCCGTCCGCCCAACAGGCAGAACTCAACATGCCGGAGCTCTGGTTGGGGAAGGCGGCAACCACAGGGTCCGAGCCCCGGGTTTCCTTCCGGGCCCTGACAAACTCCCGGCGCACCGATGCCGAGGAAATGGTAAAGTCGGCCGGTATCCGCTCGCCCGAGAGAGCTTTGGGATTGCGACCCTGGCGTTTCCGGATATAGGGCATGCCCACCACAAGGAAGGTGACCAGCACAGACCCGGGATTGCCGGGCAGTCCCAGTACCGGCGTGCCGCCGATGGCGCCAAAAGCTACGGGCTTGCCGGGTTTGATCGCCATTTTCCAGAGCGAAAGACCGCCGGATTCCTCCAGCACCGCGCGCACATGATCCTCCTCACCCACGGAAACGCCACCGCTGGTGATAATCAGATCGGCAGACTCCGCGGCACGCAACAGCGTTTCCCGAGTCGCCTCGCGCTTGTCTCTCAGAGTCTCGCACAGCACCACCTCGCAGCCGGCTTCGGCAAGCAGTCCCATCAGGGTGAAGCGGTTGCTGTTGTAGATCTGTCCCGGTCCGAGGGGCATGCCAGGTTCTACCAGTTCATCTCCCGTGGACAGAATGGCCACTTTTAACCTCGTCAGAACGGCAACCCGGGCAGCGCCCATGGACGCCAGCAGTCCCATCTCGTTGGGGCGCACCGTTGTCCCCTTTGCCAGTGCAAGGTCGCCCCGGGTCAGGTCCTGGCCACGGCGCCGGATATTCTGACCTTCGTCGACCGTAGCCTGGACCAGAATTCCCCCATCCGTCACCTCAATCCGCTCCTGCATGACCACCGAGTCGGCGCCCTCGGGAATCTCTGAGCCGGTAAAGATGCGCGCAGCGGTGCCGGGTTCCAGGGGCTTCGGCGCTTCACCGGCCGGAATCCGGGCCGAGACCGGTATTGGCCGGTCTCCATGCAGATCCTGTTTGCGCAGGGCGTATCCGTCCACCGCACTGTTGTCAGCCGGCGGCACGTCGGCCGGCACATAGTGGTTTTCGGCAAGTACCCGGCCCAGGGAGTCGGCCAGTGCGACGGTTTCAATCTGCGCAACCACCGGTGCTTCCGACAACAAGTGGTCCAGGGCATCTTCCAGGGGCGTGAGGTTTGGCTTGGCCATCAAGTCTTAACTCCGATCGGGATGTCTTCTGCCTCAGCGCTTGGCGCGCTGTCCAATGACTTCGTTGAGTCGCTGCATGGGCTTCTCGGGTTTGCGCAAGACCAGCCCCGAGAAATTGCATGGTGTGTGACGGCTGTCCAGCTGACTGAGGAGAATGCCTTCCCAGCCGGTGCGGCAGGCGCCGGTCGATCCGGGCAGGCAGAAGATCACCGTGTGGTTTGCCATTCCCGCCATCGCCCGTGACTGCACGGTTGATGATCCGATTTCGGCGGCTGACAGGCGGCGGAATTCCTCACCAAAGCCTTCGATGGTTTTGTCGAGCAAAGGCCTTACCGCCTCCGGTGTGCTATCTCGTTCAAGCAGGCCGGTGCCACCGGTAATGATCACTGCGTGCACCTGTGAATCGGCAATCCAGCCGGACAACAAGGCCCGCACCAGATAGACGTCGTCCGGCAGGATCCGGCGGGCGACCAGGTTGTGGCCGGCTTCGACCACGCTGTCCTCCAGAAATTGCCCGGACGTGTCCTGTTCAGGCCCACGGGTATCGGAGACGGTCAGCAGGGCAACGTTCAGGGGTTTCATTTCGGTACTGGGTACACTGCTCATGGATGGGCTCCATAATCGTTGAAAAGTTGTTATACGCCAGTATCGCCATCACGGGCTTTTAATGGAAGGGAGTAACCCATCAGGGGGAGGCGCCAGCGGCCGGTTGTGGCCGGTTTGGCGTGAAATTGCTGTTAATTTGTGCAGTGCACTTGACATTTGCCAGTCAGGTGGCCGATGATCGCTCTTGCCCGGCGAACGGTTGTTCCCACTCTCTGGCTTCAGTACCTTAATTCCGGACTCCATCTACACCGGTTGCTCCAACTGGCCAGCACCAAGTTCAGCGTTTTTTTACGATCAATACGTTCAGGGGCACCCCTGTCATTCCAATACTCGTTTACTTCCATTCCTGAAAATCCAACAAACTATGAATCTTACTGAACTCAAGCAGAAATCCGTGCCCGAATTGCTCGATATTGCGCAAGAGATGGGCCTCGATAACCTGGCTCGTTCGCGCAAACAGGATGTGATCTTCACAATCCTGAAGAAGCACGCAAAAAGCGGCGAAGACATCTACGGCGACGGCGTACTGGAAATTCTGCAGGACGGCTTCGGCTTCCTCCGTTCCGCTGATGCCTCCTACCTGGCAGGGCCTGACGACATCTATGTCTCTCCGAGTCAGATCCGCCGGTTTAACCTGCGCACGGGCGACACGGTCGCAGGCAAGATTCGCCCGCCCAAAGATGGTGAGCGCTACTTTGCCTTGTTGAAGGTCAGCGAGATCAATTTCGACAAGCCGGATAACGCCCGAAACAAGATTCTCTTCGAGAACCTCACGCCGCTGTTCCCGGACGAGCGCCTGATGCTCGAGGCCGGTAACGGCAGCACCGAGGATCTCTCCTCCCGGGTCCTGGACCTGGTTGCGCCCATCGGTAAAGGCCAGCGCGGGCTTATCGTTTCCCCGCCCAAGGCCGGTAAGACACTGCTGATGCAGAGCATCGCCCAGTCCATCACCCGCAACAATCCAGAGTGCCATGTCATGGTACTGCTGATTGACGAGCGGCCAGAGGAAGTGACCGAGATGCAGCGCACCGTGCGCGGCGAGGTCATCGCCTCCACGTTTGACGAGCCGCCGGCCCGCCACGTGCAGGTTGCTGAAATGGTGATCGAAAAGGCCAAGCGTCTGGTCGAGCACAAGAAGGACGTGGTTATTCTGCTGGATTCCATCACCCGTCTGGCTCGCGCCTACAACACGGTGATTCCGTCCTCCGGCAAGGTCCTGACCGGTGGTGTTGATGCCCATGCCCTGGAAAAACCCAAGCGTTTCTTCGGTGCCGCCCGTAACGTGGAAGAAGGCGGAAGCCTGACCATCCTTGCCACGGCGCTGGTCAACACCGGTTCCAAGATGGACGAGGTTATCTACGAGGAGTTCAAGGGCACCGGCAACATGGAGATCCATCTGGATCGCAAGATTGCCGAGAAGCGGACCTATCCGGCGATCAATATCCGCAGCTCCGGCACCCGTCGTGAGGATCTGCTGATGAGTGAAGCCGACATCCAGCGGGTCTGGATCCTGCGCAAGCTCCTGCACTCCATGGACGATGACACCGCCGCCATCGAGTTCCTGCTGGACAAGCTCAAGGACACCAAGACCAACGACGAGTTCTTCCAGTCCATGAAGCGTCGTTGATCTCTTCCCGGGTAGAGCACCTCGCGAATAACTGGTGATCTGAAGAACGAGGTGGGGACCTGCTTTCACAGACTGTGTCTTGCCATGGATGGCAAGACCAAGCCCCCAGGGATGGGTTCACGGCGTGTCTGGGAAAGCAGGTCCTCACCTTGTTCTAACTCCGAAAAAAGCAGTCCAGCGACCACCGATCTCCGTAGTACTGGCATATCTGAACGGAGTAACCGATGAAATACAACGACCTGCGAGACTTCATTGACCAGCTGGAGAAGCTGGGTGAGCTGAAACGCATCAGCGTTGAAGTCGACCCCCATCTGGAAATGACCGAAATCTGCGACCGTACATTGCGGGCAGGTGGTCCTGCGTTGTTGTTTGAAAACCCCAAGGGCTATGACATGCCGGTGCTGGCCAACCTGTTCGGGACACCGAAGCGGGTTGCGTTGGGCATGGGGCAGGATAACGTCACGGCGCTTCGGGACATCGGTAAGCTCCTCGCGTTTCTCAAGGAACCGGATCCCCCCAAGGGTTTCCGCGATGCCATCGAAAAACTGCCGCTGTTCCGGCAGGTGATGCGCATGAGCCCCAAGGTACTGCGTTCCGCGCCCTGCCAGGATGTCGTGATCGAAAAGGATCAGGTGGACCTGTATCAGATTCCGGTGCAGCATTGCTGGCCTGGCGATGCCGGGCCGCTGGTGACCTGGCCACTGGTGATTACCCGTGGGCCCCATAAAGAACGCCAGAACCTGGGCATCTACCGGCAGCAGGTCATCGGTCGCAACCGTCTGATCATGCGCTGGCTGAGTCATCGCGGTGGTGCCCTGGATTTCCAGGAGTTCCAGAAGAGCAATCCCGGCCAACCCTATCCGGTGGCTGTGGCCCTCGGTGCCGATCCGGCGACCATTCTGGGGGCGGTGACGCCGGTGCCGGATACGCTGTCGGAATACGCCTTTGCCGGGCTGCTTCGCGGCAGCCGGACCGAGCTGGTCAAGGCGGGGCTGAGCGATCTGCAGGTGCCGGCAAGCGCCGAAATCGTGCTGGAAGGTTTCATCTACCCGGATGACATGGCGCCGGAAGGACCGTTCGGTGATCACACCGGTTACTACAACGAAGTGGACCACTTCCCGGTATTCACCGTAGAACGGGTCACTCATCGCCGGGATCCGATCTATCACAGTACCTATACCGGTCGCCCGCCTGATGAGCCGGCGATTCTCGGGGTGGCCCTGAACGAGGTCTTTATTCCGATTCTGCAGAAGCAGTTCCCGGAGATCGTGGATTTTTACCTGCCACCGGAAGGCTGTTCCTATCGCCTTGCAGTGGTGACCATGAAGAAACAGTACCCCGGCCATGCCAAACGGGTGATGATGGGGGTATGGTCGTTTCTTCGGCAGTTCATGTACACCAAGTTTGTGATTGTCACGGATGACGACGTGAATGCCCGTAACTGGGAAGACGTGATCTGGGCGATCACTACCCGGATGGATCCAACCCGGGATACCACGCTGGTGGAGAATACGCCCATCGATTACCTGGACTTTGCCTCGCCGGTATCCGGCCTGGGTTCCAAAATGGGGATGGATGCCACCAACAAGTGGCCGGGTGAGACTACCCGAGAGTGGGGTGAGCCGATCGCCATGACCGAAGAGGTGAAAAAACGCGTCGACGAGCTGTGGGATACCCTGGGCATTGAAAGTCCGGCATCGCGCCCCGACTGATATGGGCAGTGAACATCGGGCGGTGCGGCTTTGGCCCTCTGGTATCGCCTTCAATGCAGCGTCGCAGGCAGACCTGCTAGGCGCTGCCGCGCGGGCTGGCGTAGCGGTGCCGGCAGCCTGTCGCAACGGGGTATGTGAAATCTGCGAGGCCCGGTTACTGAAGGGCGCCGCGCTTAATACCCGAAACCAACAGACTATAAAGATCGGCGAGCGCTTGATGATGTGCAGAAGCATCGCGCTCACGGATCTGGAACTGGAGATATCCGCCGTTATGGCAGCTGGAAACAATCAGCCTGGCAAGTTTCAGGCAAAGGTCGTGGACGTACGTTCCATCAGTCACGATGTCTATCGCGTTGAGCTGCAGCTTCCGCGGCGTCGGGAACTGTCGTTTCACGCCGGGCAGTACCTGTCGGTTAATCTGCCTGACGCAGACCCCTGTTACTTCTCCATCGCCAGCAGTCCATCGGCCCAGAACATCGAACTGCATATCCAGGCGACCCCGGAATGGGTGTCCGCGCAGAAGGTTATTGATGCCCTGACGTCGGGCGGTGAAGTGACCGTGGAATTACCTCATGGCAAAGCGTGCCTTGCATCAGCGCCAACGAAACCCTTGTTGCTGGTGGCTGCAGGCACCGGTTTTGCCCAGATGAAGAGCCTGGTGGATTACCTCTGCGAAACCTCCTACGACCAGCCGGTCAAGCTTTACTGGGGAGTGCGTCGGCATGAGGACATGTACCTTCGCGCCCTGGCACAGCAGTGGCAGGACGAGTGGCCCCGCTTCACCTTCCTGCCGGTAGTGGGCGATGATGAGGATAACGACTGGGCCGGCCATCACGACCAGCTGGTTCGTGCGGTTCTTGCTTCCGGCATGGACTGGAACAATGTGGAAGTCCATGCCAGCGGTTCGCCCACCATGGTCTACACCCTGATGGATGCCCTGGTGGATGCGGGCCTGCCCGAAGAGGCGTTCTTTTCTGACGTGCTGGAATACGCACCGAGGACCTGAATCAGGCCCTCGGCATCGGCAGTTCCGGCAGCCCATTATCCTTGGCCAGCCCCTGCATCAGCAGTTTGACACTGGCTTCTTCCTCGCCCATATGGGCATTCAGGCGGCTTAGTTCCGCCAGTGCCTCCCGGCTACGCTTCAGCCGGAGACTGGTTTCGAAATATTCCCGGGCCTTGCCCCAGAGCTCGTTGCGCAGGCTTAGCCGGCCCAGCGCCAACAGGAGCTCGGGGTTATTCGGCCGGTCCTTCAGCCATTGCTCGGCCAGCAACAGCTGCTCGTCGGGCTTCTGACCTTTCACGCGCCCGTAGAGGTTGATCAGCTCGTCGCTCCAGTGGTTGCGCAGTACCTTGCGCAACAGGGTTTCGGTCTGAACCTCGTCGCCAAGGCTGGCAAGCAGTCGGGCATAGTCCCGGATGGTGTATTCGTCGCGGCGCAGGAAGCCCGGCAGTTCGTCCCAGAGCCTGGTCAGCGGTTCCAGCGACGCCTCGGGATCCTGTTTCTGCTGACGCCGGCAATCCTCTGCGGCACGCTCCAGCAGGTTGTGCCAGACCTGGCGTTCGAGGTCATTGAGTTCCGCTTCGGGCAGCACGCTGCGCTTTCGCAGTTCGGGCAATAACCTGGACAGTTCACGCCAGTCTTCCAGGCGCAGGTAGGTGTTCTTCAGCAGCTTCAGTACGAAGGGATGATGGGGCGACTGTTTGCGCAGGCGAACCAGCGTGGCCAGGGCCTGCTCCAGCCGGTTGCCGGCCAGTTGCAGCTGCGCCTGGGTGATGCCCACTGCCATGTCAGAGCCCGGGGTGCTGTCGAAGGCCTTGCGCAGCAGTTCATCCACGGCCTCGTGATCACCAGACTCGAACGACGCCTGGGCAGCGGCCAGGTAGTTGATCAGCGGCGTGTCGGCATGGCTGGCGGAGGATGTCAGCAGTTTCCGGGCTCTGGGCCAGTTGCCCTCCGCCAGTGCCAGAAGACCCTGGGTGGTCCGCCGCCGGGCCCGGCGCTCATTGCCCCGGGCAATCCAGCCAGCCACCAGACCGGTGCTGGTTCTGAGCCTGCGTATCAGGTTGATGGTCAGTACGGTCAGGACGATCAGGGCAACGATAACGCCCAATCCCACCCAGAAGTTGGTTTCGATCAGGTAATGCCCCAGGCTGATCCGGATGTAGCCCAGATCGTATTGCAACCCCAGGGACAGTCCGGTGCCTATCAGCAGCGCCAGCAGGATGATCAGTAACAGGCGAATCATGAATCATCGCCTCCATCGTCACTGCTGGTATTGTCCTCGCCATTGCCGTTGTTGGCATTAAGGCGCCCTGCCAGACGTTCCTTGAGCAGGTCCAGGGACTGACTGATATCCGGCAGTTCCGGGTCCACGTTCTTCTGGGCCAGCTCGGCCAAGGTGTCACGTAGGGCTGTGACCCGGGGGTTGCTGGCGTTGTACCAGTCGTCAATGGTGGTCCGGGCTTTGGTAAGGGCTCGCTCATACAGTGGCTGATTGCCTCGCAGCACGGCCATTTCCGCTTCTTCCAGCATGAGCTGCAGGTTGAGGCGGGCATAGGCGCTCTGATCCGGGGACAGTAGGGGCTTCACCGGCTCGTCCATTCGACGGACAACGACCACCTGCATCAGGGTGGCTTTCACCTTGTTCCAGGCCTGCGCCAGGAGGCCGGGCTCGCCGTCGGCGTCAGCCTCCTGTTCCGTACCGGCGTTAACAACAACGCCGGGCGCGTTCTCGCTGATCAGGGCCTGGTCGGTGAGCTGGTGAATGCTGTCGATGGCGGCTTCCAGTTTCAGGTAGAGACCGGTCCGGTCCACGCCGGTAAGACCCTTGAGCGCCAGGATTTCACGGGCGAGCTGCTGGCGAACCGGGTACACACCGATGTCGTCGGATTCGGCCAGTACTTCATCGGCGGCTTCCAGGGCCGACATTGCGCCGCGAATGTCTTTCTCGATCATCAACCGCTGATTGGCAATGCGCAGCAGGTATTCCGCCTCTGCCAGCAGCCAGTCCGTGCGTGTGCGATTTCCGGCTTCCAGCAGTTCACGGGCATTGTGGTCGATCTGACGCTGCTGGGTGGCGATCAGCTCCCGCTGGCTTGCCAGTTTCTCTTCCAGGGACTGCAGGCGCTGGCTCTGCTGGCTGCCGCGGTCACCATAGCGATCTTCAAGCTGGGCGGTGTCCTGTTGCAGGCTCTGGAGCGTCTGCATCACGGCCTGGTGGTTGTTCCACTGTTGCCAGCTCCAGAAGGCCAGGGCGACAGCGATAATCAGCGCAATGATGGCAACAAGCCATATTGGCCAAAGTCGCTGGCGGGCTGGTGGTTCCTTGGAAACGGTTGCGGGCAGTTGATTCGTAGTGTCTGTCACGGGCGTCCTTACTTGGCTTTTCCGGAGCCACCGTTCCGGCCGGCAAGTTGCGCAGCAACCGTGGCCACGATGTCGTTATCGGCAAGGCTTCCTGGTATACACGGATTTCGGAATCCCGCTGCCCGGGCCTGTTCGGCAACCCGATCTGCGGGAACAATCAATAACCTATCGTATAGATTATGGCCGCTATTCGCACATAGTGCGATGAGATTGTTCAAGGTTTCTCCGGACAGGGCAATGATGGCCTCCGGAGCAAAGGTATCGAGGGTGGCCCGGATCTGCTCCGGCGGGTGGTCCGGGCGAAAGCGACGATACAGGGGCAGGAGGGTAACCCGGGCGCCCCGGGACTCCAGGGTTTCCCGGATCAGTTCGCGCCCGGTTTCACCACGGGCGAGCAGAACCCGTTCGCCTTGCAGCTTTTGCAGTGACGGCAGCGCCAGGAGCGCCTCGCTGGTCCAGCCTGCGGGCGGCCTACGTGGGCTCAGGCCGTGTTCGGCAAGCACTGCCGCCGTGCCGGCGCCAACGCCATACCAGCGGATACCCATCGGAATCTGGGGCCACCAGGTGTCCACCTCTTCCAGCAGACGGCGGGCGGCAAAGGGGCTGACCGCGATCACGTGGGAAAACTCATCGAGGCTCAGGATAAGAGTCCGCCGCTCGGGCGTTTCCGGCAGGGGTTCCCGGTCAATCAGTGGCAGGATGCGTACATCGGCACCGGCTGAACGAAACCGGCTGGCCAGCCGGGAGGCCTCGGGTTCGGGCCGGCAGATCAGAATCCGCCGGCCGTTCAGGTCAGGCTCAGGTTGGTGTGTGGCCATAGATTTCAGCCAGAACCCTGTCGGCACCGAGAGCCAGCAAGTCCTCGGCCAGTTCCCGGCCCAGGCGTTCGCCTTCAGCCCTTGGCGCCCGGCCTTCGACCCGGAAGACCTCAGTGCCATCAACGGCGCCCACCAGGCCCCGCAGCCAGAGCGTGTCATCATCCTCAAGCAGGGCGTAGGCTGCGATAGGAACCTGGCAGCCGCCCTCAAGACGCCGGTTCAGGGCCCGTTCGGCCTTGACGCGATCCGAGGAGTCCTTGTGGTCCAGAGGTTCCAGCATGGCCAGCAGGTCGTGGTCATCTACCCGGCACTCGATACCCAGGGCGCCCTGGCCGACCGCCGGAAGCGAAATCGTATCCGGCAGGCAGTAGCGGATGCGGTCATGGAACCCCAAACGCTTCAGGCCGGAGCTGGCCAGCACGATGGCTTCGTATTCGCCGGCATCAAGCTTGGCCAGACGGGTATTGACGTTGCCACGCAGCACGCGAATCTCCAGGTCCGGGCGATAGGCCCGAAGCTGGGCCTCCCGGCGCAGGCTGGCAGTGCCGACCACGGCGCCGTGGGGCAGGGCGTCAACGTTGTCGTAGTGATTGCTGACGAAGGCGTCGGTCGGGTCTTCCCGCTCGCAGATAGCCACCAGCCCCAGCCCTTCCGGAAATTCCATGGGCACGTCTTTCATGGAGTGCACTGCCAGGTCGGCCCGGCCGTCCAGCATGGCCTCTTCCAGTTCCTTGACGAACAGGCCCTTGCCGCCGATTTTCGCCAGGGGCACGTCCAGAATCTTGTCACCCTGGGTCTTTATCTTGACCAGTTCCACGGTGATGTTGTCGTGCAGCCTTTCCAGTTCGGCCTTGATAAATTCCGCCTGCCACAGCGCCAGTGCGCTGCTGCGGGTTGCAATGCGAAGGGTACGTTTGGACATGACGCTCACTGTCGGTTCGAAAAAATGTCCGCCAAGGTTACCTTGTGGCGGCAGAAAAGTCCCGCGGCTACCACCTTTGGGAGTCATGCTGGTTCAGCCTGGCTGGTGCTCCTGAAGCCACTGGCGCACGTTGCTGGCATGGCGGCGGCTGACCGGGAGCTCGCCCTGGCCGTCCCTCAGCACCACCAGATTGTGGCCATCCGGCGTCCGTTTCAGTGCCTGGATAAAGCGCACACCTACCAGCGTGTTCCGATGGATTCGCAGCAGGATGCTCGGATAACTGTTTTCCAGCTCTTTGAGGGTATAGTCACACACGGTCTCACCCCGGGCGTGATGAATGGTGACGTATTTCTGATCCGCCTCACAGTAGAGGATTTCCGACAGATCGATCAGCTCGGTGCCCCGGTGCGTGCGCACCGCCAGCTGCTCCTGACTCTGGCCGGTCTGCCCATTCAGCGCCTGCAACTGCAGCCGGTTGACCCTGCCGGCCCGGGCCAGAGCATCCGCCAAGGCCTCCTTGCGAACCGGTTTGAGCAGGTACGCGACGGCCTGCACGTCGAACGCCTGGATGGCGTAATGGTCGTAGGCGGTGCAGAAGATCAGCGCCGGTGGATTGGCCAGCTGGCTAAGTCTGCTGGCGGCCTCCATGCCGTCCATGCCCGGCATCCGGATATCCAGCAACAGTATGTCTGGCTCCAGTTCCGCCACCTGTTTCAAGCAACTGTCGCCGTCTGCAGCTTCGCCACAGACCCGATACCCCGGAACCGCCTCCACCAACCGGCGGATGCGTTCCCGGGCCAGGGGTTCGTCATCGGCGATCAGGACGCTGCGGGTATCAGTCATGTCTTGTCTCGGTTCCGTTGGTCAGGGGTTTATTGTTTTCGGGCGCTCTGCTCGCCGGCCTTCCGTCGCGGCAGTCGCAGGGTAACCGTGTACACATCGTGCTGGTGGCTGTGTTTGAGCACCGCCGGCTCACCGAAAAGCGCCCGTAGCCGTGACTGAATGTTGGCCAGCGCCATTCGGTTGCCGTCATGTTGCTGGTTATTCTGGTCCGGCTTCGGGTTCTGTACCAGCAGGTAGACAAACTCGCCTTTGGCCTGGGCCTCGATCCGCACGGTGCCGCCGTCCGGGCGGGGCTGAATGCCGTGGTAGATGGCATTCTCCACCAGGGGCTGCAACGTGAGCGGTGGGATGGCCTGTTGCTCGAGGCCCTCCTCAATCTGCCACTCCAGCTTCAGACGTTCGCCCAGACGTAGTGCCTCGATGGCCAGGTAGCGTTGGCAAAGTGCCAGTTCCCTGGACAGCGGGATCAGCTGATCGCCGGTGCGAAGGCTGGCGCGAAACAGTTCCGACAGGTCCAGCACTGCCTCTTCCGCCCGTTCCGGGTTGACCGCAATCAGGCTGGCGATGGTGTTCATGCTGTTGAACAGGAAGTGGGGCTGTATGCGGGCCTGAAGCGATGCCAGGTGCGCCTGCATTTCCGCCTCCCGCTGCTGTTGCCACTGGTGTTGCAGGTAAAAATAGCGCAGCACCATGAGCACGATCAGTAACGCCAGCAGCATTTTCTTGGCCACGCCCTGCCAGACGGCCACGCCGTCCTGGGGGTGCAGTACGCTGTCGGCAAACAGGCTGAACGCCAGCACATCCAGCAGCACAATGGCGACGATGGTGGTCGTTGCCCCGGAGACGGACATTCGAGCAAGCCGCGTGCGCAATAGGCAGATCAGGGCGGCACTGGTGAGGGTGGTCCACTGCACGAACAGTGACAGCAGTCCGAAGTAATTCCAGTCGATCCAGCCCCGATCCGCCTGCACGATGGCGAGCACCAGAACCAGCAGTTCACTGGTCACCAGCAACAGGAACACGGCCCTCACCCGGCACAGGTCCGGAACGAAGAAGTCGGTCTCTGTCACACCTTTGTCCCCGTTACGGGGTGTCTCCTTTACCCGGGTCAGAATGGTATACTCCCGCCACGTTCAATGTACCCAGTTCCCGCCAGATGATGCCGGGCTGTCAGCAGGAAAGATAGACCATGTTTTGTACCACAAATAATGTAACTCTCCTGTTGCAGTCTTAAACCACCCCTTTATACTGAACAAAAATACAGTATTGGAGATCCGAGGGTGGAGTTCCTTCTTGCTACACCAGAGTTTGGAATCAGGGGCCACTCCTATGAAGGGTTCCCGATTCTTCTCAAATCCAATCATGATGTGTTTGTCGAAGGAATGGAATTTCTCGTTCATCACTGCTTAAAACGTGGAAGTGTGCAAAGCCGACGTAGTTGGGAAACGTTTGGAAGGGATCTGTGTGATTATTTCGAGTTCATTGAAGCCAATGGGTTTGATTGGAGAGAGCTTGATCACCGAAATCACGAAACCCTGTTAGCCCTGTATCGCGACGTTTCTTTTGATCGATTTAACCTTAGCGCCTCCACGGTAAACCGACGACTTCACCTGGTGATCAAGTTTTATCAGTTTGCCCTCAAACAAGGTTGGGTAAGCACGTTGCCGTATGACCTTGAAACGGTGAGAGTCAGACAGACAAAGGGTTTCCTGGCACACACAGACACGTCCGGGGGGTATGCCGTAAAGCCTGATGTACTGCTGAAAACCACGCCAACCAAGATCAAAGTCCTCAACAAAGAGCAGGTCGATGAGCTGCTGAAAACCATCAAGAACAAAACTCTCCGATTGATCGTTCGGTTGGCGTTGCTAACGGGTTTGCGTAAAGAAGAGCTGCTGACAATTCCAGTTCACTACATATCTGCACCCCGGTCGATCTCGGCTCGAAGTCATGTGGTGGTTGAGCTTGATCCCCAAGAGATGAGCACCAAGGGAGACAAACCACGGACGATCCATGTGCCGATATCATTGATGACGGATCTCTGGGATTACGTGATCCACGAGCGTCACGAAACGATCCGCAAACACGGGACAGACCCAAAAGCCCTCTTTGTAACCGCCAAGGGCAACCCCTGGAGCATTCGAACCTCGCTCAACAATCAACTGAACCGATTGAAGCTGTCGTTCGCCTGCCATCCCCACATCCTTCGTCATACATACGCGACGCACACGTTGAAATCACTGATGTCACGGAAGAGCACCGCGTTCAATCCGTTGATCTATGTCCGAGATCGCCTCGGCCACAGCAGCATCACGACTACGGAAAAATACCTGCATTTCCTCGACGACATCGAAGACGATTTGCGCACAAGCTATCAGAGAGAAATTGAAGAAACGGCGAAGGAGGCGGCCTGCGCATGAAAAAGGATTTCACGCTAGAGAGGCATGAGGTTGGTGTTCAGGAGTGTGGCGAGACTGCAATCGAGGGGACAATCACCACCGTTGATCAGGCGCGTGTTTCAAAACCGGCGAACACCGTCGTTGCGTTTCCCGAAAACGCAACAAGCGCCAGAAATGCGGACTTCGGGCCATTTTACGGCCAGGGCTATGACAACATCACCGCTGCCTGCCAACGCACAATCGAAAGGCTGGTCGCAGAAAGCGTCAAAACCAATGGAAAGTCTCTCAGCCCGAGCACGATTGCGAGTTACTGGAAAGATGGCTTTCGTAACTTTGCGCCCTTCCTGTCGTTACTCCACGCCGCTAGTGGTGAGCGCCTTACCATGGCCGATCTCGACGCCGACAGCATCAAACAATTCCTCCAGTACTTGAGAAACGAGCCCCTCAAATACGGCGCGCAGAAAAACTACTTCTCTCATACCAAATCTCTGCTTGTGGCATGCCATCGGTTCGGGTTCTGGCCAGAAGTGGATATGAAAACGGTCTGGCCTGCCAGTCCGTTTCCGAGTTCTAACAGGCGAACTAAGGGCCAGAGGGCGCTTAGCAAGAATGAAAAGCGGTTTTTGATCAAAGCGCTGCGAAAAGACATGGAGCGTATTGTGGCTCACTCGGAGCCACTGGGTCGCTATGACTTGGCCGTATGCGTCTTGTCCATTGCGCTGTCGACCGGAATGAACCTGACGCCCATCCTGGAGCTGACCACAGACTGCGTACAGCCTCACCCGCTCAAATCCAACCTGCGGCTGTTAGTGAGCTTTAAACGTCGTGGTAACGCCACGCAAGTTGTCGCACTGAGAAAGTCTGAGGAAGTGTCAGAGATGGCCAGTATCCATCTCTATGCCGCTGATGCCATTGATCTGATCGTTGCGAGGAACGCTACGACACGCGCCCAGTTCGATGACTCAAATCGGCTGCTGGTCTACGAGGGAACTCGTAGCAAGTTCGTGGGCAAAGCATGCCGACTGACGAACTCCATATTGAATTACAGCATCAACGCATTTGTTGACCAGCACCAGCTTAAAACGGACGATGGTAAACCGCTCACATTGAATGTCAGCCGGCTGCGCCAGACGCTCTTGAATCGTGTGTGGGAAATGTCGGGGCAGGACCCCTTGGTGGCGGCCAGAACAGGCCGACATGCCGTCTCAACGGGCAATGCCCACTACTGGGAAGCACCACCGGAAGCGGAAACCGACATGCGGTTTTTAGGCGAGGCGCGTGTTCAGGAGCTTCTTAGCCAGCCGAATATTATCGCCAGTGACCGAACACCCGTTTCGTCGTGCAAGGATGTCCGTCGCGGGCAGCGCGCCCCGAAAAACGGCGAGCCCTGTCAGGACTACCTCGGCTGCTTCCGATGTAAGAGCTTCGTGGTGACCGGCGATGACCTCTATCGCCTGTTCAGCTTCTACTGGGCCGCCCTGCGCAATTACGACACCTTCGGCGGCAAACGCTGGACCAAGTACCTCAAGCAAGTGATTCGACTGATCGATGAAGAGATTGCGCCTCACTTTGGTCAAGCGCTCGTGAATGAACAGCGCGAGAGAGCGAAACACCAGCCGCACCCGTTCTGGCGAGACCTGAGCATGGCGAGGATGGCGGTATGAGCAAGATTACCGGCGCAGAGGTGCTGGCCGACCGTGAACGTTTGCTGCGGGCTTTGCCCCAGGGTGAAGGACTTCACGGTATCATCACCACGGACCGGGCCGATGGGGTGTTATATGCGCTTTCCCGGTATGAAGACCCGGAGTGGTGGTTGCCCAGAGCCAAGAGCACTGGAAACCGGAGGGATTGCGAGCGGAGGATGGATTTTACCCGGATCAAAGGCGATCAACTGAGATCCGAAGCCAAAATCCTCATGGGCCGAACAATCTGGGGCGAAAAGGCGCTGAGCAATGCCTCGGTCTTCACTATTTTCCAGAATCTGGTGCTCTGGCTGAACTGGTTGCACGACCAGGGGATCTCCGGTCTGGCGCAGGTCACGCCTCTCGTAGCGGTCCGCTACGTTCAATACGTCCAGCGTTTGACCCCGCCGCATAAGCCGGGGAAACAAATTAGCAGCATGACGAAGTGGAATCGCTTGTCGACTGTGGAACGAAGCTGGAAATTACTGCGCGATACCTCCCACGGATTTGAGCATCCATGGCCCGAAAGCTCGGCTATCGCGCTGTCCGGACATAAGAGATCAAACAAGGCCAAGACTGACATCATTCCTGATGACATTCTTCGGCAACTGTTCCAGCACGCCGAATTTCTGCTCAATCGAGCCGACGACTTGTTGAAGCATCGGGATGCCCTAGCTGACTTCCAACCCTGTTCTAAAAACCATAACGATCAATGGGAGGAGCGGGTCGAGTTTTTGAAAACCCGAGGTTGGGATCAGGGGCTAGGTGCACTGGGTACGACACTGCGCGACCTGCGTGACGGTTGTTTCGTGATCATTCTGGCGACGACCGGTATCCGGGCCCATGAACTCGGAAACATCCGGAGGGATCAGTGGTACAGCGAAGTTCGAGATGGCGAGCGGTTCTACTTCCTCGGCTCACGTTCGGACAAAACTCATGCGGGCGAAACATCATGGCTGTGCCCGGAGATTGCGATTGAGGCGGTAAAGGTGCTGGAGCGGCTGGTAGAGCCCTTGCAGGCTGAACTTGAGCAGGCGCTGAAAGAAGCCAAAGTAGTGGGAGACCTGAACAAAGTGACTTGTCTTGAAAAGTGCTCAGGTTGCATCGGTCTGACCAAGTTAACGCAAAAGAGAAACAGTATTTCTCTGCTGAGTGGCCTCGCTCTGCACCGAAGGCTCGGGAAGTTTGCGAAGGACCTCGGGATAGATTGGAAGCTTGCTTCACACCAATTCCGGCGTACTTTTGCTAACTACGTGGTGCATCACAAGCTGGGTGACTTGCGGTATCTGCGAGATCACTTCAAGCACTGGAGCCTGGATATGACCATCCTGTATGCAATGAACGAGGCGCAGGATCTGGAGCTCTATGACGAAATCTACGCCGCTTTTGACGGCAAACGTCAGGCGATTGTCGGTCATTGGTTGGAGCCTGATACTCGGCTTTCCGGTGGCATGGCCGGCCATATCCGCCAAATGCGAAGCCGCTCGGAAGAAGTCCGTACCTATAAAGATCGGAAAGAGATGATTGAGGCCATCAGCGAGCTGGTGTACCTGCGGTCCACCGGCATCGCCTGGTGTACCAACGATACCGGCGTGGACTGTGCAGGCGGCCAATGCGAGGATTGCGAGCACGGTTGTATTGACGATAGCCAAAAGCCGTTCTGGGAAGGACTTTACCTGCAACAGATTGAGCTTCGACAGATCGATGATCTGGATGACTCGGGATCAAAGACGGTCGAGCGCACCATGGAACGCTGCGAGAGGGTGTTGACCGATCTCGGCGTGGACATCAACCGTCTCAAGGAGCAACTGACCGATGTCGACGTCATCTGAATCCGAGACCCACAAGCGTATTCGGCTGGCCATTGTTCGATTGGAAAAAGGCCAGCCTAAGGTCGTTGAGAAGGGCAGGAAAGTCTCGGTGGCCGCTGTTGCCGAAGAGGCCGGAGTCAGTCGTGCCTTGATCCACAAAGACTACCCAGACATGCTGGAACGCATCCGGGGCAATTCCAACAAGGCGATCCAGAGACAGCGTGACGAGAAGCACGAGAAACTCAAGGAAGAGCGTTTCAAGAATCGTCAGTTACGGGAAAAAATCGTAGATTTGACCGAGCAGCGCAACGAACTTGCTTCGAAAAACGCGACTCTTGAACTCGAAAATCGCCGGCTCTCGGCAATCTTGGAAAGTAAAAACGTTAGAGTTTTTAGGGGGAAATCGGGTGAGTAGCGCTACGCAGATTTTGGCCAGAACCTTTTTCTCCCGCTTCTAAACAAAAGCGAACACTCGAATCAGGGCTTTCTTCCGGAGCTTCCAACCTCATCACATCCATTTGATCCAGTATGATTGGCGGAGCAATTTCCAGACTCTGAATGATTACATGGCAGAGATGACCTTGCTCGGCTAAGCTGTTGTTTTACTATTTTATGTGCAACGCGATTGATAGTACAAAGTCAGCAATATTGACGCAGTTCAATTTCTGCAATGATAAAGCGTGCTGCCTAATTGCTGTTAGAAAATAGGAGAAACCGGTTGCAAGATTATCTTCCATCTGTCGACTTCCTTATTGGCGGTGTTGTTGTTGGGCTTATTTTGGCTGGAGTAAGTGCTTATTTTAAACGCCGTAAGCTATATATTATTGTTCCGAAGCTATTCTCTCACAGCGAACTGTCCTCCTCCGGTCAAGTCATAGAGCTAAATGTCCGTAACAAAGGGGCAAGGACGGAGGAAGATATACGCGTAGCGTTGAACCCAAAACTTAGCTATGAAGTGATTGCATCGACGCTACCCGGGTTAACTGTTTCCCATGGTGGTGTCATACATATCCAAAGACTCTCAAAGTCTGAAGAAGTTAGTATAGTTCTGACTGCGGAACAGGGAGAGTTTTTGCAAGACTCCGTTCTATCCATAAGCTCTAAAGAAACTAAGGGTGAAATTAAAAAGAAAACACAAGACGCCGAAGATACAACCGCTCTTGAAGCAGCCATAGTTCTGACTTTCGTTTTTTGTTTATGCCTGCGGTAGGTTATTTCGGCGGAAATATAATCATGGAAGAGATCGTGCCAAAAATGAATACGGAGGTCGAAAGACACCAAGCTCTGAAAGCTTCTTTGAGTGATTCGGGATGGGACGACATTAATCGGTTCGTAGATTCCGATACCTTTACAAGTTTTGGCGGAGAATGGCCATTTAATGTTTCTTTCCCAACTCGCAATGGCGAATTGCTGGTTTTTTCCATTACATTCAAAAATAAGACTGCCCAAGTTATGGAAGTTTCGGTTTACACTCGATCTGTCTTTGATGATAAGGAGTTTTACAGAAAAAATGGTTACTGGCCGGACGATTCGGTCTCAAGCTTTCTTATACCGAGTGGTGCCGAAGTCCAAAAATCAATCGAAACTTATTTACCATACGAGTCTGAGAATAAGGTCGTCCGTTTTGACTTTTTTATAGAGACAGAATCAAATGCCTTTAATCCGAGCTATACATGGGTTTCAAAGGAGAATGATTTCTAACAAGTGCAGGCATGGCAACGCCCTTCACATTGCGTCTTCGGCTCCATCTAAAGGGCGTGCATGCTGCAATAGTTATATTTAAAGGACTCAAATATTGTATCTAGATGAGCCTAAAACACGGAGTGATCTCAAAATATTCGCTTTGCTGGCGCTGGTTGCGCTGGCAATCCCTATTATTGCTCTTCTTGTTCCAATCCGGCCCGCCGAGGAGCCTTTGGGAGTCTGGTTTCAGCGAAGTGGATCTTTGATGACGGTGTTATGTCTAGTTTTGGATCTTAAGGTTTTTTCGATCCATGGCAGATTGTTTCCGTCAGGGTTCGTGAGCGTAGGCTTTGATGAGTTCAAAGAGAAATATCTGCCCATCTACAAAGGGTTAACTATTTTGCTGCTGTTCCTTACTGCGGTTGGCACAGTAA
>NZ_AGTR01000012.1 GCF_000235625.1 Marinobacter manganoxydans MnI7-9 | reverse complement strand
GTACGCTGTGGAAGGAGGCGGTCATGGCAGCACCTCCTCGTGGCCCAGCGCCACCATGCGCAGGGTTTCCACGTCCACCTTGGTATAGATGCGGGTGGAACTTGGCGACGCATGACCAACGTAATCGCCGATGACCTTGAAGTTGAACTCGGCATCGACCAATCGCTGTACGCAAGTGTGGCGCAAGGTGTGCGAACCTGGGCGACGGACATTAATACCCGCTTTGCGCAGGTAGTGCGTCGCGCGGCTGGACACAGTAACCGCCGTCACAGGTCGGACGGGCGCCAGAACCCGGAAAAACAGCCTTCGCTCCTCGACGTGTGGGCGTGCATTTTTTAAGTAGTCGAGAATAGCTTCGCCTACTACTGAAGAGAGAGGGTACGCAGTGGTGTGTCCCGCCTTGCGCTGCGGCACCAACAGGCGTTCTCTCTTCCAGTCAATATGCTCCAGTGTCAATCCGGCCACCTCATGGCCGCGCAGTCCATACGTGACGAGCAAAAGTAGAATGGCATAGTCGCGCTTGCCCAGAGCACTGCGCCGATCAACAACATCTAGCATGCGCCGGACGTCGTCCCAGGAGATCGAACGCGGGAGATCGGCCAGCTGATACCGACGCGGGGACTCTACGGTAGCGCCGAGATCGCGATTGATCAGCTGCTCGCGGTACAGGTAGCGCAGGAAGACTCGCAAGGAGCTGCACAGCCCCGTCATAGAATGCGGGCTCAATCGGCGACCGCTCTCCACCACAAACGCACTGAGTATGGCTGGAGTGAGCTCGGACAAATGCAGCAGGTTGATTCGCGCCAGGTAGGCTTCCAGGTTATGCAGATAATGGCCATAGTGCCGGAGAGACAGCTCGCGCAGGCCCCGTTCTTCACGCAGATAAACAAAGAACCCCGGTGCCTGAACCAGGAAGGGATCTTGGCTGGTCCGTCTCCGACCTGTTCCGCGGAAATCGGGCAACATCAGGGACAGCAATTGCTCGATCGGTGTACGAGCATCATTAGCCACCCATCGCTTTGCCTGGTATGCGTTCTTGGCGTGAACCTTTACCCAGTGCTTTACATAAGGCTCGACATGAGTCGGAAGCTCGCTCCACTGCGTGGCACCATGATCGCGAGCAAACTCGCCAAACTGCCTCAGGAGTGGGACTCGCCGCAAGATTACCCTGGGCCTGTATCCGTGCCCGGCTAACCACGCAACGTACTGCTCAATCGGTTCCGCGATCCAGGAAGCGCGGATCGCATCGATGGTATCGGGCTTAACGAAGTAATGTTCTAACATGACAATCTCCTTTCTGGATGTAGGAAAGGAAATCATGCGCCCAAACGGCATCTGTCGTTATGTGTCCTTTTACACGGGATCCTCCCTATGGATTCAAGGGCTTCCAGGGTGAACGGAACATAATGGGATTGGGAACATAATCCGGATAACCTCCGTTCCGGCGTCAGCAAGGCCCATCGCTACGAGCCGGACCTCAATCCGACCTATCAGGATATGGCTGGCCATTATGGCGTGGCCGTTGTCCCTACACGGGTTCGCAAGCCCCGTGACAAGGCCAAGGTGGAAGGTGGCGTATTGATCGTTGAGCGCTGGATCCTGGCGGCCCTGCGCCATCGTCAGCACTTCTCCCTGGGGCAGCTCAACGCCACCATCCGTGAGCTGTTGGAGAAGCTCAATAGCCGCCCCTTCCGCAAGTTGCCCGGGTGCCGGCTTGATCACTTCAAACAGCTGGACCAGCCGGTTCTACAACCGCTACCCGCCGAGCCGTATGTCTACGCCGAGTGGAAAAAAGCCCGGGTACACATCGACTACCACGTGGCCATCGATGGGCACTACTACTCGGTGCCCTACACCCTGATCAAGAAAGAGGTGGAGGTCCGGATCACCCACAACACCATCGAATGCTTCCACCGGGGCAACCGGATCGCCAGCCACCGGCGTTCGGATCAGAAGGGTCGGCATAGCACCATCGCTGCTCACATGCCGGAGTCCCATCGCCAAGCCGGCGAGTGGACCCCAGAGCGACTGACCGCCTGGGCAGCCAAGACTGGACCGGCAACTGAAAAGCTTATCCGTACCGCGCTGGGGGCAAGAAAGCATCCGCAACAGGCCTATCGGTCCTGTCTGGGCATTCTCCGGCTGGGCCAGAGCTACGGCGAGGCACGATTAGAACGTGCCTGCCAACGCGCCCTGATGCTGGGCAGCTGCCGATACAAGAGCATCGAATCCATCCTCAAGCATCGCCTGGATGAGCAGCCCCTGGAAGAGCAACAAGAACTGGCCTTACCCGACACACACGACAACATCCGTGGCCCCGCCTACTACCACTGAAGGAACCTGACATGCTGAAGCATCCCACGCTGGATAAGCTCCACGCCCTCAAACTGACCGGCATGGCCGCCGCCCTGGCGGATCAATCGGCCACCCCCGACATTACCGACCTGAGCTTCGAGGAGCGCCTTGGCCTGCTGGTCGACCGGGAAATGACGGAACGGGACAACCGACGCATGAGCAGCCGCCTGCGCCGGGCCAAGCTGCGACACGCCGCCATCCTCGAAGACATTGATTACCGGAACTCACGGGGCCTGGATAAAGGGCTTGTCCAGAGTCTGGCCAGCTGCCAGTGGGTGAAGGAACACCTGAACGTGCTCATCACCGGCCCGACTGGCGTCGGGAAAACCTGGTTGGCCTGTGCTCTGGCACACAAGGCCTGCCGGGAGGGTTACACCGCCCAGTACGTCCGCCTGACCCGACTGCTACGAGAGCTGACCATCGCCAAGGGCGATGGCCAATACTCAAAGCTCCTGACCAGCCTGGCCAAGGTCGACGTGCTGATCCTGGATGACTGGGGGCTGATGAAGCTGAGCGCGGAGAACCGGCGGGACTTGCTGGAGGTGCTGGAAGACCGACATGGCCGGCGCTCCACCATCGCCACTAGCCAATTACCCATCGAGGAATGGCACGGCATCATCGGTGACGCCACTCTGGCAGATGCCATCCTGGACCGGCTCGTACACAACGCCTACAAGATCAATCTGCGGGGCGAATCCATGCGAAAACAGCAGGCAAAGTTGACGGGCACTGAGACTTCGGAGTAAGAAGAGAAACCCCGCGTCGCTACGCTCCGATGGGTGGCAGCCTTGCTCCGGTCCGGGTGGCAGGCTTCACGTGGAATGGGTGGCAACCTTCAGCGGTTTACGCACCATATTTTTCAAGGGCTTACGTGAAAACGTAGGCCCTTTTTATTTGTCTGTGTCCAAATTGTGTCCATGGTGTGTCCACGGTTTCTAGGACATTTTTTCCGGCTATGGAATTTTGACCTTTGCACTGAAACCGAAAACTCCGTCAACCTCCGGCAAAACCACCACGACCCGCCCATCGACATTCAAAGCCTGACCCTCATCCAGAGAAATCAGCCAGGGCCAGTCCCATCGAGTATGGCCGAACACGGTGAGTCCTTGAAAGCCGGTTTCAAGTGACAATGCGACACCGGGGTCACCCCGACGAGCCGCCCGTTCCGGGTCGGTTGGGCCTTGATGGAGCAGAAGGATCTCAGGGGCTTGATCGGTTACCGATTCCAGTGCGGCCAGAAAATCGTCCTCGGTTCGCCGTTGATTGCGATTCGGATTGTCCACGATACCGCTGACGCCACCGACGTTCAGGTTGCCCAAAACCCTAACCACCCCGCCATCCAGAAGGGTGGTGTTATCTGGAAGCGCTTCGGGATGATCCATCTGGTCGTGGTTCCCCAGGACGCCGACAACTTCGGGCGTGACCTCAGAAAACGCCTGGAACACCTCATCTACCGTTCCAGTACCGCCCCTTTTGTGGCAGTCGGGATAGTCGTACAGGTCGCCGCAAAGAAACACCGCGTCGGGAGCCGGAATGACACCTTCCCGAGACAATGCCGAAAGTGCCTCAGCCACAGGCACGCCGAGCAGCCGATTCTGACTGCCGGCTTCTCGCCCCTGGGGATCAGAGGTCAGCACAAGACTCTTCACATGACTCGGAAGGCCGGTGGCATAGGCTCGATAAAACGGCAGGCGATTATGCAGAGGCACACCGGCAGAGCCGCTGGTGCGGTGCGGCAAGGTGAAAAAGGGGTTCAGGTCGATCCGGGTGATCCTTAGCATGGAAGGCCTCTCGAGCTGGCTCCGTATTTCCTACCGCTCAAGCAAAAAAGGTGACCAAACTGACCGCCCAAAATCTTGGTCGACGGGGGCTGGTCACCCCGCCCGCTTTGCATCAAAGTAGCGTCGAGTTTCCATGAGGTGCTTCATGGAGCCTTGCGCCATAAAGTCCAGGGCTGACGCTCCAAGGTAGGGAGGCTCACTGGTTTCCAGGCGAATCCGACGATTGGCGCGTTCGGCCGTTGGATACATAACCCTCAGGGATTCGTAGATGCCCAGGATGTAGCTGATGCGCTCCAGGGTATCCTGCGAGAGCGTGACGTGTGGCAGCTTCTGATACTTGGCCAGCGTGCTCCGGGATACACCGCCGAGCATCTGCATCATCTCTTCCTGGGTGCAGTCCCACTCGCGACAGATACCAAAGAATCCCTTGAGAGCCACATGCCCTTTGGCCTTTTCATTATCGATAGCCATTATTCTCGTCCTTTCTTGGGCTGCTCTCGATCCTCCATAAAGTCGTCACTAACGCCTTCAGAGTCGAACCACTCGTCCCAAACCGGATCAGTTGGTCGCTCGTAGGCTTTGACTGTCCCCTTTAGGCGTTCCAGAGGTGTAAGCTCCTGAGGGAGCGGCTCGGCCAGCTCATCCGCATGGGCCGTGTGGGCATCTAGGCCGTCCAGGAGTTCTTTTTCGGTTGGGCGTTTGGTTTTCATGGCACACTCTCCGCAATCACAAGCAGGCCAACTCCGGGGCAGTGGGCTGCAGATAGTATGACTTTACCACCCGAACGAAGCGAGCTACATAGCCGCACTCGCCCAATGGGGGCAGCCATTCGTCGGGGCCTTTGGCTCCCTTGCTCAGGCTCGCCTCGACCGGCAAAAGATTAACCGGATCATTGGCGATGGACCGGCGCTTCTGGCCAAGCCATTCTCTGGCTCCGCGATCCCAAACCCAGGCCAGCGGCACAACATGTTTGGTGCCCTCAAGGAACAAGCTTTTGGTACACGGTATGGTCGCAAAGCGAACGTTCGGGGTACTTCCACAGCCGTTTTAAAGCCGTCTGTGGAAACACGGTAGAACCCGATGTCAACCGACGGTTCGATCAATTCAGAGTGATGAGCGCGTGAACTGGGTGCTCATCACAGTTGTGCCCTGGCCCACCCCGGTCAACAACAAGAAACTCACCCTCGCACTCCAAGACCGAATGCACGGCGTGCCAAGTGCCTGCACGGTAATTGATACCCTGCCGTCCGTCGGTTACGAAGGCACGAACCGCTTCCGGATCAATGCCGTCGCCCGGCGGTGCCACGACTATCAGGAAACGCTCGCCGTGCATGGGAACGAACGCCTGGCTTCCCAACGGGTGCCGCTCCAGACAGTCAACCTGCAGTGGAACCTGCACCGGCTGGCTCACGAAAATACTGATCATCGGTCGGCCGCCCTCACCCAGTATCTCAACACCAGCCAGATCATGGTGGCGCTGGGTACGGCCACCGTTGATGGGGAAGAAGTTCGTAGCGCTCCGGCTGTCGATCACATCGCCAAAGGGAGCGAAGGCTTCCGGTGTCAAAGGCTGGGCTGTCAGTTTCAGCATGATGGTTTTCCCTTTGCTTTTCAGCGAGCACCGAAGCCATTGAGCTTCATGTGGCGATTCACGTCTTTGTACAGCAGGTATCGGAAACGGCCCGGGCCGCCGGCATAGCAGGCCTGGGGGCAGAACGCCCTGAGCCACATGTAGTCACCGGCTTCCACCTCCACCCAATCCTTGTTTAGCAGGTAGACGGCCTTGCCTTCGAGCACATACAGCCCGTGCTCCATCACATGGGTTTCTGCAAAGGGAATCACGCCCCCTGGCTGGAAGGTCACGATATTCACGTGCATGTCGTGGCGCATATCGCTCTGGTCCACAAAACGCGTGGTGGCCCAGCAGCCGCTGGTGTCCGGCATCTCGATGGGCTCAATGTCGGCTTCATTTGTGACAAACGGCTCCGGATAGTCGACGCCATCCACCGCTTCGTAGGCCTTTCGAATCCAGTGGAACCGAACCGTTGAGCCAGACTCATTGCGCACCGCCCAATCACTGCCCGGCGGAATAAATGCATAGCCACCCGGCGCCATCTTATGCGTTTCCCCTGCTAGGGTCAGCGTCATCTGGCCTTCCACCACAAACAGAATGCCTTCGGCTCCGGGATCAACCTCCGGTCGCTCGCTACCGCCACCCGGAGACACTTCCATGATGTACTGCGAGAAGGTCTCGGCAAATCCGGAGAGCGGGCGGGACAAAACCCACAAACGCGTTTTTTCCCAGAACGCCAGGTAACTGGCGACGATGTCCCGCATCACGCCTTTCGGGATGACGGCATACGCCTCGGTGAACACGGCGCGATCCGTCAGCAGCTGTGTCTGGGGAGGATGGCCGCCGGTCGGTGCGTAGTAGGGAGAGGGATTTTGCCTGTCGATCATAAGAGTGCTCCGGATTCAAAAGGATGGTGCTTTGCCCAGTGCCGGGCAATATCCGCGCGACGTGTCACCCAGACACGGTCGTGGGACTCAATATGGTCGAGAAAACGCTGCAATCCACGGAAGCGGCCCGGCCGGCCGATTAGCCGGCAATGCAGCCCCACCGAAAGCATCTTCGGCGTTTCCTTGCCCTCTTCATAGAGAACGTCAAAAGCATCACGCAGGTACTCGAAGAAGTGATCCCCGGTATTGAAACCCTGCGGTGTTGCGAATCGCATATCGTTGGTGTCGAGGGTGTACGGCACCACCAGATGATTATGGGACTCGCCAGCGGAATCCTGTTGCTGAACCCAGAATGGCAAATCATCACCGTAATAGTCGGAGTCGTACAGGAAACTGCCCTCGTCCATCAGCAGGCGACGAGTGTTCGGACTGTCCCGGCCGGTATACCAGCCCATGGGCGTTTCGCCGTAAAGTTCCTGGAATATCTCGATAGCACGACGCATGTGCTCACGTTCGATGTCCTCCGGAATGTCCTGGTAGTGAATCCAGCGCCAGCCATGACAGGCCACCTCATGACTCAGCTCACGGAAGGCCTGCGCCACCTCCGGATGACGCTGTAACGCCATCGCAACCCCAAACACCGTTAGCGGAAGGTCACGGCGCTCGAACTCTTTCAACAAACGCCAGACCCCAACCCGGGAGCCATATTCATAGATCGACTCCATGCTCATATGGCGGTCTTCAAACGGCTCAGCGCCCACAATTTCGGACAGAAAACGCTCGGAGTGGCTATCACCATGCAGCACGCAGTTCTCGCCGCCCTCCTCGTAGTTGAGCACGAACTGTACGGCCACCCTCGCCTGGCCCGGCCAGCGAACCTCCGGAAGATCACGGCCATAGCCGATCAGGTCACGGGGGTAATCCGTTGTCATACTCATAACTACGCGTCCTCAACTTAATACAGGAAATCGATTTCGGGGCTATTGACTTTACGTTGACACAAAATTGTATACAAAAAATCTGTTTTTGTGAAAAATTTACGTCACTCAGAGCGATGAATCGCCTTCAAGGCCGGGCTCATGGCCTGCTAAGCGCCCAGCAGAACCTGAGGATTGCAATTTTTCTGCAACAAAAACTTGCACCCTCCGCAGAAGTCGTTCTAGATTGTGTACAATTACTTATTGTTTTGTTCACCAAAAAATCGAACCGGGGAAACCGTGCATATCCGAATCATCAATCCCAACACCACACGCGGCATGACCGAGACCATCGGCAAAGCGGCCGAAAACGTGGCTGCACCGGGCACCAGAATTACCGCAACCCAGCCGGATAGCGGCCCGGTGTCCATCGAAAGCCACTTCGACGAAGCCATCAGCGCCGTCGGTGTTGCCGAGGAGGTCCTGGCCGGCGAACGGGGTGACGACCCTGTTCATGCCTACATCATCGCCTGCTTTGGGGACCCCGGCCTCCTGGCAGCGCGGGAGCTCACCCGAGCACCCGTTGTCGGCATTGCCGAAGCGGCCTTCCACGTCGCCACCATGATCAGCACGCGCTTTTCCGTTGTCACCACTCTGGGACGTACCGGCATTATTGCCGAGCACCTGTTGGAGAACTACGGCTTCAGTCATCACTGCCGTCGGGTTCGGGCCGCAGAAATCCCCGTGCTGGACCTGGAAGACAACGCGGACGCCGCCCTTCAACGCCTGATCGAAGAGTGCCTGCGGGCAAAAGAAGAAGACAACATCGGCGCCATTGTGCTCGGTTGTGGCGGCATGGCCGACCTCACCGATTACATCTCGGAGGCCGTCGGTCTGCCAATTGTCGAAGGCGTCACGGCCGCTGTGAAATTGTCGGAAGCCCTGGTTGGACTGAACCTGGGCACCAGCAAACACGGTGACCTGGCGTTCCCGCGTCCGAAGCCGTTCGTCGGTCGCTTTGAGAGTTTCTCTCACCTGAATAAATAATAAAAAAGACATCACCGCCAAGAGATCTGATGCAGTCCCAACTATAAATCCCCACCAGAACCACACGGGGCACACACATCTACACCGGTAACGGCGTGGACAACGACACTGCATACACAACGAGGAAGACCATGAGCACCCCTCAAACACAGACCCATTTTGATGCTTCCTACCAGGAAGCACCCGGCACCGCCTCCAAGGCACTC
>NZ_AGTR01000013.1 GCF_000235625.1 Marinobacter manganoxydans MnI7-9 | reverse complement strand
CCGGGGGAGAGGGGGGAAGCAAATGCAGGCCTGAATCAGTCCTGCTGCCAGCTCTGCACAGCTTCCTTACCATGCTTCTGACGCCACTCATTCAGCGTCTTATGATTGCCACCACGGGTCTTGACCACTTCACCGGTGTGCGGGTTCTTGTAAGTCTTCATCGGGCGCTTCGGGCGGCTGCCAGCGGTTGTGTCAGCCTTTGCGCCAGCCACTGAGGGATCAATAGCAGAGAGAATTTGAAGTACATCCTTCGGCGACTTGTCATACTCCTTCATCAAGGCGCGAACCTTGTTTTCAAACTCCAGTTCACCTTTCAGAGCCTGGTCTTCTTCAAGCTGTTCCAGCTCTGCAGCAAGCTTTTCCATAAGCTGTTTTTTCTGGTAATAGTCGTTAATCTTTGCCATGGAATTAAAACCTTATTCAAATAGGGGTTTTAAAAACTTAAGTGGAGTTGACGAAAAGTCAGGCACAATAATAATAAAATAAATGTAGTCTGGCAAAATTATTTATTTACGACCCCTTAATAAAAAAGCCGATCAACTTGACCGGCTTTTAAAATACACGCTGTACGAAAATTGTACTTACAATCTGAGATCCGCCTCGCCCAACGGCAAAACACCCTTCAGGTCGAATAGAACCCCATTATCTTTCAAATAAGCACGCAATTCCTTCGAAGGCTTGCCAGCATATTCACGATGCGGCACGGCAAGAAACAGCGCGTCATAATCTCCGGGTTTCGGGGACTCCACCAGGGAAATACCATATTCATGTTCGGCTTCGGCATTATCCGCCCAGCAGTCCGTTACATCCACAGAGCAACCGAAATCTTCCAGCTCACGGATAACATCAATAACCCGAGTGTTTCGCAAATCCGGGCAGTTTTCCTTAAAGGTGAGCCCCATTACAAGAACTCTTGACGAGGCCACGGTATGTCCGGCTTTGATCATGGCCTTTACCAGCTCAGCTGCCGCATATGGGCCCATATTGTCGTTTACCCGCCGGCCGGACAAAATAATTTCAGGATGGTAACCAATAGCCTGGGCTTTGTGGGTGAGGTAGTACGGGTCCACACCGATGCAGTGGCCACCCACCAGGCCGGGTTTAAAGGGCAGGAAATTCCATTTGGTTCCCGCTGCAGCAAGCACTTCATGGGTATCAATTTTCAGGCGAGAAAAAATCATCGAAAGCTCATTCATCAGCGCGATATTCAGATCGCGCTGGGTGTTTTCGATAACCTTTGCCGCTTCGGCCACTTTGATGGAACTGGCTTTATGGGTGCCTGCGGTAATAACACTGGCATATAGTGCATCCACCTCATCGGCAATATCCGGAGTGGAACCAGAAGTCACTTTCATGATGCTGGTTACCCGATGCTCTTTGTCACCCGGATTGATTCGCTCGGGACTGTAACCGGCGAAGAAATCCTTGTTAAACGCAAGACCGGAGACTTTCTCCAGAACCGGCACGCAAACTTCTTCCGTGGCGCCGGGATATACCGTGGATTCGTAAATCACAATATCGCCCTGCTTCAAAACCTTGCCTACGGTTTCGCTGGCTTTTACCAGAGGTGTTAAATCCGGCGTTTTGAATTCATCGATCGGGGTGGGCACCGTGACAATATAAATCTGGCAATCACGAATGCCTTCAAGATTATCGGTAAAAGACAAACCCGACGCCGCAGCCAATTCTTCCCGGGACACCTCACGAGTGAAATCAACGCCATCTTTCAGCTCGGCAATTCGCTTTTTATTGATATCGAAACCGATAATCTCCCGCTTTTCACCAAAGGCCGCGGCGAGAGGCAGCCCCACGTAACCAAGACCAATAACTGCAATTTTCTTCATTTGAATTCCTTTCCCTAGAAGCAAAACCCGGCGTCGATCCGCCCTACTCAGATGGTATAATTATGTCTGTACCCGTCAGGGATTGAAAACACCTTTTCAACGCCAGTTTAGCGCCCGGATCACCGTGGACAATTCGAATCTCACGGGGCGGGACAGGTATACCTGATACAAACGCCACAAGATCCGATTGCCCCGCATGTGCAGAATAGCCACCGACCTGATGAACGCGGGCCCGGATATCGTAGCGCTCACCATCAAGCTCCACCCAACCACCGCGAGGCCCATAAGTGAGGATATCGCGCCCCGGCGTGCCCGCAGCCTGGTAACCCACAAACAGGACATCGTTCCGCTTATCCCCAAGCATTGCCTTCAGATAATTCACCACACGGCCACCGGCGCACATACCGGAGCCGGCCAGAACCACACAGGCGCGGTGGGAACGGGCAAGGTAATCCACAGCATTCAGGTGGTCTTCATGGAAGTTGATAACCGTGAGTTGCTCGAAAGAAAGCGGATGCCGGCCCTGGCGCACCAAGTCTGTGGCCTCAGCATCCCAGTAAGGCTTCAGGTCTCGATAGATTCGAGTGAATTCAGCCGCCAGCGGCGAATCCACAACAATTTCCAGGTTGCTCCAGAGCTCTCCACCAAACTCATTGATAAGGCCCTCAATCTCATAAAGCAACTCCTGCGTGCGCCCAATACTGAACGCCGGTACCAACACCGTTCCACCATCTTCCAGCGCGTGCTCCAGAACCGCCTTCAACCGGTAACGCCGCATTTCCCGGTCCTCGTGGTCTTTGTCTCCATAAGTGCTCTCGATCACCAACCGATCTGCTCGCTCGGGGGATTGGGGGGCGGGCAGCAACGGAGCATGGGGCGCGCCGAGGTCGCCACTGAACACAACCCGTTCTTCAGATTCGCCCGCACGTGCATCACACTCAACATAGGCCGAGCCCAGAATATGCCCAGCCCTCTGCAGCCGAACCGACAGCGAGCAATCATCCCCCGCGAACACCGAATGCCACTGGCCATAAGGCACCGGCACCAGGCGGGAACGGATCACTCCCAGAACCAGTTCAATCAGCTGCCGGTCTCGGGTGAAGCCGATCTTCAGGGCATCCTCCAGAATCTCCGGCAGCATAATGGCTGAAGGTTCGGAACAAATAATGGGCCCATCGAACCCCGCAGCCAGCAAATAGGGAATGCGCCCCACGTGGTCGATATGCACGTGGGTGACCACCAGGGCCCGGATATGATCAATGGGAAAATCAATGGAGAGATCAGACGCGGAAGCACCGCGGCCCTCGTCCTGGCCCTGGAACAGGCCGCAGTCTATGAGGATGCCGCTCTTTTCGGCCGCGTGACCAACGGTGAGTTCGTGGCAGGAGCCGGTTACGCCAGAGGTGGCGCCGTGGTGAGATATCGAGATCATGCTGAACGTCCTTGTTGATAGTTTTGAAACTGCCCCAGTCCTTGGGCAAATTTCTTGTTTGAGCACCGGTTACTGAAAGTCTTCTTTCCTGACCGGGGAGTTCCTGTTTATGTCATGTGCGGCCACCTTGCCAACAACGGCTTTCAGGTGCTTGGGCGCCAACCCGAAACCCGGGCGAACACTCCTTACATCTTCGCCGGATATGACGTCCCCCGCCTTGATATCATTCACAAAGTATAAGGAACGGCGAAACAGCGCGTTACCCTGCTCGCTGGATTTTCGACCGTAATTCACCTCGCCAAGTGCCCTCCAGGCTATCTTGCTATCCCGGCAAAGCGCTTTGAGATCGTCAGGCTCAAGGGAAAAACTGTCATCCGGACCACCGCCAGAACGGTCGAGCGTGAAGTGCTTCTCAATGATTGATGCACCCAGTACAACGCTGGCAATCGCCGTTGTATTGTCCAGGGTGTGATCCGAAAGCCCTGTTATCAGGCCGAAACGCTGCTGCATGTCTACAATGGTCCGCAGATTATAGTCTTCTGCCGGCGCCGGGTAGCCACTTACACAGTGAAGAATCGCCAGCTGTTTACAGCCAGCTCCTCTCGCCGCATCAATGGCCTCCCGGATTTCTTCCGCATCCGCCATCCCGGTGGAAATGATCATCGGCTTGCCGGTGCGGGCCACGTACTCAATCAATGGCAGATCCACAGCCTCAAACGAGGCGATCTTGTAGGCAGGTGCGCCGAGTTCCTCAAGCAGATCAACAGCGGTGGTATCGAACGGCGAACTGAAAATCGTAATCCCCCGCTCCCGGGCCCGCTCAAATAGAGGCTTGTGCCAGTCCCACGGCATGTGGGCCTCTTCATATAACTCGTAGAGGGTACGACCGTCCCAGAGCCCGCCTTTGATTTTGAAATCATCAGCATCGGAGTTCAGGGTGATGGTATCGGGCCGGTAAGTCTGCAATTTTACCGCGTCTGCCCCGGCTTCGGCCGCTTCATCAATGATCTTCAGAGCCGTTTCAAGCTTGCCGTTATGGTTGGCGGACAGCTCCGCAATTATGTAAGGCGTCTGAGATGATGAAATTTCACGACCATCAATGACAATTTTTGCTTCACTCATAAACACGCCCTTAAACTTTTATTTCGCGTTTTTCCACTCGGCAGCCAGAAGGCCAAAACAGATAACATCGTGATAACCCTCGCCATCGCAGTGTTGCTCTCTAAGAACACCTTCCCGGGTAAATCCAAGACGCTCATGGAAGCGGATTGATCGTTCGTTAAAACCGAGCGCCTGCCCGCAGAGTTTATGCAATTCCAGCTCTTCAAAGGCGTACCTCAAGGCAGCCTCACCAAGCGACCGCCCGGTTCCTGGCTCCGCATCCGGTGCCAGATAGAAGCCCCAGTCTGCAACCTGGGCACAGCGGGTCGAGGAGATATTAACGAAGCCGACAGGGGCCGAATCAACCTCGTAGATCAGCAGCCACACACCGGGGGCTTCACTGTTCCGGGCAAACCACTGCTCATGCTCTTCGGGGGAGATCTCATGGCTGGTGTACATAAACTGGCGCACATCGGGATGATTCCGCCAATTCCGAACCCTCGCCAGGTCCCCGGAGCGCATAAGTCTCAGCCGCCCACTACTCATCCGAAACCTCCCGGAGGGCATCAGCCACACGCTGCACACCCAGGCCATCGCAGATTGGGGCAGCATTCTGACTCATCTCAAGCAACCTGCCGGGCGCGAATACTTCATGCATCGCCCTGGGCAATGTCTCTTCAATAGCGTCCGGCCACCCCAAAATGAGTGATGCGCCAGCCCGTTTCAACGCCTCAGCGCCCGGCCGTTGGTTGTCCGCCATTACCACAAGCAAACTGGGCAAACCAAGGCAGCAGCGTTCCCAGGCAGAGCCCCCAGCGGCACCAATGGCAAGATCTGCCTGGCTCATCAGCTCCGCCATGTTGCTGGCATTTACGACCACCCGTGTATCCAGACGCATTGATTCAGCTTGCTCTATCACCTCGTCGATATGAGGACAGGCCGCCCCGAGAACGACGGTAACCCGGCAAGAGGCAACAACCTCGATGCTATCCAATACCCTCAAAACATCGCCGGTAACATTAACTGCATCCACGCCCCCCATACTAACAAGTATGTTCCCGGGCTCCCGGGTTTTCCTTTCTTCGACAGACAGGGCACGTGCCCGTGAGAACTCGGGCCTGAGCAAAGCGTAATCAGAGCCAGTCAGCCGTTCGGCATGGATCGGTACAAGACCATCGTAATCATGCAGTTCACGCCCCAGATTCTGGTCCAGAATCAAATCGCACTGATGCTTTCGGTCTGCAAGGTCATCAATAGCCATCAGGCGCCGGCAACAACCAACAACCTTAGACTCCCAGCGATGATCGAGTGCGTAGTGGTCTACCACCAGCCAGTCCAACTCGATGCCTTTCAGTGCCTTTAGAGTGTCAGAGGCATCGGCTTCCCAGCTCTCTCCCAGCCAGCCGGCGTGGGGTGGCTCATCTTCAGAATAGCTCGCGCTTTGCTCCGCCCCGCCCGATGAAAGCATTAATACCTGGTGCCCCCGGCTGCACACCGCGCTTTCGAGATTTCCCGGCTTGTGCCGCATTACGAAAAAACATCGGGCACCTGATTCCGCCAGCGCGTCTGCAAGAGTGAGGCAGCGCATCACATGACCAGAGCCTATAAGGGTGGATGCATCGACCCGAAAAGCCACTGCAAGCGATTCAGCCATTGCGCGCCCTGGCTCTCAACGCTTCGAACATATACTCAGCCGTCTTCCAATCCTCAGGAGTATCAACATCCTGAACACGGTAACGGGGAATCGGGATCCCGATAGAGTCCCGCCCGAAGATCATCCGTTCCTCAAGCCAGGCGTCCGCGGTTCCCCAATAGAACTGACCGGCATCGTGCCAAGCTTCTTCCAGATCCTGGGATCGAGTCGAAAACTGCCCGGGATGCATCATCTCCACCCGCCCGCCATCGGCAAGGCGAAGTGCACGCTGAATGGGAAAGGCATAGCTGGTCACAGAAAACGCGAAGCTGCAGCCGGCGGCTTGCAGCTCCCTTACGCCTTCCCGAATGTCCTCAGGCATGGTGAAAGGGGCCGTGGCGTAGATGCAGCAAGCGAGATCGACGACATGGCCGGCGCTTATAAACCACTCAACCGCGTGCCGGATAACCGGAAGTGTTCCCGTATAATCGTCTGAAAGATGCTCAGGACGCATAAAAGGAACTATCGCTCCGCACTGCCTCGCTACTTCGGCGATCTTTTCGTCATCGGTTGAAACGATCACCTCGTCAAAACAGCCACTCGCTCGAGCCGCTTCAATGGACCAGGCAATCATCGGTTTGCCGCAGAAATCCCGGATATTCTTGCCCGGAATCCGCTTGCTGCCTCCCCGGGCCGGAATGATCGCAACCTTCATGCCGAGAGGGCCTGCTTCAGCGCTTCAACCACCGCGTCCTGCTGTTCAAACGTCAGGCCGTGGTACATGGGAATGCTGATCGCCTCGTTGTAATAGCGCATGGACTCCGGAAAATCATCGGGCGCGAACCCCATAGCCTCGTAGAAAGGCTGAGTATGGACGGGGATGTAATGCAGGTTTACACCGATTCCCTGCTCCCTCAGCGATTCGAATACCTCACGGTGGCTGGTGCGAAGCTCTCCCAGTTTCAGGCGGATTACGTAAAGATGAAGGCCGGAATAGCTGTCCGGATGCTGCCATGGCGTCACCACCGGCAAATCCGCCAGCAGTTCATCGTATCGCCGGGCCAGTTCATGCCGGCTCTTCACGAAGTCGTCCAGCCGTGCCATCTGGCTGACACCCAGGGCCGCCTGCAACTCGGTCATACGGTAGTTAAAGCCCAGGTCCACCTGCTGATAGTACCAGGGGCCGTCTGGCTCATGGGTCATGCGGGCAGGGTCGCGGGTTATGCCATGGCTGCGGAGCATCTCCATGCGCTGCGCCAGTTCTGCATCATTGGTGACAGCCATGCCACCTTCCGCAGTTGTCACAATTTTTACCGGATGAAAACTGAACACCGTGATATCGCTGTACCGGCCGCTGCCAATGAACTCGCCCTGATACTTGCCACCAATGGCGTGGGACGCGTCCTCGACAATGCGAAAGCCATAACGCTCAGACAACGCCTTGATCCGTTCCATGTCGCAAGGCTGGCCACACAGGTGAACAGGCACAACCACCTTGGGCAGACGATCTTGCTCCCTGGCCTGTTCCAGCTTTCGCTCAAGCGCATCCGGGCAGAGGTTGTAAGTGCGGGGGTCGATATCGACGAAATCCACCTTTGCACCGCAATAAAGACCACAGTTGGCCGAGGCCACAAACGTGACCGGCGAGGTCCACAGCCAGTCCCCTTCTCTCAGGCCGAGAGCCGCGCAGGCAATGTGCAAGGCTGACGTTGCGCTGTTAACGGCCACGCCGAATCTGGCACCCACATGGCTGGCCACCGTCTTCTCAAACTCTGGCACTTTCGGGCCCTGGGTCAGGAAGTCCGATTCAAGCACTTCAACAACGGCATCAATATCCTGTTGGGTAATCTCCTGGCGCCCGTAAGGAATCATCAATCAGATACTCCCGATTTTTTCCCGATTGGCGTCGATCCAGGCCTGCAGTTGATCCTCAGACATCCATTCCGAGTTGTTGTCACTTGAATAAATGAATCCTTCAGGAACTTTCTTGCCATCCTTGATACGAGCTGCATCGGCGCTCCAGCCATGAATGGCCGGCAGGATCTTGAAGTGTTCCGGATACTCATAGGTGTAATAGGAATCCTCGGCGCCAATCATCTGCTCATGCAGCTTCTCGCCGGGGCGGATGCCAACGATCTCGTGTTTGGCATCTGGAGCGACCGCACGGGCAAGGTCGGTCACCCTCATGGAAGGGATCTTCTTCACGTAGATTTCCCCGCCCTCCATATCCTCAAAGGCGTGCCACACCAACTCCACGCCCTCCTCCAACGAAATCATAAAGCGGGTCATCCGCTCGTCGGTAATGGGCAACACTCCCTGGTCCTTAACCGACATGAAAAACGGAATGACCGACCCACGGGAACCCATCACATTGCCATAGCGAACCACCGCAAAGCGGGTATCATGCCCTCCTGCGTAGGAGTTACCCGACACAAACAATTTATCTGAGGCCAGCTTGGTAGCACCATACAGGTTGATCGGGCTGCTGGCCTTATCCGTCGAGAGGGCAACAACACGTTTCACGCTTTTGTCGATACAGGCATCAATCAGGTTCATTGCGCCGTTGATATTCGTCTTGATGCACTCGAAGGGATTGTACTCCGCCGTAGGGACAATCTTTGTGGCCGCTGCATGCACCACATAGTCCACGCCATCCAGCGCACGGTACAGCCGATCTTTGTCGCGCACATCGCCAATAAAAAAGCGAACGCGGTGGTCGCCGGCAAACTTCTTGGCCATCTCCCACTGCTTCATCTCATCCCGGGAGAAAATAATCACTTTTCTCGGATTGAAACGTTTGAGGAGCATGGGAACGAAGGTATGGCCAAAGGAGCCTGTCCCTCCGGTGATCAGTATGGAGCTGTTTTCAAACATTAGGTTTCGATTGCCTTAATTTGTTCATTCCGGGTGCCACGACCCATAGACTGCATCTGCATGATAGAAGAAAAAAGGGGGAAGTTCTTCCCAATCTGCCCCTTCTTTTAAAGAACGTTCTCGCCTCGGCAAACCAAACGTTTCAGGCAGGGAAACGCCTTATTTTCTCAGACTCTGAAGGAGAAGCCGCAAGATGACGATCCCCATGACACCAGACCAGATCCGCCAAATCACCGTTATGAGCAAATCCTGTGGGCGCCGTTTTAAGGATCTGAATGATCTCCTGACAATCAAAGTCATGGCTTGCCCGCATCAACCGATTCAAGGTTTGCTCTACCTCATCCCAAGGCATCGAGACCTCCCTTGCCATCATGATCCGGGGGTGAGCCGTACCCTGCGGGTTGTCGCCAATCAACAACTCCTCATAGAGCTTTTCACCGGGCCGCAGCCCGGAGAATACAATTTCGATATCCCCATCCGGCCGATCGTCGGTTTTCTCCATCAAACCCATCAGGTGAATCATCTTGCGAGCCAGGTCGGCGATTTTCACCGGTTCACCCATATCCAGAACGAACACTTCGCCTCCCTGCCCCATGCTGCCAGCTTGAAGGACCAACTGGCTGGCCTCGGGAATTGTCATGAAGTACCGGATAATATCCGGGTGAGTTACCGTTATCGGTCCTCCATCGCGAACCTGATCCCGGAACAGCGGAACTACAGAGCCGGAAGAACCGAGCACGTTACCAAATCGCACCATGGAGAAGATGGTGTCTGACTGGCGCTGTGCCAGACCCTGGAGTACAAGCTCGGCAAGGCGCTTACTGGCGCCCATCACATTGGTGGGGCGCACTGCCTTATCGGTAGAGATCAGCACAAAGCGCTTTACTCCAGCCGCAATCGCTGCCTCTGCGACGTGGAAGGTACCAAACACATTATTCTGAACACCTTCGATAATATTGTGTTCTACCAGCGGCACATGCTTGTAGGCCGCAGCATGGTATACCGTCTCAATGCCGAAACTCCGCATCGCGGTCTCGCAGCGCCGACGGTGGGTAACACTGCCCAGCAACGGGTGGATTTCTACCCCAAGTGCCTCAATCTGATTGATCGCCTGAAGCTCGCGCTCAATGGCGTAAAGAGAAAACTCAGACTGTTCAAAAAGCACCAATTTGGAAGGACGGTGCTGAATGATCTGGCGGCACAACTCGGAACCTATTGAGCCACCAGCCCCGGTTACCATTACTGCGCGCTCATACAGGCTGGTAGCGACCTGTGCATTGTCTGGCTGCACGGGGTCCCGACCCAACAAATCCTCAAGCTCCAGATCCCGGATATCATTGATGCGTGCCTGGCCCGCTACCAGTTCGGACATGGTTGGAACGGTCTGCACCGGAATGGCGAGCGGCTCCAGCTTTTTCAGCAAGCGCTTACGGTCAATACCAGAATCGGCATCCAGAGCCAGCAACAAACGCTTGATACGATGCTCCCTCACCACACGCTCGATGTGACTGATGTCGTAAACCGGGATTCCATTAATCAAGGCCCGGTGGTTTGCTTTCAGCAACGTGATAAAAGCCGCAGGATGATATTCGGTGCCTTGATCCAGCGCGTTCGCAAGTTGCAGGCCGGTCTCGCCTGCACCAACAATCGCCACAAACTGCTTGTTGCGATGCCGAGGACGATTCACCAGCATACGGACCGTCATTCTGGTTCCGCTTACAAAGATAAAAGCCAGCGCCCCGTAAATGATAGGCACGGAACGAGGAACCTGTACCTCAAGCCAATATCCCAACAAGATCAAGGTGATCGACGAAATCACCACCCCGGTTATCACCGTGATAAAGGCCCTGTCACTCAGATAGCGAATGACCGCGCGATAGAGACCCAGCTTTATGAACACGGCAATCGTGAAGACAACCGTTAACCCAGAGACAATAAGCTGCCCCTGATCAGGCACCCAGAACCGCTGCTCCAGGCGCAGCGAAAACGCCGCCCACAAAGCAAAAAACAGAACCGCCACATCAGCAAAAACCGACACCAGCCGCTTGTGGACCCGAGATAAATTCAGGAATTTTTCAAACATGGTGTTCCTTTACCAGAAAAGATGATCGCCACATTCACTCAACAGTAACACTTTTGGCCAAATTGCGGGGTTTGTCCACATCAGTGCCCTTCACTAGAGCCACTTGGTAAGCCAATAATTGCAGTGCAACAACATGAAGAACCGGCGACAAGATTCCGTAATGCTCGGGCATTTTAAGAACCTGTATTCCGGGTTCGGAGACGATCTGGCTGTCTCCATCGGCAAACACGAACAGTTCGCCACCTCTGGCCCGAACTTCTTCCATGTTGGCCTTCAATTTCTCCAACAGTTCATCATTGGGCGCCACAACCACCACGGGCATCTCGGCATCAACCAACGCCAACGGGCCGTGTTTCAATTCGCCCGCCGGGTAAGCTTCTGCATGAATATAGGAGATTTCTTTCAGTTTTAAGGCACCTTCAAGTGCAATCGGGTAATGGCGGCCACGGCCAAGGAACAGCGCGTGATGCTTGCTGCCGAACTGCTGGGCGAGATCGCGGATCGCCGGCTCCAGCGCCAGGACTTTTTCAACAGCGACCGGTAAATGGCGCGTTTCGTCCAGGTAGGCTGCCCCATCCTCAGCCGATAACACGCCGCGTCCCTTGGCTAAAACCAAAGCAAGCAGGAACAGCGTCGGTAACTGCGTGGTAAACGCCTTGGTAGAAGCCACACCAATTTCGGGACCTGCCCGCGTTATAAACCGCAGTGCAGCCTCACGAACAATGGAGGATTCGGGTACATTGCAGATCGCCAGCGTGTATCTGTGACCCAACGACTTGGCATACTGGAGGGCTGCGATGGTATCCGCGGTCTCTCCCGACTGGGATATGGCCACAACCAACTGGGATTCCCGGGCTACTGATTTCCGGTACCGATATTCACTGGCAATCTCGACATTGCAGGGCACGCCCGCAATCGCCTCAATCCAGTACCGCGCCACCATTCCGGCATAGCTGGAAGTACCACAGGCCAGAATGAGTACTGAGTCCACTTCCTCAAACATTCGAGCGGCATCCGCACCAAACAAGCCCGCCTGAAGCGTTCCTGCACCGCCAAGCATTTCCAGGGTATTGCCAAGGGCCTGGGGCTGCTCGAAAATCTCCTTTTGCATGTAGTGCTTGTACTCGCCCAACTGAACCGCATCTGCTGTCAGCGTAGAGGTGGCCACAGGACGGGTAACCGACTGGCCCTCTGCATCCCGAATCGTAAACCCATCTCCTGTAAGCTGGGCAACATCCCCGTTCTCCAGATACATCAACTGACGGGTTTCCGAAATCAGAGCGGAGGCATCGGAGGCTGCATAAAAACCGGCTTCACCCTGTCCCAACATCAGGGGCGAACCTTCCCGGGCCACAACCAGCGTATCTGGCTCATCAGCATGAATGACAGCCAACGCGTAAGCCCCTTTTAAATGGGGCACCGCAGCCCGAACAGCCTCGAAGAGCGATGAGGGCGCTTTCCCCATTTTCCCTGACAGGCAGGCCTCCACGAGGTGAGCAACTGTCTCGGTGTCGGTATCCGAAGTGAAGTCGTAGCCCAAACCCGACAGCATGGCCCTTAGTTCAACATGGTTCTCGATAATGCCATTGTGAACTACCGCAAGATTACCGGACACATGTGGGTGCGCATTCCGTTCCACCGGCACTCCGTGTGTGGCCCAGCGTGTGTGGGCAATACCGATATGCCCCTGTAACTGCTCACGATCAACCACTGCGCCCAGCTCGGCCACACGGCCCACGGAACGGGCCCGTTTGAGGCCACCGTTGAGAAGCGCCAGCCCAGCCGAGTCATACCCACGGTATTCCAGTGTTTGAAGGCCAGTTAACAAAAAAGGTGTTACATCGCGAGCGCATACGGCGCCGACAATACCGCACATAAATCAGCAGACTCCAATGGATCAGAGAACATCAGGAATAAGAGAGGCTCATTCTCGGGTGGCCTGTTCCATTACGGAACGCAAAACCGAACAGGTTTTTTCTATCTCTACTTTTGTCAATGTTGGGTGCACCAGAAACATCAGGCTGGTCTCGCCCAATTCTCGCGCAACCTCAAGTGGCTCTGCGGGGCGCCAGCCAGTGCCATCAAATGCACGCTCACGATACACCTCAGAGCAAGATCCTTGGAAACAGGGCACGCCGTGGGAGATTACCTCTTCAACAATTCGGTCCCTAGACCAGCCCGGTGCCAGATATTCCGGTCTTACCTGCACATAGCACTTATAATGCGCGTGGGAGCAGCCATTCCTGCCTGAGCACTCGGAATCACAGCTGACACCACAGGAGAATTCAGGCACCCGCAAAGCCGGCAATTCTCGGCAAGTAGCCCAAATGCGCTCCGCATTAGCGGTGCGGGCTCTGTTCCATTCCGGCATTCGACCTAGCTGAATACGGCCAATCACCCCCTGCATTTCTGTCATCCGCCAGTTGGTGCCAAAAGAATCATGCAACCAACGGAACCCAGGCGGATGCTCACGCTCGTAGACTGCTTCCCAACTTTTCCCGTGATCCTTAAAAGACCACATTTTCGACCAAAGCTCGCGATTGTTGGTGGTGACCATGCCACCCTCACCGCCAGTGGTCATAATCTTGTCTTGGCAAAAAGACCAACACCCTACATGGCCAATGGAACCTACAGAGCGCCCCCGATAGCGTGCACCGTGAGCCTGAGCGCAATCTTCAATAACAGACAGCCCGAACTCCTCCGCCAGCGCCATAAACCCATCCATATCACAGGGCCACCCTGCCAGGTGCACGCACACAATTGCGCGGGTACGAGGGGTGATGACCTCGCGCACAGTTTCCGGCGTAATGTTCTGGGAGTCGGGAGATACATCCGCAAACACTGGCACCGCACCGGAATTCACAATACTGGAAGCAGACGCCAGGAAGGTGCGGGGCGTTACCACTACTTCATCGCCCTCCCCGATATCAAGCGCCTTCAACGCCAAGTCCAGCGCTACTGTGCCATTAGCCAGCGCAATGGCGTATCCTGAATCTGCGAAAGTGGCGAACTCACGCTCGAACTCGCGGCATTCCCGACCAGTCCAATAATTAACTTTATTGGATAGCAGAATATCACGCACCGCATCGGCCTCTTCCTTTGTAAAAGAAGGCCAGGGAGAAAAAGGTCCGTTCAACATAGGTTACTCAGTTGTATCCTGATTCAAGAACTTGGGACTATTCACTGGCGCAGGATTCGCGCTGGATTTCCCACCACGGTTACACCAGACTCGACATCTTTCGTCACTACGGCGCCCATGCCAACGATCGAGGCTTCCCCGACGGAGATCAATTGTTTTATTGAGGCACAGGCACCCACCCAAACTTGTTGACCGAGCTTGACGCCACCGGCTAAAACCGCGTTTGGGCTGATATGGACGAAGTTACCAACGACACAATCATGCTCTACCACTGCACCGGTATTGAGAATGACGCCACCACCGACGTTGGCACAAGGGTTAATAACTGCGTTGGCAAAAACAACTGTACCGGGCCCAATGGAAGCGTGAGAACTAACGGTTGCAGTCGGGTGAACGATAGAAACCAGTTTGGCGCCAGCTCTCGCTAGCTTCCGTTGTTTTTCTTCGCGGATTCTGTTGTTGCCAATGCCAACTACAACGCCCTCAAAATCCGATAGCCTTGCGAGCAACGCCTCCGTCTTCCCGTTCACAGTCCAAGGACCATTCTTCTTAACGTCCGGCCAAGCATCGTCAAAAAAAGTAACATGCTGCCAGCCTAGTTGCTCTGCTGCGTCCGCAATTACTTTGCCGTGTCCGCTAGCGCCAAGAATCGCTATTCGCATCAGTCATCATTCCCAGAGAATTTCGACATAGTGGCCTGTCCCTCTCCGCTGATGCCATCACGAACCAGTACTTTTTTGAGAGTAAAGAACAAGATTTTCAAATCGAGCCAGAGCGATTGATTGTCCACATACCAAACATCCAACCTGAACTTGTCTTCCCAGGAAATCGCATTGCGTCCGTTTACTTGTGCCCAACCAGTTATGCCCGGTCGCATCTCATGGCGGCGATATTGTTCTGCCGAATACAGCTGCAAATATTCCATCAATAACGGACGCGGCCCCACCAGGCTCATATCGCCCTTGAGTACATTCCAAAGCTCCGGCAACTCATCCAGACTGGTGGAGCGCAAAAAGTTACCAAACCGAGTTAGGCGCTGTTCATCCGGGAGCGGATTACCGTGCTCATCGGTGGCATCCAACATTGTGCGGAACTTCACCATCTTGAAGGGATTACCGCCCAAGCCCGGGCGGATTTGGCGAAAGAGGATGGGGGATCCGAGTTTGAAGCGCACTAATAAAGCAACCACCAAAAGCACTGGTGAGAGCATCACCAGTGCCACCAACGCTACGACGGTATCTGTTATCCTTTTAACCAACAATATTCAACATCTCCACAGAATAATTACAAACGTAAATCAGCAGCACCAGACTCCAGAACACCTTTCAGATCAAACACCACCCCATTTTCGTTGCAATAGCTTCTTATATCATCGGCCGTCATTGAAGCGTACTCATTGTGCGGTACGGCTAAAAAAATAGCATCGTAAACACCTGTTTCGGGTTGCTCTATTAACGAAAGACCGTATTCTTCCTTGGCTTCCAAGATATCGGCCCAGCAGTCAGTTACATCGACTTGGCAGCCAAACTCACGCATCTCCGCAATAACATCAACTACACGGGTATTACGTAGATCAGGGCAATTCTCTTTAAAGGTTAACCCCATTACCAATACCCGAGACCCAGAAATGGTGTGTCCCTTTTTAATCATTGCCTTGACCAGCTCAGCCGCGGCATATTGACCCATACCATCATTTACTCGGCGGCCAGCCAGAATGATGTCTGGATGGTAGCCGATAGCCTGAGCCTTGTGGGTAAGGTAGTAGGGGTCAACGCCAATGCAGTGACCACCCACAAGCCCCGGTTTGAATGGCAAGAAATTCCACTTGGTAGAAGCCGCAGCCAATACTTCAAGAGTATCAATGCCCAAGCGAGAGAAAATCATGGACAGCTCGTTCATCAGCGCAATATTGAGATCACGCTGGGTGTTTTCAATAACTTTCGCCGCTTCCGCCACCTTAATGGAACTGGCTTTGTGAGTACCAGCGGTGATGATGTCTGAATAGAGGGCGTCTACTTTATCCGCAATGGCTGGAGTAGAACCAGACGTAACCTTGGTAATAGTGGTTACCCGGTGTTCCTTATCTCCCGGATTAATTCGCTCCGGACTATAACCAGCGTAAAAATCCTCGTTAAACTTGAGGCCTGAAAATCGCTCCAGGACTGGCACACACACCTCTTCCGTAGCGCCGGGATAGACAGTAGATTCGTAAATTACAATATCGTCGGGCTTAAGCACCTTTCCCACACTTTCACTGGCTTTCACCAAGGGCTTAAGGACTGGCGTTTTGTACTCATCAATCGGAGTGGGCACGGTAACAATGAAAACCGTGCACTCGGCGATGTCATCCAGAGAATCGGTAAAACGAAGCCCGCTCGCTTCAGCTAACTCGTCTGCTGATACTTCCCGGGTGAAGTCTTCCCCCTGCTTAAGCTCTGCAATCCGCTTTGCGTTGATATCAAAGCCTACAACATTCCGCTTTTTACCAAATGCTACTGCCAGCGGGAGCCCCACATAGCCGAGGCCAATAACTGCGATTTTTTTCATGGAATTACTCCTTATGAAGACGAATTTAATTTCCCTGCTGACCGTATTCACCCGGCGCGATTTTTTCGCAGATCTCGGGATACCCATTTACTGACGCTTGCAATACCTCCATTAACTGAGCTGCCAGCTTATCGCGATCAAAACATTCTTCAGCCAGCGCCCGGGCGGACGCCCCGGCTTTTTCAAGCCACTCGGTATCGTTAAGCTTTTGATCGACTTCTGCTGCCGCTTTAGCCATTGGGTAGTGCCAAAGTGCAAGACCACAGTTTCGGCTTTTCACTAAATCGTGCATCCACCCACCATGATTCAGCAAAATGGGTTTTCCTGCGGCCAGGGTATCGAAGAATTTATTAGCTGAGTTGGCATGAGCCTGGGGTAAGTCAATAACGAGATTCGAAGCTACAGTTGCGGCGCTCAGAAGTCCTGGAACCTCCTTTTTAGAGAGAGGATTCTCAACGAACAGGTTAACATTCAACACACCGGCCTGCTCTGCCGCGCGCTGTAGGTTAGGTCGCTCCCGCCCATCGCCCACTAACAAAATACGAACATTAGAATTAAGTTTCAGAAGCTCGTAGGCCAGGCTTACCATGTATTCAACACCATTAACCTGTCCGAACGTGCCTGCATATACCAATAACGGGCGCTCTCCCAACCACTCACGCGATGAACGAAACTGCATGGCTTTTGTGCAGTCATGCAGAAATTCCACGTTGTCGCTACTATTTGGAATAACAGCAACTTTGCTGGCGGGGTAACCCGCTCGAACCACACCGGCCTTCATCCCTGGAGATAGTGCTACGACCGATGAAGCGTTCTGGTAGGCCCAATACTCAAGGCGATAAGCAGCGAACCGAAGCAATGGATTGTTCAAAGCACCCACTGCAATCGGCATTTCCGGCCACAGGTCACGAACTTCAAACACCATTGGTATTTGCTTTTTTCGCGCGACAAAAACCGCTGGCAAAGCAATTGTTAGTGGTGTGCTGGTAGCAAACACAACATCGCCATCGAGGGAGAGCGCCTTTTCACGTGCAGCAAACGCAAATGAAAAAAAAGCTCTCAGCCGCTGATAAAATCCAAGTTGATTGGAATATGGAACGGAATACCAGTGTACTTTAATGCCTGCTTCGGTCGTCTGAAACCAGCCGTCCCGACGCCCCTCTGCATCGCGGTAACTGGTGACCATGTGCACTTCGTGTCCCGCAGACACCATTCTACGAGCCATTTCGTAGGATCGAGTACCGCCGGACATTTCTGGCGAAGTATAGTATTGGTGGAGATATATAATCTTCAAAAAAAAGCCCTACGCATTCGTTCTATTTGAGCAATGATTATTTTGGGATAGCGTCGAAATATTTATGTGCCACACGTTCCCAAGAAAATTCGTCTAGAAATTCGCTGATCGCTTTTTTATTTCCAGAGGGAAAATCTCTACCATAATAATTCAAGACAGCATCAGCGATTTCATTCACATCGTTTGGATCTACCAGCGTTATATGATCGCCAAAGACCACACCATCCACGCCCTCTCCTCTGCTACATATCAGATTGCAGCCCTGCGAGAGCGCCTCAAGGTAAACCAAACCGAATGTTTCCGAAAACGATGGCATAGAAAACACAAAACTTCGACGCAGATAGCTTGAAATCACCTCTTTTTCCTTGACTTTACCTAAGACACTTACCCAGTTGGGTATAACATCAGACTGAACAACCTTCAAGAATTCAGCCTGTGTGCCCCCAATCAAAACGAGCTTGATCTTTGGATTACTTTTTCTCGCCTCCTTGACAGACCCATAAATATTCCGGAGGTTTTTATTATGATTAAAAGCGCCAACGTAACAAACACAATCCCTACTCGAAAAATCACCAAAAAATTTTGACCCTAGCCAAAAATCATCGAGGCCGTTATATATTAGCCAGCTATTTCTAATACACCTATATAATTCTGGGAAGCGCTCTGAAAGGCGCTGCTGGTATACACCATTGACAAAAATTACACTGTCGGCGTTGGAGATAATTTTTTTAACAAACCATCTATATTGAGGAAGTTTTGGAATAAAAATATTAATATCAGTATTTCTAATAACAACTGAATAGCGTAAGCCGAAAGCTTTGTACGCAAAGTATGCTATCGAGCCATCCGTCCAAAGGGTGTGTGCTAAAACACTGCGAGTGGGCAGGGAGTCATCAAGCCCTTTGAAAAACCGCCTGAATTTTAAAAAATTGTAAAGCACTTTAATAAAGGGAAAATATTTTATGAATCTTGGGTACCTACTATACTTGAACGAAACGTCTCCGCTAAAAAATGAGTTGACCCAAGCGTCGGACTTCTTCCTTATTGGAATAAAAACAGATTGATGACCTGGAAATAAGACCGATATTTTTTCAACAATCTTACCATGAACTTTCGAAGATACGTAATTATTACATACATGGACTATCATTAAATCAGAAACCTAACTTTTAGTCATACATCATACATGACCGACTCAATGAGCGATTTATAGTTTTCAGCAGCAGAAGACTTATCGTTCCTAGCAGCCAAGTTAAAGGCTTCTTCGTGCAAATCAAACCTTTGCACTCCAGGCAGACGCATATATCTCAAAAAACAGTCCAGGATATTCTGATCATTTGCTTCGTTCACCAAATATCCTTGAACACCATCTTCAACCAGCCCATCAATGCCCCAACCTCGATGACCTATTACCGCACAACCCTGAGACATGGCTTCTAAATACGCCAAACCGAAAGTTTCTGGAGCGCTCGGCATAACAAAAAGATGACTATCACTCATAACAGACAAAACTTTGAATTTATCGACATGGCCATAGAACTCAACACTGTCCTTGATTCCAAGCTCAACGGCCGTCCTTTCCAAAATTTCTCTTAATGGGCCATCGCCAAGTACTTTAAATGAAAAGCGCTGACCTTGTTTCCTAAGTTTGGATAAAGCGACCAACACTACATCAATATTTTTTAATGGCACTAGTCTGCCAGCAAACACAATCTTCAAAATATTAGAATCAACAAGGGCTCTATCTTTTCTTTTAGCATTACTCATGTCAACACCAGACCCAACAATGCCGGAAACTTTAGCACTGGGATAAAATTTTAAAATCCTGTCAGATAATGGCTTTGATCGAGCCAAAATAAGGTCTGATTCTGACAATGCATAACTCAAGATCTCTGAATTTAAATCGGATTGGTGCAAAACAAATACATACTTCGGAGAACTGCCGAAAATTTTCTTGGCAAAATAAAGATTGGTTGCTCTATGGCACACCACGATATTGGGTTTAAGGCTGCTAAGCTCCCTTCTCGATAAAAGCATTGTGGCTTTAGCGAAGATCCAATTTCTTAACCCTACTCTAGGAACATCAAAGACCTGTACCCCATTCTCTAGAAAGGTCTTGCAGCCGGCCGCAGGCTTCCTGAATATGCTTTCAAACCGGATTACACCAATAACATTCATTCTCTGTGAGAACGCACCTTCGATAAGATCTTTGACAGCCGTGGTGATATTTGCCCCGGACACATGCCCGGCCACAGAATAAAGATTAGAAACTATTAATACTTTCGGATGATTTACGTTCATCATTTAGCCTACCAAATTTACTTGGGATCATGCTTGCACTCACAAAAAACTTCAATTTTAATAATTTAAGGTCTAAGGGCAAGAGCAGTGCAAACAGCATTTTCGGCGGGACAAAATCCGGATCGTATCAATTTTAACAAAACCACTAATACAACACTTCACCCTGTAAGGAACAAGATCCTCCTTGTCCTCAGAACAATGGAGCAGTCTCATTAAGGCATTGAACTTTGAAATACCGAAAAATATTGATGCAGCCATCCTAGAGTTCATTAAAATTTTGCCAATAGAATTCATAAGGAATGTATGTCGAATTCAATGCTTTCTTGTAGGCTTCTTTACGAGCGCCCACCGATACCTCAATACGTTTCTCTAACCGCTCTTTTTCCGAACCAATGACCATAATGGAAGCCGCCGAATGATATAAAAAGAAAACAGAGAAAATAAAAGAGTATAGACTGACGGGATTTCGAAAGAACTGTACAAAATACCAAAAGTACAACAATAAAAATATTGACGTAATCCTATAAAAACCAGGCAAGAAGAATGTGAGCACTAGAGAAGTAATCAGAAGAGCTCCAGACAGATAGTATGTTTTTGGAAAATCTCCTTTACGCACAAAAATTGTAGTTGAGAAGATAAGTGTTGTGAAAATTAAGACTATTGGATAGTCGCCGCCGTACTCAATGTAAGTCACATAAGTAATAATTTTCTCGATTATTTTATCAGAAAACGTTAAAATTATACCAAAAAACAAAGATGATATTACAACAAACCACAATGCGAGCTTTCTTAATGTAAGATTCCAGCCAGCCAATAACAATGGCAAAGCCACAATTATCGAAAGATGGAAACCAAGGCCAACTGAAAATAAGCCAACGGCTCGTAGAGGTGTTTTAGAATTTAGCGCCAATAGAAGGAATAGTATGGCGGTACCAGCTCTTAATATATTAAAGTGGAGATTCAAATAAAAAATACACAACATAAACAAATATGAATAAAGAGGGATTTTTGCTCCTGCGAGTTACAAGCATTAAAAGAAAGGCCTGAAATACCGAATAACCCAGGAGAAACAAAAACTCATTATCAAATATGGATTTATGAAGCGAATTCAAGAATAGAAATAAAGGCTCAACCTTCCATTCTGATTCAAAAAAATGGGCAATCCCAGGCGAATCCTGATATATCTGCAGGTAATTTAGAGTGTCAGCTCCGACTGAGCCCCTCAGTCCTGAGAAGAGAGAAACTAGGACAAATATCAAGTATGAAGCTATTAGCTTTTGATCACTTTTTAGCTTTGATTGAAGTAAAGCTAATAGCCCTATTATAGAATAAAAAGATAAATATATAGACATTAATTGTACTTTGGACTCACCAATGGCGTAGACGTGCTTTAGCCAGAGCACTCGATGCAGAAGCAACATCCAGAAGTGGCGCGCTTTGCCTTTTTAATTTCCAATATGTTTTATTCTTATCAAATACTGAGGCTTTTAGGCGAAAGGCCGCGCAATCTTGAGGTCAATTACGTGCTGACTTAATGAAAGGCACATGAACTACTTATACTTTTAGAATTTTGGCCAATCTTAATGACGTGACAGACCATTCGCTACAACTAATCAAACAGAAGATTCACCTCAAGATTCAACCAAAACTGCTATAGTGACTTGCCCTTTAAGGCGCTTGTTACATATTTGATAACAGAATTTTTCTTCTAGGCTTGAAGTCGAAGTATGTCTTAGCATGCAATGGAAATGAATATTTTTTATACTCGCATCATGATAAAACATAGAGCACGACCATTCTGGGACCTTCCGAAATTGCTTTGAGCCGAACTCTCGTTCAGAGATTAAGGGCGCTCGCTATAAACTGCTCTGCTATCCGCAGGATGCGGCTACACCACTCTGTTGCCGATGACGCCCACAAAAAAACGAATCAGTTCTGCAATCTCGGCCCTAAAAGCAAAGCCCCAGCAACCTAAAACGACCAGCCAATAGGTCATCATCAGGCTATTTAAGGCCTCCCCCCATAGGGTGAACACTACGGCTCCGAAAACTGATATCAAGGTGAAGGAATATAACAACAGACGAGGCATGGGCATCCAAAGAAAGGCGGAAAACTCGGTTCTCAGAAAGAAGAATACCCAGAATGAAACACACGTGCTCACAGCAGCGCCGGCCGCGCCGAAAATTGGGATTAGCCACCAGTTACCTGCCAGGTTGATCGCAAAGGCGAGGACGGCTGCCAACATTGAGAAAGAAGTGCGCCGTGAGATTCCGATACCCACAACCGTAGTTTCCGATAGTGTATAGAGCAAGGGGTAGCCAATACAGGAAACCACGATCCATTGCACCGAAGCGTAGTTCTTTGGCAAAAAGAGCGTGATAATCCAAGAGAACAATCCAGCTAGGGTGAATCCGAGTACAACCAGCGCGAGTATGTAACGGGTCACTCTGTGAACGTTTTCCAGGCCCTGACCAGCGCTGGCCCACTTGTACACGGTGGGAGCCCATACAGTAGAGAATACACTCTGGAGGATCGTGGCAGCCGCCGCAAAACTAACCGACACGGAGTAAATACCCAGTTCCTCAAAGGATGCAAGGGACCGCAGGAAAACTTTGTCTATCGCCGTAAGCCCCCAGAAAGCGAGCCCTCCAAGAATCAGCGGAAGCCCAAAGCGGAGCATACTTATCAGCTGTTCCACATCCAGTTTGGTCCGAATTCCTGTCAGCCACTCCGTTCTGGTATTCCAACCAAAAATTACGCAAACAAAAGCAATCGCTGCTGTGTTTGCTACTACAAGGTTTGTCAGGTTTTTCTCTGCACTAAACGCAATGTAAGTCCCGATGATTAACAACAAGAGCAGTTTGGGCAGCAGCTGGCTCATCGAATATGCCACGCCGCGCTCGTTCATTCGTAACACAAGCGACAAAAACCGGGAGATATAGCTGGCCACCAACGCCAGCGCCACCAGTGTACTCAAGTGCCATTCTCGTACACCGAATAACCACTCAGCCAGAGCGCCTCCGAGGCAAAGCAATAACAAAACCGCAAGCACCAACAAAACTAAACCGGGCATCATGGCGCGTTTAAGCAACGCGGGTTTGCTTTTTGCCTCATGAAACTCCCGCACGTAAGATTGATCTAGACCAAGACTGAACAGCAGAGTACTGAAACCCAAGGTGACTTGCAGCATGGCCATGCGCCCAACGTCTTCTTGGGAGAAAAACCAAGTTATGACCGGCAAGGAGATTAGGCCAAGGACAGCGCCCCCTATTGGGCCTATTGCGAAGGCAGCTATTTTTTTGGGGGTCACCGGTACGTCTCAGGCAACACTTCAGGGCATTCCAAACCTTTCATTGCGAACGCCTTTTCTACAAGCATTCGAGTCCGCTCATAGGCCCTCTCACGAGACCAGTAATCGCTTACAATCGCCTTATTTTTGGCCTGCTCTATTTGCGTTAAAGGCTCGTTCAGAAGTTCGGGATTCTCTACCAATTCCTGCACTGTGGAGATTGTGATGCCGGATTTTCTGAAGAAGTTGTATGCGGGGTTCTCCTGACGCAAAAACACCCGAGCCCCCAGATAAAGCATAATCACAATATTGCCAACCGCTTGCTGGCGAACGTGGTTCATAATTACATAGCCGCACTTTTTAATAATGGCGATATAGTCTTCAATAGGCATGAAATCCATCAGTGGCTCGAAATTATCAGCAAAGTATGTCTGCCCCATGGCGTTTAATATTGCCGCCAATTTAGGATCACCGTAACTGAGTGGCGCTATCACCTGCCGATCATTCACCTGTAGTTCGCGGAGAAGGCTAAAAACCTCTGCGTGATTCCCGGTGTATGTTGCGCTATTGCCAATAAGAATGGCTTTACCAGTTACGCTCTCACCCTCAAAACCCTTGATGAGATGGTCTTCCAACGTTCCGTAATTCCATGATGCAAACTCTGGAAAACGTCTCCAAGTCCGAGCGTTTTTTACCATTCCGAACTCTTCTGGGAGTACTGGCGAAAATATCGTAATTCTCTCGACAGCGCGAATTTTGATGCTGCGAGGTCTTAACACGCCGACGAGGCGTTTGACTAGTTTTGCAGCCTGTCGCTTCGGCTTGTTACCAACGAGTCTATTGTATATTTTCTGCGTATCGCTCAAAAGCAGCGGAATGCCGTGTAAAAAATCAACGTAGTAGTCGACTCCCCATCCAAGCCATATCGTCGGTGTATCTTCTGGGATATTAGCCAGTTCAGGATAAGTCGAGCACCTTAGACAATGGAATATAACTAGGTCGTACTTTTGGTATGCTTCTTTCCCTAATTTTGGCTTCTTGTTAAAATAATTGCTTTGCTTCGTTTCAATGTGATCGGGATTAAGCTCCACATATTTGAGCGGTTTTTTGGAAGCGAATACAAAAACGTCATTTGCCTCAGGATAGACTTTTTCAAACACAGGGAGAGCGTGATCCACAAACTTGTCGTCTGTGGCGATGTGAAGGATTTTCATTGGGAATTCAGAAACCGATGCTCAAGTTTCTTCAGGTCTCTTTTTCTGGATTTTAATGCTTTAACGGGAACCCCCGAATAGATAGTGAACTCTTCACAGTCCTTTACCACCATGCTTAGCGCGCCTATTGCCGCACCCTCGTTTAGGGTAACACCAGGCAGGATAACGCTGCCTGAACCCACGATGACGTGTTTCTTCAACTCTACATCAGCCGATTGAACATTCTTGAATTCAGCCGGAACCATCGGATTGGTCAAAGCTGCTCCAGTGTAATCATCGTTACTACTATAGATCGAGACGCGAGAGGAAAGATTTACAAAGTCAGACAGCTTGATTCGCCCTGCTCCAATCAATGAGCTAAACACAGCAACATGAACATAGTTTCCGATTTCGATTCCGCCCTCACCCGCAGAAAGAACACAGAAATCATCAATACGAACATGATTACCTATAGCTATTTTCGCAGGGTTATAAAATGATGCTTTATCTGAGATAAACACATGAGAGCCAATTTCAGAAAGTCCAAGATTTTCTAGATGCTCACGTGATAGAAATGCCATTATCTTTGACGCCCTTTTGCCAAGCATAACTTAATCACATCAATAACACTCTTCTGTGCCTTCTCTTCTATGCCTGCATAAATTGGGAGACACAGTATCCGCCCAGCTATGTCATGCGAAACTGGCTGGTAATCCTTTCGACCTAAACACTCGACGGTTTCCAGCGAAGGAAAAAAATATCGGCGTGCCAGAATTCCGTTTTGTTTAAGAAGACCTGCCACCTGAAGAGCCACAGACTCACACTCGAACACGGCGGGAAAGTAGGATGCGTTGTAGTAAAGGTCCTCACTCTTCTTTTGAAGTTGAACTGAACCAGCAAGCTCACGTTCGTAACTATCCCAAACTGCGTATCGGGCAGCCATGTTCGCTTCCATTTCATCCAACACACACAAACCCATGGCTGCCTGAAATTCGTTCATCTTAGCGTTGATGCCCAGCTCTTCAATACTCTCCGGCCCGCTTATACCGAAATTGATCAATTTCTTCGCCCGCTCCAAATCTTCCTTGCGCTTGAAGATAATGGCCCCTCCCTCACCTGTGTGGAACAGCTTGGTGGCGTGGAAGCTCAAAGTGGCTGCGTCGCCGTGTTTGAGTAAGCTTTCGCCTTGGTATTTCACGCCGAACGCGTGGCAAGCGTCGTAGATAACCTTAAGGTTGTACTTTTGAGCGATTGAATCGATGGTTTCAACATCACACGCGTTTCCAAAAACGTGTACTGGAACAATTGCACGGGTTTGTTGGGTGATTTGTGCCTCAATATTCTTCGAGGCTAGACACCAAGTTTCCGGGTCGATGTCTGCAAACACTGGTTGAATGCCGTCCCACTTCAGAGAACTTGCAGTGGCAATGAAGGTAAAAGGTGTTGTAATCGCCTCTGCGGGCTTTCCATTTACCGGCTCATTAATTCCTAGAACACGATAGGCAATTTGCAGCGCCAGCGTGCCGTTAGATACCAGTAGCAGGTTTTCAACGCCAAGATACTCTTCCAGCCTGCTTGTAAGTTCCTGCGCCAAGGGGCCATTATTGGTCAGCCACTTTCGCTCATAGATTCCATCCAGGTACTGGTCCAGTTTTTCCCGGTTTGGCATGAAAGGCTTGGTGACGGGGATCATTTCGCATCTTCCAGAATATCTAGCAGATATTGGCCGTATCCGTTTTTCTTGAGCTGGTCGGCCTGTTGTAGGAATTGCTCTTTGGCCAGCCAGCCTTGGTGGAGCCCGATTTCTTCGAGACAGGCAATTTTGTAGCCTTGGCGCTTCTCTACTGTTTCCACGAACTGAGCTGCTTCCAGCAGGCTTTCGTGGGTGCCAGTGTCCAACCAGGCAAAGCCCCGACCGAGTAGTTCTACGCTCAGCTTGCCTTGCTCCAAATAGGCCCGGTTTACGCAGGTGATTTCCAGTTCTCCCCGATTGCTGGGTTTTACCTGTTTAGCGATTTCTACCACCTTGTTGTCGTAAAAATAAAGGCCAGTTATAGCATAGTGAGATTTTGGATGTTCGGGCTTTTCTTCGATGGAGATGGCGTGTTTGTTTTCGTCGAACTCTACTACGCCGAAACGTTCCGGATCTTTTACCTGATAGCCGAATATGGTCGCACCTTCCGTTCGCTGGGCAGCTTGTTTCAACTTGGGACTGAAGCCTTGGCCGTAGAAAATATTGTCGCCTAGGACCAGGCATACGCTGTCTTCACCAATAAATTCCTCGCCGATGATGAAGGCTTGGGCGAGTCCGTCCGGGCTTGGCTGGATTTCGTAGGACAGGTTAACCCCAAACTGTTCGCCGCTACCCAGTGCGCGTTTGAAGCCTCCCTGATCTTCCGGGGTAGTGATGATGAGGATATCCCGGATGCCCGCCAGCATGAGTACGGAGAGCGGGTAGTAGATCATGGGTTTGTCGTACACTGGCAGGAGTTGTTTGGAGGTGCCGAGCGTTATGGGATAAAGGCGGGTGCCGGAGCCACCTGCCAGGATTATACCTTTCATACTACTTCTCCGAGGCGTTCCCTTTGGTATGTGCCATCTTGCACCCGCTGGCACCAGTCAAGATTTTGAAGGTACCACTGAACGGTTTGTCGGATGCCTGTTTCGAAAGTTTCTTGGGGCGTCCAGCCCAGTTCTTCCCGGATTTTGCCGGCGTCTATCGCATAGCGCCTGTCGTGGCCTGGGCGGTCTTTAACAGTGGTGATTAGGTCACGGTAGCTGGTTTGTTGCGGGCGCAGTTCCTGGAGAATGTCGCAAATAGTATGCACCACCTCGATGTTTTGTTTTTCATTGTGGCCACCGATGTTGTAGGTTTCGCCTGGTGTACCTTCGGTGACCACTTTATAGAGGGCACGGGCATGGTCTTCCACATAGAGCCAGTCCCGGACCTGGTCGCCTTTTCCGTATACCGGTAGCGGCTTGCCTTCCAGGGCGTTCAGGATCATCAACGGGATGAGCTTTTCCGGGAAGTGGTAGGGGCCGTAGTTGTTGCTGCAGTTGGTCAGCAGGGTTGGCAGGCCATAGGTCCGCCGCCAGGCCCGAACCAGGTGGTCTGAGCTGGCTTTGCTTGCTGAGTATGGGCTGCTTGGGGCGTAAGCCGTGTCTTCTGTGAACAGGTGTTCTTCCGCATTCTCGGTTTCGGTCGGGTGCGGGAGGTCGCCGTAGACTTCGTCTGTGCTTATATGATGGAAGCGGAAGTTGTCTTTTTTGTCGCCCCTCAGCTCCTGCCAGTATTGGCGGGTGGCTTCGAGCAGGGTATAGGTGCCTACAATGTTGGTCTCGATGAAATCTGCCGGGCCATCGATTGAGCGGTCTACGTGGCTTTCGGCGGCCAGATGCATAATGGCATCTGGCCGGTGTTGAGCAAGTACGCGGTCCACTTCCGCGCGGTTGCAGATATCTACCTGTTCAAAGGCGTAACGCCCGCTATCGCTCACTTCCGCCAGACTTTCCAAGTTGCCGGCGTAAGTGAGTTTATCGAGGTTGACCACTTCATCTCTGGTGTTGGTAATGATGTGGCGAATTACGGCAGAGCCTATGAAGCCCGCGCCGCCGGTTACAAGCAATTTCATACGTTTTCTTTCTCTTTTTGGCCGCCACGAATAAAAGCTCGGACAAAGACCGCAAAGACCCCCAGCATTCCGCCCAACATGGTTGCCACGATAGCGACAAGGGCTCTTTTGGGTTCGCTTTTTTCTTGCGGCACGACTGCTGGGTCTACAGTTTTGAAAATGTATTCATTTTGGGCGTTGGCCAACATAACGGTGCGCGTTTCACTTTCAATTAACTGGTAGAACACTTGCTGCATGCCAGCGATATTGGTTTCGCCGAGTTTTTCTTCCAGATAAGCAATCCTAGCTTCGGCGTCTTTCACATCTTGTTGGCGCATATGCTCATTGATGTCGTGCACCAGCTTTTCCGCCCATTCTTTCGCAACTGGTGGAGACTGGCTTTTTATGTTTACAGTGACCATGCCAGTCTCTTTGTCATCAGAAATGCTGAGGTGGTTTTCTTTGAATTTCTTAACCAAATCCCAGTCGGTTGGATTTTGGCTTTTGCCATCCTCATCCTGAAGCCACTCACCGCTTTGTGGATTGTAGACTTCCCGGTTGATCACCCATTCTTGGCTATTGATGTCCCAGCCTTCGGTCGCCATGAGCGCCACGCTAAGATTATGGCGATGAATGAAATCAGCGAGAAAGGCGCGGGATTGCAACACCTGCTTGGCCATCACGGTTTTGTTGGCACCGCCACTACCCAGATTGATTCCGGCCAGGCTGGCCAGACCACCTAATTGGCCACCTAACCCACCTGCGCTGCCTTCATCCTGGGCCGGCGCCAGCAATACGCCGGCCTGGTAGATATTGGGCTTGCTGAGGGCGTAGAACACACCAGCAGCAGCAAAGGCGACTGTAGTAGCCAGAATTATCCATTTGCCCCGCCAAAGCGTCAGGAACAGTTCCCGCAGATCTATTTCGTCATCCGGATAACGGCCCAGTTCCTTTGTTGGCTCATGCGTGTGGGGTTCGTATTTAGTCATTACAGGTTTCCTACCGCTGCTGCACCCAAGGCCATTTGATAAACGATTTGGCTAACGTTAGACCAAAGCTCAAGCTGATTCAGGCGGTCCACATCAATCGGCATGATAATCGTATCGCCCGGTTCCAACTGTTGGCTCCTGCTACCAAACCAACGGCTTTTCTCAGGAAGCATTACCGACCCATCTGCCCTCACAACGTACACACGGCTTTCGTCGGCCTGGCGCGTCGGCCCGCCGGAACGATCAAGGTAGTCATCCACAGTCAGGCCGGCCTGGTGGAGGTGGCTAGTAGGAAATTGCACTTCGCCGAATACGGTGACGGACTGGGGAATGGTTGGAACGGTCAACGTATCGCCGTCCTGAAGGCGGATCGCCTGATAGCCCTCGTCGTTCACAACTGCCTCGAGGTCAACCACCATACGACCAACCGGTCGGCTGCTTTGAACATCTTCAAGCAGCTCCTCGACCTGCTGCGCCCGGTCAGCACTCTCGCCGCCTAGCCCATCGCCTTCAAGCTGAACGCCGAGGAGATCTCCCTGCAGGCGCTCTTCCGCTTCACGCAGGCGCTGCGCTTCCAACTGACGCAGCTTGGCCCGGGTAAATACCGCGCCTCTCGGGAAGGCGTTGTCAGTCAGGCCGCCGGCACGTTCAATCACTTGTTTCAGGGTCTCCCCATCCCGGAATGTGTATTCGCCCGGGTAACGCACCTCACCTTTCAGTTCAATCGTGCTGGTTTTCGCGAACTCCGGAATGGATTTGATCAATATCCGGTCGCGGCTCTGGAGGGCCAGGGTGCCATTACCGTCCATGGCATCGGCCAGATTCACGTTGAGGATCCGGGTCTTGCCGATGCCATCGTCATCGGTGGTGTAGCGCGCCACTTCTGCATTGAAGAGCGATGCCGAGTCCTTCAAACCCCCGGCCACGAAAACTGCATCCGCAAGCTGCCTGGAGGCAGGTAGGGGATATTCACCAGGATATCGGACGGGCCCGGTTATCTGAATGGTCCTTTGTGGCGATGAAGGTGTTGCCTGGCTCTTCAAGCGACGAAGCACTGGTTCAAAAAGACGTTCACGAGTGAACTCGCGCCGATCTTCATCCTCAATCTCGTCGCTCTTCTCGGGAAGCTCCTCTTCGCGCTCTACTTTTCCGGCATCTGAGAAGATCAGCAGCTTGTCTTTTTCCTCCAGCTGGAAATCGAACTCACTACCCGGATTTTGGATGGCTTTTCTCAACCTTAGGTTCAGCACTGAAATCGTATCAGTGGATTTGTCGGTGCGAACGATAGCCGCGTAGCGCTTGTCAGCACTGGACATCAAATCCGCATCAATATTCCCGATAATTGAACTCACCCGCATACCAGGCATCCAGGCAAAACGGCCCGGGCGTGTGGCCGCACCGGCGATCTCAACGTATTGACCAGTGATATCGGAGATTGACGGAATATTCACTCTGTCACCGGCCTGGATTCTTGCTTTCTTTCCTTTGGCGGCTGTGTAATCGGCCTCAGCGATGATCCTGAGAAAATCTTCGTTAGTCCGCTCTATATTTATGCGCTGGGGATAGGCCTGCGAGGTAAGACCACCGGCCATGCCAACTAGGTCCGCCAGAGTGTTTTCGTTTTTAAGCTCGTACAATGCGGGGCGGTGTACCTCGCCTTCGATACCGGCGCGCTTGCCTACGGACGGAATGAATATCACATCGCCTGGTTGCAGGCGGTTATCGTTGGAGCTGTCACCCTGGAGCAGTAACTCATAGAGATCCAGCGTGCCCACAAGCTTGCCATCACGTTTGTGTTGAAGGTTTCGTAAGGAGCCGGTTTGTTTGATGCCACCAGAGACGTACAAAGCGTTGGTAATGGTAGAGAGCGAACTGACTGAATAGGAACCGGGGTTGCGGGCCTCCCCAAGCACGAACACCCGCATGCTTCGCAGTTCGCCCAGGGAGACACTGGCCTGGACACCAATGTATTGCTCGGATACCTGCTTACGGATTTGCTGCCGCGCCTCATCAAAGCTCAGCCCTGCCAGGCTCATGGGCCCGGACTGGGGGAAGCTGATGGTGCCATCCCGGCTGATGGGCAGGTCCAGGCTCTGATTTTCCTTACCCCAAAGCTGGATTCGCAATACGTCACCCGGGCCGAGTGTGTACTCGGAAGGAACAGGGATCTCTGTCACCGGGGCGAAAGTGGTTGGGCTGCCTCTGAAAAGATCATAGCCGAATGGTTTCAGCCCTCCGTTTTTATCCGCAGCTTCCTGCTCTTTCTTGTCTTCTTCCTTCTCTCTGCGCGCCTGTTCCCTGTCTTCGTCGGTAATACTCGCGACTGGCTCTACGACCTGAACGTCTTGAGGGCGCTGATTCCGTTGCCCCGAGGATTGTATATCGTCCAGATCGAGACCGTACTGGCTGGCCAAGGCTTCCTGTTGGGCCCGGGGCAGGCTCTGAAACTGTTCGATCTGGGACTGGCTGATGGACTGGGCGGTTACTGGCATGGGGAGCAGCATTGCCAGGGGGAGCAAGAGGTTTTTCAGCTTCACGGGTAATGATATCCGGGATTAGGTTTATTGAAATTCAAAAACGGTAAGTCCAGGTCGCGCCGAAAGACCACTGGTCTTTCTCTCCACCCTGGTACTGAATTTTCGTATCGGAGGCCTGGAGGTTCAGGTCCAGCCAGCCGCTAAGCAATCTCGTTCCGTAGCCTAAATCGAGAATGGTTACATTCTGATCAACGTCCGGCACGGTATAGAATATATCGTCGTTCGGTACTTCACTGCGGATGGCGCCCTCTTTATTCAGTCTCGCGAAACTTACCCTGGCACTGATGTTCGTGCCGCTGTCGAGAAAGTTGAAAGCCCCCAGGGTGAGCGCTTCAGAGTCGCCATCAAAACTTGCACCCATGCTGCGGCCGTAATAGCGATAGCCGGAGCGGTAGCGGGAGTGATCGTAGGTGATGTTGGGCATGGCGTCGCCCAGGAAGTCGTCCGCCAGGGTGTTGGTATATTCTACAAACCATTGCTGATCAGCGTTGAATAGCTGCGTCGTCCAGTCCGTGCCCAAAAGCCAGGACTTACGGGCCGGGAAAGCGCCAGCTTCGTCTTCGCCCATCATCTGGGCGTATAGCCCCATGGATTGCTGGCCAAGTGCGAATCCATAGCGGGCATCAATGCTGGCGAGCTGGTTGCCAGGGTCGTCTTCCTCGAGCTGGCCGTTATCGCGGCCGATCAGCGCGTTCCATATGGTCGACGCGCCTTCAGGTCGCCCTTCTCCACCAAACATGATGGCCCGTGAAAGACCAATATCCAGGCCATCGATCGGGCGGAACGTGAAGCGCATGCCAATAAGTTTGGCATCGGGCACCGCACGGTCACTCTCATATTGGCCCGCAAGCGCTGTGAATTGCCAGGGACCGATCCAACTCAACCACGGGGTTTCAAAAGCGTGGGTATTGTTCCGATTAATCCAAAGCGCCGGCATGGGGCGGGCGTTGTTGGAGAGAATGAGGCTGGACTGCCAGCCGGGCCCCCACCATCGGTCAATGGCCCCAGCGCCCAACACCCAGTTACCTGCAGCCGCAGCCAAATAGCTGCCATCCAGGCGAAGCTCCTCGTCATCGTCGCTTTCATGGGCATAGGAAGGCTTTAGCCCCAGGGCCCAGACTTCACCTTGCCACTGGAGGTTGATCGCAGTACCGGCTTTCGCAAGCGGGTTCTGATCAAAACCGCGAACTCCGGGTATCTCGCTACTGCCATAGAGGCTGTATTCGCCCCGGAAGCCCTGCTGAGCCTGCTGTTCTTTTTCGAAGCGCAGGTACGCGGCAGCGGAGCCCACCGAGGTCTGATCAGAGCTGACGCTGTCCTCCAGGCCACTGTGGACCGCACTCCACATCATTGGCCAGGTGCTGATAGTGCGATCCATATGGCCTCGATCGGCCAGCTTCTGAGCCGCAAAACGCGCCCGCGAATCGCCAGGCTCAAGCCAAGGAGCGGCCGATAAAGCAACACTTGTCAGACACGCTACCGCCCCACCGACCAGGGCCCAGTGTTTTAAGGTCATAAAATTGGATTATCTGAAAAGCGACAGGAAACAGGCAAAAGGAAGGGGACAACTGACTCCCAACTGTATCCTTGTCGGTAGATGAATGAACTGTTTCAGAAGCGTGACGATTTTACGGCAATGTCTATGACAAGCAAGTGACAAAAAGTCTGACACTTGGGTTATCAGGGAGTTGTGAGAGTAAAGAATTGTTAAAGCTTCAGAACCTCAATCTTTTCGCCTACATTTCATTCAGATTGGCTCTTACCAGGCTTACAAACTCAGCAAAAAACGAAAGAAATATGCCGCCCATCAAACCCAGCATGGCAGCCAAAACCACAATCAGGCTCCGCGCGGGGCCTTTTCGCTCCGCGCTCTGACGATTGAGCAGCAGTTGTTCCGCCGGTTGGATGGAACTGAGGACCGCCTCCAGGGAAAGGCGCTTTTCAACCGTATCGGCAAGTGCGGCTCCGGCATCCCAAGAACCCTCCAACTTGCCAATGGTGGAAGTGAGCGATTCGATTTGCCTTTCAAGGTTCTCTTGCAGCCTGGAGACGGTTACGGATTGCGTTTGTTGCAATTTCTCAATGAGCTGGCGATGAACTCGCTTGATGCCCTCCTCCTGGGCGGGTGTGCCTTCGGAGACAATCCGGATAAGCCCGGTGTTCTCCGGGTTCGAGAAGCGAACCTCAAACGGAATGGACTGGTCCTGTTCCGCCTGGTGAAGGGCCTCAATGTCCGGAAGCCAACGATTCTCCAGCGTTGCGATCACTATGGCCGGCTTCTCAATAAAATTTCCGGACTCTTTCTCGGCCAGCCTGAACAAGCTGACATAATCATATTTTTCCGGCAAGAGCATGGCGTATAGAACGCCCGCCGCCAGAGATACGAGAAATACGAGGTAGAATATTCGACGTCGCTTTAAGAAGGTGGAAGCCAGGTCAACGAGGCTGATCTCGTGGTCATAAGAGGATTGAACTGAACGCTGCTTATCTTCCATAGGTGGCCGTCCTTTTTTATTATTATGCAGGCATTTCGCCTAAAACAGCCAGAGCCTGAAGCCTGGCATGGGATTTCGGTAGATGTTTCAAGCGGAAACTGCTCAGGTTTTCAGCGCAGATACCGGAACTTTCACCCTCTGCTGCTTCTGCATGAAGTTAATCAGCACGATAGCCCGCGCCTCTCCATCATAGGCCTGGAAGATAGCATGAATGCCCTCGAACGGCCCCTCACTCAAGTGAACGGCCTGACCGGGCTTGATACCGCCCTGCTCTGCCACCGAATCCAGGCTGTCCTTGATGTGCTGGATAACCTCATCACTGATGGCGGCGGGCTTGTTGGCAAAACTCACAATTCGCAGCACACCACGAGTGGAGCGCAGTTTTGCCCACATAGGATCGGTTTGTTCCAGATTCACGAACAGATAGCCGGGAAAGAGCGGCTCAAGCCTTTTGGTGCGCTTGCCGGCTTTGATTTTCTCCACCGTAATTTTCGGGTAGAAACAGACAATGTCTTGATTTTGAAGATGTTGCAGGGCACGGTCACCCTGCGCCGGCTTGTGCTGAAGTGCATACCATGTCATGGCTGGGGAATGTACCAGCTTCCCGCCGCAATGAAATAAGGATTTAACACATCTTGTTTACCATATTTCAAAGGCTTGCCATCCACCGTTTGAACTTTCCCACCGGCCGCCACCAGCACCGCCTGCGCGGCGCCTGTATCCCACTCGCAGGTTGGCCCCATACGTGGGTATATATCAGCGTGCCCCTCGGCAATACGGCAAAACTTTAACGAGCTGCCAGCCTGCACGAGTTCGTGCTCACCGAGCTTATCGATAAACGCTCTGGTCTCCGGGTTAAGGTGATTCTTGCTGGCCACAACACGCTTTACGTTTTTGGGCTCCGCCACCCTAATCCGGTGAACTTTGCCTGTGCGATCGCGCATATGGGCGCCCTCACCGACCACACCCCAGTAGGCTTCTTTCAAAGCCGGAGCCATGACCACACCCATAACGGGCTCACCGTCCTCAATCATGGCGATGTTGACAGTGAACTCCCCGGTGCGCTGCGTAAAGTCCTTGGTACCGTCGACGGGATCCACCAGCCAGAATCGGCGCCAGTGCTTGCGCTCTTCCCAGGGAATGTCTTTACCTTCCTCGGAAAGTATAGGGATGTCGCGACTTATTCTGCGCAGACCGTGGACGATGATGTCATGGGCAGCGGTATCTGCAGCCGTGATGGGCGAATCATCCGCCTTGTAGCTCACCTTGAAGTCTGACTGGTAAATATGAAGCACTTTCTCGCTGGCCTCGTCTGCTACCTTGATGACATCCGGGAGGATGGAGCTGTAATGCATGCGATTCGCTTCCTGCTTCAGATCAAAACGTTATGAACTATGATGGGTAATAGTAACACTCCCTTAACAAAGAACCAGAAGGACGCCTCTATGAAACTTCGCTTCCTTGGCGGCACAGGCACAGTCACCGGCTCCCGCTACCTGCTCTCGGATGATAGGCACCGTGTACTGGTGGACTGTGGCATGTACCAGGGCGTCAAAACCCTGCGCCGGCGCAACTGGGCGAAGTTCCCGGTGGATCCATCCACTATTGATGCGGTGGTGCTTACCCACGCCCATATTGACCATTCCGGCTATTTACCCGCCCTGGTGAAAAACGGCTTCAAAGGCAAGGTTTACTGCACCAAAGCCACCCATGAACTGTGCAAGGTACTGCTGCCGGATGCCGGCTTTCTGCAAGAAGAGGATGCGAAATACGCCTTCCGCAAGAAGTTCTCGAAGCACGAGATGCCGGAGCCGCTGTTCACCGAGAAAGACGCCTGGGAAGCTCTAAAACATTTTGAGTCCCTGCACTACCACGAGACGTTCGAGCCGGTGAAAGGGTTCCAGGTAACCTTTACCCCGGCCGGGCATATTCTGGGGTCATCCTGTGTGCACGTTCATCACCAGGGCGCAGACAGAACGGTTGTGTTCAGCGGTGACGTGGGGCGACAAAACGACATCATCATGCGGCCGCCGGAGCCGCTGCAGAAAGCCGACGTGCTGGTGTGCGAATCAACCTACGGGGATCGCGCTCATGGCGAGACGGACCCGGAAGCGGAATTGGCAGACATCATTACTAAAACCGCGGGTCGCGGAGGCATTGTGCTTTTACCCGCTTTTGCCGTTGGCCGGGCACAGATGCTGCTTTATGTAATTCACAAGATTATGGGCGACGGGAAGATTCCCAAGCTTCCCGTGTTCCTGAACAGCCCGATGGCCATCAAGGCTACGGAGATCTTCTGCAAGCACCACAAGGAACATAAGCTTAACGCGGCTCAGTGCGAACTGATTGATGAGAAAACCACGTTTGTTCGAAAGGTGGAAGAGTCGATTGAGCTGGACGCGGTGCGCTACCCCTGCGTGATTATTTCTGCTAGCGGGATGGCCAGTGGTGGACGGGTGCTACACCACCTGAAAACACTTCTACCGAATCCTCGAAACAGCATTGTTTTTGCGGGCTTCCAAGCTCCAGGTACTCGTGGGGATGCATTGGTGAATGGCGCGGAATCGGTGAAGATTCATGGCGAGCATTGGCCGGTTAAGGCCGAAATTCATAATCTGGATTCGCTTTCTGCGCATGGGGATTACAACGAGATTTTGGCCTGGCTGGAACAGGGTTCACTCAAGCCTGAGAAAGTGTACGTCACTCACGGGGAGATGGTTGCTAGTGACGTAATGCGTAAGAGGATTCGAGATAAGTTTGGCTGGGATGTTGAGGTGCCGGAGTTGTTTGAGGAGGTGGAGGTTTAACCAACACATACGTATGCGTCTATTCGACAACACATCCGTCGGGGACGTAACTAGATCTCCACGCGTCAACCGGAGTATTGGAAAGGATACACCGCCACTCGCCAAGCGGTGTTCTCGAATGCCTCACAATCACACCTGACAAAATCGGATGAACATCGCCCCCGAGGGTCACTTCTAATTGACCAGAACCGTCACCATTAATAGTAGCAATATTTTCAGACAAACTTCCCGTGGTCAAAGTTGAAGGCGTGTAACCCAAAGAGCGATTATCTAAGGTTGATGGGCGAGAAACCGCCTCTTCAAAGTTGGCCCGATAATAGCTTAGCTCGGAAACTGCTCTTTTCATTTGTGATTCAATAACATACTTCTGGTAAACAGGGAACGCTAGCGCCGACAATATCCCGACAATCGCAACAACGATCATGAGGTCAATTAAGGTGAATCCGATTTCTTCATTTTTCATCTGTTTACTCAACAAAGACCCTAATGAATAACAATTTGCAAAATTCACACCAACGGAACATGATCATGGCGATCTCGGAAACAGGCCATGCAGCCAAAATCTCGCAGCAAACGGACTTCGCTCTTGTTCACGAAAAGTTTCGGCATCAAGCGACATTGCATCGAAAAATTCAATGAGACCGAACCAATAAAAACAAAGAGCTAGGCCAACCAAAATAAAAACGCTCAATCTTATAAAGAGAGGACAACGAGAATTTTTGCTAGTTGCTTTCTCTATCTTTCCATCCGCTTCAGCTGCATAGCAAGACAAAATCCCAAGAACCTGAGAAAAAACAAAAAAAGCCAAAAAAAGTGATGAAGGCGATATGAAAACACCAGAAAAATTAGCATCGGTTATACCTGCCGCTCCTGATAAAGAAAGGCCAGCCAGCAGATGCTTTTGTTCAGACTCTGAAAAATCTCTTATCCTTGGAAAAGCCGACCTCAACCGCATTAATGTTAGCAAGGTCGACCCAATCAGAATCGCTAGAAATAGCCAACCATACTCAGCAGCCCACAACAAATACATGTTATGTGGAGAACCAATCGAACCAAAGCGCTCGTAGCCCGCGGTTAATGGCTGATGAAACACCCAAGACATCGGGCCCATTCCGAGTGGAAAATCCACAAGGCTCATTTGTATCGCTTCCGCCCACAGAGCGAATCGCCCTGAGTCAGAAAAGCTCAACCCTCTCTGGATATCGTTTTCCGACCAGAGACCAGGTAGATAAAGGGAAAGCAGAATCCAGAAAAAGAGGCCCAGAAACGCTTGTATTAACAGCATTTTAATAACTCTGAAAGCATATTTTCTGAACATGACGGAAACAAACAGGGTGGCGACAACTACACTGAAAATAGTCCCTCTAGAGGTTGTAAGTAAAGCGATCCACCACCAAAGCCCGGCGCCGATCATCAGAAAACTCAACGGCAAACTGGATGAGAACCTCTGCGACAACACTCCAGCCAAGGCAAATAGTGGCAAGATAAATGTTGCGATCTGGCTCCATAGCCTCATATTCTCAAAACCAAAAGGGATAACATCTGTTATTTTTGAGAAACCATCCAGAGCAGCAAAAATATATATATTTATATTCATCAACGCGTAAAGAGACGCAATAAATAATAAGCCCAGAATTAATTCTTTAGCTGTGTCCCAGCCTCCCAAATTTTTGTAGGCGGAAGCCCAAATAACAACTGCGGTTAAGAATAATGCATATTGCAACGGCTCGACCCATATATGGGGGACAGGGTGGGGAGGAAGAGCAGCCAGAAGTATGAATAAAAGCGGAAAAACTACTGGAAAAAAATAAATACGTATAAGCTCAGGTATTGTTCCCAAAAATGCCCAGCGAGTCAGAAAATAGACTATTGTTGCACTCCATAACCCGAGAACAAAAAAACGCTGCGAGTCATAGCCACGAAATATATTAGGCATTAGGTCAGAAAACATAGAAAAGCTGAAGAATATCAGCGTGACCGCCAAAACAGTTTTGGCAGAGAAGCTCCTAACCTTTTTTCTCATCGCTCTGCACCCAAAGACAATTACAGGTGTCGTAACAAACAAAAAGGGGCCTCAGGCCCCTTTTGTAAAAACTGCTGCTAGCTTCTAATCATTAGTTAGAAGGCTGACATCCGTTCGGAGCATAGCTGTTTTTCCAGCCACCCTGTCCGTCGGTTACACCTTCAATACGGCAGCTCCACGCACCGTTGTTGTCACGCTCCCAAATTACTTCGGCAGAACTTACGGCCGCACCCGCATCACCCATGGTAGCAGTCAGAACTACATTGGGCGGAGTACCGGTGATCCCAAAGGCCGAAACCAAGTCTGAAGCGGCCGCGTTGTAACCAATGTATCCAGCATCACTCGCCGTAGTTGAAAGTGTCACGCCGCCACGGTTTACAAGTTCCTCGACTGCTGTGCGGACGGCAGAGACCTCCCCTACTACCCGGCTAACTTGAGAGCGCGCAGTATAATCTTGGTACTGCGGAATAGCGATCGCTGCCAAGATACCGATAATCGCAACAACGATCATCAGTTCGATAAGGGTGAAACCCTTCTGAGTATGGTTAATTTGCATATTCTTCATGATCGACCTCTGAGTTCATCGGTTAACAAGTCTAACTGGCCCGGGCCCGGTGGAGTCGTACCCCGTGACCGGAGTTTTGAGCCTGCCAAGAACAATGCATTGGCCGTGCCAGGTTCTCCTGTCTGAAAAAAAAGAAAATTTATCAAATATAAACAGTTAGTTAATGGGCTTGATGACTAAGTCCCGTATCTCTCCGCTTATAAGGTCGAATGCTCGCCGGCGTCAGTTGGTGACAAATTTGGTCAGATCTGGGTTTCAGCTAAGCGTATTTTTGAACATGGGTTCAGAAGAAAGCTTTCTTCTGACTACGGTATACGTCGCAGAATGCGCACAATCCTTTCCAAACCGAAGCTAGCCATCTAAACTCACTGGAATTGACAAAACACCGGTTTCAGTAACTTAGGCTGCGTTTCTTATTTAATTTATGTCTACCAACAAAAGCAATATCACGCTTACGGGTCTTGCGAGGCGCTTCGTGGATGACGGGCTGCTAGATGAGGCAACGGCAAAAGATGCGTTCTTGCAAGCTTCGCAGAACCGGATCCCTCTGATCACTTACCTCACCCAGAACAACCTGGCAGATAGCTCCAAGCTTGCGTTCTCTGCCGCTATGGAGTTCGGGGTATCGGTTTTGGACTTGACTTCGTTTCTCCCAGAAATGATGCCGGAGAAGGTGGTTGACGAGAAGTTGGTCCGCAAGCACAACGCCCTGCCTCTCTACAAGCGAGGCAACAGGCTTTTCATTGCAGTTTCAGACCCGACCAACATCCAGGCGTTGGACGAGATCAAGTTCAATACGGGTCTAAGCACCGATGCAATATTGGTGGACGATGCCAAACTTCGGGAAGCCATCGACAAGTATCTGGAATCCCAAGACACCACAATGGGTGATCTGGATGATTCGGATCTTGAAGGTGTTGAAACTGAAGGCGGCGAGCAAGAAGACGATGGCGCTGTAGTTGCCAGCGAGGTAGATGACGCTCCTATAGTAAAATATGTGAACAAGATGTTGCTGGATGCCATTCGCGGCGGCGCTTCGGATATCCACTTCGAACCCTATGAAAAGGTCTACCGAGTTCGGTACCGTACAGACGGCATCTTGAAAGAAGTCTCCCGTCCTTCCATAAAGCTCGCCCCGAAAATTTCCGCCCGGGTAAAGATTATGGCTCAGCTGGACATTTCCGAGCGTCGGGTACCCCAGGACGGCCGGATCAAGATGAAGCTTTCCAAGACTAAAGCCATAGATTTCCGGGTAAACACTCTGCCTACGCTTTGGGGAGAGAAGATTGTTCTTCGGATTCTTGATCCCAGCCAGGCAAAGCTGGGCATTGATGTGCTCGGTTATGAGGCAGACCAGAAAGAGATGTATATGGATGCCCTGAAACAGCCACAGGGCATGATTCTGGTGACGGGACCCACCGGCTCGGGCAAAACGGTTTCTTTGTATACCGGGCTGAACATCCTGAACACACCGGACATCAACATCTCCACTGCGGAAGACCCGGCAGAAATTAACCTGGAGGGCATTAACCAGGTCAACGTAAACAACCGCGTTGGGCTTGGCTTTGCAGAAGCATTGCGAGCCTTCCTGCGTCAGGACCCTGACGTCATCATGGTGGGCGAGATCCGGGATCTGGAAACCGCAAATATCGCGATCAAGGCGGCACAGACGGGACACTTGGTTCTATCGACACTCCACACCAACAGTGCCGCAGAGACTCTCACGCGGATGATGAACATGGGCGTTCCATCGTTCAACATCGCTACTTCCGTGAGTCTGATTATTGCCCAGCGCCTTGGCCGGAGACTGTGTAGCTCATGTAAACAGCCCTTCGAAGTCCCGCAAGACGTGCTTTTGGAGGAAGGGTTCACACAGGAACAAATTGATACAGGCTTCACGTTGTACCGCCCCAAGGGCTGTGATAAATGCAATGGAGGATATAAAGGCCGCGTCGGGATTTACGAGGTGGTCAAGATTACCGACGAGCTGGCGAGCATGATTATGGAAGAAGCCAGTTCCATCAAAATTGCAAAGCAGGCTCAGGCCGAAGGCTTCCGCAACTTGCGCCAATCAGCACTTATGAAAGTGATCGAGGGCGTAACAAGTCTTGAGGAAGCCAACCGCGTGACGAAGGATTAAGCATGGCAGAGAAAGCACAGAAGCTGGAATCGTACGTTTGGGAAGGGAAAGACCGTAGGGGTAACAAGTCCAAGGGTGAATTGACTGGCTCCAACCTGGCGCTGGTTAAGGCACAACTTCGCAAGCAAGGCATTATCCCGGACAAGGTCAAGAAGAAGCCCAAGCCGCTTTTTGGTGGCAGCAAAAAGATCACCCCCTTCGACATCGCCATGCTTACTCGCCAGCTGGCGACCATGATGAAGGCCGGTGTTCCGCTGGTTCAAAGCTTTGACATTGTTGCTGACGGTCTTGAGAACAAGGGGCTCCAGGAACTGGTTATGAGCATCCGCAATGATATTTCATCGGGTACCAGTTTCGCCGGGGCTCTTCGGAAACATCCGAAGCATTTTGATGACCTATATTGCAATTTGGTTGATTCCGGCGAAAAAGCCGGTGCGCTTGAGGCAATGCTGGACCGAATTGCCACCTATCTCGAAAAGACTGAGCTACTTAAGAAAAAAGTCAAAAAGGCAATGACCTACCCGATTGCCGTTATTGTGGTTGCAATCGTTGTGACCGCGATTCTCTTGGTGAAGGTAGTTCCACAATTTGAAAGCTTATTTCAAGGCTTTGGTGCCGAGCTTCCTGTTTTTACCCAGATGGTTGTTCGACTTTCTGAGTGGCTCCAAAGCTGGTGGTTCGTTGTTTTACTGGGAATTGTGGGCACGATTTTTCTATTCAAAGAAGCCAAACGTCGCTCACAGAAGTTTTCAGATATTGTCGACAAATACGTCCTGAAACTTCCGATCGTAGGGGAAATTCTTGATAAATCCGCCGTCGCAAAATTCGGTCGCGTACTCTCGACCACCTTCGCTGCCGGCGTTCCGTTGGTAGACGCACTTGATTCTGTGGCCGGCGCGACCGGTAACGCCGTTTACCGAGATGCGATCGACCGCATCAAAAACGATGTATCGAGCGGTACCCAACTGCAAGCCTCCATGCGTCAGCAAGATATCTTCCCTGTGATGGCCGTCCAGCTAACGGCGATCGGCGAAGAATCGGGTAACCTCGACGAAATGCTGGCTAAGGTTGCCGAACACTACGAGGCGGTGGTTGACGACATGGTCGATAACCTCACAGCCCTTATGGAACCAATGATCATGGCAGTCCTGGGCGTTCTGGTTGGTGGCCTGATTATCGCCATGTACCTGCCGATCTTCCAGATGGGTCAGGTTGTTGGTTAACGATCTGAAAAAGGGGTCAGATGAAAGCTTTCATCTGACCCCGAGTTCACGCTTTAAGTTGGGGTCAGAAGAAAGCATTCTCCTGACCCCAAGTTCCCCCGCCTGATTCTCGGATAATTGATGATTACTCTGGACGCCTTTCTCGCCACGCCCTGGCTTCTTTTCCTCTCTGTCACCCTCGTTTCCCTCTGCATCGGCAGCTTCCTGAATGTCGTTATTCTCAGGCTACCCAAAATGATGCATCAGGACTGGCGCTGCCAGTGCGAGGAATTCCTTGAGCTGCCTGAGAAGCAGCGCAAGCAGGAAGAGCGGACTACGCTCTCCAAACCTGCCTCCACCTGCCCCTCCTGCGGCCATGGCATTCGGGCCTGGGAGAATATTCCAGTCGTCAGCTGGCTGGTTCTTCGGGGCAAATGCGCCTCGTGCAAGGCGCCCATCTCACCGCGCTATCCGATCATTGAGGCCGTTACCGCGATATTCTCGGTGATGACCATTGCTGTCATCGGGCCGAACGAGTCGGCGCTTTGGGCCCTTTTGCTGGTCTGGGCTCTGGTGGCGCTGACCGTAATTGATTTCGACACTCAGCTTCTGCCGGATAGCATCACCCTGCCCTTGATGTGGTTGGGCCTGGTGCTGAATTATTTCGGTGTGCTTACGGACTTCAACAGTGCCTTTTGGGGTGCGGTGGCCGGGTATCTCTCGCTTTGGTCGGTTTATTGGCTGTTCAAGCTGGTTACCGGTAAGGAAGGTATGGGGCATGGTGACTTCAAATTGCTGGCCGCGCTTGGCGCCTGGCTGGGGTGGCAGTTGTTGCCGGCGGTGATTTTGCTTTCCTCGGTGGTTGGTGCGGTTGTGGGTATCAGCCTGATGGTGTTCAAGAAGCACGGGCGCGAGGTGCCGATTCCGTTTGGGCCTTACTTGGCGACGGCGGGGTTGATTTGTTTGTGGTTTGGGAGTGAGATTCAGGCTTTCTGGTACGGATTCCTGGGAGTCTGATTCATGAAGATTGTTGGCCTTACCGGCGGGATTGGTTCCGGAAAATCCACTGTGACTCGCTTGTTTGGTGAGCACGGCGTGCACTGGGTGGACGCCGATGACGTTGCCCGTGAGGTGGTTGAGCCGGGAACGCCTGCACTGGAACGGATTTCAGAGCATTTTGGGAAGAACATCCTCACTTCTGAGGGTGCTTTGGATCGGGCGCAGCTTCGTGGGATTGTCTTTGAGAAGCCGGAAGAGCGTGCTTGGCTCGAAAGGCTGCTGCATCCAATCATCCGCGAGGAATTGATTCGCCAGTTGAACCCGGAAAACTACCAGCTTCCCTACGTGCTTCTGGTCTCCCCTCTCCTTCTCGAGACCGACCAGCACGAATTGGTTGACCGCATTATCGTGATCGACGTGCCTGAAGAAACCCAGATTGGGCGCACCATGGCCCGGGATAACAATTCCCGGGAGCAGGTTGAGCGGATCATTGCGGCTCAGATGTCGCGCGAAGATCGGCTGGCGCGGGCGGATGAGGTGATTGATAATGACCGCCCTCTGGATGAAGTAACGCGTCAGGTGCGGGAACTGCATGAAAGGTTGCTGGTGGACTTTGGCTGACTGGTTTTCCCGCTATCGTATGGCAGCCCTTGCGGCTGCACTTTCTCTGACGGTCTCTTCTCCAAGCTACAGCATTGAGCCGGTGTTTGAGGTTCGGGAGCGTTCCGTGGCTGAGATTCTCTCGCCGGGTCAGCTCCCGATCGGGTTCTATACGTTTGAGCCGGACGAATACTGGGCCGATCCCCGGGATTCCTACTGGCTCAAATTCAGCAACTGGGTGCTGCGGCAGGAGCGTCTTCACGGGCAGAAGATCCAGTCGGTTGGCCAATGGGCAGACCGTACCTTATCGGGCAGCGCCCAGAGCCTTCCCAACAACGAGAGCTACCTGCGCATTGGCTTTGCGACAGAATCCGAGTACGGCGATCCGGCACAATTTGAGCCTGAGGCTCGGTTCCGGCTGGATATCCCCACCACTCGTCGGAAACTGCGCCTGGTGATCGAGAGCGAGAGCGAAGACCTGATTCCTCTCGGGGAGCGCCAGCGGGACCGGCAGCTTACGGAGCCCGAGCGTTCCGATACGGAAGCCACAGGTGCACTGCGTTACCTGACCCAGATTGGTGACGCCATCAACTTTTCCAACGACGTGGGTGTGCGCCTGCGACTTCCTCCAGACGCGTTCTGGCGGGCAACGGCTGAGAAACGTTGGCGGCTGGACGACAAGTGGATTCTGAACGCTCAGCAACGGTTCTATTATTTTCATCAGGATGGCTGGGGCGAGCGAACCTGGATTGGCGTTGGGCGCCCGGTGGGCAATGACTGGTATTTTCGCTCGTCTTCAGAACTGGAGTGGGTGCACAACGACAAGGAATTTGTTGCGGCTCAGATATTCAGCATGCGTAAGCGCATGAATAACCGCTTGATTGTAACGCCCCGGCTGGGTGTGCTTGGGGAAAGCAAACCTTCCTGGCGCACCACATCAGCATTCGGCGATCTCACGTTCCGCTACCGTCTACACAGCAACTGGCTCTATGCGGAGCTGATTCCAGCACTGGAATTCCCCCGGGAGGAGAGCTTTAAAGACCGAGCTTCTGTGGTATTTCGGGTGGAAATGTTTTTCTCCGGTATCATTGAGGATGATCGTTTGTAATGCCAAGACACCCCTCGAAACCCGCGGCCGAGGCCCTTACTCTCACGCCTATCGCCATTACCCGTTCATGCTTTCAGGACAAGTTCGGGGTGCCTCGCCAGCCGGGGTTGACCCGTCATGCCCGGGCCGAACTGATCATCCAGCCACCGTTTGACCGGGAAGATGCCTTCCGTGGGCTGGAGACCGCCAGCCACCTTTGGCTGACCTTTCAGTTTCACGAGGCGGTGCGGGCAGACTGGCGGCCCGTGGTGCGCCCTCCCCGGCTGGGCGGCAATCGCAAGATGGGTGTGTTTGCCAGCCGGTCTCCGTTTCGCCCAAACAGCCTCGGCCTTTCGGTCGTTCGCAATGAGGGATTGGTGCGCAAAGATGGACAGCTCATTCTCCGCATCAGTGATCATGACCTCATCGAGGGCACACCTATACTGGATATCAAACCCTACCTGCCATTCGCCGATTCAGTTCCTGAAGCGACATTGGGCTGGGCAGACTCGCCACCCACGGAAAAACTCGACGTGGTTTTTCTGCCGGAAGCGGAGGCCCAGATTGGCAAGCTGTCACCCGAAGAGTATCCGGAACTGCGGCCGCTGATCGAGGATGTGGTGGCTTACGATCCACGCCCCTCCTTTCGCAGAGGACGGGAAGAAGAGCGCATTTACGGTGCGCATCTGTACGATTTGAACGTGCGATTCCGATTCGTGAATGATCATTCACGGAAACGTGTCGAAGTGCTGACGGTCTGTTAAACTGCTTTTGGTGATTTTGTAGTCGACACAGGGAATATGTGCCTTGCCTTCAAAGCGGTTCTTCAAACGATTGGGAATACGACCACTGGCGGCAAGGTTGCTCGCCTACGTATTGCTGTTCAGCCTTTTTCTGTCTCTGGTGGCAACGGGCGTTCAGCTGATCGGAGAATTCGAGCGGCGCAAGAACGATCTGCTGAATGACCAGACACGGGCCGCGGAGTTGGTTTCCGGAAGCATGAGCAACAACATCTGGCTCATGAATTTCAGCGAGGTGGCCAACAGCCTGGATGATATGAAAGCAGTGCCCGCTGTCCAGTACGGGCGGGTGGTGACCAGCACCGGCGAAACCTTCAGCACCGGTACTTACCCTGAGGGCCGGGTCATATCGCAAACCTTTCCACTGGTTTTCGACCGCTCCAACAACCGCAGTCCTGAAAACGTTGGCACGCTCACCGTCACCTCCTCCATCGACCAGATCTACACAGACCTGCGTAACCGCGCGTTCCTGAACCTTTTGTTTCAATCCATTGTTGTCATGCTGGGCACCCTGGGCTTGCTGGTGATCGTTCGTTTAACGCTGACCCGGCATCTGGAATCTATGGCCGATTACGCCGCCCGGCTGAATCTCGACGCGCTGGTAGACCCGCTGGAGCTCAAGCGCAAACCCCGAAAAACACCAGATGAACTCTCGGAGCTGGAGCAGGCCCTTAACAAGATGCGCCTGCAGATCCTAGAGGACACCCGCTCTCTGCGCCAAACCACGATCCAGTCCCAGGGTGAACGGGACGAGGCAGTTCGCGCCAACCACGCCAAGAACCAGTTCCTCGCGAATGTCAGCCACGAACTGCGCATTCCGCTGCAGTCGGTGCTGGGCTACGCCAACCTGCTTACCGATACGCCGCTGGATCAGGAGCAGCGGGAATACGTGCTGACCCTGTTGAGCGCCTCGGAAAGCCTCTCGGCCATCATCAACGACCTGCTGGATATCTCCAGCATGGAAGCGGGCAAACTGGTACTTGAAGACATCCCCTTTGACCTTCGGGAAACCCTCAATGATCTGGTGCACATGCTTGGCTCTCGCGCCCGGGAGAAAGGCCTCGCACTGGAACTTCGGATCGACGAAAACCTGCCCTGGGCCCTGAAGGGGGACCCGGTTCGCATTCGCCAGATATTGTTGAACCTTACGTCCAACGCCATCAAGTTTACCGATTCCGGCCATGTGCTGATCAGTATCGAGGTGTTGGGCCGTCGGGATGACAAGGCTCGCCTTCGCATTGCCGTGGAAGACACCGGCGTGGGCATCAACCCGGAAGATGTTCCCCTGGTTTACGAGCCCTACGTGCAGCTTGGCCAACAGTTCCAGCGTCAACTGCCCGGTGCAGGCCTTGGCCTCACCATCTGCCGTCAACTGGTGGGCCTGATGGACGGGTCGATGGATCTCGAAAGCCGCCCCGGTGAGGGCTCGACCTTCTGGATGGAACTGACTCTGCCCGTGGCCCCGGAGAACGCCGCCCGGGTTCGGCCGGACACCCGGATGGTGAAGAATCGCAGGATTCTGGTTGTGGATTCCTATGAGCTGTCCCGCAAGATCACACTGGAAATGCTGTCCCGGCACGAGGTGCACATTGAGGCGGTGAAGTCCGCCGGCGAAGCACTAACGTCCCTGCGCACGGCGTTCGATGGCCAGCAGCCGTTCGACGCGATCATTCTGGATGGCTTTGTGCCGGATATGGACAGCGACCTGCTGTGCCGGCAGATCCGTAGCAACCCGCTCTGGTCAGATATGCGCCTGCTGATCCTGTCGTCCAACCCGCAACGGGGCGACGCTGAACATTTTCGCCAGGCCGGTGCAGATGCCTTCCTGAGCAAATCTCTGCGAGAGTCCTGCCTGACCCCCATCCTAAACCAGTTGTTTGCCGATGCAGCCAAAGAAGAACGGCGCTTCCTGACCCGATTCTCGCTTCAGGCCACCACCGATACCGCCCGGCGCCGGGAGCTTCCCTGCGGCCGAATGAAGGTGTTGTTGGTGGAAGACAACCCTGTGAACCGCACCCTGACCCGTCGACTGCTGGAGAAACTCGGTTGCGACGTGATGACCGCCAACGATGGCGAGGCCGCGGCCAGCCTCTGGCAGTGGCACCCGTTCGATCTGGTGTTCATGGATTGTGTGATGCCCCGTGTGGATGGCTTTGAAGCCACCCGACGCCTGCGGGAATGGGAGAAAACCCACAACCGCGTGCGCATCCCGGTGGTCGCGCTGACCGCCAGTGCCATGGAAGAAGACGAGGAACGCTGCCGCCGATGCGGTATGGATTCGTTTGTTGCCAAGCCTGTCAATATTGAAATGCTGCGGGCAGTACTGGAACAATATTGTCAGGCGTCTGCTGCCTCCTGAGACCGGCTTACCGAACTACAGGCACAGACATCCAGACACGTTTCCGATACCCGAAGGCAACCATGAACGTTGAATGCCCAACCTGTAAAAAGTCCGTGGAATGGACCGAGACCAATCCCTGGCGCCCTTTCTGCTCCGAGCGTTGCAAACTGATCGATCTGGGGGCCTGGGCCAACGAGGAATACCGGGTACCCGCTGAGAACGCATCACCAGAAGATCTGGACCAGGGCGGCGAGACCACCCGGCACTGATCTGCGAAAAATGAAAGTTAACGGGGACTTACTGGCATTTAAGTTGAGTGGTCCGGTGCGTCCCGTTAACATACCGCCAATTCTGCTAAAAACGTAACGAAGGTGCACAACTATGAAAGCGTCCCGGATTTCCCTGATGGTTCTCTCACTGGCTGCCGCGCCTGCCTTCGCAGGTGACGTGGATCTTAGCCTTACAAACGACTCGGTGAAGGGCCAGGTAAACTTCTTCGGCACCAACAACGATATCCAGCTTGGCACCGGTTACACCTACCGCGAAGGTGGCCGCGATATTTTCAACGTTGATTTCCATGCCCAGGGCCGCACGGCAATCGGCAACCTGCCCACCACAGCCGGCATCGGCATGAGGGGTATCTATTGGGATCAAAGCCGCGCCGATGGCGGTGCTGTCGGTCTTGGCGGTTTTGCGACCGTCAATATCCCGGATGTCCCTGGCCTGTCGTTCACCGGTGGCCTGCACTACGCCCCCAGCATTCTCTCGTTTGGCGATTCCGATGATATGACCAGCCTTGAGCTGCGTGGTAGCTATCGGGTTATCCGCAACGCCGAGATTTTCGCCGGCTATCGCTATCTGAACACCGATATCGAGAACTCCTCACGAGACGTCAATCTCGATGAAGGCGTTATGGCGGGCATGAAGATTTTCTTCTGATTCCTGCCTTTTCTGAAACGGGCCCGGTGGGGCCCGTTTCGTGTTCCCTCCATAACCCTTTCGTGCTTTTCCTCACGCTTTCCCGAGAATCCCACTGTTAGACTGTTTGCCTGTATTTTCTGCACGGATAGCCAGGCATGCGATTCACACTCGGTTTATTGCTCTCTTCGACTCTATTACTCACCGCCGGATGTGGTGGCGGTGACGATGCCATTGAGGGGGCGGCTAGTCAGCCCAATGACTTCGCAGGCAACAAGAACCCGGTGGACGATTTCAGCTCCGGCAACACCGGCGATTCCACCAACACCGGGGGCCTCGCCAGCAACGAAGTCCGGGTAACCATGGAAGTACCGGGTGGTGTCACCAGCGACGGCGAGCCTACCCGCCGCAACCTGAGAATCGTGCAACCGGACAGGGTGAGTGTTTACTACACCAACCCGGCCTTGCAGAACCTGGGCGAGCCTCCCATTTCCAGCCGCACCGACAGCGAAGGTTTCACCATTATCGAATTCACAGAAGGCCTGCCCCTTGGACCGGATGTGATTATCGATGCCAGTTATGGCAACACCCGGATGCGAGCCCTGGCGGCCGATGCAGACCGGGATGTGAAGGTGAATCCTTTTTCCGAATATCTGGTGCGTAACACGCTCAGCAGCTATACGGCCGGTGAGTTCCAGACCATTCTGGATTGCGTTGCCGATGAAGGCGGCGAGCTATGCCTGAACAAGTATGTTTGGTCGACCCTCGCCGATCAGGTCCACGACTTTGAAATTGAGATTCCATCCAATGTTGGCCTCGGCGGTGCCCTGGATATTCTCGAAGATCGGGGAGACTTTGCCCGTTACGTGAGCGCAATGGCCGACTACGCGGTGCTCGATGAGACGTCCTCGGGAAAGATCAGCGCCAGTTCCGCAGACTACAATTCGGTATTTCTGGGTATCGAGCTGGGGCAGACCTTTCTCGAGTCTACCCTGAGCGGGTCCGGACAATGGGGTGTTCGAACGGCCCAGGAAGAGGTGCTGACCGATGATAATGGCACCGGCTATGTTTATCCGGCTCTGACCCTGACCAGCTTTGATGCCTTCAACATCCGAGTGACCTCTCTGGCCAACGATATCCCATACGATCGCGAGGCTCTGATTCACCAGGCGGGAAACAACTTCTTCGTGCGGGGCTCCGAATACTGGGAACGGAATACCCACTCCTCATCACCTGGAGCAGCCACGTTGTTGGAAGGCACCCGCCTGCTGGCAGGCCGGGCCCTGTATCAGAGCATTACCGGCCGGGGCAGCTCGAAAATTATTGGCTGGACTCGCAATCCCTACTACCTGGACGCCTTCACAAGCGCGCCTGAGGATGAAACCACTGGGCCCGACCGGGTGATCAGCGGCTATTTCAGCGCTGGCAAAGCTATCGAGCTGGAAGCAGACGGCGACCAGTTGCGGCGGCTGGGTACTCTGGAGGATCAGTATCTGTCGGTTCTTGAGGTCAACCTCCTCAGGAAGGAGGGATTCGACGCAGACAGTCTGAATGGCCGCGACTACAACATGCTGTATCTTGGAACCCGATTCAGCGATGAGACAACGCCTCTCACCATTGAAGCAGGCGTTGGCCAATGGCAGATTTCTGGCGGCACAGTGAACCAATCCCAGAGCTTTACGTCATTACAACGAGACAGTTCAGGCGCTGTCACGACGGACTCCACCGGTACCCGAACAGAATCCTGGACCCTGAGCAACCGAACCTCGCGGCTCAGCAACGGGGATGTGGATATCGGACGACTGAACCTGGACATCACCACCGCTTCCGGTGATTTCCAGCGGCCAGATATTGGGGTCGGTGCCAGCACCCCGGATGGCACCCTGATGGCATTCAACCTGGACGATGGTCCGCTTGGAGACGGTATCCTGATTGCGGCGGAACAAACCGCGAACACCGCACCGGCTGCGGGACAGTTCAGGCTTCAGGGCGTGGCCCTGGCCCTGACATCGCAGACGAACCGCCTCCGACATTTTGACAATGCCCTGCTGACCATCGAATCCTCAAGCTCGGCAACACTCTCGCCGACTTCGCTGACCAGCACCCATTCCGTTGATGACGAGACCGTGACAAAACCTGCGCTGGAGAGCCTGGCGGACATCGACCTGGCGCTCAGCCAACTGGGCGACGGGAGGGTAGAGTTCACCTCAGGCAACCTTGTGCTTGAGGGTTTTCACACCGCCAGTCAGGACCAGTTCTATTTGCGTTTCCGATCCACAGGGGGTGGTGAGGAACAGATCGGTTTGCTTGTTGCAACACGACTGCCCTGACGGCAGTGGCATCCGACAAAACCCAACTGGCAAACGCTCTCGTATAACCTGTTATAATCATTGCTATATCGATTGAAACGAGAGGTTTTATGTCTGCGGGTAAACGGGCCGTCATACTGATGCTCCCCCTGATTGCATTTGCGATCGGCGGTGGCTTTTATACGCCACAGGCCAGTATTGACCGGATCAACTCCGATAACACAGGCTCCGAACCCGCACTGTCTTCTCTGCCTCCGCTCCCGAGCTGGGCCAACGACGACCTGCCGGATTTTTCTCAGTATCAGGACACCACAGAGAAGAAGGCCGCGTTCTTCTCGTTTCTCTACCCACGGATTGTTCTGGCCAACTCACGGATTCTGATTGAGCGAGACTACCTGGATAGCCTAGCTGCGAAGGAGACATTGACCAGCAAGGAGTATGATTGGCTGGCCCAACAGTCTGAGCGATTAAGAGTGGATGCCGAGCCCGGCAGCGACGAGCAGTTTGCCCTGCTACGCAAGCGTCTCGATGTGATTCCTCCGTCTCTGATCCTGGCACAGGCCGCCAACGAATCCGCCTGGGGCACCTCCCGGTTTGCCACGAAAGGTAATAACCTTTTTGGCCAGTGGTGCTTTTCGAAAGGCTGCGGACTTGTTCCCCGCGGCCGAGCAGAGGGCGCGAGCCATGAGGTGGCCAAGTTCTCCTCACCCTACCGCTCGGTTCGTGCGTACATACAGAACCTGAATCGCCACCCGACCTATCAGTTGTTGCGAGACGTCCGCCTCGAAGACCGCCGTGATAATGCCCCTCTCTCAGGCCTGGAGCTTGCAGAGGGTCTGCTTGGCTACTCCGAGCGCGGAGAAGAATACATTGAAGAGATCCGGGCAATGATTCACTACAACAACCTGGAGTTTTACGACGACGATTTCCGCAGCGTGGTTAGAAACCTCGAACCCGGCAGCCTCGAACAGCTGGCTTCTACCGAAGCGGAAACCGGTTTGCTACCCCGCCAATCATCACTGAAAACCAACCCGGCTGAAGGTTAGAGACCCTACCCCATGCTCGATTTTCTCCCCGCGCCGCTGAAGGGGACTTTGGCGGCCCTGCTCATCCTGTGTAACACGTTGGTGCTGATTCCGTTTCTCCTCGCAGTCGCCCTGCTTAAACTCGTTCTGCCCATTACCGCCGTACGAAAGGGCTGCACGGTGATCCTCAACACCATCGCGTGGGTCTGGATTGGCTTCAACAATCTGCTGATGGAACTTCTGCACAAGGTCGACTGGGATGTGCGGGGCGTGGAAAATCTCAGCCGGAAGCACTGGTATTTTGTCACCTGCAACCATCAAAGCTGGGCCGACATTCCCGCCATTCAGTACGTACTGAACAGCCGGATTCCCCTGCTGAAGTTCTTCCTGAAGAAACAGCTGATCTGGGTGCCGTTTCTGGGGGTTGCCTGGTGGGCGCTGGATTTTCCGTTCATGCATCGCCACACCAAGGAACAGATTGCCAAACGCCCTGAGCTCAAGGGAAAGGATGTAGCGGCCACCCAGGCTGCCTGCGAGAAGTTTCGCTACACCCCGGTAACGATCTTCAACTTCATGGAAGGCACCCGTTTTACACCCGAGAAGCATGATCGCCAGAATTCACCCTACAAGCACCTCTTGAAACCGAGAGCAGGCGGAACGGCTTTTGTACTGGACGCGATGGGCGACATGATTCACACAATGCTGGATGTCACGATCGTGTATCCCGAAGGCAGGGCCGGCTTTTGGGATTACCTTTGCGGGCGAATCCGAAGGATTATTATTGACGTTCGGACGCGGGAAATTCCAGGCGAGTTTCTGGGAATGGATTACGAAAACAACCGGGAGACCCGGATTGCGTTCCAGCGCTGGGTGAGCCAGATTTGGGCCGAAAAAGATGCGCGAATCGATGAGCTTAAAGCAGCCCAAGCTCCCGGGCCCGGACAATAGCCTGGGTTCGGGATTTCACTTCCAGCTTGGCATTGATTCGACGCGCGTGGGTTTTCACCGTGTGCAGGGAAATATGCAGCTTGTCAGCTATTTCCTGGTTTGAAAGCCCTTTTGCAATCAGCTCAAGCACGCCCTGCTCCCGCTCACTGATGGGCTCCGCCAGGGTGTCCAGGGTACCCGCGACCTCACGCAGCTCGAACACCTCGCCCAGCGCCTCTTTAAACGCACTCTCGGGAAGCTGACCAAAGCCCTTCGTCATTAGCTCCTGCAATTCGTTCCTGAGCTCCCGGAAAGGACTGATGAAATGCTCTGCAGCAGCCTCATTGACGACGGTAGACAGAATCTTCAGGGCAACCACCGGTCCCTTTTCATCCAGAACGATCACAGCCTCAAGCAAGCGCATGTGGAGCTCTACGCCCCATGGAATGGCTCCCTCATATCGTTCACGGATACCCTGGAGTGTTTCCCGGGCTTTTATCAGATCACCGCGGGCCAGGTCGACCCGAACCTGAAGGCAGTCCAGCAAGCCCGGCATCATGGGGAAAAGCTCCGGTACGCAGCCCGCTTCCCGGTAAGGAGCAAGCTTTCGAACCGCCTGATCGGCACTGTCGATCTGATTCTGCGACAACCAGCAGTTGGCTTTCAGGGCCTCGAGAACAGGTACGAACAGGGATTCGTCGACTTGCCAGGAATGCATGGTACGCTCGGCCCGACCAATCCAGACAAACGCATCCTCCAATCGCCCCTGGGCCCGACACATCAAGACACGAATGGTCATCGCCAGCAGCAGTCCAAGATCCCTGGTCTGTTCAGCATGTCGCCCACAGGTGACCAACAGGCGATCTGCTTCCGCTTCACGGCCCTGATGCCAAAGCACAAGCACCAGATTCAGTTGCAGGCGGGTTTCACCAATCCGGGCAGGACGCGAGAGCTCCTGCATGGCGGTATCGAGACCGGTGCGCAACAATTGCTCTGCATGTTTCAGGGCGCCTTTGCCCAGTTCGATCCGGGCATGGGCATAAACCGCCAGTGCTTCCGAACCGGAATCGCCCGCTTCTCTTGCCAGTCTCGACGCAGCCCGGTTTGCTTCCCGGGCCTCCGGGAATCGACCCGCGGCGCACAATGCACTGGAACGGACCATCTGCGTGACAAGCTGGCCCTGAGTACTGAGTTCCCCGTCAGCCAGGGCCTCATCAGCCATGTCCAAAGCCGGCCCAACACTGCCCTCGCCCCGCAGGATAAACGCTTTCAAGGCACGAATCCGTGCAGCCTGCTCCTGTCGGTCGGTCACAGCCAGACCATCAATCAGCGCTCGAGCCTGGCGGAACTGGCCGCCAATTGCATGAACCCAGCTATAGACAATTCTGAGACGCACGCTTCGTTCCAGGAGCTGGGCCGGCAGACTCTTTCGAAGGCGCAGGAGCGATGCGGTATCCTGACCCAACAGCAAAGCCTCTGATCCCTCAGCGGCTATGCGGATGACTTCCTCGGCATCTCCAGACAGTAGCGCGTATTTCAATGCTTCCGGGAACTGGTCGCGCACGCCAAACCATCGGCTCGCCTGCAGCATCCGCTCCGAATAACCGGCCATTACGGGCGACTTCAGCCATTCCTGCAACAACGGGTTTACACGGAACCAGCGACCACGGCCCGGCATCGGCTTCAGGGGCAGCCCCCGCTCGGCAGCCTGAGAGGGAACAAAGCCAGCTTCAGGCAGGAGTCGCTCAAGCGCCAGGAACAGTTCATCGGAGCACAGTTCAAGTTCTGCAATACCCCGCATGGACCGCATCTGCCCCGGGGTCAGATTGCCAAGCACCGACTCCTTCAAAAACCTTTCAACGCTCGGTGTTTCCTGAATGGGTTTGCGCTCGATATTCTGAGCAACCTCCCGACGATACAGCGCCAACGGCGTCGCCCAGCCCTCGGTCATATAGTAGAGGTTATCGACAGCAACGCTGGTGAGTTCGCTCTTCGTCGTGGCGGACCGGAAAAACTCGAAGGTTTCTGAACGGGAAAACTCAAGCGTTTCAGACCCGATGCGGGTGAAACGGTTTTCCAGCTCGAGGCTGTGCGTTTCGAAAGGTAGCGCCTTACGGGAGATAAGAATGATGGACGAACCACTCGGAAATTCCATCACCAGCTGTTGAAGCAGGTCCACTACGGCGGGATTGCTGAGATTTTGGAGGTTGTCGAGCACCAGGACCCGTGGCTGGCCGGAACCCTCTCGCGCCAAAGCGACCTGCATCATCGAAAGGGTATCCGAGAAGGTGGCGCCGCTCTGGAGCCCCTGCTCCGGGGTTTCAGGCAGATCCAGGGCAATGGCAAGCAAGGTCAGGAAGCGGGATGGTGCATTATCCTGGGAGTTCAGCGTAATCCAGCGGACTTGATCGGCAGCCATTTGAGCGCTGACGAGGCCGCTGACCACAGCGTGGGATTTGCCGTAACCACAGGGCGCCTCCAGAAAAAGAACACCTCTGGAAGTCAGTGCTTCGGAAATCCTGGTATCAAGCTTTGGCCGAACCATTGAATCGGACGGAACCGGGGGAATATGAACCCGTTGTCTGAGCAGGTCCCTGATTAACTCGCCCCGTTGAAGACCACTGTTCGCTGACTGGAATTCGTCGTTGGCTGCACAGCCATCATTGAATGGTTTCACGCACTGCCCCATTTAGCTCCGGCTCGCACTGCCTTGCACCGCCGGAAAAGTGGATCTTGCACTGACTTTTCAATGGCGACCGACATCGGGTACGCCTTTAGTATGATAAGAAGGTTAAACCAATTGAGGGGTGGGCTGCAAAATTTTGACGTGAAAGGGTTTTCCAGGGTGTAAAAAAAACGGCGGGCCGTGAGGCCCGCCGTTTTTTGGTCTTCTGTAGAACCCTTACCGGGTACCGGCGCGGCGCAATGCGGCCGGCGTGTAATCCCTGGAGCGGCGCTCAACGCCAAACTCATACGGATTCTCTTCCTCGTTGGTCAGACCAAGCGCGAGGTAGCGGCCAGAGAGCAGGTCGTACAGCGTCTCTATGGCGTACCAGGGCACGTTCTGATCGTAGAACTGCATATTGTGGGCTTCTGCAACACGCCAGAGTTCGCCACGGCCGTCGTAGTGATCAATGACAGATGCCTGCCAGGAGTCTTCATCAATGTAGAAGTCACGCTGGGCATAGATGTGGCGGGCCCCTTCTTTCAGGGTTGCGCGAACATGCCATACACGGTGCAGCTCGTAGCGAGTGTAATCCTGATTGATATGACCAGCCTGAATGATCTGGTCATAGCTAAGGCTGCGATCGGTCAGCTTGTAGGAGTTGTACGGAATGTACATTTCCTTCTTGCCAACCAGCTCCCAGTTGTAGCGGTCCGGAGCACCGTTGAACATGTCGAAATTATCCGAGGTACGCATACCGTCAGACGCGGTACCCGGTCCGTCATACGCTACCTGAGGTGCCCGACGAACCCGACGCTGACCGGCGTTGTAAACCCACGCACGGCGAGGCTCGGCAACCTGGTCGATGGTCTCGTGTACCAGCAGTACGTTACCGGCGAGACGTGCCGGAGCGGTAATGGCCTGCTTGAAGTAAAACAGAACGTTCGCATCCTCGTCCGGATTGTAATCCGAGAGGTAGGTACGCCAGGTAAGCTCGTCCTGGAATTTCACAACAGAGAAATCACCAGCTTCAGTCGGCGTCACCTGACCAACGGTACGCTGTACAGAACCACCTCTGTAACGGGTAATGTGGTTCCAGATTGCCTCCAGACCATTCTGGGGAATCGGGAACGGGGTGGCAGACTGATAGTTGCCCAGACCGTTACCGTCCTTGATCAGCTCAACCGTGGTCGCGTTTTCAACGGTCTGCTCCATGACCTCTTCAGGATAAGCAGCAGTACGATGGGTTTCGTACACCGGCATGAAGTAGTCATCGTAGCGCTCGATCATAGCCACCTGGCCAGGGGACAGGTTGTCTTTGTACTGCTCGACGTTGTTCTGATCGATGGTGAACTTGGGCTGCTCATCCGCGAACGGATTCACGTAGATGCCGTCATTATTGTAGCCGGGAGGCGGCGTTGTCAGACCACCGGTCCAGGGGGGAATGGCACCGCCGTTACCGGCTTTTTCTGCACCCATCGGTGTCAGCGAGTTACCCAGCTTGGCCGCTTCTTCAGCAGAAACCGCACCCCAGGCCTGGCCGGCAAACATGCTCGCTGCCAGAACGCCTGTGGCCAGTAGTTTCTTGTTTAGTTTCATTTAAATTCCCTCGTTCAACGAATACTTTCCGGGTTCAGAATGAGTATGAAACGCTAGCACTCACGAAATCGCGGTCAGTCAACTCGTTATACGGCTTGCCGCCGAAAAAGTTTGTGTAACCGATGTTGCCGGTAATCTTGTTCTGGTAAACCGCCTGCAGAGACAGACCGATAGCCTTGCTGCCTTCGTTGAAAGCACCGCCCGGCTGCGGGCTGTAACCCTCAACATCGTGGCTCCAGGCCAGCTGCGGTGACAGGTTAACACCGGCCACGGCGTCCAGGTAATCCCAAACCAGACGGGTACGGTAACCCCACGAGAAGTCGGTTGTGAAGCCTTCGTTGTTACAGTAGTTGGTGTTGATGTTGGCACCACCGTCGGAACAGATGTCGATTGGGCCGAACGGGAGAGTACCAATACCGAAGGTGCCTGAACGACCGTAACGAGCTTCGTCGTAATCCGGCAGGTCATGCACATAAGTTGCACCGAACTCCGTGATCAAAGACAGCCGACTGGCGCCCATTACCTGATCGAAGAACTTGATCAGCGTAAACTGAGCCTGGGACACATTGAAACGATCGTATCCGGCGACCGGCTTGCCAGCCAGGTTTGCACCCGGATTTTCTGCAAGACGCTGCGCTTCCAGCTTACTAAGTGGGTCACCTGCTGGATCACGCTGCTGCAAGCCACCAAAGATCAATTCAAAAGCGTTCCACTGCAAAGGCACGTTGTCGCGGAAGCTGTATTCAGCGCCCAGCGACCAGCCACCGGGTGTGGTGGTGTTGATGCTGATGCCGTACAGGTTGATGTTCTCCGGGTACTCGATGAAGTAGCTCGGGAAGCTGGAGAACGGCAGGCTCGGATCGTTCTGCTGCGTCGAAGTCGGGCTGGATGGGTTGTTCACCAGACCACTGACGTATGGCAGACGACTGTTGTACTTGATGTAGTAGAAACCCAGCTCTGAGTCATTCAGCTCAGGTACATACCAGCGCACGGCCACACCAAACTGGTCTTTGGAATCCGCTTCCTGGTCTCCAATCCGAGGCGCGATGAAGCCCTGTGCAAAGGCCTGGGAATCCGGTAGCTGGCCAGCGAGAAGTACCGGGCCGCAACCATCAGCTGCGAAATCGTTGGTGGAGAAGAAGGTACCACAGTCGTCCGGACGAACCGGCTCCCAGTCTGCCTGTACGAAGGTCTCAACGGTGACGTTCTCTGTGATACCCGCAGACATGTAGAACATCTCGACCGGGAGAAGCGCGTCTTTCAGTTCAGAGCCCGGCGCCCGGAAGGCGGGAACATCCACCGGGTTGATGACGTTGATGCCGCCCGGGATAAAGGTGCTCTCGCCCCAGCTCACAACCTGCTTGCCGTAGCGAAGGCTGACCGGAACATTACCGAAATACCAGTCAGAGAAAATGTAGGCGTCGAGGATTTCACCACCGGAAGCATTATCTTTCGCGTCTGGATTCAGCTCACGCTGCTGGCCGACAAAATCAACGGCGCGGTTCTCGTCTTTCAACTCGAAGTCATACCAGTAACGCCCACGAAGCAGGCCGCCCACGCGTGTAAGGTAGGGGTTGTCAACGTAGTAGTTCAGGTAAAGTTCACTGTTACCCTTGACGATCTTGGAGTAAGTATCGCCACTCTCGAAGTTGAGGTTGCCGTCGTCATAGTTGTTCGTAGAGGAACCAATATTGGCAAGGGAGCCACCTGGGGCATACTCGGGGCCAAGGTTACCCTGCGCGATCAGACGCTTATCTCTATCCTCGACCCGCCAACCTGCACCCGCAGACAGCGTGGTGTTGAACTGGGCTTCCACATCACCCACATAAAACGAATAGGCGGCTGCGTGACCGGACATCCCGGCTGCAACTGCCACGGCCAGCGGTAATTTGGTCCAACGCTGCCATTGATGTGTTTTTCTTGTCATTGGAAGGCTACTCCATTGTTGTTCTGAGTCGCTGCTCTGATTATTGGTGTTCACGATGTATTGGAGGCTTCATGCACAGTGCTCGTGATGTTGGCACTATAGCTAACGCCTTCGGGCGCTTTGATCAGTCAAAAGTATGATTTTGCTATCATCCCCCTGTAAACGCCGTTTGCCGCCGGGTTTCGTCGCACAGAATCACTATAGACAACAAAATTAGATGCAACCACTTTGGTTTTGGTGGTTTTTTTCGCTTTAAACTTGGGAGCAAGCACTGCCGCCGGGGTGAGCCTTCCGGGAACCGCTACGAGCACATCCATGTGCGCTTGTTTCGGGCCATCCATGGCCCTCTACATTCCCGGAAGGCTCACCCCGACGTCAGCGCCCATAGTTCCGATGTAATCTGCGACTCAGATGTCACCAGATTCACGACAAAAGGAAGCTTCGGCACCAGTGCCTCGAAAAGCCTTCTCGTATTGTCAGGGGCAAGGGGCGGTCGTCTTTCTGAAACTGTCGGCAGCATGGATGCTGCCGTCAAGCCTACAGGGACGTATTCACGGCGTGTTTCAGAAAGACGACCGCCCCTTGCCCAACAACCGAAGCAAAAGAGCTATCCAGGATTCTTGCTTAAAGCATCTCAATCGCCATGGCCGTAGCCTCGCCGCCACCGATGCAAAGAGCTGCAATGCCCTTCTTTTTGCCGTAACGCTGAAGAGCGTACATGAGGGTGACAAGCAGGCGAGAGCCGGTGGAGCCGACGGGGTGACCCTGCGCGCAGGCGCCGCCGTGGATGTTGACTTTCTCGGGGTCCAGGCCTAGTTCGCGGATGGGCATCATGGCGACCATGGCGAAGGCTTCGTTGATTTCGAAGAGGTCGACGTCGTCTTTACTCCAGCCGGTTTTGCCAAACAGGGTTTCAATGGCGCCAACCGGGGCGCAGGTGAACTCGGACGGATGCTGGGACTGGGTGCTGTGGCCGACGATGCGGGCCAGCGGCTTGAGGCCGCGTTTTTCAGCCTCGGACTCGCGCATCAGCAGCAACGCAGAAGCGCCGTCTGAGATCGAAGAGGCGTTTGCCGCTGTGACGGTGCCATCTTTAGCGAAGGCCGGGCGGAGGCTCGGGATCTTGTCGATGTTGGCGTTGTGGGGCTGCTCGTCGTCCTCAACGACCACCTCGCCTTTTCGGCTTTTCACGGTTACCGGAATGATCTCGTCTTTCAGCAGGCCTTCCTCAATGGCTTTTTTGGCCCGAGTGAGGGAGGTGATGGCGTATTCATCCATTTCTTCCCGGGTGTAGCCTTTCTTGTCCGCCATTTCCTGGGCAAAGGCACCCATCAGGCGACCGGTTTCGGCGTCTTCGAGGCCGTCCAGGAACATATGATCCTGGGGTGCCTGGCCCGGTCCCATGCGGTAGCCGCTGCGGACGCCCTGCAGAATATAGGGGGCGTTGGACATGCTCTCCATACCACCAGCTACCATGATGTCATTGCTGCCGGCTTTGATCAGATCATGGGCGAACATGGCGGCTTTCATGCCGGAGCCGCAGAGCTTATTGATGGTGGTAGCTCCAGTGTGATCCGGCAGGCCGGCCTTGCGCATAGCCTGGCGGGCCGGGCCCTGTTTTAGGCCGGCAGGCAGGACGTTGCCCATGATGACTTCCTGCACATCCGCAGGCTTCAGACCGGCGCGTTTTACGGCCTCGGCGATGGTGATCGCTCCAAGATCGGTTGCGCTGACACTGGCCAGGCTACCCTGGAATCCACCCATGGGGGTACGAACCCCGCTTACGATAACGACGTTGTCTGTGCTCATTTCTGAATCTCTCTGTTGGTTGTCTGGCAGGTTCTTGTCGGATTGCGCTGTGCTGATCCGACCTACGCAGGGCTGTTTTCTTTTTTATGGTTTGTGCGGTGCTTCAAGGTATTCCCGGGACTGCATTTCCAGCAGTCGAGATTCGGTGCGCTCGAATTCGAAGCCGAGGCGGCCGCCGGTGTAAAGCTCTGTGATAGGTGCCGCCGCCGAGATGATGACTTTAACGTTGCGGTCGTAAAATTCGTCAATCATGTTAATGAACCGGCGCGCCTGATCGTCTTTTTCTTTGCCCAGGACGGGCACGTTGCTGACGATGATGGCGTGGAACTGCCTGGCCATCTCGATGTAATCGTTCTGGCTTCGTGGGCCGTCGCAGACGTCTTTGAAATCGAACCAGACCACGTCGTCTGCGTGCGCCTGGGCCGGAATTTTACGGCCGTTGATTTCCATGGATTTGCTGTGTTTGCCGGCCTCAACCGCCAAAGCATCGAAACTTTTGCGCAGGCTGACGTCCGCATCTTCATCAAGAGGCGAGTGGAACAGTTCCGCCTGCTCGAGCGTCCGCAACCGGTAGTCTACGCCGCCATCAACGTTAACCACATCGGTGTGCTTTTTGACGAGCTTAATAGCGGGCAGAAACCGGGCGCGCTGGAGACCATCTTTGTAAAGACCATCCGGCACAATGTTGGAGGTACACACCAGGGTGACGCCGCGGCTGAATAAACCATCCATGAGAGTGGCGAGGATCATAGCGTCGCCAATGTCGGACACAAAAAACTCGTCGAAACAGATAACCCGGGTTTCATCGGCAAACTTCTTGGACACCAGCTCCAAAGGGTTTTTCTCGCCCTTGAGCGATTTGAGTTCGCTGTGGACACGCTGCATGAAACGGTGGAAGTGAACCCGCATCTTGCGATCAAAAGGCAGCGACTCGTAGAAGGTGTCCATCAGGTAGGTTTTGCCGCGACCTACCCCGCCCCAGAAATACAGGCCCTTGACCGGCTCTTCCTTGCCTTTTTTGAGCTTGCGGAAAAGTTTGGCCTTGGGCTTGCTGCGATCCCTTTCGGCTTCAACCAGTTTGTCGTAAAGTGACTGAAGGCGCTTGACCGCATCTTCCTGGGCAGAGTCCTTCTGGAAATCCGGGCGTTCAAGATCCTTCTGGTAACGTTGCCAAGGGGTCATGGTCGCACTGGTTTCGGAGGACATCGCAGCTGTCATCAAGGTATTCCCGGAAGTTGATCGTAAATTTGGGCGCCATATTGTCTCGCATTTGGCGATTTTTCGCCACGTTGGCCGCCTGGGCAGCAATACGACGATTGGCGCAGGCCACAATCATGGGATGATGGAGCCTGGGGCGTTATACTCGTCGAACAGGGGCTTGGCTCACTTCTAGGTAAAAGGACGACACAGCATATGACAAACCTGATTCTGGCAGCGATTGCCGCATTGGTTGTTGGCATTGTCATCGGGGTATTTGTTGGCCGTTCCGGGCAGGGAACGTCGCTTCGGCAGCGCCGGGCGGAACAGCAGATTGAGGAACTGAGAAGCGAATATACCCGCTACCAGGCCCAGGTGAACGAGCATTTCATGGAGTCGGCCCATTTGCTGCGCCGCTTCAACGATGCCTACCGCGACGTGAACCAGCATATGGCACGCGGCGCCAACCGTCTTTGCAATGACGAAGACTGGATGGAGGAGTTGGCGCAGGAGACTTCCAAGAAGCGCCTGGAAGAGGTTCGCGAGGACGCTTCCGAGCCGCCGCGGGATTATGCGCCCAAGACAGATCCTAAGGATTCCGGCACGCTTGCTGAGGACTTTGGGCTCAAGAAGGGTGATAAGGCTCAGCAGGCCTGAGTTCTTTTTTGCTCTCGCGGAAGCTTGGGAGTTTAGTCTCGACAAGACTGCCAAGCTTGGGCAGGGACCGGGGTAGTCACCCCTTTCCGAGAACCGCTACGAGCACATCCATGTGCGCTTGACGTCGGCCATCCTTGGCCGCCGACATTCTCGGAAAGGGGTGACTACCCCGCTCCATCAACTCTGTGCAATTCGCTTCAAGCCTTCGTCTGACCGCCTATTCGCGATCAGACCGGGTTGTCACAATCAATGAATTTGTGGGTTACCCCAAACTCCTCCACTAGCGCTTTTCCGAGAGCCTGAACGCCGTAGCGTTCGGTCGCGTGGTGTCCGGCAGCGTAATAATGAATGCCGCACTCCCTTGCCGTATGCGTCGTCGGCTCGGAGATTTCACCGCTGATGTAGGCATCCAGGCCAGCGTCCAGAGCAGTGTTAATAAACCCCTGTGCAGCACCGGTGCACCAACCTACCCGCTTGATCGCAGCCGGACCCTCGCCAACCCAGAGCGGTTCACGGTGAAGCTGTCTGGCGATGTGAAGACCGAATTTCTCTGGAGACATCGCTTCTTCCAGCTCACCCTCCCAGACCAGACCGCCGAGCGGGCGTGGATTCTTGATGTTGAGAATACTTGCAAGCTGACGATTGTTGCCGTATTCCGGGTGGTCATCCAGCGGGAGGTGGTAGGCGACAAGATTGATATCGTTGTCGAGAAGCTGTTTCAAGCGTTCTCGTTTCATGCCCTGGATTCGCTGGTCCTCACCTTTCCAGAAGTAACCGTGGTGGACGAGGATCATATCTGCGTTTGCTTCAATAGCGGCTTCGATGAGAGCTTTTGAGGCAGTTACGCCAGAAATGACAGTATTAATTTCGGACGTGCCTTCAACCTGCAGGCCATTCGGACAGTAATCCTGGAAATTCTCTGGCTGCAGCCATACGCCGATTTTTTTAAGGATGTCGTTTCGTTCAGCCATCAGTAATCGCTCCGGACTATTTCTGAGAAGTTCGACGAGCGAAGCAGGCACCCCTTTTCGGGAATGTCGGCGGCCAAGGATGGCCGACGTCAAGCGCACATGGATGTGCTCGTAGCGGTTCCCGAAAAGGGGTGCCTGCCTCGCGCTGCCCGCTAGCTCCAAAGGCTAGAGTGATTCGAGCCCAGCAATCAAAGCATCGTTCTGATCAACAGTGCCGATGGTGATGCGCAGGAACTCGCTGATTCGGGGCTTGTTGAAGTGCCGAACGATAATGCCCTGCTCACGAAGGCTCTTCGCCAAAACCTCACCCGGCTGCTCTTTGTGACGCGCAAAGATAAAGTTTGCCTTTGAGGGTAACACCTCAAAACCCAGCCCCTCGAGAGCAGACGTTACCCGCTCTCGCTCGGAGATCACGCCATCGCAGCACTTCCGGAACCAGGCCTCATCCTCGTAGGCTGCTTTCGCACCGGCCAGGGCCAGGCGGTCCAGCGGATAGCTGTTGAAGCTGTTCTTCACCCGGTTCAGGGCCTCGATCAGGTCCGGATGACCGACAGCGAAGCCTACGCGCAACCCCGCCAGCGAGCGGGCCTTGGAGAGCGTTTGGGAGACCAGCAGGTTCGGGTATTTGTCGACCAGGGTGATTGCCGACTCGCCGCCGAAATCAATGTAGGCCTCATCCACCACCACGACGCGGTCGGGGTTGGCCACCAGGATCTCTTCAACATGCTGCAACTCGAGATACCGACCGGTTGGCGCGTTCGGATTCGGGAAAATCACGCCGCCGTTGGGTTGCTTGAAGTCCTCCGGGTTGATTTCAAAGCTTTCTGTCAGCGGTACTTTTTTGCTCTCGATGTTATAGAGGCCACAGTAAACCGGATAGAAGCTGTAGGTGATGTCCGGGAACAGGATCGGTTCGCCGTGCTGAAACAGACCGAAGAAGATGTGTGCGAGGACTTCATCGGAGCCGTTGCCGAGGAAGATCTGTTCCGGCTTTATCTTGTGGTAAGCCGCAATGGTCTCGCGCAGGCTTTCGCCTTCCGGATCGGGATAGAGGCGCAAGCCGTCGTTCAGTTCGGCCTGGATGGCTTCGATGACTTTTGGTGAGGGGCCGAAGGGGTTTTCGTTGGTGTTCAGCTTCACCAGGTTGGCCATTTTTGGCTGTTCGCCTGGGACGTATGGAACCAGGTCGTTTACCAGGGGGCTCCAGAATTTGCTCATCGATTATGCACTCCATTTGGTGCAGACGGGCGACAGGCAGGTCACTCTCCGAGAACCGCTACGAGCACCCGCAAGCGGGTCCGGCCAGCAATCTCAGATTGCTGTCGTGTGGCTATCGCATGAAGCTCCGCTTCATCATCGCTCTGCCACACCCATGTGCGCTTGGCGTCGGCCATCCATGGCCGCCGACATTCTCGGAGAGTGACCTCCCCGCCGCCCTGCATACATAGGGGGTGAAGTCTTTTAATCTTTAATACGATATTCCGCCGACCGGGCGTGTGCCGTTAAGCCCTCGCCACGGGCCAGAACCGAGGCCACACGTCCCATGCGGTCAGCACCGGCAGCGCTGAAGCCGATGATGGAGGACCGCTTCTGGAAGTCATAGACGCCCAGGGGTGAAGAGAACCGTGCGGTGCCGCTGGTGGGCAGCACGTGGTTCGGACCGGCGCAGTAGTCACCCAGGGCTTCGGCGGTGTAGCGGCCCATGAAGATGGCGCCGGCGTGGCGAATGTCATCGAGCATGGCCTCTGGGTCTTCAACCGACAGCTCCAGGTGTTCCGGGGCGATGCGGTTGGACACTTCGGCGGCTTGTTTCAGGTCGGTGACATGGATCAACGCGGCGCGGTCAGTCATGGAGGTGCGGATGATGTCGGCACGTTCCATGGTTGGAAGCAGGTTGTTGATACTGGCTTCGACAGCGTCGAGGAATTCAGCATCCGGGCTGATCAGGATGGACTGGGCCTGTTCGTCGTGTTCTGCCTGGGAGAAGAGATCCATGGCGATCCAGTCGGGATCGGTCTTTCCGTCACTGATCACGAGAATTTCCGAGGGCCCGGCAATCATGTCGATGCCGACGACGCCAAACACTTCACGCTTTGCGGTGGCAACAAAGATATTACCGGGGCCGACGATTTTATCGACGGCCGGAATGGTTTCTGTACCGTAGGCCAGCGCGCCAACAGCCTGGGCGCCCCCAACGGTGAATACGCGGTCAACGCCGGCAATCGCTGCCGAGGCCAATACCATGTCGTTCACCACACCATCCGGCGTTGGAACGACCATCACCACTTCACTGACGCCGGCGACCTTTGCCGGAATAGCGTTCATGAGCACGGATGAAGGGTAAGCAGCCTTGCCGCCGGGCACATACAAGCCCGCCCGGTCCAATGGCGTTACCTTCTGGCCAAGCACGGTTCCGTCTTCGTCCTCATACTGCCAGGACTTCTGGTTCTGGCGTTCGTGGTAGTCGCGAATTCGCTCAGCCGCTTTTTCAAGGGCAACCCGCTGGTCCTGGGGAATCGCGTCGAGGGCCTGCTGCAAACGGCTTTGATCCATTTCCAACTCGGCGACGGACCCAACCTTCAGGCGATCGAATTTCTCGGTAAATTCCAGAACCGCCTGGTCACCCCGGGTTTTCACCTCATGCAGGATATGGCGCACCGACTCGTTCACCTGATGATCAACGCTGTCGTCCCAGGCCAAAAGTTTGGCCAACGCATCATTAAAGTCACTTTGGGAAGCGTTCAATCGGGTGATCTTGGCGGTCATAACTCAAATCCTGTATGGGATTAACGACTAACTGACTCTGGCCGGCCCTGACATCAGGTCCGGCGTTTATCCACAGCTGCGGACATCTTTTCGATTATGGGGTTAATACGCTCGTGTTTCATCTTCATGGAGGCACGATTGACCACCAGCCGGCTGCTGATGTGTTCAATCAGTTCCCGGGCCTCGAGGCCGTTCGCCTTCAGCGTGTTGCCGGTGTCGACAATGTCGACGATCTCGTCGGCCAGCCCGAGAATCGGAGCCAGCTCCATGGCACCGTATAACTTAATAATGTCTGCCTGACGGCCCTGGGCCGAGTAATATCGGCGGGCCAGGTTTACAAATTTTGTTGCCACCTTGATACGACCGGATGGCGGAGTCTGATCTTTTGGGCCGGCGGTCATAAGGCGACACCGGGAAATGTTCAGATCCAGTGGCTCATACAGCCCTTCCCCACCATGCTCCATCAGCACGTCCTTGCCGGTCACACCAAGGTCCGCCCCGCCGTACTGAACATAGGTCGGCACGTCGGTGGCCCGGATGATCAATACCCGCACATGGGGATCCGTTGTCGGGAACACCAGTTTGCGCGACTTTTTGACGTCGTCGATCAGCTCAATGCCCGCTTCTGCGAGCAGCGGCAGGGTCTCTTCCAGGATTCGTCCCTTCGACAAGGCGATGGTTATGGAATCTGTCATGGATTCTTCCGGTTTCCCGTAGTGTCTGGATAGATGTCTTTCACGCTGGCAGGCGGCGGATGGTGGCACCCAGCAACTGCAGTTTCTCTTCGATACACTCGTACCCGCGGTCTATGTGATAGATGCGATCTACGATGGTATCGCCGTCGGCCATGAGGCCGGCGATGACAAGGCTTGCCGAGGCCCTGAGGTCCGTGGCCATAACCGGCGCGCCGGTGAGGTGGTCCACACCCTTGATGATCGCGGCATTGCCCTCAAGCGTGATATCCGCACCCATGCGGATCAGTTCCTGAAGGTGCATAAACCGGTTCTCGAATACGGTTTCCACAATGGTACCGGTGCCTTCGGCCACGGCGTTCATTGCAGCGAACTGCGCCTGCATGTCGGTCGGGAAGGCCGGATATGGCGCTGTACGCAGGCTAACCGCCTTCGGGCGATTACCCTTCATGTCCAGTTCAATCCAGTCCGGGCCGGTGTTGATGTGGGCGCCGGCCTCTTCAAGCTTGAGCACAACAGCTTCCAGCAGGTCTTCCCGGGTATCCTTCAGTTTTACCCTACCGCCGGTTGCAGCCGCAGCGACGAGATAGGTACCGGTTTCAACACGGTCTGGCAGCACGTTGTAATGGCAACCGTGCAGGCGCTCAACACCGTTGATTTCGATGGTGGCGGTACCGTGACCTTTGATGTCTGCGCCCATGGCGATCAGACACTCGGCGAGGTCAACAACCTCCGGCTCGCGGGCCGCGTTTTCCAGGATGGTTTTTCCGTCGGCCAGGGCCGCGGCCATCATCAGGTTTTCGGTGCCGGTTACGGTGACGATATCCAGGAAGATGTGCGCGCCTTTCAGACGACCGTTGGTCTTGGCCTTGATGTAGCCATTCTCGACCTTGATGTCCGCGCCCATCATTTCCAGGCCATGGATGTGCAGGTTCACCGGGCGACTGCCGATCGCACAACCGCCGGGCAGGGATACTTCTGCTTCGCCGAAGTGAGCCACCAGCGGACCCAGCACCAGAATGGAGGCCCGCATGGTTTTCACCAGCTCGTAAGGGGCATGGAAGTGTTTGATGGTGTTGGCATGGATTTCCACGCTCATTTTCTCATCAATGATCACTTCAACACCCATGCGACCCAGCAGCTCGATCATGGTGGTTACGTCGTGCAGGTGCGGTAGATTGCCTACGGTTACCGGCTCATCCGCCAGCAGAGTGGCTGCCAGGATCGGCAGTGCGGCGTTCTTGGCACCGGAAATCCGGATTTCACCATCCAGAGGCTTGCGGCCTCTGATCAGAAGTTTATCCACAATAAATATCCTGTTTTGTCCGGGCCGTTCAGCCCTGGCGCTCAGCCCATTCGGCCGGAGTAAATGCTTTTGGATGAAGGGCGTGAATCGAGCCATCCATGATCTGCTGGAACAGCGCCTTGTTGATCAACTGCTGGCGCTTGATAGTCGGCAGGCCTTCGAATACGTCACCCACCACGACGACCAGGTAATGGGTACCATCAACCTGAACCTGAACTTCACAGCCGGGCAACGCTTCTTTGACCAGCTCGGTGACTTGGGCGGCATCCATAGACAATCCTCGGGTGTTTTGAAATCAGGGGCGAGATTGTAACCAATTCCGGCGCTCGGGTCAGCTTTAGCATCCGGTCAAGAAAGGGAGCGAGGCCGGAATAATCAGTGGGCGGGATGGACGGCTTCCGGACCAAACCCCTCAAGCTGATCATCAAGATTGCTCAGGGCTGCCAGCGAGGCCAGACGGCGGCTGACGCCACGAAACGAAAGGGCAACGCCTGCCTGATGCGCCAGGCGCTGCCAGCAGAGCAGCATGGAGAGAACAGCACTGTGGGCCGTCACCAGTCCATCGAGGTCGACGACCAGATCGACAGAAGCCAAACGGATCAGCTTCTCACCCTGCTTTCTCAAGCCGACCACGGTGTCTGTGTTCACTTCACCGGTCACGACAAGCACGCCGTCCAGGAGCTGAACCACAGGCGAGCCGCTGGTCATGATTGGTTGACTTCCTGATCGAGGTTCAGACTTTCAACAGCGTCGCTCCACCCATCAATCACCGCCTGGATCTGGCCACGGTTTTCTTCCATTTCCTGGCCGAATCGATCCCGGAAAGCCAGGCCTATGTTGACGCCCTCAACAATGACGTTTTCCATCAACCACTTGCCTTCCGCCGTCTTGTACATCGAATAGGTCACCGGGTAGCGATTACCGGAGGCACTGATCACTTCCATCTGCACAGAGGCTCGATCGTCACTCTGGGGGTTGATGGTCGCCTCCTTGACCTGGATCTCGAAATTCTCGGCATTAACCAGCGCCTGGGCGTAGCTGTCAAACAGACTGCGCTTGAACTTGGCCACGAACTCGTCTCGTTGCTCAGGCGTCGTTTGGCGTGCGTAACGGCCCATCACCCTGGCAGCGATGCGGCGGAAGTCGACAAAATCGGTCAGAGCCTCATCCATGCTTTTATAAAAAGCCTCTGGATCCCGCTCGTAGAGTCCGCGCTCCTCGTTCAGCTTGTCCACGAGCCGCTGGGTGTTGGCATCCACATACTTGCGAAGCTCCTCCGCTTCACTCGCCTGGGTCGGCGCGACCAGAGCCAGGGCCATGAAGAGGCCGATCAGAATGTGGTGTCTCAGTGCAAACATCAGGATCTCCTGTTTGATCTTTCCGGCCCGAATCAACGGCCCGATGCAAAGTTGCTGATCAGCCGTTCCAGGTTCATGGCCGACTGTGTCGAATAGAAGGTATCGCCCTCTTTCAGCGAATCCATCTCGGCGCCAATCGATATATCAATGTACTGCTCGCCGAGCAGGCCGGATGTACGTATAACTGCGGAACTGTCCGACGGGATATTGTCCACATCCGAATGAATCGACATCTCGACCCGAGCCTGGAAGGTTTCCGTGTTCAGGCTGATGGATTCGATGGTGCCAACCGTTACCCCGGCCATCGAGACCCGACCGCGGGGCGTGAGCCCGCCCGTATCGTTGAAATTGGCGTAAATGGTATAGGTGCTCTCGGCCGACTTCGGCGACAGCCCGCTAACCTGCAGCGCCAGGAAAAGCAGGGCTGCGCAGCCTGCGATCATGAACAGGCCAACTACGATTTCAGTGGTTCTCTGTGCCATTTCAGGCTCCGGTAATATCTCGTTGATCGATGTTTCAGAAATCGCCAAACATGACAGCGGTCAGTACAAAATCCAGCCCCAGCACCGCCAGCGATGAGTACACCACCGTCTTGGTGGTCGCCGAACTGATACCTGCCGATGTCGGCACGCAGTCATAGCCCTGGTAAACCGCGATCCAGGCACAAACAAAACCAAAAACAACGCTTTTGATGACGCCGTTCAGGACGTCATCCACAAAATCCACAGACGACTGCATGTTGCCCCAGAAGGAGCCTTCGAACACACCCAGCCAGTCCACACCCACAAGCATACCGCCCCAGATGCCGACTACCGAGAAAATCACCGCCAGTACCGGCATGGCAATAAACCCGGCCCAGAGGCGAGGCGCAATGACACGCCGCAGCGGGTCTACACCCATCATTTCCATACTTGATAGCTGTTCGGTGGCTTTCATCAAGCCAATCTCTGCCGTCAGAGCTGAACCCGCGCGGCCGGCAAACAGCAATGCTGTCACCACCGGGCCAAGCTCACGCACCAGGGTCAGCGCAATCATCTGACCGATGGCCGCTTCCGAGCCATAGTCGCTCAGAATAGTGTATCCCTGAAGCCCCAGCACCATGCCGATAAACAGGCCCGACACCACAACAATGGCCAGAGAGAGCACCCCAACGGCATAAATCTGTTTCATCAGAAGCGGGAAGCCCGTTGCCGGGCGGGGAACACCGCCCAGAACGCCCGCCAGAAAACGACCGGAACGACCGAATGAAGAAACGATATCCAGCCCCAGGCGTCCGAATGCCGCTATTCTGTCAATCAAGAGGCACCTCCCGACAGGCCGAAGTCACTGGCGGCGCCTTCGGCCGGATAATGGAACGGCACCGGGCCATCCGGCTGCCCCTGCAAAAATTGCTGGACCTTCCCGGAAGGATGCGCCCGGAGCTCCTCCGGTGTGCCCTCACCGATTACCTTGCCATCAGAAATAATGCAGGCGTAATGGCAGATGCTCAGGGATTCGGGCACATCGTGGGAGACCAGAACGCTGGTCAGCCCCATGGAGCTGTTCAGATCGCGGATCAGCTTTACCAGAACGCCCATGGCAATCGGGTCCTGGCCGGCGAACGGCTCGTCGTACATGATCAGCTCGGGATCCAGGGCAATACTTCGGGCAAGAGCAACCCGGCGGGTCATACCTCCGGACAGTTCCGACGGCATCAGTTGGCGTGCGCCTCGCAATCCGACGGCTTCAAGCTTCATTAGCACGACATCACGAATCATGTCTTCCGGCAGCTTTGTGTGCACCCGCAACGGGAAGGCCACGTTCTCGAACACGCTCAGATCGGTGAACAGCGCCCCACTCTGGAACAGCATGCCCATCTTTTCCCGAAGGCTGTAGAGGGCTTTGCGCTTGAGCTTCGGCACTTCATGGCCGTCCACCACAACACTGCCCGAATCCGGCCTGAGCTGGCCGCCAATAAGGCGAAGCAGCGTGGTTTTCCCGGTTCCGCTGGGCCCCATGATGGCGGTGATTTTTCCGCGGGGGATGTCCAGGCTGACACCGTCGAAGATACGGCGCCCTGAGCGGGAGAACACGACGTCCTTGAGCGATATGTAAGCCGGTGAATTCATAGTCCTTACCTTTCAAAGAGGGGCTACATTATGCCAAGGAGCGCGCAAGCTCAATCCAAAGTGCCCAAAATGTACTGATAGCAATGATCAGTTTGACTGAACTTTCGGTAACCGGGCATCGTTGCCGGGTGAAAATGGTATACTCTGCCCAACATTTACAACGTCCCGACAGCCAGGCCCAAAGCCCGATGACCGAACAGACTCCCAGCGATTTCCGATCTTCTGCCATCCGCGCCATCCGCATTGAGCGCGACGCCATTGATGCCCTTGAAGGCCGAATCGACGACCAGTTCACGCGGGCCTGCGAAGTTATCATGAACTGCAAGGGCCGCGTGGTTGTGACCGGCATGGGAAAATCCGGCCACATTGGCAACAAAATTGCCGCCACCCTGGCCAGCACTGGAACGCCATCGTTTTTCGTGCACCCGGGCGAGGCAAGCCACGGTGACATGGGTATGATCACCTCCCAGGATGTGGTCATCGCCATTTCCAACAGCGGCAACACCAGCGAGGTGGTCACCATTCTGCCGTTGATCAAACGCATGGGCGCTCCGCTGATCAGCATGACCGGCAATGCCAGCTCCACACTGGCCCGGGAAGCCGTCGCCAATCTGGACGTCAGCGTTATGGTGGAAGCCTGCCCACTGGGTTTGGCGCCCACCTCCTCCACAACGGCCACCCTGGTGATGGGCGATGCCCTCGCCGTTGCACTCCTTGAGGCCCGGGGCTTCAGTGCCGAGGATTTCGCTATCTCTCACCCCGGCGGCAGCCTCGGGCGTCGGCTGCTGCTCAGGGTCTCCGACATCATGCACAGCGGTGATCAGATTCCAGTCGTCAACGAGGATACCCCCTTGAGCGGTGCTCTTCTTGAGATGTCCCGAAAGGGTCTCGGTATGACCACCGTCGTCAATGATAAAGGCACTCTTACCGGAATATTTACGGACGGTGACCTTCGACGGACTCTGGATCGATCGGTGGACATTCACAATACGCCCATCAACGAGGTCATGACCCGGCATGGTAAAACGATCCAGGCCGATCATCTGGCGGCGGAAGCGCTGAACATAATGGAGGAGATGAAGATCAACGCCCTCCCCGTTACCGACGACCAGGGTGGTCTGATTGGCGCCATCAATATGCACGACCTGCTGCGTGCCGGCGTTATCTAGGGGCTATGAGGAGCTGTTTGATATGAAGCACCAATGGCCGGATTCGCTGTTGGCAAAGGCCGTAAAGATCCGCCTGATCGCACTGGATGTCGACGGCATCATGAGCGACGGTAAACTTTATTTCAGCGCCACTGGTGATGAGCTCAAGGCTTTTAACATTCTGGATGGCCTGGGTTTGAAACAACTGATGGCAGCCGGGATTACCGTGGCCGTGATCACCGGACGAAAGTCCCCCCTGACCGAGAAGCGCATGCGGGATCTTGGCATTCCCCACCTGATGCAGGGGCGAGAGGACAAGAAGGTAGCCCTTCAGGAACTGGTCAGCACCATGGATATCAGCCCCGAGGCCATCGCATACATGGGGGACGATCTGCCAGATCTCCCGGCACTGAGGTTCGCCGGACTGGGCATCACCGTGCCCAACGGTTACTGGCTGGTGCAGCAGCATGCCGACTACTGCACCATTGCCCGGGGCGGCGAAGGGGCGGTCCGCGAAGCCTGCGACTTGCTGCTGACGGCCCATGGCAGGCTTGACGCAGCACTTGCCCCCTATCTGGAGCCCGAGGCATGAACTGGCTGCTGGACAGACCCTGGCTGCGAGCACTGGCACTGGCTGCTACCGTGGTGGCAGCCGTATTCCTGCTCTGGCGCAGCGATGAACCCCCTGTGATTGATGACGAGGCAGCGGCCCTACGGGGAGACGCCGAACCAGACGGTTTCGTGGTGAATGGTCAGTACACCTCCTTCGATGAAGCGGGCAATCTCAAGATCCGGTTTTCCAGCCCCCGAATTGAGCAGTTCGAGGAAGGCAACCTGGCCACCATGGAATCTCCCCGGGCCGAGCTGTACGGGGACCAGGAGGCCCTGCCGTGGATTGTCGAGGCCGACAATGGCAGCTTGCTGCAAAACCAGAATCTGGTGTACCTGACGGACAATGTCCGGGTTCAGCGCACGATTGGCGAACGGGACGCCGTCCTGACAACATCAAGCCTGACCCTGGATAACGACCGGGGCATGGTATATACAGACGCGCCCGTAGAAATACGTGATGTTACCGGCATAACCCGGGCCACGGGCATGAAAGCGTGGATAGACGAACGAATTCTGGAACTGAACTCCCAGGTGGAAGGACTCTATGAAACCGGAAACTAACCGATACCGGCGCCTGATGGCTGCCCTGCTAACGGTCGTGATGATCGGCCCGGCGGCTGCATTTGACCTTGATTCTGACACTCCTATCAAGGTCACCGCAGATACCGCCCGCCTGGATGACGGCCAGGGCATTGCCACCTACACCGGCGCTGTGGAACTTGAGCAGGGCAATACCCGCCTGACTGCCGAGCGGGTCGTCCTGTACCGGACCGAGGACGGCCTGAGCCGGATCGAAGCCTCTGGTACGCCCGCTATATACCGTCAACCGGCGCGCGAGGGGGAAGGCGAAACCGATGCCCGTGCCCTGAACATTACCTGGTCTGCCACCGACAGCCAGCTGACCTTTGAACGGGAAGCAGTCATCGAGCAGAATGGCAACCTGTTCCGGGGTGATGTCATTCATTATGATACCGTCGGCCGGGTTGTCACCGCTGAGGGCGGCGCAGACACCGGCGAGGGCAGCGGCCGGGTAGAGATGGTGATTCAGCCACGCAGTACAGACAGACAGGGATCCGATGGCAGTTCTGAGAGCCAGTAACCTGGCAAAGAGTTACAAACAGAAAAAAGTGGTGATCGACGTTTCCCTGGAAATCCGCAGTGGGGAAATTGTCGGGCTGCTTGGTCCCAACGGTGCCGGGAAAACCACCTGCTTCTATATGATCGTTGGGCTCGTCCCCGCTGATCGCGGGCGGATCACGATCGACAGCCGGGATATCACCCCCCTGCCCATGCATGGTCGGGCCCGCCAGGGCATCGGTTACCTGCCCCAGGAAGCCTCGGTCTTCCGCAAACTGTCCGTACGCGACAACATCATGGCCATCCTCGAAACCCGGCCGGGGCTGGGCAAGGCAGAGCGGGAGAAGAAGCTCGAGGGGTTATTGGAAGAATTCCACATCACCCATATCCGGGACAGTGTTGGCATGGCATTGTCCGGCGGTGAACGCCGACGGGTGGAGATTGCCCGGGCACTGGCCATGGAGCCGGCTTTTATCCTGCTGGATGAACCCTTCGCCGGTGTGGACCCCATATCCGTCAGTGACATCAAACACATCATCCGGCACCTTCGGGACAAAGGCATTGGCGTTTTGATCACCGACCACAACGTGCGTGAGACCCTGGACATCTGCGAGAATGCCTACATTGTTTCCGGCGGCCACATCATCGCCTCCGGCAATGCCGACGCCATCCTGGCCAACCAGCAGGTCAAGGAAGTCTATCTCGGCGACGAATTCAGACTCTGACACCCAATGGCTGATTGTTTTGATGACCTGTAGCAAGTAAACTCGGCAAAGAACTTGCTAGGGTAAATTAAAATCACGGCAAGTAACCGGCATATAAAGATTTTTTCACGACTTATGACACAACGCGCTGATGAGTGACGGATCCTGAACCATGGTTATGAAAGCCTCCTTACAGTTAAAGCTGGGTCAAAGCCTGACCATGACGCCCCAGCTGCAACAGGCGATCCGGCTTCTCCAGCTCTCCACTCTCGACCTCCAGCAGGAAATCCAGCAGGCACTGGAATCCAACCCCATGCTGGAGACCTCCGAGGACGATGACCAGACCGACGCAGCCAGCGAAAACGACGAGCGCGAGGCCAACGCCACCGAGTCCGCCGCTGAAGCTGCCCCGGAACCGGCCAGCGACTGGGATGAATCCGAGAACGGCCCGGACTGGTCCTCGGAGAACGAGATTCCTGACAACATTCCGGACGATCTGCCGGTTGATACCGCCTGGGACGACATCTACCAGTCCGCACCAGCGCCGGCAGCCCGCAACGACGACGAAAACGATCACGATTTCGAAACCCGTAATTCCCCGACCGAAACGCTTCAGGATCACCTGGAATGGCAGCTCAATCTGACGCCCCTCAGTGAACGGGACCAGGCCATTGCCCATGCCCTGATGGATGCAGTGGACGAACGGGGCTATATCACCAGCCCGCTGGAGGAAATCCACGCCGGACTGCTGGATGAGAACGATGAAGACCCCCTTGAACTGGATGAAGTGGAAGCCGTGCTTCACCGCCTGCAACACTTTGATCCGCCCGGCGTGTTTGCCCGGGACCTACAGGAATGCCTGCTGATCCAGCTCAACCAGCTGCCGCCGGAAACACCCTGGCTGGCCCAGGCACGCCTTGTAATTACCCATTACATCAACCTGCTGGGCAACCGCGATTACGCCCAGTTGCTGCGCCGCAGCCGCCTGAAAGAAGACCAGTTGCGGGATGTCCTGGCGCTGATCACCGGCCTGAATCCGCGGCCGGGCGATGTCATTGACCGGGCCGAACCCGATTATGTGATTCCGGACGTGATCGTTCGCAAACACAATGGCCGCTGGCGTGTTGAGCTGAATCCTGAAATTGCACCGCGCATCCGGGTCAATGCCAGCTATGCTTCACTTATAAGGCGTGCGGACAGCAGCGCAGACAACACCTACCTGCGCGACCAGTTGCAGGAGGCCAAGTGGTTCATCAAGAGCCTGCAGAGCCGCAATGAGACCTTGCTGAAAGTCGCGACCCGTATTGTCGAGCACCAGCAGGGATTCCTGGATCACGGTGAAGAAGCCATGAAACCGTTGATTCTTTCAGACATCGCCCAGGCGGTAGAGATGCATGAATCGACCATTTCACGGGTAACCACCCAGAAATACATGCATACCCCCCGTGGCATTTTCGAGCTGAAGTACTTCTTCTCCAGCCATGTCAGCACTGACGAGGGTGGAGAATGCTCCTCCACGGCCATACGCGCGATGATCAAGAAGCTGATTGCGGCGGAAACGCCCAAAAAGCCGTTGAGCGACAGCAAAATTGCAGCCATGCTAGGGGAACAGGGTATCAAGGTTGCGCGACGCACCGTTGCCAAGTACCGGGAGGCCATGCACATTCCGCCGTCCAACGAGCGCAAGCGGCTGGTCTGAATACCCGGGGCCGGGACGCAACACCGTATTCGCCGGCGCATAATGCGCCAGCACCCAGACCGGCTCCCGGGAGCCGGCACGATGACAACAGGAGACGCCTATGCAACTCAATATTTCAGGCCATCACGTAGAACTTACTCCCGCACTGAAGGATTATGTTTCAGAGAAGTTCGAGAAGCTCGAGCGTCACTTTGACCACATCAGTAACTGCCAGGTGACCCTGGAAGTGGAAAAGGTGCGCCAGATTGCGGAAGCCACGTTGCATGTGGTTGGTGGTGAGATTCACGCAAAGGCAGAAAATGAGGATATGTACGCAGCCATCGATGCCCTGATCGACAAGCTTGACCGTCAGATCCTCAAGCACAAGGAAAAGAATGTAGACCGGATGCACGGAAACGGCTCTCGCTAACTGACTGTTTTCATGCAATTCATCTAATCGAGCTGCGACATGAGTAACGTGTCGCAGCCTTTTTTTTAACGGAAACGCAGTCGATCCATGAGCGACACATCCCTGACCATAGAGAACATTCTTGCTCCGGAGCTCACCCTCTGCAGGGTAGCTGCGTCCAGCAAGAAACGGGCCCTGGAGTTTATTGCCGAGCAGATAAACCATCAGGACAACACGCTCAGCGAGACCCAGCTCTTCAACAACCTGATTTCCCGCGAGCGCCTGGGCAGCACCGGCATTGGCCAGGGAATCGCCATTCCCCACTGCCGTCTGGAAGGACTTGATCACGTGGTGGGCGTGCTGATGACGCTGGAAGAAAGCGTCGAATTCGATGCTATCGACAATCAGCCGGTGGATCTGATTTTCGCCCTGATCGTCCCGAAGGAAGCAACGAGCGAACACCTGGAGCTGCTCAGCCAACTGGCTGAAAAGTTCAATGAGCGGTCGTTCTGTGATCGCCTCCGGCAATCCGAGGACGCCAGCACGCTGTACCAGCGCATGACCGCCTCAGGCGGCTGATATTCACTGCAGTGGAGGTAAGGTGGTCATGAAGCTGATTATCGTCAGTGGCAGGTCCGGTTCGGGCAAGAGTACCGCACTTCATGTGCTGGAGGACCTCGGGTTTTATTGCATCGACAATCTTCCTATTGGCCTGCTCTTCCCCCTCACACGGGAAGCCGCCAGCCAGACCAGGCCTGGTCGACTGGGCAAGATGGCCGTCAGTATCGATGCGCGGAACCTTTCCGGCGAGCTGGCCAATTTCGAGGAGATCTACCGGCGCCTCCAGGAAACCGGGGTTACCGTTGAAATCATCTTCCTGGACGCCGACGAGCAGTCGCTTCTGCAGCGTTTTCACGCCACCCGCAGAAAGCATCCGTTGAGTGACGACAGGACCTCTCTCCGGGAAGCCATTACCAGCGAGAAGAAACTGCTGGAGCCCCTCTCCAAGCTTTCCGATCTTTACGTAAATACCACCGGCATGTCCATGTACGAGCTGCGGGACATGGTCAAGCAGCGCGTGGTCGGTCGAAAAGATCAGGAACTGGCTCTCCTGTTTCAGTCATTCGGCTTCAAACACGGCGTGCCGCTGGATTCCGACTACGTTTTCGATGTCCGCTGCCTGCCCAACCCCTACTGGGATACCAGCCTCCGCAAGTATGTCGGGACGGATCAGCCGGTTATCGAGTTTCTGGAAAAAGAACCGGCAAGCCGGAAGATGATCGAGGACCTGAAATCATTTCTGGATACCTGGCTGCCCTCCTTTGCAGACAGTAACCGCAGCTATATGACCATTTCCATTGGCTGTACCGGCGGCCAGCACCGGTCGGTGTATGTGTGCGAGCAGTTGGGTGAGTACTTCCGGCAACGGTACAGCAATGTGCAAGTGCGGCACACCGAGCTGCCACACCTGCAGACCCGGGAAGAGATCTGATCAAGCCATGATTCGCCGCCCCATTACCATCATCAACAAACTGGGCCTGCATGCGCGCGCCACTGCGAAGCTGGTCAACACGGCATCGGAATACGACAGCAGCGTGCGTATCAGCGGCAAAGGCCGGGATGTGGACGCGAAGAACATCATGCAGGTGATGATGCTGGCCGCCAGCAAAGGAACCGATGTGGAGCTCATTGCCGACGGACCGGATGAGGAACAGGCCATCGAAGCATTGGTGGAACTGATTAACGACTATTTCGGTGAGGGTGAGTAAAATAAACACATGACCGATATTCTGGAAAAAAGCCAGGCCCGCCAGCGTCTTCGTTCCCTGAGCGAAGCGCTGGACAGTGGCGCACTGAAGCAGGTTGCCCGCATCCTGAACGGTGGCCTGAGCCCCAGTGATATTGCCCATTTGCTGGAGTCCTCACCGCCCCGGCAGCGGGCCCTGCTGTGGAACCTGGTGGACAAAGACCTCGAAGGCGAGGTTCTCCAGTATCTCAGTGATGATATCCGAGGCTACTTCCTGAGCCAGCTGAACGCTCAGGAACTGGCGGACATCATCGAGGATTTCGAGTCAGACGACCTGGCCGACCTGCTGCAGCAGCTGCCGGATACGGTCATCCAGGAAGTCCTGGAGACCATGGACGAGCAGGACCGGCAACGGGTGGAGGAAGTTCTCTCCTATCCGGAGGACACCGCCGGCGGTCTGATGAACACGGACACCATTACGGTGCGCCCGGACATCAGTATCGATGTTGTGCTCCGCTACCTTCGCAGGCACCGCACCCTGCCACCCATGACCGACAGCCTGATCGTGGTCAGCCGCCGGGACGATTTCATTGGCATGCTGCCCATCACGAAAATGCTGGTCTCCAACCCCGCCTCCACCGTGCGGGAAGTCATGGATACCGACATCGAGCCCATTCCCGTGAGCCTCTCCGACACCAAGGTAGCGACATTGTTTGAACGCTACGACCTGATCTCGGCGCCGGTGGTAAACGAGGAGGGCCGCCTGCTGGGTCGGATCACCATCGATGACGTGGTTGACGTTATCCGGGAGGATGCGGACCACTCACTGATGAGTATGGCGGGTCTGGACGAAGACGAGGACACCTTTGCGCCGGTGTGGAAAACCACCCGTCGCCGTGCCGTCTGGCTGGGCATCAACCTGATTACGGCACTGACCGCCTCCGCCGTCATCGGGCTATTTGAAGACACGATCGCCAAAGTGGTGGCGCTCGCAGTGCTGATGCCAATTGTTGCCAGTATGGGCGGCATTGCTGGTAGTCAGACGCTTACACTGGTGATTCGCGGTATGGCCGTGGGGCAGATCAGCGGCGCCAACGTAGGCTGGCTGCTGAACCGGGAATTTCTGTCAGGGATACTGAACGGCCTGCTCTGGGCCGCCGTGGTGGCGGGTGCAGCCATGCTCTGGTTCCAGGATGTGATGATCGGCGCGATCATTGCTGCCGCGCTGGTGATCAATCTTGTCGCCGCAGCGCTGGTTGGCACGGTTCTGCCACTGTTTCTCAAATCTCGCAATATTGATCCGGCCCTGGCAGGCAGCGTGATTCTCACGACTGTGACCGATGTAGTCGGGTTCATGGCCTTTCTTGGCCTCGCGACGATTTTCTACGCTTAAGCGGATCTCGGATTTATGAAAGACCATCAAGACAACGACGCGCCGGAATACGACGGCCCGAGCAAATCCCAGCTGAAACGGGAAATGCATGCCCTGCAGGATCTGGGCAAGCGGATGCTGGACCTGAGCAACGATCAGCTGGAAACCTTGCCAATCAGCGAGACCCTCCGCGCCGCGATCGAGGAATCCCGCCGTATCCGCCAGAACGAGGCCAAACGACGGCACCTGCAATACATCGGTAAGGTCATCCGACAGGAAGATGATCCTGAAGCCCTGGCGAAAGCCATCGACGCCTTCGATGCCGGTAGCGAAGAACACACCCGCAGACACCACCTGGCGGAACGCTGGCGGGACCGGATGATTGCCGAAGGCGATTCCGTTGTTGGCGAGTTCTTCAGCTACTGCCCCACTGCCGATATGCAGCACCTGCGAAACCTTGCTCGAAACGCCCGAAAAGACGTCGAAAAACAGAAGAACACCGGCCAGGCCCGGAAACTGTTCCGTTATCTCAGGGAGTGCATCGATGACGCCGAGGCCATGTGAGCCGTTGGTTCAACCTTTGAGCCGGCGGTGCTCCCACACCGGCATCCGGGCGCGCAGATTGGCTACCTGATCGGCGTCCAGTTCGGCGGTGACCAGGCCCGGGCCTTCCCCCATTTCCGTCACGATCCGCCCCCAGGGATCACAGATCAGGCTGTGGCCATAGGTGCGACGGCGCTCGCTGTTCTGGCCACCCTGGCCAGGTGCCACTAACCATACCTGGTTCTCGATCGCGCGGGCCCGGATCAGGGGGTACCAGTGGGCATCACCGGTCTGCCAGGTGAAAGCGCTCGGAAGGCAAATCCAGTCGACATCCTGCTCACGCAGCAGCCTGAACAGCTCCGGAAAGCGAAGATCGTAGCAGATCGCCAACCCCAGCTTGCCCGCGGGCGTATCCACGGTCACTATCTGTTCGCCGGGCTCGAAGGTGTCCGATTCACGGTATTGACCATGGGCGTCTTCCACCATGGCATCAAACAGGTGAATCTTGTCGTAACGGGCAACTTCCTCACCCTGGTCATCAAAGACAATGCAGGTTGCCCTGACCCGATCCTCCAGATCTGAGCCGTCCGGTCGTTTGGCCACGGGCATCGATCCGCCAACGATCCAGAGCCCCAGTTTCCGGGCCTGTTCGGCCAGGAAGGTTCTTATGACAGGCTCGGCCCCCGCCTCCTGGCGACCACGATCAATCATCTGACTGGTGGCCAGAACCGCAAAATTCTCAGGCAGTACGGCGACCGAGGCGCCCTGCTCGGCAGCCCGGGCCAGCAGCTGTTCCGCTTCGCGCAGATTGGCGTCAATGTCATGACCGCTGACCATCTGGATGGCTGCGACCCGGTTGGAAACACGCTTGTTCATGACTGCCTCCGATATTGCCAAACAGAAAAGTTATTCGCCGGTGTCAAAAACCCGTTGCAGATTCACTTCCGGCTCGTCCCATGAGCCGGTCACGCTGTAGGTTGCGCTTGTCAGCCTGCTCAAAGGATCGCCCAGAATCTTGTCCAGCACAAACAAGGCGCCGCCGATCGGCGCACCGGCACCCATGAGCAGCGCCGCCAATGGCAGATTCTGAGTCAGGGGCAACACAACCACAAGCCGCATATCCAGCTCCTCGCTGGCCATATTGGTCGTGCCACTGAGTTTGAAGGCGCCGGATGGGCCCACTATTTGCAGTTCGGGATCCATGGTCAGCAAGCCATTGATGATCTGCGCCTTGCCCGAGATCGCGTCGAATGCCACCCCACGCTCATACAGATCGGAAAAGTCGAGCTTCAACCGGCGCCATAGGGTGTCAGAGTTCAGCAGATTGAACACCCGGAACAGTTGCGCCGTGTTGTTTCGCTCCAGGATCACACCCTCATCCAGCCTTAGACTGACCGAGCCACTGAGCTCCGGTATGGAAAGCTCATCCGGACGGCCGGGCCAGTCCAGATCCAGCTCTATGTTGGTCCCCTCGTTAGTGACCGGCATTTCAGTGTCGAGGAGCTCGTTCAGATCCGCGAGCGCACCCCCGCTGATGGAACCTGTAAACCGGCTGGTTTCCCGGTCTCCGACGATGCTCCAGCTCATGTCGCCCAGCAGTGTCAGGGAATTCAGGCGCCCCTCGATGTCATTTACCTGCAACCGAAAAGGTTCGGGGCGGAGCCGGAAGGCCCACTGTCCCAACGATTCGTCGTTCAGTTGCAGTTCCGCAATCGAGACATCGATATCCGGCCAGTTTCCCATATCCAGCGCGCGGAACGCCTCAAGCTGCTCTTCGAGGGTGAGTAATTCCGGCGAATCCTCAGGGGGTGTTTCACTGCGCACGAGCCGTAACACCTGAAAATCGGCCTTCACCGTGTCGCCATTTTGCGGAATTGTCAGTCGGCCTTCGGCGCGTTGCGAGCTGGTGGTCACCACCCACCGGTCACCAAGATCGAGGGCATTGATATCAATATCGTTCAACACCTGCGGGCCAAGGTGCAGGCGGCCAAGACGCAAATCAAACCCGGTCTCTTTCCATAACAGATCGAACGTTGCGCGGTTTTCCCAGTCGCCCGTAATGCCAAGCCCGCCGGCGGCCGAGGGATTGATGGTTGCCCGCAGCGGTGCTGCCTCATCCGCCGTTTTTGACAGTGGCTCCGGCCAGTCAACCGCCAGCCCCTCAAGACTGGACCGCACTCGGATGCCCGACGTTGAATCCGATCCCACGTCCAGGTCCGCGGTATAGGTAACATTGCCCTGCAAACCAAAACCCGAACTGGTCTCAAGTCCCGCCTGCTCAAACACCCCGGGCACCGGTAGCGTTCCCGACTGCCGGATGGTAAGGGCATTGCCCGCCCGGGACTTGCTGAAGGCAATGGTTACCGGTTCATCGAAAAATTCGGCAGTCAAAGGGCCACCGGAGAAGCCGTTTTCGCTGTGGTAGGTCAGTTCACCCTGAACCGACCGCCAGGCCAACCCTGCCGAGGGGTAGGAGACGGTGCCTTCCTGTGCGGCAATTTTTGCCTCAACCACGGTTGGCTGCTCCGTCCCCAATGGCAAGTCGACACCAAGGTCCAGCTGATACTCACCACCATATTCAAGCTTCTGGGCCTCTGTGCCTGCCATATCACCCAGGGGGCTATTTTCCATCCAGAACCCGACCGATTCGCCGGGCACCCGTGCCGAGGTATCCACCCTTATCCGTGTGCCTTGATCGGAGGGCTCCACGCGAACCGTCCCGGGATCGAGATCCAGGCCACCGGTCTGACCTGCTTCGAGTCGAACCAGCGTGTCGCCATTGTGAACCCTGACACTGCCCCGGGCACCTGTGACCTCCGGCCAGGCGTCATCGTAGCGGACAGATGCCTGATCGAATTCATAGATCATTGAGGTGACGAAGGAGCCCCGGGGTGCACCAAAACCTATCTGACCATGGCCGAAAAACGTCCCTGAGGTAATATCGGCCTCGAGAATGGCGGTCGTGAGCCAATCGTACAAACCGGGGTTTACCGCCTTAACCGGAACGAAATCTGCCAGCATGTCGGCGTTGCCGTTTTTCACCGACACTTTGAGCCCCAGATTGTCTTCACCCTCTCGATCCATCCTGAGGTCAAAAGCACCGTCCAGTTCGGTGGCCTCGCCGTAACGCATCCGTACGCCATCCGAAAACACACGGGTAATAGCGCCATCCAGCAGCCAGGCCACTTCGCCCTCAAGTACGGGGAATGACCAGGCGCCCCCGAAAAGCTGGGGAAAATCCAGAGAAACGGGCGACTCGCCGGCGGCAATCCGGACATAGCCTCTTTGCCGGTCCAGAGCGATGTCTCCGTTTACAGAGGTAACGCCGGGCGCGCCGCCGTGGGCCCGAACACTAACGTCACGCAACCGGCCGGAAAGCTGAAAGTCTTCCGGGGCGCCCTCGGGGAAGAAGATTCTCAACTGGTCCAGAAAGCCACCGGGCCGATAGTCCTGCAGGGCCCGGAGTGCACGCTCCGGCAATAACGGAAGCCGCGCAGCGAGGCGACGTGTGGGCGCAAGCGGAAGGGCGTCGGCAATGACGGACATGCCTCCCTCCGACGGCGCCAGCCTCAGACTGAAAGGTGAAACCACATCGCCGTCCCAGGTCCACTGGAGCTGCTTCAGATGCCACTCGCCAAGGGCGAAGGCCCCGGATTCGACCACAGTCTCGTCGGTCATCACCGTATCGTGGCGACGCCAGCCAAATCTCGCGCGGATGTCTTCCAGTGGCGCCAGGGATTGAGAGCCAACACCCAACTGCAGATAGGGGGTCCGTACCGTACCGGTCACCTGTTGCAGCAAACCATTGCGGAACGTAAGCCAGGCTTCCCCGCCAAGATCGAAGCCTTCCACCCGGAGGGATCGCCACTGGTACTCGTCAACCAGTCCGTCGAATAGCCGGCCGGAATCGACGCCAAGGTACAACTGGCCGGTAAAGTCGCCCCGGAAAAAATGCTGGCCCACGAGGGCAAAACTGGCCAGCTGCTGGGTGGTACCAGACTGCATGGCACGGCCGGATGCGTGGAACAATCCACGGCGGTAGTCGAGATCCAGCTGGGGAATATCCAGGTGGCGCAGGTTGCCCTGGTTATCCCGGATACCAAGATTGACGCGGGTAATCTTGACGTAAGGATCAGAGAGCCAGTCACCGGCAAGCTCCAGCCACTCCTGCAACTGATTGCTGACCGGTTCCGGTATTTCTGCGCCTCTCACCGCGACATCACCGCCGCGCTCCTGATTCACGGTCAGTTCCAGACCGTCTGCCTGGAAGTCCTCAAAGACAATCCTCAGACGCATCAGCGAGGCCAGCGCAGCAAAGCGGATATTCAGATGCTGAAGGTTGGCAACGACAATTCCGGTGTCAGGGTGAGTGACCTGAATGTCGCTGGCCGTAAAGGCGGGGTCGAGCCAGTACCACTGGGATGAAAGGCCACCGATGCTGACATCATGGCCCAGTCGGTCTGACAGCTCACGAGCCAGATCATCGCGAAAGCTGTCCACATTCTGGGTCAGTTGGCGGCCAAGACCGGCGTATAAGGCCAGCAGCACCAGAAGTGTCAGCAGCATCCACCAGATCAGGCTGGCGAGCCGCGCCAAAAGCCGAACCGGAGGGCTCTCGGGCAGGTTCTCCGGAAGCGGCGGTTCGTGGTCAGCGGAGGACATTCAGACCCCTTAACCCGGTAACCGGCGCAGTTTCCCGGCATCAGAGCAGAACAACATCATACTGCTCCTGGCTGTAGAAGGGCTCCACCTGGAAGCGAATGGTCTTGCTGATGAAGGTTTCAAGATCGGCCACGTTATCGGATTCCTCATCCAGCAGGCGATCCACCACGCTCTGGGAGGCCATCACCAGATAGCTCTCGGCATCATAGGCGCGATTAACCCGGAGAATTTCCCGGAAAACCTCATAGCAAACGGTCTCGGTGGTTTTCAGAAAACCCCGTCCATCGCAGATGGGGCAAGGTTCGCAGAGCACCTGACCAAGGCTCTCGGTGGTTCGTTTGCGGGTCATTTCCACCAGGCCCAACTCGGAGACGCCGGTGATCTTGGTCTTGGCGTGATCCCGCTCCAGCATCTTCTCCAGCATCCGGTGGACCTGGCGCTGGTGCTCGGGATCTTCCATGTCGATAAAATCGATGATGATAATGCCGCCCAGGTTTCGCAGGCGCAGCTGACGACTGATGGCCCGAGCCGCTTCCAGGTTGGTCTTGAAGATGGTTTCTTCCAGATTCCGGTGCCCGACGAACGCCCCGGTATTGATATCAATCGTGGTCATGGCTTCGGTCTGGTCGATAATCACATAACCACCGGACTTGAGCTGGACCTTTCGGCTCAGGGCCTTCTGGATTTCGTCCTCGACCGAGTAGAGGTCAAATATAGGGCGCTCGCCCGGGTAGTACTCGACCTTGTCGGCAAATTCCGTAACGAACTCCTCGACAAACTCCATCACCCGCTGATGACTCTCGCGGCTGTCGATACGCACCTTTTCGGTCTGGGGCCGGATCAGGTCACGGATGGTGCGAATGAACAACGGCAGATCCTGATACACAACCGCCGGCGCCTGAACCCGGGCAATTCGCTCGTGTATGGACTGACTTAACCGGTGCAGATAAGCCATGTCGCCAATCAGATCCTCAGGTGACGCCGCTTCCGCGGCCGTCCGGATAATATAGCCGCCCTGAACATCCGGATCCTCGGCGGCGGCCTCCTCAACGAGCGTTTTCAGCCGGGCCCGCTCGGTGTCGTCCTCAATTCGCTGCGAAATACCAACGTGGCTAACGCCTGGCATAAACACCAGATACCGCGACGGAATTGAAAGCTGGGTGGTCAGGCGGGCCCCCTTGGTGCCGATCGGATCCTTGGTAACCTGGACGACCAGTGACTGCCCTTCCCGAAGCAGGCTTCGAATATCGGGGACGGTTTTCGGAGTATCGGCGGGCTCATCGCCATTGGACTGACTCGGAACCACATCGGACGCATGGATGAATGCAGCCCGTTCCAGACCAATATCGACGAACGCCGCTTCCATGCCCGGCAAAACGCGCACCACCTTGCCCTTGTAGATGTTGCCGACAATGCCTTTCCTGCTGGTTCGCTCTATGTAGGCTTCCTGCAGCATGCCGTTTTCAACCAGGGCAACCCGCGTTTCCACCGGGGTGACGTTGATTAGGATCTCTTCACTCATAATGTTTGGCTCTCCAGACTGCGCGGCCAGTTTTTCCAGACCGGGTAACCGGCACCAGCCAGCAATGCTGCGGTTTCCTGCAGCGGCAGACCAACCACGGCACTGTAGCTACCCCGGAGCTCATTAACAAAAATACCACCAAGGCCCTGAATTCCATAACTTCCGGCCTTGTCCATGGGTTCGCCGCTGGCCACGTAGGCTTCGATCTCTCCTTCCGAAAGCTCCCTGAAACAAACCTCGGTATTGACCAGAACCGACTGGCATTGCCCTTCAGTGGCCAGCGCCACGGCAGTCATGACCTGGTGGGTGGCACCGGAGAGGCGGACCAGGGTTTCCCGGGCATCGGCCGGGTCTATCGGCTTACCGAGTATCTCGCCATCGAGCACCACGGAAGTATCCGACCCCAGAACCAGGCATTTCGGAGAAGACCCGGCCACAGCCAACGCCTTCTCCCGGGCTAATCGTTCCACATACTGTTCCGGGGTTTCATCGGGCTCTGGTGTTTCGTCGATGTCTGCAGGACGAACCGAGAAATTCAGGCCGATTTGCTGCAACAGCTCCGCCCGGCGCGGCGAAGCCGAGGCGAGAATGATTGATGGCATGGCTAACCCAGTTTGCGGTTAATGTTGTCCAGCAGGATACAGAATACCGGCCATACCAGGGCGCTGGTCAGGGCCGGCCAGAGGTAGCTGAAGCCAGCATCATCAGCCCCCAGCAATTGCTTTACAAAATGCACCAGCATCTGATTGATGCCCAACAACAGGAACACCATCAGGCACTGCTGGGGCATTGGATACATGCGCAAACGCTGGTGGATAGTAAGCACCAGAAAAGCGATCAAGGCCATCGCCATGGCATTCACGCCAAGATGCGTGGCTTCCAGCACATCCAGAAGCAGGCCCAGACACCAGGCCAGCAGGATGCCGAACTGGGCCGGAGCCCGGAATGTCCAGTAGAAAACAACCAGCCCCAACCACTCCGGGCGGAACTCGAACCACCCCACCGGGAACAGGGAAATACTGAACACCAGGGCAACGACCACAGAGAGTATAAAGACCGGATAACTGATTACCGATAACATCAGTCCTGCCCTCCCACGGTGTTTTCTTCGCCAGCGTTGGCAGCAGACTGACCCTCTTCGGTCTCGGCCTCTGCCAGAGAGGCGTTCTCAGGCGGGAAAACCACCAGCACCAGGCGGCTCTGGTTCAGTTGCGCCTTGGGCGTGGCTTCGATGGACACAAAGGGTTCGCCCGGCTCCTTGGAAATGCGGCTGACTTCCGCGACCGGGTAGCCCCTCGGAAAACGGCCACCAAGACCGGAACTGACGAGCAGGTCGCCCTCGCGAATATCCGCCGTATCCGGCACATGAACGAGATCCAGGGTATCCGTATCGCCGGTACCCAGCAGGATGGCGCGCAAACCGTTACGCACAACCTCCACCGGAACGGCGTGGCTGCTGTCGGAGACGAGCAAGACGCGGGAGGTAATCTGGCTGCTCTGCACCACCTGGCCCATCAGACCATGGGCGTCCAGAATGGCCTGGCCCGGCGACAAGCCGTCACTGCGCCCTTTGTTGATAATAATTTCGTGGGAAAAGGGATCCGGGGAGACACCGACCACCTCGCCAACGATGACGCGGTCATCCAATACTTCTGATGAGTTCATCAGGCGGCGCAGCTCGTTGTTCTCGGAAGCAAGCGCGGCGTATTTCAGGGCGCGACGCTCGAGGATCAGCAAACGAGCCCGGAGATCTTCATTCTCTTCCTGAAGATCCTGTTTATTTTCAAACAGCCCGGCGAACCAGTCGGAAAATTCGTAGGGCGCATTCCCCAGCCAGTACACGGGTGCCAGACCGGTTGCAATGGTACTTCGCACCGTTGAGAGCTTGTCGAAACGCGCATCGGCAACCACCAGGGCTGCCGATACGAGAAGAACAATGAGGAGTCTGAAGCCGGGAACAGGCCCCTGGACAAAGATGGTTTTAATGGCGAGCCCTCCCCACAGGATTATCCCTCCTGGGAGAACATTCCGATGCCACCCCGGTCAATCACTTCCAGCGCCTTGCCGCCACCACGGGCCACACAGGTCAGCGGGTCTTCAGCGATAATCACCGGCAGGCCGGTTTCCTCGCTGATCAGTTTGTCCAGCCCGCGCAGCAGTGCGCCGCCGCCGGTCAGAACAATACCGCGCTCGGCAATGTCGGACGCCAGCTCGGGCGGAGACTGTTCCAGAGCACTCTTGACGGTCTGAACGATCTGCGCCAGGGATTCCTGCAGCGCGTCGAGAATCTCTTCGCTGTTGAGGGTAAATGCCCGGGGCACACCTTCGGCGAGGTTGCGACCGCGCACATCGATCTCGCGGATTTCGAGGCCTTCGTATGCGCAACCGATTTCGTGCTTGATACGCTCGGCGGTAGAATCACCGATCAGGCTGCCGTAGTTGCGACGCACGTAGGTTACGATGGCTTCGTCGAATTTGTCACCGCCCACCCGCACAGACTCTGCGTAAACGATGCCATTCAGGGAAATAATGGCGATCTCGGTGGTACCACCGCCGATGTCCACGATCATGGAGCCGCTGGCTTCTTCAACCGGCAGACCGGCACCAATGGCGGCGGCCATGGGCTCTTCGATCAGGAAGACTTCCCGGGCGCCGGCGCCAAGCGCGGACTCTCGAATGGCCTTGCGCTCTACCTGGGTAGACTTGCTGGGCACGCACACCAGTACTCTCGGGCTCGGGGTAATGAAGCTGTTCTCATGCACCTTATGAATAAAGTGCTGGAGCATTTTTTCGGTTACCACAAAATCTGCAATCACGCCGTCTTTCATCGGGCGGATGGCGGTGATGTTGCCCGGTGTACGGCCGAGCATGCGCTTGGCTTCAGCGCCGACAGCGGCAACCATTTTCTGGGAATTGTTGGTGCGAATGGCCACTACCGAGGGCTCGTTCAGCACGATTCCGCGCTCACGCACGTAGATCAGGGTGTTGGCGGTGCCCAGGTCGATGGACAGATCGCTGGAGAAGATGCCTCGGAGTCTTTTTATCAACATTCGTGTAGTTTCAACCTGAGAGTTGCAGTCGCAAAGAAAAGATGCGGCAACTTTAGCAGTGAGCACCCCTGCAGGCAAGGCGCTAACGGGCCTCAAGCCTTACGGTTCACACATTTACCTTATGGGCTGGGGCCTCCCGCCATTGTTCGAATCTGTTACCATGGTCCACCTGATTTTCCGGCTTCGGTGTAGGGCCGCTCGGAGATCCCTTTTCAAAACACGCTACGAGCACGTCCATGTGCGCTTGTTTCGGGCCATCCTTGGCCCTCTACAGTTTTGAAAAGGGATCTCCGAACGTCCCCGCAGTTCAGAGCGGCCCTCTTTTTTCAAAACATTTATTAATGACATTTCATTTATCTGGGAGGCAATGCGTGACCATTTCCCGTGAGGACATTGAGAAAGTCGCTGTGCTCGCCCGCATTCGTGTGGATGACGAGCAGGTTTCGGCTCTGGAGAAGGATCTGGGCAACATCCTGGATCTGGTGGATCAGTTGGGTGCTGCCGACACCGATTCGGTTGAGCCCATGGCCCATCCGCTGAATGCAGTGCAGCGCCTGCGCGCTGACGAGGTAACCGAGACCAATCAGCGTGAGGCGTTCCAGGCGATTGCGCCGGCTACCGAGAACGGGCTTTATCTGGTTCCCAGAGTGATTGAGTGAAAGGACAAGTCATGCATAACAAATCCGTAGCAGAGCTTTCCCGGGAGCTGGAGAGCGGCCAGGTTTCCAGCGTGGAGCTGACCCAGGAGTTCCTCGACCGCATCAAGCGGGAAGATTCGAAGTACAACAGCTTTATTACCGTGACCGAAGAGCAGGCCCTGGCCGATGCCCGGGTCGCGGATGACCAGCGTGCGGCGGGGAATGCGACGCCCTGGACGGGGATCCCGTTTGCGCACAAGGACATTTTCTGTACCAACGGCGTTCGGACCACTTGCGGTTCGAAGATGTTGGAGAACTTTGTTCCGCCTTATGATGCCACCGTTACGGCGAATTTCCGCCAGGCCGGTGCGGTGTGCCTGGGCAAAACCAACATGGACGAGTTCGCCATGGGGTCGTCCAACGAGAACAGTTATTTTGGCGCAGTGACCAACCCCTGGGGCCTGAGTGAAGGCAACAAGCGGGTGCCGGGCGGTTCGTCTGGCGGGTCGGCTGCGGCGGTTGCCGCTCGACTGATTCCGGCGGCTACCGCCACGGATACAGGCGGCTCGATCCGTCAGCCGGCGGCACTGTGTGGTGTTACTGGCCTGAAGCCGACTTATGGCCGGGTGTCCCGGTACGGGATGATTGCCTTTGCGTCCAGTCTCGACCAGGGCGGCACTATGGCTCGCACAGCAGAAGATAATGCGCTGATGCTGAATGTGATGGCAGGTTTTGATCCGAAGGACTCGACGTCTATTGACCGCGAGGTGCCGGATTACACCGCCACGCTGAACGAGCCCCTAAAAGGTTTAAGAATCGGCCTGCCCAGGGAATATTTCAGCGATCAGCTAAGCCCGGCGATGGAGCAGCAGGTTCGCAACGCAGTAAAGGAATACGAGAAACTGGGCGCCACCGTTAAAGAGGTGTCGCTGCCAAACGCGAAGCTCGCGATTGCTGCCTACTATGTAATTGCTCCAGCAGAGGCGTCCGCCAACCTGTCCCGTTTTGACGGGGTACGCTATGGCTACCGCTGCGAGGATCCCAAGGACCTGATGGATCTTTACACCCGCTCCCGCGCGGAGGGTTTTGGTGAAGAGGTGAAACGTCGGATTCTCGTGGGCACCTACGCTCTCTCTGCCGGCTATTTCGATGCCTATTATCTCAAAGCCCAGAAGGTGAGGCGGCTGATCCAGCAGGATTTCATCAATGCCTTCAAGGAAGTGGATGTGCTGATGAGCCCCACCACGCCCTCGCCGGCATTTATTCAGGGTGAAAAAACCAGCGATCCTGTGACCATGTACCTGGAAGACGTATTCACCATCGCCATCAACCTGGCGGGTGTACCGGCCATGTCGGTACCGGCCGGTTTCGTGGACGGTCTCCCGGTGGGTCTTCAGATAATCGGGGATTATTTCTCCGAGGCGCGTCTGCTGAACGCCGCCCATCAGTTCCAGCAGGTGACCGACTGGCACCAGCGTGAACCGCAATAAGCCCGGGACAGGCCCCTTACAGGAGAGAGCAACTATGCAGTGGGACATTGTGATCGGGCTGGAAATTCACGTTCAGCTCGCCACCAAGACCAAGATTTTTTCCGGCTCCAGCACCTCTTACGGCGCCGAGCCCAACACCCAGGCCAACGCGGTTGACCTGGCCATGCCCGGCACTCTGCCGGTGCCTAATGAGCAGGCGTTCCGCTATGCGGTGATGTTTGGCCTGGCCGTGAACGCCCAGATCGAGCGCCGTTCGGTATTCGAGCGGAAGAACTACTTTTACCCGGACCTGCCCAAGGGCTACCAGACCACCCAGCTGGAGCGCCCGATTGTCGGCCCCGGTTTCGTGGACATTGATCTGCCGAACGGTGAGACCAAGCGCGTTCGCATTCACCACGCCCACCTGGAAGAGGATGCCGGCAAATCCCTGCATGAGGATTTCCACGGCATGACCGGCGTGGATCTCAACCGGGCCGGCACACCGCTCATTGAGGTGGTCACCGAACCGGATATGAACAACGCGGAAGAAGCCGTCGCCTTCGCGAAGAAGCTGCACAGCATCGTGACATCCCTGGGCATCTGCGACGGCGACATGTCCCAAGGCTCCATGCGTTTCGACGTGAATATTTCGTTGAAACCGAAGGGGTCCGACACTCTGGGCACACGTACCGAAACCAAGAACCTGAACTCGTTCCGGTTCATGGAGCAGGCCATTGCCCACGAAGTTGAGCGGCAAATGGACGTTCTGGAAGACGGCGGCAGCATCGTGCAGGAAACCCGCCTGTATAACGGCGACCGTGACGAATCCCGCTCCATGCGCACCAAGGAAGAAGCCAACGACTACCGCTACTTCCCCTGCCCGGACCTGCTGCCGGTAGAAATCGATGATTCCTTCATTGAAGAAGCCCGCAACAGTCTCCCGGAACTGCCGGACGCCCGCAAAGTCCGCTTTATGGACCATTACGGCCTGAACGACTACGACGCCAGCCTGCTCAGCGGCGACTCAAAACTGGCCACGTTCTTTGAAGAAGCGGCCAGCCAGGGCAAAGACGCAAAGCTGGTCGCCAACTGGATCCAGGGCGAATTCTCTGCGCGCCTGAATGCAGAGGAGAAATCGGTTGCCGATTCGCCCATCAGCGGTGCTCAGCTGGGCGATCTGGTGGTACGGATTGCCGACAATACGATTTCATCCGCCGGCGCAAAGAAGGTGTTCGAGGCGCTGTGGTCCGGTGAGAACGACAGCGTTGACGCCATCATCGATGCCAAGGGGCTGAAGCAGGTGTCTGACACCGGCGCCCTGGAAGCCATGGTAGACGAGGTTCTGGCGGGCATGCCGGATCAGGTGGCGCAGTATCAGAACGAGGAAGACCCGAAGAAGCGCAAGAAGATGCTTGGGGGTTTCATGGGGCCTCTGATGAAGGCCTCCAAAGGTCAGGGGAATCCCAAGCTGTTTAATGAGATTCTTGTTCGCAAGCTTGGGGGGTGACCCTTTTGGCTTGGGTCGTGGTTTCTGACTGCGGCCCTAGCCTGCTAGCTTGGGGGGACTGCCATGGTGGGTAGAGCCTCCCAAAAAACGCCCGTGAATACATCCCTGTAGGGCTTCGTCGCGCCATCCCTGGCGCTCCAGATTTTTGGGAGGCTCTACCCACCACGGCACTCGAGCTGGCGGCGTGCCCTCGCGAAGACAGGCCATCAAAACAAAATGATAGGTCGGATTACGGCTTCACCTGATCCGACCTACTGACCTTGTTTATCCGGCCCGATTGCTCCCTATCCCTGAAGATTCTGAGGCCTTGGCGGGGTGTGACTCCCAAAAATGTCGGCGGCCATGGATGGCCGACGCCAAGCGCACATGGATGTGCTCGTAGCGGTTTTTGGGAGGCACACCCCGCCGAGGCCTACCCCCAAATTCGGCAGGCTAGGTGCCCAAGCCGGAAGCCATCAAAGAAGCCGAGCCCAAAGATCATGCTCATCGGCATGCTCAACAACCGCCTGAACAATCTCACCCGGAACAAGGTCGGTCTCGTCGTTAAGGTAAACCATACCGTCAATCTCCGGCGCGTCTGCCTTGGAGCGGCCGATGGCGCCTTCCTCGTCGACCTCGTCAATCAGCACGTCGATTGTCTGGCCGATTTTGGCCTGTAGGCGGGCTGCTGAGATCTCTGCCTGTTTTTCCATGAAACGGGCCAGGCGCTCTTCTTTGACTTCCTCGGGAACCGCACCTTCCAGTTCGTTGGCTTTGGCACCCTCCACCGGGCTGTATTTGAACGCGCCAACACGATCCAGTTGAGCCTCGTCGAGCCAGTCCAGCAGGTACTGGAAGTCTTCCTCGGTTTCACCGGGGAAGCCGACGATGAAGGTGGAGCGGATGGTGAGCTCGGGGCAGATTTCCCGCCATTTGCGGATGCGCTCCAGGGTTTTGCTGTCGTGGGCCGGGCGCTTCATGGCCTTGAGTACTTTCGGGCTGGCGTGCTGGAACGGGATGTCCAGGTACGGCAGGATTTTTCCCTCGGCCATCAGTGGAATGATGTCGTCGACATGAGGATAGGGATAAACGTAGTGCAGGCGTACCCAAACGCCCATTTCGCCGAGCGCTTCACACAGTGACTGCATCTTGGTCTTGAGCGGCCGCCCCTGCCAGAAGCCGGTGCGGTATTTGGTGTCGACGCCGTAGGCGGAGGTGTCCTGGGAGATGACCAACAGCTCTTTTACACCGGCATCCACCAGGCGCTGGGCCTCATCCATCACATCGCCGATGGGGCGGCTGACCAGGTCGCCGCGCATGGAGGGGATGATGCAGAAGGTGCAGCGGTGGTTACAACCTTCGGAGATCTTGAGGTAGGCGTAGTGCCGGGGGGTCAGCTTGATTCCCTGCGGCGGAACCAGATCGGTGAACGGATCGTGCTGCTTTTTCTGCGGAACGAACTCGTGAACCGCGCCGACCACTTCTTCATAGGCGTGGGGGCCGGAAACCGCCAGAACACCAGGGTGAGTATCGCGAATCTTGTCGGCCTCTACACCCATACAACCGGTGACAATCACCTTGCCGTTCTCGCTGATGGCCTCACCGATCGCATCCAGCGACTCCTGTTTGGCGGCATCGATAAATCCGCAGGTGTTGACCACAACAATGTCAGCGTCGTCATAGGTCGGCACAACATCGTAGCCGTCCAGCCTGAGCTGCGTGAGAATGCGCTCGGAGTCGACGAGAGCCTTGGGACAACCGAGGCTGATGAAACCGACTTTGCCGTTGCCGGACGAGGCAGGGGTCTGGGTGTTATCTGTCATAGAAGGCTTGGAATTCCCGGAGCTCAGCGCGAGCCCACAAATGAATGAAGGGCTATATTTTACACCAGCTCAGGGACCGCCTGCAGCAAAAGTCCGACGAGTATTGGAACGGATGGAAACTGACGGACGTCAAAATTTGTGACGTCTTGTTCAGAAAGATTTAACAAATCTGCCACTATAGGCGGCAGGCTTCTTGCTGATCACAAAGTAAACAACTACACTTTCATTCGCTTATCATGCGTTTAAGTGTTTTTCTGGAAGGGATTTATGGGAAAGGCAGCATCATTCGCAACCAGACACGCCAGAAGAGTCAACATGAAACCTGTCGCCGCCAAATTGAATTTGCGCAACCAACAGCGAGTGGACGTAGCCACCGACATTACTATTGAGAAATCGGACGGCTGCTGCCTGACCTGTTCGGTATCCAATCTCTCCCGCACGGGCGTTATGATTTCCTGTAATCAGGAAACGGTGAAACAACTCATTCCCGAGCAAAAGGCCCCGGCTCCAGGACACTGGATTGCCGTGAAGACCCGATTCTCCGTGCCGGTGGTTGCAACGCAACCGGTTTCCATTATTGCCGACGGCAACATCGTTCACATGCGACGCATCGCAAGGGACGAATTTCAGCTGGGCATCCAGTTCGCTGAGTTTGAAGGTAACGGCTTCGATTACGTCGATCGCTACGTTGCCAAGTTGCTGGCCGACTCCCGCAATCCGGCCTGAACGTCACCGTCTGCTCACTCACGGTCAGAGCCTGCCACTGCTATATTGTTATAACGCCAATTTCTAGTTGGGCGTCTTCTTATGCCCTTACCCCCTCTGGTATAGTTGCCGTATTCATTCGCACAGCCAACACGGCCCGCACGGCGGCAACGGATTATCATGACCACATATAACCTCACGCACCTGAAACAGCTGGAAGCGGAAAGCATCCACATCATCCGGGAAGTGGCAGCCGAGTTCGACAATCCGGTAATGCTGTATTCCATCGGCAAGGACTCCGCGGTAATGCTGCACCTGGCCCGCAAGGCCTTTTATCCGGGTAAACCGCCCTTCCCTCTCATGCACGTGGACACCACCTGGAAATTCCGGGATATGATCAACTTCCGGGACCGCAAGGTGAAGGAATACGGTCTGGACCTGATCGTTCACAAGAACGAGGACGGCATCAGACAGGGCATTGGCCCATTCACTCACGGCAGTGCCAAGCACACCGACGTAATGAAAACCCAGGCCCTCAAGCAAGCCCTGGACAAGTACAAGTTTGATGCGGCGTTCGGCGGCGCCCGCCGGGACGAAGAAAAATCCCGTGCCAAGGAGCGTGTCTATTCCTTCCGCGACGAATACCACCGCTGGGACCCCAAGAACCAACGTCCTGAACTCTGGAACATCTACAACGGCAAGATCAACAAGGGCGAAAGCATTCGGGTATTCCCGCTGTCCAACTGGACCGAGCTGGATATCTGGCAGTACATCTACCTGGAAAATATCGAGATCGTTCCCCTTTACTACTCCGCGGTGCGCCCGGTGGTTGAGCGCGACGGCACCCTGATCATGGTGGACGATGACCGAATGCCGCTGAAAGAAGGCGAGAAGCCGATGATGAAATCCATCCGCTTCCGCACCCTCGGCTGCTACCCGTTAACCGGCGCCATTGAATCCGAAGCCACCACGTTGCCGGAGATCATCCAGGAAATGCTGCTGGCCACCAGTTCCGAGCGTCAGGGTCGCGTTATCGACCATGATTCAGCCGGCTCCATGGAACAGAAAAAGCGGGAAGGGTACTTCTAAGATGTCACACCAGTCTGATCTGATTGCGGAAGATATTCAGGCCTACCTGAAACAGCACGAAAACAAGGAACTCCTGCGCCTGCTCACCTGCGGCAGCGTGGACGACGGCAAGAGCACGCTGATTGGTCGCCTGCTGCATGACACCAAGATGATCTATGAAGATCACATGGCCAGCCTGAAAACCGACAGTGCCAAGATGGGCACCACCGGCGAGAAGCTGGACCTGGCCCTGCTGGTAGACGGCCTGCAGGCGGAGCGCGAACAGGGCATCACCATTGATGTTGCCTACCGGTATTTCTCCACCGACAAGCGCAAGTTCATCATCGCCGACACTCCGGGCCACGAGCAGTATACCCGCAACATGGCCACCGGCGCGTCCACGGCGCAGGTGGCGATCCTGATGATCGATGCCCGCCACGGTGTGCTGACCCAGACCCGCCGGCATTCCTACATTGCCTCGCTGTTGGGCATCCGCCACATTGTGGTCGCCATCAACAAGATGGATCTGGTGGATTTCAGCGAAGAGCGCTTCAACGAGATCCGGGACGACTATCTGGCGTTTGCCGCCAAACTGGGCCTGAAGGACATCCGCTTCGTGCCGATTTCCGCCCTGGAAGGCGATAACGTGGTGAACAAGAGCGAGCACACCCCCTGGTTCACCGGCCAGCCGCTGATGGAAATCCTGGAAACCGTGGAAGTCGGTCGGGACAAGAACCTGGAGCATTTCCGCTTCCCGGTTCAGTACGTAACCCGCCCGAACCTGAACTTTCGCGGCTTCTGCGGCACCATCGCCTCCGGCGTGATCCGCCCGGGCGAGAAAATCATGGCGCTGCCCTCCCGGCGCACCAGCACGGTGAAAGAGGTGGTAACCTTCGACGGCAACCTTGAAGAAGCCTATATCGACCAGGCGATCACCCTCACGCTGACCGACGAAATCGACGTCAGCCGTGGCGACATGCTGGTAAAAGCGGAAGATGAGCCTGAAGTGGGCAACCGTTTCCTCGCCAACATCGTCTGGATGACCGACGCGCCGCTGGAAACCGGTCGCCTCTATGACATCAAGCTGGGCCCCACCTTCTCATCGGCCACGGTGAGAAAGATTCAGCATCAGACAGACGTAAACACGCTGGAAAAACGGGAAAACCCTCCGGAACTGAACTTGAACGAAATCGGCCTGTGCGAACTGACCCTGAGCCAACCCGTTGCGTTCGATCCTTATCCCAACAACCACGCAACCGGCAGTTTTATCGTTATCGACCGGCTGAGCAACGTGACCATCGGCGCGGGCATGATCGCAGGAACCTCGGAAACGGTGGAATCGCTGGACCCGGTCAGCGCTGACGAGCGCCGGCGTCGTCTGGCCCAGAAGCCTGCCATCATCGCGTGCAATGGCAAGCAGGCAGCGGCCCTGGCCTTGTCCCTGGAACGGGCGCTGTTTGATCAGGGTAAAACGTCCATCGTGCTCAGCGAAGACAACGCCGGCACTGTCGATGATCGCCGCCGCTTCGCACAGGTCATCAGCGCCCACGGCGTCATCGCGATTGCGGCAAAGCTCGGCTCGGACATCGCCTCGGCTTCCATCTGCGCAGACGACAGTGAAGAAATCGCAGGCGCGGTCAGCAAACTGGTGCAAGACCTGGTGCGCAACAAGCGAATCTGAGCCGAATGACGGATGAAAGGCCCCCGCTGGCAGTGGACGCCGCCGGGGCTTTTTTTCGGATATCAGCCTCAGAACTTGGCGGCCAGAGTCAGCCAGAGCTTGTCAGTATCCACTTTTCCGGTTGCTGCATCTCCGGCCATGTAGCGAGCGTATTTAATACCTGCTGAGTAGTTCTCCGCAAACTTGCGCTGATAGACCACATCAACCTCGCTACCCAAGTCACTGGCACCGCCAGGCGAGTCACTGGCCCTGAAGTCATGATATTTAAGGGTCAGGCCGCCGCCCGCCACGGGTGCCTTTACGCTGAGCGACGCGTCTTCCAACCCGACCAGCGGGGTGTTCAGAAACTGGTCAGCCCAGCCGTTCTGACCGTGCAGGGTTGCCAGTGGTGTAGAGAAGCCGTAGTTGCCATTATCCGACCCAAGGACTTCAAGTCCCGCTGAAACAATGACGCCCGCGATATCAATGCCCGCATTCAGTTTGTAATACTCGGCATCAAAATCAGCACCGCCCGATTCTGCCTCCTGGATCGCATATTCGGCTTCGTAGATTATCCCCAGCGGCTCAAGGTCATACCCGCCAACATAACGAAGCCCGACGGTGTCGAGCGAGTTGTCAACGCCTTCATCAATTTCCAGCAGATAGGCATAGCCGGTCAGCTTGCCGAGGGGTGTTTGGTAGGCAACGTTGACTATGTGATCCTTGGATGGCAGGTCCTGGCTCTCGGCAAAGATGCGGTTGCGCTGACTCAGGAAGGCGTAGTCGATTGCGAGGTTGGTTGACGGGGTGTAAGTCAGGCGGGCCGCATCAAACGTCTGGCGATCCTGGCGCCAGCCAACGTCGCCAATAAACCGGTGATTGTCGTAAGTTATCACCTGACGCCCCAACCGACCGGTTATATCTCCGAACCTGTACTGAAGGTAAGCCTGGTCCAGCTCTGTTGTCTCGGGATCGGCAATAACAGAGTAATTTGGATTCTTCCCCAGCGTGTCGTTGTAGTCGTCAAGCCCAGCCACGTTCCGAACGTCCTCAAACTCGACAAGCCCGGATAACCCATTGTAATCCGCAGTACGATAGCCAAGGCGGGTTCGCAAAGTTACGCTTTCCGCGTCCCTGAGTGCATTGTCCTGTTGCACCTGTTCGAAACGCAAGCGAAGATCTCCGTATACCTCGCCCTTACTCAGGGCTTCATGAAACCCGGTCTGTGCGGCCTGCACCGAGCCACCCATCAGGGCAATCGCTATCGCCAATCCGGCCTTTTTCATTACACATTGCATCGCAGTTCTCCGTTTCTGTTAAACTGACTGGTCAAGAGGAGACCGAAGAAAAATTCCGAGCCGCCTCACTGGCCATTTGCCAAAAAAAAAGCGCCTATTGAACCGAAGAAATCTCCGGGCCAATAAGCGCTTTTGCTTGAGTGACTTATTCCACGAGAATTGTGTCGCACGACACAACGCGACTCTTCCCGCTGACCTGAACCATAAGCATGGATTGCGCCAATTCTTGTTCAGGCCTTTACTCTGGCGCTTCCGACCCTTTCCCAACCTCTGCGGGGTAGCCCTGCCAAGCCTGAAAACTGCCCCTTATTCAGGCACAGGCACAGACATGGAGCAGTCAAAGTGCGGGTCCCGAAGGCGGCTTCAGAGCTGAAAAGGCGATATTGCGGAATTCTCACGTGTCAAAATCGGCTTTGAACGATAATGCATCAGGATGGGTGGAAATTTGGATTTCCGCGTTTTTCATAATAAGCTGCCGCTCCTTGGACTATGGCCTTCTCTCCCATATCACTCACTGCGCAACCCATTGGATTTGACTGGCTTTACCATCCCGATGAAACGCTCATCATGGAGGCCTTTCAGTCAGGACAACGGCAACAGGGTAATTAACCATGGCAATCAAACACCTGAGGTCTGCCTTTTTTACGCATTTCCAGCCGGACCAGGCAGCCCATCTCAGTGCCGGAGACTCTCTGAGGGAGCCCGGTGGCGACTACGAGGGCCTGCACAAGCAGATGAAGCGGCTGTTCAACAGCAAGCCCGGTAAGAAATACGGCCGGTTTTCCGAAGATCTGGGCGAGTGCCCGTTCAGCGCCTGGCTGAACGACTACCTGGAAGACAAGCAAACCTTCAGCGCCATGACCGACCACCTGTTCGGGCAGTGGCAGGAGCTCCTGACCGGCAGTCAGGAGGAGTTCGATGGCCATCTGATGATCGTCCACGATGCCCTAGCGGACGCCGAGGTGGTTTACCTGTTTATCCTGGAAACCGACAGCGCCATGCGGTTCGATGGCAACCAGTCACTGGATGCGACCGACGTCCTGAGCCTCTCCCGTCTGAACCTGGCCGTTCGCATCGAGCTGGACGACTGGCGCGGCAACAACCCGGCGGAAAACTACCTGACACTGGTCCACGGCCGCGGCACCGGCGAGCCAGGAGAGCTGTTTATCCGTTTGTGCGGGTTTACCAATCAGGTGGATGTGGAAAAGGAAACCATGACCTTCCTGGATGCGGTGGAAGCTTTTGCCAAGTCCTCCGAGCCCGAGAAAGCCGGAGAGGTTCGCAACAAGGCCTATGAGTTCTGTAAGGAGCAGCATGCCCTGGGCGAGCCGGTCGAAATCGAGGCATTGTCCGGCTACCTAGACGAGAGTGAGCCGCAACGCTTCAAGGAGTTTGCCTCAAAAACTGCTGAACTGCCGGAAAGCGGCGTGCTGCACCCGGACCATCGGAAAGTGAAAAAGTTGGTACGGATTGCAGGCTCGGGAGGCGGAATGAGCGTGTCCTTCTCTTCCGACCTGGTAAATCAGGCGGTTTACTACGACCGTGACAAAGATGCCCTGACGATTACCCGGCTTCCCAAGGCTTTGCGGGAGCAGCTTCAGCGGTATCTTGAGGCTCGCGAGGAGTGATGGGCTCTAGCTTTTGCTAAGTAGCCTGCTCGATTTGGGGGCTGGTCCAGAGGTGGGAGGCCTTTTCTTCTGGGAAAAGCAACTCGCTTCGCTCAGACATCTTTTCCCGACAGAAAAGACCTCCCACCCCCGGACCGATCTCACAGAAGAGTAATTTTCTTTTTATTGCTCATCTGCGGTGACTTTGGGTTCGTCATCCCACCGCGGGCGATTCGCCCTTAACTTTCTTACTTCCTGCATCCAGCCCACACCGTCGACCAACTCACCCGTTTCCGGGTTTATCGGCGGGTACGGCAGGTTGCGGTCGTCACAGTAGCGTTTAACCGTGGGCTGGCACCAGCGGAACAGTAGACGGTTATACTCGTCGTCTGGCAACCGACGCTGGTCGAACATGCCGGCCAATTTTCGCTGCCTCTGCGCTTCGGACAGGATAATCGCGCAGGCCGAAGAGACGTTGAGCGACTCCACCATGCCCATCATCGGAATCACGATGTGCTCGTCGGCCTGGGCCGCCGCATCGGGGCTGACGCCATCAACCTCGTTACCCATGATCACGGTACAGGGCACCGTGTAGTCTGCCTCCCGGAAATCGATAGCCCGGTCGGAGAGCTGCGCCGCATAGAGCTTGTTGCCCTGCCCTTTCAGACTCTCGATCGCTTCGTCCATGCTCCGGTGGGTGTGGGTTGTTACCCAGTTGTAGCTGCCACCGGCGGTTTTGCGAAATGCCCGGAAGCCTTCTTTTGGCCAGACCACGTGCATGTTCGCCAAGCCAAACGCATCGCAGGAGCGGATGATGGCGGACAGATTCCGGGGCTTGTGGACCTGGTCGGTTAGGACGCTCAGGTCCGGCTGCCGGGTGTTCAGGGTTTGTTTGATTCGGGCGAGGCGTTCGGGGGTCATGATCGTGTTCGGGCTTGATTGTCGATTTAAAGAACCAAAAATAATACCACAAGCGGACTAGCAACTAGCCGAGACAAAGGTGGTTGAAGTTTAAGCACCCCGTTATAATACGCAGTTCCTTTTTGCTGGCGCCCCGTTTCAAAAACCAGTTCCCGGCGCAACATCCATCAGATTACGTGAGACCCATGGCCAAGAAGCTGTACATCAAAACCCACGGCTGTCAGATGAACGAGTATGACTCTGCCCGCATGGCAGACCTGCTCAAAACCGGTGAAACCGTCGAAATGACCGATTCACCCGATGACGCCGACATCCTGCTGCTGAACACCTGCTCCATTCGGGAAAAAGCCCAGGAGAAGGTGTTCCACCAGCTTGGCCGCTGGAAAAAGCTGAAAAGCAAAAAGCCGGAAATGATCATCGGCGTGGGTGGCTGTGTGGCTTCCCAGGAAGGCCAGGCGATCATTGACCGCGCACCCTACGTGGACATGGTCTTCGGCCCCCAGACTCTGCATCGCCTGCCGGACATGATTACCGAAGTGCGCGCCAAGGGTAACGGTGTTGGCGTGGTGGACGTCAGCTTCCCGGAAATCGAAAAATTCGACAACCTGCCCGAGCCCGGCGCAGACGGCCCTTCCGCGTTTGTTTCAATCATGGAAGGCTGCAGCAAGTATTGCACCTTCTGTGTGGTGCCCTATACCCGCGGGGAAGAAGTCAGCCGCCCGGCTGATGACGTCATCGCTGAAGTGGCCCACCTCGCCAGCCAGGGTGTTCGCGAGGTTAACCTGCTGGGCCAGAACGTGAATGCCTACCGTGGCGAAACCCACGACGGCGACAACATGGACCTGGCGGAGCTGATCGAGCTGATCGCAACCATTGATGGCATCGACCGGATCCGGTACACCACATCGCACCCGGTGGAGTTCTCTGATGCTCTCATTGAGGTCTATGAGCGCGTTCCGGAGCTGGTCAGCCATCTGCACCTGCCAGTTCAGAGCGGTTCCGACCGTATTCTGGCGGCCATGAAGCGCGGCCATACAGCCCTGGAGTACAAATCCAAACTCCGCCGCCTTCGCAAGATCCGCCCGGACATCAGCTTTTCGTCCGACTTCATCATCGGCTTCCCGGGCGAAACCGAGAAGGACTTTGAAGACACCATGAAGCTGATCAACGACATCGGCTTCGACATGTCCTTCAGCTTCGTTTACAGCGCACGGCCCGGCACGCCGGCATCAGATCTGCCGGACGATACGCCGATGGACATCAAGAAACAGCGGCTGAGCATCCTGCAGGATCGCCTGAACCAGAACGTGATGGACATCAGCCGCAAGATGGTGGGTTCTACTCAGCGGATTCTGGTGACTGGCTTGTCCAAGAAAGACCCTGGTGAGTATGCGGGGCGTACCGAGAACAACCGGATTGTGAATTTCCGGCATGAGAATCCGGAGGTTGTTGGGCACTTTATTGATGTCGATATTGTGGAGGCCTATCCCAACTCACTTCGCGGTGTGCCCGTGAATTCGGAGTTTTACTAAAGCTCGGATCCTATTCGTCTTGGGTTTGGAGTTTGGCGAGTGGTGGGGCTCCCCTCCCAAAAACCGCTACGAGCACCCGCAAGCGGGTCCAGCCAGCAATCGTAGATTGCTGTCGCTCCGCGGCACGCGAAGCTTCGCTTCTAAAGCGTTTGCTCCGCCCATGTGCGCTTGGCGTCGGCCATCCTTGGCCGCCGACATTTTTGGGAGGGGAGCCCCACCACTCTCCGTAGGCCCCAGAGCCGTCTGCCCAGTTTATGCTCCGCATTCGTAGGTTGGATTGGACGAATTCGTAATCGAGCAACATGCCTGTAACGAAGAAACCAGTCGGATTACGCCTCCAGCTACTCCGATCTACTTGTTTTTTAGCATTCGGGCCTGCACATAGAATGATCAGGGCGAGGGCCGGAAGGTGTTTCCAAAAACGTGGAGCGCCAGGGATGGCGCGACCGAGCCCTACAGGGACGTATTTACGGGCGCTTTTTGGAAACACCTTCCGGCCCTTGCCCGTTTCACCAACATCAGATACTCGTTCTCCCAAACCAAAACGGAGCACTTTTGAACGCCAACGATCACAGACAATTTGACCTGCACCCGGTGGACCAGCGTCGGCTGGCGACGCTTTGTGGCCAGTTTGATGAAAACCTGAAAATGATTGAAAAACGCCTGCACGTGAAAGTCGGCAGGCGCGGCCATCATTTCCGAGTTGAGGGTGAGACCGAGCATGTGGCGGCGGCCGTTGAGGTTATCCGGCATCTTTATCGGGAAACCGAGGCTACCGATGACCTTCCTCCGGATACCGTGCATCTGTTTATCCGGGAAACCGGTTTTGAACGCCTGCCCGAAGACGTGCCCTACGATGGCGCTGTGACGGTCATCAAGACCCCCAAGCTTCAGGCCAAGCCGAGGGGCGCGAATCAGCAGAAGTATGTGCACAATATCCGCACCCACGATATCAACTTCGGGATTGGGCCGGCGGGTACCGGCAAGACCTGGTTGGCGGTGGCCTGTGCCGTTGAAGCACTGAAAGACGAGCAGGTGAAGCGGATTTTGCTGGTTCGGCCCGCGGTCGAGGCCGGCGAGAAGCTTGGTTTTCTTCCCGGCGATCTCGCACAAAAGGTCGACCCATACCTGCGTCCGCTGTATGACGCTCTCTATGAAATGCTTGGGTTTGACCAGGTTACCCGGCTGATTGAGAAAAGCGTGATCGAGATTGCGCCGCTGGCGTTCATGCGCGGCCGGACGCTGAACAACTCATTCATCATTCTGGACGAAAGCCAGAACACCACCCGGGAGCAGATGAAGATGTTTCTGACCCGGATCGGCTTTGGCTCCACGGCTGTGATTACCGGCGACACCACTCAGGTAGACCTGCCACGGGGTCAGAATTCGGGGCTTATTCACGCTGCCGGGGTTCTGAGCAAGGTATCAGGTATTGGGTTCACACGGTTCGAAGCAAAGGACGTTGTTCGGCACCCGCTGGTACAGCGGATTGTTGAAGCCTACGATTCCTTTGACGACGGGAGTGCGACGGGCCAGTGAATAAGCTGACTGTGGATTTTCAGCAGGTTTTTGAGGCGCCAGGAATACCTTCGGAGACGCAGGTTCAAAAATGGGCGCAACTTGCCTGGCAGGGCGAGGATCCGTCCGAGGTGACGGTCCGTATTGTCGGAACCGAAGAAAGCCAGGCCCTGAATCATCAGTACCGTGGGCGGGACTACGCGACCAACGTGTTGTCCTTCCCATTTGAGGCGCCAGCCGGTATAACGGTGCCATTGGCCGGAGATCTGGTGATTTGTGCACCGGTTGTCGAGAAAGAGGCCATGGAACAGGAAAAAACCCTGGTCGCCCACTGGGCGCACATGGTGGTGCACGGCATGTTGCATCTCCAGGGTTTTGATCATATTGAAGACGAAGATGCCGAGGTCATGGAAGCCCTCGAAGTCCGACTGCTTGCGCAGCTCGGATTCGGCAATCCCTACGAAGCAGAGGAAACGGAACAAGACTCATGAGCGACGATCAGTCGAGTCGCAGTCAGGGCGGCAAGTCCTGGCTGGAACGTATATCCCAGGCCTTCTCCAGCGGGCCTGAGTCCGTTGAGGACGTGCTGGAAATCCTTCGGGACGCCGAGTCCCAGAACATCATCGATGTTGATGCCATGAGCATCATCGAAGGTGCCATGCAGGTGATCGACATGCGGGTGGATGAGATCATGATTCCCCGCTCCCAGATGGTCACCGTAAAGGCATCCCAGGAGCCCAAGGAGTTCCTGGGCGAAATCATGGATTCTGCACACAGCCGGTTCCCGGTCATCGGGGACAGCCAGGACGACGTGATTGGCGTTCTTCTGGCCAAGGATCTGCTTCCCCTGGCTCTGAACAACGACCTCAACTGGAATCGTATCCGGGAAATTCTGCGCCCGCCCACTTTCGTACCCGAGAGCAAGCGTCTGAACCAGTTGCTCAAGGAATTCAAGGAAAACCGTAACCACATGGCGATTGTGGTCGACGAATACGGTGGTACGGCCGGCCTGATCACCATTGAAGACGTGCTGGAACAGATTGTGGGCGAAATCGAAGATGAGCATGATTTTGATGAAGAGACCCACATCAAGGCCCGGGGCGATGGCAGCTATGCCGTAAAAGCGGTAACACCCATTGATGATTTTAATGAATTCTTCGAGACCGAACTGGACGAAGAGGAATTCGACACCATCGGTGGCGTGGTTCTCAAGGAATTCGGACACCTGCCCAGACGGGGCGAATCGGTTGAATTCGGCGGTTTGCGCTTTACCATTGCCAACGCCGATAACCGTGTAATCCGTCTGCTGCAGGTAACCCGAAGTGAACAGTGACGCGAAAAATACCAGAGCGCTGAAGACCCCGCTTTCCTCAAACGCATTACTTGGCGCGGCAACCCTTCTGGTTGCCGGCGCCATGCAAACCCTGACCTTTTCACCGTTCAACCTCTGGTGGCTGGGACCGGTTTCAGTCCTTCTTATTCTCCTCGTGACGGTTCCGCTGGCTCCAGAGAAGCTCTTCCGGGCCGGTTGGCTTACTGGCCTGGGGCTGTTCGGCAGCGGCGCCAGCTGGGTCTACGTCAGTATCAGCGAACACGGTAATACCGCCATTCCGATTGCCGTTTTGTTGACGGTTCTCTTTGTTGCAGGCCTGGCGCTGTTCCACGGCCTGGCCTTCTGGTTCTGGGGCAAACTGGCCAAGGACAGCCCGGCCCGGCGCCTGATCCTGTTTCCGGCCATCTGGATCCTGGGCGACTGGCTCCGGGGCTGGCTGCTCACCGGCTTTCCCTGGCTGTATCTGGGCACCGCGCACACTGACGGCCCACTGGCCGGGCTGGCACCTCTGACCGGCGTGCATGGCATCACGTTCTGGATTGCTGCGACCGGTGCCGCACTTTACGGCGGCTGGTGGCTGCTGAAGCGCCCCAAACCGGTGGCTGCGGGCGTTACCCTCTTTGTTGCCCTGATTCCCTGGCTGGTTGCCCCGGCCATGAACCGTGTCGACTGGACGGATCTGAGCGAAGACCCTATAACCTTTGCCGCCATGCAGGGCAATATTCCCCAGCAGATCAAGTGGGACCCGGAGTTCCTGAAGGACCAGATCGTCACCTATCTGGGGATGACCGAAGACCATTGGGACACGGATCTGATCCTCTGGCCGGAAACCGCCATTCCCATTCCCCAGGATCAGGCTGGCAAGATCATCGATCACATCAGTGCAGAGCTGGGCGACAACAGCACCCTGATTACCGGCATACCCTGGTACGGATTCAGTGACCGAATTGAAGATTTCACGTTTCACAACAGCATCATGGCCATCGGCAACGGCGAGGGCATCTACCACAAGCAGAAGCTGGTGCCTTTCGGGGAGTACGTGCCACTGCAGAGCGTGTTGCGGGGGCTGATTGGTTTCTTCGATTTGCCCATGAGCGATTTCAGCCGGGGACCGGAGTGGCAGGATCCGCTCAAGGCCAATGGCGTCAATGTGATGCCCTTCATCTGCTATGAAGTCGCCTATCCGGATTTTGTTGCCTTTAATGCCCGGGGCGCGGGCCTGCTGCTCACGATCAGCAACGATGGCTGGTTCGGCGATTCCATTGGGCCGTTACAGCATCTGCAGATTGCCAGAATGCGGGCACTGGAAACCGGTCGCTACATGCTCCGGGGCACCAACAACGGCGTGACTGCGATCATCAATAACCGGGGCGAACTGACCGAAACCATCCCCCAGTTCGAGCGCGCCACCCTGACCGGCGAGGTGTTCACCGCCACGGGCAGCACGCCTTACATGCAGACTGGCTCCTGGCCGGTCCTGACCCTCGCAGTTATTCTCATCGTGTTTGTCCGGGAGCGGATTATTCCTCCTGTTTCGGCCAGCGGCTCGTAACCCGCTCGTAGTAGTGGGAGCCGCAGGCTTCACAGGGTTCCAGATGGCTGGTGGCTGTCAGACACCGCATGTGCCCGCAGTTCAGGCACTGGAACATACCAGCGGTGGCCACCTCGCCCGAGATGTACTGGCCCACTTCGTTGTTTTCCAGTTTCTGTTTGAGCTCCAGAAAGTCGACAACGGTTTTATCAGCAACCGAGAACAGGCTATCCGCCAGCTGGTGTTCCAGCAGGGCGATATCAAGCTGCAACCATTCACTCAGGCCTTCGCCGGTCTCTTCCACGAAGTGCAGAAGGTGCTCGAGATCTCTCTGGAGGTATTCGCCGAGCAGGGCCGCTTCATCTCTGGTCATTTCCTCCAGCTCGTACTCGAACTCCACCGCCCTCTGGACTTCTTCCTCAAGGTTCTGGAGCGATGTTTCCTCCAGGTCATGGAGACGCGTTTTTACCCGCTCCAGCATACGGTCGTAAACTTCCAGTGCCTTGCCTGAGAGATGACTTCTTTCCGGTTGTGTCATAACTGCTCCTTGAAATGGACCTCGGGGTTCCTAAAAACAAGCGTTTAGTCGAACTATTGGGGGAGGAGTCAGGCTGCGTCAGGTCTTTCCGGGACACGCTGTGAATACATCCATGTACGCTTGACTGCAGCATCCATGCTGCAGACAGTCCCGGAAAGACCCGACACACCCTGCCTCCCGGACATTTGGTGCTCGCATTCTCGACGATTCCTCCCAGGGTTCGGGACGGCGGCCGGTGCAGCTTCCTGAGACTGTGAGCAGCATGGATGCTGCGATCAAGCCTACAGGGACGTATTTACGGCGTGTCTCAGGAAGCTGCGCCGGCCGCCGTCTCCCACCAATACTGTAAGTCTGGCACAAGAACAGAAAATTGGCAGACTACCTGTAAAGGCTAGTGTGCGTTAGAATGTTCGGCCCGCTCCGGACGTGATTTTGACACAGGCTTTTATTTTTCCACACAAGGTAATTTCGGTAATGGCAGGAATGGACGAGCAATACAATCCCCGTGACGTAGAACAGAATGCCCGTAATTTCTGGGAGGAGAACAAGACCTTCACGGTGAAGGAAGAACCGGGCAAACCCAAGTACTACTGCCTGTCCATGTTCCCCTACCCCAGTGGCAAGCTGCACATGGGGCATGTCCGTAACTACACCATCGGCGATGTGATTTCCCGCTACCAGCGTATGCAGGGCAAGAACGTAATGCAGCCAATGGGCTGGGATGCCTTCGGCCTGCCCGCCGAGAACGCTGCCATTGCCAACAAGACCGCTCCGGCCAAGTGGACCTACGCCAACATCGAGTACATGAAAAACCAGCTCAAGCAGCTGGGTTTCGGGTACGACTGGGACCGGGAGCTGGCGACCTGCAAGCCGGATTACTACCGCTGGGAGCAGTGGTTCTTCGCCCGCCTTTACGAGAAGGGTCTGGTGTACAAGAAGATGTCCACGGTGAACTGGGACCCGGTGGACCAGACGGTTCTGGCCAACGAGCAGGTTGTGGACGGTCGCGGCTGGCGCTCCGGAGCGCTGGTGGAACAGAAAAAGATTCCCCAGTGGTTTATCCGCATTACCGATTACGCCGAAGAACTGCTGAACGATCTGGATGAGCTGGAAGACTGGCCCGAGCAGGTCAAGACCATGCAGCGCAACTGGATCGGCAAGTCGGAAGGTACCGAGCTGACCTTCCCGCTTAAGGACCGTGACAGCGGCCTGACCGTTTACACCACGCGCCCCGACACCCTGATGGGCGTGAGCTACATGGCCGTGGCCGCAGAGCATCCGCTGGCCAAAGAGGCGGCAGAGCGTCATCGGGATGTGGCTGAATTTGTTGATGAGTGCCGGAACAACAAAACTGCCGAGGCCGAGCTGGCCACCATGGAGAAGCGCGGTATCGACACCGGTTTCAAGGCTGTCCATCCGCTGACCCAGGAAGAGATTCCGATTTGGGTCGCCAACTTCGTTCTGACCGATTACGGCACAGGCGCCCTGATGGCTGTTCCGGGCCACGATGAGCGGGACCATGAATTCGCCCGCAAGTACAAGCTGCCCATCAAGCAGGTTATTGCCGCCCGCGATGGCCATGAAATTGATGTTCAGGAAGAGGCGTTTACCGAAAAAGGCACGCTGGTGTCTTCCGGCAAATACAGCGGCCTGACCAGCGAGGAAGCCTTCGACGAGATTGCCAGCTACCTGGAAGAACAGAATATCGGCAAGCGCACCGTCAACTACCGCCTGCGCGACTGGGGCGTATCCCGCCAGCGCTACTGGGGTGCACCGATCCCGATGATGACCCTGGAAGATGGCACAGAGATGCCGGTGCCCGATGACAAGCTGCCGGTACGTCTGCCGGAAGATGTGGAAATGGACGGTGTCCAGTCTCCCATCAAGGCCGACCCTGAGTGGTGCAAGACGGAGTTCAACGGCCAGCCGGCGACGCTGGAAACCGACACCTTTGATACGTTCATGGAGTCCTCCTGGTACTACGCACGGTTCTGCAGCCCCAATTACGACCAGGGCATGCTGGACCCGTCCGCGGCCAACTATTGGTTGCCAGTGGATCAGTACATCGGTGGCATTGAACACGCGATCCTGCACCTGCTCTACGCCCGCTTCTTCCACAAGCTCTTGCGGGATGTCGGGCTGGTAACCAGTTCAGAGCCATTCAACCGGCTGCTTTGCCAGGGCATGGTTCTGGCGGAGACCTATTACCGCGACGATGGCAAAGGCGGCAAGGTATGGATTTCGCCCGCCGACGTGACCGTCGAGCGTGACGAAAAGGGGCAGCCCGTTCGAGCAGTACACAGGGAAGATGGTGAGCCGGTGGTTTCCGGCGGTGTCACCAAGATGTCCAAGTCCAAGAACAACGGTATCGATCCCCAGGCTATTATTGATGAGCACGGCGCCGATACGGTTCGCCTGTTCATGATGTTTGCGGCCCCGCCAGAACAGTCCCTGGAGTGGTCGGACAGCGGTGTTGAAGGCGCACACAGGTTCCTCAAGCGGGTCTGGCGTCTGGTGAACGAACACGCCGCCGCTGGCCCGGCACCCGCTCTGGACGCGGCAAGCCTGAACGATGACCAGAAAAACCTGCGACGCAAGACTCACGAAACCATTGCCAAAGTCAGTGACGACATCAGCCGTCGGCTGACCTTCAACACGGCCATTGCCTCGGTGATGGAGCTGCTTAACGAGGTCGGCAAACTGCAAGGTGACGAACCCCAGACCCGGGCGGTACGCCAGGAAGCGCTGGACACCGCAGTGCTTGTGCTGTCGCCGATCGTCCCGCACATCTGCCACACCCTCTGGCAGGCGCTCGGCCACCAGGAGCCCGTGGTTGATGCACCCTGGCCAAAAGCCGATGAAGCCGCCATGGTTCGCAGCCAGATCCAGGTGGTACTGCAGGTGAATGGCAAGGTGCGGGCCAAAGAAGACGTGCCTGCAGACATCAGTAAGGCGGACCTCGAAAAGCTGGCCCTGGAAAACGAGAATGTCATGCGCTTTACTGAGGGAGCGACGGTGCGCAAGGTTATCGTGGTCCCCGGCAAACTGGTGAACGTGGTGGCTAACTGATATGTCCCGGCACTCCGCTCTGAAATCGTCAGCACGCCTGATGCTGACCGCTGTAATAGCGGCGCTGCTTGGTGGTTGCGGGTTCCAGTTGCGGGGTGCCCCACCGGTTTCTTCGGCCCTCGAGCCTCTTGCCGTGGATTGCTCCTCACAGGTGCCCGACACGCTGTGCCGTTCCTTGCGTGAACAGCTGAACCTGGGCAAGGTCCGTGTGGCGCCAGCGGCGGAGGCCGACTACATTCTGCGGCTGAAGAACTTCGAGCGTGACCGTCGCGCAAGTGCCATCACCGCCCAGGCCGCAGCCGCGGAATACACGCTGCGTCACTCTGTTGATCTAGAAGTAATCAGCGCGGATCGGATTCCCATGGTGGGCACGACACGCCTGACCACCAGCGAGAGTTACCGCTACGACGAAACCAACGTGCTGGCAAGACAGCGGGAAGAAGAGACCCTCCGCCAGCAAATGGACGATCGTCTTGCGCAGCAGGTGATATTCCGGCTGGCACCATTGACCCCGCAACGCATCGACGCCATCCGGGCGGATTACCAGCGTGAACAGGAAGCCGACGCCCCAGCCACAGGCCAGCCATGAAGACCAATCCAGGCCAGTTATCCCAGCTGCTAAAAAAGGGCCTCTCGCCCGTCTATCTTATATCCGGGGACGAACCCCTGCTGGTTCAGGAATGTTGTGACCAAGTTCGTAAGGCCGCAAAAGACGCCGGTTTTCATGACCGCCTGACCTTTCACGCTGACCACCAACTGGACTGGAACGCCGTTGGCGAGGAGTTCAGTGCCATGTCCCTGTTCGCGGAAAAACGGCGCATCGAGATTCACTTGCCAACCGGCAAGCTGGGCGACGGCCGCGCGGTACTGGAACGAGTCCTGGCCGACCCTCCCGACGATATCATCCTCGTGCTCATCAGTGCCCGTCTGGACGCGGCGGAAACCCGCCGCAAATGGTACAAGGAGCTTCAGGGAAAGGGCGTGCACGTACCGGTGTGGCCCGTCGACGCCGACAAGTTCCAGGGTTGGCTGCAGCAGAGGGCCAGCAACCGCGGCCTCAGCCTGACCCGGGGTGCCCTGGCCATCATGAGCGAACGCCTCGAGGGCAATCTGCTCGCCGCGAGCCAGGAGCTCGACAGACTGTCACTGCTCGCAAACGGCAATACCATTGATGAGGAAACCGTTGAACAGGCGGTCCAGGACAGTTCCCGATTCAATGGCTTTGAACTCGTGACCGAGCTGATCAGTGGCCGCGCGCCCCACGCCGGCAAGATGATCACTGTGCTTCAGCAAGAGGGAGAAAACCCGCTCGGTTTGCTATCCGTTCTCAGCCGGGATCTGAACCTGCTGCTTGAGTTGAAATCTGCGGCCGGCCAGTCGGAAAATCCCGCCGCATTCCTGAAAAAACGGGGCGTATTCCAGCCGCAACGTGCCCGCGCAATGGAACAGGCCGCTCGCCGGCTGAACCGGAACCAACTGAATGAGGCCATCACCCTGTGCAGCCAGATCGACCGCGCGGCGAAAGGCTTCGATTCCCTCTCCCCCTGGCACTATTTGCGGGATATGTCTGCCCTGCTCGCCGGCCGTTCCTGATCTGAATCAAACTCAGCCTTCGTTGTGCCCTGTTGGCCCTGCCGGCCCCTTGACAGTTTTTTACGATCGGGCGCATTGTAAGCACACCAACAATCCAAGGAGGTGCTTGATATGAGTCTTCAAGAAGAACTCAAGAAGCTGTCGGAAAAAGTGAAACAATACCGGGATGAGGCGCGCGTCCAGATGCATCTGGCCCGTGAAGACGTTAAGGACGAATGGGAGGATCTCGAACAGGATTGGGATCGTTTCAGAAGCAAGATCGATGAAGTTCTGCACGATGCCGAGAACGCGTCCCAGGAAGCTCGTCAGACCGCATCCAAACTTGGCGAAGACCTGAAAACCGGTTACCAGAACATCCGCAACAAACTGAAGTAATACTGTTAACCCGTTAACATTACGCCACAAATTTCTAGCCTGGAGGCTCCGTGGTTTGGAGCCTCTGTGCCATACTTCACAATATCCGTGAACAAAGCGTCATAGTTTTGACCCGCTTGATCAGATCCTGACCAGTGAGGCCCGAATTGACAGGGTGCTTGAACACACTGCGAGGTATAAAAGGCGTATGAAACGATTCTTACTGATACCCACAGCACTTGGCCTATTGCTCACCACTACCCTCGTGATTGGCCAGAATACCCGGTTCAGTGATCCAAAAACCGTTGTTACCGATCACTTCTGGGGTGACCTTTACGCCAGTGGCGGCAATTCCTTCTTCTGCAACACCGCCTTTACAAGCAAAGGATTCGTTCTGACGGACGGTTATGTCTATCCATTGGCCGATGTCCGCAGCGCACTCGACTGTGGCACCTCGCGTCAATGTGAACAGGATAACCGCTACCGTCAGATCGCGTCTGACATGCACAACATGGTACCGGTGCGCAGCCGGACCGAGATGGGCCGGCGAAACGCTCGTTACGAGGACCTGGGCTCGTCAGTAAGCGAAGACGAATGCGGCATTCGCCAGAGCGCCCAGTTCTTTGAGCCCCCGGGGCGGGTAAAGGGAGATGTGGCGCGCACGGTGGCCTACATGGTGGACACCTATGATTTGCCCTGGCTTGGCTCCTCGGCGGTGTTCAAGGGCTGGAACAGGCTGGACCCGCCGGATGATAGCGAGCTGACCCGTCACGGGCGCATTGTCGAAATCCAGGGTAGTGCCAATCCCTTTATTACCAACCCGGAGAGAATGGAGCGACTCTGAGAGTCCGGGAAGCTTGCCCTGCTGACCAATTAACCATAAAAAAACAGGCCCGAGGGCCTGTTTTTTTGTGCCTGAGTCTTGCTGGCTAATCAGAACTCTTCAGCCGTCAGCGCCATCATGGAGTCGCTGCCGCTACGAATACCTTCAGCCAGTGAAACGGTCTTGGGCAGCAGGCGGTCAAAGTAGAAGCGCGCGGTCTTCAGTTTACCGCTGTAGAATCCGGAGGTATCTGAATCCGCCTGGGGCGCAGCCGCTTTGACGATCTTCGCCCACATATAACCCAGAGCGGTCAGGCCAAACAGATCCAGATAGTCCACAGACGCTGCCCCAATGGCATTCGGGTTATCGCCAGCCTGTTTGATCACGTGCTCGGTAACGTCATCAAGACGCTCAACCGCAGCAGCAAGCGGCTCAAGGAACGGGCGCAGATGATCGTTACCACTGTTCTCCTCCAGGAAGTTTGCGACGTCCTGGGCAAACAGCTCGTAAAGCTTGCCCTGGGTGCCGACCACTTTCCGGCCCATCAGATCCAGTGCCTGGATACCATTGGTTCCTTCGTAGATCTGGGTTATGCGGCAGTCACGAACCAGTTGCTCCTGCCCCCACTCGCGGATGAAACCATGACCACCAAAGACCTGCTGACCCATGATGCAGGTATCGAGGCCGCGATCCGTGAGAAATGCCTTGGCCACCGGTGTCAGCAACGCCACCATACCTTCAGCGTGTTTGCGACGCTCATCATCCTCGGCAAACTTGGCGATATCCAGCCACTGGGCCACGTAGGTTGAGAAAGTACGACCGCCCTCCACATAGCCTTTCATCGTGAGCAGCATGCGCCGGACATCCGGGTGCACGAGGATTGGGTCTGCCGCCTTCTCAGGCTGTTGGGCACCGGTCGGTGCACGGCTCTGGATACGATCAAGGGCGTATTCCCGAGCGCTTTGCAGAGAGGCTTCGGCAGCGCCAATGCCCTGGATACCAACGCCCAGGCGCTCGTAGTTCATCATGGTGAACATCGCCGCCAGACCCTTGTTTTCTTCGCCGACCAGCCAGCCTTTGGCGCCATCGAAGTTCATTACGCAGGTCGCAGAACCCTTGATGCCCATTTTCTTCTCGAGGGAACCACAACTGAAGCTGTTGCGCTCACCCAGGGAACCATCGTCATTCACCAGGAACTTGGGTACCAGGAACATGGAAATGCCCTTTGGACCTTTCGGCGCATCCGGCAGTTTGGCCAGCACCAGGTGGATGATGTTCTCCGCCATGTCGTGCTCGCCCCAGGTGATAAAGATCTTGGTACCTGTAACGTTGAAGGAGCCGTCATCGTTCGGTTCCGCCTTGGTGCGGATGATCCCGAGGTCTGTGCCGGCGTGGGGCTCGGTCAGATCCATGGCGCCGGACCAGACACCGGAATACATGTTAGGCAGGTACTTTTCTTTCAGCTCATCACTTCCGTGGGCGTCCAGCGCGAGGCAGGCGCCGGCCGTAAGCATGGGGGCCAGCCCGAATGCCATGTTGGCGCCCTGCATCATTTCCTCGAACTGCGCGACGAGGGTCTTGGGCATGCCCATGCCGCCAAAGTCCGGGTTGCCGCCAAGACCGTTCCAGCCGCCTTCAACGATGGTCTGGTACGCTTCCTTGAAGCCCTCCGGAGACGTTACCTCACCATCGTTCCATTTGCAGCCCTGCTCATCACCTTCGCGATTCAGGGGCGCAAGTACACCACTGCTGATCTTGCCGGCTTCTTCAAGAATGGCGTCCGCCGTTTCCGGGTCCACATGCTCGGCAACCTTGGGCAGTGAGGCCCACAGTGCGGGGGCATCGAAAACCTCATTCAGAACAAAGCGCATGTCACGTAGGGGTGCCTGATAATCAGCCATCTAAAACTCTCCAAAAATTCTGTCAGTCTGTTCAGGTGGCAAAAGGGCCTCAGTCTGGGCCAGTCACACCTGCTCGGGCTATGTGTCCGCTGAAGATTATTTTTATGGGCGCCTATTCTACCCTAAAAGCGGACCGCAACTCATGAAAAAAGCCCGCCTCCGGGGAGCGCGGGCTTTCTGTCCTCTGGAACCGTCCTTCGGTGCCCGCGCCTTAGATGGCGAAGGCTTCCTCCGGCATGTCCATCAGGCTGTCAGCGCCAGCCAGCATGCTTTCTGCGTGGCCCTTGGCCCTGGGCAGCATACGCTTGAAGTAGAAGCGCGCAGTCTGGATCTTGGCGTTGTAGAACATCTCTTCAGTGGTACCCTCAACCATCTTGTCCAGGGCAACCTTGGCCATACGGGCCCACAGGTAGGCAAACACTGCGTAACCGGAGTACATCAGGTAGTCCACAGAGGCCGCGCCCACTTCCTCACGATTCTTCATGGCAGACATACCAATTTTGGTAGTCAGCTCGCCCCATTCCTTGTTCATCGCCGCCAGCGGCTCGATGAATTCCTTCAGCTGCTCGTCTTCCGCGTTTTCCTTGCAGAACAGATGCACCTGCTTGGTGAAGCCTTTCAGGGATTCGCCCTGGGTCATCAGAACCTTGCGGCCCAACAGATCCAGCGCCTGAATACCGGTGGTGCCTTCATAGATCATGCCGATACGGGCGTCACGAACGTTCTGCTCCATGCCCCACTCGGAGATAAAGCCGTGACCACCAAAGACCTGCATACCAAGGTTCGCTGCCTCGTAACCGATTTCGGTCAGGAACGCCTTGGCGATCGGTGTCAGGAAGCCCAGCGCCTCATCGGCTGCCTTGCGCTCTTCTTCGGTTTTGCCGCTGTGAACAACGTCTGCCTGCTGTGCCGTCAGGTAAATCAGGGCACGGGCACCTTCGGCAACCGCTTTCTGTGTCAGCAGCATGCGACGAACGTCCGGGTGAACAATGATCGGATCAGCAATGCCTTCCGGGTTCTTCGGACCGCTCAGTGAACGCATGGCCAGACGCTCTTTGGCGTAGGCCAGTGAGCCCTGGAAGCCCAGCTCGGCGGCACCCAGCCCCTGGATCGCAGTACCGATACGGGCGGTGTTCATGAAGGTGAACATGCAGTTCAGGCCCTTGTTCTCCGGCCCGATCAGCCAGCCCTTGGCGCCGTCGAAGTTCATCACGCAAGTGGCGTTGCCGTGGATACCCATCTTGTGCTCGATGGAACCGCAGGAAACGGCGTTGCGCTCACCAGCAGAGCCATCTTCGTTCGGCAGACACTTGGGCACGATAAACAGGGAGATGCCCTTGGTGCCTTCCGGTGCGCCCGGCAGACGCGCAAGAACGATATGGACGATGTTCTCGGCCATGTCGTGCTCACCGGCAGAGATAAAGATCTTGGTACCGGTGATGGCGTAGGTGCCATCGGCATTCGGCTCGGCCTTGGTGCGCAGGGTGCCGAGATCGGAACCGCAGTGCGGCTCGGTCAGACACATGGTGCCGGTCCACTCGCCGCTGATCAGCTTGGTGAGGTAAGTCTGTTTCTGCTCTTCGGTACCATGCTCTTCAATGGTGTTGGTTGCACCGTGGCTCAGGCCCGGGTACATGCCAAAGGACCAGTTGGCGGTGCCCACCATTTCACTCATGACCAGACCGAGAGAGTGCGGCAGTCCCTGGCCACCGTAGTTGGGATCGGCGGTCATGGACGGCCAGCCGCCTTCCACATACTGCTGGTAAGCTTCTTTGAAGCCAGTCGGTGTCTTCACACCGTCTTCGCTCCAGATACAGCCTTCCTTGTCACCCACCTGGTTCAGCGGAGACAGAACCTGCTCACAGAACTTGGCACCTTCCCCGATAATGGCATCCACCATATCCGGAGTAGCGTCTTCGGCACCTTCCAGGTTGGCGTAGTGCTGCTCGCTGTTCAGCAGCTCGGTCATTACGAATTTGATGTCACGCAGGGGCGCTTTGTACTCAGGCATGGAATCCACCTCGGTTCTCGGGCTCAGCTGAATCAGGTTTGACAGCTTCTGGCCTTGGGTTTGCTCAGACACCGCAACGCAATGCGCCGCAGCCTTAATTAAACACTTGTTTGAAACATACGTTTAGAGGTACAGAATTGTCAATAGCCGGATGCAAAATTTGTGTTGCGAACTGTCACCGGATCGCGCGCCATGACAGTGCATGCCGGGCACAAGTGGCCTGTAATGGCGGGATATTTATCTGTGGCTCAGGGCCAGGGGAAGGAAGGGGTCAGGCAGACACCGGCTCGAAGGATGAGACGCGCTTTTCGTCACTTTTTTGCTCAACGTCTCCCATGGCAGAAACTTCACGATAGGCATCGCTTGCCGCCCTTGAAGAGGATCCGGATTCGGTAGCGAGGTCAGACTGGGCCTGGAGCATGATCTGCATGGCCTGGGCGGCCACGGCACGATCCTGCCCCGACGGCTCTGCCGGCGCCATGGCGGCCGCCCGGACGACTCGCATTTTCTCAATGGTAGCCTGGGGGTCCCCCTGCACCGGAGACAGGTCGATGGAGACTTCACCGCCTACCGCATACTGGGCGCCATCCGAGCCCCGCTGGTAGGTAAAGGACATGGCACCGGCATACTGGCCACCCACCGCCTGATGCGCGGCTTCGTGGGCGCGAACTTCACGATCCCGGGCTTTCAGCTCTTGCTCAGACAGGCCCTGCGGGTTATCGGAATTCTTGCCATCAGGTTTTGACTTGGGGTTTTCCCGAGCAGACTCGGCTTTACCGGAAGCCTCAGTGAATCTGGCTTCCGCAGAAGGCGCCTCGGGCTCCGCCGCTGCCGAACCGGGTGCCTGGACACGTGGCGAAGCCTGGCCTTGAAAAGAGGCCCCGGGGGGAAATGGGGGAACAGGAGGGAAAGAAGAAAGCACGGACTCGGCGCTCTTTCAGCTATCAAGCCATGATATCCAGGAGTGTTCCCAGTGTTTCATCCGCGGTTTTTACCACCTGTGCGGACGCTTCAACGCTGCGCTCATAGATCTTGAGATCAACAATGGGCTCAACAAGACTGCCCGCACCTTCGGCGGTTCCCTGGGGGCCATCGGTGCCGGCACGGGCAATCTTGCGGGCGGCATTGTCCATGCCGACCATGCCATCCTGAATGCCCTGAATCCCAACTGCGAGAGTGTTACTGATCATAACTGCGCCGCCCGATGACCATTAATTGACTTAATTAAGCCACATATCTGGTCAATTTTCAAACAGCCCATCAATATTAAGATAACCAGCCAGCATTTCCGGCCGGGATTGCTCCAACCACGGAAGAATACCCAGACAGGGCGCCCCCATGTGGTTCACCAGGTAATTCAGGGTGTCCTGCTCGCAACTCATGGGCTCGGACTCTGTGCGGTTGGCAACCCATCCTGCGACTCTCAGTCCGTCACTCCTTATGGCTTCCGCTGTCAGCAGCGCATGGTTGATGCAACCCAGGCGAAGTGATACCACCAGAATAACCGGCATGGCCAGCTGCCGGGGAAACTCCGAGTAGGTTTCCCGATCGTTGAGCGGGACCCGCCAGCCGCCAGCACCCTCCACCAACAACAGGTCCGCCGGACGAATCTGCAGCCCGCGACAGAATCCGACAAGGCGATCCGAGGTGATATGGCGCCCGGCCTGCTCCGCCGCCACGTGGGGGGCAATGGCCGGCTCCAGGGCCACCGGGTTGATCAGCTCGTAAGCCAGCGGCTCCGTAATAGCGTTCTGCAACATCAGCGCATCTTCGTTGCGAAGGCCTTCGGACGTCCGATCGCAACCCGATGCGATGGGTTTCATCGCCAGGGTATGCTTCCCCATGGCCCGGGCCGCATGAAGGATGGCAGCAGAGACCAGGGTTTTCCCCACTCCCGTATCGGTACCGGTTACAAAGAAAGAATGGTTGGCCATTATTGCGTCCTGTCGCGGAGTCCTATCGTTTCTGCCAGTAAACCCAGGCAGCTTCATAGCTTGCCATGATAGAGCCGTCCGGCTCCCTGGGATACTGCTTACACATTGCCCGCACTCTGCCGGGTGCCGTAACTGCTTTTCGCCGACCACCGCCCCGAAAGCCCGCCCCAAGATGGCGGAGCTCACCTGCCAGGGCCATGGGCGAATCGTAGGGCAGCCTGATGGTGCGGGTTTCAATGCTGGCATCGGACAATTCGGCGCGCACTTTGGCCTGCAATCCGAGCTCGGTCTCAAACTGATTCACGTGCTGATGATCCGGATCTGCTGCCTGCCAGGCGTTTTTCAGTTCACGCAGCGTGCCATCAAGAAGCGTCGAGATCATGAGAGACCCACCGGAACGCAGAACACGCAGGCATTCCCTAAGCACCGAACGGGGATCATCACACCACTGAATCATGAGGTTACTGAAAATCAGGTCGACGCTGTCATCGGGTAAGGGCAGGTGCTCGGCATCGGCCACAATCCAGCTGATTCCGTCAGGCCCACTCTCACGAGCCTGCTCCAGCATACCCGCTGACAGATCCACCCCGGCCAGTGCCTCAACGCGCCCCAGGTCAGCGAACTTGCGGGTAAACCAACCGGTGCCACAACCAAGGTCCAGCACGCTTGAACGAAACGGGCCTTCCTCTCTGGACTGGAGTTTTTGCAGCATGGTGTTACCCATGAATCGCTGCAGCCGGGAGGCGCTGTCATATGAGCCGCTGGCGTTGCCAAAGCCCCGGGCAATATCCGACTTCAGGGTACGGGAAGCACCCGCTGTCTCCGGCGCGAAGCTTATAACGCCCATGACGGCCCCCTTTGCGAGGCAAAAAACGCCTGCATTGCACCCCAGCAATCAGAGGCCGAACATCCACCCGGCCAGTGCGCCATGCCCGAAACCATCGCATGGCTGCTTGAAGACGGAACGGGAAGATCATTAGCCCAGGACCGGACCACAATATCCTTTTCACCCATGATATGAAGGGCGGGCGTGGCGATCGAATGCCATAAAGCTCGCTGATCCCCGGTTTCCAACCAGGCCAGACTCTTGCAGAGGTGTTCGTGAGAAACCAGGGTGCCTTTTTCCAGCCAGGGTTTGAGTCTTTGCCGCTCCCCTTTCTCATCGGCAGCGCCGTTAATCATCAACAACAGAAAATGCAACCAATACCGCTGGGGATCGCGCCGGATACCGAGGGCGAAAGCCCGGAAATCCCCTGCCGGCATCCCACGGGGCCAGCTTTCATCGGCAACAAATTTGGGAAAACCGCCCAACGTTATGGCGCAGGATACCGAGCCAGTCTCCCGTGCGGCAGCTTCCATCACAACCTGACTGCCCAGGGACCAACCCATCCAGACCGACGGCTCCGGATACAGGGACAACAGCTCATCGGTTACTTCTGAAAGCGAATCGCAACGGGCCAGCAACTCATCATCCAGCGACACCGGCACTACTTCCCCGGGCCAGTTACCATAAAGTTCCGACAGCATCTCTGCACGAACGCCCCAACCGGCAACCACCACCAGACGAGGACAGACCTTACCGGAGCTCATATCGCCACATCCGCCTTTTGAACCAGATGACGGCACTCGGAAAGCGCGCTCAACAGACAATCAAGATTCTCCTGAGAATGTGCGGCACTGAATGTAACCCGCAAACGGGCCTCACCCACCGGAACCGTGGGCGGGCGAATCGCCGAGACCAGCAAACCTCGCTCCTCCAGCGCCTGACTCAGTGCCAGGGCGTCGTGATTATCGCCAACCATGATCGGCTGGATCGGAGTATGTGAAGGCATCAATTCATACCCCATGGCCGAGGCCTCCCGACGAAACCGCGAAACCAGCCCCAACACATGATCACGGCGCCCCTGATCCCGTTCAATAAGATCCAGACTCGAAATGGTTGCCATGGCAAGCGCCGGCGGCATCGCCGTCGTATAAATATAGGTCCTGGCCTTCTGCACCAGATAATCCATCAGCATCGACGGCCCGGCAACAAATGCGCCACTGGTACCAACCCCCTTGCCCAGGGTGCCGATCAACACGGGGACATCCTCTTCGGACAACCCCGCTTCAGCGACGCTGCCCCGCCCCTCAGGCCCCAGCACACCAATTCCGTGGGCATCATCAACAACCAGTAGTGCATCATGGGCCCGACAGACCCGAGCCAACTCCGCCAACGGCGCAATGTCACCATCCATGCTGAACACACCATCGGTTACCACCAGCTTGTGCCCGGACGTCTCCGCCAGCATCGTCGCCAGCGCTGCTACATCTCCATGGGCATAACGCCGAACCCGGGCACGGCTCAGAATACAGCCATCGATAATGGAGGCGTGATTCAGCCGATCCGAAAAAATCGTATCGCCCCGCCCGGCCAGTGCCGAAATAACGCCCATATTCGCCATGTAGCCAGTGGAGAAAAACAGCGCCGAACTGCGTCCGGTAAACTCCGCCAGACGAAGCTCCAACTGGTGATGGGCATCATGGTGACCACAAATCAGATGGGAAGCCGCGCCCCCAAGGCCTGTTTTGGAAAGCGCATCACGGAGGGCCTCGATATTGGCAGGGTTATTGGCAAGACCAAGGTAATCATTACTGCAGAACGACAACAAAGGTTTGCCGTCAGCAATGAGAGAGGGCCTCTGAGGACCGGCTACATGCCGACGCGTCCGATACAGACCGGCCTGTTTCCGCTCTTCGAGTTCAAGGGCAAAATCCCGCACGATAGCACCTGGAGGTTAACTCAACGATCCGGGCAACGAGCGGGTGAGCTCGCTGCCTCCCAAGATCAAATACTCAGGCAGACTCCCGCGTAGCGTCGTAGAACATGTGACGGGTCGCCTCATACTCCACGGCCTCGGCAATCGCCTCCTCTTCCTGCTCCTCCGACGCACACTGCTCCCGCTGCTCTGGGCGAATACCGAGGCGTTTGAACAACAGCATATCGGCATCGGCCTCCGGATTGGCGGTGGTCAGGAGCTTTTCGCCGTAGAAGATCGAGTTGGCACCAGCCATGAAACACAGAGCCTGCATCTGCTCATTCATGTTTTCACGCCCAGCTGACAGGCGAACGTGGGAAGCCGGCATCAAGATCCGCGCCACCGCAATAATCCGGATGAACTCGAACGGATCCAGGTCCTCGACGTCCTCCAGAGGCGTGCCTTTCACCTTCACCAGCATATTCACAGGCACACTTTCCGGATGATGGGGCAGGTTCGCGAGCTGAACCAGCAGTCCGACCCGGTCATCCTCGTCTTCGCCCATACCCATAATGCCACCGCAACAAACCTTCATTCCGGCCTTGCGAACATTGTCGAGAGTGTCCAGTCGATCCTGGTAGGTTCGAGTGGTGATGATGTGGCTGTAGTACTTCTCAGAGGTATCCAGGTTATGGTTGTAGTAATCCAACCCGGCATCGGCCAGTTCTGCCGCCTGCTCCTCTTTGAGCATGCCAAGGGTCATGCAGGTCTCAAGCCCCAGGGACTTCACCTGTTTGACCATGTCCAGAACATAAGGCATGTCCTTCTTCGAAGGACTGCGCCAGGCGGCGCCCATGCAAAACCGGGAAGCCCCCTTTTCTTTCGCGGCCCTGGCCTCAGCCACAACTTTTTCGATTTCCAGCAGCTTCTCTTTCTCAAGACCGGTGTTGTAATGACCGCTCTGGGGACAGTATTTGCAATCCTCCGGGCAGGCGCCGGTCTTGATCGACAGCAAGGTGCTTACCTGAACCTCGTTAGGATCAAAATACTGGCGATGCACACTCTGGGCACGGAACAGTAGATCGTTAAAAGGGAGTTCGAAAAGCTCGCGAGCTTCCTGCAGTGTCCAGTCGTGGCGGAGTTCTGTAGCGGTCATGTAAAAGTCCTGTTAACCTTTCCCGGTCTCTGGGTTTACGGATGAATCAGATGATAAAGGGACTGAACTGGCTGTCAACCTTCGTGGACAAAAAGGTTAACAGCATCAGGCACGGCGGACTGTGTGTCGCCTGCCTTTCCTCACAGGCATTCAACGGCTTATGCCAGCCTTGCCGGGGCGACCTACCAGTGAACCGCTGGCACTGTCGCTGCTGCGCCCTGCCCCTGGCTTTTCCCTCCTCGGAGCTGCTCTGCGGTGACTGTATGAAACACCCGCCGGCTTTCGATAGCTCTTTTATTCCCTGGCGCTACCAGTACCCACTCGACGGCATGATTGGCCGATACAAGTATCGGGGCCAGCGCAAGTTCGGAAGACCATTGATGGCGGATTTTGCTGACTTGGTGCAGAAGGCTCGGCTCGATGGTGCTATCGCAATGCCAGAAGTACTGGTACCCGCGCCAATGGATGCGCGGCGACGCCGGCAACGCGGGTTCAATCAGGCCCAGGACATTGCCGAGACGATTGCCAGCGCCCTGGATCTCCCGGTCGACAACGGACTTGTCAGAAGGGTTCGCCGTGTCCGGTCTCAACGGGAGTTGAACCGGGAGGCCCGACTGGCGAATCTTCGCGGGGTATTTGAGGTCATCCCGCCAGTGCCAGAGCGAATAGCGATTGTCGATGATGTGGTGACCACCGGCGCGACCGTCAGGGTTTTATCATCAGCACTTCGGGAGGCCGGGGCCCGGAACATTCAGGTTTGGGCACTAGCCCGGACGCCAGGTTAAGACAGCAAAGCTTTTACACGCTCAGCAATTGCCAGGCAGGATGTTAAACCCGGCGATTCGATACCGAACAGATTAACCAGTCCCGGCATACCGTGCGTCTCTGGACCATCAATCCGGAAATCCGCGAAGCCACCATCGGGGCCTATCAGCTTCGGTCGGATGCCGGCATAGGCGGGCTGAAGTCGGGTCGGGTCGAGTCCTGGCCACCATTGGCGGATGCCTCTGGCGAAGCCTTCCTGGCGGCTGGGTTCCACGGTGTAGTCTTCCTTTTCGATCCACTCTACATCCGGACCGAAACGGGCCTGGCCAGCGAGATCGAGAGTCAGGTGGATACCCAGGCCCCCGGGTTCAGGAACCGGATAGATCAGGGTCCTGAAAGGTGTTCGTCCGCTGTAGCTGAAGTAGACGCCCCTCGCGAACCATTGCCGGGGAATGCAGTCGTCGGGCAGACCTGCCCAGTTTTTTGCCAGCGGGACGGCGCCGAGCCCGGCGGCGTTAATGACATTTTTCGCTTCCAGAATTAGCGGGGTTTCGCCTGCCACGTTTAGACGGTGCCGCTGGCTATCCGATTCAGCAGCCGCTACCGGTGAGCGTAGAGCGAGCTGGCCGCCGGCATCATGGAGCTCGCCAAGCAAGGAGAGCATCAGCCCGTGGCTGTCGACAATACCGGTTTCGGGGGACCAGAGCCCCGAGCTGGCGCAAATACCCGGAGCGCCTCGGGCGACTCTTTCGCCATCATACAGCTCAAGTTCAACACCGTTGCTGGCTGCCGCAGCCTGAATATCAAAGAGCTTGTCATTCTGTGCCTCGTCGACGGCAACAATCCACTTACCGCATTTACGGTGTCCAACCTTGTGCGTCAGGCAATAGTCGTAAAGCTGCCGTCGACCCTCAACACACAACTCCGCCTTCAGTGATCCTTGCGGATAATAAATGCCGGCATGAATGACTTCGCTGTTTCGTGAGGAGATGCCCTCACCAAACCGGTCTGAGCTTTCCAGAACGATGACCTCATGCCCGGCTCTAGCCAGAGCGCGGGCAATAGCCAGCCCAATGACACCGGCGCCGATAACAACGGTTTGGATTTCCAGCACTTCTGTCGACACTTATGGTTGGCCCTGCTCCACTGACAAGAGGTTGAGCATATCCTATACCGCCAGCCCGGCGAAAACGGGCGCCGGCGGGCTCAATACATTACTCAAGAGCCCATACCGGTTATACTTGGCTCCGGAAAGTAGTGCATGGAGCCCGGCTTATGATGTCTGACAGGAAGCAGTTTGTTCTGGTAATGGTGGTGGCGGCCCTCTTTGTCGGGTGGCTAGGCTGGCGGGGCTTTGAAGTAATCAGCCTGAACGAGCGGCTGAAAGCGGATGAGGTGGTTGCCAGCTACCCCTACAAGCACCGGGTACTGAGGGTGGAGGGCGACACGGCCATTATGAGCTCACTGCGGTCCCACACCACGTCCACCCACAAGGCGCTGAGTGCGGTATTTCCGAGTATGCGCAATCTTGGGGACAGTCATCGCGACTGGCAGCGGGCAGAACGCGAGCTTGCACAGGTTCAGGCCCGTGCCGGAGACGTTATTCTTGGGGCTTCTGGCATCAGCCGTATCCGCTGGGAGCTGGACGAAAACTGGTACCATCTGCAAACCATGAAATCCAAATACGACACAAGGCTCTGAAACGCCCTTTATGACCCATGACCCCTCACTTGCGGCATCCACCCACCCCTACGATTCCCTGACGCCGGATATCATTCTGGATGCGATGGAAGAGGCAGGGTTTGCGGTAAGTGGCCGACTGTTCGCGTTGAACAGCTATGAAAACCGGGTCTATCAGGTAGGCCTGGATGAAGGCGCCCCGGTAATTACCAAGTTCTATCGGCCGGGCCGATGGAGCGAAGCGGAAATCCGCGAGGAACATACATTCACCCTGGAGCTCCTGGAAGCCGACATTCCGGTTGTAGCACCTATGAAGCTGGCGACCGGGGACACGCTCGGGCGCCATGGTGAGTTCCTGTTTGCGGTATTTCCGCAGCGTGGCGGGCAAGCACCAGACACCAGTGTTACCGATACCCTTTACCGGCTGGGGCAATGGCTGGGTCAGATCCACAATATTGGCGCCAAAAAACCGTTTGCCCATCGCTCGGGCATGGATTTGCTGGATGGCATCGAAGCCAGCAATCGGCTTTTGTTACGGGGAGACTGGATTCCCACGGATCTGAGGCCAGCCTGGGACAGCCTGATTCCTGACCTGCAAAGACTCTGTGCCGCTCGGGTTGACGAAGCCGGTCCGGTGGAAACCCTGCGACTTCATGGCGACTGCCATGCCGGCAATATTCTCTGCCGGGACGAACAGATGCTGTTCGTGGATCTCGACGATTGCCGCACCGGACCCGCGATCCAGGATATGTGGTTGCTGCTGAACGGAGACGACTTCGAGCGCGGCGCCCAGCTGGGAGAGTTGCTGGAGGGCTATGAAATGTTCCGTGATTTCAATCGCCGCGAGCGCCACCTGATTGAGCCGCTGCGCTGCTACCGGCAGATTGCCCATTGCGCGTGGCTGGCAAAGCGCTGGGACGACCCTGCATTTCCGCGCTTCTTTCCCTGGTTTGCCCAGCCACGGTTCTGGTCAGACCAGATTCTGTCGCTCCGGGAGCAGTTATCAGCCTTGCAGTCACCGGCCATCACGGTGCCGGGACAATACTGACCAACACTTTTAATTCGTTTGATTTGAGGTATGCATGAGCCAGAATGAGGCCCGTTACACCGTCCGTAGCCTGATCGTAACCGCTGTGGTTGCGGCTATTGGCACCGTTCTTGTATTGGAGATGAGCGGCAGGATCAACCACAGCGAGAACAAGGATCATATGCCTGTTGGCGATTTCCAGGCCATCCATGTAACCGAGGAGGATCCGTTTCGCATGTCGCCCAAAGCCTCGGAACTGCACGCCGTTTGCGAAAATGGTTACCTGGCAATTGCCGCCGATGTGGATCCCTCGTTCCGGGGAATCCTGGTGGACTATAAAAATCGCGGCGTACGCTGCTCAAGGCCCTCCCCGACCGGGCCTGCCGTTCTGCCCGCTCCCGAGACTCCGGACACCAATGAATAAATCCCGCAAGCCGTCGGAGGCACCCGAGCAGACCACGGACCGGCTGTTTGCCACAGAGCGCCGGCCGGAGGACTTCCGATTCGACGCATCGGTGGCAAGGGTGTTTCCGGACATGATCCGGCGCTCGGTGCCGGGCTACACCACCGTCATTCCGATGATCGAGGTTATCTCGGAGCAATATGCCCAGCCCGCCACCAACTGCTATGACCTGGGCTGCTCACTCGGCGCTTCCACGCTGGCAATGCGCCATGGTATCGCCAATGCGGACTGCAACCTGATCGGAGTGGATAACTCGAGCGCCATGATCGAACGCTGCGAGCATTACATTGCACTGGACGACAGTGCGCTCCCCGTTACCCTCAGGTGCGAGGATATTCTGGACACCGAGCTGAGTAATGCCTCGGTGACCACTCTGAATTTCACCTTGCAGTTTGTCGATCCGGAGAAGCGGGCCGGCCTGCTTGCGCGCATTGCTGATGCCACGCGTCCTGGCGGTGTCCTGATCCTGTCGGAGAAAGTTCGCTTTGAATCTGACGACGAGCAAGCCATTCAGACCCGACTGCATCACGAATTCAAGCGCGCCAACGGCTATTCGGATCTTGAAATAAGCCAGAAACGCACGGCGATCGAACAGGTGCTGATTCCCGAAACACTGGCTGCGCACAAGGCGCGCCTGTTGTCGGCAGGTTTCGATGACGTGGTGGTGTGGTATCAGTGCTTCAACTTTGTTTCCATGCTCGCCATAAAGGCCAACCAAACCACCGAATGACCATGGCAGACTTTGACTGGAAAGCCCGGTTCGGGCCTATCATCGATGAACTTGAGAAAGACGGCCTGGAGCATTGGGCGACGCAACTCCAACAGCAACTGACCCACCGCTTTGAGGACCGCCCCCACGGCGATCTCGATCGCTGGCAAGCTGCCCTTGACCAGCTACCCGGTCTGACTCAGATAGACGCGCAACTGGACCAATCCGCGGTAACCCTGACCTCCAGGCAGCCCCTGACCGTGGCACAACGGGAGCAACTGGAACTCGGATTACGCGGCCTGATGCCCTGGCGCAAAGGCCCCTTCGACTTCTTCGGTACGTACATCGATACCGAATGGCGCTCTGACTGGAAATGGGACCGCGTGTCGCCTTACCTTTCAGACCTTTCCGGTCGTCGCATACTGGATGTGGGTTGTGGCTCCGGGTATCACTGCTGGCGCATGCTGGGCGAAGGCGCGGGTCGGGTGATCGGCATCGACCCGGGGTTGCTGTTCCTGTTCCAGTTCTTCAGCGTCAAGGACTACCTCGGTGATGTCCCGATAGACCTGCTGCCCGTTCGGATGGAAGACCTCCCCGCCGACCTTGAAACCTTCGACACCACCTTTTCCATGGGGGTTCTCTATCATCGGCGCTCACCGCTCGATCATCTGCTTGAACTGAAGGGGACGCTTCGCAGGGGCGGGGAACTGGTGCTGGAAACACTTGTCGTTGAAGGCCCTGAGGGCTTCAGCCTGATGCCCGAGGATCGCTATGGGCAGATGCGGAACGTCTGGTTCCTCCCGTCCTGCGACACACTGCTGCGCTGGCTGGACCGCACCGGCTTCCGGAATGCCCGGGTGGTCGATGTCACCCCTACGACCACAGACGAACAGCGAAGCACCGACTGGATGCGTTTCAACTCCCTCCAGGATTTTCTGGATCCGAACGACCCCTCAAAAACCGTGGAAGGATACCCGGGGCCGTTGCGTGCTACCGTGATTGCCGAGAAGCCCTGAACACAAAAAAACCGCCGTGCCTTTTAAGCAGGGCGGTTTTTTTAACGTTGGCGATTACTCGCCGAACGGGTGACGCAATGTAATCGTCTCGATACGATCCGGACCAGTAGATATCACATCGATCGGCGCTTCGATCTGCTCTTCCAGGAAACGGATGTAGGCCTTGGCGTTCTCCGGCAACTGATCAACGCTGGTCAGGCCAACGGTGCTTTCGCTCCAGCCGGGCAGTTCCTCATAAACCGGCTCGATGTCCTTGTAGCTGTCGCAGCCGATGGGCGGCCGGAAAATCTCGCCGTTAGGCGTCTTGTAGCCTACGCAAACCTTCACGGTTTCCAGTCCGTCCAGCACGTCCAGCTTGGTCAGACAGATACCGGACACACTGTTGATCTGGATGGCGTGGCGCAGAGCCACCGCATCGAACCAGCCACAACGGCGGGCGCGCCCGGTTGTAGTGCCGACTTCGTTGCCCTTCACCGCCAGGTGGTTGCCCATATCGTCGAACAGTTCGGTCGGGAACGGTCCGGAGCCTACACGGGTGGTATACGCCTTGGTGATTCCCAGCACATAGTCGAGGAACAGCGGGCCGAAGCCGGAACCGGTGGCCGTGCCGCCAGCGGTGGTGTTGGAAGAAGTCACATACGGATAGGTGCCAAGATCGATATCCAGGAGCGAGCCCTGGGCACCCTCGAACAGGATATTCTCTCCACGCTTACGGAAATCATGCAGCATGTCAGTCACGTCTGCCGCCATGGGCAAAATTTCCTCGCCCATCTGCTTCAGCTCTTCCAGTGCGGCATCAATGTCCTCAGCCTCTTCCTTGAAGTACTCGGTCAGGATGAAGTTGTGGTATGACATGATCTCCCGGAGCTTCATTTCGAAGTCGGCGGGATTGCACAGATCGCCCAGGCGCAGGCCACGACGGGAAACCTTGTCTTCATAGGCCGGGCCAATACCGCGACCGGTTGTGCCGATCTTGTCGACACCACGAGCCCTTTCACGGGCCTGATCAATTCGAACATGAGTACGCAGAATGATCGGGCACGCCAGACTGATGCGGAGGCGATCGCGAACCGCCACGTCATTGGCTTCCAGCTCGCGCACTTCTTTCAGCAGAGCCTCGGGCGACAGGACAACACCGTTGCCGATGAGGCAATAGACGTGTTGCCGCAGAATGCCGGAAGGAATCAGGTGAAGCGCTGTTTTCTTGCCGTCAATTACAAGGGTATGACCGGCATTGTGCCCGCCCTGGAAGCGGACAACCGCTGCAACCTTGTCGGTCAGCAGGTCAACAATCTTACCCTTGCCTTCATCACCCCACTGGGTGCCCAGCACAACAACATTTTTACCCATGATTCTCTCTCAATGCGGCTGCCCCGCAGGACAGGCGTTTCGCAAGTTTACCTGTAAATGAATTCACCGAGGCCCCGGGGGCATCAGCCCAGCTTCTGCACAACCCATTGGCCACTCTGTTTGACCAGCTCACGGTCACAGCCTCTGGCGGCAGGGTTAACGCCCTCGTCTTCGGGAAGTGCACGAACAACGGTTTCCGTCATTCTCAGACCGGAGATCACGCCTTCCAGGGCGGGGTCGTCATCCGCCGGCGCCCAGACAGCGCCGGCACTGCGAGTCACGCGCTCGCCAAGAGAGACGAGCGAGCGAATATCAAGACTGAACCCCGTTGCCGGGCGGGCGCGGCCAAAGTCACTTCCAATCGCATCATAACGGCCACCCTTGGCCACGGAATCGCCGTGGCCCGGCACGTAGGCTGCAAACACCAGGCCCGTGTGGTAGTTGTAGCCACGAAGCTCACAGAAATCGAATCCGAAGCTGATATCCGGGTAATCCCTTCCCAGCATTTCAGACACACGCCCAAGCTGGTCGAGTGCCGCGTCCAGGCTGTCAGAGGCACCCTGCAGGATCCGACGGGCCTCGTTCAAGGCTTCCGGGCCACCACTGACCCGGGCAAGCTCACGCAAACGAGCACCCGCAGAGCCTGGAGGGCATTGACCCAACAGTTGATCAAGCTCCGGCACCGATTTGCGGGCCATGGCGTCAAAAATGGCGCTCTCCGTATCCCGATCAAAATCCGCCTCGCCGATCAGACTCTCATAGATGGCAACATGAGCCAGATCCAGATGGATACGGGGCAAGCCGGCAACCCTGAGGGTTTCCAGCATCAGGCTGATCACTTCCATATCCGCTGCTTCGGAGCCACTGCCAAACAGTTCGCAGCCGGCCTGAATCGGTGTTCGACCTGTCAGCATGTGCCTTGGGCGGGTGTGGAGTACGTGCCCTGCATAGCAAAGACGGGTGATCCCTTCCTGGCCCAGGGTATGGGCATCAATGCGCGCCGCCTGAGGCGTCATATCGGCGCGAACACCCATCATCCGCCCGGTCAACTGATCGGTGAGCTTGAAGGTCTGAAGCTCCAGATCGTTTCCGGTTCCGGTAAACAGGGATTCGAGATATTCAATGAGCGGTGGGATTACCAGCTGGTAGCCCCAGCGCTGGCAGGTATCCATTACATCCCGACGCAGGGATTCGATCCGTCCGGCCAGCGGGGGAAGAATATCCTCTACCCCGTCTGGCAGTAACCAGCGATCAGATACTGTCATGAGATTCCGTTGTCCGTTATATCCGCACCGGCACAGTCGGCTGGGGGATCACACAGGATTTAAGGCGGCACTCGGCAAAAGCCCTACACAAAACCGGCAGAATTTTACACGGTTGCCGGGCACAAAAAAACCGGAATACAGAGGTATTCCGGTTTTTGGTCTGAACGTGCAGGGTTAACGGGCACCCTGCGGATCGTTCAGGAACTTCATGAACGCGCTGTTGGAATCAATCACCATGATGTCATCCTTGCTCATGAAGGTATTGCGATAAGCCTGCAGGCTTCGGTAGAAGCTGTAGAATTCCGCGTCGGAGCCGTAGGCATCGGCGTAGATTCTGGCCGCTTGACCGTCACCTTCACCCCGGGTTTCTTCTGACTGAGCGAAGGCTTCCGCGAGAATAACGGTTCTCTGACGATCCGCATCGGCGCGAATACCTTCGGCCAACTCCCGACCCCGCGAACGGAATTCCTGAGCCAGTTTCTCACGCTCGGTCGCCATCCGACGGTAGACGTTTTCGCTCACCTGACCCGGGAATTCGATAGCCTTTACACGAATGTCGAGAACCTCGATACCGAATTCGTTCTGGGCAGTCTGGTTTACGCGATCCCGCAGCGTGTGCATCAGCTCATCCCGCTGGCCCGAGACCACTTCGACCATGGTCCGGATACCAAACTCGTCCCGCAGGCCGTTATCAACACGGGAGGACAACAGGGACTGAGCGCGGAACTCGTCACCGCCGGTCGCTCGATAGAACTGGTCCACATCACGGATCTTCCAGGCAATATACGAATCCACATCCAGCGGTTTCTTCTCCACGGTCAGATACTGCCGCGAGGGCAGATCCATGGTGAGAACCCGGATGTCGAATTCACGAACCTGGTCGATGACCGGAACCTTGAAATGGATACCGGCCTGGATATCGGTCTCTACCAGCTCACCGAACCGGAGCAGAACACCCCGATGGGTTTCCGGAATGATGTAAACACTGGACAGTACCAGCAGGACAACGATCAGGGCGCCTGCAAGGCCCACTACACCTTTAGGTCCCATAATTATCTGCTCCTCCGAACGGTAGTATCCTGCCTGCTTCGCAGTTCCTGAAGAACCTGATCAGTCAGGGTCTGGATGTCCACGTTGCCCTGGTTGTTGCCGGAGGATGATCCACCGGTACGGGGCAGCGAGCCCTGGGTCAGTCGATCAAGCGGCAGGTACATCATGTTGCCACTGCTCTCCGTATCAACCAGGATCTTGCTGCTGTTAGCAAGGACTTCTTCGACCGTCTGTAAGTACAAACGTTCGCGAGTGACTGTCGGAGACATCTGATAGACGGCCAGTAGCTCAAGGAAACGCGAGGTCTCACCACGGGCCCGCTCGATCACCTCTTCCTTGTAGGCGTTGGCTTCTTCGATCATGCGCTGGGCCTCACCACGAGCCTCCGGAACGATCCGGTTGCGGTAGGTTTCAGCTTCTTCCTTCACCCGCTGCTCGTCCTCACGGGCCCTCTGGACTTCACGGAAGGCATCCTGGACCGCTGGTGGTGGCTGGGTGCTTTCAACGTTAACCCGCACCAACTCCAGACCAGTGCCGTATTCCCGCAGGAACATCTGGAGCCTTTGCTCGACCCGCACGGCCAGTTCTGCACGACCTTCGGTCAGTACGTCGTCGAGTGTCGAGCTACCGACCTCGTGACGGATCGCACTATCCGTTGCAAAGGCCAGCGCCTGGTTGGAGTCACGCACATTCAGCACGTAGGCTTCTGCGTCGCCAACGCGGTACTGCACCTGGAGGTCAACCGTTACCAGGTTTTCGTCCTGGGTCAGCATCTGGCCACTGGACTCAGCGGTACGCACGTTAGTCACGCGGACCTTGGTGACGCTATCGATCAGTGGCACCTTGAATCTCAGGCCAGGATTCTCGGTCTGGTGGTATTCACCGAAACGGAGAACCACCGCCCGCTCCTGTTCGTCCACGGTATAGAAGGACTGGAAGATGACATAGCCGACCAATAGTATGGCTGCCAGTGCGAGAATCGCACCAAAACCACCGGCGCTGCCGCCGCTACTGCCACCGCTGCCGCCGGACTTGCCACCCTTGCCGCCCAGCATCTTGTTGAGCTTGTCGAGACCTTTTTTCAGCGCCTCATCGAGGTCTGGCGGCCCCTGATCATTGCCGCGTCGACCACCACCGGTACCCCAGGGGTCATTGTCGTTACGGTTTCCACCCGGTTCGTTCCAGGCCATAGTGCTCTCCGTTACTGACTTATAAATAGAATGACTGCAAATACTAGGGATTTATCTCCGCCCCGGCAATAGCCGCTGCGGTTTCAGGCGTGACCCACGTCCAGCCTGACTGACTTTTCATTCACACCGGCGCGGCTCAGCAGCTGATGCCAATCCCGGTTCTGCAGGCGCACCTCAACCACCGTGTCGCCGGTATCCCGGTATTCCTCGCTGATCACCGATCCTGCCTCATGCAAAAGTGCACGCAGTTTGCCATCCGCGGGACCCAGCAGGACAAAGTGGTGAACGACGTCTTCGGCCACACGCTCCACGATCGCATCGAACAAGCCGTCCAGGCCTTCGCCAGTAACCGCGGAAACCCACGCTCTCACCGGGATACCCTCTTCGTTGCGCTCAACCCGAGGCGTGAAATTTTCAAGCAGATCAATCTTGTTGAACACCTGCAGCATGGGAATGTCGTCCGCCCCGATCTCCGCAAGCACTTCCTCAACCTGCTCAATGTTCTCCTCGCGGCGCGGGTCATGGCTGTCGATGATGTGAAGCAGCAGCGTCGCCTGCGTTGTTTCCTCAAGCGTCGCCCGGAACGCCTCAACCAGCTTGTGCGGCAGATGCCGGATGAAGCCCACGGTGTCCGCCATTACGACCGGCCCGACATCCGGAAGTTCCAGCCGCCGCAACGTCGGATCCAGCGTGGCGAACAGCTGGTCTGCAGCATATACGGAGGAAGTGGTAATACGGTTGAATAAAGTGGATTTACCGGCGTTGGTATATCCAACCAGCGATACGGTGGGGATGTCAGCCCGCTGACGGGCCCTGCGGCCCTGGTTGCGCTGGCGACGAACCTTTTCCAGACGCTTGTGGATAGACTTGATGCGCTCCCGCAAGAGCCGGCGGTCGGTTTCCAGCTGGGTTTCACCAGGCCCGCGCAGCCCGATACCACCTTTCTGTCGCTCAAGGTGGGTCCAGCCCCGAACCAGTCGCGTGGACATATGCTCGAGCTGCGCCAACTCTACCTGAAGCTTACCTTCGTGAGTCCGTGCCCGCTGAGCGAAGATATCAAGAATCACACCGGTGCGGTCCAGCACACGGCACTTGAGCTCGTGCTCAATGTTGCGCTCCTGGCGTGGGCTCAGGGCATGGTTGAACAACACCACATCCGCTTCGTTCGCCGCTACTGCATCACGAATTTCTTCCAGCTTGCCCTCACCAACGAAAAATCTGGGGCTGGGCTGCTTGCGGGACCCGGTAACGGTTGAGACAGGCTCAACACCGGCAGAGGTGACCAGCTCCCGGAACTCACCGGGGTCTTCGGTACCATCGTGGGCAGTAAAATCGATGTGGACGAGGACCGCGCGCTCACCGACATCAGGACGTTCAAACAATTGGCATCAACTCCGGGTAAACACATGATGAGGGTCATAAAAACAAACACCCGCAGCCACAAGACCCCTTGTCGGGATCCTCTGGAACGCGGGTGGCAAGATCGGGAAACGGATGGATCAGTCTTCAGACTCGCCCTCTCCTCCCGGAGCCTGCTGCGGAATGCGGACATTTCGGGCAGGAACCACAGTGGAAATAGCGTGCTTGTAGACCATCTGGCTGACAGTATTTTTCAGCAAAATCACGAACTGGTCGAAAGACTCAATCTGGCCCTGAAGCTTGATACCGTTGACCAGAAAGATGGAAACCGGAATGCGTTCCTTGCGCAATGCATTGAGGTAAGGGTCTTGTAACGAATGCCCTTTTGACATGTGTTTTCTCCTGTTTTTAGTAAATGCAGATCGTCATTTGTCAAAATTAAATGTGGTGCGAAGTCGGATTTTTTTCAAGGCTACCTCAGCGATATGTTTGTCGCCGCTGTCCAGCCAGTCCACATCTGACCACTTGCGCAACCAGGTCAACTGCCGCTTCGCCAGTTGGCGTGTTGCTGCCACTCCCTTGCTGACAAATGTCTCGTAGTCGTCTTCCCCGGACAAATAGCTCCAGGCCTGGCGATATCCGACACAACGCATGGAAGGGAGATCAGGGTGCAGGTCGTCCCGGATCATCAGAGCCCGAACTTCATCAACGAACCCCGCCTCCAGCATTTTTAGAAACCGCAGGCGAATCCGCTCATGAAGCACCCGCCGCTCAGGCGGCGTCACGGCAAGTTGAATTACAGTATACGGAAGCAAAGATGTTTCGTCTGCCTGCCAGCGAGTGAAATAGGTGTAATCCTCAATGTCGCCGACCTGCGCCACTGCCGTCGTTTGCTCACAGCCACCCTGATCGGCTCGCCAGAACTCCGAAATCGGCTTGCCGGTAAGGCGCAATACCTCCAGGGCCCGCATCAGACGCTGCCGGTTGTTCGGATGGATCCGCTCGGCTGCCACCGGATCACTGGCCCGCAGCTCTTCATGCAAAGCCTCCCAACCCCGCTCCTCTGCCTCCTGCTCCAGCGCCCGTCGTACGTCGGGGCTGGCCGATGGCAGACCGGACATTCCATGCAGCAACGCTTTGAAATACATCATGGTGCCGCCGACTAGAAGCGGGATCCTGCCTGCGGCCGTTATTTCGGCCATGGCGGTCAGCGCGTCCCGACGGAAATCCGCAGCGGAGTATGTTTCCGCCGGATCGCAGATATCAATCAGCCTGTGGGGCGCCCGCGCGAGCTCTGCGGCCGTGGGTTTGGCCGTTCCGATATCCATACCCCGATAGATCATTGCGGAATCTACGCTGATGATGTCGCAAGGCAGGTGGTCGCAGAGCGCCATGGCCAGGTCTGTCTTTCCGGAAGCCGTGGGCCCCATCAGAAAGATGGCAGGAGGCAGTGACACCTCAGCGCCCCCGGAGAAACAGCTTGTCCAGCTCAGACATGGTCACCAGGGTCCATGTCGGCCGGCCATGGTTGCACTGGCCACTGCGCTCGGTCGCCTCCATGTCCCTGAGCAGCGAATTCATCTCCGGAATGGTCAACTGCCGGTTGGCACGCACTGAACCATGGCATGCCATGGTGCCGAGCAGCTCATGCGTCACCGCCTCGACACGATCACTCTGACCGTGCTCAATGAGATCCGCCAGAACGTCACGCACCAGCTGTTCTGTGTCAGCACCCCGCAGAAGCGCGGGCACCTGCCGCACAGCGAGGGTTTCCGGACCAATCCGCTCAATCTGGAGACCAAGCTTCTGCAGTTCTTCACCGTGACTCTCGGTCAGGGCGGCTTCTTTCTGGCTGACCGCCAGCGACAGCGGCACCAGCAACGGCTGGCTTTTAAGGTCCTGCTCGGCAAGCGCCCGCTTCATTCGCTCATAGGTAATGCGCTCGTGGGCCGCGTGCATGTCCACAACAATGAGCCCCGCACGACCCTGGGCAAGAATATAGATCCCGTGCAGCTGGGCGATGGCATATCCGAGCGGCGGCTCCTGGTCACTGTCTGCAGGCGGTGTTGGCATTGGTGTGGCGGCGCGATCGCTTACGGGCATAGCCTGCTGTCCGTCGCTTCCGCCACCGGCATTCAGGGACTGATAAAACGCCATCTGATCGCTGGCGCGCCACTCCTGTTGGGGCTGCGACTGTCCGCCAAAGCCGGCGCCTGAGCTGCCGGGGTAACCATAGCTGGATACCGATGGCTGGCCGTTCCAGCCCGCCTCTGCAGAGGCACCGGTGGACGGAACGGCTTCCTGACCCTGGGTGACTGCTTCGCGACCAAAGGACTGCGCCACCGCGCCGCGGAAATGATCGTCCGGCCGGACATCGGCCAGCGCCTTGTGCAGGGTTCTGAAGATGAAATCGTGAACCAGCCGACCATCCCGGAACCGGACCTCGTGCTTGGTCGGGTGGACGTTTACATCGACGGTGGCGGGGTCGACTTCCAGATACAATACAAACGCCGGGTGCCGGTTATTGTAGAGTACATCCCGATAGGCCTGGCGCACGGCATGAGCTACCAGGCGGTCACGAATAACGCGGCCGTTGACGAAAAAATACTGAAGATCGGCCTGGCTGCGCGAAAATGTGGGAAGAGCGACCCAACCCCAGAGGCGCAGCCCGGTGGCCTCCGCATCAATAACCACCGCGTTATCGATAAACTGCTGGCCGCACAGGGATCCAATCCGACGCTCGCGATCGAGGGCCGATTCCGCTGGCCTGAGGCTTTGAACGACACGCTGGTTATGGCGCAACGTGAAGCCAGCATCGAAACGGCTCAGCGCCTGGCGCCGCACACATTCTTCGACGTGATTGAATTCTGTCTTTTCAGTACGCAGGAATTTGCGGCGAGCCGGGGTGTTAAAAAACAGGTCGCGCACTTCAACGGTCGTTCCGACCGGATGCGCTGCAGGCGAAATTCTCGCGTCCATTTCCCGGCCCTCGACCTCGACCCGAGAGGCCGCTTCCTGCGACTCGGTCCTTGAGGTCAGGGTAAGACGAGAGACAGAGCTGATACTGGCAAGCGCTTCTCCCCGGAAACCCAGGGACGCCACGGCTTCCAGATCGTCCAGACTGGCAATCTTGCTGGTCGCATGGCGGCTTAGCGCCAGGGGAAGATCGTCTTCCTCAATACCACTGCCGTCATCCCGAACTCGAATCAGCTTGACGCCGCCCTGCTCCACCTCAACATCGACGCGGTTGGCGCCGGCATCCAGGGCATTTTCAACCAGTTCTTTGACGACAGACGCGGGGCGCTCAACCACCTCACCCGCGGCAATCTGGTTCGCGAGCCGCGGTGACAGCAATCGAATGGGGGGCATGTTACAGAAAAACCTCTTGATCAGGACGCGGGAATACGAATGGTTTGCCCTACCATAACACGGTCGTCCCGAAGGTCGTTAAACTGCATCAGCTCACTGACGGTCGTCTGATTTTTCCGGGCCACGCCGGATAGCGTGTCTCCACGCTGTATCCGATAGTGGCTGATGCTGTTTCCACCCTGGCGATTCTGTTTTTGCCACGCCAGCAGGGTTCCAGGCGGGGGCGTTTTCTGGAAGTAGTCATCTATGCCTTTCATGATGGCGCCGGCCAGCTTGTTGCGATACCACTCAGTGGCCAGGTTTTTCTCTTCCTGGGGATTCGATACGAAGCCTGCTTCCACGAGGATGGAGGGAATATCCGGTGATTTCAGAACCGCAAAAGCGGCCTGCTCAACGCCAGGCTTGTGCAACTTCGCCACGCCGCCCAATTTGCCCAGGACCGAACTGCCAACCCCCAGACTGGCGTTGATACTGGCCGTCATGGAGAGGTCCAGCAGAACACCGGCAAGCATGTCGTCACGGCCATCGAGGGACAGCCCGCCGGCACCACCGATCAGATCCGACCGGTTCTCACTATTGGCCAGCCAACGGGCGGTTTCACTGGTGGCGCCGCGTTGGGAAAGGGCGAAGACCGAGGCACCTTTGGGTTGTGGTGTACGGAAGGCGTCGGCATGGACCGAGACGAACAGGTCAGCGTTGTATTTCCTGGCCAGAATCGTGCGATTGCGAAGGCCAATGTAGTAGTCCCCGGTTCTGGTCAGCTTGGCGGTATAACCCGGCCGATCATTGATGAGGTTGGCCAGGGTTTTCGCCATTTTCAGAACCACATCCTTTTCACGGGTTCCCCGCGGACCAATAGCACCCGGATCTTCCCCGCCGTGCCCGGCATCAATGACCACAATAACGTCCCGCTTCCCTGATGAATCCTGGGTCACTGTGGGCGTTGTCGCCTTTTCCAGCCGGCTACCGCTTTCATCAATCAGGTCGACCACCAGTCTGTGGCCGTACTGCTGATTCGGCTCGAGCTGAAAACTCCGCGGTTTGATGTCAGCCTTGAGATCCAGAACGACGCGCAAATCGGTGCCGTTTCTGGGGGCACTGCGGATTCTCTTGATCGGACTGCCGGAAAGGTCCAGACCGGAAAAATCGGTCTTCAGGTTGGCATTCTTGAGATCGATCACCAGCCGCGCCGGGCCGCTCAGGGAGAAAATGTTGTGCTCCACCTGCCCGCCAGTGTCCAGAACCAGCCGGGTATGATCGGGCGCGGGCCAGATACGGGCACTCTCAACCTGTGTCGCCGCCGAACCGTGAAACGCCAATGTCATAAGCAATAGCGCAATCGGCCAGACCAGTTGTTTACTCAGCTTTGCACAATTCATAAAGCTTACCTGCCAGTTTATTCCCGGTTCCGGGCTCACTATGACGCCGGACCAATCAACTCCAGTTCGTTCAGCACCCCGGCGCCCAGCTCTGAGCGGGCCCTGAGGACTACAGAGCGCCCCTCTCCCCGGGTTTCGAGATGAACCTCCAGGTCCGGCTCGGGCAATATGCCCTTGCCTCTCTCGGGCCACTCGATCAGGCACAGGTTTTCGGCGGAAAAATAATCGCGGATGCCCATGTATTCCAGTTCTTCGGCGTCGCCCAGGCGATAAAGATCAAAATGGTATGTCGGTGGATTCAGAGTCTCGTAGGGCTCTACCAGGGTATAGGTCGGGCTCTTTACGGCCCCCTCATGACCCAATCCGCGCATGACGCCCCGACTGATGG
>NZ_AGTR01000014.1 GCF_000235625.1 Marinobacter manganoxydans MnI7-9 | reverse complement strand
AAAAGTACACAAGGAGGTTGTTCTATGGCTGGTAATCAACTGTTTGAGCGACAGTTACGTCATTTCTCGCCCCATACCTACAATGCACTAACCAAATTGGTTATGGCCATGGCCGCAGTCACAAAAAATACCGGCAAGAAGACATTATTTGGCCGTGATAAGGGGCAGGAATCATATTCCAAATTTTTGGAAGCGCTGAAAGTGAGCCTCCAAGCCATGATTTTGGACAGGCTTATTCAGGAATCAACGTCGTCAGAAGAAGCCGTCAGTATTCTTGTGGGAAAACTCAAAGAGTTCGAGTTGGCTCATCCAAACTGGCAGGATGCATACGCGTTTTCAGGATATTTTTTCAAAGAAAATCAGGCCGATGCGGTGGTTGTAACAGAGCGACTGCGAGGAACCCCGTAAGCGGTGCACCTTTTAACCAGTCAATCAAGTTCGTTCCCGGCCTGACGGCCGTCCACCGGACGCCCCTGTCGGGTCGCCGCTTATTATTGGCGTTAGATTTAAAAGAATCAGGAGAGTACGTTGCCAATTGAGCCGTCTGATTATGCCCACAATGAAGCCTGGCTGCTTTTCCAATTGAACGAAGCACCGGTGATGACGGAGGCCGATGGAGATTTCAACGCTATGGCCATCATGGAGGTGGCAACGGGGATGATCTTTGGCATGGAGCTTGTTCAGGTAAGCATGTCTGGTTTGCCGGAATTCCTGTCACGGAAATTGTTGGCCGACGCTGAAGGCCAATCTGGCTCAAGACCCCAAAAATTGTTCATAGCGACTGAGTACCACGCGGATGATCTGGTCAAAGTCGCTGAGGCCATGGGGATTGAAGTTGAGCGAGTCCCGGCCAAAGATCTATCCGGCATAACACAGGAAGCGAGGGAAGGTTTCGCGGCCCATGTTTCAGGCGGTAGGATCCAATAAATCTAACCAAGTGTTCCAGTTCGTTCCGGGCCTGACGGCCCTCCACCGGATGCCCTTTTCGCTGCGCTACAAGGGCGCCGCTGAACCAAAGCGTGTGTGCCGGGCATGGCACAGAACTAGGGAGGTGAAAGTCCTCCTGCCAGGTGTTCGCAGAGCCGAAGGCTAGGAGAAGGGCAAGGGCGTCATCGCGAGGTGGGGTCTGAAGGAAGCCCAATCCAAAGCGGCGGGACGACGAACAGGAACCCGATACGAGGTGTGGTACATCCGGGGCGAGCGGGCACGTGACCGCGAAGCCCTCCTTCTGCGACTGGGGTGTACTTTATAAATCGGGCGTTCACGTCGTGAAAGCTCTGTGCCTTACCCCGGGAGGTCTGCCACGTGTGGACGGACCCACTGAGAGACGAGCGATCGTCTCTGATCGCGTGGCAGAAATCAGCAGAGGGCATAGTAGGTTCGCCCGTGAACCGAAGGCCCGAACAGAGACAGGAGTCGAGAGTCCGTGCAGGGAAACGGGATGGCATCCGCAAAGCAGCTAGCGCTGCCCCTGGAGTCTCCAGGGGATGAACCCGTTGCCGGAAACCGGGAAGGCTCGCACTCCGTTCAACCCTCACCGTGGATGGCGCGTGTGTTGAGCAGGGACAACCTCAATCGCGCCCTGAAACAGGTTCGACGTAACAAGGGAGCGCCGGGCATCGACGGCATGACCGTGGATGAGTTGCCGGATTATCTGCGCCAACACTGGCCGGAGATTCGGCAGCAGTTGCTCCAGCAGACCTACCGACCAAAACCGGTCCGGCGGGTCACCATCCCCAAAGCCAACGGCGGTTCCCGCCCTCTGGGTATTCCAACGGTGCTGGATCGCTTTATCCAGCAAGCAATCGCTCAGGTTATCCAGCAGGACTGGGAACCCCGCTTCCATCCACACAGCTATGGCTTCCGTCCGGGACGCTCTGCGCATCATGCGGTCCGATACGGACAGCATTGCGCTCGGGAAGGCCGTAACTGGATAGTGGATCTGGACCTGGAAGCCTTCTTCGATCGGGTAAATCATGATCGGCTGATGGCACGGCTGAAACGGCATACGCCGGACAGGCCGATGCTCAGGCTGGTCAACCGGTACCTGAAGGCAGGCGTTCAGATCGACAACCGCAAAGCTCCGACCCCCGAGGGCGTGCCGCAAGGCGGGCCACTGTCCCCGGTGTTGGCGAATGTGGTGCTGGACGAACTGGATTGGGAGCTGGACCGGCGCAACCTGCGCTTCGCTCGCTACGCGGATGACTGCCAGATCTACGTGGGCAGTCACCGCGCAGGCGAGCGGGTGATGGTGAGTCTGACGCGCCTTATCGAGGACTCACTGAGGCTCACAGTGAATACACGAAAGAGCGCGGTAGACCGGCCCTGGAAGCGCAGCTTCCTGGGCTTCACCCTCAGCCGGAAAGGGCAGCGATTGAAAGTGGCTGACAAAGCCATCACCAAGCTGAAAACCCAGATCCGGATACTGAGCCGCCGAACACGGGGCCACTCATTAGCCCGGGTGATCGCAGACTTAAAAGACACCCTGCTTGGTTGGAAAGCGTACTTCGACGCAGCCGAAGTACTGAGCCCGCTGCGGGACCTGGACAAGTGGATACGGCGGAGAATGAGAAGTTACGTGTGGAAGCAATGGGGCCGAAAGGGGTATCGTGAGCTGAGAAAGCGGGGCGTCTCGGTCAAATTGGCCTGGAACACTGCGAAATCAGCCCACGGCCCGTGGCGGCTGAGTCATTCGCCGGCACTGCGGCAAGCCTTACCGGCCCGGTTGTTTCGGAGCTATGGACTGCCGGAACTGGCAGTGCGGTAACGGGTTGAGTCAAGTCACTGAATCGCCGTGGTACGTGATCCGTATGCCCGGTGATGTGGGAGGAGGGGCATCGTGAGGTGCCTCCCTATCCCGATTAGCTGTGATTGCCTCACCCGAAAAGTGATACTATAGTATCACTATAAATTTGGATCAGGGTTAGCCCATGAAAGTTGAGCTTGTTACGAACCTTAAGCGCCAAGCCACAAAGATTCTTGCAGATTTGCACTCGTCTAAGGAGCCGATACTGATCACGGAGCATGGTCAGCCATCCGCATACCTTGTTGATGTGCAGGATTATGAGTTTATGCAGCGTCGACTTGAGCTGCTTGAGGGGCTCTCACGGGGAGAGCGTGCTGTACTTGAGGGAAGAACGTACAGCCAGAGTGAGGCCAGGGAGAAAATGAGTAAATGGCTGAAGTAATCTGGACGGAGCCCGCCCTTCAAGAACTGGATGCCATCGCCGAGTACATTGTTCTTGATAATCCTGCAGCCGCAAGTCACCTGGTCCAGGATGTTTTCGATAAGACCGAGCGTTTGGAAGATTTTCCCCAATCCGGACGGATTCCTCCAGAACTCCCTAATTCAGTATACAGGGAGGTAGTGGTTCCACCGTGTCGCATTTTTTATCGTGAGGATGATAAGCGAGTTCTCATTCTCTATGTCATGCGAGAGGAGCGACAGCTTCGGGCGTACATGCTTGGGAACAGCTAACCAGGCGCGGCACTCGGATGCTTTTGTCTCCGCTTCGCTTCATAGCAAAGCCAAGCGTTAAATCAAGGAGGCTTCCCGTAGCAGAAAGCCCCCTGAAACTGTCTTCGCGCTTATTGGTAGGCGCCCGCACTGTATATCAATTCGTAGCTATGGCTGTAGATTTCCAGGATGTTTCCAAACGGGTCTTCCATATAAATCATGCGGTAGGGCTTCTCGCCGGGGTAATAGTAGCGCGGTTTCTCCATGCGCTTTTTGCCACCTGCGGCCACAATCCGCTCTGCCAGTTCCTCTACGTTCGGGTCTTGAACACAGAAATGAAAGACCCCGGTTTTCCAATACTCGAAATTGTTTTCCGGGTTGGTCTGGTTTTTAAACTGGAAAAGCTCCACACCAATCCGATCGCCTGTCGATAAGTGAGCGATACGGAACTTGCCCCAGCCCGCGCCAAATACGTCTGTGCACATTTCTCCAATGGCGCTGTCGCCTTCCTCGATCAAGGTTGGTTCCATAATCAAATACCAACCCATAACCTCCGTGTAGAACTTTACGGCTTGTTCAAGATCCGGCACGGATATGCCGATGTGTGAAAAGTTTCTTGGGTACTGTAGTAGCCCCCATTTAAACCGGACACCTTGGTAGAAGCAAAGGCCTAGGCATAGACCTAGTGCAAAGGAGTGTCCAAGGTGGAGAGAATCGAAGTCATAACCGGAGTGCAGCGCCGTCGCCGGTATTCCGCGCAGGAGAAAGCATTCATGGTTGCAGAGTGTGAGCAGCCAGGCATGTCGGTATCGCTTGTAGCCCGGCGTCATGGTATATCAGCAAGTCTGTTGTTCCGTTGGAAGAAGCTGATGAAAGACGGTGGCATGTCCGCGATTGAATCCGGTGATGAGGTTGTAAGCGCATCCGAGGTGAAAGCCCTGAACAAGAAGGTTCGGGAGCTGGAGCGGATGTTGGGCCGCAAGACGATGGAAGCTGAAATACTCCGGGAAGCCCTGGAGGTGGCTCAGTCAAAAAAGTTGATCTCGCGCATGCCGTTGCTGCCACCGGACGATACCCTCTGAAGCGGGTTGCTGAAGTGCTGAAGGTATCGCGCTCCAATCTGTTGGATCGCCTTCATGGTCGCCAGAAAGGCCGAAGCCCGAGATACAGCAAACAGGACGATGACCGGCATTTACCGTTTATCCGTGAGCTGTGCGAGGCCCGTGCTGCCAATGGCTATCGAAGGATCACGGCTCGACTGAATCGGTTGCTCGCAGCCAACGATGAGCGAGTAAACCACAAGCGCGTGTACCGACTGATGAAGCAGGATGGGCTGCTGTTACCCCGGTATACAGGGCGACCTCAAGAGCGCTGCCACAATGGCCAGGTTATTACGTTGAAGCCGGACCTTCGCTGGTGCTCAGATGGCTTTGAGATCCGCTGCTGGAACAAGGAGGTTGTCCGTGTAGCCTTCAGCCTGGACTGCTGTGATCGCGAGCTGATGCGCTATGTAGCGACTACTGGTGGCATCACCGGTGAGATGGTTCAGGACCTGCTGCTGGAAAGCTTGGAATACCGGTTCGGCCAGTCAGAGCGAGTGCCTCATCCGCTGGAATGGCTGACGGACAATGGCAGTTGCTACATTGCCAAAGAAACGCGAGCCTTCGCGTCCTCTCTGGGCTTTGTAGTGTGTACCACACCGGTGAGAAGCCCTCAGAGCAACGGCATGGCTGAGGCCTTCGTGAAGACGTTTAAGCGCGACTATGTGTACTTGAACGATCTCCCTGATGCCGCCACGGTGATGGCCAGGTTGCCGGAATGGGTCGAAGACTATAACCGCAGCCACCCACACAAGGGGCTGAAAATGAAATCGCCCTGGGAGTACCGGGCAGAACTGGCATCAAACGAATGAGGTGGTGTCCGGTTTAGCGGGGGCAACTACAGGTACACGTTGCTCATTGGCTGCCCTCCTCTGTTAAGACTGAAAGCAGGTTACATGGGGTTGTTAATTAGTTAAAATTATCATTTATTCTCTAAAAGATTACGTAATGTAATGATAAACACGGCCTGGTTACGCACCTTTTGCACACTGGTGGAAGTCGGTCATTTCACCCGAACTGCCGAGCGCCTTCACATGACCCAGTCGGGTGTTAGTCAGCATGTGCGTAAGCTTGAAGAGCAGCTCGGTACCGAATTGCTTGTGAGGCAGGGTAAGCAGTTTTCTCTATCGGGTGCAGGCGAAAGGCTTTATACCGAGGCGCAGGGCATCCTCTTTGCGTTGTCGAATCTGGAACAGACAGTCGGAGAGGATCCGCCCTTTGCAGGCAGTGTGCGGATCATGTCTCCGGGTAGTGTCGGGCTGAAGCTTTATCCACATCTCTTGGCGCTACAGAGCAAGCACCCGAAGCTTGTTATCGATTACCGGTTTGCGCCAAATCCGGATGTGGAGAACGCGATCGCGAAGTCGATTGTTGATCTCGGATTCATGACTTCGAAATCTACCCTGTCCGAGGTAAGTTGCACGCCTGTCGCGCAGGAATCGCTGCTGTTGGTAACACCTGCTACTGTCGAGGAACCGGACTGGGACACTCTGATGGCTCTAGGGTTTATCGATCACCCGGATGGGAGTCATCACGCCAGCTTGCTTCTTGGTGCCAATTACCCTGAGTTTCAGCACAGTAACCTGTTTCCCAGAAAGGGGTTCTCGAACCAGATCGGTTTGATTCTGGAGCCGGTTAGTATGGGTTTGGGTTTTACCGTCTTACCTGCACATGCCGTTGAGGCCTTTGAGAAGTCTGAGCACATCAAAGCTCATCCTCTCGCTAACCCGGTCAGCGAAACGTTATATCTGTGCGTTCCCCGGCATCGGGCACTTCAGGCGAGGATGAAGACTGTAATAGCTGAAGCCAAGAGGGGGCTTTAAAACCGGCTGTTGCCTTCGTCTTTTACTTGGCCTTTTCTGGCAAGATGCAGAAGGCATTTGTTCGCCAGCAAGCATTACTCGAAACCCGCCAACCTCAACGTCATTTCCCCGGCTGAGATCTCTTCGCACCCCATGGTGTTCTGCCCCGCCCAAAGGGGCGAAAAGTCTCCCTTGCCAAGCTTTTCCGCCTCCGATCTGAGGGGTGCCAACGCAGCCGCCGCATTGGGAAAATCAGGCACGCGCAAACTGATAGGGCCTTGCTCGCGAATGAGCCGGTTGTCGATGCCGCGCGCTGGCCGGCCGGAAAACACGTTGGTGATTTCGGTGTGGGAAGCTTGCTGGGACTGAAGGGCGGCCCGGTGGATGGCACTGGTTTTTGCTTCGGTACACAGCAGGTAAGCTGTGCCGACCTGGGCCGCGGTGGCGCCCAGTTGTATGGCTGCTTTGACACCTTCGGAAGAGGCAATGCCGCCTGCCGCAATTACAGGGAGCTTCACTCTGGATGTGATTCGGGGGAGTAACGCAAAGATACCCATGTGCAGACCAAGGTCGTCAGACAGAAAGTGGCCGCGGTGACCACCGGCCTCGAGCCCTTGAGCAATGATGGCGTCCGCGCCTCTCTCCTCCAGCCACAAGGCTTCGGCCACCGTAGTGGCACTGGCCAGTACTTTAACACCGTTGGATTTGATATGGGCCACCAAATCGGGGGCCGGTAAGCCGAAGTGAAAGCTCACTACCGCAGGCTTCAATTCAGCCACCAGGTCGGCCGTTTGTTCATCGAAAGGGCGGCGGCCTGGGCCGCCGGCGTCTTCGTTCATCTCCAGCCTCAGTTCCTGGTAGTAGGGTTGCAGGCTTTGCCGCCAGGCGGCTTCTTTCTCCGGGTCTTCCGGTGGCTGGGTGTGGCAGAAGAAATTCAGGTTGAAGGGCCGGTCTGTTGCGGCCCGGATATTGGCGATTTCTTCGCGGATTTTTTCGCCTGTGAGCATGGCGCAGGGGAGCGAACCCAGCCCGCCCGCTTTGGAAACTGCGATGGTCAACGCGCTGTCCTGCACGCCCGCCATGGGCGCCTGAATCACTGGGTAGTCAACGTTCAGAAGTTCCCGGAGGGTGGTCATGGTGAGTTCTGCTCCCCTGTTAGTTGGTTATCGTTTTCGCAGTTCGGTGACGGTTTCCCCTTTGACGCCCCAGTTGTCATCGGTGATCTTGATATTGACATAAGGCATTCGAAATTCCTCTTGTTCAATGGTTGGATGCCCTGCCGCACTACAGGCTTTTAGATATGCGAGTGCTGGAAAAGTGAGTGAATACATCGAATACCTAAAAGAAACTTTTTCCGAATTCGGTGAAATTCGCGCCAGAAAGATGTTTGGTGGCTACGGCATCTACCACGATGATGTGATGATAGGCCTTGTCGCCGACGACATGCTCTACCTGAAAGTAGACTCTGAGTCCGTCAGCTGTTTTGAAGAACGTGGGTTATCACAGTTCATGTATCCGAAGGGACAGAGAATGGTGGGAATGTCATACTACCTGGCACCCGAAGAGGCGCTGGAAGACCCATCAGAAATGCGTCATTGGGCGACAATGGCCTACGGTGCAGCACTAAGATCACGTAAACAATAATCACTGCCGGGCTGCCTGTTCGCGATGTTTCAGGTGTCTCAGTAAGAGGCGATAGAGAAAAACCGATGACTGTTCATTCTGGTTCCTGCCTGTGTGGCACTGTGAAATTTGAGGTACAAGGCAGTTTCGACAGTTTCTATCTGTGTCATTGCCAACACTGCCAAAAAGATACCGGATCTGCTCATGCGGCAAATTTGTTCTCGCAGTCCGCTGAATTGACCTGGTTATCCGGTAAAGACGCTGTGACCTCCTTTACGCTCTCTGGCACTCGTCACAACAAGAGCTTTTGTAAGTTGTGCGGGTCAGCATTGCCGAGCACTCAGCTTGAAGGTGTTGTTGTCGTTCCTGCAGGATGTTTAGACAGCAGAATCTCCATGGTACCCACAGCCCACATTTTTACAGGCAGTAAAGCACCCTGGGATGGCGACTTTGGCGACGTGCCAGAGTTTGAGGGCCTGCCAGAGTAAGCTAGTTGCATAAATCCGAAAACCCGCAAGTAGGTGCCCCCTCTATGACGGAACACTCACAGGTTGCTGGCCTGTCTACGGATCATCTTTCAAACATTGAAAGCCACCTTGACCGTTGCTACGTCCAGCCCGGGAAGTTACCCGGCGCGCTGACACTGGTCGCCCGGCAAGGGGAAATTGCCTATGTGAAAGCCCAGGGACTGATGGACGTGGAACGCAACAAGCCGGTCCGCCGGGATACGGTGTTCCGCATCTATTCCATGACCAAGCCGATCACATCTATCGCCATGATGCAGCTTTATGAGCAGGGGCGGTTTTTACTGGATGATCCCGTACACAAGTATATTCCTGCCTGGAGAACCCGGCGGATTTATAAAAGCGGGGTTTACCCCAACTTCCTGACCACGTCTGCATCCAGCACCATGACAATTCGCGACCTGTTCACGCATATGTCAGGCCTGACTTACGGATTTATGCAGCGCACCAACGTTGATGCTGCCTATCGCGAGCTTAAGCTGGATGGCAGCCGGAGTATGACGCTGGAAGCCCTGGTCGATCACCTCGCAGAGCTGCCTCTGGAGTTTTCCCCGGGCACAGCCTGGAACTATTCGGTCAGCACGGATGTGCTTGGGTATCTGGTGCAGTTGCTGTCGGGTAAGCCGTTTGATGAGTATCTGCGGGAGCATATTTTTGAGCCTCTGGATATGCCTGACACCGGCTTCCATGTTCGGGATGATCAACTTGACCGCTTCGCTGCCTGCTATCAGTACCAGGCTGGAGATCAGTTCACGCTGCAGGATGACCCCGAGACGTCTCCCTTCCGGCGCAAGCCTCAGTTCGTGTCCGGCGGCGGCGGGCTGGTTTCCACCATCGACGATTATTTCCACTTCGCCCAGGCACTGTGCCAGGGTGGCGAGTTCCGCGGGCGGCGGATTATTGGTCGAAAAACTCTGGAATTCATGTGTCGTAACCACCTGCCTTACAATCAGGACCTACCGGGCCTGTCTGTCGGTGCTTTCAGCGAGACACCTTATGCCGGCACTGGCTTTGGTCTGGGCTTTTCGGTAAAAACCGACGTCGCCAAATCCCAGACCAACGGATCGGTCGGTGAGTACGGTTGGGGTGGCCTTGCGAGCACCAACTTTTTCGTCGATCCCGTGGAGGAGCTGGTGATGATCTTCATGACGCAACTGATTCCCTCATCAACATACCCCATCCGTCAGGAGTTACGGGCAATCGTTAACGGAGCGCTGCTATGAACACAGTTTCAACACCCTATCCAATTGGCACTCCCGGCACTCCCTGGGGCGATGCGGAACGCGCCGAGTGGTTGTCACGGCAGACCCGCCAGCGCAGTTACGAGGCGGAGGTGTTGAGTGTGATCGAGGGCCTGCGCTCGCGCTTTGATGTGGAAGAGTACGGCGCTCTGGATTACGGCCCGGATTACTATCCGCTGATGGCGATTCGCAGCCGCGACTGGAATAACGATCTGCCGGTGGTGCTGATAACCGGCGGCGTTCACGGGTATGAAACCAGTGGTGTGCATGGCGCGCTGCAGTTCCTGGATAAGCACGCGGAGGATTATGCCGGCCGCGTGAACTTGCTGGTTGCGCCCTGTGTCAGTCCCTGGGCGTATGAGCGCATTCATCGCTGGAACTATAATGCGATTGATCCCAACCGTTCATTCCACGAGGGCAGTCGGGCGGAGGAGTCAGCCGCCCTTATGCGATTGGTAGCGCCTGTTCGTGACAGTGCCTTGATTCATATCGACCTGCACGAGACTGCCGATACCGACGAATCGGAGTTTCGCCCGGCGCTGGCTGCCCGCGACGGCAAGCCGTTCGAACCGGCGGGGATTCCCGATGGCTTTTACGTGGTCGACGACAGCGAGAACCCACAGCCTGAATTCCAGCAGGCATTGATCAGAGCGGTGGAGCAGGTGACGCATATTGCGCCGGCCGATGACAGCGGCGAGATCTTCGGCTCCCCGGTGGTCGCCCGGGGCGTGATCGCGTATCCGCTCACGCAGTGGGGCCTGTGCGCCGGTATTACGAGTGCGCCCTACCGGACCACCACCGAGGTTTACCCCGACAGCCCCCGCGTAACCCCCGAGCAATGCAATGCCGCGCAGGCCGCGGCGGTGTGTGCTGCCATCGACTATGGGCTTACTCACTCTCAATAGGCCAAATAAGTGGGAAAGCTGACTAGCCGGACTCGGATAGATAGGGCTGCGCCAGGGCCTCAAGCTTTTCTTCTCTGAGTTCGCCGATGGCATTCCATATGTGCTCTGCAAGCTCCGGGTTTGCCGCTTTGAATTCCCGTGAGAGCATCAGGTAGTAGGGCTTGGTTTTGAGAGGGGGATCAATCCGGACAATGCCCGGGAGCTGCCTGGCGTTCTGGCGTAACAGAAAATCGGCGGTGACCGATTGGAGCGCAACGGCATGAACGCGTCTGGCAGTCAGTAACTGCAGGCTCTGCCTGGAACTCCGAACCTTGATTACGGAAACGCCCAGGTTCTCCAGATCGTTCACGATTGAGTAGCCCAATGGGGCGCCAACTGACAGGTCCGTGTCTTCGAAAGCCTTGCCGCTCCAGCCCAGCTCTGTATCTGGCAGGACATAGAGATTGTAGCTGATGGTGGTTAGTCGGCGGGTAGGGTCAACCTGACCGTCCCGCCAGGGGTATTCGCCAATTCGGGTGCGGGCAGCATTGTAAGAAGCATTGAAAATACCATCTACCTGGCCGGTTTCGAGCATGGCCAGGCATCGTTTCCAGGGGTATCGGCTGAACTTGATCCGCAACCCCGGTACCCGCTCTTCCAGCAATTTGACCAGCTCCACCGCTGCGCCGGGTCTCTCCAGAACCTCCTGGGTGTCGCCCATGTAGTAGGGGAATTGCGTTTTATCTTCGTAGGCAACGTGCAGGACGGTTTCCGCATGGCCAATTCGGGCTGGGCTCCAGAGAAGCAGAATGGATAGCGCGAGAGTGAGACCTGCATGAAGACACGCTTTCATGGGCATGCTCAAAAGAGTGAAGAGACAGGAATAGCTTAGTTTGTGGCGAGGAATTTTCAATGCATCTTTCCATTGAGACCAGCAGGTCTGGCATCGGGCTGGAATGTATAAGACCATGCTATCCATACTTTCGAAAAGAGGCCATTACGGCCTGGGAGACCTGATCAATGAAGTACAAGAGTCTTGGGTTTTTGTTGGCGGTTGGCGCTTTGACGGGCTGTCAGACGTCCTCTCATGTTTCTTCCGCAGCTATGGATGGAGACGGCATTACCTGTAATGAAATCTACCAGGCATTTTCAGCCTATGAGAGTGACCGGCAATCCGCGGCGGCTTGGGCCCAGCTGGGCACCTTGATCAGCCCCAGTGCCGGGAACTACGCGGATATGGGCGTGAAAACCGCCGCGAAATACTACGATCAGATAAAGGCGGCAACGAATATCTCTCTCGCTGTGCGCGGTTGTCAGCCGGTGCAGTGACGCACGGCCGCATGCAAAACGGGTGAATCAGTTCTGCATGCGGATATCGTCTTTCCACCGGAAGCCCACGCCACCGGCCTGCCATACGCCGTCTTTGTTGAACGGGTGGGGGCCGGCCATGTTGATGTATTGGGGCAGCCCGAAATGGGGCGACAGGTTTCTCGGTGCCTTGATGGTGACCCGGTCCATGATGCGCAGTCCCTGTTGCTCTGCCGGCAGATGCGCTTCTGGCGCGGCGCGGTGGGCGACGGCCCAGTTATCGATAAATAACAGATCGCCGGTTTCGTATTCGTAGCGAATTCCGTAGCCACCCTCGAAGGAATCGTTCAGCAGATCATTGTAATCGTTGAACAGTTCCTTCATGGCGGCGTCGTCCAGCAGGTGGAAGCTGTCCGCGGGTGCAGGCAGAGTCTTTAACTGGTCGAGCGTCAGACCTTCTTCCGGCAGGCGCTCCAGCACGGCGCCGGTCATGCCCAGATGCAGCCAGACACTCTTGCGACCGGAAATCGGGTGGGTGTGAACCACGGGGTGGGTCACACTGGATGCGGAGTTTACCGACACCAGTCTTTCCCAGAAATCCTGTTTCTCCGGAGGGAGTGCTTCAAAGGCCGCACCCTGGTGCGCGAAGTGGGTGCCGCCGCCATTCTCTGGCGCACGGGCCATGTAGTAGGCGCTGTGGGAGAAGGTGGCGGCTTCGAAACTGCCATCGTTGTGCCATTGCGGGCCAACGCCAAGAATGCCCTGGCGGCCATCGTTAGAGCAGCGGAAAATGTGCCGGTTACGGCCGGGTGTTGCGGGATGCACGCCGTGGGTGGAATGGATCTCGCGCCCGCCCCACCATTTGCAGGCTTCAATCAGTTCATCGGGGGAAAGGCCGGCTTGGTGCTTGAATACGATGAACCCGCGATTTGCCATTTCCTCTTCCAGGGCCTTGATAGCCGGCTCTGGCAGCTGGTTGCGCACGTCGGATCCGTAGATCTCAACGCCGATAGGGTCCAGTGGCTTGAGGGTTAAACCTTCCTGTTCGAGCAGTGCCACGTTATCAGGGTTCAGGGGCGCTACGGTGGAGGTGGGTTCGAGGGTCTTTTCCAGGGTCTGTGCCATAACCTTCACTACCATGCTGCTCGCTATTTAGACAGCCTAACCCGTTGGGTTTCCGGATTTCAAATACGATGTCCGTTCCGCCCGATTTTGGAACTGGCCTCCTGCGGGCCGGTGCCGGCAAGACCAAATCCCGTTTGCCTTCGTAGATGCGGCCTCTAGATTGATAGTGGTAACCAAAAACCGAGAGGAATGGCCGTGACTCCCAAATCCCGTTTGCGCCGCACAGCGGCATTGATAGCGTTCGTGATGTCCGGATCGGTAATGGCTGCTGATCCCGTGGTGGTGTCCTCCAAGATCGACACCGAGGGCTCGGTACTGGGGCAGATGGTGTTGCAGTCCCTGGAGGGGGCGGGTATTCCGGTTGAAAACAGACTGCAGTTGGGTGGCACCAGCATCGTCCGCAATGCGATCAAGGCCGGCGAAATCGATATCTACCCCGAGTACACCGGCAATGCTGCGTTCTTTCACGATCAGGCGGATCGGGATATCTGGAAAGATGCGGATAAGGCCTACCAGGAGGCTGCTCGCCTGGATAAAGAGGCACATAACATTGTCTGGCTGGAACCCGCCGAAGCAAACAACACCTAGGCTATGAGCGTGCGGGGCGATTTGGCGCGGGAAAATAACCTGGCCACACTCGAAGATCATGCGAATTACATCAATGAGGGCGGTGCCTTCAAGTTTGCGGCCAGCGCCGAGTTTGTGGAATCCGCCAGTGCCTTGCCGGCGTTCCAGGAGGCCTATGGCTTCAAGCTGGAATCCGACCAGCTGTTGATTCTTTCCGGTGGCAACACGGCGGCGACATTGCGCGCGGCGGCCCTGAATAACAACGACGTAAACGGTGCGATGACCTACGGCACCGATGGCGGGCTGGATGCGCTGGATCTGAAGGTAATGGAAGATACCGCAGGCGTTCAGCCGGTGTATCAGCCAGCGCCGATCGTGCGTGGCGAGGTGCTGGAAGCCTATCCGCAGATCCGGGAAGTGCTGACGCCGATCTTCGAATCGCTGGATCTCGAAACGCTGCAGCGCCTGAATGGCCAGGTGGCCGTGAACGGGGTACCGGCGGATACCGTCGCCCGGGATTACCTGGATTCCCTGGCCCAGGACTGAGGTTTGTCGATTTACAGCTCTGTTGCCTCGAACACCATGCCGAACCGTGTCCTGCCTGTGCTGGGGTGTCTTGCCCTGGCGCTGGTCTGGCTTTTGGACCTGGGCGTCATTCAACCCAACCGCATTGTTCCGGGTACCGGTCACGGCCTCATTTCGGCCGTTGGCGGGCCCTGGGCTGGCCTGGTGTCACTGGTTCTGGCTGGCTGCGTTCTGCTGTCTTTTCTGCCGTTGCGCCGGCGGTACCTGCCGCTTCTGGGCCTGGTAGGCCTCTCCCTGGCGCTGCTGCCCCTGTTGCTCGAGGTCTTTGCGGGCCGGCACCTGCCGGAAGACGCACCTTATGCGCGGTCGTCCATCGGAGCCGGTTTCTGGTGTTTGCTGTTTTTGCTGTCGCTGATGCTGATCGAAATCCTCGGGCGCCTCGGGAGCGGGCGAGGGCTGCAGCTGATGATACTGGCCGTCATCGTTGGCAACTGGCTGTGGATCCTTCGAGGCGGTGGGCTGGAGAGTTTGTCGCTGGTTCGGGAATTCAACGCCCGCCCGGACAAGTTCGAGCAGGCCCTGTGGACTCATCTGGCACTGGCCTTTGGCGCGGTCGGCATCAGCGCCGGTCTGGCTTTTCTACTGGCCCTGAAGATGATTCGTAGTGTGGCCTGGCGCCGTCCCATCCTTGGCGCGGTCAGCTTTCTTCAGACTATTCCCAGCCTGGCGGTATTCGGGTTACTGATCGCACCGCTCAGTGCGCTGGCGGCCGCTTTTCCGGCACTGCAGGCCATGGGGATTCGTGGCATTGGCTGGGCTCCGGCCTTGCTGGCTTTGGTGGCTTACAGTCTGTTGCCCATGGTGCGCAACACCTTCGTCGCGCTTACCGAGGTGCCGGAAAGCCTCGCCGATGCCGGGCGGGGTATGGGAATGAACGAGCGACAGCTGTTCTTCAAACTCAAGTTGCCACTGGCGCTTCCCGTGATTGTGGAAGGCGTGCGCATTACCACCATCCAGGCCATTGGCCTGACCGCGGTTGCCGCGCTCATTGGCGCCGGCGGTTTTGGCAGCTTTATCTTTCAGGGCCTGGGGCAGGCGGCGATGGATCTGGTATTGCTTGGTGCGCTGCCCACCATTGCACTCGCGCTGCTGGCGGATGCTCTGCTCACCATGCTGGCGGCCAGTCTCTAGCCGACACCGGCGACGGCCTGACAGGAGAGGGATAAGCCCGGATGATTGAACTGAAAAACGTTACCCGCCGCTTTGGAGATGCCGTGGCGGTGGACCGGATAAACCTCACGGTCGAAACCGGCGAAGTGTGCGTGCTGGTGGGCAGCTCAGGCTGCGGCAAGTCGACTACCCTGCGGATGATCAACCAGTTGCTGCCCCACAGTGAGGGCCAGATCCTGGTGGATGGTAACGATGTTACCGCCATGAACCCCGAGCAGCTGCGGTTGAACATGGGTTATGTGATTCAGGGCACGGGGCTGTTTCCACACTGGACGGTGGCCCGCAATATCGCCATGGTACCCCAGCTTCTGAAATGGCCACGGGAGCGGATCGACGAGCGCGTGCATGAGTTGCTGACGCTGCTGGATCTGGACCAGGCCACCCACGCCAACAAATATCCCCAGCAATTGTCCGGCGGGCAGGCTCAAAGGGTGGGCGTTGCCAGGGCGTTGGCTGCCAACCCCAATATTCTGCTGATGGACGAACCCTTCGGTGCGCTGGATGCCATCACCCGGGAGAACCTGCAGCTGGAAATGCTGCGTATCCAGAGTCAGCTGCGGAAAACCACGGTGTTTGTAACCCACGATATTGACGAAGCCCTGCGGCTGGCGACCCGCATTGCCGTGATGGATCAGGGCCGGATTATCCAGCACGACACGCCGGAGAACATTCTCCGGCGACCCGCCTCCGTTTTTGTAGAGAACCTCGTGGGCAAGCAGGACCGCGGCTTGAAACTGATGAGCCTGCACACCGTGAGGGATCTGATGGAGGCTCACCCTCAGCCCAGAGAGCCGGAACCCGGCGCCGACGGTCTCAAGGAAGACGACAGCCTGCGAGTGGCTCTTTCAATCATGCTCTGGCAGAACTGGAGGCAGGTGCCGGTGTTCAATGCCGATGGCCAGGAAACCGGAACCATCACCCGTGAACGCATTATCCAGGAAGGTGCCTGATGCGGGTCTGGCTGCCGCCTGTGTTGCTGACTGTGCTCCTCTGTGCCCTGAGCGCGGGCATGCCGACTCTCGAACCGCTTTTCGAGTGGGTGCAGCCGGATAAACAGAATGTGGTCTACGAGCGGGAGAGCTTTCTCTTTCTGCTCCAGAACCATCTGATGCTGGTGGTGATTTCCGCCCTGGTTGGAACCGTCGCTGCGGTTGCCGGGGGAATCTTCGCCACGCGCCCGGCTGGGCGCGACTTTCTGCCGCTGGTTAGCCAGATCGCCTCTATCGGCCAGACCTTCCCGCCGGTGGCGGTTCTCGCCCTGGCGGTGCCGGTTCTCGGGTTTGGTGAGGCGCCGATTCTGGTGGCGCTGATTCTGTATGGATTGCTGCCCATTCTGCGCAATACCCTGGCCGGCTTGGAGGGTGTCGATGCCACAGTGAGGCAGGCGGCGCTGGGTATGGGCATGTCGCCTTTTCAGGTGCTGTTGCAGGTGGAGTTGCCGCTGGCGGGCAGGGTGATCCTGGCCGGTATCCGGACCTCGGTAACCATCAACATTGCAACGGCCGCCATTGGCTCAACCATCGGTGCCAGAACCCTGGGGGATCCGGTGATCGCCGGTCTCGTCAATGGCAACACAGCCTACGTGTTGCAGGGCGCGATTCTGATTGGCATGCTCGCGCTGACGGTGGACAGCCTGTTCGAGGCCGCTGAGCGGGTCTGGGACCGCCGGTTTCTGCCCCAGACCGCAGGCTGATCGCTGGCGCAGGCCATCCGCTGCTTTAAAAATCCTGCTTTGATGTCTAGTCTGACGAAGATGGACAGCGCAAGGAGCACAGCGGAATGAAGTTTCCTTCGAGCACGTCATTTGCACTCCTCGGCGCAGCACTGATCGCGATCAGCTATGGTCTGGCGCGCTTTGCGTTCGGTCTGTTCGTCCCCCCGATCCGGGATGACCTGGGGCTGGCGCCGGATGTGATCGGTGTGATCGGTGCGCTGCCGCTGATCAGTTTCGTATTCGCTACCCTGGTGGCTCCGCTCTCGGCAAATCGTCTTGGTGCCCGCAATACCGCCATGGCATCCGGTATTTTTGGTGTTGTTGGCCTGGCGCTGATCAGCCAGGCCGTGGGGGCCGTCTCCCTCGGGGTGGGTGTTGTTCTCTGTGGTATCTGCACGGGCCTGATGATGCCGGCTCTCACAGCCGCCATGCAGGCGTTGGTGAGACGCTCGCTCCACGGCCGGGTAAGCTCGGTGATGAACGCGGGCACCAGTATCGGTGTCGTCGTTGCTGTGCCGACGATCCTGTTCCTCGCCGGGGCCTGGCGCTATGCCTACGCGTCCTTTGCCGTGCTGGCGGTAATTGGCGTGATTGCCACCTGGTTCTTCATTCCGTCTGTATCCCGTGTTGTGCCCGCCAATGCTGCGCCGGCGCAGCCAATCAGTGCGGATCAATGGTGGCGACTGCTCAGGCTCTCGCTGTTCGCGTTCATGATGGGCTTTGTCTCCGCCGCCTACTGGATTTTCGCACCCGATCTCGTGGTTAATCTGGGATCCATGCCATCCGATGCCACGGCATGGCTGTGGCTGGGGGTCGGTATTGCCGGCCTTGGCGGCGCGGTGGTGGCCGATCTGGCTGACCGGAACAACCCACCGGTTACCCAGGCCCTGATGCTGATGACACTGGCCGCGAGCCTGGCGTTGTTGGCGGCCAGCCCCGACAACCTGATGATTTCGGCGTTTTCAGCACTGGTGTTTGGTCTGGCCTACATGAGTCTGACCGGGCTGTACCTGATGACCGGCATTCGCCTGCTGCCGGGGCGGCTGTCCATGGGCCCCGTACTGCCTTTCATGGCAGTATCACTGGGCCAGGCGGCTGGCTCGCCGATAGTCGGTATTCTTGTTGGCAAGGTGGGTTACGCCGATGCCTTTGCCATGTTCTGCGCCATCGGCATTATCGTGGCCATGTTGTCGCCGCTCTATCCAAGGCATCTGGAATACGAACCGGATGATGAGACCGAAGAGGATACCGGTCTGCAGGCCGCCTACGACTATCAGCTGCAGAACGAGGAGGGCGAGCCCCTGTCGCCGGTCACCGGTAAGACCGAGAGCTATTAGGGCGGATAGCCGAGAGTGTTATTCCTCGGATGTATCTCTCGGCGCCGCCCAGCTTGTGTAGCCCAGGTCCATAACCCGGGCGACTTCCTCATCGGGTATCGCCGATAGATCGCCCAGTTCCAGCGGGTCATAGTGGAAGGCGTACAGTCGAGACGTGAATTCGGCCACGGGCAGGGAAGCTTCACCGCGAAACTCGCCATTGCCGTGGGTTGAGCAGGTAATGCCCTGGCCCCAGTTCTGGCCGCTGTCGTTGTTGGGGTTAAAAAAGTACACCCGCATCTCGTTCTTCGGGCTCAGGGCAACCCGCAGGATATTGATGGCGTGCCGGCCAACAAAGCGGGCGGCGCTGTCTGTTACAGCAATCCCTGCCGGCTGGGCGTGAATGACCGGTATGTTGCCGTTGTAGAAGGGGTGATAGCTCGCGTAGAAATGCCGGATAAATCCCTCGTAGTCCTTTACCTCGCCGGTTTTTACGTCGGCGACCACGCGGAAGCCGTGGCTGACCCACCAGCCGTAGAATTCCGGGTTGATCCAGCGATGGGCGTCGTCGTCCCGGGTCTCACAGCGGCGCCACATCTCACCGTAGAGGCGATCGAGATGAGGGATGAGCACGAGCGATACCGGGTCCACATCCACTGGCGTTCCCTTAACCAGGCCCGGTTCCAGATCGCGGGAAGAAACCTCCTGGCCTTCAAAGCGGCTCAGCACTTCGTTGTCGCGTGCTGCCCAGGCCAGGACTTGCAACAGGTAATCCGCCTCGTTTGACGCCCACATGGAGAGGCCAATGGCAGACTGGCAGGTGGGGTTGTTGCCCTGACCAACGCCCAGCGGCTGGCCCAGCAGGTTGATAACCCCGGCCAGCAGGAATACCCGGGGTGGCCGGGCATCGCCGAACGCCTCTCTGAGAGCCTGATCGGTTTCCGCAGAGGGCTTGAGTTTGATTTGCCGCCACAGTGCCTGGGCCACAGAGGGTGTAAACAGCGATCCGCGCTCCAGCATCATGGTCAGGCCATAGACGGCCTGGCAGGTTTCCGGGTAGATGGCCTCGTCAATCAGGGCATGGACCAGATCGGTGTAACAGTAGAGATCGTCCAGCCCGGTCATGGTCAGCCCCAGTGTGTTGGGGATGAGATCGTCCTGGCCGCTGGCGCGCAGGAACCGGAGCATCACCGCGTGGTAGGGAGAGGCAAGGCCGGTGTCGAACATGCTGCGGGCAAAGTAGGTGGCTTCGGAGGAGAGCGCCACGTCGTCCATGTCTTTCAAACGCTGCTCGTAAACGGCAAGGCCGGGGTCCTCGGCGCTGGCAGGTGTGGGGGCAAAGAGGGCCTTCACCAGCCGCGTGGCATCGGCATTGCGTCCGGTTTTGATGTCGGGGTCGTAAAGGCATTTGGCGATCTGCCCGATCATTTCCCGAATACTGTCGACCTGCACCGGCCCCTGGTCCAGCAATCGCCAGACTTCCGCCACCAGGCTGTCCAATAGGCTTTCATAACCGAGGTGGGAGATCAGGTACCGATAGAGTTCCTGAACGATGGTGCCAAGTTGCTTGGGTCTTTCACGATCGGCTTCGGTGAGCTGGCCAGACAGCAGGTCCAGGTTTAATGCCATCACCTGGGTGAGAAAGTGGCGTGCCTGCTCAGCAGAAATTCCGGGATGGAAGTATTTGCCACGGGTGACGGCCAGCATGCGCAGTTCGCTGATCGCCTCGACAATGGTGGTAACTGCACCCGCCTCCCTCAGAGAGTGTTTGGCGAGCGCCGGTTGCAGCAGGGCTGGCCGGGCCCAGTCGCTGGTGCCGAAAATGCCAGCGGATTCGAGCGACCTTACGCGCCGGTAGATGGCGTCGAAGCCGCCTGGCAGCGTCATTAGCATCCGTGTGCGCTCCAGGAGACTGAGACTGGAGGCTTTGGGGTCCGATTTGCGGGCGCGGGCAAATTCTGCCAGCGCCATGTCGAATTGCATCAATGCCGGCTTGAGCGCAGGATCTGCGTCTTGGCGCTCCATAGCGTTGGCTCCCTTGAGGTATTACCCGCCCTGGCGAAAGCGTTGAATAAAGGCTTCAGACTCCGCGATTGACTGTTCCATATTGCGAATCAGGGAATCTACATCCTGACGGATGCTGACCAGTTCGTTTTCCAGCGAACCGATCGCCTGGGCATTCAGATTATGCTTAAGGTACAGCACCTGATCCTCAAATGCCTGCAGCACCGGTTCCATTCTGTCCTCGGCGTCGTGCATCCGGCTGATCAGCTGGCCGTACTGAACGCGGGTCTCTTTCAGTTGCTGTTCGCTACTGCGGCGCAGTGATGCGCTCTCGTACAGGCTGAGTTCGTCTTCCCATTCATCGAACAGGTCCTCGGCGACTTCTTCTACCTTGTCGATCCGGTCTCTAACCTCTTCGGCACTCGCCAGGCTGTCTTCGTAGGCATCGCTGATTTCGGCATATTGTTCCTTTAGCTCGGTGTCAGGCGTGTCCACCACACTCTGGAAACGCTCAAGCGACGAACGGAAGGTTTCCTGGGCGTCGTTCTGGCTGTCCCGGGCATCTTCAACCCGATCCACCAGGATGTCCCGCTTTTCATACCCGAATTTTTCCATGGTTTTGTAGTACACCGTGGAGCACCCGCCAAGGAGCACCGCGCTGAGCAATAGCACCCAGACACGTTGAAGGCTGATTTTTGTTTTCGAGTAGTCGGTTGCGGGGCTGGGCATAGGGGCGTCTCCGGTTGCATGCTAATCACAGAAGTGAAGCATGGCGGTGGAGCGCTGACAAGCACGTATTCGGCCTTGATTTGCTGGAGCGGAAAACGACAAACCCCGGCAAGTGCCGGGGTTTGTCCGTTCAACCAAAGCAGGGACCGTGGTTATTTCTTCAGTCCCATCTCCTCGATTGAAATCTCCCGCATCTTGAATTTCTGGATCTTCCCGGTGACGGTCATCGGGAATTCGTCCACGAACTTGTAGTTCTTCGGGATCTTGAAGTGAGCGATCTTGCCCTTGCAGAAGGCCTGCAGGTCCTCGGCTGTGACTGGCGCCGCGTCTGGAGCCAGCTTCACCCAGGCAATCAGCTCTTCGCCGTACTTGTCATCGGGAATGCCGGTTACCTGCACTTCTTCGATGGCCGGGTGAGTGTAGAGGAACTCTTCGATTTCTTTCGGGTAGATGTTCTCGCCACCGCGGATGACCATATCCTTGATGCGGCCAACGATCTGGACATAGCCTTCTTCGTCCATGGTGGCCAGATCGCCGGTATGCATCCATCCGGCGCTGTCGATGGCTTCGCGGGTTTTCTCTTCGTTGTTCCAGTACTTCAGCATCACGCTGTAGCCACGGGTGCACAGCTCGCCGATCTCGCCACGCGGAACCACGTTGCCGGTGCCCGGATCAACGATCTTGGTTTCCAGGTGCGGCTGGGTGCGGCCCACGGTGGTGACCTGCTTCTCGAACGGATCCAGGGAGCTGGTCTGCGTGGAAACCGGGCTGGTTTCGGTCATGCCGTAGGCAATCTGAACCTCTTTCATGTTCATCTTGCCGTTGACCTTCTTCATGACCTCTGCCGGGCAGATGGATCCCGCCATGATGCCGGTGCGCAGGCTGGAAAGGTCATAGGTCTCGAATTCCGGCTCGGCCAGTTCGGCAATGAACATGGTGGGCACGCCGTACAGGGCGGTGGCCTTTTCCTGATGCACGGCCTGCAAAACGGACTTGGGCTCGAAGCCTTCGCCGGGATAAATCATGGTAGAGCCGTGGGTGATGCAGCCAAGGTTGCCCATGACCATGCCGAAGCAGTGGTACAGGGGCACCGGGATCACCAGGCGGTCTTTCTCGGTCAGGATCTGGCTCTCGCCCACAAAGTACCCGTTGTTCAGGATGTTGTGGTGGGTGAGGGTAGCGCCTTTCGGGTTGCCGGTGGTGCCGGAGGTGAACTGGATGTTGATGGGGTCGTCAAACTGCAGTTCGCCCTGGCGTTTTACCAGATCGTCCTGGGACACGTCGCTTGAGAAGCCGAGGAATTCCTTCCAGGTCCACATGCCGTCGTGCTTGTCTTCGTGCACGTTGATCACGGCCCGCAATTCCGGAACGTGGTCGGCCTTGAGCTTGCCGGGGGAGCTTCGCTTCAGCTCCGGGGCCAGCTCGTAGATCATCTCGCGGTAATTGGAAGCTTTGAAGCTGTCAGCCGTCACCAGGGTGGTTATACCAGCCAGGTTGAGGGCGTATTGCAGTTCGTGGACACCGTAAGCCGGGTTGATGTTCACCAGGATGGCACCGACTTTGGCGGTGGCGAACTGGGTAACGGTCCACTCGTAGCGGTTGGGGGACCAGATGCCCACGCGGTCGCCGCGTTTGACGCCAATGGCCATGAAGGCGCGGGCGGCTTCGTCGACTTTTTCAACAAACTCTTTGTAGGTCCAGCGAATGTCCTGGTGCAGGCACACCAGGGCTTCGTTGTCCGGGTATTTCTCGGCGGTGCGGTCGAGCATTTCACCGATGGTCATGCCCAGCAGGGGCACTTCCGCGGTTCCGCTGGTATAACTTGGTAGAGTCTTGCTCATATCTCTGCCTCCATTGTTTTTGTATTCGAGGGCGAGCAGGGTGGTTTACCTGCTAGCGACTCTGACTGTGATATTCGGGGTTCGGTTGCATATCGCTGGCAATCGCCACCCGGTTGGACATGTTGTAAAAGCCGATCAGGTTACTGAGATCCCAGATGCCGCGGTCGCTCAGACCGGCATCCCGCAGGGCCTGGATGTCGTCTTCGGTGACGGTGGCCGGCGAGCGGGTAAGGTGGGATGCAAAATCCAGCATCGCCCGCTGGCGCTTGTCGAGTTTGGCGCTGCGGTAGTTCATCACCATGTGCTCACCCAACTGGGGATCGCCGCTCAGGACCCGCACGGCGGCGCCGTGAGCAACCAGGCAGTAGAAGCATTTGTTCTCGGAGGAAACCACCACGGCGACCATTTCCCGCTCCAGTTTGGAGAGTTCGCTCTCACCGAGCATAAGCTCGTTATACAGGCGGGTGAAACCGTCCAGCTGTTTAAGGTTCTGGCTGTAGGCGGTGAGTACGTTCGGGATCATGCCCAGTTTTTCCTGGCAGATCTGGAAGTACTTCTGGGTGTCTTCCGGCATGTCTTTGATCTCCGGGATGGGGAGATCGAGGGCCACTACGTTTTTGTTGCTCATTCTTGGGCTCCTAGCCTTCCTGTTTGGTGCTTTGGCGGGCGGGAACAGCTTCCCAGGACACGCTGTGAATACGTCCGTGTACGCTTGACTGCAGCATCCATGCTGCAGACAGTCCTGGGAAGCTGTTCCCACCCGCCAATTTGATCATTGGCAGTTGCCGCCTAGTGCCTGGCCGACTTTTGAGCCGTTGTGGCGATTCAGTTGGCTGCATATCCAGTCGCCTGTGGCGACAAGCTTTTCCAGATCGACGCCGGTTTTGATGCCAAGGCCGTTAAGCAGGTATAGCACGTCTTCGGTGGCGACGTTGCCCGAGGCGCCTTTGGCGTAGGGACAGCCGCCGAGGCCGGCGACGGAGGCATCGATGACGCTGACGCCTTCTTCCAGCACCGCGTACAGGTTGGCCAGTGCCTGGCCATAGGTGTCGTGGAAGTGGGCCGCCAGCTTTTCCATGGGCACGTGGGCAGCGACGGCTTCGAGCATTCGCTTGGCTTTGATCGGGGTGCCCACGCCGATGGTGTCGCCCAGAGAGATTTCGTGGCAACCCATTTCGTACAGGGCTTTGGCCACGGTGGCCACCTGTTCCGGGGCGATGTCGCCTTCGTAGGGGCAGCCCATGACGGTGGAAACGTAACCACGCACTGGGATGCCGTGTTTGCGGGCTTCTTCCACCACCGGGGCGAAGCGTTCGAGGCTTTCGGCGATGGTGCAGTTGATGTTCTTTTTGGTGAAGGATTCGGACGCGGCGCCGAACACCGCCACTTCGTCGGCCTTCGCCGCCAGTGCCCCCTCAAACCCTTTCAGGTTCGGGGTGAGGGCGGAGTAGCGAACGCCAGCCTTGCGATTGATGCCGGCCATCACCTCGGCGGCGTCGCCCATTTGTGGCACCCATTTCGGGGACACGAAGCTGGCGGCCTCGATGTGGCTCAGGCCGCTGTCTGCCAGGCGGTCGATCAGCCCGGTTTTGATGGCGGTGGCGATCACCGGGCCGGGCTCGTTCTGGAGTCCGTCCCGGGGGCTCATCTCAACCAGGCGGACCTGTTTGGGAAAGGCCATTAGCCTGCCTCCTCTTGTTTCGCTTCTGGGTCGTTCACCTCAATGGCAATCAGTTCGGCACCTTCGGAAACCTGGTCGCCTTCGGCGAAGAAGATCTCGGTGACCACGCCGTCGGCCGGGGCCTTGATGGCGTGCTCCATCTTCATGGCTTCCATGATCACCAGGCTCTGGCCGGCGGTGACCTTGTCGCCGACTTTGGCCTGCACGGCGACGATGGCACCGTTCATGGGCGCGGCCAGGCTGCCTTCGCCGGCCATTTCCTCGAAGCCGTAGCTTTCCTTGTACACGGTGCAGTTGAAGGTGTCGCCTTCGTAGAACAGCACCAGCTGGTCGTTGTGCAGGTTGCCGTGGATGCTGATGCGGTGGCCGTTGATGACCGCCTGCAGATAATCGTCGTCCAGGCGGGCGGTGAGGTTATAGACGCTGTCGCCCACATACACCTGATAACGGTCATCACGCTCCAGTACCTTCAGGTCGTGAATCTCGTCACCGACCTGCAGTTGCAGCGGCTGGGCGTATTCTGAGTTCATGCGCCAGCTGTTCTGGCGGCCGAACGGCGACCAGGGGTCGGTGCTGACCACTTCACGGGATTTGCGCTGTTCCAGAACAAAGCCGGCGGCCAGTACCAGGGCTTTATGGGTATCCAGCTTCGATTTCGGGAACAGCAGTTCCCGGTGATCGTCGATAAAGCCGGTGGTCAGTTCCGCTTCTCGGAACGGTTGGGCGTCCGCCAGGGCGTGCAGGAACCGGATGTTGGTCTTCACGCCCGCGATGCGGTAGTGCTCCAGGGCCTGAACCATGCGGTTGATGGCCTGGTCGCGGGTTTCGTCCCACACGATCAGCTTGGCGATCATGGGGTCGTAGTGGATGCTGATGTCGTCGCCTTCGGTCACGCCGGTGTCGACGCGCACATGGGCGCTTTCATCCGGGGTGCTCAGGTAGCGCAGGTTACCGGTGGCCGGCAGGAAGTCCTGGTCCGGGTCTTCGGCGTAGATCCGCGCTTCCAGGGCGTGGCCCCGGGTTTTCACCTGGGACTGTTCCAGCGGCAGGGCATCACCCCAGGCCACTTTCAGCTGCCATTCCACCAGATCCTGGCCGGTGACCATTTCGGTAACCGGATGCTCGACCTGAAGGCGGGTGTTCATCTCCATGAAGAAGAAGGAGCCGTCGACGTCGTACAGGAATTCAACGGTGCCGGCACCCACGTAGTTAATGGCCTGGGCGGCGCGCACGGCCGCCTCACCCATGGCCTTGCGGGTTTCTTCGCTCAGGCCCGGGGCCGGGGCTTCTTCGAGGACTTTCTGATGGCGGCGCTGCACGGAACAGTCACGCTCGGCCAGGTACACGCCCTTGCCTTCCTGGTCGCAGAAGACCTGGATCTCCACGTGCCGGGGCTGGGTCAGGTAACGTTCGATCAGCATGTCCGGGTTGCCGAACGCGTTCTGGGCTTCGCGCTTGGCAGCAGCCAGAGCATCGTCAAACTCGCCCATGTTGTTCACGACGCGCATGCCTTTGCCACCGCCGCCGGCGACAGCCTTGAGCAGCAAGGGGAAGCCGCATTTCTCGGCTTCGGCCCGCAGGGTTTCAACCGACTGGTCGTCGCCGTGGTAACCGGGCACCAGCGGCACGCCAGCCTTTTCCATGATGGCCTTGGCCGCTGACTTGGAGCCCATGGCAGCGATGGCCGAGGAGGGCGGGCCGATGAAGACAATGTTGTTGGCTTCACAGGATTCGGCAAACCCGGTGTTTTCCGAGAGGAAACCGTAGCCCGGGTGGATGGCCTGGGCGCCACTCTTTTTGGCAATCTCGATGATCTTTTCGGCCCGCAGGTAGCTCTCGGAGCTCGGTGCAGGGCCGATGTGGAAGGCTTCGTCAGCCATGGCCACGTGCCGTGCATTGGCGTCGGCCTCGGAATAGACGGCGACAACGCGAATGCCCATGCGGTGGGCGGTTTGTATGATCCGGCAGGCGATTTCGCCCCGGTTGGCGATCAGTATCTTGCTGAACATTGTTATTCTTCCTCCGGAACCCAGTTGGCCTTGCGCTTGTTCAGGAAGGCGCTGAGCCCTTCCTGCCCTTCTTCACCCACCCGGATATCCGCGATGCGGTGTGCGGTGTCGTCAATCACGTCGTCGTTGATGGGTTTGTGGCTGACGGCGAATACCAGGTCCTTGGCGGCTTTCATGGCCTCGGGCCCGTTCATGGCCAGTTGCTGGAGCATCTCGTTGCAGCGGGCTTCCATGGCGTCGACATCGTCACAGACGATGTGCACAAGGCCGTATTCCTGAGCCTGCTTTGCGGTGAACACTTCGGCGGAGATGAAATACCGCCGGGCCTGGCGCTCGCCGATGGCGCGCACCACGTAGGGACTGATCACCGCCGGAATCAGGCCGAGCTTCACTTCGCTGAGGCAGAAGCTGGATTTTTCGGTGGCAATGACGATGTCGCAGCAGGCGGCAAGGCCCACCGCGCCGCCGAAAGCGGCGCCCTGTACCAGGCCGATCACGGGCTTGGACAGGTGGTTGAGTACGTTCATCAGCCGCGCCAGTTCCCGGGAATCATCCAGGTTTTCCTGGCGGCTGTTCTCGGCCATGCGGCGCATCCAGCCAAGGTCGGCCCCGGCGGAGAAGTGCTTGCCTTCGGAGCGCAGGATAACGACCTTCACGCTGTTGTCGGCATTCACCTCGGTGAGGGTGCTGATCAGCTGCTGGATGATCACGTCGTCAAAGGCGTTGCGTTTGTCAGGGCGGTTTAGAACCACCTCGGCAATGCCTTCGTCGCGACGTTTGAGCAGAACTGCGGATTCGTTGTCTGTCATGTCAGTCTCCCCGATTACATCCGGAACACGCCAAAGCGTGTCGGCTTGGCGGGTCGGTTAAGGGTGGCAGACAGGCTCAGGGCAACCACTTCCCGGGTCTGGGCCGGGTCTATGACGCCGTCGTCCCAGAGGCGGGCGCTGGCGTAGTACGGGTGGCCCTGGTGTTCGTAGGTGTCGATGATCGGCTTCTTGAATTCAGCTTCTTCCTCGGCGCTCCATTCCTGGCCCTTGCGCTCCATGCCTTCACGGCGAACGGTGGCCATAACGCCGGCGGCCTGTTCGCCGCCCATCACCGAGATGCGGGCGTTCGGCCACATCCACAGGAAATCGGGGCTGTAGGCGCGGCCGCACATGCCGTAGTTACCCGCGCCAAAGGAGCCGCCGATCAGTACGGTGATCTTGGGTACGTTGGCACAGGCCACGGCCATAACCATCTTGGCGCCGTGCTTGGCGATACCTTCGGATTCGTATTTCTGGCCAACCATGAACCCGGTGATATTCTGCAGGAACAGCAACGGGATGTTGCGCTGGCAGCACAATTCAACGAAGTGGGCGCCTTTCTGGGCGGCTTCGCTGAACAGGATGCCGTTGTTGGCGATGATGCCCACCGGGTAGCCGTGGATATGGGCAAAGCCGGTGACCAGGGTCTGGCCGTAATAGCGTTTGAATTCGTCAAACTCGGAACCGTCGACGGTGCGGGCGATGACGTCACGCACGTCGAACTGCTTGCGCAGGTCGGTGCCAACGATGCCGTAGATCTCCTCGGCGTCGTACAGCGGTGCCTTGGGTTTGCGGATTTCCACATCCGTTGGCTTGCGACGGTTCAGGTTGGAGACGCTGCGCCGGGCGATTTCCAGGGCGTGTGCGTCGTTCTCGGCGTAGTGGTCGGCAACACCGGAGATTTTACAGTGCACGTCGGCGCCACCGAGGTCTTCGGCGGTCACTACTTCACCGGTGGCGGCTTTCACCAGCGGCGGGCCAGCCAGGAAGATGGTGCCCTGGTTACGGACGATGATGGATTCATCGGCCATGGCGGGCACGTAGGCGCCACCGGCGGTGCACAGGCCCATGACGACGGCGATCTGCGGGATGTCGTCGGCAGACATACGGGCCTGGTTGTAGAAGATGCGGCCGAAGTGGTCGCGATCCGGGAAGACTTCGTCCTGGCGGGGCAGGTTGGCGCCGCCGGAGTCGACCAGGTAGATGCACGGCAGGCGGTTCTGCAGGGCGATTTCCTGGGCGCGCAGGTGTTTTTTGACGGTCAGCGGGTAGTAGCTGCCGCCTTTTACGGTGGCGTCGTTGGCAATGATCATGCATTCGGTGCCGGAGACGCGGCCCACGCCGGCGATGACGCCTGCAGCGGGGACTTCTTCATCGTAAACGTTGTAGGCGGCGAACTGGCCGATTTCCAGGAACGGGGAGCCGTCGTCCAGGAGACGGTTGATGCGCTCTCTGGGGAGCAGCTTGCCACGGGCGATGTGGCGCTCCTGGTAGGAGGGGCCGCCGCCTTGCTGGATGGTGGAAACTTTGTCGCGCAGGTCGGCTACGGCCTGGGCCATGGATTCCTGGTTGGCCTGGAACTCTTCGGACCTGGGATTAATCTTGCTTTGAAGTATTGTCATTTTTTCGGGCCTCGAGGTTCGGGGCGGCGGGACTGGCAGGGAATCTTTCCGGGAACCGCTACGAGCACATCCATGTGCGCTTGACGTCGGCCATCCATGGCCGCCGACATTCCCGGAAAGACACCCTGCCAGTCCCTCGTCGTACTTTGGGTGCAAGCCGTCCCCGGCTTATCCGGCTGAGGACGGCTACTGGCTTGAAGCTGCGCGTTATTTGTTCAGGTACAGCTCACGGCCGATCAGCATCCGACGAATCTCGGACGTTCCGGCACCGATCTCATACAGCTTTGCGTCCCGCAGCAGGCGGCCTGTCGGGTATTCGTTGATATAGCCGTTACCGCCGAGCAGCTGGATGGCGTCCAGGGCGATTTTGGTGGCCATTTCGGCGGAGTAGAGGATCGCGCCGGCGGCGTCTTTACGGGTGGTTTCCGCGCCACGGTCGGCAGACATGGCAACCATGTAGACGTAGGACTTGGCGGTGTTCATCCAGGTGTACATGTCGGCGACTTTGCCCTGGACCAGTTCGAATTCACCGATGGCCTGGCCGAACTGCTTGCGCTCGCGGATGTAGGGTACGACCACGTCCATAGCGGCTTGCATGATGCCCAGCGGGCCGCCAGAGAGAACCAGGCGTTCGTAGTCGAGGCCGCTCATGAGGACTTTGGCGCCGTTGCCAACACCACCCAGGACGTTCTCCTTGGGTACTTTGCAGTCCTGGAAGACCAGTTCACAGGTGTTGGAGCCGCGCATGCCGAGCTTGTCGAGTTTCTGGTGACGGCTGAAGCCCGGGGCGTCGCGCTCTACGATGAAGGCGGTCACGCCCCTGGAGCCGGCGGAGGTGTCGGTCTTGGCGTAGATGACGTAGGTGTTCGCATCCGGGCCGTTGGTGATCCACATTTTGTTGCCGTTGAGGAGGTAGTGGTCACCTTCATCTTTGGCGGTCAGTTTCATGGAGATGACGTCGGAGCCGGCGTTGGGCTCGGACATGGCCAGGGCGCCAATGTGCTCGCCGCTGACGAGCTTCGGCAGGTATTTCTGTTTCTGTTCTTCGGTGCCGTTGCGGTGAATCTGGTTCACACACAGGTTGGAGTGGGCACCGTAGGAGAGGCCAACGGAGGCGGAAGCACGGCTGATTTCTTCCATGGCGATGACGTGCGCCAGGTAGCCCATGTCGGAGCCGCCGTATTCTTCGCTCACGGTGATACCCAGCAGGCCCATGTCGCCCATTTTCCGCCACAGGTCCATGGGGAACTCGTTGTTGCGGTCAATTTCCTCGGCGCGCGGCGCGATTTCGGAAGCAGCAAAGCCGTTGATCTGCTCGCGGAGCATATCGAGGGTTTCGCCGAGGCCGAAGTTGAGCTCTGAGTATTGTGATTTCATCGTTGGCTACCTTTGATTTCTGTCATTAGTGTTCAGCGGTCTGCCTGGCTTCTTCGTTGGCCGGGGCCTGCTGTTTCTTTTTCTTCTGCAGCTCGGCCAGGGCTTCTCGGCACCGGGCTTCGGCTGTATCCATTTCCATTTCTGCCTGGGCAATGTCGTTTTTCTGCTGTTCCAGCTGAGCCCGTTTGTTTTCCAGAATGGTCAGCATCTTCAGCAGCTGTTTTTCATTGCCGCTGAGGGTTTCGTCCCACAGGTCGAACAATTCTTTGGTTTCCGCGAGGGAAAATCCCATCCGCTTGCCGCGGAGAATAAGCTTCAGACGCACTCGATCCTTTGAACTGAAGATCCGTGTCTGCCCGCGCCGCGTGGGCCTGAGCAGCTCCTGATCTTCGTAGAATCGAATGCTCCGGGTTGTCACGTCGAACTCTTTGGCGAGCTCGCTGATGCTGTATGTCTGTTTAATGTCCATTGGGATTTCCTTTTTAGACTTAGGTTAGATAAAGTTTACGTAAACGTAAAGTAGTTTTAGGGTCCGATTTCTAACAAACAGAATCCTGAAAAGGGGAGTGAACGATGGAATTCAAAAATGTGGCAGCCATTGTAACAGGCGGTGCTTCCGGGCTGGGCGAGGGTGCGGCCCGCGCACTGGCCGCCGCCGGCTGCAAGGTCGCGGTTCTTGACCTTCAGCAGGAACAGGGTGAAAAGGTGGCCGCGGATATCGGCGGCATTTTCCTGAAATGCGATGTCAGTTCCCCGGACAGCGCCGAAGCGGCCATCAACGCTGCCCGCGAAGCCCACGGCCCCTGCGGTATCGCTGTGAACTGCGCCGGTATTGCCACAGCCTCGAAGATTCTGGGCCGTGAGGGTGTGATGCCCCTGGAGAACTTCAGCAAGGTTATTCAGGTCAACCTGATTGGTACCTTTAACATCCTGCGCCTCGCGGCAGCGGATATGGCCCAGCGTGAACCCAACGCCGATGGTGAACGCGGTGTGATCATCAATACTGCTTCGGTGGCCGCCTACGAGGGCCAGATTGGCCAGGCGGCCTACAGCGCGTCCAAGGGCGGTGTGGTATCGCTAACCCTGCAGTCGGCCCGTGAGCTGGCTCGCGAGGGCATCCGTGTAAATACGATTGCACCGGGCCTGTTCATGACGCCCATGATGGCGGGTATGCCCGAGGAAGTTCAGGAAAGCCTGGCGGCCACGCTGCCGTTCCCGAAGCGCCTCGGCAAGCCGGAAGAGTTCGGCATGATGGTGGATCAGATGGTGCGTAACCCGATTCTCAATGGCGAAGTGATTCGTCTGGACTGCGCGCTCCGCATGGCGCCCAAGTGAAGCATTCAATTGCAGGAGACATACATGACCGTGTCTGTTGATAAAGAAGAACTGGGGATGTTCCGGGATTCCGTTATCAAGGTCCTGGAAAAAGAAGTGACGCCGCACTACGAAGCCTGGGAGAAGTCCGGGCTGGTGCCTCGCGAGCTCTGGAACACCCTGGGCAACGCCGGAATGCTGTGCGTGGATGTGCCTGAAGAGTGGGGCGGCATCGGTGCGCCTTTCCAGTTCTCCGTGGTGGTAGGTGAAGAGCTGGCCCGCATGGGATTCGGCGCGCTATCCACCAACGTGATGGTCCATTCGGACATTGTCGCTCCCTATCTGAGCCACATGGGCAATGAAGATCAGCGTCAGCAGTGGTTGCCCAAGCTGGTTTCCGGCGAAGCCGTTGGCGCCATCGCCATGACCGAGCCCGGTGCCGGCAGTGACCTGCAGGCGATCCGCACCAGTGCGGTGAAAGATGGCGATGACTACATCCTGAACGGCTCCAAGACCTTCATCACCAACGGTCAGCACGCTGATATGGTCATCGTTGCCGCGAAAACCGATCCGAAGGCCGGCGCCCGGGGCATCAGTCTGTTCCTGGTGGATACCTCACTGCCTGGCTTCAGCAAAGGCCGCAACCTGGACAAGATCGGCCAGCATTCCGGGGATACCTCCGAGCTGTTCTTCTCCGACATGCGCATCCCGGCTTCCGCGCGTCTTGGCGAAGAGGGGCAGGGGTTTGTGTACCTGATGAAGGAACTGCCCCGTGAACGTCTGGTGATTGGCGCCCTTGGCGTGGCTGCCGCCCGTGGCTCCCTGGATCTGACCATTGCCTACGCCCAGGAGCGGGAACTGTTCGGACAGAAACTGGCCCAACTGCAGAACACCCGCTTTGAAATCGCGCGCATGGAAACTGACTACCGGGTGAACAAGGCGTTCGTGGACCAGTGCATCGACCAGTACGACCTGGGCGAACTGGACGCGCCAACCGCCTCCATGGCCAAGTACAGCGCCACTGAGATGCAGTGCCGAGTGGCCGATGGTTGCCTGCAGCTGTTTGGCGGTTACGGCTACACCACCGAGTATCCGATTTCCCGGGCCTTCATCGACGCGCGGGTGCAGCGAATTTATGGCGGCACCTCGGAAGTCATGAAAGAAATTATTGCCCGGTCGGTACTGGGCAAGGCCTGAGGAAGGCAACTCGAATGCTCGGGGTCCGAGCAGGGGCAGCCTTTCCGGGACTGTCTGCAGCATGGATGCTGCAGTCAAGCGTACAGGGACGTATTCACAGCGTGTCCCGGAAAGTCTGCCCCTGATCGGGCCCTCCACCCAATCAGGAGGACAACAAAATGGACAGCAATGATGTGGTAATCGCAGGTTCAGCAAGAACCCCCATGGGTGGCATGATGGGCTCCCTCAGCTCCGTGCGCTCGCCGGATCTGGGCGCTATCTCCATCAAGACCGCCATTGAACGCTCCGGCCTCCAGCCGGCGGATGTCCAGGAAGTCATCATGGGCTGCGTGCTGCCCGCCGGCCTGGGCCAGGCCCCGGCGCGCCAGGCCTCACGCGCTTCCGGCATTCCCGACAGCTCCGGCTGCACCACCATCAACAAGATGTGCGGCTCCGGCATGCAGGCCGTGATCATGGCCCATGACCAGATCAAGGCCGGTACCAACAACATCATGATCGCCGGCGGCATGGAAAACATGAGCCAGGCGCCGTACCTGCTGCCCAAGGCCCGCGGAGGCATGCGCATGGGCCACGGCCAGGTGATGGACAGCATGTTCCTGGACGGTCTGGAAGACGCCTACGAAGGCGGCCTGATGGGCGTCTTCGCACAGCGCACCGCTGACAAATACGACATCAGCCGCCAGGCCATGGATGAATTCGCCATCGGGTCCCTGCAGAAATCCCTGGCCGCTATCGAAAACGGCTGGTTCCGTGACGAGATTGTTCCGGTAAGCGTTGAAAGCCGCGCGGGTGAAACCCTGGTCGAGATCGACGAGCAGCCGGGCAACGCCAAACCCGAGAAGATCCCGAGCTTGCGTCCGGCGTTTGCCAAAGACGGCTCGGTGACGGCCGCCAACTCCAGTTCCATCAGCGACGGCGCCTCTGCGCTGGTTCTGGCCTCCGCCGCCGAAGCCGATGCCCGCGGCCTGGTTCCACAGGCGCGCATCGTTGCCCACGCCACCCACGCCCGCCTGCCGGCCGAGTTCACCCTGGCGCCCATCGGCGCCATCGAGAAGGTGCTCAAGAAAGCTGGCTGGAGCGTGGACGACGTGGATCTCTTCGAGATCAACGAAGCCTTCGCCGTGGTTACCCTTGCAGCCATCAATGAGTTGAAACTGCCGGCTGACAAGGTGAACGTCCACGGCGGCGCCTGTGCCCTGGGGCACCCGATCGGATCATCCGGCTCGCGGATCATTGTTACCCTGATCAATGCCCTGAAGCAGCGTGGGCTGAAGCGTGGTGTGGCTTCGCTGTGTATTGGTGGTGGCGAGGGCACTGCGGTTGCTATCGAGTTGATCTGATTTGGTGGAGTTGTCCTCGTTGTAGCCTGCCTGTTTAGGGGCGGGCTTGCGGGGTGGCCGGTGGAGTTTTTCTTGGAAAAAGAACTCGCTTCGCTCAGACACCTTTTTCCGGCGAAAAATCCACCGGCCAACCCGCGCCGAGATACCCATGAGGTATCGCGAAATACAAATTCCCTTCTTCTCTCTTCCGAGAACCCAATCCCTTAGTCCGAAGGACGGTGGTGGGGGGTACCTTTTCTGGCGGGAAAAAATGTCTGAGCGAAGCGAGTTGTTTTTCCCAGAAGAAAAGGTACCCCCCATCGCCGGCCAGCCCCAAGGCTTGAGTTCTAGACTTCCCAGAAAGCCTGACTTGATATCAGTCATGCGGCCCAACTCATGATTTGCTAGCCTTCAATGCATTGAAATTCCCCGGCATTGGAGAAGGAAACCCCGTGCGAAAGCGCCACGAGTTTATCGAGGAATCCCGTAAACAGTGGAGTTCAGAGCCCGCGTTTGTGGCCTCCATGGCGGCCGCTGCCGTGGGGCTGGGGAACCTGTGGCGGTTTCCTTACATGGTGGGGGAGAACGGTGGTGGCGCTTTTGTGGTGGCCTACCTGCTGGCGCTGATTGTGGTGGTTCTGCCCATCATGATTCTGGAAGTGTCCGCCGGGCGGCTCTCCAAGGGCAGTACCGTTCAGACTTACCGGCAGGTGAACCGCTTTGGCGTGGTCTATGGCTGGTTTGTGGTTCTGATCACCATGGCCATTACCAGCTATTACCTGGTGATTACCGGCTGGACCCTGGGCTATGCAGTGGATGCCGCAACGGACGATCTCCGGGTGTTCGGGGATTTTACCGCCGGGTATAACTCGCTCTGGTACTTCTTCGCCGTGACCGTGCTGGGCGCCATCATCCTGGCCAAGGATGTGACAGCCATTGAGCTGATGTCGAAGATCCTGATGCCGGTATTGATCATTGTGATGATTGGGCTGGTGGTCTTCGCCAGCCGAACGCCCGGTTGGGAGCAGACCAAGGATTTCTTTTTCCAGGTGGACTGGAGCCGGCTGGCGGATGGCAAGCTTTGGGCATTCGCCTTCGGTCAGGCGTTCTACACGTTGGCGATTGGCCAGGGCTATCTGGTGACCTACGGCAGTTTTATCCCCCGGCAAACTCATGTTCCCAGGGCCTGTCTGATTGTCGCAGGCACGGAGACCAGCGTGGCTTTGCTGGCAGGCTGGATGATCTTTCCGTTTGTGTTCAGCCTTGGCATGGAGCCCACGGAAGGCAGCCAACTTGCGTTCGTGACCATGCCCCGGGTGTTCGAGGACATGGTTGGTGGCTACTGGGTGGGCACGCTGTTTTTCAGCCTGTTCTTTATGGCGGCGTTCAGCTCCAGTCTGGCCGGTTTGAAGGTGATGATTGCTGCGGTGGCGGAGGAGTTCCGGCTGAGCAATGGCAAGGCCGTCAGTCTTGTTACCCTGGTCATGCTGGTGCTGGGTACAGCATCGGCGCTGAGTTTCACACCGCTGGAGTGGAACATTGCCGGGGAGCCGGTGCTGGATGTGATCGACCGGGTGGCCGGCGGCAATGTGATTATATTCTCAGGGGTCCTGGGCGCGGCCATGTTCTGCTGGTTTATACCACCAGAGAAGATCCGGACTGTGCTGGGCACGGAAAGCCGTTGGTGGGAATGGCGGATGTACCTGGTTGGCCGCTATCTGCCGCTGGTAATGCTGCTATGGATCGCGGTGACTTACGCTTTGAACCAGATGGGCATTACTCAGGCCTGACCTGAAATTCCCGGGGTTCGATCTCCAGTTTTTTCAGGCGCGAGGTCAGGGTGGTGGGTTTTATGCCCAGCATGGCCGCTGCGCCATCTTCGCCGAAGACCCGGCCACTGCTCATGGTGAGGGCCCGGGTCAGGTTCTGTTTCTCCAGCTCCCGTAACTCCTGTTCCGTCATCAATTCGCCGCTGTAATGTCTCGCGGGGGGCGTTGTTGTGTTTATACGGGCGGTGGAATCCGGCCCGGGCAGGTCCAAGTCCAGCCGGCCGTCGGCGGTGATCACCTGGCGCTCGATCACGTTCTCCAGTTCCCGCACATTGCCCGGCCAATGATAGGCCTTCAGAGTTTCCACATCCCTCTCGCGCAGCGCCAGGGTGGGGCGGTTGAACTTCTGGCAGGCCCGGTTCAGAAACTCCTGGGCCAGGATGGGGATGTCTTCCAGACGACGGCGCAAGGGAACGGACTCGATGGGAAACACGTTCAGACGGAAATACAGATCCTCCCGGAAGGTTTTCTGCTGCACTTCGGCTTTCAGGTCGCGGTTGGTGGCGGCGATAACGCGCACGTCCACGGCCCGGGTGCGGTTTTCCCCCACCCGCTCGAATTGCTGATCCTGAAGCACGCGGAGCAGTTTGCCCTGCAGCTCCAACGGGATTTCGCCCACTTCATCCAGGAACAGGGTGCCGCCGTCGGCCAGCTCGAACCGGCCCACGCGATCGCTGACGGCGCCGGTGAAGGCACCTTTGATGTGGCCGAAGAACTCGCTCTCGAACAGATCCTTGGGGATGGCCGCACAGTTCACCCGAATCAGGGGCCGGTCACGTCGGCTGCTGGACTGGTGGATGGCGCGGGCAATCAGCTCCTTGCCCGTGCCGGATTCGCCGGTGATCAGCACGTTGGCATCGGTGGGCGCCACCATACCGATACGGCGCACGATGGCTTTGATGGCCTCGCTCTGGCCGAAGATTTCGTGGAAGTGGTACTCGGCGCTGAGTTCTTCCTGCAGATAGGCGTTCTCCATTTCCAGTCGGTGTTTGAGGGTCTCTACTTCTTCCAGCGCTTTCTGCAGTTCTTTCTGGGCTTCCTGACGGGCGGAAATATCCCGGAACACAACCACCGCGCCCACCGGATGCCCGTTGTCCAGGATCGGTGTGCTGGTGTATTCCACCGGGAAGCCGCTGCCGTCCTTGCGCCAGAACCAGTCCTCGCCAACCCGCTTCACGCTGGCATCGCGGAAGGCGGCGTATATCGGGCAGTCCTTCAGGGGATACAGGCTGCCATCGGCATGGGAGTGGTGCACCACGCGGTGCAGAACCCGCCCCATGAGTTCGTCAATTCGCCACCCCAGCATGCGCTCGGCTGCGGGGTTTGCGAAGGTGCCTCGCCCCTCGGCATCCACCCCGTAAATGCCTTCCCCGACGGCATGCAGGATCAGCTGGTTTTCCCGCTCCATGTCCTTGAACAGTTCTTCCACCCGACGCCATTCAAGCAGGCCGCCCCGGTGGTAGTGGTTGGCATCGTGGCGCTCCCGAAGGGTTCGCAGCTGGCGTCGGTCCCTCAACAACAGCAGCACATTCTGGGTTTCCGCCTCGCCGACCCTGGATGAGGAGATTTCCAGTTCCACGGTGTGGCCGTCCCGGTACTGGAGGAAGAAATCCCGGCTCCAGCCGTGGCTGCGAAACAGGGTTTCCTCAGTGAATGCAATCAGTTGCGGCCGCTGGTCGGTGAACAGGTGGGTGCATGGCGTTCCGACGAGGGATTGCCGGTCGGAGCCGATCATTCGGCCCATGGCACTGTTGGCGGACAGAATCAGGTCCCTGCCTGCATCTACCAACAGCGCAGCCTCTGGCAGATGGTCAATCCAGTTGCCGGTGATTTCAGGGCGAATGATGGCTTCGGTGTTCATGGCGATTTCCTGAGTCAGTTCCCGAAGGAAGAAACAAACCCTGTGCCAACTACGAAAAATCGCAGTCCGGGCTACGAAAAATCGTGAAATACGAAATGTCGTAGCTCTCCTGTTTTCAGGCTCCTCATTCCTGATGCCTTAAAAACAATGGGTTAAAAAAATAACCGGACTTGGCACAAACCCTGCGATACCTCTCTCAGAACGCGGAGCCGACCCGACCATTTCCAGCCTCGGGCCCGAGCCGCACCTTTGTTGCACCGTGAGAGTGCAGAAATAACCCAAAACTTAGGTCCCAAACCCAGGAGAGTGCGCCATGACCACGAAAAGCCTTGGAAACCCGTTTGACGGTGACAAGTCCCTGATTCATGCCAAGACCTGCGGCTGCCCCGAGTGCAAACCCGGCGACAGCACCCCGTCGATTTCCCTCGATCTCAAGCCCTCTGCCGGCCAGCAGGCAGTTGCTGACGAGCATTTGGATTCAGAAGCGATGATGGATCGCGCCATCGAAGGCGCGGTGGTGCGCTCGGTGTTTGGTCACAACGAACACAGCCGGCGCGCCTTCATGAAAATGATGGGCGCGGGCACCGCGGCGGCCGTTCTGGGCAGCGTGTTCCCGATGGAAAAGGCCAAGGCCGCGGTGAAGGAATCCCTGGGCAAGCTCGAGAAGACCAAGCTGAACGTTGGTTTTGTACCGATCACCTGCGCCACGCCTATCATCATGGCCCACCCGATGGGCTTTTATGAGCGGTACGGCCTCGATGTGACCGTCACCAAGACCGCAGGTTGGGCGGTGGCCCGGGACAAGTCCCTGGCTGGCGAATACGACGCCTCACATATGCTTACTCCCATGCCCCTGGCGATGACCATGGGCGCGGGCTCCACACCGGAGCCGTTCATCATGCCGGCCGTTGAGAACATCAATGGCCAGGCCATCGTGCTGCACGTCGACCACAAGGACAAGCGCGACCCGAAACAGTGGAAAGGCTTCAAGTTTGGCGTGCCGTTCGAGTACTCCATGCACAACTTCCTGCTGCGTTACTACCTGGCCGAGAACGGTATCGACCCGGACAAAGATGTGCAGATCCGTGTGGTCCCGCCACCCGAGATGGTTGCCAACCTCCGCGCCGGTAACCTGGATGGCTACTTGTCACCGGATCCGTTCAACCAGCGTGCTGTTTGGGAGAAGGTGGGCTTCATCCACATGCTGACCAAGGACATCTGGGAAGGCCACCCGTGCTGCGCCTTTGCCTGCAGCAAGCAGTTCGCGACCCAGAACCCGAACACCTACGGCGCCCTGTTGCGCGCCATCATCGACGCGACGCAGTACTCCAACAATCCGGATAACCGTAAGGAAATCTCCGAAGCCATCGCGCCAAAGAACTATCTGAACCAGCCGGTTCCGGTGATTCAGCAGGTGCTGACCGGCTACTACGCCGATGGCCTTGGCGAGGTAAAAGACGTGCCGGACCGCATCGACTTCGACCCGTTCCCGTGGCACTCCATGGGCGTGTGGATCCTCACCCAGATGAAGCGCTGGGGTTATATCGAGGGTGATGTGGACTACAAAGGCATTGCCGAGCAGGTCTACCTGGCGAGCGAGACCGGCAAGATCATGGAAGAACTGGGTTACACCGCTCCGGACAAGACCTACAAGACCCACACCATCATGGGCAAGACGTTCGATTCTGATCGTGCCGAAGAATACGCACGCAGCTTCGACATCGGGAGGGTGTAACCATGGCTTCCCTGAACGTCCGGGCAGCACTGCTGTCGGTGTCGTTCCTGATTCTGGCCCTGGGGCTCTGGGAAATGGCAACCCAGCCCCCGGAGGCCCAGACAGGACTGACCGAATACGAAATGCTGATGGGTGGTGTGGAGCAGGAATCCCGGGTGCCGCCACCCTCGGCGGTGATCAAGCTGGCCTGGGCGGAGTTGTCCGATCCGTTCTATGACGCCGGCGCCAACGACAAGGGCATCGGCATCCAGCTGGCCTATTCGGTGTACCGGGTATTGACCGGCTACCTGGCGGCCATGGCCATTGCGCTGCCCGTCGGGTTCCTGATCGGCATGTCGCCGCTGATGTACAAGGCCCTGAACCCTTACATCCAGGTGCTGCGGCCAATTTCGCCGCTGGCCTGGATGCCCCTGGCCCTGTTCATCATCCAGGACTCCGATGCCTCAGCGATCTTTGTGATCTTCATCTGCTCGATCTGGCCAATGCTTCTGAACACCGCCTTTGGTGTGGCGAACGTGAGGCAGGACTGGGTCAACGTGGCCCGCACCCACGAACTCGGCCCACTGCGCACCGCCATTACGGTGATCCTGCCGGCCGCAGCACCCACCATTCTGACCGGCATGCGGATCTCGATTGGCATTGCCTGGCTGGTCATCGTGGCCGCGGAAATGCTCGTGGGCGGCACCGGCATTGGCTACTACGTGTGGAACGAATGGAACAACCTGGATCTGGCCAGTGTGATCTTCTCCATCCTGATGATCGGGGTGGTGGGCATGCTGCTCGACCTGGCCCTGGGCAAGGCCCAGAAACTGGTGGAATACAAAGAATGAGCGGTCCGGCACCGGTTTCCGGTGCCGGCCTCAACCCTCCGAATGGAGACCTGTTATGAGTAAATCATTCCTGGAAGTAGATGGCCTGTCCAAAGTCTATCCGGACGGCCAGGGCGGTGAGCTGACCGTCTTCGAGGATATCCGCTTTGCCCTGGAGAAAGGTGAGTTTGTTTGCATCATCGGCCACTCCGGTTGCGGCAAATCCACCATCCTGAACGTGTTGGCAGGCCTGGACGAAGCCAGCGCCGGCAACGTGGTGATGAACGGCAAGGAAATCAAAGGCCCAGGCCTTGAGCGCGGGGTTGTGTTCCAGAACTACAGCCTGCTGCCCTGGAAAACCACCCTGAACAACATCGTCTTCGCCGTGCGCGCCCGCTGGCCGGAGTGGTCCAAGGAAAAGGTGAAAGAGCACAGCGAACGCTACCTGAAGATGGTGGGCCTGGACCACGCCCTGAACCGCAAGCCGTCCCAGCTGTCCGGCGGTATGCGTCAGCGGGTGAGTATCGCCCGGGCCTTCGCCACCCAGCCGGAACTCCTGCTGCTGGACGAGCCTTTCGGCGCGCTGGATGCGCTCACCCGGGGTGTGATTCAGGACGAGCTGGTGAAAATCTGGGAAGAAACCCGCCAGACCGTGTTCATGATCACCCACGATGTGGACGAAGCCATTCTACTGTCTGACCGCATCTTCCTGATGTCGAACGGCCCCAACGCCCGCATCGCTGAGAGCGTGAAAGTGGACATTCCGCACCCGCGGGCCCGGGCCACCATCTTCCAGAACCCGGCCTACCACAAAACCCGGGACTACCTGGTGGACTTCCTGGTCAACCGAAGCGGCTCGGCTCTGCCGGAAAAAGACGGCACCCCGAAAATCGTCGAACCCGCCAAAGGCGTTGCCCAGTCCACGCCAGCGTCTGCCGACTCTGAAACCGAATCCGAATCTGAGACTGCCGCCCGTGCGGTGAATGCCTGACGTTAAAACCCAAGAGAGGAAACAGCCATGATGAACAAAGAACTGATGACCGCCAAAATCCTGGAAGCCAAAGTGTCCAAGGGAATGACCTGGGAAGCCATCGCCGAAACCATCGGCCTATCCCCGGTGTTCACCACCTCAGCGGCCCTGGGTATGAACAGCCTCACCGAAGACAAGGCCTTTGCCCTGTGCGAAGTCCTCGACCTGGACAAGCCGATAGCCGAAGCCCTGCAGGTCTGCCCCAAAAAAGCCTGGGACGGCGCCGTTCCGCAGGATCCGCTGATTTACCGTTTGTACGAAGTGGTGGGTGTCTACGGCGACACTATAAAAGAGCTCATCCATGAGAAGTTCGGCGACGGCATCATGAGTGCCATCGATTTCACCATGGACATCGAGAAGGAAGAGAATCCGAAGGGCGACCGTGTGGTCGTGACTATGAACGGGAAGTTCCTGCCTTACAAAGCCTGGTAAATCGGAAGAGCCCGCCTTTGTAGCCTGTTGGTTGAGGGGCGGGCCTGCGGGGTGGCAGGTGGAGTTTTTCTTGGAAAAAGAACTCGCTTCGCTCAGACACCTTTTTCCGGCGAAAAATCCACCTGCCACCCCGCGCCGACGTGCAACACGGGTTCACCGGTTTAAGGATTTTTGTGCTTTTGTAGGTTGGATTAGCCGCAGGCGTAATCCAACGGGTTTTGTCGGATTACGCTTCGCTAATCCTACGAAATATTCCCTTTAGAATTATCGCTGCTGCCCGTCGGTAGGGGGTGGGGGTATTTTTTCTGACAGGGAAAAGATGTCTGAGCGCAGCGAGTTGTTTTCCCCGAAGAAAAGATACCCCCACCCCCGTACCTGCCCGCCAAATCTCAGGCTACAGAAAGACCACGCCCGCCAAACCTCAGGCTAGGAAAGGACGATACCCCCCAAAGTCTCAGGCCGAACGAGACCGGGCCACAGATCCAGCCGCGAGGGCAACCTCGGCAACCGTGTGCAGCTTCTCCAGTTGCGACTGCAACATGGCAATCGGCCTTGTACCCTCCAAAGTCAGTGCGATATCCAGATGCTCGCCAGCGGTTTCAACCGCCATGGTGGCAATCCGGAACCCGCGGATGCGGACCACCTGGCAGAGCCGCTCCAGGGCGGCGGCTTCGTGGGTCATGCGGCAGTTGATGGTGTAGCTGGGCGTTGATGGCTGGCTTTGCGGGTTCATGCAACTTGCTCCTTGCTGGCTTTTGCGGTGCGGGCGGTTTCGTCGATCATGTCTGTGTTGCTTGCGCCGGGTTTGACGATGGGCCATACGTTTTCTTCACGGCTGATGGCAACGTGCAGCAGCATCGGGCCGTTGTAGGCCAGGATGGTTTCGATGCCGCGGCGGATCTGGTCGGTGCGTTCGATGTGCAGGGCCGGAATGTCGAAGGCCCGGGCCATGGCGACGAAGTCGGGGTTGTCGTCCAGGTTTATCTGGCTTTCGCGGTTGTTGTAGAACAGTTCCTGCTGCTGGCGGACCATGCCCAGGCACTGGTTGTCCATGACGATCAGTTTTACCGGCAGGTTGTAGCGGCGGATGGTGGCCAGTTCCTGGGCGTTCATCATGAACGAGCCATCGCCGGTGACGTTGATGACGGTGCTGTTGCGATCCGCAAACTGGGCGCCGATGGCAGCAGGCAGGCCGAAGCCCATGGTGCCGAGGCCGCCACTGGTGAGGTGGTGCCGTGGGTGGTCGAATTCGTAGTGCTGGGCTACCCACATCTGGTGCTGGCCAACGTCGCAGGCGATGACGGTGTCGTCCGGGGCAATCCGGGAGAGCTGGCGGATGAAAGCCGGGCCGGTGATCGGGGCCATCGGATCATCGTTGTCGGCCGCATGGAAGCCACCGGTGGTGTGCCAGGTGCGGCACTGTTTCTGCCAATCACTGATGGCCAGTGGCTCGGCCTGCAATGCGTCCGCCAGTGATTTCAGTATCTCGTTCAGGTCGCCGCGGATGGCCAGATCGGCGCCGCGCAGTTTGTTGATTTCGGCGGCATCAGCATCAATGTGGATCATCCTGGCGTTGGGCGCAAAGCCATCCAGTTTGCCGGTGGCGCGATCATCAAGGCGCGCGCCGATAACCAGCAGCAGGTCGCACTCGTCGACCGCCTTGTTGGCTGCCCGGGAACCGTGCATGCCCAGCATGCCTAGGTTATAAGGATTGTGTTTGCCGGGGTTGCCGATGCCCTTCAGAGTCACAACCGCGGGCAGGGCGGAGGATTCGGCAAAGGCCCGGAAGCTGTCCTCGGCGTGGGCCAGGCTGATGCCACCGCCGGTGTAAAGCAGGGGCTTGCGGGCGGCGCGCAGCATCGCCAGGGCTTCCGTCAGGTCGGTTGAAGCTGTTTCACGGGCTTCAGGCTGGGGGAAGGGCGCATCGGCCGCTTCGGACAGCAACAGGTCCTTGGGGATATCAATCCAGACCGGCCCGGGGCGACCGCTCTGAGCCAGTTCGATCGCCTCTTCCATGATGGTCGGCAGGCTGTTGGCATCATCGATCAGGTAGCTGTGTTTAACGATGCCCAGGGTCATGCCCAGTACGTCGGTTTCCTGGAAGGCGTCGGTGCCGATCAGGCCCGAGGGAACCTGGCCGGTGATCACCAGCATGGGAATGGAATCCCGGTGCGCGTTGGCAACGCCGGTGATCAGGTTGGTGGCGCCGGGGCCCGACGTGGCAATGCAGACGCCCAGCTTGCCACTGGCCCGGGCGTAGCCGTCTGCCGCCAGGGCGCAGCCCTGTTCATGGCGGCACAGCACATGCTCCACGCCCACATCGTCCACCAGCGCGTCGTATAGCGGCATGATGCAGCCGCCCGGATACCCGAAAACCGTGCTGATGTTGTGGCGGTGGAACGCGTCAAGAATGTGCTGTGCGCCGTTCATGGTCGTCTTTCCCTTTTCTTTTGCCGTAAAAAAAGAAACCCCCGGGACCTTTCGGTGCCGGGGGTTTCTGGTGTCTTGTCAGGTTTGTCGCTATCTCACCCGCTTGTCCACGCAGAAGCCCCCGGACGGTACCACGACCACCAGGACAAGCTTCACAAGGACAATCACTGCGTTGAGATTCATAAAATCGACAGTCTGCTCTGAATTCGTAAAAAGATTCTGTGTAGAATCTACCCCACGTTTTTAGCCGGATGCAACCGTTAATTGCCGGTTTTTTCTGCCACCCTCGATTCAGCAACAGTGAGCATTCAATGACGAAAGCAAAATGGGGTTCTCTCGGACTGTCACTTCTGATCGTGATCGCAATGGTGATCTGGATGGCGACTGGCGAGGTGAAGGTGGCCAGTGACGAGGCTCCGGAACGTCAGGACAGCGGCGATGATCAGCCTACAACGGTGCAGGTGGAAACCCTGACGGCCCGGCTGCATGAGCCGGGCCTGATGCTGCAGGGCCAGTTGGAGCCCTGGAGTTCGGTGATGCTGAGTGCCCAGGTGCCCGGCCGCGTGGAGTCTCTGGCTGTGAGTCTGGGTGAGCAGGTCCAGCAGGGTCAGAAGCTGCTTACGATAGCTGATGAAGGGCGGAGTGCCGCGGTGTTGCGCTGGCAGTCCCAGGTTCGGAAACTGGAAGCGGACCTGGTGGCGGCCCGCCGGCTCCGCGCCAATAACCTTGCCTCGGAATCCCAGATTTTGAGCCTGGAAAGCGAACTTGCTGCCGCTGAAGCGGAGCTGACCGGTGCCCGACAGGCCATCAGCCACCTCACTCCCGAGGCGCCTTTTGACGGCACTATCAACAGCAAATCGGTGGATATCGGCGATCTGGTGCAGGTGGGTTCCCCCCTGTTTCAATTGGTGAGGGTGGATCGCCTGAAGGCTACCGCGCAGATCCCCCAGCAATCGGTGGGCAATGTGGCGCCCGGTCAGTCTGTTCGCGTGGATTTGCTGGATGGCAGCCGTCTTTCTGGCGTGGTGACCTTTGTGGCCAGCGCTGCCTCGCCCGAAACCCGGAGTTTTGCCGTGGAGATCGCGGTGGAGAATCCGGATCGCAAACGGGTGGCCGGTGGCAGCGCCAGCCTGCGGGTGGCATTGCCGGAGGTAAAGGCGATGTTTATCTCACCCGCTTATTTGTCCCTCGGTGATGACGGTCGCCCCGGTGTGAAATACGTGAACGGTGAGAACCGTGTCGAGTTCGGTGAAGTGAAGTTGTTGAGTGTATCCACCGAGGGTGCCTGGGTGACCGGCTTGCCGGATGAGATCCGCCTGATTACCCGCGGCGGTGGTTTCGTCAGCACCGGGGAACAGGTTGTGCCGGTCGACGCCGCTGAAGACAGGGGCTAGACCGCATGCGCGCACTGATCTTCGCAGCCATTGATCGCAGCCGGACCACCTTGCTGACGCTTCTGTTCCTCCTGCTCGGGGGTATTGCCGCGTTTCAGACCATCCCGAAGGAAGCCAACCCCGACGTCACCATCCCCATGATCTATGTCTCCATGACCCTGGATGGCATCAGCCCGGAGGACGCCGAGCGTCTGCTGGTGCGGCCCATGGAGCAGGAGCTGCGTTCGCTTGAAGGCATCAAGGAAATGCGTGGTACCGCCTCGGAAGGTCATGCCTCGGTGATGCTGGAGTTCGATGCCGGGTTTGATCCGGACAAGGCGCTTCAGGACGTGCGGGAGAAAGTGGATACAGCACGTACCAAGCTGCCCCAGGAAGCGGATGAACCCAGGGTAAACGAGATCAACGTGTCCCTGTTCCCGGTGCTGTCCGTGGGTCTGTCTGGCCCCTTGTCGGAGCGGGAGCTGATAACCATCGCCCGGCGGTTCCAGGATGCCATCGAGTCTATCCCGGAAGTTCTGGAAGTGGAGATTGGTGGCGATCGGGAGGATCTGCTGGAAATCGTGGTCGATCCCCAGGTGCTGGAGAGCTATGGCGTTGATTTTGATCAGCTGGCTTCGCTGGTAACCCGCAACAATCAGCTGGTGGCGGCCGGCTCGCTGGATACCGGCAATGGCCGCATGGCCCTGAAAGTGCCCGGGGTGATCGAAACCATCGAGGATGTGATGTCCATGCCGATCAAGGTGGACGGTGACACAGTGGTCACCTTCGGCGATGTGGCCATGCTCCAGCGTACCTTCAAGGACCCCACCGGTTTCGCTCGTATCAATGGGGAGCCGGCGCTGGTGCTGGAAGTCTCCAAGCGCTCGGGTGCCAACATTATCGAGACCATTGCCCAGGTTCGTGAGTTGATTGATCAGGCCAGACCGGAGCTGCCGGACTCTCTGGAAATCCGCTACATCATGGACCAGTCCGAGGAAGTCCGGGATATTCTCAGTGACCTGCTGAATAACGTGCTCACCGCCATCGTGCTGGTTCTGATTGTGGTGATTGCCGCCATGGGGCCGCGTTCGGCGGTTATGGTGGGGCTGACGATTCCTGGTGCCTTCCTCACCGGCATCCTGGTGATCTGGAGCATGGGGCTCACGCTCAACATCGTGGTGCTGTTCAGTCTGATCCTGGTGGCCGGCATGCTGGTGGATGGCGCCATTGTTGTGTCGGAGCTGGCGGACCGGAACCTGTCGGAGGGGCAGACGGTAAAGCACGCCTGGGCCGAGGCGGCCAGTCGCATGGCCTGGCCCATTATTGCGTCGACCGCAACCACGCTGGCGGTGTTTGTGCCGTTGTTGTTCTGGCCCGGCGTTGTCGGGGAGTTCATGAAGTTCCTGCCGCTGACGGTGATTATCTGTCTGATTGCTTCCCTGGCCATGGCGCTGGTGTTCCTGCCCGTGCTGGGCAGCACCAGTGGGGGGCGCCGGGCGCGGCAGGGGCATTCTTCGGGGCGCCTGATGGAGGGTTATCGACGGGTACTGGGGCTGCTACTTCGTTCACCGGGGCTGACGTTGATTGGTGTGCTCTGCGTGATCGCCGTGATCTACGCCGCGTACGCCCGCTTCAACCATGGGGTTGAGTTCTTCCCCAGTGTGGAGCCGGATTCCGCCCAGGTTCAGGTGAGGGCGAGGGGTGATCTTTCAGTGTGGGAGCGGGATGCCATTGTGCGTGAAGTGGAGCAGCGGTTGCGTGGCATGCCCGAGGTGAAGGCCCTGTACGCCCGCTCAATGGTACAGACCAGCTCGCAACTGGCGCCAGATGTCATAGGCGTTCTGCAATTCCAGTTTACCGACTGGTTCACCCGGCGACCGGCCAGCGCGATTCTCGAGGACTTCCGCGACATGACCTCTGATATAGCGGGCGTTGAGCTGGAATTCCGCAAACAGGAAGGTGGGCCTGCCGAAGGCAAACCGATAGAGCTACAGGTGAGCAGCCGCGAAGCAAACAGTCTCAATGGCTACGTGGACGAAATCAAAGACCGCATGCGTGAGCTCGGTGGTTTCGTGGACATCGAAGACGACCGCAGCCTTCCGGGGATTGAGTGGCGGCTGCAGGTTGACCGGGAAGCCGCCGCTCGCTTCGGTACCGATGTGCTGGGTATCGGCAGTGCCGTGCGCTTGGTGACCAACGGGTTGAAACTGGCCACCTATCGCCCTGAAGACGTGCGGGATGAAGTGGACATCGTGGTGCGAGTTCCGAATAACTGGCGGGAACTGGATCATCTGCAGCGCCAGACCATTCATACCTCCCGGGGCCAGGTGCCGCTCTCTGAATTCGTCGATCTTCGCCCGGGCGACAAAACCAACAGTATTGTCCGGGTGGATGGCCAGCGCACGGTAACCATCAAATCCGATCTGGCACAGGGGCGCCGCGTGGATGAGCTGCTGCGGGCCCTGCAGGCCGAGATGCCGGAACCGCCAGAGGGAATTTCGGTGAAGTTTGCCGGCGAGAACGAGGATCAGCAGCAGGCATCAAACTTCCTTGCGACGGCCTTCCTGGTAGCCATCGGCCTCATGCTGTTGATACTGGTGACCCAGTTCAATTCGTTGTACCAGACCTTCCTGATTCTCTCGGCGATTGTGCTCTCCACCGCCGGGGTGCTGCTCGGGCTTCTGGTAAACGGTCAGTCGTTCGGCATTGTGATGGTGGGAATGGGTACGATTGCCCTGGCAGGCATCGTGGTAAACAACAACATCATTCTGATCGATACCTACAACCAGATGCGCAAGGACGGGGTTGAGGCCTACGAGGCCGCCCTGGAAACCGGTTGCTTTCGCCTGAGGCCGGTGCTGCTGACGGCCATCACCACTGTGCTGGGATTGATGCCCATGGTCCTCGGCGTCAATGTGGACCTGCTGACGCCCTCCCTGGGCCTTGGTGCGCCATCAACCCAGTGGTGGACCCAGCTGTCCAGTGCCATCGCGGGGGGATTGGCGTTTGCTACGGTGCTGACGCTGTTGCTCACACCTGCATTGCTGGTGCTGGGTAACCGGGCCGGTCAGGCTTTCGGGAGACTGACCAGCCGATTCCGAACTACTTAATGCTTGATCCGGCCCGCCAGTTCCTGGGCCCGGGCAGCCATGGCTTCCAGTTCAGGTACCGTGCGCAGGTTGTTTTCAGCAGCCTGGTGCATGGCTTCGGAGGTTTCGGCCACATCCGTGACATTGCGGTTGATGTCTTCACAGACACTGGTCTGTTCTTCGGCCGCTGTAGCAACCTGGGTTGTTGCGTCGTTGATGCTGCCCATGCGCCGGTTGATTTCGGCCAGGGTGGCGCGAACGGCTTCAACGGCCTCACTGCTTTCCTGGGCTACAACGCCTGAGGCCTGCATGAACTCGGTGGCGTCCCGCGAAGCCCCACTGATGGCGCCAATGATCTGGTCAATTTCCACGGTGGCTTCCTGGGTCTTGGCAGCCAGGTTCCGGACTTCATCGGCAACCACCGCGAATCCGCGACCTGCGTCGCCGGCCCGGGCCGCCTCAATGGCGGCGTTCAGGGCCAGCAGGTTGGTCTGGTCTGCAATTTCCCGGATAACCTGCATAACGTCGCCGACCTTTTTACCATCATTGGCGAGTTGGTTGACGGTTTCGGCCGAGTTCCGGATCTGGTCGGTCAGACGCCGCATGCTGTCTACCGCCTTGTTGATCTGCGAATCCGCTGTAGCCGTCTCGTCGGATGTCTGGCTCACTTCGGTGGCTACCGAGGCAGCGTGACTGGCCACATCCTCCGCGGTGGCAGACATTTCGTTCATGGCTGTCGCAATCTGCTCAATGCGCTGGTGGGCCAGGTCAGACTGGCTGACGACACTGTCGGCGTTCTGGCGGATCAACTCGCCGGTATCGTTCAGTTGCCTGGCGTTCTCGCTCAGTTGGCTTCCGGTATCGCTGAGGAAGCGGTGCAGGCTTCGGGCAGCGTCGGCCAATTGCCCCAATTCGTCAGCCCGCTGCATGGTTACAGGATCCGAAAGATCACCGTCGCCCAGTCGGGAGATCTGCGAGGTGAGCTTCTGTGCGGGCCGGACCACACCTGACAACAGGATCATTATCAGCGCGATGGTACCCAGAATGATGGCGGCAATCAGAAGACCCGCCACCAGCCAGCTACGCTCGGTGACAACGGTGTTCAGGGTTCGGGCCCGGACAAGGCTATCTTCACGGACTGCGGTTGCAGCATCTACAATCAGTCTGGCAGGTTCACGGTCGATCCCCTGTACCGCGGCATCGCCTGCGTTCGGATCAAAGCCTGAGCGTGTGAACGCCTCGAATCCCTCACGATAGGCACGCCCCATCGTCTGGTGTGCCTGTTTGAAGTCGGACATCAGTGACTTTGCCTGTGGCTCCTGAATTCGGGGAATCAGGTCATCAAGCTGGCTCTGTATTGATGCTTCGCGCTGCTGAAATCGGCCCCAGTATTTGTCCAGTTGTTCCGGGTCGGCTCCGCGGATCAGGACGTTTTTCCACTCCTGGACCTGGGTCTTGAAATCAGAAAGCACATCCTGGGCTTCAAGGGCGTTCACCATCCTGGTACTTACAAGACTGTTGAAGTCATCTTTGACTTTCAGGGAGAAGTTCAGGTAAATCACCGCCACTGCGGCGACGACTAGATTTGCCGTCAAAACGACGAGAAGAACCCGGTTGAGAATGCTTTTCGAGTACCAGTTCATCAGCTATTCCTGGGAGCGATCGATGGTAAGGGTGTGTCGCTAGTGTATACGTAGCGTTAGTTGATTAGGTTATCTACTTTGGTATCGGCTAGAGAAGCGGGCTCTTGAATGCAATTGGCCGACTTGAATATGAAGCTTTTATGACATCTATCTTATGAGCAACCCACTAACCGTTCTTTACCGGGACGAACACCTTCTGGCTGTCCACAAACCGGCCGGGCTGTTGGTTCACCGGAGCCCTATCGACAAACACGAAACCGAGTTTGCCCTGCAATATGCCCGGGCGCTAAATGAGGGCCAGCATGTTTACCCGGTCCATCGACTGGACCGGCCTACCTCCGGCGTCCTGGTGTTTGCCAGGGACAGCGACACTGCCCGCACGCTGGGTATGGCGCTGATGGCCGGTGAGGTGACGAAAACCTATCTGGCGATGGTGCGTGGCTGGCCGCCGGAACACGGGGAGATTGATCATCCCTTGCGAGAGGAACCGGAGGATCGACGGCTGAAAGGGGAAGAGCAGCCGGTGCGGGACGCTCTCACTTATTACCGCACGCTGGCGACGACCGAGATACCAGTGGAGATCGAGAAATACCCGAGCAGTCGCTACGCCGTTGTTGAACTGAACCCGAAAACTGGCCGAAAGCACCAGTTGCGCAGGCATATGAAACACATCAACCACCCGATCATTGGCGATGCCAATCACGGTCGGGGCCGCCACAACCGCTATTTTGCAGAGCGATTCGGCCAGGGGCGGTTGATGCTGGCCGCAACCCGGATGGCATTCCAGCACCCGGTTTCGGGTAAACCACTGACCATTAGCGCCGCGCCGGAAGCGAGTTTTCTGGAGGTGCTATCGCTATTCCCGGGATTTGACGTACGGGATCACTCGGAAAAGTAGCGCTTGATAAACCCTGGGTAGGGAAGCGGTTTACTGTAACGGTAGCCCTGAAGGTAGTCGCAGCCTTTCTCGAACAGCCAGCTTTCATGGGCTTCGCTCTCCACACCTTCTGCAACGACAGAAAGGCCAAGCCCCCTGGCCAGGCCAATGATCGACAGGGTGATAGCGCAATCGTTTTCGTCATCCGGAAGGTTGTTGATGAACGAGCGGTCGATCTTGATGCGGGAGAAGGGCAGGCTTTTGAGCCGGGACAGCGATGAGTACCCGGTGCCAAAGTCGTCGATAGCGAGCTCGGCGCCGGCGTGTACCAGCTGTTCCAGAACCCGACCGATGACACTGAAATCACCCTGGATGGAGTCTTCGGTCACCTCAAACTGCAGGGCACTGACCGGCATGCCCTGGTTACCGCAGATCTCTTTTACCAGCTCTGGCAACTCTGGGACCAATATCTGCTCTGCCGACAGGTTGACGGATATCGTTGGTAATGGCGTATTCCGGTCTTTTGCCTCACGCCAGTGAGCGCAGACGTTTTTCAGCACACAGGCGCCCAGCTCATACATCAGGCCGGCGCTGCGCGCCACGTCCAGAAATTCAATCGGTGACAGCCAGCCACGTTGCGGGTGCTGCCAGCGAACCAGGGCCTCGGCGCTTTCCAGCTGTGTTCCCGTGCGGTCCATGATTGGCTGGTAGAAGACATCGAGGCCGCTGGTTCTGAGTGTTTCCCGCAGCTCGCTCTCGAGCGCAAACCGGGAGCGGGCTGTCATCTGGATTTCCGAATCGAACAGGGTCGAACGGTCCCCGCCCTGCCGCTTCGCGTGGTACATCGCAGCCTCTGCACCTCTGAGCAGTTCTTCTGACTCGTGGCAATCGCCCGGGAAGTGACAGATGCCCACACTGGCACTGACATTCAGATCCTGATCGGACACCCGGATAGACTGGCGAATACGGCTGTGGATCTCGCGGATCACCTCGTCCAGAAAGCTCGGCTGGGTGTAGTTGCGAATAACCAGGGCAAATTCATCCCCTCCAATGCGCGCCAGAAAGTCCTTACCCGCCAACTGGATTTCTTTCAGGCGCTGTCCGATATCGGCGATGACCTGATCCCCCGCCTGAGGGCCAAGGCCATCGTTGATGGTTTTCAGGCGGTCAACGTCAATCCAGAGCAGTGCAAGACTGCCGGTACCCCGGCCTTTGATCTTGCGCACCAGGTGGTTCAGCCGGTCACGCAGTGAATCAATGTTGGCGAGTCCGGTGAGGGAGTCGTAGCGACTGACGTATTCCAGCGCCCGCTTGGATCTCAGCCATGCCTCGTGAGTGTTCATCAGGCTTATGGTGTCTGCAATGGCAGCTGACAGCGAAATGTCCGGGACCGACCAGTCACGGCGCACACTTGACTCCAGGCAGACAACCCCGCTGAGCTGTTCGCCGTCGAAAATCGGCGCGTCTAACATGGAATGAATGTTTTGCACGGACAGATAATCGCGGTCGAAGGAACGGGTACGGATATCATTGCGGGCGTCTTCCACGGCAATGACTCGTTCTTCGGTGATGGCGCGGAAGTAGTCAGGGTGGTCTGAGCGAAACAGGTTGAACTCTGAGCCATTCTGCGCGATGCAGCTATTGCGGCCGGGCAGCTCTGTGTCGTGAAGCCACTCGCAGGTGATCCGGTCCCGTTCCGGAGGGAAAAGCCAGACACTCGCCCGTTTCACGCCCAACAGCCGGGTGCACAGCTCCATGAGTGCTGCCAGCTTCCGGGGGCGGGGCATCTCGATAAAGCTGGTATTGTGGCTCAGCTCCATCAGTGCCTTGTGGTGGGTCACGAGGACTTCACTGTCACGCATGGCCGGGCTCAATAAATTGTCCTTCTTCGAATTACGAACGGCCTTGGCTCTCGGTTTGGATACTTGAACAGGTTATGTCTAAGTTCTTTAAAGAATATGGCAGCTGTTTTTATAAGTGTCCAACTTCAAACGGGATTGGTCAGTGAGTCCCTGGTGTTTTGCTCTCCACTACCAAGATGGTTCCGGCTGAAATCGCAAAGCAGCGGCCAGGGATGGTTGGCTTCCAGAGTAAAGGCGATATCCAGCAACGTGCGTTCGCCTCCGTGCCGCCCCATAAACTGAACGGACACGGGCAGTTGATCGGGCGTGTGGCCCATGGGCAATGAGATTGCCGGTGCGCCCGTGGCGTTTGCCAGAGGGGTGAAGCTCACATACTCGCGCAGCCGTTCGAACAGGGTGTCAAAAGGCACATCGGGGCTCAGATGGCCAAGGGCGGGTGTGGTGTGGCCAAGTACCGGCGTGAGCACGGCATCAAATCCGGCCATGGCATGTGCATAGTCGTGCCAGGAACGCTTGAGCCGCCAGAGCGCAGTTGGCAGGCGCCAGAACTGTCGCCGGAACATCCTGTCGAGGCCGTTGGTCAGGCCGTCTGTTTTGTGTTTGTCGAAGGCCGGGTGAAGCAGTTTCCTGCCGTTGGCCCTGATGCCGAAGGCAAGCAGTGCCCAGTACAGGGCAAAGTCATCGGGGAAGGTGCTGTGCACCGGAACGGGCACTGGCTCAATGCGGTGGCCCATTTTTTCCAGCTTGAGCGCCGTTTCTTCGACAGTCCATCGGGTGATGTCATCGGTTTTGTGACCGTTGATGGAATCCAGCACCAGTCCGATTCTCAACGGACGACCGGAGGGGCCCTCCATTCTTCCAATGGGCGGCAGGCCGGGATTGCGGAAATAGGTCTCGGCCTGCTCGAAAAAATTAGCGGTATCCCGTACCGAGCGCGTCACTACGCCCTCGCTGATAATGTTGATCGGCAGGGAGGCCGCCGCTTCGTTGTCTATCAATCGTCCTCGTGTGGGCTTAAGGCCGACCAGGCCGCAGCAGGCGGCCGGAATCCGTATGGAGCCTCCGCCGTCATTCGCGTGGGCAATGGGTACCACGCCGGCCGCCACAAGGGCCGCTGAACCGCCTGAGGAGGCTCCGGATGAATAGGCCAGGTTCCACGGGTTACAGGTTGCCGGCGCGTGTGCGGGCTCGGTTGTGGCGTTGAATCCGAATTCCGGCAGGGTGCTTTTACCCAGGCACAGAAAACCCTGGGTAAGCAACTGGCGGGCAAATGGACTGGTATCGGATGCAGGAACGCTGGGCACGGCCAGGGAGCCGTGCCGCGTGGTCATGTCCAACACGTTGGTGTTGTCTTTGATAAGTGTTGGAACACCCCGGAACAGGGGAAAGGAACCGGTCTGGTCGGCGGCATCAAGCTTTGAAGCAGTCCGGATCGCCTGGTCGTAATTCGCCGAGGCCAGACCGTGAAGGAGCGGTTCGACCGCCTGTGCGCGAGCGATAGCGGCTTGAGTGAGTTCGGTGACCGATATTTCCCGGCGGCGGACCCGTTCGGCAAGGGCAGTGGCGTCATCGCAACCTATCGCGTCGTTTCTGAAACTGTGGCAGGACTGCGGGGCGCTCATGGCCAGACTCTCCTTGAAAGTGATTCCACGACTCTACTGCATTTGAAAACGTGATGACATGTCATTTTAGGTAGGGTGAGTGGTCGGCGGCTAGCACAGGGCCTTTTCACAGACCTCTTCAAATAATAAGCTGTCGGCCTGAAAACGTTGTAAGCGATCCTGATGGAATTTATTGAACCCCTCGTACGCCACTTTCTCGGCATTTTCTTTCTGATGATCGGTCTGCAGTTTGCTGGCCGAAGCCTCGGGCTGTATCAGAGAATGCGCTTTTCGCACATTAACTATGGTGAGCGAGGGAGTGCGCCCTGGTGGCACCGGCAAACCTTCAATGTGTTTCGGGCGTTCATTCTCGGCGTCTGCGTGGTGCGGATTTTTGCGGATATCGACCCCTGGCTGGGCGTGTTCGGCCCGCTCTATGTGTGGCCGATTTTGCTGGTTGGCATGCTCCTCCTGATTGGCTCATTTACTACCGTGAACTATCTGCAGGCCTACATGCATGAGGATTGGCGCTCTGGTATCGATCCTCGGAAGGATGAGCGCAAACTGCTCACAGGCGGGCCATTTGGCCGTTCCCGTAATCCCCTGTTCCTGGCTGTGATGGCTGGGCAGCTCGGTTTTTTCCTGGCCTTGCCCAGTGTGTTTTCCCTGGTATGCCTGGTGGCCGGTGTACTGGTGATCACCCGCCAGGCCCGAGAGGAGGAGAAGGCGCTGGCGGATAAATTTGGCGAGGACTACGAGCATTATCGCGTGCGGGTACCGCGCTGGTTCTGACCCGGTGACGGCAGAGGGCCTTACGCAGATTTTTTCCGGGCTTCCTTGATCACATCGTAGGCATGACTGATTTCGCGGGTGCGTTCCTCTGCCATCTCCCGCATGCTCTCGGGCAATCCCCGGCCCGCAAGTTTATCCGGGTGGTTCTCACTCATCAGCTTACGGTAGGCCTTCTTGAGCTCATCATCACTGGCGGAAGGCGATACCCCAAGAACCTTGTAGGCATCGCTGATCTGATCAGCGGAGGAGGGCTGGCCAGCACCGGCCCGGTTGGTGTGGGCCCCACGGAGCATGGCTTCGAGCTGGTCCACCTGGCTCTCCGGTAACCCCAGCCCACGGGCGATTTTTACCAGCATTTCGTGTTCGGCCGGGTGCACCTTGCCGTCCGCAGCTACGGCTGATACCTGAACCTGCAGGAACATCTGGAGAAACGCGGGTTGGCGTCCGCTGGCCTGGAGGAACTGGTTAAGCTCGGCATCCAGGTCGAAATCCGGCTCTTTACCACGGTTGAAGGCGGTTTTGGCCTTGGCTTTCTGTTCTTCATTCAGGCGGAAGCGAATGAACATGGCTTCGGCCATCTGAATTTCATCCCTGGATACCACGCCATCTGCCTTGCAGAGGGCACCCATCACAGCAAAAACCGATTCAATAAAACCGGACTGAATGCTCTGGAGCTTGCCAATCAGGCGGCGCTTGAGAAGGTTCAAGAGAAAGGCGCCAATCGCCGCACCTATGAGAAAGCCCGGGAATTTGCCAAAGGCGTAGCCAATCAGACCGCCAATTATGATTGCAAACAGCATTAATAAGTCCTTAACAGGAATGAATCAGCCCATAGAATATACGTGTTTTTCAGCCCGGCTTCATGAACAGGCTTTCATCGACCTGTGAAAAAGCCACGTAAGCTATTAGATTAAATCATTTATGAGGGGGCAGTAGTCATGACCCAAGACCTGTTTTCTAACCTGCCACCGGAACAGACAGTCGAGCCTCTGATGGATGGCGCGGTGGTGCTGCGGCAGTTCGCGCTCCCGAACGCCGAATCACTCATGGCCGGCATTGAAACGGTTACCTCAGAAGCGCCGTTCAGACACATGAAGACCCCTGGTGGCCATGCCATGTCTGCGGCCATGAGCTGCTGCGGGGATCTTGGCTGGGTTACCGATAGCAGGGGTTACCGGTATCAGGCGGAGGATCCGGAATCCGGCCGGCCTTGGCCCGCCATGCCTGCGGCTTTCCGGGAACTGGCCAGAAGCGCCGCCGAAACCGCTGGTTTTGAGGGATTTGAACCGGACGCCTGTCTGATCAATCGATACCAGCCCGGGGCAAGAATGGGGCTGCATCAGGACAAGGACGAGCAGGACTTCACGCAGCCCATCGTGTCGGTTTCTCTGGGCCTGCCGATGGTGTTCCAGTTTGGTGGTCTCAAACGCAGCGAACGCCCCATCCGCGTGCCACTTGCCCATGGTGACGTTGTGGTCTGGGGCGGCCCGGCCCGGATGTGTTATCACGGCGTGCTGACCCTCAAAGCCGGGGAGCACCCGCTAACGGGCGGGTATCGTTACAATCTGACGTTCCGTCGGGCCAGGTAAGGGATTACTGCAGCCAGGCGACCAGAAGCCCGGCTGCCAGAGAGAGCACCATCGGCCCCCCGACCAGCAGCCCGATCTGGCGATTGCCGACAAACCCGGCCAGCGCCGATTTCACGAGGTTGTTGGTTGCAGCGGCGATCACAATGCCTATGACTGCTGTTCCCATGGCCAGGCTGTTGTTGGACATGCGGGTCAGGGAGAGGGTAATTGCGTCCACATCCGCGATGCCGGAGGTGGCTGCCAGGAAATAGATGCCCGCATCACCCAGCCAGTTGCCGAGGAACTCGCCCATAAGCAGGATGGCTGTGAGCAACGCGCCAAAAACCAGGGCAGAGGTCAAATCCAGCGGGTTCTGGTTGAGGGTTGGTTGGCTTACCTGAAGCTCTCGGTCATTTTTCCGCCAGATAAAGAGCGCGGGCCCGTAGAGCAGGGCGGTCATCACCAGCACGGGCCAGATCAGACTGGGCAACAGATCGGGATTGATCACCAGGCAATAAACCAGGATACGGGGGAACATAGTGCCGCAGGCAATCAGGATACCGGTGGCGAACTGGGCGTTGAGCTGCGGAGTTTTCGAGGCCTGGCGGGCGAAGTGCAGCGTGAGGGCAGTGGACGAGCTCAACCCGGCGAATAGGCTGGTAAACAGGATGCCTTTGCGGGTACCGGCGACCCTTATGGCGAAATAGCCGACAAAGGAAATGGAGGCGATCATCACCACCATCCACCAGATCTCCCTGGGGTTGAGAACGCCGCCCGGCCCCATCTTTTCGTTCGGCAATAACGGCAGCATGACCACGGAAATCAGCAGCAGTTTGAGAGCGGCATCCAGTTCATGTTCCTTCAGTTTGTTCACCCAGCCATGAATTTCCTGCTTGTTGTCCAGGATGATAGCGGTCACAACAGCGGCTGCTGTGGCGATAACCGGGTCCACAGCCACCGCCACTGCTCCGAAACAGAAGGTTAGAACCATGCCAACCATACCGGTGATACTGAAGTTGCGGATATGCTCCAGGCGTTCGCTGTAGGCCACGATGGCCATGGCGACGACACTGACCAGAAGCACTGGAAACGCCCACTCCGTTATTTCCTGCGCCAGTACCGCCGAAATACCGCCAAGCAGGCCGACCAGAGCAAAGGTGCGGATGCCGGCAATGCGCTCGCCGGATTTCTGCTCTCGCGCGTCCCAGCCCCGCTCAAGGCCGATGATGGCGCCAAGCAGAAGAGCAACGGCGAGATTAAGGGTGGTCTGGTTTCCAGCGAGAAACTGGGCGGCAACGTCGTCCATGGGGCTATGCAAGCTCCTGTAAATCAATGATGTTCTGATAATAGCAGTAGAGGGCGCTGGTCGTTAGACGTCTAAGAACTTACCGCTAGCGACCTTACTTTCCTGTAAGGGGGTTGATAAGCTTCGCGACCTTTGAATTCGTAGCAAGCTGGAACCCCGAAATCATGGTGAATTCCCTTAAAGCCAACTGGCTTTCGAACATTCGTGGCGATGTACTCGCAGGTATCGTTGTGGCGCTGGCACTGATTCCGGAGGCCATTGCCTTCTCGATCATTGCCGGAGTCGATCCCAAAGTGGGGCTGTATGCCTCCTTCTGTATTGCCGTGATCATCGCTTTCGTGGGCGGGCGCCCCGGGATGATTTCTGCCGCAACCGCAGCCATGGCGGTGTTGATGGTGACGCTGGTGAAAGAGCATGGCCTGCAGTACCTGCTGGCCGCAACCCTGATGACAGGCGTGCTGCAGCTGATTGCCGGTTATCTGAAGCTTGGCAGCCTGATGCGCTTCGTGTCTCGCTCGGTGGTGACCGGTTTCGTGAACGCCCTGGCCATTCTCATCTTTATGGCGCAGTTGCCCGAGCTGACCAACGTCACCTGGCACGTTTACGCAATGACAGCCGCGGGTCTGGGAATTATCTATCTGTTTCCCCTGCTACCCGTTGTGGGCAAGGTTCTGCCTTCGCCCCTGGTGTGCATCGTCGTTCTGACGGCCGTTGCCGTGGTTACCGGAATGGACATCCGGACGGTTGGGGACATGGGCGATTTGCCGGATACCCTGCCGGTATTCCTGTGGCCGGATGTGCCTCTGAACCTGGAAACCCTGATGATCATCCTGCCGTACTCGATTCCGCTGGCCATTGTGGGGCTTTTGGAATCCATGATGACGGCCACCATCGTGGACGACCTGACGGACACTACCAGCGACCGTAACCGTGAATGCAAGGGTCAGGGCATTGCCAACATCGGCTCCGGCCTGATCGGTGGTATGGCCGGCTGTGCCATGATCGGCCAGTCCATTATCAACGTGAAATCCGGCGGCCGGACCCGGCTTTCCACCCTCACGGCCGGTCTCTTCCTGCTGGTTATGGTGCTGCTATTGGATAGCGTGTTGGTCCAGATCCCCATGGCGGCCCTCGTAGCGGTGATGATTATGGTATCGATTGGTACCTTCTCCTGGGATTCGATTCGTAATCTGCGTGAGCATCCGCTTTCCACCAACATCGTGATGCTGGTAACCGTTATTGTCGTGGTTGCCACCCATAACCTGGCCTTCGGTGTTCTGGCCGGCGTGCTGCTGGCGGCGTTGTTCTTTGCCAACAAGGTGGGCCACTACATGCTGGTGACCTCCGAGCTGGATGAAACCACCGACACCCGCACCTACCGCGTTGTGGGTCAGGTGTTCTTCAGCTCCTCGGAAAAATTCATGGAATCCTTTGATTTCAAGGAAGCAGTCGATAATGTGGTGATCGACCTGAGTCGCGCGCATTTCTGGGATATCACCGCAGTGGGTGCCCTGGACAAGGCCGTGATCAAGTTCCGCCGTGAAGGCTCGGAGGTTGAGGTGATCGGGCTGAATGAAGCCAGTGCCACGATCGTTGACCGCTTTGGCGTGCACGACAAGCCGGACGCCGTTGACCAGCTGATGGGGCACTGACATGACACAGACCAGGGAATCCAACAGCGATCGCAGTCAGAATAAAAATCACAAGGATCATGAAGGCGAGGTTGAGATGTTACGAGTAGTTGCCTGTATTGATGGCTCCCAGGCCGCTCCCGCAGTTTGCGATTACGCCAGCTGGGCCAGCAAGCACATGGAAACCCCCATGATGCTGTTGCACGTGCTTGATGAAGAGCGTTATCCGGCAGAGCCGGATCTGGCCGGAAGCATCGGCCTTGGCAGTCGTGAACAGCTGCTCGAAGACCTGGCAGAGCTGGACCGCAAGCGCGCCAAGCTGGCCCTGGAACACGGCCACCACATGCTGGACGAAGCGGCAAAGCGGGTCAGCGAATCCGGTATCAATGACGTGGTGCAGCGTCAGCGCCATGGTGACCTGACCGAGTCTCTGCTGGCGCTGGAGAATCAGACCCGCCTGCTGGTCATGGGGCTGCACGGTGAAAGCAGTTCCGAGCGTGACACCCACATCGGCAGTCAGTTGGAGACGGTGATTCGCAGCATGCACCGCCCGATTCTCCTGGTGCCGGACGACTATACCCAGCCCCGCAGCGCCATGCTGGCCTTCGATGGCAGCGCTACGGCGTTCAAGGGCGTGGAATTGCTGGCTGGCAGCCCGGTTCTGAAAGGCATGCCGTTGCATCTGGTGATGGTTGGACCGGACACCAACGACCGCTGGGAGCAGCTCAGGAAAGCCGAGAAAATGCTGGCAGGTCTGGAATCCGAGATCACTCTGGCGATCCGGGCCGGGGATGTGGAACCCGCGTTGCACGCCTACCAGGAAGAACACGACATCGACATCCTGGTGATGGGCGCCTATGGGCACTCCCGCATCCGTCAGTTCCTGGTGGGCAGTACAACCACCACGATGCTGAAAACCGCCAAAAAGCCCCTGGTGGTGCTTCGCTAGGTTACTTCCTGGGCCAATTCGGCCAGATAGGCCATCGCCGCGCGGTGGCCTTGCTGATACCCCAGATCCAGCTTGTTCAGATCCGTGGTCAACCGGCTTACCGGAAAATCCTCCGGTGGCGCGATAATCCGGAGCCGGCAGTCCTCCGGCGGATTTCGAATGAATTCCAGTGTCTCGTTGTATCTTTCGCCCCGCCGGATTATGGCCTCGGCGAGCCCCGGTTGCTCCCGGAACATCCGCTTGGTGAGCGCCGGAAACGCCAACGGCTTCTTCTCATAGCCCAGCGGTCGGGAAAGCACCACCGTGATATCCCGGGCTCCCCGGCGATAGGCCTCCGCAACCGGAATGGAATCGGCAATTCCGCCATCACTCATGGGCTCGTCCTCCACTCTTGGATAATCACGGTAGGCCAGGGGAATGGAGCAGGAGGCGGTGAGCACGTTGTGGATGTTCTGGTCGTCGACCGGAAAATACCGGGCCTCACCGGTCACCACCGACGTGGTTGCCACCCAGAGTTTGGTGGTGCCAGACAGGTAGCGTTCCAGATCGAGTGGTACTTCCTGGTAAGACTGATGCCAGAGCCAGTGAACATCGCACAAATGCCCGCCCTGGAAGAAACGCCCCCAGTTGATGAATTCCGGCCGACAGGCGTGGTCGGTGATTACTCGATGATTTCGGCCGTGATGGCCGCAGAGGTAGCCGATGAGATTGGTTGAGCCCGCGGAGACGCCCCAGGCTTCCGTGAAAGGCTGATGCCGCTTTTCGAGAAAGGCATCGAGTACGCCGGCGGCGAAGATGCCGCGCATGGCGCCACCTTCGACAACGAGGGCATTGCTGGTTGTGGTGTCACTGTGGGTCTGGAGCATCCGTTCCCCCTATCTTGTGTGTTCTCCGGTCATGCCAATACATGAACTCAGCTTACCAGTTCGACGGTCGCTTTGGGCAGTCGGATGTGCCCTCAGGCGCTGTTGCCGGCCGCCACACCCGAAGCCCAGGCCCACTGGAAATTATGGCCGCCGAGGTGGCCGGTCACGTCCACCACCTCACCGATGAAATACAGGTTTGGCTTCTCCAGCACCGCCATGGTTTTGGAGGAGAGCTGGCGTGTATCCACACCCCCCAGGGTAACCTCTGCCGTGCGGTAGCCCTCGGTTCCCGCCGGCTTGATCGACCAATGGCCGAGGACATCGGCAACCTGCTCAATATCGCTGTTCTTGTAGCCCTGCAAGGGACCGGTCCAGCCCTGCAGTTCGTTGAAGGCCTGGGCAAACCGTTTTGGCAGGTGCTGGGTCAGGTAGTTTGCAATGGTTGACTGCGGGCGGGTTTTCCGGAGGTTCAGCAGGTCATCCTTGATGCGGCAGGCCGGCAGCAGATCGATGGCCAGGCTGTCGCCCGGCTCCCAGAAACTGGAAATCTGGAGCATCGCCGGGCCACTGAGCCCGCGATGGGTGACCAGCATCGGTTCCCGGAAGTGCTGGTCATGGCACTGCACGTCAACGGGACAACTGACACCGGACAAAGGCGCGAGCTGGTCTTTCAATTCCGGCTGCAGGGTAAAGGGTACCAGGCCCGCGCGGGTGGGAAGTATGTCCAGCCCGAACTGCTCGGCTACCCGGTAACCGAATGCGGTGGCGCCCATGGTGGGAATCGACAGGCCACCGGTGGCGATCACCAGGGATTCACAGGTGAGATCGCCGGAGCCGACGCTCAGGCGGTAGCCGCTGTCGATTTCGGTAATGCGGTCGACCGTTGTTTTCATTCTCACTTCTGCTCCTGCCCACTCGCATTCGGTCAGCAGCATGTTGAGGATATCCTTGGCGCTGTCCTTGCAGAACAACTGGCCAGGGGCTTTTTCCTCATGCTCAATGCCGTGCCGGTCTACCAGTTCCAGAAAATCCTGGGGCGTGTAGCGCTTGAGTGCGGAAATGCAGTAGTGCGGGTTGTCCGACAGGAAGTTGGCGGGCGTGCTGTTCAGGTTGGTGAAGTTGCAGCGGCCGCCGCCGGACATGAGGATTTTCTTGCCTGGCTTGTTGGCGTGGTCCAGCACCAGCACCCTGCGGCCGCGATAGCCGGCGGTTGCCGCACACATCAGGCCCGCCGCGCCGGCGCCGAGGATGATTACGTCGTACTGTGATGCTGAAACTGCCGTCATACTGCCCGCCGTTGGAAAGAAAACGGCGGGCAGTATACCAGTCTCAGGGCAGGTAGACGGAGCCTTCCATGAAGAATGCAGCCTGGCCGGCGATGTCGACCCGATCCCCCTTCAACTCGCAGTGCAGCACGCCGCCCCGGGCTGAAACCTGCCGGGCGTCGAGCCGTGTCTTGCCCAGTTTTTCTGACCAGTAGGGCACGAGCACGCTGTGAATGGAGCCGGTAACCGGGTCTTCATCAATACCGGCGCCCGGAGCGAAATAGCGGCTGACGAAATCGCAGTCTTCGCCAGGTGCGGTGATGATCAGCCCCTGATTGCCGATTTGCTTGAGTTTGCGCAGATCCGGTTGAGCAGATCGCACGGCGTCCTCATCCCTCAGAACCACCATGTAATTGGTGTCGTTTGGAACAAAAAACGAAGCATCAGGCGCGTTATCCAGGGCTTCCCGAATCAGTGCCGGCGTGCTCTGTTCCTCGAAAGCCAGATTCGGGAAATCCAATACCAGCCAGCCATCATCGGCCTGCCGGACGGAGAGTGGGCCGCTTTTGGAGCGAATGCGAATCTGATCTTTGTCCCAGCCAAGTTTGTTGAAGATGACCCAGGCGCTGGCCAAAGTGGCGTGGCCACACAAGGGTACTTCGATGCCCGGAGTGAACCAGCGAATGTGGAAATCGGCTTCGTCCCCCTCAGGCAGCTGCACGAAGAAGGCGGTTTCGGAGAGGTTGTTCTCAATGGCAAGCGAGAGCATGGTTTCGTCCGGAAGCCAGCTTTCCAGCGGCATGACCGCGGCCGGGTTGCCACCGAAAATCTTGCTGGTAAAAGCATCAACCTGGTAAATGGGGTAGGTCATGGCTGTTCTCCTGATGGGCGGTTTCGACTGATGATAACGCGCCTGGGGGTGCCGTACCGAGTCGTTCTTGCCGTTCAGTTCTTTTCCCTGCGCAGGTCCAGCGGGTCGAGCAGCCCGGTGGCAATGGCTGTGCCGGTAACATCCGGCAGGCGATCGGCGCCCAGGCGTTTCATGACTCGTGCCCGGTAGAGATCAATCGTCTTGACACTGACATCCAGCTGTTCTGCGATTTCCCGGCTCGTGTAGCCCTGGGCCAGTGGCAGGAACACGTCCCGTTCACGGCGGGTGAGGGTGGCCAGCAGGGCTTCGGTTGCCTCATCACCCTGCAACTCTGGAGCGGACTGCTGATGTTCCTGCAGCGCCTGTTGGACGCTGTCCAGGAGCAGTTGTTCATTGAACGGCTTCTCGATGAAATCGAAGGCCCCGGACTTGAACGCCCTCACCACAATGGGAACGTCGGCGTGCCCGGAGACAAAGATGATCGGCAGGTCCAGCCCCCGCTTCTGAAGCTCCTCCTGAACGTTCAGGCCGCCCAGCCCGGGCATCCGCACATCCAGAACCACGCAGCCCGCTTTCTTGTTGCCAACCGCATCCAGGAATTTCCGGCCGTCGCTGTAGGCTTCCACGTTCAAGCCGACCGATTCCAGCAACCACTGGGTGGATTCCAGCATGCCGGCGTCGTCGTCAACCACATAAACGGTGGTGGCTTCCGGTGTCGCTTGATCACTCATCTGGCTGCATCTCCGTGTTCGGGGTTCTGTTCTTGTGGCCCGGGCCGGCCGGGAAACGGCAGATCAGGGAGAGTCCGCCCGTTGCTGCCGGCCTGGCGTCCAGGAAGCCTCCAAAGCCTTCGATAATCGAACGGCTCATCGAGAGCCCGAGGCCAAGCCCCTGGGGCTTGCTGGTATAGAACGGCTGGAACATCTGGCGAATGCCCTGCGCGTCGAGCCCCGGGCCTTCGTCGATGACCTCAATCAGGGTTTCGTTCTGATCGTTGATGCAGGTCGTTATGGCGATCTGCGAGTGTGGGCCCGGGTTGTCCTCACCGCGAGCCTCAACAGTGGCTTCGATACCGTTGCGGATCAGATTGATCAGCACCTGTTCCAGAAGCACCGGGTCGGCGGTGATGACGGGCGCACAACAGGCCAGATTCTCGCGGATCTGCACTTTGTTTTTCTCGGCCTCCCATTGGCAAAGACGGGCGACATTGCTGACGACTTCATTCAGTGCGATTGGTGCGGTCCGCTTCTGCCCCTTGCGCAGGAAGGCTCGCAAACGTTTGATGACCTCCGAGGCCCGGTTGGCATGGTGAACAATCTTCTGGAGGCCATCGTCCACTCGATCGAGGCATTCGGGATTGGTTCGGGCGCTTTTGAGATAGCGCTGGCTGGCGCTGGCAAAGTTCACGATGGTGGCCAATGGCTGGTTCATCTCGTGGGCAATGCTTGAGGCAAGCTCCCCCAGAGTGGCGAGCCTGGCGGTGTGGGCGAGTTCGTCGGCCAGCCTGCGGTTGTTCTCCTCGGACTCTACCCGGGCGGTGATATCCCGGGATACGCTGATGACTTCAATCACAGCGCCAGTGTAGGTTTCCCGAATGGCCCTGCTGGCAATCTCGAACCAGCGGCGGGAACCGTCCCGGTGAATAATCTCAAGGGTCATGGTGGCGTAGCCGTCGTCCCGTAGCTGGTTGCGGGTTTCAGCCAGCTTCTGAACCACCTGATCGCCCCGGAAAATTTCTTCCAGGGGCTTACCCCTCAGTTCTTCCGGCCAGTAGCCCAGCAGCCGCCAGGATGCGGGCGTGGCATCGATAAACCGTCCGTCCGGGGCATGGCGGGAAATGAGGTCGGTGGTGTTCTCGGTAATCAGCCGGTAAAGACGGTTGGAGCGGGTCGCTTCTTCCCGGTTGATGATTTCGTCTGTAGCGTCTCTGGCCCGCGCCAGAACCGTCGAGCTCCCGATATCGGGGACGAACGTCCACACCAGGAAACGCTCGGTGGTGTCTGCCGGAATTCTGGCTTCCACATTCTCGATCGACCGTTCCTGCTCCAGGGACGACTTCACAAGCGCCTGAACGTTGATCGGCAGCAGATGGAACAGCGAGGTCAGGTTGGCGTTCTGGCAAAGATGATGGCTGGCCAGGTTGCCCTCCAGAACGCTGCCTGTCGCATCCAGGATCAAACCGGGTTGCGGGTCGGCGTCATGCAAACTAAATACACTTGGAGTGGAAAAATCGTTCATGGCTTATCGTTATAGTAAATTAACTATAATACGTTGGTATAGTTTCTAGTGTTTTTGCTATCCAATACTATTCTGACCAGCCCGAAGTATAGCTAGTTTAGCGATATTCCTGAATACGCCATAAGAACAACAGTACTCAAGAGGACCACGCAATGACCTCGATATTTGATCAAGGCCTGGCGCCCGTCGACGCCAACTACGCCGTCCAATCCCCCGTTGATTTCATCGAACGGACCGCCACGGTTTACCCGGAGTATCCCGCCGTCATTCACGGGGCCATCCGTTACAACTGGGCGCAGACCTACGAACGTTGCCGCCGTCTGGCATCAGCCCTCAAAGGGCGCGGCATCGGACGCGGTGATACCGTTGCTGTCATGCTTCCGAATATTCCCGCAATGGTGGAAGCCCATTTCGGGGTGCCCATGATTGGCGCGGTGCTGAACACCCTGAACGTTCGCCTGGACGCTGAGGCTATCGCCTTCATGCTGGATCACGGTGAGGCCAAGGTTGTGATTGCCGACCGGGAGTTCGGTGAGGTGATCAGGGACGCCGTCAGCCGGCTGGACACCAAGCCGCTGGTGATCGATGTGGACGATCCAGAGTATGGCGAGGGTGTTCAGGTCAGCGATCTGGACTACGAGGCGTTCCTGCAGGAAGGGGATCCGGCATTCCAGTGGAGCTTCCCGGAGAACGAGTGGGATGCGATCTCTCTGAACTACACCTCCGGCACTACCGGCAATCCAAAAGGTGTGGTCTATCATCATCGTGGCGCCTACATCAATGCCATCGGCAACCAGACAGTCTGGTCCATGGACATGCATCCGGTGTACCTGTGGACCTTGCCGATGTTCCATTGCAACGGTTGGTGTTTCCCCTGGACCATCACCGCCATGGCCGGTACTCACGTCTGCCTGCGCCGGGTTGATCCCGAGAAGATTCTGCAGCTGATCCGGGATCATCAGGTTACCCACATGTGTGGCGCCCCGATTGTGCTTAACGCATTGCTGAACGTGCCGGAATCAGCCAAGGCCGGCATTGATCACGACGTGAAGTCCATGACAGCCGGCGCGGCACCCCCCGCCCAGGTCATTGGTGCCATCGAGGAAATGGGCATCCAGGTGACTCACGTTTACGGTCTGACCGAAGTCTATGGCCCGGTAACCGTTTGTGCCTGGAAATCCGAGTGGGATGCGCTGCCACTGCATGATCGTGCCCGGAAAAAGGCCCGTCAGGGCGTTCGTTATCACACTCTGGCAGGCACGATGGTCGGCGACCCGAACACCATGGAGCCAGTGCCCAAAGACGGCAAGACCATCGGTGAGATTTTCCTGCGCGGCAATACGGTGATGAAGGGCTACCTGAAGAACCCCAAAGCCACCGAAGAGGCCTTCCGGGGTGGCTGGTTCCACACCGGCGACCTGGCGGTATGGCACGAAGACGGCTACATGGAGATCAAGGACCGGCTGAAGGACATTATCATCTCCGGTGGTGAGAACATTTCCACCATTGAGGTTGAGGATACCCTGTACCGCCACCCGGCTGTGCTTGAGGCAGCTGTGGTTGCCCGGCCGGACGAAAAGTGGGGCGAAACCCCCTGCGCCTTTGTGACCCTGAAGCCGGAAGCCGGTCAAGTCAGCGAGGAAGACATCATCAACTTCTGCCGCGAGCACCTGGCCCGGTTCAAGGTACCCAAGACCATCGTCTTCTCGGAGCTGCCCAAAACCTCCACGGGTAAGATCCAGAAGTTCGTGCTGAGGGACCAGGCCAAAGAACTGGACTGATTCCCCGATCGGCTGCGCCGGCCCCGGCGCAGCCGAATTAAACCAGAAAAAACAACGCTGTCAGGCACACGCGCCGCGTGAGCCCGGAGACCTTTTTATGCAAATGTTTCACCGAAAGAACGGGGAAGAGCAGCCGTTCTGGCCGGCCGGTCCCTTCAAGGTTCGTCTGCCGTTCGTTCATTACCGCTGGGAGTTCGCGGAGATGGTGCAGGCTCTGATCATGTTCGTGGTCAGCCTGGCCATGATTCCCCTTCTTGAGAAATACCTGGGTGTGCCCTACGACGTGGCTCTGGCTTACGTGGTGATCTGTGGTATCGGTTTCATGCTGCCGGCACTGCTGGGTGTTCCCCTGGTTCCGGGCTGGATTACGCCGGGGATTCCTGTGGTTCTGCTGTTCCTGAGCGACTATGAGCCGGGCCCCGAGGCGATTCAGGCGCTGTTCGCGCTGCAGTTCCTGGTGTTCATTATCTTCCTGGTTCTGGGTATTACCCGCCTGGGCAGCAAACTGGTGGAGCTGATTCCCCGTTCCATGAAAGGCGGGATTATCATCGGTGCCGGTATCGCCGCCCTGATGGGTGAGATTGAGGCAGGCGGCCGTCTCGCCAACACGCCGATCTCCCTGATCATCGGTGGCCTGGTGTGCCTCTACCTGATGTTCTCGGTATCGTTCAAAGGTTTTGTGGAAAGCAATTCAATCGCCCGCAAGATTGCCAACTACGGCATGGTGCCGGGTATGGTGGTTGCGATCCTGGTTGGCTTTGCAACTGGCGAATACGAGGTGCCCAATGTGGAGTGGGGCATCACCAAACCCGCGTTTGATGAGCTGTGGAACTACCTGCCGTTCGCCGTCGGATTCCCGGATGCCAACGTCTTCCTGTACGCCATTCCCACGGCGGTGATCGCCTACGTGATTGCCTTCGGCGATATCGTGGTCGGCCAGTCATTGATGAACCGCGTTGATCATCTGCGCAAAGACGAAGATATCGATAACAGCATCGACCGGGTGCATCTGGTAACCGCTATCCGCAATGGTGGCCACGCGTTCTTCGCACCCTATCCGGGGCTGGCGGGCCCGATCTGGACGGCTGTCACTGCCACCATGGCCGAGCGCTACAAGTACGGTCGTAACGCCATGGACTCCATCTACAGTGGCGGCGGTACTTTCTGGATTACGGGTTTTATTGCGCTTTTCGTTCTGCCGCTGGTGAGCTTCTTCCAACCGGTGCTGCCGATTGCCCTGTCACTGACACTGCTGCTGACCGGCTATATCTGCCTGATGGTAGGCCTGGAGCAGCTGGAGAATAACACCGAGCGTGGCATCGCCGGCACTATGGGTGTGGTTCTCGCGGTATACGGTGCAGGTTGGGGCCTGGCCACCGGCGCCGTCCTCTATTTCCTGATTGAACGTACCAAATTGCTTGGCTTTACCGCCGACCCGGAAGCGCCGGGCGTACAAGCCGCAGAAGAGCACTAAACCAGCGCCTTCCGGCTCTGCACCGGAAGGCGCTGACCCCCTGTGTGTCCTTGGGAGGCCTCGTGCCTCCCTTTTTTATGCCTGAATGTTTCCCTGAGCATGGGCGTTGACAGAATGTCATTTCGTGACAATTTGTCTAATTTTTCCTCCTGAAGTATTCCTTCCGCGCGGTTTCCGGGTTTAAACTGCCAGAACTGATGAAATTTTGTCCGCTGTTCAATACTGATAACAACACTACAAAAACAGGAGGCAGTCATGACCATCAGCTCCACGCCCGAGGGGGTGTCCGTTGAGCCGAGACATCTGCGGTTCGATGTCAGCGAGGATCTGAAAACGCTCTGGCATGGCAACGATGCTTTCCGGACCGCGTTCTTCAACGCCCTTTCCCTGCAATTTCCCGATGGCGAGCAGCAGTTTATCAATGCCGTAAGGCTCTATCGGGACAAGATCGAGGATCCAAAGCTTAAAGCGGAGATCCGCGGATTTATTGGCCAGGAAGCCCTGCACAGCAGGGAGCACAAGGATTACAACGAGGCCCTGAAGGCCCGGGGCTACGATATTGATGCCCTGGACCAACGGTTCCGCAAGCATATGGAGTGGGTGGGTAAACTGCCACCAAGCCGCCAACTGGCAGGTACCTGTGGCGCCGAGCACTACACCGCCGTCCTGGCCAATGCCATCCTGAGCCACCCGGAGTGGATGGAAGGCGCCACGCCGACCATGGCAAAGCTCTGGAGATGGCATGCGATTGAGGAAACCGAACACAAATCCGTCGCCTTTGATGTTTACCGGGAATGTGTCGGCAATGAACAGCTTCGCCGGATCGTCTTCCTCTTTGTTACCTGGAATTTCTTCAAGTACACCTTTTTGAATACCTGTAGCCTGCTGAAGGCCGATGGCAAACTCTGGAGCCTGCGCACCTGGGTTGGCGGGTTTAATTTTCTCTGGGGCAAGCCCGGAGTGCTCCGCAAGTGTCTGCCGGAATTCCTGGCGTATTTCCGTAAAGGCTTTCACCCCTGGCAGCAGGATAACCGCGAACTGCTCGAGCAGAATCTCCGTGAGCTGGATATGACATCGGCAGCACGATAGGGCCGGGTTGCTGAAATTCTGATCGCGGTGTGTAAAACTGTGCGGCACAAAGAATAACGACAATAAAGGGGGCTTCCGTTCGAGAAGCTACCCGGAGCTGGAGGCCCACCATGCGAGTTGGTTTGATCGTCGATTCTGCGTGCGACTTACCCTATGAGTTCAGCCGCAAGCACGACCTGTTCGTGCTGCCGGTAACCGCTGTAATCGATGGCCAGACCTACATAGACAAGCATGATCCGGTTCGGACCCAGGAGTTCTATCAGAGCGGCCTGTTGCAGAAAGGACATCAGGCGGAAACCCGCGCCTTCACCGCAGAGCAGATACACGATCTGTTCATGGAGAAGATCGTCACCCAGTTCGATATTGCTATCTGCGAGACGGTCACGAAATCCCGAAGCCTGATTTTCCAGAATGCCACCGAGGCTATGAACAGTGTCCTGGCGAATTACGAAGGTGCGCGGGAAGCCGCCGGTCGTGATGGCCGGTTCTTTATGCGTGTGATCGACAGTAAACAGATTTTTGCCGGCCAGGGCCTGCTGGCAGCCCACACGCTCAAGCTGATCGGCCAGAATGTGTCCAAGAATGCCCTGCGCCATGAGGTGGAAACCTTCAGCGACAAGATCTACACCTGCGTCATTCCGAGGGATCTGCACTACATCCGTGAACGGGCACGGCGGCGTGGCGACAAGAGTGTATCGGCGCTGGTTGCCTTCCTGGGCAAAGCACTGAACATTACGCCGGTTATCTTCGGGCAAGGGGCCGAGGGCCAGCCCGCGGCCAAAACCCGGAGTTTCGACGTGGCCGTGGAAAAGGTGATGAACTATGCCGCTGCCCGTGTCGAAGCCGGGCTTCTGACACCCTATGTAAGCCTGTCCTGTGGTCTTACCTGGACGGAGATCGAGGATTTGCCCGGGCTCAACCGACTGCGCGATGCTTGCGAACGCAATGGTGTGGAACTGCTGCTCTCCCAGATGGGGATTACCAGCAGCATCTACGTTGGCCCCGGCAGTCTTTGCCTCGCACTTGCTGCGGAACCCCACACCTTCAACGATTTTCAGTAACTCCTTCTCAGAGTGCGTGACTGAATCATACTGGCCCGGCCGCGCCTCTCCACCTGTAGTTTTGGCAAACCTGCCAGCGTTTCGTTCGTGTTAGCCTCTGGCCTGTGTGTTTCATTTCTTCAACAGGACAACTGACGCCATGACCAAAGGCAAAACGGATCTCGCCAACCAACTGCTTGAGCAGCATGTGAAACATGAGCTGGCTTCGCTAAAGGGCGCAAAGCTGCGCAAGTTCCTGGAGCAGGAGCTCGATGAGCTCTGGCATTATGCCGGCGAGATAACCCTTGGCCGGATAACCTCGGAAGAGCAGGTGATGGGCGTTATCCAGCGTATCGTTATGGACATGGAACTGGATGCAGGCATTCCGGAACTGGCTGCGGAGATGGCCACCGAGGTGCTCAATGCCGATGTGCAGTCAAAGACCACCCTGGGCGAGATCATCACCCGCGAACAGGCCACGGGCTTTCTGGAGGAAGCTCTGGAGCTCCGGCAGCAACGTGAACGGGTGATCAGCGAGATCATGGCGCACCCGGTCTATCAGGAGCTGGTGTCCAATGTGGTGTACCACGGCCTGGTGAACTACCTGTACGAGGATAACCTGATCACCAAGTCTGTGCCGGGCGTTGGTTCGATGATGAAATTTGGCAAGCGGATGGCCAACCGGGCGGTGCCGGGGCTGGATGAAACCTTTGAGCGTCGACTGAAAGCCTGGTTGTCTGACAGCCTGCCCGGTTTGATCAGCCGCAGTGAGCAATTCCTGCACAGTGCCCTGTCTGATGAGGAGCTGCGCGACAGTGTGATGGCCGCCTGGGTGTCTTTGGAGGATCGCACCATTGCCGAGCTTCACGAGGGGCTCGGAGACGTGCAGCTGCAGGAGTTTGTGGTGCTTGGCTATGAGTTCTGGCTGCAGTTTCGCAAGACCGGATACTTTGAGAACTGTGCCCGGGCCGTGGTTTCCCACCTGTTCGACAAATATGGCGAGCGCCCGCTTACAGACCTGCTGGGCGATATGGGGGTAAGCCGTGAGGTTGTTATGGCGGAGATAGATGCCTACGCAATTCCGGTTATAGACGTGTTACGTGAAGAGGGCTATGTTGAGGCCCTGGTTCGTCGGCGGCTTGCGCCATTTTACAAGTCCGCCGCTGCGCGTAAGATTCTCCAGCAGGAGGCCTGAGTCTGAGATTGTCGGCAGGGCCCCGGGGAAGGTTTCGTTCAGGATTTTGAGAGGGCATGACGTTGATATCGGATCTGTTCTGGGCCTATCTGGTTGCCATTACATTGCTCACCATCACGCCCGGTGTGGATACCCTGCTGGTGATGCGTAATACCGGCCGGGGCGGTTTGCGGGATGGGTGCGTGACCAGTGTCGGCATCTGTAGCGGCCTGTTCATTCATGCCACGCTCTCGGCGCTGGGCATCTCCCTCCTGTTGGTGGAAACCGCCTGGGCATTTTCTGCATTGAAGTGGGCCGGCGCTTGCTACCTGGTCTGGCTCGGCATCGGTTCGTTGCGCCAGGCCCTTCGCCGGGGTGACGCGCCTGCGGCAAAGGACGTAGCGGTCGCCCGCCGGAAGGTTGGCTTGGCGGTGTCCTTTCGTGAGGGCCTGCTATCCAACGTTCTTAATCCCAAAACCGCCCTGTTCTACATGGCTTTGCTGCCACAGTTTGTGGATCCGGCAGGCAACGCCTCTCAGCAATCGCTGATGCTGGCCGGTGTGCATTTTCTGCTGGCAATGCTCTGGCAGTGTGGTCTGGCCTGGGTGGTGGTTACGTTTCGGAGTCTTGGTGTAAACGCGCGTGTAAAGCGAACGCTGAACGGCCTGACGGGAGGGTTTTTCGTGGCCATGGGCGCCAAGCTGGCCAGCACCTGACGCAATCACGGAACTTCAGGCAAAGAAAAAGGGAAGCCTCGGCTTCCCTTTTTTGTTCCAGTTCCGGATGATTACTTTTCCAGATACTGAAGCTTGTTCGGCTTGCCATCCCACTCTTCAGCGTCTGGCAGTGGATCTTTCTTTTCGGTGATGTTCGGCCATTTGGCGGCCAGATCGGCATTCAGCTCAACAAACTGGACCTGATCGGCCGGCAGTTCGTCTTCCGAGAAAATGGCTTCGGCCGGGCACTCTGGCTCGCACAGGGCGCAGTCGATACATTCGTCCGGGTCGATTACCAGAAAGTTCGGTCCCTCGTAGAAGCAGTCTACCGGACAGACTTCCACGCAGTCTGTGTACTTACACTTGATGCAGTTATCAGTAACGATAAACGCCATAGTCAGATCCCTGGTCCAGTGGTCGGTCAGTCTCATCAGGAGCGCCGTCGGGCGCTGCCGTTATATTTTGGTGCGCGATATTGTAGGGAGCGACCCGCACAGCCGCAAGCGTTCGACTGCTATAACCTTATTACACAGATCAATTCTTCGCTATTTCTTCATCAACGCCTTCAGTTCGTAAAGCTGATTCATGGCATCCCGGGGGGTTAGTCCGTCGAGGTCCATGTCTTTAAGTGCCTCTTCCACGGCGCTGGGCTCCAGGCTGGCGAACATGTCGCCCTGGTAAACGGATTCATTTACCTTTGCTGCCGGCTTGGCCAGGGATGCGTTGTTGCCCTGTTCGGCGGCCGAGGCTGCCGGCGCCGCTGGCGAAGCGCTGCCCTCCAGGTGGGAGAGCTGGGTTTTGGCGTTACGGATCACATCCTGTGGCACGCCTGCCAGCTTTGCTACCTGCAGACCGTAGCTCTGGCTTGCCGGGCCATCATGCACGTTGTGCAGGAACACGATGCTGTCATCGTGTTCGGTGGCCGTCAGATGGACGTTTACGGCATGTTGCAGCTCATCGGCCAGCTGGGTCAGCTCGAAATAGTGGGTGGCAAACAGCGTGTAGCAGCGTATCTCCCGGGCAAGGTGTTCGGCAGTAGCCCAGGCCAGGGACAGGCCATCAAAGGTGCTGGTGCCACGACCAACCTCGTCCATCAACACCAGACTGTGCTCGGTGGCGTTGTGCAGGATGTTGGCGGTTTCGGTCATTTCCACCATGAAGGTGGAGCGGCCGCCGGCGATATCGTCCGAGGAACCCATGCGGGTAAAAATCCGGTCCACGGGGCCGATCACTGCCCGGTTGGCGGGCACGAAACTGCCGGTGTAGGCGAGCAGGGCAATCAGCGCGGCCTGACGCATATAGGTGGATTTACCGCCCATGTTCGGGCCGGTCATCACCAGCATGCGGCGCTGGGTGTCCATTAGCAGATCGTTCGGTACGAAGGGCTCGTCCAGTAACTGTTCAACCACCGGATGGCGCCCTTCTTCAATGTCAAAACCCGGGGATTCGCTGAACTCCGGCGCGGAAAAGCGCAGGGAGGTGGCGCGCTCGGCAAAATTACTCAGCACATCCAGTTCTGCCAGTGCCTGGGCGGCATCCTGAAGTGGCGCAAGTTGCCCGGCGACGGCTTCCAGTACGTCATCGTACAGGCCTTTCTCACGGGCCAGGGCCCGGCTCTTGGCACTCAGGGCCTTGTCCTCGAACTCTTTGAGTTCCGGTGTGATGAATCGCTCGGCGTTTTTCAGGGTCTGTCGGCGAATATAATCCACCGGCGCCTGATCGGACTGGGCCCGGCTGATTTCGATGTAGTAGCCGTGGACCCGGTTGTAACCTACTTTGAGGGTGCTGATACCGGTGCGATCCCGCTCCCGGGTTTCGACATCCAGCAGATACTGGCCGGCGTTTTCGCTGATGTTGCGCAGCTCGTCCAGCTCCTCGTCGAAGCCTTCCCGGATGACCCCGCCTTCACGGATTACGACCGGGGGATTATCGATGATGGCGCGCTCCAGTAGATCCGCCAGTTCCGGGTATTCCCCAATGATGGTCGCCAGCCTGACGACGTGGTGGGAATTGACCGGTTTCAGGGTTTCCTGCAGGTCCGGCAGGGCCTGGAAGGCATCCCGAAGCCGCGCCAGGTCTCTTGGACGGGCCGAACGAAGGGCGACCCGTGCGAGCACGCGCTCAATGTCGCCAACAGCTTTCAGCAGATCGTGCACCGGCTCATAGTGGAACCCGTCCAGCAGTGCCGATACCGCCTGCTGACGCTGGCGGACGATCTCCACATCCCGAAGCGGCCGATTCAGCCAGCGCCGGAGTTCCCGTCCACCCATGGATGTGGCAGTGCGGTCCATGACCCAGGCGAGGGTGTACTGGTGGCCGCCCATGAGATTGGTGTCAATTTCCAGATTGCGACGGCTGGCCGCGTCGAGGATGACTGCTTCATCGCGCCGTTCACGGGTCAGCTTGCGAATATGGGGCAGGGCGGTACGCTGGGTTTCCTTGGCATACTGCAGCAGGCAGCCTGCGGCACAGACGGCGAGATTGAGTTCCTCGCAGCCGAAACCCGTCAGGTCCCTCACCTGAAGCTGATGGGTAATAACCCTTCGGGCGGTATCGGATTCGAAGAGCCAGGGCCCCTGACGGCGTATTCCGGTGAAACCCTCCAGAACGTCCTCGTAGGGAAAATCCTCGCTGATCAGGATTTCCGCCGGACGCAGGCGCTGCAGTTCGCCCTGCAGGGCCTCCAGGTTTTCCAGCTCCGACACGGCAAAACGGCCGCTGGAAATATCGAGCGAGGCAAAACCGAACTGCTCCCGATGGTTATAGATAGCCACCAGTAGATTGTCCCGTCGATCCTCCAGGTAGGCGTCGTCGCTCAGGGTCCCCGGTGTGACGATCCTCACCACCTGTCGCTCAACCGGACCCTTGCTGGTGGCAGGATCTCCGATCTGTTCGCAGATGGCGATGGATTGACCTGCCCGAACCAGCCGGGCAATGTAGCCCTCAGAAGAGTGATAGGGGATGCCGGCCATGGGGATCGGATTGCCGCCAGATTGGCCCCGGGCGGTGAGGGTAATATCCATCAGCTCGGCCGCTTTCTTGGCATCTTCGTAGAACAGTTCGTAAAAGTCCCCCATGCGGTAAAAAACCAGTTCATTGGGGTGCTGGCCCTTGATCTTCAGGTACTGCTGCATCATTGGGGTGTGCTTGGAAAGATCGGTCTGAGCTGCTGACATGAACGGGTCCGGTAGCCTTGCTTTGGATGAAGGCGTGAATTGTAAGAAAATAACCGCCGTGATGAAACGAAGGAGGTCATTATGCTGGCCAGCGATCAGGAATTGGAAGAGGCAGGCAACCGCCTTGGTGAACGACTGCTGACAACCGGCCGTACCGTTGCGACGGCGGAGAGTTGCACCGGCGGCTGGGTTGCGAAGGTACTGACCGATCGTGCCGGTTCTTCGGCCTACGTGCTGGGTGGCCTGGTCACGTACAGCAATGAGGCCAAGCAGGGGCTTCTGGGCGTAACCCGGAAATCGCTGGATGAACACGGTGCGGTCAGCGAACCGGTGGTGCGGGAAATGGTTGCCGGTGCCCTGGTGGCGACAGATGCTGACGTTGCCGTGGCTATCAGTGGTGTTGCCGGGCCCGGCGGTGGCAGCGATGACAAGCCTGTGGGCACCGTCTGGTTTGCCTGGGGTAGCAGCCCGGCCTCCACCGTGGCCGTGGTAAAGCACTTTGAGGGCGATCGTGATCAGGTCCGCAGGCAGGCCGTTCTCTTTGCCCTTCAAGGGGTTAACAATTTTGTGGACGAAGTCTGACGGCTTTCACATCCGGAGGGGTTGGTCTCCTCTGCGGGTTATGTTTTAATACTGTTCAAATATACAGGGAATGGGCTGTTCGAGCTGTACAGATTCCCGATTCACTATTTCGCTGCCAGCCTTTTCCTGAGGGTGGCGGCCCAGGCGACAGAGGGTTTGCACTGATGGAAGACAACCGCAAGAAAGCATTGAGCGCAGCACTTGGGCAGATTGAGCGCCAGTTCGGCAAGGGCGCCGTGATGAAAATGGGCGATCAGCCCCGCGAAGCCATTCCTGCGGTCTCCACCGGTTCCCTTGGCCTGGACGTTGCCCTGGGTATTGGCGGTCTTCCATATGGTCGAATTTGCGAAATCTACGGTCCGGAAAGTTCCGGTAAGACGACGCTCACCCTGCAGGTAATTGCCGAAGCACAAAAAGCCGGCAAAACCTGCGCATTCGTGGATGCCGAGCACGCGCTCGATCCGGTTTACGCCGAAAAGCTGGGCGTCAATGTGGACGACCTTCTGGTGTCCCAGCCGGATACCGGTGAGCAGGCCCTGGAAATTGCCGACATGCTGGTTCGTTCCAATGCGGTAGACGTGATCATCGTGGACTCCGTGGCGGCCCTGACCCCGAAAGCGGAAATCGAGGGTGAAATGGGCGACAGCCACGTAGGTCTGCAGGCGCGACTGATGTCCCAGGCGCTTCGCAAGCTGACCGGTAATGTCAAACACGCTAACTGCCTGATGATTTTCATCAACCAGATCCGTATGAAAATCGGGGTTATGTTTGGCTCGCCCGAAACCACCACCGGTGGTAACGCGCTGAAATTCTACTCCTCCGTTCGCCTTGATATCCGCCGCATTGGTGCCGTGAAAGATGGTGACGAAGTGGTCGGTAACGAGACCCGCGTGAAAGTGGTCAAGAACAAAGTATCGCCGCCGTTCAAGCAGGCCGAGTTCCAGATTATGTACGGTAAGGGCATTTACCACATGGCGGAAGTGCTGGATATGGGCGTCAAGGAAGGCTTTGTCGACAAGTCCGGAGCCTGGTACGCCTACAATGGCGACAAGATCGGTCAGGGCAAGGCCAACGCCTGCAAGTTCCTGGAAGAAAACATGGACATTGCCAACGAGATCGAAGCCAAGGTTCGGGACAAGTTGATGCCCAAGCCTGAACCCAAGAAAGACGCAAAAGAAGAGCCCGCAGAAGCCAACGGCGAGCTGCTCTAAGCTTGATGTAGGGAGGACGTATGGATGGCATGAAGAAACTTTTGATTGTTGCCCATGCGCCTTCCCCGAACACCCTCCGCCTACGAGAAGCTGTGGATGAGGGTGCCCGCCATGAAGATATCGAAAACGTTGAAGTAACCGTTCTGGCACCGTTGGATGCCGGTCCCGAAGACGTTCTTGCCTGCGACGCCATTATTCTGGGCACCACTGAGAATCTCGGGTATATGAGTGGTGCTTTAAAAGACTTCTTCGATCGCAGCTACTATCCCTGCCTCGAGAAAACCCAGGGGCTACCTTTTGCCTATTACATTCGCGCCGGCCATGACGGCACGGGCACCAAGCGGGCAATAGAAAGCATTACTACCGGGCTACGCTGGAAGCTGGTCCAGGAGCCTTTGATCTGCCGGGGTGAATACCGGGAAGAGTTTGAAGATCAGTGTCGGGAGCTGGGGATGTATGTTGCGGCCAGCCTTGACGCCGGGCTGGTTTGATTCCGAAGGCCTGGCTCAGCTGGCAAACCGGTTGTAGAAGCCTTCAATCCGCGACAGGGCATTGTCGACAGTTCGTGAATAGCCCTTCTTGTCCAGGCAATAGCTGAACTGGACACTGACGCGATAGCCGGTCTGGAAGGGCTGGCATTCCACCACCCGGGCACAAACCCGCGATTCGCTGATGTACTTGCCGTCAAAATCCATGAACAGACGGGCGCCCGGCTCTACTGGTCGGGGGCATAGCACTGCCATTCCGTACCGGTTGAGGTCCAGGCAGGTAACCGGCGTGGGGTGTTTGCCACGACCAAGGAAGCTACGCTCCCGGAGCTGGACCTTCAGGCAGGAGGCGGGGTAACGATCCTTGATTCTGCGCTCTGCGGAATCATTGGTCATACGCTGGCGTCCGTTGCGTGCATTGTTTTTATGGTTGGGACATAAAGTGTAGTTCCGGAAAGGCTGGCTGAAAAATGAGCGGCGGCGGAATTGTGAACTGCCTAACAAAATCCCGCGCACTGTGCGCGACTCCAGAAATCTTCGTGCTGAACGCGACAGAGCCGACCGCAGAATCTACAATGACCGGCCAATGTGTTAACCGTTACAGGACCAAACCTTGAAGTCACTGCCTCTGCACCAGCTTTACAAAGCCTGTGTTCTGAAAGATCTGCCGTTCAAAACCACCAAGCAACTGGAGCCCCTGGCTGAAATCGTTGGCCAGAACCGTGCCCAGGAGGCTGTGCGTTTTGCTCTGGCAATGCCCCATGGCGGTTACAACGTCTATGCCGTTGGCCGTAATGGCCTGGGTAAGCGCACCATGATGCTGCGTTACCTCGAGCATCATGTGGATACGGATCAGCAGAGCCATGACTGGTGCTACGTGGCCAACTTCGAGGAGCCGCGCATTCCGAAGCTGTTGCAGCTCCCGGCCGGGAAGGGTACCCAGCTCAAACAGGATATGGAAAAGCTGATGAGTCGCCTGGTCAAGGTTATTCCACAGACCTTTGACAGCGACAGCTTTCTTGAGCGCTCGGAACAGTTGAAAAACGAATACGGCAAAAAACAGGAAGACGAGCTCGAGAAGGTGGCGGCACAGGCCAAGCGCAAAAAAGTCAGCCTCACTGTGACAACCCCGGGCGGTTATCGGTTGGTGGCCATGAATGGCGACGAACCCCACACTGCGGAATCTTTCCAGGCTCTGACTGATGAGCAGCGCGACAAGTTCGAAGATGCCATCAACAAGCTTGAGAAAAAGCTCAGGCAGGCGCTCCGCAAACTGGCGGACTGGGAACAGGAATACGCTGATAAACAGCAAGCCCTGAACCAGGAGACCCTCGAGAGTATCTCAGGCCATCAGATCGATGAGCTGATCGAGAAATACAAGGATCTGCCGGACGTGGTCGCCTTCTTTGAGGCGGTTCGGGCGGACCTGGTTGAAAATCTCGAGATTTTCCTCGATGACAACGAGGAACAGGCAGCGATTGCGTATGCGTCCCTCGACAAGAAGATGCCCCGCCGTTACCTCGTCAATGTTCTGGTGCACCAGAAAACCAACGAAGTACCAATGGTGGTGGAGGATAACCCCACCTACCACAACCTGTTCGGTTACGTTGAGAACGTCACCTTCAAGGGCACCGTGTTCACGGATTTCTCCCTGATTCGCCCTGGCAGCCTGCACAGGGCCAACGGTGGCTATCTGTTGATGGACGCCATCAAGGTTCTGGAGCAACCGTTCGTATGGGATGGCCTCAAGCGTGCGCTGCGTTCGAAGTCCATACAGATAAATTCCCTGGAACGGGAACTGACGCTGTCCGGAACCATCTCAATTGAACCGGAATCGGTGCCCCTGGACGTCAAGATTGTTCTGTTCGGCGACCGTGAAACCTGGATGTTGCTGCAGGAATACGATTCTGAATTCGCCGAGCTGTTTCGAGTCACGGCGGATTTCGAGAACGAAATGTACCGTTCCGATGACAGTCAGCTGCTATATGCCAAGTTCATCGCCAGCCTGGTGAGCGAGAAGAAGCTACTGCACTGTTCGAACAAGGCGGTTGCCCGGGTGATTGAACACAGTGCCCGTATGGCCGAGCATCAGGATCGACTGTCCCTGCACGCGGCCGATATTGCCAACCTGCTGCGGGAATCCGATTTCTGGGCCCGTCAGGCCGGTGCCAAGCTGATCCAGGACCTGCACGTTGAGCGCGCGCTAGAAAGCGCGAAATACCGCAGCAGCCGGATCCGGGATCAGTTCTATGATTCCATCCGTGACGGCACAACGCTCGTAACTACAAGTGGCACGTGTGTTGGCCAGGTTAATGCACTCTCGGTGCTGTCCACGGGTGGATTTGAGTTCGGTCTTTCCAACCGTGTCACCGCTACCTGCTATTATGGAGATGGCGCGGTCATGGATATTGAGCGAGATGTAAAGCTTGGTGGCAATCTGCACTCCAAGGGCGTGATGATCCTGAGCTCCTGGCTAGCCTCCCATTTTGCGGTCAACGATCCGATGCACCTGTCGGCCAGTCTGACCTTCGAGCAGAACTACGGTGAAGTGGACGGAGACAGTGCGTCTCTGGCAGAGCTGTGCGCGCTGATTTCGTCCCTTTCCGGTATACCGGTTCGGCAGGATCTTGCGATTACGGGGTCGGTCAACCAGTTTGGTGAGGTTCAGCCCATTGGCGGTGTCAACGAAAAAGTGGAAGGCTTTTTTACCACCTGCCAGCTCAAGGGTGGGCTTTCAGGCAGCCAGGGTGTCATCGTGCCATCCACCAATGTGCAGAACCTGATGCTTGACAGCGAAGTGGTGCAGGCAGTGCGCGGGGGGCAGTTTGCGGTGTACGCGGTCGCCCGTGTTGAAGAGGCCATCACGCTGCTGCTTGGAAAGCCTGCGGGCAAGGCCGATGACAAAGGCAGGTACCCGAAGCAGAGCGTTTTTGGCATTATCCAGCAACGGCTAGAAAAAATGCGGGAACACGAGCGTCAGGAACATGCCCGTGACGACCATAAAGACCCGTCAATTCACTGACCGGCGATCATAAGAAAACGGACAGGAGAGAACACACCCATGACTGATATCCAGCAAACCGTGTACGTTGTTGAGGACGATGAAGCAGTCCGCGATTCCCTGGAGCTGCTGCTGAAATCCGACGGCAAGCCGGTAAAGACCTATGAGAGTGCAACCGCTTTCCTGAAGGACTACTCCGACAAGATGGCAGGCTGCATTGTGCTGGATATTCGCATGCCGGGCATGGACGGTATGGAGCTCCAGAAAAAGCTCAATGAAAAACACTCCATATTGCCGATTATCTTTGTGACGGGTCACGGTGACGTCCCCATGGCCGTCGACGCCATGAAAGAGGGCGCTGTGGACTTCATTCAGAAGCCCTACCGTGAGGAGGCACTGCTGGAGAAAATTGAGGCAGCCCTCAAACAGGATCTTGAGCAGCGCAAGTCTCTGGACGAGAAGCAGGAGATCATTCGCCGCATCAAGAGCCTGACCCCCCGGGAACACGAGATCATGGACCGTATGATTGCCGGTCAGGCCAACAAGGTGATTGCCATTGAGCTGGAAATCAGCCAGCGCACGGTCGAGATCCACCGTTCCCGCGTTATGCACAAGATGGGGACCCATTCCCTGGCACATCTCGTTCGTATGGTCCTGTCCGTAAAGGACCTTATCGACGCAGGGTGATCCCGGCGGCATCATACGGTTACTTTTCTAACCGGCCCGACATTTATGACTGAAGCTGTCAGCGAGAACTCGGAGGTGACGGTTCTGCTCGTGGATGACAATCCGCAGAACCTCAAAGTCCTCTATGAGACCCTGAAAGACAAAGGTTACCGGCTACTCATTGCCAACGAGGGCGAAAAGGCCCTCGACCTTGCCCACCGCCATCAGCCCGAAGTGATTCTCCTTGATATCATGATGCCGGAGATGGACGGCTATGAAGTCTGCGAGCGCCTCAAGGCCGCCCCGCAGACGGCCGACTGTGCCGTCGTCTTTCTGTCTGCGCTGGACGACCTGCAGGCAAAGGTGAAGGGCTTTTCACTCGGCGGTGCCGACTACATCTCCAAGCCGTTCCAGTCCCAGGAAGTGATCGCTCGCGTGAAAACCCACGCCAGCGTTATTCGTCTTGAAAGAGAGTTGCAGGCCCGCAACCGGGAGCTGCAAAGTGACCAGGCCCGGATTCTGAACTCCATCAGCGAAGGCATCTACGGCCTCGATGAGAACGGCATTATTGAATTTGCCAATCCGGCGGCGGCGTCAATTGTTGGCTGCCCGGTGGAAGAGCTGATTGGTCGTGATTTCTTCGAAACCCACTTCGCGACTGCCGGTGACAATCCGGACGGACTGCCGGTGAAGGCGACCTGTCAGCAGGGTGTGGCCGAGAACCAGCGGGATATCAGAATGCTAAGGGCCGATGGAACCGGCTTTCCGGCGGAGTACCGCTCAACCCCGAAACTGGACTCTGACGAGCTCCACGGTGCGGTTGTTGTATTCCGGGATATCACCGCCGAACTGGACAATGAAAAGGCGCTGGAGGATGCCCGGCAACTGGTTCAGGAACAGCGCGATCAGCTTGCCCATACCTCGCGCCTGACCACCATGGGTGAAATGGCCGCCGGCGTTGCCCACGAGGTGAACCAGCCGCTGACCGCCATCACCAATTATGCCCGGGTCGCCAAGCGGATGATGGTAAAGGAAAGCCCTGACATGGGGGTGCTCCAGGAGACCCTCGACAAGATCGAGGCACAGTCCCATCGCGCCAGTGAAATCATCCGACGCATTCGTCGATTCATGAAAAAACCGGCGACGGGCAAGGAAGTACTGTCGGTGCCCGCGTTGCTGGAAGACACCCGGCAGTTTGCCGAGGTGGATATGCGTAATAACAAGGGCGCTATTGAGCTGTCCGTGCCTGGGGATATGCCTGAGGTTCTGGCCGATCCGGTTCAGGTACAGCAGGTCGCCCTGAATCTGATTCGCAACGCTCTGGAAGCGACCAGCAGTATTGATTCCAGCGCGCCGGTAGAAGTGAGTGCCAGTGTGCAGGGTGGCACCTGTGTTCGAATCCAGGTGCGGGATCACGGCATCGGCCTCTCGGAAGATGCCGAAGAGAAACTGTTCCTGCCGTTCTTCACGACCAAGGATGAAGGGATGGGGATTGGTCTTTCAACCTGCCGTTCCCTCATACAGGCGCAGGGTGGCGACATCGGTTTCGAGCGGCCGGAAGGCGGTGGTGCCTGTTTCTATTTCACGTTGCCCGTTGCCGGCGCCCAGGGTTCCCCCTGCGCACCGGATGGCAAGCCTGCCTAAAGCCAGTCGACGCGCCCGGTTAGATGGGGCGCATCGCCTTTGGCATTCAGCACCTGGTAGTCCCACCCCGTTTCTCCGGTTTTCCAGTTCAGCTGGGCTGTACCAGGCAGAAACAGCGGTTTCTTGAACTGGCAGCTGATGCTGAGGGCACTGGCTTGCCAGCCTTCCTGTTGTTCCAGTAGCGCCAGTGCGTGGGCTTTGGTCCACATACCGTGGGCGATTGCCCTTGGAAAGCCGAACGCTTTGGCGCTCAGGGCATGCATGTGGATCGGGTTGCTGTCGCCGGATACCCGGGCGTATTGCCGGCCAATCGATTCGGGCGCCTTGAAATTTTCGGTGTTCGGATAACGTTCCAGCTCTGGCGGTGTTTTTTTGCCGGACGACTTGCTCTCGCCATCCGGTTGTCGGAACAACGTTGTGCTCGCTTCTTCCCAGACCAGTTTGCCAGCCGAGCGAGCCTCGGTGATGAGATCAAACTCCACGCCCCGGTCACTTTTTGCGGTATTCCCCAGTCGTACAGATAAATCCAGGTTCTCCCCGGTGCCGATCGGCCGGTGCTGGGTAATGGTGTTTCGCAGGTGCACCAGGCCCAGCAGCGGCAGGGGGAAGGCCTTCTCGGTGAGCAGTTTCAGGTGCAGTGGAAAAGCCAGCACATGGGGCCAGGTAACGGGCAGATGACTACCTGCCGCGAAGCCACAGACCTGCTGGTAGCGCTTGAGGTTCTTGCCGGCAGTACTGACGCCAAGCAGGCTGGCGGCTAACTCCGGGATGCTGACGTCACCGCCGGTTTGCTTTTGTTTCGGCAGCAGTGTTCTGCCATACATGGGCAATAGGGCGGGTGGTGTCGTGTGGTAAACGAGGGTCTCTGGCATGGATGTTCTCCTTTATAGCCTCGACCGGAAATGCCGGCGCTGCCTGAGTAAAAGCGTAGTAGCAGAGGATATGCTTTTTTTTACATTTTGGTACAACTCGGCGTTCGTGGCCTGATATGCTCTAATATAAGACGATTGTCTAACAGGGTGCCTTTTCTGGGCCCTCTGGATCTGACAAACCTCTGGAGTGTGGCAAACCCTGCCAGATCAGGCATTGACCTGGCGAGCCCCGGCGACTGTCCGGCCGGCCAAAGTAGAAGTCAACAAATAAGAAAACGGGATCTTATGCAGGAACTTCGTGACGCGGGAGTGATGTTGCGCCTGATTTATGAGGCGATGAAAAAGAAGGGAATCGATACCAATGCGATTTTCAGCCGTCTGGGTGTGGATGAAAATTACGTTTATACCGAACAGCTTCGAACTCCCCACAGTGCGCAGATGTACTTCTGGCAGGCTGTTGAGGATGTTTCCGGCGATCCGGATGTTGGCCTGCATCTGGGACAGTTGCTGCCAGCGTATAAGGGGCAGGTGCTGGAATACCTTTTTCTGAGCAGCCCAACCTTCGGCGAGGGCCTGCGTCGGGCCCAGAACTATCAGCGTCTGCTGAGTGATGCCGCTAACACCGATTTCTTCATTGAGGGCGACGATGCCTGCATGGTTCTGGATGCAGCGTCTGATGATGTACGTCGTTTACGGCATTTCAATGAATGTTTCGTGCTGGGACTGATTACCTTTTTCCGCTCCATCACCGATGGCAACTTTTACCCGTCACGCATCGAGTTCGAGCATGAGCGTGCCGAGGGCCAGGATCATGTTCGCGAGGTGCTGGGGTGCGATGTCACCTTCGGTGCGCCGGAAAACCGGCTGTATTTCCCGGCCAAGCTGCTTTCCCATGCTTCGCCGCATGCCGAGCCGGAGCTGCTGGATCTGCACGAGCGGTTTGCCAGCGAACAGGTTGCCCGGTTGGAGAAGAAAGACATCGTTGGTCAGGTGGAGCGGATTGTCGCAGAGCTCCTCGATAGTGGAGAGGTCACCCTCGATGCCGTCGCCGAGCGGCTCGGCATCAAGCCGAGGACCCTGCGTACCCGGCTGACAGAGGCCGAGACCAGTTTCAATCAGGTACTCGCGGATTTTCGCTATCGCCTGGCCCGTCAGTTGCTGGCAACCACCGATGAATCCATTGATGAGATTGTCTACCTGACCGGCTTTTCTGAGCCCAGCACTTTTTATCGCGCATTCAAACGCTGGTCCGGAATGACACCTATCGAATACCGCAAAACCGCCCAGGGCAAGGACGCCATGGTCGATGCCATGTAACAGAACGCTTTTTCTGAAAATATTTTAGGAAAAGCGTTGACATAACAGGGCGCCTCTTTATAATGCGCCCTCGTTGTCACAGAGCAATCACACCCTTGATTGCCAAGCCTTTTCGAGGCGAGCTGTGATGACCCGCACGGAGCGGTAGTTCAGTTGGTTAGAATACCGGCCTGTCACGCCGGGGGTCGCGGGTTCGAGTCCCGTCCGCTCCGCCATTTTTTCCCCTCGTTTTACCTTTCACGTTATCCGACTTCTCCAGTTGCATTACATTCAACGCCAAGCTTCATTGTCATCGTTCTGTCATTGAGAACTTCTAGGCTATTTCTGAAAATTCAGGAATCAGGAAGGCTGTGATGCGGGATTACGAAGAAGAGTTGATTGAAAACCAGTTCGAAGAATATGAAGACGATGATGGCTGGGACGACGCCATGGAGTTATAGGCAAGGGATGAAACCATCACCGATGTCATCCATGCCTGATCTGCTTTCGGTGCTCCCCGGGGCTTAGATTGAACCAGCGCCGGTAGGCTTTGTGGAAGGCCGCAGGATTGGCAAAACCCAGAAGCCAGGCAATCTCTGCCAGTGATGTCTCTGTCTCCCGAATATAATCCCGCGCTAACTGTTTTCGCGTTTCATCCACCAGTTCCCTGAATCCGGTTCCCTCGGCGGCCAGTTGTCTCTGGAGCGTCCATGGCGCAATCCCCAGTTTAACTGCAATGGTTTCCAGGCTGGGTGTCTCGCCCCGAAACAGGGGTGTGAGAAGGTTTTTTACGCGGTCGCCTGTGGTCCACCCCCGTCGTATCTGCTGCAGTTCCCGTTCGCAGAGATCCGAAAGCTTTTCATGCATGGCGGGCTGAGCCTGCTGGCTGGCGCTTTCCCAAATGTCCTGACGAACGGTAAGGCTGTTGCTCGAAGCTCCAAACTGCACGGGGCAGCGGAACCAGCTCTCGAACAAATCATCCTGGCCGATTGATCGGTATTCGATAGTGACCTTCTCCAGAACGTCATAACGGCCCGTAACGGTCCTGAGAAACTGGGTCCACGCGGCAAGAACAGAATCCACCACGAAGTAGTTGAAGCCGTTATAGGGACGAATCGAGTAGAACTTTGCTTGCCGGGTTTCCGGTTGGACCGTTGGAACGCCACGGCTATTGCGGCTGGTTAGCAGAGCGTATCGAATCAGCGTGGCGAGTGCTGCGCCAGCGGTGCCGGCGGTTTCTCCGGCCAGCCCTGCAATACCCGCGTCGACAGGGCGTGATAGCGCACCCATCCTCAGCCCGAGAGCCGGGTTGCCGGTCTCGTTGATCGCGGCATGCCCCAGACGCATAAACCGCGGGATGCTGATGCGCGCTTCCGGTGATGTCAGGGTCTGATGGTCAAGCTGGAAACGGGATGCCAGTTCTGCGCTGCTGGCGCCTTCGGCTTCGGCGGCCCGCAAAAGAGCCGACACATAGAGAACACTGATGTCCCCGAGTGAGTTTCGGTTTTTTGACGGGCTGGAGAGGTGGGCGTTCATTGAAGCCTTTGTCTGACATGTTATGCAAAGATAATAAAATGTTATCCCTGGATATTGTCGATGGCAAGATGCGCGGGTAGTTTAAGGCTCAACAATGAACGGAGCCCTGTCATTTACAGGCGTTCCGCCCGAGATCACGATGAGGAGAGCAAACATGACCGCGAGCACGACGTCAGGCGTTGCCAAGTACCCGAACCTGCTTGAGCCACTGGACCTTGGTTTTACCAAACTGCGTAACCGCACCCTGATGGGCTCCATGCACACCGGCCTGGAAGAGGCCAAAAATGGCTTCGAACGCCTTGCGGCATTCTATGCAGAGCGTGCCAGAGGCGGTGCCGGCCTGATCGTGACTGGCGGTATTGCTCCGAATGTGGAGGGGGGCGTTTTCCAGCACGCCGCCAAGATGACCACCGAAGAGGAAGTCGAGAAGCACAGGGTCATTACCGATGCGGTGCATGGAGCTGATGGCAAGATCTGCATGCAGATCCTCCACGCTGGCCGCTACGCCTATTCTCCGGAGCTGGTGGCACCCTCGGCCATTCAGGCGCCAATCAATCCGTTCAAGCCCCGGGAGCTGGATGAAGACGGCATCGAGAAGCAGATTCAGGACTATGCGGAGTGCGCCGCACTGGCACAAAGCGCCGGTTATGACGGCGTTGAAGTGATGGGGTCAGAGGGTTACTTCATTAACCAGTTCATTGTGTCTCATACCAACCATCGGACTGACCGTTGGGGTGGCAGTTACGAAAACCGCATTCGTCTGCCCATCGAAATCGTTCGCCGGGTTCGTGAACGAGTGGGCGAGAACTTTATCCTGATTTACCGCCTGTCCATGCTGGATCTGATTGAAGACGGCAGTACCTGGGAAGAGGTGGTGCATCTGGCCAAGGAAATCGAGAAGGCGGGTGCAACCATCATCAATACGGGTATTGGCTGGCATGAGGCCCGCGTACCTACCATTGCCACCTCAGTTCCCCGGGGCGCATTTACCAAGGTGACCGCGCGCTTGAAAGGTGAAGTGAGCATTCCTCTGGTCACCACCAACCGGATTAACATGCCGGATGTGGCCGAGAAGATTCTGGCCGAGGGCGATGCCGATATGGTGTCCATGGCCCGGCCGTTCCTCGCAGACGCCGATCTGGTTCTGAAGGCGGCGGAAGATCGCGCGGAGGAGATCAACACTTGCATCGGCTGTAATCAGGCCTGCCTTGATCACACCTTCAGTGGCAAGCTGACGTCCTGCCTGGTCAATCCCCGCGCCTGTCATGAAACCGAGCTGACCTACGTGAAGACCGCGAAGCCCAAATCCATCGCGGTGGTTGGTGCCGGCCCGGCAGGACTGGCTTTTGCTTCCGTGGCGGCAGAGCGTGGCCATAAGGTGACACTGTTTGACGCCGGCAGTGAGATTGGTGGCCAGTTCAACGTTGCCAAGCTGATTCCGGGCAAGGAAGAGTTTTACGAGACGTTGCGTTACTTCCGGGTGATGCTCGACAAGCATCAGGTCGATTTACGCCTGAACACCCGGGTTAGCGCTGACGACCTGAAAGCCGGTGGCTTTGACGAAGTGATTCTGGCCACTGGCGTAAAGCCGCGTACGCCGGAAATCGAGGGTATCGATCATCCCAAAGTGATCGGTTATCTGGACGCGCTGCTGGAGCGCAAGCCGGTTGGCCAGAAAGTGGCCGTGATCGGCGCCGGCGGTATCGGTTTCGATGTCTCCGAGTTTATCATCCACAAGGGCACGTCAGCTGCTTTGGATACCGATCACTTCATGCGTGAGTGGGGTGTGGATCTCAGTGTCGAGCATCGTGGTGGCATCCAGGGCGTTGAGCCCCAGGTACCGGAGCCGGCCCGGGAAGTCTATCTGCTTCAGCGCAAGGCCTCGAAAGTGGGTAAGAACCTGGGCAAGACCACCGGCTGGATTCACCGGACTTCCCTAAAAAACCGTCAGGTTCAGATGGTGCCCGGTGTGACCTATCGTAAAATCGATGATGAGGGGCTGCATATAACGGTCACGCCGAAAGGCGCAGAGCAGGGCGAAGATCGTATGCTGCCCGTGGATACCATTATCGTCTGCGCGGGCCAGGAGCCGCTGCGCGAACTGCAAAGCGAACTCGAGGCAGCGGGCCTGCCAGTTCACCTGATTGGTGGCTCGGATGTGGCGGCTGAACTCGATGCCAAGCGAGCGGTCAACCAGGGCAGTCGCCTGGCAGCAGAGCTTTAAGCGCAAACACGATCACAAATCGTTGCACTTTTTCCCTGTGCAGAAACGATTGTCTGGCTAGACTAATAGCTTTGAGTCTGTCAGCTTGCGTCTTCGCCCCGGCTCCGGGAGGCTGGGGTTGAAGAGGCCGGCACCACGATCGGATGGAACATCTCTCAGTGTTCTGTCGTGTGGTGTCGAGTCGTTGAACTTTGGAGAACGTGCAATGGTGTCTGCCGACCAGGCAACCGATGGTTATTCGGCGGTATTTTTTGTGGAAGGAAGCCAGGTGGCTCGCGAAATGCGGGCCACGGAATTCGGCGCTTTCCTGGATGGCTACGTTGGGCTGTCCGATCTTGCCGAAACCGATGTCAGGGCTGTTCTGGTTGAGTTGAGTCCCGATCTTCGGGTTCAGGCACTCGTGTTCTTCCGAATCTGGTTTGATGAGGAGGGCAGGGCAGACAGTCACTGGAACCTGCCGATTGAAGAGCTCGCCAGGCAAGGCGCCAAGGGGCCGGACATGGGCGGTGGTCCGATCCGGCTGGTTTGCCGAAGCCAATGCCCCGATCCCAAGTTCAAGGAGGATCTTTGGGACCCGGACATGACCCCGGGGAATAATCATTTCCAGGCCATTCGCAAGGCAGTAGAGGCCAATAGCCTTAAATTCCGCAAAGTTGAGCCGGTACAGGAAGAGAATATTCCGGTTCTGAGTGAGCAGGCAGAAGATTCTTCGGAGCGCGAAGAGGCCGCAGCCGCCGCCGACCGTTCCCGCCTGGCGCAGTTGATTCGTGAGCAACGCCTGCGGATCAAGACCCTCCAGAGTGTCCACCGCGATGCGCTTTCGGATATCCAGCGAGAGCACCGGCTGGAGGTCCAGGGGTTACGCAGTGATATTGCGGATCTCGAGCAGAAATACGAACGCCAGCGCCTCAGTAATGAGCAGCTCAAGAAGCGACTTTCCGAAAGAAACGAGCAGTACCTCGCCATGCAGGAGCAGATGGCCGCGGTAGGTGAGGAGAAACAGCGGGAGGATTCAAACGCGGGTGCCGAGCTCCTGCTCCTCAGGGAGCAGCTGGAGCGGCGTCAGCGTGAACTCGAGCTGAGAGACGAGAAGATTGTCGCTCTCGAGGAAGAGAACCACGAGCTGAGAAACCGCGAACCTCCGGAAGACTCCATCATGGACCACCTGCAGCGCCAGGCGGTGTTCCTGGTGGCCTACCAGCCAGGCGTCGGTCACGTAACGCTGCCCTTCAAGGACATTGAGACCTACTTCAGCAACCCCACCGCCTATGCCGCGGAACGCTGCGGCATGAATGAACCCGCCTATCGTGAATGGCTGGATCACTATGAAAATCCTGTGTGCACCCACAAGGGCAATGATGGCAAACCCTGCGGTGAGCCTATCCTGCGGGTAAGCCAACCCTCGGAATTCCGCCCGGGCGTTGACGATCGGTGTGAGAAACACCAGGCCTGAGGTTCGAACTTTTTCAGTATCGGGGTGACTTTCGTTAAACTGTACGCCAGATTGTCACCGGGGTAACGGTTTCGTTGGTCCCCGCCGCATCCCGACATCACAGGAAACTTCATGGATCAGTTCAGGAACATTGGTGTAATTGGCCGAATGGGCAGTGTGAAAGTGGTTGAATCACTGCGCCAGCTCAAACAGTACCTGATCACCAACAATTACCACGTCATTCTTGAAGAAGACACAGCCAGCATGCTGCCAGGGCATGGCCTGCAGGTGGCCAGCAAAAAGCTTCTGGGCGAAATCTGTGATCTGGTCATCGTGGTTGGCGGGGATGGCAGCCTTCTGGGCGCCGCCCGGGAGTTGGCCAAGTCCAAGATTCCCCTGCTTGGGGTGAACCGTGGGCGGTTGGGCTTCCTGACTGACATTTCGCCGTCCGATCTTGAGGAGCGCCTGGGCAAGGTTCTGGAAGGCGAGTACATGGAGGAGACGCGGTTCCTGCTGGATGGCAATGTTGAGCGCAACGGCCAGCCCCTGGGGTTTGGTACGGCCCTGAACGATGTCGTACTGCATCCCGGTAAATCCACCCGGATGATTGGCTTTGACCTCTTCATCGACGGCCATTTCGTGTACAGCCAGCGTTCGGATGGCCTGATTGTCTCTACGCCGACAGGGTCTACCGCCTATTCGCTGTCTGCCGGTGGTCCGATTATGCACCCGAAGCTGGACGCCATTGTTCTGGTGCCCATGTTTCCCCACACTCTCAGTAGCCGGCCGATCGTTGTCGATGGCAAGAGTGAAATCAAACTGGTGATCGGGGAGACCAATGAAACCTATCCGCAAATCAGCTTTGACGGCCAGATGAACATTGCCTGCGCGCCAGGCGATATCATTCGCATTACCAAAAAGCCGTTCAAGATCCGGTTGATTCACCCCACAGACCATAATTTCTACGCCACCTGCCGTGACAAGCTTGGCTGGGCTAGTGAAATATCAGCGAGTTGATCATGGCTGCGACAAAACCGACCGCAAACCGCGGTTACGACATCATTGGCGACATTCACGGCTGTGCCAATACCCTGGCCCGATTGCTGGACCAGATGGGCTATCGGAAGATCAACGGGGTCTACCAGCACCCCCGTCGTCAGGCGATCTTCATCGGCGATATCATTGATCGTGGCCCACGCATCCGTGAAGCCCTGCACCTTGTGCGCGATATGGTGGAACATGGTTCGGCCCGAATTGTCATGGGCAACCATGAGTACAATGCCCTGGGTTACTGTACGCGGGCGCGCCCGGGCAGCGGCAAAACCTTCCTGCGCGAGCACAACGCGCGTCACGACCGCCTGATCCGCGAGACTCTCGAGCAGTTCGAAGCGCACCCCTACGAGTGGAATGAGTTTCTCGAGTGGTTCTACACCATACCGCTGTTCATCGACGACGAGGATTTCCGCGTTGTGCACGCGTGTTGGGATGGCGACCTGATCGAGAAATTCAAGCAGTCGCAGGGTGGTGCGTGCATTGATGAGGATTTCCTGCACGCCTCTGCCGCCATCGAGTCTTTTGCCGGGCAGGTTATGGATACCCTTTTGAGGGGGACGGATCTGCGGCTCCCCCGGGGAATGACCATCACCGGTCGGGATGGCTATGTGCGCGAGTTTTTCCGAACCAAGTTCTGGGCCGACGATCCTCATACCTATGCCGATGTTGTCTTCCAGCCGGACCCGTTGCCACCGGAAGTGGCAAGCCGCGTATTGACGGAAAGCGAGCGAAAGCAGCTGATCAGTTATCCTCTCGATGCGCCCCCGGTTTTTGTCGGGCATTACTGGATGGAAGGAGAGCCGGCGCCGCTCAAATCCAATGTCGCGTGCATCGACTACAGTGCCGTGAAGTACGGGCGGTTGGTCGCTTACCGAATGGATGGTGAGCGGGCACTTTCCCGGGACAAATTTGTCTGGGTTGATGTGGAAAGACCGGAGCAAGCGGATTATCCCAATAGCGAGGACAGTCTCGCACGCTAGACCGAGCGTTGTGGCTGAATCATTTCCGGAGGCGGAGTAAACGGTGTACCGAGTCAAGCAATTGGATACCACGGTAAACCTGGCGGGCTTCAGCCGTTGGCTGAACGGTCAGGGTGTGGCCCACCGCATCACGGAAGAGGGCGGGTTCCAGGTGCTCTGGCTGGAAGATCCCGCCCATGCGGAACCCGTGCTCTCGGCCCTTGACCGTTTTATGGCGGAACCGGAGATCAGGGAAGCGGTGGATCGTCAGAACCGCTCGCCGGTGTTTGTTGGTGGCCGCTGGCAACCTTCTCCGCGTCATGCGCCGCTAGTGCTGGGGATTATCGTGTTTGCGGTAGCCATGGTCTGGCTCACGGCCATGGGGCAGAATGAGCTGGCGGCCAGCCTGATGGTGATCGACCCCCGGGATTACGACTGGAGCACCATGGCCGGCCGCATTGAAGCGCTGACAGCGACGCTGGCAAGCGGCCAGGTCTGGCGGCTGCTGACGCCGGATTTTCTGCACTTCAGCTGGACCCACATCATTTTCAATTCGGTCATGCTCTGGTTTCTGGGTAGCCAGATCGAGTGGTTTGATGGTCGCGCCCGGCTAATCATGCTGTTTGTGATCACTAGCCTGATTTCCAACGGCCTGCAGTATTTTGTCTCGGGCCCGTTGTTCGGTGGGCTATCGGGAGTGGTTTATGGGATTCTGGGCTATTGTTGGCTCAGCCAGCGATCGGCACCGAGGTTTCAGTTTCCACCTGCGTTGGTAACCTTTGCCGTTGCGTGGATGGTCATCGGGTTTACCCCGCTGCCGGAAATGATCGGGCTCGGGCGTATGGCCAACGAGGCGCACCTGGGCGGATTCGTTGCCGGCCTGGCCCTTGCGGTGGTTTTGCCCGTAAAAGGCAGAAGGGGCGCATAAAAAAGCCCCGCCAGAGGCGGGGCATTAAAAGAGCTTTTAGCTCCTGATGAGAGAGACCAAATGATACGACCGTCGTCATTTGGTGAATTAATGATAATCATTATCGTTTGATGCTGTCAAACGGTTCCGCCATATTTTTAATGAACGTTTTTTCAGGAGAGCGGGATGACTTACGAAGAACTGATCGAGCGACTGGATCCCAATGTCTACCGGAGCCTCCGGCAGTCAATTGAACTCGGCAAATGGCCTGATGGCCGAAAACTGACGCCCGAACAGCGTGAAATCAGCCTGGAAGCGGTGATCTACTACGAGAACCTTCACAACATTCCTGAAGAAGAGCGTACTGGCTACCTGGATCGGGGCAGCAAAGCCGGTACCGCCTGCGATCCTTCGGTGCAGCGCAAGCAGGATAAAGACGATATGGACCCCAGCCAGTTTGTCGAGGTCAAGTCTTGAGCGAACTGATTGATGTCACCGGCCGGCTCCGGAAAATGCCGGCGGAGGCCGGAAACCCGGTGGCCTATTCCATTGCCGTTGGCGATACCCGTATCCCTCTTAATGATCTGATCGGCAGGCCTTTGCGCCTGGATTTTGATGGCGTGATTCGCTGTATTCATTGCGACAGGAAAACCAACAAAAGCTTTAATCAGGGTTTTTGTTACCCCTGTTTCCGCAAGCTTGCCGCTTGTGACAGCTGCATCATGAGTCCGGAGAAGTGCCACTATCATCTTGGTACCTGCCGTGAGCCCGAGTGGGGTGAAACCCATTGCATGGTGGAGCATGTGGTGTACCTTGCGAACTCGTCGGGTCTCAAGGTTGGTATTACCCGGGCGTCCCAGGTGCCAACACGGTGGATTGACCAGGGGGCTGTTGACGCTATACCGATGGTGCGCGTTGCAACGCGATACCTCGCAGGCCTTGTGGAAGTTGCCTGTAAGGCTCACGTCGCCGATCGGACCAACTGGCGGGCCATGCTCAAGGGCGATGTCCCGGAACTCGATCTGGTGGATGAGCGGCAGCGGATGCTTGGGCTGATATCCGACGACCTTGAGTCGCTCAGGCAGGCCCACGGTCAGGACTCCATTCGGGAAGTTGACGAGCAGGGGCTTGGCCTGAGCTATCCTGTCCAGGTCTGGCCAGCCAAGATCAAAACCCATAACCTCGACAAATCGCCGGAAGTCGAGGGCGTACTTGAGGGCATCAAGGGGCAGTACCTTATTCTGGATACCGGTGTGATCAATATTCGGAAGTTCACCGGTTATGAAGTCCGCTTCCGGGTCATGGAAGGCTGATAGCGCCTTTCCCGGCAAATCTTGTCATGCCTGTGGGTACTGTATGCCAGTGCCCGCCGGCCGCGAATTCTGGAGAAAACCCATGCGTACCAGCCAGCCACAAACCATATATCTGAGCGATTACAAGGTACCTGCGTATCTGGTCGACACTGTAGACCTGCGATTCGAGCTTTTTGAGGATGGCGCACGGGTGCACAGCACCCTCGAACTCCGCCGGAACCCGGAATCGGATGAGACGGCGGCGCCTCTGGAGCTCGATGGTGACAGTCTGACGCTCGAATCCGTCGCTCTGAACGGCGCTGAGCTGGCCGCTGGTGATTATGAAGATCGGGGCGATCAGTTGGTGGTTCGCTCGGTGCCGGAACAGTTCACTTTGACAGTCGTCACCTGGATCGAGCCGCAGAACAATACCCGTCTGGAAGGGCTTTACAAGTCCTCGGGCATGTTCTGCACCCAGTGCGAGGCTGAAGGGTTCCGCTGCATCACATTCTTCCCGGACCGCCCGGACGTGATGGCGCGTTTCCGCACTCGCATAGAAGCCAACAAGGACGCCTATCCGGTTCTCCTCTCCAATGGTAATGACGTCGAAAAAGGCGAGCTGGAAAACGGCCGTCATTTTGTTACCTGGGAAGATCCGTTCCCCAAGCCCTGTTACCTCTTCGCCCTGGTGGCCGGAGATCTGGTTGAGAAAAGGGACACGTTTTCCACGTGCTCTGGCCGCGACATCGATCTGCGCATGTATGTGGAGCCCCGTAACGCCGAGAAATGCGATCACGCCATGGACTCGCTGAAGCGTTCCATGCGCTGGGATGAGGAAGTCTATGGTCGTGAGTACGACCTCGATATTTTCATGATTGTGGCGGTAGACGACTTCAACATGGGCGCCATGGAGAACAAGGGGCTCAACATCTTCAACTCGTCCTGTGTTCTGGCCAGCCAGGAAACCGCTACGGACTTGGCGTTCCAGCGCATTGAGGCCATCGTCGCCCACGAATATTTCCACAACTGGTCAGGTAACCGGGTCACCTGCCGCGACTGGTTCCAGCTCAGCCTGAAAGAGGGCTTTACCGTTTTCCGGGATTCCCAGTTCTCGGCAGACATGGGTTCGCCGACTGTGAAGCGGATTGAGGATGTCACGCTGCTGCGTACCGCCCAGTTTGCTGAAGATGGAGGCCCGATGTCGCATCCGGTGCGGCCGGCTTCCTACATGGAAATCTCCAACTTCTACACCCTGACCATTTATGAGAAAGGTGCAGAGGTCGTACGCATGATCCATACCCTGCTGGGGCCGGACATGTTCCGCAAGGGCAGTGACCTGTATTTCAAGCGCCACGATGGCCAGGCCGTCACAACCGATGATTTTGTAAAAGCCATGGAGGATGCCTCCGGCCGTGATCTGAGCCAGTTCCGTCTGTGGTACGAGCAGGCCGGCACGCCGGTGTTGGCCATTTCGGACGACTTTGACGCGGAGACAGGTGTGTACCGCCTGACTATTGAGCAAAGCATTCCGGATACCCCGGGCCAGACCAACAAAAAACCCCAGCACATCCCGTTTGCGCTGGGTCTGCTTGGACAGGATGGCCAGCCCCTGCCGTTGCAGCTTGAATCCGGAGATTCGGGTGCGCCGACGGAGCGGGTGCTTGAGCTGACCGAAGCCGTCCACACGTTCGAATTCCATGGCGTCGAATCCAGACCTGTGCCATCACTTTTGCGGCACTTCTCCGCGCCGGTTCGGGTTCGCTACAACTGGAGCCGAGAACAGCTGCTCTTCCTGATGAGCCATGATCCGGACGGTTTCAACCGCTGGGATGCGGGCCAGAGACTGGCCGTCGATGTCATCCAGTCACTGGTCGGAGCGCCGGACGATGCGGACATCGAACCAAGACTGGTTGAGGCTTATCGCAAGCTGATTTCCGACACCGATCTGGATCAGGCCCTGGTGGCGAAAATGCTACAGCTTCCTTCGGAAGCGTACCTGATTGAGCTTACCGAAAACGCCGATGTGCCAGCCATTCACCGGGCTCGTGACTCAGTGCTGCGGCACCTGGCCGGTGCCCTGAAAGGCGAGCTGATTGATTGCTACCAGCGCCAACAGGACAGTGGTCCCTACGAGGTGACGCCGGAGGCCATTGCCCGTCGTAGCCTGCGCAATACCGCTTTGGCCTGGTTGCTGATGATTGATGACGAGGAGGGTCGGGGCCTGGCTGTGAGCCAGTTGAACGCTGCTGACAATATGACCGATCGCATGGGTGCTTTGCGTGCGCTCGTCAATTCGGGCTTTGAGGCTGATCGCCGGCAGGCGCTTGATCACTTCTATGATCGGTTCCAGGAAGATCCGCAGGTTGTTGAACAGTGGTTCTCTGTGCAGGCGTCCAGTGATCAGGCCGGGCAGTTGGCGGACATCCGTAAGCTTCTGGAGCATCCGGCGTTCGACTGGAAAAACCCCAACAAGATTCGCTCTGTGGTGGGTGCGTTTGCGGGTCAGAATCTGGCTGCTTTCCACAAGCCTGACGGTTCTGGTTATGAATTCCTGGCGGATCAGGTCTGCCGCCTGGACGACAGCAACCCGCAGATTGCTGCGCGCCTGGTGACGCCGCTTACCCGATGGAGAAAGTTTGCGCCCGCGTACAGCGCTCAGATGAAATCTGCCCTGGAGCGTATTCGCGACAAATCCGGATTGTCCCGGGATGTTTATGAGGTGGTGCACAAGAGCCTCGCGGAGTGAAGCCAGATACAAAATCGCACTTTCGGTCGATAGACTTTAGTCTGGGATCGGGTAATCTGGAGTAAGGTCTGTAATTCCATCAGACGACAATAAAAAAGCCTCCGCAGAGGCTTCCAGACGCACTTAAGGTTTCACAATGATGTATAACAAAAATGCGATTCTCGGCGGCCTGCTGGCTTTCTCCGTGGCATCAGCGCCTGCGTGGGCGGCGGTCTCCGCCAGTGAAGCGGCCCGTCTGGGCCAGGAGTTGACACCCTTTGGCTCGCCCAAGGCCGGCAACAGCGCCGGAACCATTCCGGCCTGGACCGGAGGCTTGACAGAGCCGCCTCCCGGCTATGAGGGAAGCGGACAGCACCACATTAATCCGTTCCCGGATGATGAAGTCCTTTTTACCATTACGCCTGCCAACATGGATCAGTATGAGGAGTACCTCACTGACGGTGTGAAGGCGATGCTCGAAACCTACCCGACCACATTCCGTGTGCCCGTTTACCAGTCCCGTCGTACCCATGCGGTCCCTGATTGGGTGGCTGAGAATACCCGTGAAAACGCGGTAAGCGCGGAGATTGTTGGCCAGGGCGAAGGCCTGGACGGAGCCTTTGGCGGTTACCCATTCCCGATCCTGCACGGCAATGACGAGCAGAAGGCCTGGCAGGCGGTCTGGAACCACCTGACCCGCTGGCGGGGCGTGAATATAACCCGTCGCTCCAGTGAGGTGGCAGTCCAGACCAACGGTGACTACTCGCTGGTTACCTCTCAACAGGAAGCCTTCTTCAACTACTACAACCCGGAAGGCGGTGAAGAAGATCTGGATAACGTGATCTTCTACTACCTGTCGTTTACCCAGTCACCACCCCGCCTTGCCGGTGGCGCCATTCTGATTCATGAGACCCTGAATCAGATCATCAATCCCCGGAATGGTTGGGGCTACAACGCCGGTCAGCGTCGGGTACGTCGGGCGCCAAACCTGGGGTACGACTCCCCGATTGCAGCGGCTGACAACCTCCGGACCGCAGATGATACCGATATCTTCAACGGGGCCCTGGATCGCTATAACTGGAATTACGAAGGCAAGCGGGAAATCTACATCCCCTACAACAATTACCGAATTGGGGAAAAAGGTCTTCCTTACGAGGAAATCCTCGGTATCTCCCATCTGAATCCGGACCTCACCCGCTGGGAGCTTCACCGTGTGCACGTGGTAGAAGCCACACTGAAAGACGGTGAGCGCCATATCTATGGCAAGCGCCGCTTCTATATCGACGAGGACAGCTGGAACACGGTTCTGCTGGATCAATACGACGGTCGCGGCGAACTCTGGCGTGTCACGATGGGGCTGCCGAAAAATTATTATGAACTTCCAGGTGTGTGGACGGTTCTTGACGTCTATCATGACCTTCAGGCCCGTCGTTATCATGTACTCGGTTTGGACACAGAAGAGGCCAATACCCGCGTGTTCACCAATGAGGTCCCGAACAAGCGTTACTTCTCGCCGGCTTCCCTGCGCCGCAGGAGTGTTCGCTAACGCACTGTTGGCCGAGGGATGCGTCCCCGCCCACAGGAAGTGGCGACCCGACATACCGGCAATCGTAAGGTTGCCGGTATGTTTACAGTTATTCCCGGCTTTGCCGGTCAGAGACACAGTTCAATACAACATAATAGGCAATCTGAATGGCTAAAAGGTTGATGTGCAAGACTCTGGGCGCTGCCTGCCTTGGACTTTCCATGGTCTGGTCTGCCCCTGCAGCGTTTGCGCTTGCAGATATCATCGAAACCCCGGCCCGGCCGACGGATCTGGCCCCGGAAAATCTTCTCACCGATGCGACCCGGGTTGGGGATCGCATTGTGGCCGTGGGAGAACGCGGCCATATCATCTACTCGGATGATGAGGGGAAAACCTGGGTTCAGGGTGAGGTACCTGTTTCTGTGACCCTGACAGGGATCGATTTTGGCTCCGACAGCCATGGCTGGGCCGTGGGCCACAGCGGCGTTGTCCTCCATACCAGCGACGCCGGGGCCACCTGGGACCTTCAGATTGACGGTATCCGCGCCATGGAACTGGCCATTGAGAGCCGGGAAGAGCAGATTGCCGCCATGGAGGAGCGCATCGAAGAAGCGCCCGAAGAAGAGAAAGAGGATCTCGAGTGGGCACTGGACGACCTTTACTTTGCCCTCGAGAACATTCAGGCGGATATGGACATTGGTCCAGTTAACCCGCTGCTGGATGTCTGGTTTGAAAACGAGAACCGCGGTTTTGTGGTAGGCGCTTACGGTATGTTCCTGCGCACCATGGACGGTGGTGAGACCTGGAAAGACTGGGCGCCAAGAATTGATAACCGGCAGAACTTCCATCTCAATGGCATTACCCGGATCACGGGTGGTGCACTGGTGGTCGTTGGTGAAGCCGGTCAGATACATGTCTCTGTAGACGGTGGTGAGACCTTTGAGCGCCGTGAGGCGCCTTATGAAGGCTCCCTGTTCGGTGTCATCGGTACAGGCCGGGTGAACGAGATGCTCGCCTTCGGCCTTCGTGGCAACATGCTGTTCTCTTCAGACCTCGGCAGAAGCTGGCGGATGGTCCCCAATTCAGCTGGGGCTACGCTCAACGACGGCGTCGTTTCGGAAGATGGTCGTATCACCCTGGTAGGTAATAGTGGTGCGGTACTGATGAGCACCAATGGCGCCGAAACCTTCCGCGAGCATTTCAGAAGTGATCGTGAAGGTGTCATGAGCGCGGTGCCTATCTCAGGAACAGACCTGCTGATTGTCGGCGAAGGTGGCGTAAAAATCACAGACGCCCGTGGAAGAAACCTTCAATAACGCCCTGATGTGGCAACAACCGAACGAATAATAGAGGGGCTTTTGAATGTCCAACCCTAAGCATGACAAGGGCGAGCACTATCTGACCACGCCCAAGGCCGAACCCTTTCTCGAAAGGCTGATCTTCAATAATCGGCCAATCATTCTTGTCGTCTTCGCCGTGTTGACGCTGTTTCTGGGGTATAACGCCGTCAAGATCCAGCCGGATGCCAGCTTCGAGCGAATGATTCCGCTTGAGCATCCCTACATTGTAAATATGCTTGAGCACCGGGATGATCTTGAAAACCTCGGTAACTTCGTTCGTATCGCCGTCGAGGTAGAAGAGGGCGATATTTTCACCCAAGAGTACATGGAAACCCTGAAGCAGATCACCGACGAGGTTTTTTATCTCAACGGCGTGGATCGTTCGGGTCTCAAATCCCTCTGGACGTCGAATGTCCGCTGGGTTGAGGTTACCGAACAGGGTTTTCAGGGTGGCACTGTCATACCGGACGGCTATGACGGCTCCCGGGACAGTCTGGAGAAGCTTCGCCAGAACGTTCTTCGTTCCAACGAAGTCGGGCGCCTGATCTCTGATAACTTCCAATCAACGATCGTTTACGCGCCGCTGTACGAGAAGAATCCGGAGACCGGTGAGGCTCTGGACTACGGCGAATTTTCCCGTCAGCTTGAAGAAAAGATTCGTGAAAAGTACGAAGAACAGAACCCGAACATCAAGATTCATATAGTCGGTTTCGCCAAGAAGGTCGGCGATCTGATTGAGGGGATTGGTTCTATTGCCTGGTTTGCAGGGATTACCATTCTGCTGACCACGCTGCTTCTGTTCTGGTACTCGCGGGCTATTGCCGGCACCCTGGTTCCTGTCTTTACCTCAATCATTGCAGTGTTCCTGCAGTTGGGTACGCTTCGGCTGCTGGGCTACGGGCTGGATCCTTATTCGGTGCTGGTGCCATTCCTGGTGTTTGCGATTGGTATCAGTCACGGCGTTCAGATTGTGAATGCCATGGCGGTTGAAGCTGCCAAGGGCTTTGATGCGGTGACCGCTGCGCGCCTGGCTTTCCGTGCTCTTTACATTCCGGGCATGCTGGCTCTGATTTCGGATGCCTTTGGTTTCCTGACCCTGTTCTTTATCGAGATCGACGTTATCCGGGACCTGGCTGTTGCCGCAGGTATTGGTGTGGCGTTCGTGATCTTCACCAACCTGGTTTTGCATGTATTGATTATGTCCTATGTCGGTATCTCCAAAGGGGGTATTCGTCACGTGCAGAATCACGGCGAAAAACAGGATCGGAAATGGCGTGTTTTGTCCTACTTCTCCCATCCGGGCGTTGCGCCAATTTCGTTGTTGATTGCTGTAATTGGTCTCGGTCTTGGTCTTTATTACAAGCAGGACCTGAAGATTGGCGACCTGGATCAGGGTGCGCCTGAGCTTCGTGCGGACTCCCGCTACAACAAGGACAATGCCTACATCATCAATAATTACTCGACCAGTGCGGATGTATTGGTGGTGATGGTCAAAACACCGGAAGAGCAGTGCACGCAGTATAATGTGCTGCGGGCCATGGATACTCTGCAGTGGGAGCTTCAGAACACGCCGGGCGTTCAGTCTTCGGTATCACTTGCAGATGTTTCCAAGATGGTGACCAAGGCTCTGAACGAGGGCAACTGGAAGTGGTATGAGATCTCCCGCAACCAGACCATTATCAATGCGTCCATTCGTGAGGCGCCTGCCGGGTTGATCAACACTGATTGCAGCCTGACGCCAGTACTGGTCTTCCTTGAGGACCACAAGGCAGAAACTCTGGAAACCGTCGTTGAGCGCGTCGAACAGTTTGCCGGGAACAACAGCACTGATGAGCACAGGTTCCTGCTAGCGGCGGGTAACGCCGGTGTCGAGGCCGCTACTAACGAGGTTATCTCCGGCGCCAAGGATAAGATGCTGATCCTCGTTTACAGTGTGGTGAGTTTGCTGTGCTTCGCGACCTTCCGTTCGATCCGTGCGGTGCTGTGTATCGTGATACCTCTGGGACTGACTTCGATCCTCTGTGAGGCAATCATGGCGGTATCCGGCATTGGTATCAAAGTGGCGACCCTGCCGGTTATTGCCCTGGGTGTCGGTATAGGTGTCGACTACGGCATTTATATCTACAGCAAGCTGGAGAAATACCTGCTTGAAGGCAAAACGCTTCAGGAGGCTTACTACGAGACCCTGCGCTCCACTGGTAAGGCGGTTATGTTTACCGGTGTGACTCTGGGTCTGGGTGTTGTCACCTGGATATTCTCGCCAATCAAGTTCCAGGCCGACATGGGCTTCCTGCTGTTCTTCATGTTCCTCTGGAACATGGTTGGAGCCATCTGGCTGTTGCCGGCCCTGGCCCGGTTCCTGCTGCGGCCGGATCAGATGCTTGCCAAGGCTCGAGCTGCGAAATAACATTCGCACCGACCTGCAAAAAAGCCCGCTTTGCGGGCTTTTTTGTTGTCTGGTCAACCGGTTAGCGAGCTAATCCATACTTTATTTATGGTGTGAAGTGGTCTATGTTTTATGGTGATCGTACGTCTTGCCCGCTCCCGAAGCGGGCGCCGAATTACAATGAACAGAAAAAAGGAAGAACTCACATGACACTGAAACTTAAAGCCTCCGCATTCGCTGTCGCTGCCGCAGTCAGCCTGGGCGCTGCTTCAACCTCCGTTTCCGCCCAGGAGCAGCGCTTCGTGACCATCGGCACCGGCGGTGTAACCGGCGTTTATTACCCGGCTGGCGGTGCTATCTGTCGTCTGGTGAACATGGACCGTAAAGAGCACGGTATTCGCTGCTCTGTGGAGAGTACCGGTGGTTCCGTCTACAACCTGAATGCCATCCGCCAGGGCGAGCTCGATCTGGCAGTTGCCCAGTCCGACTGGCAGTACCATGCCTACAATGGCACCAGCCAGTTCAAGGATGATGGTGCTAACAAAGATCTCCGCGCGGTCTTTTCTCTGCATCCGGAACCGTTCACTGTTGTTGCCAGCAAGGGCTCAGGCATCAAAACCTTTGAAGACCTGGAAGGCAAGCGGGTATCTGTCGGCAACCCCGGTTCAGGGCAGCGCGCCACTGCTGAAGTCCTGATGGATGAGATGGGCTGGACGCTGGACAAGTTCTCACTGGCTGCCGAAATCAAGGCCGCGGAGCAGTCCCAGGCCCTGTGTGACGGTAACATTGATGCCTTCTTCTACACGGTTGGCCACCCCTCTGGTGCAATCAAGGAAGCGACCACCTCCTGTGACAGTGTACTGGTTAACGTTGATAACGCTGCCACACAGAAGCTGATCGACGAAAACCCGTACTATCGTAAGGCAGTCATCCCTGGTGGTATGTATCGTGGCAGTGACGATGACGTTACCACCTTCGGCGTTGCGGCAACCTTTGTGTCATCCACTGATGTGCCCGATGACGTTGTTTACGCGGTTGTGAAGGCTGTTTTCGAGAACTTCGACAGCTTCAAGCGCCTGCATCCTGCATTTGCCAACCTGAACAAGGAAGAAATGGTCTCTGATGCCCTGAGTGCGCCTCTGCACCCGGGTGCTGCCAAGTACTACAAAGAAGCTGGTCTGATCGACTGATCTGCCTGCACTCCGTCACAGCGGGCTCAAGCCCGCTGTGACGCCCTTTCAGAGATTGATTTTTACGTACGGGACTAATTTATGGCGACGAGCGATCCGGCTAACGGAGCTGGTGCTGGTGGTAGCAGTAATGTAGACCAGATCCTGCAGACTGAAACCGGGGGCAGGGCGACCAGCGGATATGCTGCGGTTATTCTTTTTATCGTTCCCCTGGTGTGGTCGTTGTTTCAGCTCTGGATTGCGTCACCGCTGCCCTATATCTTCAATTTCGCAATCTTTAATTCCACGGAAGCGCGCTCGATCCATCTTGCGTTTGCCGTTTTCCTGGCGTTTTCTGCCTTCCCGATGATCAAGGGGCGGCATGTAAATATCGTCCCCATCTATGACTGGATTCTGGCGCTTGTTGCCGCTTTCTGCGCCTCATACCTCTACGTTTTTTACGAAGAGCTTTCAACGCGGCCCGGCGCGCCGATCACCCAGGATCTGTGGGTTGCGCTTATCGGTCTCGTGCTTTTGCTGGAAGCCACGCGTAGGTCGCTCGGGCTCCCGCTGACTATCGTTGCTGCGGTCTTCATCACATACTCGATTGCCGGCCCCTATATGCCGGATGTGATTGCCCATAAAGGCGTGAGCCTCAGTAAGCTGGCGTCGCACCAGTGGTTGGGCACTGAGGGCGTGTTTGGCGTTGCACTTGGGGTTTCCACGAGCTTCGTCTTTCTGTTCGTGTTGTTTGGCGCGCTGCTTGAGAGAGCAGGCGCCGGTAATTACTTTATTAAAGTCGCCTATGCCATGTTGGGGCATATGCGTGGTGGTCCCGCCAAAGCTGCGGTGGTTTCCAGTGGTTTAAGCGGCGTTATTTCCGGTTCGTCTATTGCCAACGTCGTCACTACCGGCACGTTCACCATTCCGCTGATGAAGCGGGTTGGTTTTCCGGCTACCAAGGCCGGCGCAGTGGAAGTGGCCGCATCAACCAACGGCCAGCTGACACCTCCCATCATGGGCGCGGCCGCTTTCCTGATGGTCGAATATGTGGGTATCTCCTACCTGGAGGTCATCAAGCACGCCATCCTCCCTGCGATGATTTCCTATGTGGCACTGATTTATATCGTGCACCTTGAGGCCTGCAAGCTGAACATGCAGGGCATTGAGCGTCTCAACAAGCCGACTCTTGCCCAGCGGATGCTGAATTGGGTCGTTATCCTCATCGGCCTGAGTGTGCTGACCCTGGTGGTGTATTACGGGATCGGCTGGACGAAAACGCTTTTCGGTGAAGCGGCGATGTGGGTGTTGGCACCTTTGCTGGTGCTGATCTATATCGGCCTGGTTGGCTATGCCACCCGATTTCCGGAACTCGAGGAAGACGATCCGGATAAGGACATGGGCGAATTGCCGCCGGTTGGCCCAACTGTAAAGACCGGGCTGTACTTTCTTCTGCCCGTTGTAGTGCTGGTCTGGTGCCTTACTGTTGAGCGTTTCTCGCCACAGCTGTCGGCGTTCTGGGCCACGCTGTTCATGATTTTCATTGTTGTTACACAGCGACCGTTGAAGGCCTTTTTCTACAAGCACGGCAACTTCCTCACTGCGTTCAAGGATGGCGTGTTTGATCTTGCGCATTCGCTCGCCACCGGTGCCCGAAACATGGTGGGTATTGGCGTGGCAACTGCCACCGCCGGTATCGTGGTGGGTACGGTTACCCTGACCGGTATTGGCCTGGTGATGACCGAATTTGTCGAGTTCCTGTCTGGCGGCAACCTGCTGCTGATGCTGATCTTCACGGCCATTATCAGCCTGATCCTCGGCATGGGTTTGCCGACCACTGCCAACTACATCGTTGTGTCCACGCTGATGGCGCCGGTAATCGTCACTCTGGGCGCCCAGAATGGGCTGATCGTGCCGCTGATTGCGGTGCATCTGTTTGTGTTCTACTTTGGCATTCTGGCGGACGATACGCCGCCCGTGGGGTTGGCGGCTTATGCCGCCGCTGCCATATCCGGCGCCGATCCCATACGAACGGGTATCCAGGGCTTCACCTACGACATCCGTACGGCGATCCTCCCGTTCATGTTTATTTTCAATACCCAGTTGTTGCTCATTGGGTTGACCGGATGGTTTGACCTGCTGGTTACGATCTTCAGTGCAGTCACTGCGATGCTGGTCTTTTCCGCGGCCACGCAGGGGTTCTGGTTTACCAAGAGCTATAAGTGGGAATCGCTGTTATTGCTGCTGATTACGTTCACCATGTTCCGGCCCGGCTTCTGGTGGGATATGGTTTACCCGCCCACGGCAGATCGGCCCGGCGCCGAGATCATGGAGTATGTTGAGGATGTGCCAGCAGACAAACCGATTGTCCTGAAGGCTTCCGGGATGACGATTGACGGCGACGAGGTGACCACCTATGTGCGGCTTGAGATTCCCGCTGGCGACACGCCCGAGCAACGTCTGATGGACGCCGGCCTTGAACTCAGCCCGGATGGCGAAAAGATGGCGGTAGACTTCGTTGGTTTCGGTAGCCCGGCGGAGGATGCTGGCATCCAGTTTGGCTGGACCATCGATGCCGTGCAGGTTGACCTGGAACGGCCGCCAAAAGAGCTGATGTTCATTCCTGCTCTGGTGTTACTCGGCCTTCTGGCGTTTGGTCAGTTGCGTCGGCGGGCCAGGGAGGAAGCCGCCGGCCAGCCAGCCTGACGCCACACCTGTCCGTGCAAACCCGGCATTAACCTGCCGGGTTTTTTTCTGTTAGACTTCGCCTCGAAGCGGCCCGCGGTTTGTATCGCGCCGTGCCGTCACCATGTGGTCTCTGGTATAGATCACCGCTGAGTAACCAACAGGAGCCTTTCATGCCCGTCGTAACCCTGCCCGATGGTAGCCATCGCAGTTTTGCCGAACCCGTAACCGTTCATGATGTCGCCGCCGATATCGGCGCTGGCCTTGCCAAAGCCGCCCTTGCCGGAAAGGTGGATGGCCAGCTCGTGGACACCAGTTATCGCATCGAAAACGATGCCGAGCTGGCAATCGTCACCGAGCGTGATGAAGACGGCGTTGATATCATTCGCCATTCTACGGCGCACTTGATGGCCATGGCTGTCCAGGAACTGTTTCCAGGAGCCCAGGTCACCATTGGCCCGGTTATCGACAATGGCTTCTACTACGACTTCAAGTACGACCGCCCGTTCACCAATGAGGATCTGGCGCGGATCGAGAAGCGGATGGAAGAGCTCTCCAAACAGGACTTGCCGGTTTCTCGCTCCATCATGTCCCGCGATGAGGCGATCAAGCTCTTTGAGGATATGGGCGAAGAATACAAGGTCCGTATCATTCAGGACATTCCCGGCGATGAGGACCTTTCATTTTACAGCCAGGGCGATTTTATCGACCTGTGCCGCGGTCCCCACGTTCCCAGCACCGGCAAGCTGAAGGCCTTCAAACTGACCAAGGTGGCCGGCGCGTATTGGCGTGGCGACACCAGCAATGAGCAGCTTCAGCGCGTGTACGGAACCGCCTGGGGTAACAAGAAAGATCTCAAAGCCTATTTGCACCGTCTGGAAGAGGCCGAGAAGCGGGATCACCGGAAGGTCGGCAAGAAGCTTGGCTTGTTCCATATGCAGGAAGAAGCACCGGGCATGGTTTTCTGGCACCCGGATGGCTGGTCGCTGTATCAGGAAGTTGAGCAATACATGCGCCGCAAGCAGCAGGAGCATGGCTACAAGGAGATCAAGACACCACAGGTGGTGTCACGGACCCTGTGGGAGAAGTCAGGGCACTGGGACAAGTTCAAGGACGACATGTTCACCACCGAGTCGGAGAAGCACGACTACGCCATCAAGCCCATGAACTGTCCCTGCCACGTGCAGGTCTTCAACCAGGGTCTGAAAAGCTACAAGGATCTGCCCCTGAGACTGGCGGAATTCGGCTCCTGCCACCGGAACGAGGCCTCCGGGGCGCTGCATGGACTGATGCGTGTTCGGGGCTTTACCCAGGACGATGCCCACATTTTCTGCGAAGAAGATTCTATTCAGCAGGAAGTCTCGGCATTTATTGAAATGCTGCACGAGATCTACACAGACTTCGGGTTTACCGAAATCCTGTACAAGCTCTCAACCCGTCCGGAAAAACGGGTTGGCTCCGATGAGGTCTGGGACAAGGCAGAGGCTGCTTTGGAAGAAGCACTCAACCGTGAAGGGGTAGATTGGGAATTGCTTCCGGGTGAAGGCGCCTTCTATGGCCCGAAAATCGAGTTCTCTTTGAAAGACTGTATCGGACGGGTGTGGCAGTGTGGCACTATTCAGGTGGACTTTTCGATGCCAGGTCGCCTGGGGGCGCAGTATGTTGCCGACAACTCAGAGCGGAAGACCCCGGTTATGCTTCACCGGGCTGTATTGGGTTCCTTCGAGCGTTTCATTGGTATCCTGATCGAGGAATATGAAGGCGCTTTCCCGACCTGGCTCGCGCCGACTCAAGTTGCGATTCTCAATATTACCGATAATCAGCGTGATTATTGTCAGAATCTGGCGAAAAAGTGGGATTCTTTGGGCTATAGGGTTAATGCTGACTTGAGAAACGAGAAGATCGGCTTTAAAATCCGCGAGCATACTCTTAACAAGGTTCCCTACCTTGTCGTTGTCGGTGACAAAGAAGTCGACAACAACGCCGTTGCGGTGAGAACCCGCAAGGGCGAAGATTTGGGAACTTTATCGCTTGAAGCGTTTGAGCAATTCTTAAGTGAAGATGTTGAACGCAAGGGCAAAACAAAGACGGAGATCTGATTATTAAACAGCGAGCGAATCGGGGTGGGCGCACACCAAAGGCGCCTATCAATGAGAATATTGACGCAACCGAAGTCCGACTGATTGACGCAGAAGGCAATCAGGTCGGTGTAGTACCAATAGAGGATGCTCTCAAGCAAGCAGAAGAGGCATCTCTTGACCTGGTCCAGGTTACGGATTCCGATCCGATCGTCTGTAAGATAATGGACTACGGCAAGAAAATCTTCGACGAGAAGAAGGCCAAGGCGGCTGCCAAGAAAAAGCAGAAGCAGACGCAGGTCAAAGAGCTTAAGTTCCGTCCAGGAACTGAAGAAGGGGATTATCAGGTCAAACTACGCAACCTGGTACGTTTCCTTGAAAACGGGGACCGCGGCAAAATCACTATCCGCTTCCGTGGCCGTGAGATGGCACACCAGGAAATTGGTATGCAGCTCATGCAGCGCATAGAAGCAGATATTGAAGAGCTTGCCCAGGTAGAGATGCGGCCGAAAATGGAAGGCCGGCAGATGACCATGGTTGTGGCGCCCCGCAAGAAGAAGTGAACCTGATCGGGTGCTTGTCCCCCGCGCATGCGGGGGATTTGTCGTTCAGGGGCACATTATTGTTTATTTAAAAATAGAATGCGGAGTTTTAAAAAATGCCTAAGATGAAAACCAAAAGCGGAGCCACCAAGCGGTTCAAGAAAACCGCCACCGGCTTCAAGCACAAGCAGTCCTTCACCAGTCACATCCTGACCAAGAAGAGCCCGAAGCGTAAGCGTCAGCTGCGCGGCACCAAGCTCATCGCCAAGTCGGATGTTGCATCTATCAAGCGTATGACCGCGTGCTGATCCAGCCGCGAGTATCATTCCTTAGAAAGTACAGGTAGAAGGATTAAAGTATGGCTCGTGTAAAACGTGGTGTGGTCGCACGCCGTCGTCACAAAAAGATTCTCAATCAGGCCAAAGGTTACTACGGCGCTCGTAGCCGGGTATTCCGTGTAGCCAAGCAAGCGGTTATCAAGGCCGGTCAGTACGCCTACCGTGACCGTCGTAACCGCAAGCGTGCTTTCCGCGCTCTGTGGATTGCCCGTATCAATGCTGGTGCCCGCGCTAACGGTCTGTCTTACAGCCGTCTGATCGCTGGTCTGAAAAAGGCTAACGTTGAAATCGATCGTAAGGTTCTGGCCGATCTGGCCATGAACGAGCAGCAGGCGTTTGCCGCTGTTGTTGAGAAGGCCAAAGCGTCCCTGTGATCGCTTAGCTCTTTCATCGATTGCTGATCGATATGGGCGTCTCATGATTTCATGACGGCGCCTCCTGATAGGGGAAGGGCACGCTCTTCCCCTATTTTTGTTTTTGAAGTTACGTTTTTAAGCACTTCCATTTCTGGTTTGGAGCAGGGTCAATGGAAAACCTGGAGCAACTGGTTCAGGACGGGCTGGCAGCAGTTGATAGCGCCGACAGCCTGCAGGCACTTGATCAAATTCGTGTTGAGTATCTTGGCAAGAAGGGTGTGATTACCCAGCAGGCGAAAACTCTGGGCAAGCTTTCTGCTGAGGAGCGCCCTGCCGCCGGCCAGAAAATCAATGAAGCCAAGGGGCAGGTCGAAGAAGCCATCAATGCCCGGCGAAGCGATCTTGAACGTGCCGCCATCGAGCAGAAACTTGCCAGTGAATCCATTGATGTGACTCTGCCTGGCCGTGGTCAGGACCTGGGTGGATTGCACCCGGTTACCCGCACCCTCCAGCGGATCGAGCATTTCTTCGCCCGGGCCGGCTATACCGTCGAGCAGGGGCCCGAGATCGAAGACGATTACCACAACTTCGAGGCCCTCAACATCCCTGGCCATCACCCTGCTCGCGCGATGCACGATACGTTCTATTTTAACCCGGGCACCCTGCTGCGAACTCACACTTCGCCGGTACAGATTCGAACCATGGAAGCGGGCAAGCCACCATTCCGGATGATCTGCCCGGGCCGGGTTTACCGCTGTGATTCGGATATGACGCACACCCCCATGTTCCACCAGGTGGAGGGGTTGCTGGTCGAGAAAAATGTCAGCTTCGCGGATCTCAAAAGTACTGTTGAAGAATTCCTGCGAGTGTTCTTTGAGCGGGACCTTCAGGTCCGCTTTCGGCCCTCCTATTTCCCGTTTACGGAGCCCTCCGCAGAAGTGGACATTGAATGGGGTCGGGAAGCCGATGGCAGCATCAAGTGGCTTGAAGTCATGGGTTGCGGAATGGTGCATCCCAAGGTGTTTGAATATTGCGGAATCGATGCCGAGGAATACCGTGGCTTCGCATTCGGTCTGGGGGTAGAGCGCCTGGCCATGCTTCGCTACGGCGTGAACGATCTGCGTATGTTTTTCGAAAATGATCTGCGCTTCCTGCGCCAGTTCCGTTAACCGGCAAGATCACGGCATCCAATCAAACAGGCATAACCGCATCAGGACAAGGCAATAACCATGAAATTCAGTGAACAGTGGCTGCGCGAGTGGGTTAACCCGCAAATCGATACCCAGGAATTAATGGACCAGATCACCATGGCAGGTCTGGAAGTGGACGGTTTCGAGCCGGTGGCCGGTCAATTCAGCGGCGTGGTCGTTGGAGAAGTTCAGTCAGTAGGGCCACATCCTGATGCAGACAAGCTGCGGGTTTGCCAGGTCAGTGATGGTGCCTCCGAGGTTCAGGTGGTCTGTGGCGCTCCCAATGTCCGTGAAGGTATGAAGGTTCCTTTTGCCGTGGTGGGGGCGGTTCTGCCCGGTGATTTCAAAATCAAGAAGGCCAAGCTTCGCGGTCAGCCTTCTGAGGGCATGCTTTGTTCCGAGTCAGAGCTTGGGCTCTCCGATAATCACGATGGCCTGATGGAGCTCCCGGCGGACGCACCGGTGGGGCAGGACGTGGCCGATTACCTGAAGCTGAACGATGTCACCATTGATGTGGATCTGACTCCGAATCGCGCCGATTGCCTGTCTATCAAGGGTATCGCCCGTGAAGTGGGTGTTCTGAACAGCATGCTGGTCAACAGCCCGGCAATCGAGCCCGTGGAATCGGTGCACTCTGAAGTGCCTGATATCCGGGTGGAGGCGCCGGCAGGCTGCCCGCGGTACCTTGGCCGTATTCTGCGCAATGTGAACCTGCAGGCGGAATCGCCCCTGTGGATGCAGGAAAAGCTTCGCCGTTCAGGTATTCGCTCCATTGATGCCGCCGTGGATGTCACCAACTACGTCATGCTGGAACTAGGCCAGCCCATGCACGCCTTCGATCGTGACGAAATCCAGGGCGGGATCGTTGTCCGCATGGCGCGAATTGGTGAAAAGCTCGTTCTGCTGGATGGTCAGGAGGTCGAGCTCACCCAGGGAACGCTGGTGATCGCGGATCATGAGAAGCCGATTGCCATTGCCGGTGTCATGGGCGGTGAGCATTCCGGAGTCAGTCCGAAAACGCGGGACCTGGTGCTGGAATCCGCTTACTTCGATCCGATTACGCTGGCGGGCAAGGCTCGTCACTATGGTTTGCACACTGACGCATCGCACCGGTTCGAGCGAGGTGTTGACTACAAGTTGGCGCGGGATGCGATGGAGCGGGCCACCCGGTTGCTGATGGACATCGTTGGTGGTGAGCCTGGCGAAATCGTCGAAGTTGCCAGCGATGAGGATATTCCCGAGGATCGGGTTGTCGACCTGCGATCCCGCCGGCTTAACGATGTTCTGGGTATGGAAATTGATCGCACCACCGTCGAGGAGATCCTGACCAGGCTCGGCCTGCGGGTGGAAAAGCTCCTGAAAGACGGCTGGCGTGTCAGTGTGCCCAGCTTCCGCCCGGACATCTCTATTGAAGAAGACCTGATCGAGGAAGTCGGTCGAATTTATGGCTACAACAATCTGCCTGTAACCGAGCCTACGGGCTCACTCGGTCTGCGCCCGGAGCAGGAAGCTGTTCGCCCGGTATCGGCCATCCGCAACTTCTTTGTGGATCATGGGTACCAGGAGGCGGTGACCTACAGCTTTGTCGATCCTAAGGTTCAGCAACTGGTGGACCCCGATCGTCAGGGCATCGCGCTGGCCAATCCGATTTCTTCGGATCTGTCGGTGATGCGTACCAGCCTCTGGAGTGGCTTGTTGAAAACCGTGGCCCATAACCAGAATCGCCAGCAGCCGCGCATACGTCTGTTCGAAACCGGTCTGCGCTTCCTCCAGGAGGGCGAGCGGATTGATCAACAACCGATGTTGGCCGGTGTGGTGGTTGGCAGCCAGTATCCTGAAAACTGGGCAAACGGTCGCAGAACCGCGGATTTCTTTGATGTAAAAGGGGATTTGGAGAGTCTGTTCAGTCTGCTGGGCATTGAGATCCATTTTGTTGGCAGCCAGCATCCTGCGCTGCACCCGGGACAGACTGCAGAACTCATGCGCGACGGCGAGCACGTGGGCTGGCTGGGGACTCTGCATCCACAAGTTCAGAAAAATCTTGAACTTAATGGCACGATCCTGATGTTTGAGCTATTCTTGAATTCAATCGTTACCGGATATGTGCCTAATTTCAAAGAAATTTCAAAATTCCCGGAAGTTCGTCGGGATTTGGCTATTATTATCGGGAGTGAGGTAGCGTTCGCCGATGTAGAGCGTGTGGCCAGAAAGCATGCCGGTGAGCAGCTGACAGCGTTGCGTGCGTTTGATGTCTATGAGGGCGAGAGTCTGGGTGAAGGTAACCGGAGCCTGGCCCTGAGCCTGTTCTGGCAGCATCCCGAACGTACATTGAACGAGGATGAAGTGCATTCGCTCTTCAACGGTGTGATCGACGCATTGAAAGAAGAGCTGGGGGCAACACTGAGGAGTTGAGAAATGGCGGCTTTGACGAAAGCGGAAATGGCAGAGCGGTTGTACGAGGAATTGGGCCTGAACAAGCGCGAAGCCAAGGAAATGGTAGAAGCTTTTTTCGATGAGATCAGAGGCGCTCTCAGCCATAACGAACAGGTGAAGCTGTCGGGTTTCGGTAACTTCGACCTTCGGGACAAGAAGCAGCGGCCGGGACGGAACCCGAAAACCGGTGAAGAGATTCCCATCAGTGCACGGCGTGTCGTTACGTTTCGCCCGGGACAAAAACTAAAGCAAAAAGTAGAAGCGTATGCTGGAACCCAGTCATAACAACGAACTTCCCACGATTCCGGGGAAGCGCTATTTCACCATCGGTGAGGTGGCGGAGTTGTGCGCGGTAAAAGCGCACGTACTTCGCTATTGGGAACAGGAGTTTCCCCAGCTGTCGCCGGTAAAGCGCCGGGGCAACCGCCGGTATTATCAGCGGGCGGATGTTATTACCATTCGCCAGATTCGGAGCCTGCTCTACGACCAGGGCTACACCATCGGTGGCGCCAAGCAGAAACTCAGTAGCCACGAGGTAAAGGACGACACGTCCCAGTACAAGCAACTGATCCGGCAAATGATTACCGAGTTGGAGGAAGTACTCGAGGTGCTGAACGCGCCCGTCAAATAGAGTTCGCCAGACTCAGAAGAAAAACCGGGACAGCATGGCTGCCCCGGTTTTTTTATGCCCGCATGGTTACTGCTTCCTGCAGGTTTTGATGCCCAGCAACGAATAGGCAGGGCAGTTGCCCACTAAAGCGGTTGCCAGGGGCACAATGCCAATCCAGCCCCAGGGTGTTTGCGGGCCCACAAATACGAGAGCCAGCAGTACAATGCCGACGATGGCGCGAATGATACGGTCCGCAGATCCCATATTGATGCTCATGATCCTTTCTCCTTGCTTGATATGCGATGACAGAACGGACTTTAGCGCCTGCTCGCTGGCGGTTCAGTGATAAAGTCACACAAGGCCGGGCGCCGGGCTGAGCTAATCTGATGATCTATGGAAAAGTCGATGGTGCAACACAGCATTCTTGAAACATTGTCTGGGCCTCTTCGCAAAGAAGTCCTCAGCAGCCTGCAGTCTCTTCACTTTGAGCATGGAAAGATTCTGTTCCGGGCTGGGGATCCCTGTCAGGGACTTCCTCTGGTACTGAATGGAACCGTAAAAGTCCAGATGACCGGCCTGTCAGGTCACAGCATCGTGCTTTATCGGATGGGGGCTGATGATATTTGCACACTGTCTATCGGCTGTCTGATGACAGGCGATGGCTTTCGGGCAGAAGCCGTGGTTGAAGAAGATGCCGAAGTGTTTATGGTGCCCAGGGGGCTGTTTGACCGGCTGATGGACCAGTCTGCCGATTTCAGGCTTGGTGTCATGGAATCGTACGGGCGCCGATTGAATGATTTGATGTTACTGGTGGAAGAAGTTGCGTTCAGACGCATGGATGAGCGTCTTGCCCATTGGTTGGAAACGAGGGCTGTCGAGGGCAGTATACGAATCACGCATCAGGAGCTGGCTGTAGAACTCGGTACTGCCAGGGAAGTCGTCAGCAGACTGCTCAAAGAGCTCGAACGTCAGGGGAAGCTCAGGCTCTCCCGTGGTTGTATTTCATTTGTTCAATAGACGTGATGGCAGCCGTTTGTTCTCTATGGTCCGTTTGGGTGGTTGTACCCGTGGGCCCTCGCCAGTAACAATCGAGAAAACGCAGCTTCGATACTGTATGGGTTGAGCTGTCGGATAATAATCTGGGACGCCTGGATGCGCTTGAGATGACTGCTCGATCCTCGAAAAGCCTACATGGCAGTCAGCTAGAAGCTTGCCCAGGCCTGGCAATGTTCCGGTGCATCGCGTTCGCTCTCCTCGCACTAGTCCCTGGAATCGTTATCGCCGAAGCCGAAGCCGAACCCGAAGCCGGCGTCGAGCCATTCCCCGTTTTGCTTCTGGTTCCGGAGAGTGGAGCGGTTTATTCAGATTTCGCCGATGGCTTTTCCGCGTGTTTCGGAACCAAAGAGTCGCCCGTTTCGTTCTATAGGATAAAGACAATAAAGCAGGTCCAGACGAGACCAGAGTTATTGGAAGGGCACAGGGTTGTGGCGGTTGGAACGAAATCTTCCGAATTCATGCATTTTTATGGGAATGGCCTTCCATTTGTAAGCGCGCTGGTTCCTGAAAGCTTCGCTCGCCAGTTGCTTGAAAGCGGGGAAAAGGGGTCAGGTGTCGCGTCTCTCTTTTTCCTTGATCAACCTCTAAACAGACGACTATCTTTAATCAGAACTCTGTTACCAGCGGCTGAGAAACTGAGTGCTGTTCTCGGAAAGGAAAGTGCTCACTTAAAGGAAGCCATTACGCAGGAGGCAAGCCGTCTCGGTTTTACGGTGGAATCGTTTGTTGTGAAATCTGGCGAAGAGCTTCCAAAGCTTTCCGCGGGGCTGTTCGACACCAGCGACGGCCTGTTTCTTGTCTATGATCCAATTTTGACGTCTCCAACTGTGATCAGGTTTCTGCTCTACTCCGCTTACCAGAAACAGGTACCGGTATTCGGCTATTCAGATGGCTATGTAAAAGCAGGCGCCTTGGCTGCGGTCTACTCTACCTCGGAGGGGCTTGGCTGCCAGCTGGGGGAGCACCTAACAGAGAACCCCGAGCATCCCCCGTTTACGGTTGCGGCATCAAACCGACAGCCGCCGAAGATCTTTTATCCCGATTATTATCGGTATGCGGTAAACCCCTCAGTTGCCAACTCACTCGGGATCAGAATTGATCATATCCCGCCAAACCGTCCTTCCGACGCGGAAGACCAATGAAGATTTCTCTTCCAGTCATGTCCAGTATTCGGGCGCAGATCATTTTGGGTGGCCTGCTGCCCTTGATTCTGGTCGCGTCCATTTTGGGCGTTGTGGTGGGTGGTTTTGGCATTCAGGACAAAGAAGAGTCCATTCATAGTCAGACTCGTCTCATCGTAGAAAATCTGTCTCAGATGACCGAATACTACCTTTTTTCCGGTGATCAGGAGGTGCTGGCCAAATTGCTTGATTCGGCCGTGGAGTCTCGATGGGTGGACTCCGTGGCGGTTGTAGATGCGGAACGACGAGTGCTCTCCCACAAAGGAAAACAGGTACCCCAGAAGGCTGTGTTGGGCTTTATAGATGCTTGGGAAAAAGCCGGAAGTGTTGCGTACGTTTTAGATAGTCAATTGCTGAAATCTGAAAGCTTCCGGTTCGAGGGGAACGTGAAATTTCTGGTGCGCTCAATTGGCGGTAAAGAGTTCGATATCTCGGGCGATTTGTACGGGCAGGGTAATCTGCCTGCGTCTGAAGCCTTGGGATGGGTCGTCTTGCTCATAGACACCAAAGAGCTGGATTTGGCGACCGGGCAAGTGGTCACCCGGAGTATGTGGGTCATGCTTCTCGGGGTGGTTTTCAGTCTTTTGGTGTCCCTTTACCTGTCAAATCGGTTTTCAAGACCGATTAATGCAGTAACCGAGACCATTGATCGTTTGGCTCATGGCGATATGTCTGCACGGGTGCGCCCCACCGGCAAGGGGGAAATCGTTCGCCTGGCCTCCAACGTGAACATCATGGCTGAGACCATAGAGTTGTCCCATCAGCAGCTTCACGAGCGAATTGCACATGCAACCTCGTCGCTGCAGAAAAAGGTGAGTGAGCTGGAGCAGAGAAATAAAGAGCTGGATGCCGCTCGTACCAAGGCCAGTGAAGCAGAAAAAGTCAAAGCTGATTTTCTGGCCAACATGAGCCATGAAATAAGAACGCCGGTTAACGCAATCTATGGATTCAGTCAGCGTATTCTCAGACCGGGGTCAGCATCTGAGACGAAAGAATATGTTGAAATGATGTCCCGGGCTGCCAAGCTCCTGATACATCTGATCGACGGTATTCTCGGCTTTTCCAAGGCTGAATCGGGCGCAATAAGGCTGAACGAGTCGATCTTCGATATTCGTCTCTGTCTTGAAAACATCGCGACGATTTTCAGTACGGAGGCTCAGGAGAAGGGGCTCGAACTGGTCGCTTTGATTGATAGTGATGTGCCGGAGTTTATTCGGGGGGATGAACTGCGAATAGAACAGGTGCTTGCCAATCTCTTGGCGAATGCCATCAAGTTCACACATGAGGGCCATGTGCTCTTGCGTGCCTCTGTGGATCGTTCCGATAACTCGCTCAAAATCAGTGTGTCCGATACGGGGATCGGGATACCGTCTGATGAGATAGACAACCTGTTTAAAGCCTTTGAGCAGAATGACTCTACCTATACTCGAAATTTCGGCGGAGTGGGGCTCGGGTTATCCATTTGCCAGCATATCACCGGGTTGATGGGAGGATCGGTAGAGGTAGAAAGTGAGCCGGGAAAGGGCTCGGAGTTTTCGTTCAGGCTACCGATCAATACCCAGCTTAAGGCCGAACGACCCGTCGATGAGCCGTTACTGAAACTGAATGTTCTGATTTTCGAGCCGCACCCTATGGCTCGTCACAGTCTGCGGAACATGCTCGTCATGCAGGGTATCACGGTGTATACCGCCCAGAGCGCCAAGAATGCCTGTCAGGTTCTTTCAAATGACTTGCCCGGCACCAGACGCATTGATGTCGTTATTGTTGGCTTATCGCCCCGTAGCGATATGGATAGCGTCAATCTGGAAAATATCCAGGAAGTGCGACGTTGCTTCTCGGGGCCGGTTCTTCTGATGGCTACAAGCCGACACTCAGAATCCGATCTGTTAATCAACATTGATGGCAGGGTTAAGGTTTTGGTGAAGCCCGCGCGAACGGAAAGTGTTATGACACGACTTGCAGAATTGTCGGATACGTCGGCAAGTCCGGCTGCATCTTCGTCGCCAAGTGACTCTTCCCAGGCATTTCTCCAATCCCGGACTGTGCTTGTGGCAGAGGATAACGAGTTCAATCGCCGGCTGATCGAGTCCTGGTTGCTTGATTGGGGGGCAAATGTCGTACTGGCCAGGGATGGTCACGAGGCCGTTGCGCGTGCGGTTGAGCACAAAGTCGATTTGGTTCTGCTCGATTTGCACATGCCAAACCTCGACGGCTTGTCAGCTTTGAAGCAACTTCGGAATCTGGACGATGCCGGCCTGAGTTCAGTCCCGGTGGTTATCGTCACCGCAGATGTTTTCGGTGCCCAGGACTGTTTGAGGGAATCGGGGCCGGGGGTTCAGCTTGTGCACAAACCCATCAATTCCGAGTTGCTGGCAAACACCATTGCCAACATGCTGGGTATGGCGGAACCCGTCGTTGTAAACGAACAGGGCGCTATATCGACCGCGGCAATCCCGGAACGACTTCGGCCCAAGCTGGAAAACGAGCTACGGGATCTGGGTGACGCCCTCAGTTCGGCATTGATGAGGGAGGCCCCCGCGGATATTCGAAACCTGCTGCATCAAATTCATGGAGTAGCCGGGTACTTCCAGCTGGAGGCTCTCGTTCAGGCCGTGGATTCTTCTCGCAAAGCACTTCGTCACAAACCTACACCAACGTCCAAAGAGGTGGAGCAGCTCCTGGCTCTGCTTGCTGATCCGTACGCGCAGACACGCGAGGAATTGGATGAATAAACGCGTGTATCCCTGTGGTGGCCCCTCAACTCGAAATCGGGTTCCGGCTGCTTTGATTCTGATCGTTGGCCTGACAGCGAGCGGATCTCCAAAGGCAGAACCCGGTGACGAAACGCACTTTTTCACGGATATTCCAGTGGGTGTAACTGTATCCAGAATGATGCAGCCGGCCAGCCAGTCGGGTGCATCAATGACCGTTATAGATCAGGATATGATCCGTGCATCCGGTGCGACGGAAATCGCCGATTTGCTGCGGTTGGTTCCCGGATTTCAGGTATCGGGCGCTACTATCAGTTCTCCCTATCTTGTGGCTTACCATGGCCAGTCCGATATTCTTCAACGTGGACTTGAGGTGATGATCGACGGTGCCTCGGTTTACAGTTCCTATCTGACCGTGGACTGGCAGACCCTCGGTGTTGCCCTTGAGGACATCGAACGAATCGAGGTCATCAGGGGTGGTGGCGCGCCAACCTATGGCTACAACGCGTTCACCTCAACGATTAACATCATCACGCGCAAGCCCATAGGCACTCCGGGTGTTTTTGTCAGTGGATACGTTGGGTCCCGTGACAGTCGCGGAGCAATGATGCGATATGGGGCGGGCGATGGACCGTTACATTACCGGCTTACCGGCAAATATGAAGAGACGGAGGGCAATCGTGGCAGGTCAGATGGCAAGGCCCTGGGTTTCCTTAACCTTCGGAGCCAGATCGCTTTGGGCGATAGCGACGAGCTGGATGTTGCCCTCTCGGCGAGCGATGGCGACCTTGATAACAACGCGGATGTTCCGGTGCTGCTACCGAATACATCTCGCGATATGAGGGCCGACAGGCAACGGTTGCGTTGGACTCGTACGCTTGGCAGGGATCGCGATTTCTATGTGCAGGTTTACCGGCGCTATTCCGAGCAAGATGATCGAACAAGTCTTGGCCTGCTCTCCGATTTGCTGGGAGTCACGCCCGCAGATATTCCCTTGTTGTTCGATGGGCGCCAGGATCAGGAAGTTGAGACAGGCGTCTATACATTTCAGGAAAAACGTCACGACATTGAGGTGCAGTATCGCGATTACCACCCGGGAGCTGTCAAATGGGTTCTCGGCGCCGGTGGGCGACAGGAAAGTATGCGTAGCTTCGACACGTTTGGGGATGACGCATGGCGAACAGATAACAGTTATCGGGCATTTGCCCAGGCAAGCATTCCACTGGCAGAGCAATGGATCGTCAATGCCGGCGGTGTGTTGGAACGAGGCGATCTCTATGAAACGGGAGCGTCCTATCGACTAGCCTTGAACTATATGCCGTTCTGGAACCACACCCTCAGGCTTGGCTTCAGCCACTCAGAGCGCAAACCGACGCTTTTTGAGGAATACTACCGAAGCGCCTTGTACTTTGACGACGGCACTGTGTTGAGACAAATAACTTTTTCCAGAGGTGGGCTGGAGCCAGAGGAGCTGGACGTTATTGATCTGGGCTACATAGGGCAGCTTTTCAACAATGGCCTGTTCGTCGATGCACGTATTTTCTATGAGCGCCTGGACAACCAGTATCGAACTGAAACGGATCTGACCTCTTCCTATCCTGGTTACCTGAATGATGGTGTTGAAATCTGGTATGACGGGCGGGTCGGAGTGGATACATGGGGGCTTGAGGGGCAGCTGAAGACTGAGCCATGGCGCGGCGGTCAATTGAGTCTCCAGTTTGCGTTCCTTCGAAGTGAAGACCGTTACGATGTGATTGATACCGGTCTGATCAGCCGGGAGAATCACGTCCCGGATGCAACACTGAGTCTGCTTTTTGCACAGAAGCTGAACCATGGGATCGAGGCCAGCCTGGGGTATTACTTCCTGGATGACATGTCCTGGAATGGAGATGCAGACCTGGGGGTTTCACCTGTCATTGCCAAAACACATCGTCTGGACGTTCGGCTTGCCAAGAGAGTGGCGCAGGACTGGCTGCTCGAGGGTGTCGTTCAGAATCTGACAAATCGCTATGAGCGAGATGTTCGAGGCGAAAGCGCTCAGGATCCCCGGTTTCTGTTCAGGGTTTCAGCGCAGTTCTGAGATTGATCGCTACGGTCACATCGACGTTCCGGACGTCAACTCCTGCGCCTTCATGACTGCCTGGGTTCGGTTAGATACACTGAACTGGTCGTAAAGCTTCGCGAGGTGATTTTTAATGGTGTTTGCCGAGATGTGAAGCGTATTCGCCATTTCCTTGTTTGATTTCCCCTGGGCCAGCAGCTCCAGAATCTGTCGCTGGCGGGGTGTGATGCCGGCCAGTTCAGTGTCTTCACCTTCCACGAGAGGTGGAATAAAGACTCCTCCAGCCAATACCATTTGCAGGGCTTCCTCCAGCACCGTTGTTCCCAGCGACTTGTATACAAAGCCCGACGCACCAGATTCGATGGTTTTAAGAACAAGGTTTCGGTCGGCCGAGGCGGAGAGGATAAGAATCGGCGTTTCGGGCAGGAGGTGGCACAGTTTTGAAACCATTGGCAGACCGTTTACGCCCGGTAACGAGAGATCGATAACCGCGAGATCAAGATCGCGGTGGGCTTCGGCAATACTGATCGCCTCGTCGCCGGTTTCAGCTTCCAGAACCGTCGGGTTATCGAGCAATTTCTTCAACAGAATGGAGATTCCGTCCCGTATCAGCTCATGATCATCTGAAACCAAAATCCGCACTTTTGATGCCCGCCCTTTCGTTTCTGTCCATCCCGGACGCTCTTTCATTATAGCCAACCGGATAGATGCAAAAACTACCCAAACGGACTATTACCGCCCTGTAATCCTTTTACTAAGGTCAGTAGATCAGAAAACGGGTGGACCGGGCTGTGATGGGCCCGGCATCCCATGGAAGGCGAGCTATGCCAAAAGAACGCATTCTTATCTATTCCTCACTACTCACCATTGCCCTTGCTGGAGCAGGGTTTTACGCCTTCAAGCAGGCCTCCGATCCCCGTCTTTCAATGGACGAAGTCGCCCGTATCGGAAACTCCGTCATTACTGCTGACCAGTTGAAGGCCTACATGGGACAACGCAGCTCGGCCTCGAACGCTCTCGAAATCAAAAATCGGTTGCTCCAGGAACTGATTGAGAGGGAAGCATTGATCGCAACGGCTATTGACGAGGGTTACGAACAGGATCCGGCGGTTGTGCGGGCGCTGGAAAATGCGCTTATTGCACGGCTTCGTGAGCGGCAACTGAAACCGGCCATTGAAAGGATCGGGGTTAGCGAGGATCAGGTCAGTCGTTATTACCAGGACAACATTGCCCGCTACACCACGCCCGCCCAGAAGCGGGCTGCCATCATCAAGTTTGAGCTTGCCGACAACGCCCCTGCGGCTGAGTCGAAGCGGGTGGTAGAACTGGCCCACCGAGTTCAGACGCTGGCGTTGAGTCAACCGGAGGCTATCCGGGGCTTTGGTTCCCTCGCGGCACAATATTCCGGCGACCAGGGGTCTCGATATGTGGGGGGCGATATCGGGTGGCACGCCGAGCAAAGCCAGAGCCTTGATCCGGCTCTCGCCACTGCGCTGTCCGGTATCACAAAACCGGGAGAGATCTCCGCGCCGATCAAAGGCAGGGACGGGCTTTACCTCCTCAAGCTGATCGACATCCGGGACGAACGGATAACGCCTTTGGAATCGGTGGCGACCAACATTCGGATCCAGTTGTTGCAGCGGATGCGAATGGAGCAGGAGGCCGACTGGCTCAAGGCTACAGTCGCAAGTGTGAAGCCCGCCGTTGTCAACGAATCCCTGTTATCACAGATGGTGGTAGTACGTGACGAAGAAGTGGCCGCAGTCAGGCCACCGGAGCTTCCGCAATGAACAATCCTGAGCCTGCAACCAACACAAATCCCGGTCCCGGGGGCATCCAAATGACCATCAAGAAACTTTTTCATCCGTTGGCTTTATCCCTGATCATCGCCTGCTCTTCATTGCCGGGCTTTGCCCTGGCCGAGGTTGTCTGCAGCGGAGGGCTTAACTGCACTCAGACGATCCGTCTGACGCCCGGCTGGAATGCAATCCATGTGAAAGTCGCTCCCGTCAATGATGCGACCGGGCAGGTGTTTGCCGATTTTGTGGATGGCAGCGGGGCTCAGATAAGCAGCGTCTGGACCTGGCTTGCACAGCGTGCAAAGGTCGATTTCATTCAGGACCCTGATGCCGAAAGCATGCTGAGTGCACCGGGTTGGCTGCGTTATTTTCCACCCGCAGCGCCGCAGGCATTCCTGAGCAATCTGTTTGCGGTGCAGGCCAATCGGGCGTATCTGGTAAAGCTGGAGAGTAGCTCTGAGGCCACGCTTTCCATAACAGGGCGCCCGGCAGTACCCAGGATTAACTGGCAGCCGGGAGAGTTCAGCCTCACCGGTTTCCACGTGGATCCGGCAAATCCCCCGGTTTTTTCCGATTTCCTAGCCGGATCGCCTGCTCATGCCGGGCAATCGATCTACCGTCTGGTGGGTGATCAATGGCAACAGGTAAATCCTTCCAACACCGTGATTGATTCGGATACCGCCTACTGGGTTTTCAGCGACAGAGGCAGCAATTTTGTCGGGCCAATGGACATCGATCTGCCACAGGTTGATCGAATGGAGTTCGGCACGGTTCTAGAGCAGTTAACCCTAAAGCTCGAAAACAGTCTGGACGTTGCGCATACCGCGACATTACAACTTCTGGGTGGAGCCCCGGGGATATTCTACGCCAACCCGGATCCGGTGTCGGAGCAGTCCTGGCTACCGCTCGGTAACGGCCTGGCAATTCCGGTCGGCGCTGAGGGAGAGAGCCGGGTGCCGCTCGGTGTTCGACGGGCAGACTTCGAGCCTGATGATTTTGGACAAACGCTTGAGGTTAAAAGCACCTCTGGTGCTCGCTGGCTAATCCCGGTGACAGCCTCAGCGCCGCAGCTTAACTCCCTGTGGGTGGGAACCGTAACGATCGATCAGGTATCCCAGGTTCACAACTATCTGCGCACCTGCACAACAGAACCAACAACACTCGAACCAATCGATGCGGACGGTGACGGAACTGTCGATGTTGAAGCGGAGGCCGTCATCATTGGCAGCAATCCGGGATCGGGCAGTGATTTGTGCACAGATGCCGAGGGCTTCCCTGTATCCCAGTCCAGTGAGCTGGGTGCCGTCGCCGCCAACTTCTCTTTCCGGGTCATTATGCACCGTGAAAGCGGCCAGGTGCGCTTGCTCAAGGACGTCATCCAGATGCGTGCGGATGATGGTCGCTACGTGCTTCTGACGGACGACAGCCTGGTTCCCAACTTTCGGGGAGCGGTGTTGAGGGATGGCGAACTTGTGGGCAGGAGAATGAGCACCATGGCCTATGATTTTGCCGGCGATACCTTCGCCATGGCTGGCGGCCTCGATAGCGTGCTGACTGCAGACATCGTGCTGGCAGCCGACGCGCCGACCAACCCGTTCCGACATTACTACCACGCCGACCACGGTGGCGATGGTTACGAGGTGACCCGCCGTATGGAATTTACCTTTGGCTCTGTTGGTGAAGGTCTGGGCGCAAACTACGACGTGAAGCAGGGCACATACCGGGAAGTGATCTCCGGGCTTCATAAAGAGCAGATTGTCGCGGCCGGAAGCTTCACGCTTCGCCACGCTGCGCAAATTGATACGTTGAATCAGTGAGGACTTCGGTCATGGAAAACAAACACCATTACTACGTGCTCCGACGTTCTTTGATGCTTTCCCTGATTGCTGTAATGCTGGGATGTCTTTTCGCGAGTCCGGTATTTGCCAATTGGCCGGCACAGTTCGGGGGAAGTGGGCAGCAACGCCTGTATGACATTGCAGTTGATTCCAGAGGAAACAGCGTCACGCTAGGTTCTTTCAATGGCACGATCGAGTTTGTTAATTCAGAGGGAAATCTCGAAACATTTATTGGTGATTCAGCGGAAAATCTGTATGTCGCAAAGTATTCCAGCCAAGGCGATTTGGTTTGGGCCAAAGTTGTTAACAGTGCTGCGATCATTTCCCCGGAAAGCCTGGAAATCGATGCCTCTGATAGTGTTTACATCTCAGGAGGGCTTAATTCCGCTGGTTCGGCAACGATCGCCGGAGTGGATATTGCCGCGAACAAGTCATTCATAGCAAAACTCAATTCATCGGGCGGCTGGAACTGGGCAAGAAGCTACGATCAGGTTGGCGTAAAGTTGACCGTTCCCAAAGGTGGCAACGGAATCTACGTGGCGTCTCAAGAACGCCAGAGCCAGGACATTCTCAAGCTATCGCGTTTATCGAGGAGCAGCGGTGATGAGGTATGGAGCCTCTCAGTCGACAGCGTGACAAGCACCGCCGGTGCCATTCAATTCATCTCGGCCAACAAGATCATAGCAGAACCCCGTGGTGATGGATCCAGTGATCTATACATTGACTTCAGTATATTCGGTATTACCTCTGTGTGCGGGAACGCGACCTCGGCAAGCAATCTAGTTGCCCGAGTTCAGGAGGTTATACAAAACGCCGATCCCAACGACCCTCAGAGCACCACTACCTATTCGCTGGACTGCCGATGGGTTTGGGATGGACCGGGCTCACTGCAAACACAAACGGACATCACTGTTACTGATACGGACGTCTATCATGCGTCCAAACGTGTCCGTCGGATCAGTGCAGCTACAGGAGTGACGGTATCAGAGCAGGGATTTGAAACCGGAAGCTTCGCGGACATTTATTATGGCTCATACGGAGATCAGGGTGTTTCGATTGAGTCTGACGACTCGGGTAATGTCTATTACTCGGGAATTTATACTGGAACCCCCAGTCTTATCGGATACGGCCCGTTGGCTGAAGCGATACAACCTTCAATATTCGTGGCTAAACTGGGGCCGGATGAAACCTGGCAGTGGGTCAACTCGATATCACGACCGATCGGTCATTATGATGTTACAACCGATAGCCTCAATTCCAGGGTAGCTCTGAGTGATAATGGCGTTACCCTGTCAGTTGCTTCCGCGCTGACAGGTTCTGCGGTTTTCGCATCAGAGGAACTGGTATCTTCGGGTTTTCCTACTGAAGCACCGACTAGTCCCGTCTCGGGTCCAGAAGATGTTTTTCTCGGTCTGTTGGATGCAGCAGGCGGTAACTGGTTAATACCTGTTGATCAAATCATTGGCCAAGGAATTGCCCCTCCAGACAACGCACTGGTTGAAGCGCCAACAGTTCTCATCAATGGTGAAGTTGCCACCGACGCCGGAGATTACACCTTTTGGAGTGCAGCCGATTCCACGCTGTATATCATCGGCGAACCTCCGGGTTTGCTAACGCTGCAATGGCGGACTTCAACCGAATTGGACCCCGATAACCCTGATAAAAACACCACCAGGATTATCGTCGAGCCTGTTTTGCCGCCCGTTGATCTTATCCAGACCCATATCGCCGATACAAAGGCCGTTTTGGAGCCTGTGCATCAACCAAACAATCCGAATTTACCCATGCGATTCGCTCGCGTTGCCTATCCACCGAGCAGCCTTGACCTGGTATCGGACGGTAATTTTATCCGGTCAGAGCCAGTTGGCAGTCAGTCTGATTATGTCGTCTTGCATTACGTGGCTACCAATACGCCTGAGGAAGAGGTAGACATCCAGACCCAATCACCGGTATTTCAGGTGGTGTATACGAAGCCCTGGGATGATTCGGGTTCTTTGCAGAACAGTAACAACTGCCGCATTGGCTCGCCACTGACCAGTAATCTGCATGAAGACCCTGCGCGAAACGGCCACGTTGTTTTTGAAACTGCCCGGTATGATGCGAGCCTTCATAGCCGAACAACGGGCATCGGGCCGATCTTCCCGGTGAACAGGAGCAGTAATATCGACAATGCAATGGCGGTAGTCTGGTATCGCCAGAACGGTTTGGGTCAAAGTTGGGGTGATGCCCCGGTTCGGTATGCCTGTGAATGGCCACAGGTTGGTCCAAGTCAGGGTGACGCCAAAAGTATCGTGATCGCGGATCAGCAAGGCTCAGGAGAATTGCCTGCAAACTATACCAATGCTTCAATCTATAACCAGCCTGTTCCCGAGCTTCCTGGCTTTAATGCCAATGAGGAACATGCGCTTTTGCTCGATAACACTGTTTTTGCATTACGTAATGACCTGAACGCTGTTGTGGCAGACAACAACCCTCTATATGCCTCCGAGCCATACACGATTCTGAAATATCTGGATTCCAACTCTCAGAGCTGGGCATTTCAGGTTTATCGTATCGAGGCGCGAAATCCGAACGCCCCTTTCAGCCCGACAGCAAACAATCCTGTATATGTAGACAAGGGACTTTACACGCTCACTGCCGGGAATCTTCTCCAATTACCTCGGCCTTTTCTTGCGTTCGGCGTTTGTGATCAGTCTTTGATTACGGATGTAAATCAGGCCGGCTGGGAGGACCATAAAGGTAGTTTCTGGGCGCGGGCAGAGGGAGAAGTAACGGCCCAGTATTACTACAGGCTGCAGAATGGTTTCTACTACGACCTGGACAACGACGGGGAATCCGACCAGGAGCCGGCAAGCTGCGTGCCCTGGCTGGATCGACTGGTTGGTGCTCCGGAAAGTACCGTAGAAGGAACGCCGGTGAACGTTCGGTACGAGTTTAAATGGCCGGACGCGGTCCCTGTCATGGCGCCTGGCGAAACTCTGTTCTCTTCGAAAGAAGCTTCGTGCTCGTCCCCGTCCACAGAAAAATGCTTCCTTCCCCAGATCAACGGTCAGGCCGCTGCGCAGATCATCTATGATGAAACGCTGGAAACCGTGAGTGCGGGGCCTTCGGATTCGCTCGTGAAGCTGATGGATCCGATTAGCGATCGTTCGGTTCCGCTGGAGGCGTTAAGTGGTCAACTTGCGACCCTTTCGCAAGGTGGAATCACCTATTTCAGTGATCTTCCCTTCGTAATTCGAACCCGTCTCCGCTACGACCCGATCAACAGAGCCCTTAGCTTCAGGGGTTGGTTCGATGACAGCCAGATCGGTGATCCTCAGTTGCTCCCCAATATAATGACGACTCGGGAGCGTGATCGAATTCTGTCCCTGTCGGGAGCAGATCAGGCGTTTTCTGATGCTGTTAACCAGCTTTATCACCTCTCTCGAAATCCGAACGGGCTCAATCTGGACGGTGATCCGCAGGATGCTCCAGATGAGGCATATCTGGTCGGCGTCCAGCCGCAATACCTGGGGCAAGGCATTGACGAGGACGGAGACGGAATCGCAGACAATTTCGCTGATGCCGATAACAACAATCGGGATGATCGCCTCGATGATCCTGCCTTTGTTCTGCCGCCAACCCAGTTCGTCGTAAAGGTGGAAGACAACACAGTGGCCGAATCCCAGGCCTTACTGGGCACGCCCATGGCATTGACAGCAGGGCGCCCGACTGGCGAAGGCTACGTTACAGTCGCGTTCAATAATGATCCCAGCCTTGGCTCATTGCCCGTCAGTCTGCAGGTTTTGCGGATGGATAATAGCAATGGCGTCTACCAGGGCAATATCTGGGTTGTGCCTTCCGATAACATCTTTGAGGAGGCACTTACGCTGCGGCACAGCGGCGATTTTGCCGGGGATCCGGATCTGGTTGATTTCGAATGGTACTACCAGCCTGATACCAACGGACAACCGGATTCACCGCCGGTACCTGGCGATCCTCTCTCTCCCTGGATTATTCACCCGGATTCCGGCCCCGGTGCACTCGACATTACCATTGAGGGCCCAGGCCTTCTTACCCTGAGTGATAACTGGTTCATTACCCGTTATACCAACCTGGGTGGTGCAGAGTACGGCAACGATGTGACCCCGAGTGCATGGGCCGGAGATCCCAGTTATGACCCTGCCGCTCCATCCTCCGACCCGGCTGTTCTGGCCAAAGGCATGCTTGCCACAGGATGGATAAAGCGGGTCATTGCGGGCCTGAATCCATTTGATCAGCGGGTCAGCGACTTCCGGGAAGCAGAAGTGAATACGCTGACAAGCATGATCGCACAGGCCGGCGAACCCTATGCCGGTCCTATTCCGTTCAACCCTGACCCGGATGTGGTGAATGGGGTAGGAATCATTGAGGCCTATCAGACCGTGCTAGAACGGGGCAAAGACCTCAGTATCAACGCGGGATTCGATGATATCGCTGCGAATACCCAGTTGCTCAATGTGGCGACTCGAATCGCAGACCTGTACATGCTCCTCGGTAATGAAGCCTATGCCGACGCCCAGGATCCGACCATTGGGCTTGAAGCTGATAGTGAACTGGGCAGCGTCGCTTCCTCGCTGTTTGCATTCAAGAATCAACTCCAATCGCCTTTGGAGGAAGAGCTTGTGTTATTGCGCGGGCGGGATGATAGCCGTGCCGGTGTTTCCGGGTATCCCGTAAATAACCGTTTGTTCTGGAATTTTACCCAGGGCAACGGCGAAGTCGCTTACGTGCAGAATTACCGGATAACCGATCAGAACAAGGACGGATTTATTACGGAGACTGATGCCCGGGCTCTCTACCCGCAAGGACATGGGGATGCATGGGGGCATTACCTAAGCTCCGTTAAGAGTCGGTACGTCCTGTTGCAGGAACCAAACTTCACCTGGAAACCCAGAGCCGAGTCTGTCCTGGTGGCGGGCGTGCCAATCGAGGTGGACTACCTGGACGAGCGAAAGTTTGCTCAAGCCGCCGCCGCCAAAGCAAAAGCTGGCTCGGAGATTATTAATCTCACATACCGCGAGAAATATGTGGAGGCACCGTCCGGACAATGGCAGGGCTACAAGGACACTGCAGATAAGAGTGATCGGGCCTGGGGGCTGGATGGTTGGGGTCGTCGTGCCGGGCAGGGTGCGTATTTTGACTGGCTGACCGCCAACGCCATTCTCCCGGCGGTGGACGAGCTCAACCAGGGGATCGAAAAGGTTGACCGCACAACCGTCGTGGAGCTCTCTCAGATTGTAGATCAATATGGGGCAGTCCAGGCACAGCTCGACCAGGCCGACGCCGGGTTGAATCCTTTGGGTTTGGCCAAGGGCGTTGTGCCTTTCGATATTGATCCGAACTTTCTTGAGGTCGGCTCGGGTATTCAGGGAGAAAGCCATTTTGACCAGATAGCGCAACGGGCACAGATTGCTCTGGATAACGCCGTAGAGGTCTTCAACTTTGCTAACCAGCAAACGCAGTCTGTTCGCTCGGTGCAAGACGACGCGGACGAGCTGAATAATTCAGTGATTCAGCAAGAGAGAGATTACCGGAATCGCCTGATTGAAATATTTGGGTACCCGTACGCCGGTGATGTTGGTGGAGGTAAAACCTATCCGTCCGGTTATAACGGGCCGGATATCTATCACTACATGTATGTTAGTTCTGAATTAACTGGAGACTTGCCTCCTCCTGACGGCTCATTTACAGGGTTTTACTCAGCAATCTCCCTAGGCGGGACAGAGGGTTTTGCATTCCCCAGCGACCTGGGCGCTGCTTATGATTGGGTGAGCGACACTCTTGAAGTTGATTATCCCGTGGCCAGAGGTGCTGACTGGAAATTCGTTGCCCCGCAGAGCTGGGGTAAGCGCAGGGCACCCGGCCGTCTTCAGCATGCCGTTTCTGATTTCATTCAAGCTCAGGCCCAGCTCCAAAGGGCGGCAAAAGAGCATGAAAATCTGTTGCTTGAAGTTACTGACGCGGCAGACCTGATAAAAGCAGAATATCAGCTAAATATGGACGAAATACGCATTCTAAATGAAAGGGCAAATAATACCTACGATTTGAATGCGGGTCTTATCGCCGCAAAATCGGCCAACATTGTCGCCACTCAAAGTGCTGAAGCTCTGAAAGATGCGGCGGATTCCGTAGAAAATGCTTTGCCTCAAGTAATCGGTTTTTCCAACGATGCTCTGAGTGGCGTCAGAGGTGCTATAGGCGCAATGGCTTTGGTATCCACGACCCCTTTTTACGCCGCAGCCGGCGCCGCTGAGATTGCAGAGGCAAGTATTGATGTGGCCAAGGAGGCTGTGGAATTACAGACGGACATTAAGTTATCCAGAGATACCCTAAACGTTGCTGTTCAGGAACGGATCAAAGAGCTGGAACAACTCTGGCGGGAAGAAGCGTTATTAAGGCTTGAGTTGTTTACCCAGGCCGAGGTGGTAAACCAGAGCTTGGGCAGCTATTACGAAGTCCTCGCTGAGGGTCAGCGCCTGCTGGAAGAGCGCCGCTCGTTCAGGGTATTTACCGCTGGTGATGTTCAGGCCAACCGTTACAGCGACCTCACGTTCCGGATCTTCCGCAACGATGCCCTGCAGAAATACCGTGCCCAGTTTGATCTGGCGGCTCGCTATGTCTACCTGGCAGCAACCGCCTATGATTACGAAACCAATCTGCTCGGTGATGATGCTGGTTCAGGCCGCAAGTTCCTGGCGGATATCGTACGGCAGCGCGGACTAGGGCAGGTTATTGATGGTGTGCCTATTGCCGGCACGCCCGGCCTTGCAGATGTTCTGGCACGACTGACCCAGAACTTCGATGTCTACCGTGGCCAATTGGGATTCAACAACCCTCAGGTGGAAACCAACCGGTTCTCGCTGCGCTATGAGTTATTCCGCAAGCGTCTTGACCCCGACGATCCGAACAGTGAGCTGGTCAGGTTGGAGACCAATCAGGAATGGCGTCAAAAGCTCGAAGAGAGCCGGGTTGATAACCTTTGGGATATTCCCGAGTTCCGTCGCTATGCCAGGCCCTTTGCCCCGGAGAGTGCGGGGCCCCAGCCAGGCCTGGTGATTCGCTTCCCGACAACCGTGAATTTCGGGCTCAACTTCTTCGGTCGGGAACTGGGGGCAGGCGACAGCGCCTATGATCCAACGAATTTCGCGACCAAAGTGCGGGCCGTAGGCACCTGGTTCGAAGGCTACAACGAAACCGGCTTGTCCAATACGCCTCGTGTCTACCTGCTTCCCGTGGGTATGGATATTATGCGCTCGCCCACTGGCGACACGCTTGCGACCCGGGAATGGCGGGTTGTAGACCAACGGTTGCCTGAACCCTTCCCGATCGGCGCATCGGATCTGACCAATCCCGAGTGGATTCCGATCAATGACTCCCTCAGTGGCACTTATGCGGATATCCGCCGGTCCTCAAGCTACCGGGCCTACCACGACAGTGGCGAATACGATCCCGCCCAGACTGCCAGTGATACTCGCCTGGTGGGACGGTCGGTCTGGAATACGGACTGGATGCTGGTGATTCCGGGAGGCACCCTCAATTACCTGCCTGATGAAGGCCTGGATCGTCTGATTCATGGACAGCTCACACCGGAAGGCACGCGTGATGGCAACGGTATTTCAGACATCAAGTTGCACTTCCAGACTTACGGCTACTCAGGGAACTAAGGTGATCAGCATGAAAAATACAAGTGTTTTCAGGGCTGTATCGTCAGGTCTTGTGCCAATGATGTTGGTTGCCCACTCTGCGATGGCAGCGATCCCCGAGCCTGACAATCTTCTCTACGGAACCGTGACCGTCGATGGCACTCTAGTGACGGCGGCTGACACGAATGTGTCCCTGCTTCTTGAGTACCAGGGGCAGATCATTGATCGCTACGTCATGGGCGAGGATCCTGCGGCACAGGATCGCTATGTGCTTTCGGTGCCACTGGACGTAATTGATGAACGGCGCGACGGCTTTCTGCGCAAGGGCGATGTGCTTACGGTTCGTTATCAGATGGGTACTTCACGGTCTGCCGCTACAGAGGTTGTGGTAGATGACCGGGGCACGTCGGTGGAGTTGAACCTCGCTCTGAGAGGCGTCGATATTATTGATGGCCCCGATCCCAACAGTCAGGACAGTGATGGGGATGGTATTTCAGACGTAGCGGAAGTCGCCGCCGGACTGAACCCTTTTGATCCATCCGACGCATTTCTTGATGCAGACGGCGACGGTGTTAACAACCTGGACGAGTACCTGGCGGGTCGGGATCTCAACGCAGATGATGAACCACCTCTGCTGATTCCGCCCAGCGATATCGAGGTTCCAGCTACCGGTCTATTCACCCGGGTCGATCTTGGTGAAGCGACCGCCTTCGATGCTCTGGATGGCGCCATCACAGCGACTAACGATGCCAGACCACAAATGCCTCCTGGTGCCCATTTTGTGGAATGGAAAGCCAGTGACAAATCCGGGAATGTGGCGACAGAGACCCAGCTCGTGATTGTCAAACCTATCGTCAACTTCCATACCGATGCGGTGGTGGCTGAGGGCAGCAGTGTGGAATTGGTTGCCGAGCTGAACGGACCGGCCGCGATCTATCCCGTTTCGATTCCCTACACGGTCGCTGGCACGGCAGTCGGCGGCGGAGTGGACCATACCCTTGCCAATGGAGAGATTCTGATACAGAGCGGGCTTCGGGGCAGTGTTAACTTTCAGGTGATCGATGACGCTGATGGCGGTGAGACCCAGGAAACCATCGTAGTGACCATGGGTGCCTCGGTTAACGTAGTGCTTGGCGAGAAAACCGTCTACACGGCACAAATAAGTGACCAGAACATCGCTCCTACCGTAGAGATGGTTGCCGATCAGGGGCAGGGCCAGACTCGGCTGGTGGTTACAGATGAAGGCCCCGTCACCGTGAATGCCCTGGTCAGCGATCCGGATCCCGGTGATAGCCATAGCTATGACTGGTCCTTCAGTGACAGTCAGTTGCTAGAGACGGACGGCGACAGTTCTGACGGCCAGTTCGTATTTGATCCGGGTAACCTGTCGCCCGGGTTCTACACCGCTGCCGTAAGCGTCAGAGACAGCTCGCTTGCAGAGAGCCGTAATGATGTAGTGATAGCGGTGCTGAGCGAAGCCCCTTTGCTCACGTCGCTGGATTCGGATGGTGATGGCATCACTGACGATATTGAAGGCTTCGTTGACACTGACGGCGATGGCATCCCCAATTATCTTGATGACCTGGAACCGGAAAACCTGATCCGCGCCATGGCTTCTGCGAGCGATGAATACCTGATCGAAACAGAGCCGGGCCTGAAACTTTCGCTCGGCTATACCGCGCTATCGTCGAAAAAGAACAGCGCCATCGTGGATGTAGATGACGTTGCTCTGGCGTTCTCATTGCCCCCACTGGAGGAGGGCCAACGTTCGGAGCAGTTCCCGGGCGGCATTTTCGATTTTACGGTGAGTGGTCTGGCGCAACCATCCGACTCGGCTTATGTCGTCTTACCGCAGCTTGCAGTCATTCCAAAACGTGCTGTCTACAGAAAATATTCGGCAGAGACGATGGCCTGGAATGCGTTTATCGAAAATGACAGGAATGCGGTTTATTCGGCTCCCGGTGAAGAGGGCTTCTGTCCTCCACCTAAATCCGGCGATTACAGGCCTGGCCTGAACCAGGGTGACTGGTGCGCAATGTTATTAATTGAAGATGGTGGTCCGAACGATGCAGACGGCCTTGCCAATCAACGCATAAAGGACCCCGGTGGCATCCAGGGCGAGACTGAGAGCAGTACGGCCAGTGGTGGTGGCGGTGGAGGCCGTTTCGATCCCTTCTTGTTGTTATTGGTAGCCTTGTCGGCGGGCTTGATCTATCGCAGTCGTCTTCGCCGAGGGAATAGTGGCCGGTAACAGGGTTTTCGGCGAGAACCGACACAACTACGGGATCCCGGCAACAATGAGCGTAATTGCGCTCATTGTTGCCGTATTTCAGCCTGAAGCCTCTTCTTTTTTACAATACCGGAATGATTTCCATCAGAGTGGCGAGGTCTGGCGATTGGTATCGGCCCATTTCGTCCACCTTGACTGGTCGCACCTCTTGTTGAATCTCTCCGGACTCTGGTTACTGTGGTCGCTTGTTGGGAGGGCACTCAACACGGACCAGTGGTTACTATTGATCGTTCTATTGTCCGTTTCAATCACGGTGGGTTTGAAGGTAGTTGCGAAAGAGGTTGATTGGTACGTCGGACTATCTGGTTTGCTCTATGGAATGCTGTCTCTCGGGTTAGTAGTCAAGATCAGTGAGTTTAAATCACCACTGACCCTTGTGCTTGCCCTGGTTTTGCTCAAGGCTGCACAGGACAGTCTCTACGGACCATTGACCTTGATGGCCATGACAGATCAAAGGGTTGTTGCAGACGCCCACACCTTCGGAGTGCTTGCCGGCTGCTGCTTCGGTTTGCTGTGTCGATTTTGCATAGTCCGCAAAAACAAAAAGCCCGGACCTTTCGGCCCGGGCTTTTTATCGGAATCTGGTCGGGACGGTAGGATTTGAACCTACGACCCCTTGCACCCCATGCAAGTGCGCTACCAAGCTGCGCTACGCCCCGATTCGCTCTTTGCCAACTGGAAAAACTTGAGAGTATTCTCAGTGGCTTAGCGGGAGCGAAGTCTACACGAGCCCATGGAAAAAATAAACATCCGATGGCGATTTTGATGCCCGTTTTTTAGCGCAGCTTGGTTTCCCGGAGTTTCAGGATAAATTCGGGTGGTTCAAAGGTGTCTGGCCGGGCAAATTCCCAGTATTTGTCGAACACCGTCAGCCCGGTTTTTCCCTCCAGCAGGGCCCCGGGTTCGAGGAATGGAAACAGATCCATGTAAGAGTGCACCTCTGTTTTGGATACCCGCCGAACGATGTGCTCCGGGCCGAGTTCGGAAGGGTGCCTGAGCCCCGAGGCTTCCAGCAGGTTCTGCAGCGCGTCGAGCGTATTCTTGTGGTAGTTGTATACCCTTTGGCTCTTGTGCTCTACGTCGAGCTTGTTACCGCGTCGGGGGTCCTGGGTGGCTACGCCGCTCGGGCAGCGCCCGGTGTGGCAATTGATCGCCTGTATGCAGCCCAGCGCAAACATATAGCCCCTGGCCGCGTTGCACCAGTCAGCCCCCAGCGCCAGGGTTCGCGCAATGTTGAAGGCAGAGGTGATCTTGCCGGCGGCGCCAATGGCAATGTCCTCCCGAAGATTGGTACCCACCAGAGTGTTGTGAACCAGCAGGAGCGCTTCGGTCATTGGCATTCCCAACCGATTAATAAACTCGAGGGGAGCCGCACCGGTGCCGCCTTCTCCGCCGTCGACCACGATAAAATCCGGTTTTCGCCCGGTCTCCAGCATGGCTTTAACGATGGCAAACCATTCCCATGGGTGGCCGATAGCGAGCTTGAAGCCAATGGGCTTGCCTCCGGACAGCTCCCGCAGCCGGTCAATGAATTCCAGCATTTCTATTGGTGTTGAGAACGCCGAATGGCTGGCAGGGGAGACGCAGTCCTCGCCAACAGAAACGCCTCGTGCTTCGGCGATCTCCGGCGTTACCTTGGCGCCGGGCAAAATTCCGCCATGACCGGGCTTTGCGCCCTGAGATAGTTTGAGCTCTATCATTTTGACCTGATCAAATGAGGCATTCTCGCGAAACATGTCTTCGTTGAACGAACCATCTTTGTGACGGCAGCCGAAGTATCCCGAACCGATCTCCCAGACCAGGTCACCGCCGGGCTGTTTGTGGTAGCGGGAAATGGAGCCCTCTCCGGTATCGTGATAGAAGCCTCCCATCCTGGCGCCGGCATTTAGACTGAGGATGGCGTTGGCTGACAGCGAGCCAAAGCTCATGGCAGAGATGTTGAACACGCTTGCGTTGTAGGGCTTGTCGCAGTTTTTTCCGATCAGGATACGGAAATCGCTACTACTGAGGCGGGTGGGTGCAAGGGAATGATTCATCCACTCGAAACCCTCATCGTACATCCCGAGTTGTGAGCCGAAAGGGCGCTTGTCCAGAACATTCTTCGCGCGCTGATAGACGATGGTGCGCTGTTCCCGTGAAAAGGGACGCTCTTCCGTGTCTGACTGGATGAAATACTGCCGGATTTCAGGGCCCACGGATTCAAGCAAATAACGAAAGTTGGCCATGATCGGATAGTTCCGGCTGACCGTGTGTTTTCGTTGCATCAGGTCGTAGGTACCCAGGGCCGCGAACGCGCCAAATATTACCGGAAATACATAACCTTCCTCCAAGACCAGGGCAAGCCCGAGCGAGACAAAAAATCCGGCAATGCTGAGTGCATAGGCGGTATAGCGAAGCGGAAAGGTCTTTGTTTTTTCCATGGGATCCTCTGATTGGCTCGGAAAAGCCGACTCGAACAGAGCGGCAGCTGATGAAGAGTTTAGTCGTACGATGCGGGATCCTGTCGCGATTGGTCCCGAATCTGGCTGGTCCGTTTTCGATCATGGTCTATGATTAATATCAAGGCGGCAAAATAATCGTGGTTTTGATGTTTTGAACTCAAAATATTATGATAACGCGCTTGTAATGTCTGAATACCGATTCTGAATAAACGATTTACCAACTCAGGAGGCTCCATAACGTGGGCGAGGTAGTTAAAGACGAATATTCCACGGATTACGTGGCTGGCCAGGACAATATCACTCCGTTCGGGCTGGATCTCCATGCACCGGTATTTCCGATTACGGCGATACTGGTTGTTGCGTTTGTGATAGGCACCCTGATGTTCCCCGGGCCAGCGAAAGAGCTGCTCGACGGGGCAAAATGGGACATTATCGCGACGTTTGACTGGTTTTTCCTGATCAGTGCCAACATCTTCGTGGTGGTGTGCCTGGCTCTGATCTTCCTGCCGATGGGTAAAATCCGCATCGGGGGGCAGGACTGCAAACCTGAATTCTCAACGCTTTCCTGGTTCTGCATGCTTTTCGCCGCCGGTATGGGCATTGGTCTTATGTTCTGGGCCGTGGCCGAGCCGGTGGCTTACTACACGGGATGGTACGAGACGCCGTTCAATGTAGAGGCAAACACAGATGACGCCCGTAATCTCGCGATGGCCGCGACCATGTACCATTGGGGTCTGCATCCCTGGGGCATCTATGCAGTCGTTGCTCTTTCCCTGGCGTTTTTCGCCTTTAACAAAAACATGCCTTTGACCATTCGCTCGGCCTTTTTCCCGCTGCTGAAAGACAAGGTGTGGGGCTGGCCTGGACACATTATCGATGTGCTGGCTGTTGTCGCGACGATCTTTGGTCTGGCAACGTCACTTGGTTTCGGTGCCCAGCAGGCGGCTTCTGGTCTGAACTACCTGTTTGGTACAGGTGCAGATACGAATATCCAGATGGCGATCATTGTCGGCGTCACAGCCCTCGCATTGATCTCGGTGCTCAGGGGGCTCGACGGTGGCGTAAAGATTTTGAGTAATATCAACATGGCCGTTGCGGGCATTCTGCTGTTGTTCGTTATATTTGCCGGTCCGACGATGACAGTTCTGGAAACTCTCTGGGTGACTTCCTCCAATTACGTGGGCAACGCATTGCAACTGAGTAATCCGTTTGGCCGCGAGGACGAAGCCTGGTTCCAGGGCTGGACTGTATTCTACTGGGCCTGGTGGATTTCCTGGTCACCGTTCGTAGGTATGTTTATCGCGCGCGTGTCCAAGGGCCGTACCGTTCGTGAATTTGTCACTGCCGTGTTGATCGTCCCGACTGTTATCACTGTTGTATGGATGAGCGCCTTCGGTGGTGCCGCCATTGAACAGATTCAGCAGGGCATTGGTGAACTGGCTGAGAACGGCCTGACCGAGGTTTCGTTGGCTACGTTCCAGATGTTCGCGAACCTCCCGCTGACTGGAATCCTGTCATTTGTCGGTATCGTTCTGGTTCTGGTGTTCTTCGTAACATCTTCCGACTCTGGTTCGCTGGTCATCGACAGTATTACGGCTGGTGGCAAGACTGATGCACCGACCGCCCAGCGTGTGTTCTGGGTAGTTGCCGAGGGTGCGATTGCTGCAGCTCTGATCTTTGGCGGCGGTGAAGATGCACTGGGCGCGATCCAGGCAACCGCTATCAGTGCGGGGCTGCCATTTACGGTGGTTCTCCTGATCATGACCTGGGGGCTTCTGAAGGGCCTCAGTCATGAGCGGCAACTGTTGATCGCCCGGGGCGAACTGTCCTGAGGGGTCGTGGAAATAAAAAAACCGGGGCTTTGGCCCCGGTTTTTTTATGTTTGCTATTAACTCAGTTACTGGCAAACGTTTCCATGGCGAAACGTGAACGCTCCAGAGGCGTGAAGTGTGGACGTTTGAGCGCTTCAATCGCGCGGAGTCGGGGAAGCAGTCCGCGGCCATTTGCCATCTGGATTGCCAGTCCGGGCCGGGCGTTCAATTCCAGTAGCAGTGGCCCCTCGTTCGCATCTACCACCAGATCAACCCCCATGTAGCCCAGCCCGGTTGCTTCGTAGCAGCGGGAGGCCATTTCCAGCATCTCATCCCAGGCTTCTATCTGGATATTCTCCAGTGCCAGACCGGTGTCCGGATGGAGGGTTATGGGGCGGTTGAACTGAACCGCATTCAGTCCCTGGCCAGAGCCGATATCCAGGCCAACCCCAACGGCGCCCTGATGCAGGTTTGCCTTACCGTCAGACGCGGTTGTGGCCAGTCTCAGCATCGCCATTACCGGGTAACCCTGGAAAACGATAATCCGGATATCGGGCACACCCTGATGAGAATACTTCGCCAATGACGGGGCGGACTCCACCAGGTTTTCGACGATAGCCACGTCCGGAGTACCCGCGAGCGAGTAGAGCCCGGCCAGAATGTTGGTCAAATGACGCTCCAGGAACGGAGAATCTACCCGCGAGCCGGATGCCTTGATGTACTCGTCGCCATCCCGACCGGTTATGACGGTAATTCCCTTGCCGCCAGACCCTTTCGCCGGTTTGATGGCAAATCCGGCCAGATCCTCCGCCATTTCCCGGAAGTGTGATATCTCATGCTGTTGGCGGACAACCTGAAGCAGTTTCGGGGTTTTTACGCCGTATTCGGCAACCACCAGTTTTGTTTTCAGTTTGTTGTCTACCAACGGATAGGATGACCGCTCATTGTACCGGGCAATGTAATCCACATTGCGCCGGTTCATGTTCAGCATCCCCAGCCTCTTGAGCGATCTCGGCGATATCCAGTCCATGTCAGTCGTACGCCTTCATTGGCGTAAAGCGCCTCAGCTCGCTGAGCTTGTAGCCGGTGTACTGACCCATCAACAGGATCAGACCGAGAATAACAAGGTGCAGCTCCGGGAAGTTGAAGGTGAGGTGGCCGGCCAAGGGTGCGCTCATCAGCAAATAGGCGCAGATGGCCACAAACAGACTGCCTGCGCCCTGAACCATGACCTCATGCGCCCCTTCTTCTTCCCAGAGAATGGACATCCGCTCGATGGTCCAGGCGATGATCACCATCGGGAAGAAGGTGACCGTCATGCCGGTATTGAATCCCATCTGATAGCCGATGATGCTCAGGCCCGCGGTTATAAAGATAACCAGGATGATCAGGGCGGATATGCGGGATACCAGCAGCAGGTTAAGGCTGGACAGGTAGCCGCGCATCAGCAAGCCAATAGATACCACCGACAGGAACGCGATCAAGCCCGGCACCAGAGTTGTCTGCACGAAGGCCACTGCGATCAACACGGGCATGAAGGTGCCAGAGGTGCGAATGCCGATAACAATCCGCATGAAAGCGACCATCAGTGCCCCCAGTGGCAGCAACAGCAGCATTCGGAACATGCTTTGCTCTTCAATGGGCAGCTCGTAAAAGCTCAGGAAGCCGAGACCATTGGCTGCGGATTCCATGGTTGCCAGTTGAAGGGCAGGAACCGTTTGCCTGAGCATCGAGAAGCTTACTTCCGAGTTCTCGCCACCTACCACATCCAGCAATGAGGCTGCCCCCTGGCGCCAAAGCAGGAGGTCTTCAGGCACGCCCTGTTCGGCAGTCTTGGGGTTGAAGGTGAGCCAACGCTTGCCGTTGTAGATTTGCAGGTAGGGCATCAGCTGTTGCCGCCGCCGGGCATCTTCGAGTCTCAGTCCGTCCGCTGTTCTGGCGGCAATACCACTGTGGTTGAGCATGTCGACTAGAAGATCCAGGTAATTCTCTTCTGAAACCAGCAGGGTTGTGTTCTGTGTCCGGCTATCCGGCTGCATCAGCCGGATCAGCTCGCGGGTCATGCTTTCCGGTGTGCTCGAGCGGGCTTCTGCCTGACTAAGAATTTCCTGTACCGCGGTTGCCTCGGGCTCTTCCCAGAAGGTCCTCGGTGTTTTCGGTTCGCGCGCCGGGATTTCCGGTCCGGCGTCTGGGTCCGGAATGAACTGGGCTTTGAAATATAAAGTCTGCGGCCCGGACACTTCCCGCTTGCTCCATTCCGCCCGGCGGCTGCCCGAGGTATCGATGATGGAAAAGCCATAGCCGGGCGAAGCCGCCTGTTCGGTCAGGATGCGAAAGCCCGGTGGCTGCTCGGGGATATTGAGACTGGCAAGAACCGAGCCGTCCACTGCGTCAAAATCAATGCGGGCCTCGACCATCCAAACTGGTCGTTGTTCGCCTGTGAGCCAGGGTATGCCAAGCTCAACGTGCCTCCAGACAGCAAGCGAAATGCCCGCAGAGATGAGCAGGAAAACGGCGATATAAAAAGGCAGGCGCGAGCGGGTGGTCACGATTCGTTCCCTTTGCTATTGCGGATGGATTCAGGCAGCTCGGTTGCATATTCCTTGCCGACATCGATCAGCATGACGTCACGCAGAATATTGCGGCCGATCAGAACCTCGTAGGTGAGGTTGGTTCTGTCGGCAAGTGTAAACTCCGCAACCTGTTGGTGATCGCCAATAAAAAACTGAAGCTCGACGACGACCCGACGCTCCGCTTCATCGGCGCTGGCCTGGATTACGCGAACCCGGCGAGAGATCTCTTTTTCCAGGGTTACAAACTTGTCTGCACCGGGAACAGGCACATCAAAGCGCACCCAATTGTTGCCGTCCCGCTCGAACCGGGTGATGTTGCGTGCGTCTATCGAGGAAGTTTCGGCACCGCTGTCAATGCGAGCCTTGTAGATCAGGCCGGGGCCCGCAAGGTAGAAGTTTTCAACCTCGCCGACAATCACCTTGCCCTTCAGGCGGTCTGCACGCCCTTTCGAATTATCTGTTGCGGGGCATTGTGTCTGGGCCCGCACTGGCGGACATTCAGGTTTTTCCACCTGGCTGGCAATTGCGTCGAGTATGGTCTGAGTCGAAGAGCGGGTTTGGGCAATGGCTTGCTCGTGCCTGACCGCTGAGTTTTCTTCCATGGTAACGAGAGTTGCCCGCTGACTCTTGATGGATCCCTGGAGTTCATTCATATCCGTTTTGGGAACCATGAAATAGCGGTCTGCCGAGCATCCCGTCAGCAGAAGAATGCCTGCAAGTGTGGTGACGGAAAGCTTAGGCAGTCCAGCCCGATACCATTTGAAACCCATTAAGAACCCCTGAGCTGGCAGTCTGTCACGCTCGATACCGAGCTATTGTGACGGTCTATGCGTGTGAAACCGGATAAATAGGAAGGGAAGTATACAACATCCAATCTGTGTGGTTGATTTACAGATGGTTAAGGGGCAGTAGTGTTTACCGTGACAGGAAATTCCCCTCTCCGAGAACAGTCTCAGCGCGCAGGTATTCCTGGATTACCGGGGAGCAGTTAAGGTAGAAAAGCAATAGTTCGCGCTGCACATCCTGATCCTGGATTCTGGCTGCGAAGCTGATCAGCTCCCGGATTTCTTGGTCACTCTCAGACTTGCTGGAGGGCATGCCGAAACTCTTGCCATACCGTGCCTTCAGCAGGTTGGTAAGACGCTCGAGATGAAACTCGCCCGTGTGGGTAATGTGCGGAAGGATTCTGAAGCCGTCCTTGTTGCCGTTCGGACGGGTGCCGAATAAGCTTGCCTGGCTGTCCTGGCCGGAGCAGTCATTGTGCAGAAACTCCGCCTCCAGTTTTCGCCACAGTTCTTTCAGCATGATCTGTTATCCGTTTCTGATCTGGTTCGGGCCCGCCGTGCGGTTAAAAAAGGGTAATAACCACTTGGCGAGTGAACATTTTACCCTTTTAGACGATATTACGTTGGCCGTCCAGAGGCAGATGCCCGAGCTTTAAAATAATGCCAAACAGTCGTGGTCCTTAGTGCCTCGCCATTCTGATTGACGGCGTGCCGGGCAAAAGGTTCCCTTCGTGGGGTAGACTGTTGTGGGGCCGGGAAACACCGGTTCCTCAATCAAACACAGAACCGTAACAGGAGTAGTACCAGGTGTCTGAAGCGCTCACGGAACTGATCTTGTCCCGGCCCGATCTGATGGCGGGATTGATGGTTGTGTTAATCCTTTTGATCGTTCTGAAAGGGCTCTGGGGCAGGAATGGTCGACTTGGGCAGGACGTTGAACAGTGGCGACAGCATGCAACCGCCCTCGAAAATCGGGTGGCCGGTCTGGAGTCGGATCTGGAAAATGGCAAGCAGCGCGTGGCGCAGCTGGAGAGCGAGCGTCAGAGCCTGCAGGCGAAGTCGGACGAGCTTTCCCGCGAGCTGGGCGAGGCCCGCGTCGCGCTCCGCGAGAAGGAAGTGACCATTGAGAAGGAGCGCCGATCCGCCCATGAAAAACTGGAGTTGCTTGAGCGGAACCGTGATGCCTTGAAGACGGAGTTCGAGAATCTGGCCAACAAGATTTTTGAGCATAAGAGCGAGCGTTTCAGCCAGCAGACCCGCACCAGCCTTGATACTCTGCTGAACCCCTTCAGGGACCAGTTGCAGGACTTCCGCAAGCGGGTTGAAGACGTGTACACCACCGAAACCCGTGATCGTCAGGCCCTCCGTAGTGAGATCAAGTCACTGCAGGAACTGAACCGCCAGATAACAGAGGAAGCATCCAATCTGACCCGCGCCCTCAAAGGCGACAAGAAAATTCAGGGTAACTGGGGTGAGCTGATCCTTGAACGGGTACTGGAGAAATCCGGCCTGCGCAAGGGCGTGGAATATGAAACCCAGGGAAGCTATCGCGACGGAGACAATCAGCTCTACCGGCCGGACGTCATTGTCCATCTGCCGGATAGCCGCAACCTGATTATCGATTCGAAGGTCTCACTGGTGGCCTACCAGCAGTGGGTGACGGAAGACGAGGATTCCGGGGTCAAGGAGGAGGCGCTCAAGCAACACGTCGAGGCCGTGAGGAATCACATTCGTACCCTTAGCGAAAAAGACTACAGCCAGCTCCACGGCCTCCATTCCCCGGACTTTGTGTTGCTGTTCATGCCGATAGAGCCCGCTTTTGTGGCAGCATTTCAGCAGGACGAGAACCTTTTCGCAGAAGCCTTTGAGCGAAAGATTATTGTGGTAACGCCAACCACGCTGCTGGCAACACTGCGAACCATTGAGAACATCTGGCGGTACGAACGCCAGAGCCAGAATGCCCGGCAAATCGCTGAGCGGGCTGGCGCTGTTTATGACAAACTCAGGGTGTTTGTTGAGGCGATGGAGCGCCTGGGCACACAGTTGCATACTGCCCAGGGAACCTATGATTCGGCCATGAACACCCTGACCCGTGGGCGCGGCAACCTGATCTCCCAGGCGAATCGATTTGTAGAGCTGGGTGTTCGGGTGAAAAAGGAATTGCCGAAGGGGATAATGGACCAGGCCGAAGTGGACGAGGGTGAAGAATTCCGTCATTCAGGGGACAACGACCTGCCTGATTCAGAGAAGCAGGCGATTGGTGCAGATAACGAGCAGGAGTAGATGCCATGGCAGTATTACTTGGAACAGGTCGCTGTTTTGCCCTGGGGGCTGTATTGGCTTCCGCGCTCCTGTCCGGGCCCGCGCTGGCGCTGGCGCCCGAGCACGAGACTCGCAGATTGATGCTCGCTACCGAAGGGGCAGTGGTTGCGGAAAACTGGGGCGAGGCCGCTGAGTATCTGAACCGCTTGCAGCAACTGGAAGGTGAAAAGCCCGCTGATTACTTTTTTTATCGGGGGCGGGTGATGCTGCAGTCTTCCCACCTGAACGAAGCCCAGTCTGCTCTTGAGACCTATGTGAGCCGCGCCGGCGCTGAGGGTGCCCACTACCAGGAATCCCTGCAGTTGATCACTTCCATTGAAAAGACCCGAAAGCAGAATGCCCTGGCCCCACAGGCAACCGGTGAGAGTGAACAGGTTGCGGTCATTGAGCCGGCGGGTGAGGGCCGTATCGAGTCTTTGCGCAAGCTGTATCTGGCAGGTTCAGACCGCGAGGCGCTGACGCTTCATATCAACAGCCTGCTCGAATTGGCTGGCTGGCGCCGTGATCAGGCGGTCGTGCGGCTCGATCGGCCAGCCGATGTTGAATACCGTCTTGTCACCCAGGGAGAGGAAATCCAGATTCAGGAACTGAAGCGCGCCGAGGATGCCCGGATACTGCGAAGCACAGAGACGATGTCGGTGTTTGGCATCAACCCCAGGGTGGAATGGCGTTGCGAGGCGACGGTCTCAACTTGCTGGGTCTATGACCCGAGGGATGGTTCCCGACTGCTTCAACTGGCCGAAAACCGGGAAAGGGCCCAGGAAATCGCCGAAACGCTCGGGCAGCTGATCCGTTCGCTTCAGGCGCCCTCGGGGTCCTGAGTCAATCGGAGAGATCACCACGTTCGCCTTCCCGATAGGCGCCTGGCGTCACCCCGGTCCACTTCTTGAAGGCCCGATGGAAGGTTGAGGGTTCGGTGAAACCGACTTTGGCGGCGATGTCGTTAATCGGAAGTTCCTGCCGGCTCAGATAGTAAATAGCCATATCCCGGCGTAACAGATCCTTGATCTCCTGGAACGAGGTATTCTCCTGCTTCAGTCTGCGTCGCAGTGTCTGCGGGCTGGTATGCAGGCCTGCTGCAATCCATTCAAAATCCGGCAGCGGCTTCGAAAGATCCCTGCCGATCAGCGCCCGAATGCGTCCCGTAAAGGTGTTACTCTCGTCCGGACGGGATAGCAGGTCTGCCGGCGAGGTCTTCAGGAACTGCCGCATCTCCGGCTTGTCGCGGATGACGGGCGCAGACAGGAAGCGCTTGTCGAAGGTGAGGGCGATTCTGTCAGACTCGAATGCCAGGGGGCAGTGGAAAATGTGCCGGTATTCGTCGCCATGGGCCGGCCGTGGGTAATCGAACTCGGCCTTCTCCAGCTCGATGGGTTGGCCGATGAGCCAACTGCCCAGTCGGTGCCAGATCACCAGAATACTCTCCCGCAGGAAAAAGCTCGGATCGTTGATCTCGCCCTCTATCCGGGTTACGAGCTGAGCCTTGTCCCTGCCAACCTCCAGTTCCATGGACACCATGGGTTCAAACAGACGAGAAAACTGGAAGGCCTGCCGGTACACAGATTCCAGATTGGGGCAGTCAATCACCAACGCGCACATGGTGGCAAAGGTTCCTGTTCGGGCCCGTCTGGGCCCCAGCCCCATGAACTCATCTCCCATGCGGTTCCAGAGCACCTGCATCAAATGGCTGAACTGATCACTGCTGACCCTCGCCATCTCGATGCGCAGCAGATCGGGAGAGATTCCGGCTTCCCGGAGCATTTCACGGGTATCAAAACCAAGTCGCTCGGCGCCCACAAGGGCCGCCTGTACAAAGTGCTTCGAAACCGTCAGATCGGACATTACGCTCGCCATTCCATGAAAACGAAACCCATCATAAAACCCCGGCAGAACAATGCAACCGAAGCCGTTTGGCCACGCTGGTAGAAACGGCCAATCGGAATGAAGGAACCGGCAGTTGGCCCGCTTGGCAAAACCGGGCAGCATGAAGGAAACGAATGCTATTTGCAGAAACCTGAGAGTAAAAAGGAGATTATCATGGCGGGTCCTCTGACTTCGCTGAAAGTTCTGGATTTCAGCACCTTGTTGCCCGGCCCCTACGCCACCATGCTGTTGGCGGACATGGGGGCAGATGTATTGCGTGTGGAGGCACCGGACCGAGTGGATCTGACCCGGGTAATGCCACCCCACGATGCCGGCGTGAGCACGGCCCACGGGTTTCTGAACCGCGGCAAGAAGTCGCTCGGGCTTAACCTTAAAGAGGAGGGCAGCCGGGAGAAGGTTCTGGAATTAGTCAAGGACTATGACGTTGTCGTTGAGCAATTCCGGCCGGGAGTGATGGATCGGCTTGGTATCGGCTATGAAACCCTCAAGTCGGTAAACCCTCGCCTGATCTATTGCTCCATCACCGGCTATGGCCAGACCGGCCCCTACAGGGATCGAGCGGGCCACGACATCAACTATCTCTCCCTGGCTGGAGTAAGCAGTCACTGCGGCCGGGCTGACAGCGGGCCGCCGCCGATGGGTATCCAGATTGCGGATGTGGCCGGCGGTTCACACCACGCCGTCATGGGCATTCTGGCTGCTGTTATCCATCGACAGCAGACCGGAGAAGGGCAGTTTGTTGATATCAGCATGACCGACGCGGCCTTTGCGCTGAACGCCATGGCCGGGGCCGCCTGCCTGGCTGGTGGCCAGGAGCAGAAGCCGGAGAGCGCATTGCTCAACGGCGGCTCATTCTACGACTACTACCAGACCAGCGACGGTCGCTGGCTCTCGGTAGGCAGCCTCGAACCCCAATTCTCCGCCCGCCTGTGCGACACCCTCGGTATTTCCGATATGAAAAGCCTGGCCATGAGCCAGAAGCCCGAGCATCAGCAGCAACTTAAAGCCGCCATCAAGGCAAAAATTGCTGCGAACCCCCTGGCCGAGTGGCAGGAGATCTTTGCCAACCAGGACGCCTGCGTGGAGCCGGTTTTGACGATCTCGGAGGCCGCCAAGCATCCACAACTTAAAGCGCGGGATATGGTGATTGGAGTTGACCGGGGAGACGGCACTCAGCAGCCGCAGATCGGATTCCCGATAAAGTTTGAAAAAACGCCATCGCAAACGTCCCGGATCGGGAAAATGCTTGGGGCTGATAATGATCAGTTTCTTTAGAAGAAAATAACGTGAATAAGTGTTCAGTTTTGTCTGGCTGAAAAGGAGGGCTCTGCTAATTTTATAGATGTCACCGGACTTGGTGAAAACGTAGTGAACAAATACAAGGAAAACACTATGAAGCTCAGGAAAACACCGAGTGGCAAACATGCCCTCAGTCTCACTGTCGCCCTGCTTGGCAGTACCTTGCTGGCGGGTTGTTTTGACAGCGACAATGACTCTTCTGGACCCTCACAGGCTGAGGTGGATCCCAATCTCTTTCCTTCGGATGGTCAGCTTGAGGCAACCATTCGTCGAACAACGGGTGGCGTTCCTCACATTGTTGCTGATGACCTGAAATCTGCCGCGTTCGGGCACGGATATGCTCAGGCTCAAGACAACGTCTGTATGCTGGCGGAGGCCGTCGTCAAGGCCCGAAGCGAAAGGGCGAAGTATTTTGGGCCGGGGCCGGATGCAGGATTTGGCGTCGGTATCAATGTCGTCAATGACTTCAGCTTCAAGGCCCAACAGATATACGCGGGCGCTGAGGCCGAGTTCCCCACGTTAAGCCCGGAGAGCCGTGCGCTTATTGAGGGCTTTACGGAGGGGTATAACCGCTACGTTAACGAAACCGATGCCTCCCAGTTCCCGGCAGAATGTGCGGATCAGGACTGGGTCAAGCCGATAACTCCAGTGGATCTGCTGGCTCATTATCGCATTGTTGGCCAGTACGCCAGTGGTGCGTTGTTCGCCACGGGCGCGGTTTTCCTGGCAGTCCCTCCAGGAGAGAGTCCGGCACCGACACCGGTAAGTTCGGTGACCAATGCTGAGGAAGTAAACAACCTGCTCAAAAGCGTTGTGGCTACCGCAGAAGCTGGCGCGAGATCACAGACCAATTTCGCGGATATGGGCCTTGCCAGCAACGCGTGGGGTATTGGTAGCGAGTTGACCGAGCAGGGACGGGGCGCACTGTTGGCGAACCCGCACTTCCCGTACACAGGCCATCGCAGGCTTTATGAAGTCCAGATGACGGTTCCGGGATACCTGAACGTCCACGGTGCGGGGCTACTTGGTACGGCAATTCCGCTGATCAATTTCAACGAGAATCTTGCCTGGTCTCACACGGTTACGACCAGTCGCCGCTTTACCTGGTATGAGCTGGTGCTGAAGGATGATGGAGAATTCCTGACATACGTGAAGGACGGTGTTGAAAAGCCGATCACCACCGAGACCTATCAGATTGAGGTCGATATGGGGATGGCTCAACCTGTCGTGTTGGAAAGGACTTTCTATTTTTCCGAGTATGGCCCGATGATCGCAGCCAATGCCGTCAGCAGTCAGCTGCCAGCCTGGGGCGACAACGGTGCCCTGAACGCGTCTTCAATGGTTGCTCACACCTATCGTGATGCCAATGCCAACACGGGCGGTCTTCTGGACACCTGGTTGGGCATGAGCCGAGCCAGCAACCTTGAAGAGTTCCAGAGTGTCTTCCAGAACTGTGGCTCGACCCTCTGGACCAATACTACCTACGCCGATGACCAGGGTAATGCGTTTTACATCGACAGCAGCTCGGTGCCGAACCTCTCTGAGAAAGCCATCGCGCTTGTGAACTTCAGAAGGGCTGGCAGTGCAGCATACGCTGGCCTCTTTGATCAGGGCGTTACCTTGCTCGATGGCAGGCTTTCCCAGGAAGACTGGGTTGAGACCGCGTGTGGTCCACTGGTGCCCTATGAGCAGAAGCCGAAGCTGGTGAGATCGGATTGGGTGCAGAACTCGAATAGCAGCTATTGGTCAACCAATCCGGACGAGTTCCTGACAGGCTTCTCACCTCTGTTTGGTGATGAAAAGGCGCCGATCAATCCCCGTACCCGCCTGGGCATCAAGATGCTGCAGAATCTGATGGATCCCGGCTTCCCCGATGCGCCGCTGGCAGCAGGGCAGGATGGCAAGTTCAGCGCGGAAGAACTTATTGGTGTGATCTGGAGCAACCGTGCATGGTATGCGGAACAGTTCCTCCCGGAGCTTCTACAGCGCTGTGATGTCATCGGCACCACCGCGGTGAACGGTGTCGATTTGTCGTCCTGGTGTCAGTCTCTGAGCAACTGGGATGGGCTATACAACCGGGATAGCGTCGGTGCTCATATCTTCCGTGTTTTCATGGCTAATTATCGCAACGATCTGGACTCAGATCTGACGACGCCTTTCAGCCCGGCTGATCCCGTGGGGACACCGGCTGATCCATCTGAAGAGAATGCCGGGACCGCAAGCGACACCATGCTCTTGGCGCTTGCCGATGGTGTGGCTGCTCTGCAATCTCAGGGAATTTTGCCGACTGATGCCCTTGGAGACCTTCAGTATTACCGCGCTTCCGGTGGTGTGGCCCCAGGCTCCGGCGGGACACCAGTGTTCCAGACTCAGCCAATTCCCTGGCACGGTGGTGACGGCAACATAGATGGAGCGTTCAACGCGATCGGTGTGGTGACGGATCCGTTCCTGGAAGACACGCGTTTCCCGCGGATTGCACCATCAACGATCGACAATACCGCCGGATTGTCTGACGGAACAGGTGGCATTGATGGCTGGTTGATGGCCAGAGGTACCAGTTGGCACTTTGGGCTGGAATTCACGGACAATGGTCCCGAGGCTTATGGTCTGGTGAGCTATTCGCAGTCCACGGACTCCATGTCGCCATTCTTCAGCGATCAGAGCGAGCAGTATTCCGAAAAGGATTACCGGCAGTTGTTCTTCACTGAGGAAGATATCCAGGCGAATCTGTTGCCGCAAGGTGAGACTGTTATTTCATCCGATTGATATCCGCTGCATAGAACCAAGCGCCGTAACTCGCCGAGTGCGGCGCTTTTTTTATGCTTATTTAGCCCGACCTGGAAACGCTGTTTTCATCTTTAGCAAGGAGTGGTCTTTCTCCGGGGGCATAGTCCATTCGTTTGACGACCTTTGTCTTCCAAATATTCTCAGAAGCAATTTCCTCCCAATCTTTTCAACGGCATTGAAGACAATCCTTTTGGCATCGCTTTTGGGTGCCTGTGGAGTTCTGAAGCGAGCTCCCGATTGTTCCGTCAGCAATGCCCGAGTTGCTTGATTTGCCAATTCTTGTAGCGACTCATCGAATCAACCGCCTTAGCGTACGTTGACGGTAAGCAGCGTTGAAACCAAAAAAAGCCCCGGCATTGCCGGGGCTTGGTTTCAACGTTTATTAATCAGAGTTTACGGAGCCTGCTGCTCGTCCTGATCAAGCGCATTTTCCAAGGTGGCACTGCTGCCAAGAGATGCGCCGACAGCTGGAACAGAGGAGCCGGGGATCGGCTGCGCACTCAGCGCCTGGGCCGTTTGTGTAACCATCGCGCTGAAAGCGACACTGGTATCCGCTGCACCACCTGGGCACGCTTCTTCTGGCGCAATCGGCGCCACGAAGGTGCCATGGTTGGCATCTGAGCACGGGTTGGTGCCCGCGAAGAAGCTGGCAACTGGCATTGCACCACCTGTGGGCGTGTCTGTGTCAATGATGCCCAACCCTTCTGAACCATCAGACAACAGAGTGCCACTGGCACCCAGATCAAGCAGTGCCATCAGAGGCTCGGTGCCAGCCAGCGGCGCCGAGAACGCCGGGCTTAGCGGATTGACGTTGGCTTCGTTGGGGACAGTGGTGTCTCCAACAACTTCTGTCACCAGGAGATTGCTGGTGGAATTACCAAGGCCTTTCGCAAAGTTCACCGGATCACCAGCATCAGAGATGGACTGGAAGACGTAGAAGAAGCTTTCGAAGTCAGAGGTTCCCTGGGTTACACCCGCACTAGCAAGTCCACCAAGAACCCGACCGGAAATGCTCGGAGAGTTCTCTATGAGACGTGTAACCTGGCCACCCGTGTTGTGCAATACAACAGAGTTGAGAGTTGGGAAGTCGAACGGAGCCAGAGCGGGGGCAGCGTCGTAGGTTTGGTTCAGCGCAGTGTTCAGCGCTGTGTCATTTGCGAGCGATGCGAACACGGTACCGGAAATGCCACCGAGGGAGTGCCCAATGAAGTTAACTGGGACTCCAGCCAAGTCTCCCTGCGTGCCGGGATTTCCGTCGATGTCCATGGTCTGGATTGACGCTGCGACGTTCAGCAGATCAACAACGCCCTGGCGGAGGTTGTCTCGGCTGTTCATCATATTCAGCGGGTTAATGAACAGGCTGCCGGAGGAGATGTTGGCTAGGTCAGCAGCCACCGGCTGCAGTGACTCGTTGGCGGTATAACCGAAGTGGCGTTCGCCAATGTAGTCGGCGTTGATGAGCGCATTGAGCTGGGCCTCCAACGGGCTGCCAGCAACTCCCGGCGCCTGCAGCAACTGGTTAACTGCCGCTGTAAGAGTGGTCTCGTCCAAAGCTGATAGTCCAGGCACTGTTCCCGGTCCAGGAACTGCACCGGCGTCTGCGCCGGCAAGGCCGTGCAGGGGTTGATCAATTGCGACCACCGCTTGACACGAACTTTGAGCAAGAAGTATTGCAGGGAGCATCGCTACACTACGATCTACCGTAATGCCGTGCTGGAAGATGGTCACGCCGTTGGGCTTGGTGGCATCGACACAGGTTGCGGGCCGGGAATCAGTTGACGGATTAAATATGACAACCGGAACAGTCGTATCGGCGTTTTTCTGCGGGAACGGGAAGTAGCCATTCACGTTCAGAGTGCCGTCGATATCCCGAAGGAAGCTGAATACGGGGTCACCCGGGCTCAGGCTTTCGTTGAGGTCTTCTTCCAAGCTGGTGCTGCCGCTCCAGCTGCCATTTACGATGCCGGCGCCAGTTTCACCAGGCAGACTCTGGAAGTAAGGCAAGGTGATGGCACCTTGATGTACCTGCACCTGAGCCGCCGCCTGGGCAATGCTGTTGGAAGCATCAAGTCCCTGAATTGTAGTCAGGTCGGCTGCTTCCGTCTTGGGAAAGAAGAAGGACGGACGCGGGACCGGCAAATGGAGCGTATCTCCGACTTCCTGTCCAATAGCGTTGCCTATAGCAGTTGGGTTTGCAATCTGTTGCGACGCGCCAAGAGCGGCAATTGCATCCAGCTGCTGAGCAGTCAAAGTGCTGGGGTCAACCGATCCGCCTTGAAGGCCCGCTGCCAGGACCTGGAGCTCACCCAGTGTTGTAGTCAACTGAGAAAAGTTTTGTGTTGGGTAGTTGTCACGGACTGCCTTCAAAGCAGCTGTAAAGCCAACCTTCTGACCAAGAGCAGGGCCAAAAGCCGCCGGCGCCATCATTGCCCGAAGCACGTCGGTATCAGAGTTGGTTGTGAACGTGTAAGCCAGTGCAGATTCAGAGCCTGTCTGCATCTGAGCAAGGAATCCGTTGGCCAACTGATCTGCAGTCTGCAGAATGGTTTTTACGTTGCCCAGAGCCGGGTTACCAAGAACACCATCTGCCAATGCTACATCCTGAACGGACCGCTCAATTGGCTTACCGTTTGCACCTTGGACATCGTCAGTGACAACAACCAGATATTTCTGACCGTCCGTGAGTGGCTCAAGGGGGACAACACGTACAGCGTTGTTCACTCCGCCATCTACGCTAACAACGTCAGCGCGGAAGTTTGGTTGCGTAAGGACTTCCTCTCCCTCAAGGTCAGCCCCAAAAGGATCACTCGCAACTATGCTGGAGGGGTTAGTGTTTGGAAGCGCTTCTGGCGCAGATGCAAGCGCGGGACCAACGTTAAGCGGAAGCAAAAATACTGTAGCATTTGCCATCACGGTCGCTGGATTCAGCTCACCGTCAAACTTCAGGGTGAAGGCGCCTGAAGTGGAAAAACCCGAGAGATCGTTAACAGCGTCATCTGCCGGAGTGTTGCCAGTCGAAAGCCCTGTAAAGTCATAGTTGGCGCTCTGGGTTGCGCCCAACAGCAGGATCAGGTCGGCATTGATCGGGAACGCAGGCTCTTCCGCAATCGGGTTAGGGTTGTAGATCGGACGAACAATCGACCTGTCAATCGTCGTATCTTCAATCTGGTAGTCCGGATTGGCATTCGCCCCCGTCTCGCCGCTATCAAAGCAGCCTGTAAGTCCAACGGAAGACGCCACGGCAAGACTTATTAGAGTTTTCTTGAACATGGGTGGAACCTTTTCCTGTTGTTGTGTCGTTATGTTCGGCAGCTGACGGGGCCGGTCTGATCCGGTAAGCCCGTTGTCAGTGGCCTGTTCTGCTTAAACTGTTGTCTGAAATTGTAGCCAGCGCTGTAAGCCAATTTCTGTATCTCTGACTATAGCGACAGTATGGCAAGTGTTGATCAGCCAAAAGTGTGATTCTGGTGGTTGGAGTCCTCCCCGCACGATTGGAGTTCGGCCTTTGAGAAAAATAGTTGCCGGATAACGGTTTGTCGAGGTCCGGCAACAGGGAAATTGGGGCCTGGTCGACGTTTATTTGAAGCGCGAGAAATCTGGTTGGCGTTTTTCCATGAAGGCCCGGAAAGCTTCGGCGGCTTCGGGGGATTTCAGCCGTTCTGCAAACAGCTGACCCTCCTCCAGCATGGCTTCCCGGAGTGCTTCCATGGTTGGCTTGTTGAGGAGCGCCTTGGTGGCCCGAATCGCTGCCGGGGCTTTTTCAGTGAGCCTCTGGCAGGCTTCGAAGGCATTGGCTTCCGTTTGCCCAGGCCCACAAACCCGGTTGATCAGGCCAAGCCGAAGAGCTTCTTCCGCGGAGAAGGCACCACCAAGCATCAGAAGTTCGGCGGTGCGTACCCGGCCGATCCAGGAAGGTAGCAACAGGCTTGAGCCACCTTCGGGGCACAGGCCGAGGCTGGCAAAGGGCATCTGGAATGCCGTGTTGTCGCCGGCGAACACCAGATCACAGTGCAGCAACATGGTTGTGCCGATGCCGACGGCCGCGCCATTGACCGATGCCACCACCGGTTTAGTGGCGCTGGCCAGTAGTAAAAGAAAACGGCCAACGGGCGTCTGCTCGAAATCACCTGGCAGACCTGCGGCAAATTCGCCCAGGTCGTTGCCTGCGGTGAAGCACTCGCTGGTGCCGGTGAACAGCACGCACCGGATGTTGGTGTCATCCCGGGCCCGTTCCAGCGCGTCGCCCATGGCGGTATACATGGTGTGGGTGAGGGCGTTCTTGCGTTCTGGCCGGTTCAGTCGGACGATGAGGGTCCGGTCTTTGATTTCGGTGAGGACGAGGTCAGTCACGGCGTCTCCTGGGGTGTTATTATCGTTTGGTTAGGATGATACCTTTTTCTGTTGGCGTTTTTCACGGGTTTTAATCCTTGTTTCGCCATCCGTCGAATCACTCGCCAAACCGATTTTCTGGTAAACTCTCGCCTCCCGATTTCTGATGACACGACATAACGATATCAAGCTGATGAGGCGCCTATGACCACCGTAATCCGCCAGGACGACCTGATTGAAAGCGTAGCGGACGCGCTGCAGTTCATTTCCTACTACCACCCGAAGGATTTCATCCAGGGCGTCTATGAGGCCTACCAGAAGGAAGAATCCCAGGCGGCCAAAGATGCCATGGCCCAGATCCTGATTAACTCGCGCATGTGTGCCCAGGGGCACCGCCCGATCTGTCAGGATACAGGCATTGTGACGGTATTCGTGAATGTCGGCATGAACGTCCAGTGGGACTGCGATATGCCGCTGGACGACGTAATCAATGAAGGCGTCCGTCGCGCTTACACCCACCCGGACAACGTGCTGCGCGCCTCGGTGCTGGCCGATCCGGACGGCAAGCGCCAGAACACCAAGGACAACACCCCGGCCATCATCCATTACAAGATTGTTCCGGGTGATACCGTAGAAGTGCACGTGGCTGCCAAGGGTGGCGGTTCTGAAGCCAAGTCCAAGTTCGCGATGCTGAACCCCTCTGACTCAGTCGTGGACTGGGTGCTGAAGATGGTTCCGCAGATGGGTGCTGGCTGGTGTCCGCCGGGCATGCTGGGTATTGGTATCGGCGGTACTGCTGAAAAGGCGATGGAGCTGGCCAAGGAATCCCTGCTGGACCCGATCGATATTCACGACCTGAAAGCCCGCGGCGCCTCCAATCGTGCCGAAGAGCTCCGTCTGGAACTGTTCGACAAGGTCAACGAGCTGGGCATCGGCGCCCAGGGCCTGGGCGGTCTCACCACCGTTCTGGATGTGAAGGTGAAAGACTATCCAACCCACGCGGCCAACAAGCCAGTGGCCATTATCCCGAACTGTGCGGCAACCCGTCACGCCCACTTTACCCTCGATGGAACCGGGCCTTCCCTGCAAACACCGCCGAGCCTGGACGATTGGCCAGAGATCACCTGGGAAGTGGGTGAGAACGTCCGTCGTGTGAATCTGGATACCGTCACTCCAGAAGACGTGAAGGACTGGCAGCCGGGAGAAACCGTTCTGCTTTCCGGCAAAATGCTGACTGGCCGCGATGCTGCCCACAAGAAGATGGTAGACATGATCGAGAAAGGCGAAGAGCTGCCGGTCGATCTGAAGGGGCGCTTCATTTACTACGTGGGCCCGGTTGATCCGGTGCGTGAAGAGGTGGTTGGCCCCGCAGGCCCGACCACTGCCACACGTATGGACAAGTTTACCCACACTATGCTCGAGAAGACTGGCCTCACCGGCATGATTGGTAAAGCCGAGCGCGGTCAGGTGGCCATCGATGCCATCAAGGAATTCGGCGCGGTTTACCTGATGGCCGTGGGCGGTTCCGCCTACCTGGTCTCCAAGGCCATCAAGAACGCCGAAGTGGTCGCCTTCCCGGAGCTGGGTATGGAAGCCATCTACGAGTTCGAGGTGGAGGACATGCCGGTCACTGTCGCCGTCGATTCCCGAGGCTCGTCTGTGCACCAGACAGGGCCTGCGGAATGGCACGAGAAGATCATTGCTGCCAAGGCGGTCTGATCTCCGGAAGTCGCTGAAAAAAGAAAAGGGCCGGACGAATGATCGTCCGGCCCTTTTTCGTTCTTTTGGTCCAGATTTATCAGCTTGAACAGCTGATATTCAGGTGTTTGCCCCAATCCGGCGGCAATGCCGCATAAGCGTCGTTCTCCGGTTGTTCGTCATAGGGCCGCTCAAGCACCTTCAGTAGTGCTTTCATGGGTTCGTAATCCCCGTTCTGGGCTTCCTGAATGACCTGCTGGGCCAGGTAATTCCTCAGCACATACTTCGGGTTCACGCTGCGCATGGCGAATTCCCGCTCATCGTGAGCGCGGGTTTCGTACAGTAGTCGTTCCTCATAGCGCTCCAGCCACTGGTCCGCCACGCTCCGATCGACAAACAGATCACGCACCGGCCCATGGCCATGGCTATGCAGATTGGAAAGCGCCCGGAAGAAGGCGGTGTAGTCGACATGATGCTCGTGCATCATGCTGAAGGTATCCATGATCAGGCTCAGGTCTGCTTCATCCTCAATGGCAAGGCCCAGCTTGTCCTGCATGTTCTGGAGGAAGCGCTCGTTGTAGGCCACTTCATAGCGGCGAAGCCCCCGGCGCACATCGTCTTCCTCCATCACGGGCAGCAGGGCTGTGGCCAGATAACGGCAATTCTCAAACCCGACTTGCGGCTGACGATTGTAGGCGTAGCGCCCGCCCTGGTCGGTATGGTTGCTTATATAGCCGGCATCGAAATCATCGAGAAATGCGTAGGGGCCGTAGTCAAAGGTGTCGCCGATGATCGACATGTTGTCACTGTTCATCACGCCGTGGCAGAAGCCCACCGCCTGCCAGTCCGCAATCGTTCGTGCCGTCCGCTCGACCACTTCCTCGAACCACCGGCTGTACCGTTCGTCATCGGGCAGATTGATCAAGTGGGGGAAGTGCAACGAGATCACGTGTTCGAGTAGCGTCTTGACGGTTTCAGGCCCCTCGTGGTGGGCGGCGAACTCGAAGTGCCCGAAGCGAATGTGCGTTTCGGCTACTCGCACAAGTGCCGCTGCTGTTTCGATGGACTCCCGGCGCACCGGGTCTCTGGCGCTCACCATGAAAAGGGCCCGGGTGGTCGGGATGCCAAGGCCATACATGGCCTCGCTGCATAGATACTCGCGAATGGTGGAGCGAAGCACGGCGCGGCCATCGCCAAAGCGGGAGTAAGGGGTCATACCGGCGCCTTTGAGGTGCCAGTCCCAGCGTCGTCCATCAGGACCAATGGTTTCCCAGAGGAGCAGGCCACGGCCGTCGCCGAGTTCCGGGTTGTAGACGCCGAACTGGTGGCCGGTGTATTTCATGGCCACCGGGTCCATGCCCTCGAGTAATTCCGATCCTGCGCCCACTCCGGTCCAGTCGGATTCGGCATCGGCGCGAAAGCCCATTTGTTCTGCGAGCTTGTGGTTGAAGCACACCATTTTTGGGTCTTTCAGAGGCGAGGGCTGAACCCGGGTGTAAAAACTGTCCGGGAGCTCCAGGTAGCGATGCTCTATTCGAAAATCGTTGCCACTCATAAAACGCCTATACTCCCATTGGTATGAATTCTGCTGCCGTCTCGCTTAAGTCACCCATTAAACTGGAAACCCAACGTGTCTGATCGCTCACTAAAACAAACCGTCAGTGCCCTGATTCAACAGGAGGGCCTGCCCGACGCCTACGCCGAAACGGTGGAAAAAACCATTCTGCCGCTGGCAGACCGAATCTGTGCGCTCCATGATACGGAAAAGCGGCCCATTGTGGTTGGTATTCACGGAGCCCAGGGCACAGGCAAGTCCACGTTGACCCTTTTTTTACGGGAAATTCTGCTCCGGCACCGCAATCGCCCCACTGCCAATTTCTCCCTCGATGATATTTACCTTACCAGAGCCGAGCGTGAGGCCCTTGCCCGGCGGGTACATCCGTTATTTAAGACCCGGGGTGTGCCAGGAACCCACGACGTAGAGTTGGGCCAACAGATTTTGCACCGTCTGCGCAGTGCGGGGCCCGGAGATGCCACGCCCATTCCAGCCTTCGACAAATCAAGGGACGACAGGGTTCCACGTGAGCATTGGCCTGTTTTCGGAGGAAGGGCAGAGATCATTCTTCTGGAAGGCTGGTGCCTGGGCGCGCGACCGGAGATAGACAGTGCGCTGAGTGAGCCGATAAATCCTCTGGAGGCGAACGAGGATCCTGACTGCGTCTGGCGCAGGTATGTTAATGAGCAGTTGAAAGGGGAATACCAGGCGTTTTTTGGTCAAATCGATTGTCTGGTTATGTTGAAGGCTCCCTCCATGGAGTGTGTGCTTGAGTGGCGTCGACTCCAGGAGCAAAAGCTGGCGACGAAAATCCGTAATGCACCAGAAAAGGGCGAGCTCCATGGTGGTGCACAGGATCTGCGCATCATGAACGACGAAGAAATCGGTCGCTTCGTCATGCACTATGAACGCGTTACCCGATCCTGTCTCGCTGAAATGCCGGGCAGGGCTGATGTTCTTATCAACGTGGCCGAGGACCACTCCCTCGGTCTTCCGCAGTTCCGTGAGTCTTGACGGAGAACGGCCATGGCCCGACCTCATTTGATTATCTTTTCCGACCTCGATGGCACCCTGCTTGATCACGATGATTACCGTTGGCAGGCCGCCGGTCCAGCCCTCGACAGGCTGAAGGCAGCCCAGATACCCCTGGTGCTTAACTCCAGCAAAACCATGCCGGAGATCCGGGCGTTGAGGGAAGAGCTTGGAAATAACGATCCGTTCATAGTCGAAAACGGTGCAGCCGTGGTTATTCCGCCCCATGCACTGGGTAATGCCGAAGAAGAAGTGGTGAATTTTGGTGCAACCCGGGATCGGGTTCTTGAGGTGCTTGGCGCTCAACGTAAGAGGGGGGCTCGATTCACGAGCTTTGCCGACATGTCCGCAAACGAGCTGGCGGCAGAGACGGGCCTGGATCCGGCGGCAGCCGGGAGGGCCAAAGAACGGCTTGGGACCGAACCATTGCTCTGGCAGGGATCGGAAGAGGCGCTGGCGGAATTTGAGGCGGCTCTGGGCTCGGAGGGCCTTCGACTGGTGGCCGGAGGACGTTTTCTTCATGCCATGGGGATATTCGATAAAGCCGATGGGGCCCGGTTCTTGCTAAACAAATACAGAGAGCAATACCGGGAGCAGTATGGCGATGCGCCCGTGTTGGCCATTGCCCTGGGCGACAGTCCCAACGATCAGCAGATGCTGGAATCGGCCGATATACCGGTGGTAATCCGGGGTGTCAAAAGCGATGAAGTGCGGCTGCCTTCGGCAAAGCACGCCATGCGCTCCCTCAAGCCCGGCCCTGAAGGCTGGAATGAGTGCGTACTCAATCTCCTGTTTGAGTACGGGTACTGACCCGTTTGAATGCGGGTATAAACAAGGAGAGCCGCCATGGGCGACTTTTACCAGAATGGCATTATCACAACCCTTCATAACCTTGTTCGGCGTCCCGTGGAGGACCTGGAAGCGGAGCTGATGAGCTTTCGCAAGGCCCGGCCAATGTCACTGGTGTTGCCGTCGCTGTATTCGGAGCTGGAGGGGCCGGCCCTGAAAAATATTGTGCACGAGCTGGGCAAGGTGCCTTATCTGGATCAGGTGGTCATTGGCCTCGACCGTGCCAACGAGGAGCAATACCGCCACGCTCTGGAATATTTCTCGGAGCTGCCTCAGAACTTCAAGGTGCTCTGGAACGATGGACCCCGCCTCAGGAGTATTGACCTGAAGCTCAGGGAGCAGAACCTGGCGCCGACGGAGATGGGCAAGGGCCGAAACGTCTGGTACTGCTTTGGCTATGTCCTGGCCTCCGGTGTCAGCAAATCTGTTGCCTTGCACGACTGCGACATCCTTACCTATTCCCGGGATCTAGTGGCCCGCCTGATCTACCCTGTGGCCAATCCCGGCTTCAACTACATGTTCTGCAAAGGCTATTATGCCCGTGTCGCCGACGGGAAAATGAACGGACGGGTGAGCCGGCTACTGGTGACGCCCCTGATCCGCGCACTGAAGAAAGTCTGTGGTCCCAACGATTTCCTCGACTACCTCGACAGTTACCGCTACCCCCTGGCCGGGGAGTTCTCATTCCGCACCGACGTGATCAATGATCTGCGCATTCCCAGTGACTGGGGGCTGGAGATTGGTGTGCTTTCGGAGATGAAGCGCAACTACGCCACCAACCGCCTTTGCCAGGTGGATATTGCCGATGTCTATGACCACAAGCATCAGGAGCTTTCGCCGGAGGATGCCAGTAAGGGGCTGTCCAAAATGAGCATGGATATTGCCAAGGCTCTGTTCCGGAAACTGGCGACCAACGGCGAGATTTTCTCCAATGAAAAATTCCGGACCATCAAGGCCACGTATTTCCGTATTGCCCTGGATTTCGTGGAGACCTACCAGAATGACGCCATTATTAACGGTTTGACGTTTGATCGGCACAAGGAGGAGAAAGCCGTGGAGCTGTTTGCCCAGAACGTGATGCGGGCCGGCGCCTATTTCCTCGATAATCCGATGGATACACCCTTTATTCCCAGCTGGAACCGGGTCACAAGCGCCATTCCCGACATCAAGGAGCAGTTGCTGGAGGCGGTCGAACTGGATAACGAGGAATTCAAGCCATGACCCAGCCTCTGAAAGCGAAGCTGGTGTCCATGCTGGAGGTGGTTTACCCGGAGCTGGACTGTGACTTTCTGGCCGAGCAGTTATTGACCACCATGGGGCTGGCGCCCAACCAGGAACCGCCGCCTGCGCATCAGAATAACTGGGACGAATCGGATGTGGTGTTGATCACCTACGCCGACACGGTGCAGCGGGCGGACGAAAAGCCTCTGCAGACTCTGCACCGGTTTCTCGGCGATTGTCTGTCGGATTCCATTTCGTCGGTGCACATACTGCCGTTCTTCCCTTATAGCTCCGATGATGGCTTCTCGGTCATGGACTATCTGGCGGTGAACGAGTCCCATGGGAATTGGGAGGATATCGAGAGCATCGCCAGGGACTATAAGCTGATGGCGGATCTGGTCATCAACCATATGTCCGCGCGCAGCCGCTGGTTTGAAAACTTCCGCAAACGGGTGGATCCGGGCAAGGATTATTTCTTCGAGGGTAACCCGAGAGACGACCTGAGTGCCGTGGTGCGTCCCCGTACCTCACCGCTCCTGAACCCGGTCCAGACCGACGATGGCGAGCGTTATGTCTGGTGTACCTTCAGCGAGGATCAGGTCGATCTGAATTTTGCCAATCCGAAGGTGCTGATCGAGTTCGCCGCAATCATCCGGCGCTATCTGGAACGAGGTATTATCATTTTCCGGCTCGATGCCGTCGCCTTTCTCTGGAAGGAACCGGGTACGCCCTGCATTCATCTGCAGCAAACCCATGAGCTGATCAAGATCCTACGGCTGCTGATCGAGCATCACAGCCCGGATGCCGTGGTGATTACCGAGACCAACGTACCCAACCGGGAAAACCTGACCTACTTCGGCAACGCCAACGAAGCCCATGTCATCTACAACTTCTCGTTGCCGCCCCTGCTGATCAATACCCTGGTAACTGGTGACTGCAAACACCTTAAAACCTGGCTGATGAGCATGCCGCCGGCGCAGATGGGCACCACCTATCTTAACTTTATCGCGTCCCACGATGGCGTCGGCATGCGGCCGACGGATGGTCTCTTGACTGAGGAAGAGAAGCAGCGGCTGATCAACACCATGGACTCGTTTGGCGGCAAGGTCTCGTTCCGGCGCACGCCGGATGGCCGCGACCAACCTTACGAGATTAATATTGCCCTTTACGACGCACTCCAGGGCACGGCGGAGTCGGGGCGGGATCACTGGCAACTGCAGCGTTTTATCTGCGCGCACACCGTGATGCTGGCCCTGGAGGGCATTCCGGCGTTCTACATCCACAGTCTGCTGGCGACGGAAAACGATCTGGAGCGAGTAGAGCATACCGGTCGGCTGCGGTCCATCAACCGCAGTCAGTGGCAACTGGACGACCTGGAGCAGAAGCTCGCGGACCCCCTGAGCCATCACAGCAAAGCGTTCCAGGAGCTGAAGCGTTTGATCGCCATTCGGCGCAAACAGCCGGCGTTTCATCCGAATGCTACCCAGTTCACCCTGCATCTCGGGCTTCAGCTGTTCGGTTTCTGGCGTCAAAGTATGCGCCGGGATCAGTCCATCTTCTGCATTCACAATATCAGCAACGAGGTGCAGCAGGTGGCCCTGAGCGACATCAATCTGATTGGTACCGATCATTGGCAGGACCTGATTTCCGGGATGACCATCGATGATCTTTCCGGCTCTATCACCCTGAAGCCATACCAGAGCGTGTGGTTGTCCAACCTGGAAGTTACCGTCTGATCATCTGACAACGTCATTTGTGCAATGCTCGAAAAACATAGGGTATCCTGTGCCCATATGAGCAAGGCCGAGACGTGATACATGATCAAAGCGATCAAGGTAACCGGGGGCAACCTCAACTGGGAATCCTGGGAAGGGCCGGGAGAGCCGCCGGAGGACCACGTTGAAATTGAGGTTGTCTGGACAGCCATCAACCGTGCCGACCTGATGCAGCGGGCGGGTGTCTACCCACCGCCGCCGGGCGCGTCCGACATTCTGGGGCTGGAAGTCAGCGGGCGCATTGCCTCGGTGGGATCAGGGGTAACCCGTTTCAAGCCTGGTGACGAAGTCTGCGCCTTGCTCACGGGCGGCGGTTACGCGACCCATGTTGTCGTGCCCGAAGTTCAGGTTTTGCCTATCCCCAAGGGTTTGTCACTCGAGAAAGCAGCGGCCATTCCCGAGGTGCTCGCCACGGCCTGGCTGAACCTTTACCACGAAGCGGCACTGAAACCGGGCGAACGGGTGCTTCTGCACGCAGGCGGAAGCGGTCTCGGCACCGCTGTCATTCAGTTGGCAACGGCCTTCGGTAACCCGGTCTTCGCCACTGCCGGTGACAAAGTCAAGCTGGAGGTTTGTCGGAAGCTGGGGGCCAGCGGTGTCTGGAACCGGAATGACGGTTCCTTTGTGGAGGCCGTTACAGCCTGGGGCGGAGTCGATATGGTTCTGGACCCGGTTGGTGGCAGCTACATTGCCGAAGACCAGCGGGTTCTGAATGTCGATGGCCGGATTGTACTGATCGGGCTGATGGGCGGCCGGATGGCCGAGGTGGATCTGGGCATCATGCTGGTCAAACGCCAGCGTATTATCGGTTCCACACTCCGCTCCCGAACGGTCGAGGATAAGGGTGAGGTCATGCAGGCGCTCTACCGGCATGTCTGGCCGCTGCTGGCCGCCAGCCAGATTGAGCCATTGATCGATAGCACCTGGCCGATCGAACAGTTGGAAGACGCGATGGCCTATGTGGCCGAGAATAGGAATACCGGCAAGGTGCTCCTGAAGATTGCCGACTGAGCAGGCAGCCTGTCGCGCCTTCCTGGATTCGTTAGTTTGCGATATGAACCAGCTGCTTGCCGAAGTTCTGGCCCTTGAGCATGCCCTTGAAGGCGTCAACGGCATTTTCCAGGCCTTCGGCAACAGTTTCCCGGTATTTCAGTTCACCGGAAGCGACCCGTGAGGCCAGAATGTCGGTGATCTCCTGGTGCTGGTCCTGCCATTCGGTCACCAGGAAAAACCGGTGTTCGGGTACTGGGTCCAGTGCCTTGAGGACGTGAAACGGGGTTTCCACGCTGGCCATATCCGTCGCATTGTAGGCGGATACGAAACCGCAGATGGGCACCCGGGCGCCCGTGTTCAACAGCGGTGCCACGGCGCGCGTCACGGCACCACCCACGTTTTCAAAGTAGATATCGATGCCGTCAGGGCAGGCCGCTTTCAGGTCTGCTTCCAGATTGCCGGCCTTGTAATCCACACAGGCGTCGAAACCCAGCTCATTGACCACGTAATTGCACTTTTCGGGGCCGCCGGCAACGCCAACAACCCGGCAGCCCTCTGATTTGGCAGTCTGGCCAACGACGGTTCCTACAGGCCCGGAAGCGGCAGAGACAACCACGGTTTCGCCGGCTTTCGGCTTACCCACGTACATCAGGCCGCAGTACCCCGTGCGCCCAGGCATACCGGCAACGCCGAGATAGGCTTGCAGGGGTACGTTGTCTCGCTGCTGAATCTTGTACACCATCGGCGCATCGCCCGGGAAGGTAACGTATTCCTGCCAACCGGAATAACAAGTGACCAGATCACCGACCTTCAGGGCGTCCGAGCGGGATTCCACCACCCGGGCAACGCTCTCGCCGACAATTGGCTCGTCGATGCCGATAGGGTCCATGTAACCTTTGGCATCGTTCATACGAGGGCGCATGTAAGGATCCAGCGACAGCCAGAGCACCTGTGCGACCACCTCACCCTCATTGGGGGAGCGAACGGGGCGCTCTTCCAACACCAGATCGCCTTGTTGAATTTCACCCTGGGGGCGCTGTTTGAGTACAACGGCTCGGTTCCTGTATTCGCTCACTTGTTCTCTCCGGTTGCATAATGAAACCAGATTAGGGTGCAGCAGAATGGATTTCCGGTCAACCTCTCATCATGCCAACACAAGACTGGCCCCGGGGTTTCATTCTACGGCTTGATGGCTATAATCGGAGGCCTGCTCAGGACGAGCTTAAAAACCGATTGCTCTTCAAGGAATGAAGATATGCCCCAGGCAAGTGGATTGCAGTTTACCGCCCGTGTTGGCGGACTCCCCTCAGATTTATTTTCAGTGGTTGGCTTTAAACTGACCGAGCGCCTGTCCGAGGTGTTTCAGGGTCACCTTGAGCTGGCCAGCACCGACCCCTCCATTCAGGCTGCAGAGATTCTGGAGCAACCAGTAGATCTCGTTATCTGGCAGGACAGCATGCCTCTTCGGCGGTTTACCGGGGTGGTCAACGAATTCGTCCGAGGCGATGCCGGCCACCGGCGTACCCGCTATGAACTGATTATCCAGCCGCCGCTCTGGCGTCTTGGACTGATGCACAACAGCCGGATTTTCCAAACCCAGGGCACCGACACCATTGTGCGCACTCTCCTGGAAGAGCGCGGCATTATCGATTCGATCTTCGATCTGAAGCGCACGCCGGAGCAACGGGAATACTGTGTTCAGCACCGGGAAAGCGACCTGGCCTTTCTCGAACGCCTCGCGGCTGAAGAGGGTTGGCATTACCGCTATGAACAGGGGAGCGTGGACGGGGACACCCAGTCGGCGCTTATAATCGCCGACCATCATGGCGATGCTCCGAAACTGGAGCCGGCAGCATACAACGCCAAAGCAGGCGGCAGCACCCAGCGCCCGGCGGTGTATCGGTTCCGGTATGAAGAACGGGTGCGGGTGGCCTCTGTGGCAATGAAGGATTACACCTTCAGAAATCCCGCCTATGCCCTGATGCATGAGCATGCTTCTGGCGATCTGAAGCACCGGGAAGACTACCAGCACTACGACTACCCCGGCCGCTTCAAGGCCGACGCCAGTGGCCAGCCTTTTACCGAAGCCAGACTGCAATCCCTTCGCAATGACGCCAGCACCGCCTCCGGCGAGAGCAACCGCCCGGATTTCAGCCCCGGCGCGAAAGTGGAACTGACCGAGCACGATAGTGACAATCTCAATCGGGAGTGGCTGCTAACGTCTATCATCCACACCGGAACGCAGCCCCAGGCTCTGGAAGAGGAAGGCGGCAGCGAACCCACCACGTACCACAACCAGTTCAAGGCCATACCTGCAGATCTGACCTGGTGCCCGCAGACGCCACACCGCCCCCTGATGGACGGCCCACAAATCGCGATTGTCACCGGCCAGGAAGGCGAGGAGATTCACTGCGATGAACATGGGCGGGTAAAAGTCCGGTTCCCGTGGGATCGCTACTCGAAAAATAACGAACACAGCAGCGCCTGGCTGAGAGTCAGCCAGGGTTGGGCCGGCGGCCAGTATGGTTTTATGGCGCTACCGAGGATCGGCCACGAAGTGATTGTCTCCTTCCTGGACGGTGACCCGGACCAGCCGATCATCACCGGCCGAACCCATCACGTGACCAACACGCCACCCTATGGGCTGCCCGAGCACAAAACCCGCACCACCCTGAAAACGAAAACCCACAAGGGCGAGGGCAGTAACGAACTGCGGTTTGAGGACGAGGCCGATCAGGAACAGATCTACGTACACGCCCAGAAAGATCTGGACCTGCTTACCGAGAACAACCGCACGGAGGTGATTCGGAACTACAGTCATCGCACTGTGGAAAACCACGATTTCAGTCATGTGAAAGGCAACGAGCATCGCACAGTCGATGGCGAACAGCGGGAATCCATCGGAGGCGATTGCAGCCAGAACATAGGCGGCACATTCCACCAGAAATCCTCCCAGGGAACATTTAGCGAAGCGGGCACTGAAGTACACCACAAGGCGGGAACCAAAGTGGTGCTGGATGCCGGCGCTGAAATCACCATTTCGGCGGGTGGCAGTTTTTTGAAACTGGACCCAAGCGGCGTGACGCTATCCGGGCCTGGCATCAAGATCAATTCTGGTGGTTCGCCAGGCAGCGGTTCTGGACAGAGCGTGGTGATGGCGCAAATGCCAAGGGTTATTGAGGGTGATCAGCCCCACGAGCCCGAGCAGGAGGCACTGGCGGAAGTTGAACAACGGAAGAACGCTCCGGCCATCAATGTAGAATCCCAAGTTGCGGCACTCAGGAAGGGGAATGCAACCTGCCCGGTTTGTGAGGAGCAAAACTCATGAATCAGGATTCCTGGTCGTTGCGGGAGTCGCCCTTTACCCATGTTCCCTGGCCTGGCCATCAACCTGTTGGGCTTGTCCTGGATGGTGTTGCTATCCCCGAACTCGGTGAGCAAATCTACCAGTGGGCCGGCGGACAAACCATTAATGCAGAGTGCCTGTACGTTGCAACCCGCTGGGAGGCGGTTTCGGACTTGTCCCCCTGGCTTGTATGGCTCAGTGGGCCAGAAGACCCGGTGCTGGAAGGGTTCCTGGAGCAGGGGCCCAGGCAAGAGCAGGGTTACCTGCTGATTTCGGCCACAGACCATGCTAGCTGTGCCTGTTGGATGCGCTCCCACCTGCAGGTAGAAGTGGCGCCGGGCTGTGAAGAACTGGTGCGGATTGCCCATCCGGCACTGGCCGCCACGGTGATCGGGGGCAATTTGCCGCGTTTCCCCACCAGGGCCGTGGACCGGTTGATTGTTCCGGATTGTATCAGCGAGCAGTGGCACCTTGTCGAGCCCCCGGCTGTTCAGTCTGGCGACATAGGTGACCAACCCGAAAAAATGATGGCCTCGCGGGACTTGAAGGGCGCTTTCGATGCCTTCAATCGGCGCAAAGGCGCACTGCACATATGGAACAACCTGCATGAGTCGGTGCGCAACCAGTTGGGTGGTCCTGATTTGAGGGATGCCTACCCGGCACTCGGCAGAATACTGGAAGAGGCCCTTGGCAACGGATGCAACAACTTGCGGGAGGTTATGCAATTCCTGTTCGTAACCTTGCCACCACAAGCCGATAGCAATGCCGTGACGGAAACGGCGCCTCCATTGAATCAAGGATGAACAATGACACGGATACAACGCCCCACTGACGACCGGGCAAGCAACGATCTTTTGTGCTGGGAACAACCAGGCACCCCCATTGATGAACCCGCTTCATGCCCGCTGCTGAGAACCGTGAACCTGCTGCCTATTCGGTACGGCAGGGTAGAAGTTGCGCCCGCCGATACAGACCCGGGGTACCCCTACTCACTGACCTCCCGCCCGCTTGGCTACCGCCTTCTTAGGTATGGCTATCTTTATGTATTGGACGCAGATACCGGGGAGCTCCACGAGTACCTGCATGAAAATGGTGAACTGACGGGCCACAACGGTGGCAAGCTGGAATACCCGAAGCAGCACACCCTCTACGTTTGCTTCGCCGATGTGCCCCTCACCGAACGCAAGAAAGCTCAGATACTTGACAGCCAGGAGGAGCGTGCGCACTTCATGCAGGAAATCGACCTGGCCAGTGCCTCGCCGGTCAGCGGCGGTGAGCACCTGCTGACGCCTGAACAGGCCAAACAATGGGTGGCTGAATTTGGCGAAGACTATACGCCGGATGCCCCCGAAAACGGCCACGCCCAGGAAAGCGAGCCCTATCACTGGGAGAATCAGCCCTATTACCACAAGAGCCGATTTGGCAAGTTGATCAAGCAGCAGGCCGTGGAAGACCCGGACAATTGCCTGTGCCTGGTGCTGAGGGACGACGTGGGCGTGATGCTGGACCTGGCTCAGCAGCAGGATGATGTGGTGGGCTGGATCGGCGACTGGGCGGAAGGTGGTGACGAGCCGGGGCACACCGAGCGGGACTATATGCTGGGTGCTTGGATAGAGTCCATGACACTGATCAACGATCACGCTCTGGAGACGGCTGGCGAAAGACCGGGAGGCGAACCTTTCCAGTCGCTGTACGAGAGTACCGACGATGCACAACGCCAGTCCATCTACGACTACCTGGAGGTGCGAAGGGATTACCGTGGCCCGCAACCGATGGGCCCCGAAACCTACCTGCGCGAGCACCACGGGGATAATCCCCTGGTCCGGGCACAATTGGCCATGATTGATGCCCTGGGGCAGGCGAACTACGATCAGCACCGGGACACCATCAATCAGCTCAACCTGCAGAACTATTACCAGCTTAACGGGGCCAAACTGGGCCAGCGCGGCATCAATGAACTGATCGACCGCCCCCGTATGGATGCCTTCATGGCGGCGCAGCGGGCCAAGCTGGCACGGTGGCAAGGGTTGCTGGCGGACATCACCGATGACCGGGCCACCCTGTTGTGTGATTCCCGCTTCCACCAGGCCGCCTGGTATTTCGACGTGGCGGATGAGAAGCAACTGGAGGCGGCCCTGGACCTGAACTATGCCTGCGTGAAGGATCTTTGCCGCACCGACGAGGCGGCGGAAAAGGTACTGGCCTGGCTGGAGGAGAATCCCCAGTACAGTCACCCCTTGTTCCACACCTTGCCCAAGGCCGCCCAGGCGCCGGATGCAGAGCCATCGACCACCTACTTTGGTATCGCAGGGGCCGGCTACAGCCTGGTGACCAGGGCCGCCGAGTGGGCGCGGCGCCTGGCCGAGGCGGAGGCCGGACACCTGCCGGACCTTGAGTTACGCTCCCATGAAATCCAGGCAAAGGCAGCCGCCATTGGCGACACCCTGGCACCGGCGGTGTCAAAAGGTATCGCCCGGGCTATGGAACAGCTTTACCAAGGCATTGAGGCAAACCGGATACCGCCCCTGGACGACCTGTTCCGGGACCTGCCGTATTTTTTCAAGGGCAAGATGCTCAAGGTCATCCAAGCCGGTGAGGTAGAGTTCCGCGTTGCCTCGGAACCGGAGCTGGCCACCTTCCGCCAGAACCTGGAACAACTGCTGTCGCTGAACGAGCGGCTGGAATCCCTGGCCCACGACCACGACGTGGCCAAGGCCACCCACGGCCACAAATCCGAGCGGGCGCAAAGCATCGTCAACGAGTTCAAGGCCACCCGGGAGGAACAGCGGGCCCTGGGCCGGCGTCTGGCCGGCGCCCTCAGCCCGGTGGAGGAAACCAATACCGGCCTGCGGCTCGAGCCCGCAACCACGGGCAGGGCGGGTATCTCCCTGCTGCTGCCTGCCGCGGGCCAGCAGCAGATGGGCACACTGATGGGGCACCTCCGCCAGGGCCTGACCTCTGCGCCACGGGTGAACCTGCTGGGGGATGGGCTGGGTGTGATGGTGTTTGCGGCGCAGTTGGTGAACTTTTTTCACGCTGTTTCCGAAGTTAAAGCTCAGTCACCAGACGCCAGGAGCTATGGCAAACTTATCGAAAGTCTGTCTGCTACATCCGGCGCCGGTTTCCTGGCCGCCCAAAGCCTGGCGGACACCGCTCTGTCCTCCAGGGCCCAGACCCTGGCAAACTCTTGGCAGCGCAGCGCCGTGCAGTCGGTCCATATCCAGATGGGCCGCTTGCATGTTGGGTTGGGAATATTTGCATACGGCGCGGGTGCTATCAGCGCCGCCATCGGCACCTACAAGCATGCCAGCAACTGGCTGGAAGCCGTACGGACCGGTAATGCGCAGGCGCAATTGGGGGCGACCCTTGGCATGGTGGGCAGCGGCGGGCTGACGGCGACAAATCTATATGGCCTAAACCAGACACGAATAGCTGCGATGGAGGTATGGCGAGCCGCCGACAAGGCAGGTGCCTGGGCCACCGCAGGCACCCGTCTGTCCAGCCTGTTCGTCCGCCTGAACATTGCCGGGCTGGCGTTTACCATGCTCGAGCTGGGGGGCACCTGGCTGTACAACCGCTACAATTTGAGCGAGCGGGATCAGTGGCTGCAGACCACCCCCTGGTCGCGGGAACCCGGCCAGATCCACAACGGATCGCTGGAGGAGTACGAGCAGGCCTTCGCCCAGCTCGGCAACAGCCTGTCCCTGGAGAAGGTCCCGGCGGAAGAGCAAGACGGTAAGGACCAACTGGTGCTGAACTGCCATGCTCTGACGGCGGCGGGGTTGATAGAGCCCCTGGACCAGCCGGCGCCCCGGCGAGTGTGGCTCAGTGCCTGGCGCATCCGGCCAGAACGCTCGGGCTGGTTCCGTGACACCCCGGAAACCTGGGTGCGCTGTTCCCATGATATCCTGACGAGCCTGGCCATCCGGGAAGGGGGCGGGCATCTGCAACTGGCGTTCTCGCCCCCGGACCACAGCAAGAGCGATCCGTATCCCGAAACCCGTGACCTGGCGCTGATGGTCCGGCTGGACACCCACCATTCGGAGGACCGCTACACCCAGGAGGTGTACATGCTCAAGGTAACGCCTGACAGTGACTGGCCGGTGACGCCTGTCCAGGAACCTCCCCAGGATAACGAAGGCAGGACCTTCTGGTACCAGGTACGCAATCCCTTTATGGAACTGGATATCTTCGAATGACACAGGAAACGCCCAAGGCGGATATAGCGAACGCCCCCAGGGCCGGGCGAAGTGACAAGTTCCCCAGCGGAACGGTGACGTACCTGTCACCGTTGCCCCTGCCCACTGGTTTGCCGCCCACGGACCACGGGCACGCAGTGGGTGAGGTGAACGAACGCTATCTGGACTTCGGGGTGGGGTTGCCTTCGGTGTTTGGCTGGCAGGTGACTCTTGGCGGCCCTTTTGGCTTATTCGTTATGGTGGCCATGGTTTTTCCGGCGATTGCCTTTTTAATGCTTTACTGGCTCGGCAATGGTCTGCCCGATGCCATTCATGCTTTTTGGGGAGTGATAGAGATCAGCTTCTGGATTGGCTTTTGGGGAGGGGGAGGTTTAATGCTTTGGTGGCTAGTTGCGTCCGTAATAGAACTCAAGAAAAAATCCCAGGTCATCCCCACCCGCTTCAACCGCCAGCGCCGCGAGGTGTGCTTCGTGCCCAATGGTCACCGGGAGCCCATTTTCGTACCCTGGGAGGAACTGGTGGCCTGGGTGACCGAGGCCCAGGGGGTGACCGAGTACGGTGTACAGCGCCAGTACGGCTTCGGTGTAGGCTTTCTCCACCCACAAACCGGCGAGAAGTACAGCTTGGAATTCCAGACTTACGGTTTGCCCCAGGCCATCAGCAACTGGGAGGCCATCCGGGCCTACATGGAGTACGAAGTCCACACCCTGAAAGAGATCCAGGATCCATTGGAACTTCAGGGCCCGGATGATCCGCCCTGGGAGGGCGTCCATGTTTTCCGCAATGCCCGCAAACGTCTTCATGAGGAATACCGGGAAGGCAAACGGGGAGTGCACTACCTGACCGGCTGGTACCTGTACCACCTGATGACCTTTTGGACCCTGCCCAACCGACTGGTGGAGTGGGAAGTCAGGAAGATCAAACGCATGACCCGAAAAACGCTGCCCAGGGACATGGCGGAGTGGTCTGAACCGTTATCTGAGAGCGAGTGGGCCAAGCCCAGCGAGACCTTCAAGCGCTTAAGCCAGAAGGTTCTTGAGAAGCAAAAGGCCCGTCCGGGGCGGTTGCCCTATGAAGTCTTTGCGGAAGTGTATGCCGAGGAGGACCGTCTGCCGCTGGCATCAACCAATTGATGAAGTAGTAAAGCCATTTCAAGGAGGAAATGATGACAAACATTGTAAACGCAAACCGCACAGGCTTTATGGCGTCATTCAGCTGTCACAAGCCGAGCTTGATCAGCTTGGAAGATCGGAAACCCTAGTCTGCAGTCAATGCCAGACGATGGACGGTCTCTCATGAACTCAAAAAGTACTCAGTTCGAACAGCCTCTACACGCGGGGCGTTCCGAGCCTTTCCCGAGTGGCCGGCTGACTCTTTTATCCCCCAAACCCCTGCCAACCGGCCTGCCGCCGGTGGATCATGGCCATGCGGTGGGGGAAGTGAATGACGGATACCTGGACTTTTTGGGCAGGGGCGACATCGGTGTTCGGTTGGCAAATGACGTTAGGTGGCTCTTTGGGCTTGTTCACACTCTCCCTTCCGTGCTGGCAGGCTTATTCCAAATTAAAGAACGTAACGCCCGCCCGTTTAACCGCCAACGCCGCGAGGTGTGTTTCGTGCCGGAGGGGCAGAAAGAGCCGATCATCGTTCCCCGGGAAATGCGGATCAGCCTCTCTAATAAGGATTTTGATGCCGCGACTGAGTATGGACTTCCCTCATTCATTCACTTGTTGCTGCTTTTTTTGTTGGTACCAGCTTGGTTGTTATTTTCATTCTGGATTATTCCCCCTTCAACCAACTGGATAATGAGCACCGGAATAAGCTTCCTCCTCAAACCCTTCGAAAACACCATTAACAAAAGACTGGATTCCACCCTTGAAGACGGCTGTAGCGAATTCAACCGCGTTGATGGTCAGGTTCGTATTGCCCTGTGTCGGGGGCGTTTTTTCGAGGCGCCTTTCGCGGAGTTTGATGCTTATGTGGAACGTGTTGTCCAGCACGGCGGTATCTTTTACCGGTTGATGCTGGTGCACCGTTACACTCAGAAAACCTTTAACAAAACAGGCTTCAGTACCATTGAGTCGGAAAAGTCAGAAGTGTTGGCGTTGTGGGATATGTTGCAACGCTACATGGATGTGACCCAGCCACTGCCGGATACACCGCGACTAGAGCCCTTCCGTCATCTGGACCCGGTAACAGCTGAGCATGACAGAAAGACCGGGCGGAACCCGAGGTATTGGCGGGACCTGGATCTTGAATCCTGGAAGGACGGGGAAGGCTGGACAGAGGTCCACCAGCGCCAGAGCAGGTTTCCTTGGGGAAGCCGAACCTGCAAGCTTACGCCGCAATTGGGCAAGATCTCGATGGAGGAGTATCGGAAGCTGCGACCGCCCGGTGCGTGGCCAATCTAAAGCCGGGTTGATGAACAAAACCTCAATTGTTGCATAATGCAACGCATGTGGTAGCCTGTTACAAGCGTTAAGCAATACCTCAGGAGGCCACCATGACAACCGCTGTCCGTCTCGACGACACTCTGGTCCGCCACGCCGCCGCAGAGGGCGCGGTTCATCGGCGTTCGACACCCAAGCAGATTGAGTACTGGGCCGAGATAGGCCGTGCCGTTGCCGGGGACGTGAGTGCGGAAGATCTGATTGCTATTCTGCAGGGTATCCGCCAGGTGCGGGTTGAACCGGTGGTGGCTGAGTCTGTTTCCAGTGATGACCTCTGGGCTGAAGTAGATCAGGCCCGGGAAAGCGGTAATCTGGGGCGCTCGATTGCCAGAGGTCGTACGGTGTATCAGGCGTCTGGAGAAAAGCCCGGCTATCTGGAGGCGATTTATCCGGATGGCACTCGGGAAGTCGGTCAGTTTCGCAACGGGCGTTTTGAAGCACTGAGTGACCGTGACAACGCAGCCTGAACTCTGGCTGCTGGTTGGCGGCAACGGTGCCGGCAAGACCACATTCTATGAGCGGTTCCTGGCCCGCCGGAAGATTCCTCTGGTGAATGCCGATAACATCGCCCGCAGTGTGTGGCCTGACGCGCCCGAGAAACACAGTTATGAGGCGGCGCTGATTGCTGAACAGGAACGGTTCCGACTGCTTAAGGAGCGCCAGAGTTTCTGTTTCGAAACTGTCTTTTCTCATTCCTCGAAGGTGGATTTTGTCGGGGCTGCCAAGGCTGCCGGATTTCGCATTCGGCTGTTTTATTTCCACCTCGAATTCGCTGCGTTGAACAAGGCTCGGGTGGCTTCCCGGGTAAGATCCGGCGGCCATCATGTGCCCGAGGCCAAGGTTGAGTCCAGAATTCCAAGGACCCTTGCCAATCTTCGCGAATGTATCGGGCTGGCGGACGAACTGCACCTCGTTGATAACTCCAGTCTCGATCAACCCTACGTGCGCATTGCGGTCTGGGAGGCGGGGCAGTGGCGTACCTGTCAGGAGGTCTTGCCTCAGTGGGCAACCGACCTTATTGATAACTGAAAGACGGCTATGGCCAGCTGTCCGGCACCACGAAAAAGCGGTTGGTTTCCTGCCAGAGGCCGCTGATGGAGTCCTCCTCGAGTTTCGCGAACAGGAGCGGGATGTTGTAGCGCTCGATGGTGTTCAATGCAGCAGTTACTGCATTGGGGGCCGGTGGCTCGCTTTGACGCCACGGGCCGATCCAGTGGGGTTTGTTCAATACCACCCAGCCGGGGAGGTCCGATGTCTCAATCTGTGAGAGATAGCGCCACTGGCCGCGCAGGTGACTGGCTGGCACGGACTCAGGAGCGATCACCTGTGTTCCTGCCGGGTAAAACAGGTACCCCGGCATGAAAATCCGGGGAATGACAGGCTCTGCGATTCCAGCGTCTGCCAGCAACGCCCGGGCCTCGGGCAACGCGGTTCTCTGGCTTTGCATGCGCAGCATCCGGTCTGTTTTCAGATCGAGCCGGTCTTTGGCATTCGGGCCATACCACAGAGTTCTCCCGCTTTGCTCCGGAACTCCCAGATAGTATTTGATGGCAATTTCGTGGTGCTCGATTCGATCTTCTGACCGATTATGCACCACGAAATCCAGCTCGCCCATGGTTCGGCCGTGGGACTGGATTTGTCGATTTTGAAGCAGAACATCCCAGCCCAGAAGGTCTTCCAGTAATACGCGGTAAAGCTGCTCGAAATAGAAGCCGAGCCGCTTCTGGGGTGTCTCTCTGAGCAGCGCAGGCGCTATTTCCGGCTTTTCATCCCAGGCCTGAAGTTGTTCTGTAATACCGTCAGGGAGATAACTGGCCGGCTCAAACGTCAGTGGTGACTGCAGCAGCTGGGGCGCCCGGCATAGCCAGGCAAGGTGCCTGATCGCCGGCGTGGTCAGTTGTCGAGTTGAGTAGGGGGTTGTTTTTGCATCCATATGGCCAGAATACCGTAAACTGTCCGCAAGGCACGATGATCAATACAGTTCTGAAGGAGGCTTCATGCAATATCTTCACACCATGATCCGGGTGAGCAACCTGGACGAGACACTCCATTTCTTTTGCGATCTGCTGGGAATGGTTGAGATCAATCGCAAGAGCAGCGACAAAGGCCGATTCACCCTGGTGTTTCTGGCTGCACCGGAAGACGAAGCCCGTGCCCGTGAAGACCGGGCGCCGATGATCGAGCTCACTTACAACTGGGATCCGGAAGAGTATACCGGCGGGCGTAATTTTGGCCATCTGGCCTACCGGGTGGGTGACATTTATGCCCTTTGTGAGCACCTCAAAGCCAATGGGGTAACGATTAACCGTCCGCCCCGTGACGGCCATATGGCCTTTATCCGCACGCCGGATAACATCTCGATTGAGCTTCTGCAGAAAGGCGAGGCGCTGCCACCGAAGGAACCCTGGGCCAGCATGGAAAACACTGGCACATGGTAAGCCCGCAGGCGGGGCGCCGCAAGGGGCTTGAGCGTGATACAATAACAACCTGAAACATAGCTTTCGCATCAGGACGATGCATTCAGAACATGGAGAAGTTTGATGGACGATTGGCAAGGATGCCTGGATCCCCAGTGCCAGACCGCTTTATTACGAGCCCGGGAAAGTGTTGAACGCCGTGGTGGCTCGGTGATTACCGTTGAAGATTACCTGCTTGCCCTGCTGGACTCCGCACCCGCTATAGCCCGCTTTCTGCGTGGCTGCGGCGTGGATATGGACGAACTCACCCGCACCATTCAGTGCGAACAACCGATCGTGACGGAAGTGGGCGGCGAAGGGCAATTATCTTCCCAATTGATGTACTGGTTCGCGGCGGCCCGGGAAACCAACGATTCGCCATGGCTCGGATGGTCTCAACTGTTGGGGGCGCTGGTTCGCCACGCGGAGCGGCTGCAGGAAAAAGCCTATGTGGCGGTTTTTGAGTTGGTCCCACGCTGGCCCGATTCGTCCGGGGAGCGGGAGCCGGCGCCGATTGATAACTTCCAGAGAGCGCCCGTGGTAGTGACGGATTCCGCATGGGTTGAGCTGGCTGAGGATGTCGCGATCGGTCTGGCGGCGTCGCCGTCAGCCATGATCTGGGTCCGTGGCGAGCGTGGAGCGGGCAAGACCGCCTGGCTGCAATCGCTGCTTCCGGTACTGGAGCAGGATTACGTTGAGTTGGATCTCAGGCGTGAAGCGGAGATCATGGCCAGTGATCTTCCGGTTCTTCCGGCGCTTTCATCGGAGGGCGGTCCGGGAGAGGAAGGGCCACGCTGGCCGGTACTGGTACTGGACAATATCTCGCCAGCGGACCTGATTGCGCTGATGGATCTTCCTGATGGGCTGGCGTCAGCGCTGGTACTTCAATGGGCAGGTCCAATACTTCTGCTGGGGCCTGAAGAGCCTCGCGAAAGCAGTGCCGCCCTGGCGCTGCAGCATCGTCTGGGCCGCACCCTCGACACCTTTGATATGCCGGTTTCAAGCGTGGTTCAGCGTCAGGCCATTCTGACAGCCCACCAGGCCGCCATCGAGAAGCAGTGGAATGTGCAGGTGCCTCGGTCGGCGATCCGGTTTGCTGCTTCTCGCCGGAGCCGGTGCGTGAGCACGCCGGGCGGAATGCTGCAGTGGCTGGAACGGGCGGCCGCCCGGCTGAACCTCGTTGCCCGCAGAGGCCCGGCCGAGGCGGTGGCCCTGGCTGGACAGGCTGATACTCTGAGGCGTCAGTCCCTGGTTGCCCTGGCGCGGAAAGAGCCGATCGACAACATCGAGGCTTCGCTTGGTGAAATTCAGCTTCATCGTGTGGCTGCAGAGGTTGCCTGGCATGAGCGTAAAGCCGCCGGCAAGCTCCGGCAGCTGAGCACTGAAGATTTGCGGCAGGAACTGGAACGCTGGGTTGCAGCGCGGCCCGGGCCGGTTCACTATGTGCGGCATTGCAATAATCAGGATGGAGATTCAGCGGGTGCAGGATCTGGAAATTTACATTCGTGATCTGGAGCCGGGGGCGGTTTCCGGGTGGCTTGAGAACCACCTTGAAGAACTGGAACTGGATGACGTTGAGGTAACAGGCGTGATCAAGGGCTTTGCCCGCTTCGAGGGCGAGAGACTGCGGATATCGCTTTATCCGGGGGCATTTGGCAAACGTTTCACCTCAGTGGTCATCGAGGGGCCAAGGGTGCCCTGGAACAGTGACCTTGACTGCGCGCGCAGTGCCTGGCGTGCCATGGATACCGAGATTCGCTGCAGTCCGGGAGACTGGAAAGAGGGCGAGCCGGTAGAGGATGAGAAATGGTGGCGTCTGGACCACCGGGGCGAGCAACAGGTCGTCTGGAACTGAAAGAGGCAGCCCTTGGGCTGCCTCTTTGTTTTCAGTGGGCGATTCAATCGCTCAGGATGGATACGTTGTCGGCCTGAAGGCCTTTGTCTGCCTCCACAACATTGAAGCGGACCAGTTGACCCTGTCGCAGGACCCGGCGCCCACGGCCACGAATCGCCCGGAAGTGAACAAATACCTCGTCACCGCTGTCACGCACGATAAAGCCGAAGCCTTTCTTGACGTTGAACCACTTTACGGTGCCTTCTTCATCACCCTCAGGGCTGCTTTCGTCATAGCCATCATCATCGTCATCATTGTGGTTCTGGCTGGGGGCACGGTTGCTCGGCCGGGATGGGCTTTGCTGTTCGGCCGGTTTCTTGACTGAAAGCGCAATGGCCAGGAAGCCCGCAATGCCGAAAACGATCAGCGTAATAATGTAGGCTGCGATGCCACGAGTGCTACCGAGGGCCTCAATAAGCTGACCTGCAGCGATCAGGCGAAGAGGCTCTGGTGTAAAAGACAGCAACAGGGCAAGCACCAGCGGTGCGGGGATGGCGATCAGGAGAGAAAAAAGGATCGCTTTGGATGGATTACGCATTGACTGAAATTTCTCCATTCTTGTAACGCTAACGATAAAAACCGGATATCGGGTAAAATCGCACATCCGGCCGGTGAAAACCGACAGTACCCCGAAAAACGGGAGTGCTGGCGGGCAAAAGCGGCATGATACCAGATTATCCCGAGCGCTGACCAAGCAACGGAATAAGCAGTGTCATCAATCACATTCTAGAGAGAACTACCCAGGGGAGTACCAATACCCGATGAGCCAGAACGATCTGGAAACCCGACTGGACGAGCTGGAAACGCGGCTGGCCTTTCAGGACGACGTTATCAATACCCTGAGCGAACAGGTTGCCAAGCAGGAAATGGATATCCGTGAGTTGTGGGAGGCCAAGCGGCTGCTGCACAAACAGTTGAAAGATGTTTCACCGTCCAATATCAAGTCAGAGCAGGACGAAACACCTCCCCCTCATTATTGAAAGTGGCGCATTAAAAAGGGATCAGATGAAGGTTTCATCTGATCCCTTTTCGTTGGATTCCGGCTCCTGCTTTTATGCCAGCAGTTCGATCAGAATCTGTTCGTAGATTTCAGACAGGGTATTCAAATCTTCGGCCTTTACGCACTCATCCACTTTGTGAATCGTCGCATTGATGGGGCCAAGTTCGACCACCTGCGCGCCGGTAGGTGCAATGAAGCGACCATCCGAGGTGCCGCCGGAGGTTGAAAGTTCGGTTTCCCGGCCTGTCACCGTGCGAATGGCGCTCTGGCTGGCAGACACGAGTGCGCCCTTGTCCGTCAGGAACGGACGGCCACTGAGGTGCCACTGCAGATCGTATTTCAGGTTGTGGCGGTCCAGGATGGCTACCACCCGTTCCTCCAGACTTTCTGCAGTGTTTTCCGTGCAGTAGCGGAAGTTGAAGTGCACCAGGCATTCACCGGGAATAATGTTGCTGCCCGTACCGGCCTCCAGCTTAGTAATCTGGAAGGTGGTTGGCGGGAAAAAGTCGTTGCCGTTATCCCAGAATTCCTTTGCCAGCGCATCCAGGGCAGGCGCAACCAGGTGAACCGGGTTCTCGGCCAGGTGCGGATAGGCTACGTGGCCCTGAACCCCATGCACGGTCAGGTAACCATGCAGAGAGCCCCGTCGACCATTCTTGATCACATCACCCACTTCTCGGGTGCTGGACGGCTCGCCAATCAGACACCAGTCGATCTTTTCGTTCCTGGCTTCGAGAGTTTCCACCACTTTGACCGTACCGTGTTGGGCTGGCCCCTCTTCGTCACTGGTAATCAGCAGGGCTATGGAACCCCGATGGTCCGGGTAGCTTGCAACGAAGCGCTCGCATGCGGTTACGAAGGCTGCCAGGCTGCCCTTCATGTCCGCGGCGCCACGGCCGAGGAGGTAGCCATCCCTGATCACGGGATCAAAGGGTGGGTGCGACCAGTTCTTTTCCGGCCCGGTTGGTACCACATCGGTATGGCCGGCAAAGGCCAGCACCGGCCCCTCGGAGCCCTTTCGGGCCCAGAGGTTATCGGTATCGCCAAAGCGCAGGTTCTCGCCGGTGAAGCCCAGAGGCGCAAGGCGCGACATCATCAGTTCCTGACAGCCGGCATCGTCTGGCGTGACAGACTGCCGGCGGATCAGATCAACGGCAAGTTCGAGGGTCGGGGAATCAGTTGTTTGCATGCAGCTCTTCATTCAGCTCGATGGCAGACTTGTTGGTTTTGCACTCCACCGCGCCAGTCTGGCTGTTACGGCGGAAAAGCAGGTCTGTCTGGTTGGCCAGATCGCGGGCCTTGATCACCTCAACCAGCTCGTTGTTGTCGTCGAGCAGCGCAACCTTGGTGCCGGCTGTGATGTACAGCCCGGCCTCGACCTTGCAACGGTCGCCCAGCGGGATGCCGATACCGGCGTTGGCGCCGATCAGGCAGTTCTCGCCAACGGCAATGATGATGTTGCCTCCACCGGAAAGGGTGCCCATGGTGGAGCATCCACCGCCCAGATCAGACCCCTTGCCAACCATGACGCCGGCGGAAATACGGCCCTCGATCATGCTGGTGCCTTCGGTGCCGGCGTTGAAGTTGATAAACCCTTCGTGCATGACCGTGGTGCCTTCACCCACATAGGCGCCAAGGCGAACCCGGGCGGTATCGGCAATGCGGACACCTTTCGGTACCACGTAATCGGTCATCTGCGGGAATTTATCCACGGATTTGACTTCCAGTGTGCGGCCTTCCAGGCGAGCCTGAAGCTGGCGGTCGGACAGTTCGTTCAGATCGATCGCGCCTTCGCTGGTCCATGCCAGATTCGGCAGCAGGCCAAAAATGCCGTCCAGCTTCAATCCGTGAGGTTTGGCCATGCGATGAGAAATCAGGTGAAGCTTGAGGTAAACCTCCGGGGTGCTGGACGCGGTGTCATCTGTTTCGAGTACTGTGACAACCACCGGGCGCTTGCTGGCGGCTGCTTTGTCCGCCAGTGATGCCTGGCCTGTCTGGCCGATCTGACGCAAGGCGTTGGCGAGCTGGCTGAGCTGCTCGGCGGTCGCGCTGATCGCCTGGTTACCACCCTTGTAATCAAGGGCGTTGGAGATGACGTCCATCAGGGTGTTATCGGGTGTCATGACCGGCTGCTGGTAAAACACTTCCAGCCACTCGCCCTGGTTGTTCTGGGTGCCGATACCGATACCGAATGCAAAGCTCATCTGATGGTTGCTCCTGTTATGAATGTGGGGCCAGGGCAATGCCTGAAGACCCCTGAAATTAAAGTTTGGATCTGGTTTGCCCGAGATTCAGGCCAGCCATGCGGACCATTCGTCTGCACTGAAACCTACGCGCACATCACCGCCGTTTTCGACAACGGGACGCTTAATAATGGATGGGTTCTCCAGCATGATCTCGTGAGCGCTTTGGGCGTCAATGGTATCACGAACGTCCTCCGGAAGTTTGCGCCAGGTGGTGCCACGGCGGTTCAGCAGGGTTTCCCATCCGACCGCGTGTTCCCAGCGGAACAGCAAATCACTCTGCAGGCCATCCTTCTTGAAGTCGTGGAATTCGTAGTCGATACCTTGTTCGTCCAGCCACTTCCGGGCCTTCTTTACGGTGTCGCAGTTTTTGATGCCGTACAGTTTCATGGCTTGTTCGCCTTAACAAATTCAACAATGCGTTCCGCTGCCTCTACGCACTCTTCCAGCGGGGCGACCAGGGCCATCCGGACACGGTTTTCTCCGGGATTATGGCCATCCACGGTTCGGGAAAGATATCGCCCAGGCAACACGTGCACGTTCTGTTGTGCCGAGAGCTCCCGGGCAAACGTTTCATCGTCCATCGGAGTTATCGGCCACAGGTAAAACCCGGCATCCGGAAAATCAACATCCATAACTTCCCGGAGGATGGGGACCACTGCCTCAAATTTGGCGCGGTACGCTGCACGATTCTCCCGAACGTGGTCTTCGTCGCTCCAGGCGGCGATGCTCGCCAGCTGATTGTGGATGGGCATGGCGCAGCCGTGATAGGTGCGGTACTTCAGGTAGCCGTCAAGAATGCTGGCATCCCCGGCTACGAAACCCGATCGCAGGCCGGGCAGGTTGCTGCGTTTGGACAGGCTGTGGAACACCACGCAGCGGGCGTAGTCATCCCGGCCAATGGCGGCGCAGGTTTGCAGGAGGCCTTCCGGCGCGTTGCCTTCCTCCGGATAGAGTTCGGAGTAGCATTCGTCGGAAGCAACGATAAAGTCGTGTTTGTCGGCCAGGGCTATCACCCTGGTCAGCGCCTCCCGGGAGATAACAGCACCACTGGGATTGCCCGGGGAGCACAGAAACAGTATCTGGCATTCTTGCCAGATGGATTCGGGCACTGAATCAAAATCGGGAATGAAGCCATTTGAGCCATCGCAGGGGAGGTATACGGGCGTCGCGCCTGCAAGGAGGGCGGCTCCCTCGTAAACCTGATAAAACGGATTGGGGCTGACTACGGTGGCAGGCTTGGTGGCATCCACGACAGCCTGAACCAGGGAAAAGATGGCTTCACGTGTGCCGTTTACCGGCACGATGTTGTTCGCCGCGCTGAGGCTGCCGGCCTTCAGATTGAATCGGCGGGTTGCCCAGCCACTGATGGCCTCGCGGAGTTCATCCGTACCCCGGGTGGTGGGGTAATTGGCAAGCTTGTCCAGATTGTTCGCAATGACCTGTTTGACGAAATCGGGCGACGGGTGCTTCGGCTCTCCAATCCCCAGGGAAATCGGCCGGAGATGATCGGGCACGCTGATGCCTGCCTTTAGTTTGGCAAGCTTTTCAAAAGGGTAGGGGTGAAGTCTGTCGAGGTTCGGATTCATTGAATGTCGTCCAGCATTTTACAGAGATCTTGCTGCAGGGCCTGGCATACCGCCGGCTCCCGGATGGGCTCGCCGTGTTCGTCCGTCACGAAGAAAACGTCCTCCACGCGCTCGCCCAGGGTGGCAATCTTGGCGTTGCTCAGGCGTACCCGGTGCTCCAGCAGCACCTGGCCGATGCGGGCCAGAAGCCCCGGGCGGTCGGGCGTGATCACTTCCATTACGGTGCGCTGGTTGATGGTGTCATTCGAGAACGTCACTTCCGTCGGGAAAGCGAAATGCTTGAGCTGGCGTGGCGTGCGCCGGTGGATGATGTCCGGATAGTCATCCGGGTCGTCCAGTTCTTCGATCAGGCGCAAACGCACCCGTTCTTTTCTCGCAGGGTCGATGCCCAGAGGCTGTCCCTTCTCATCAAGTACCACATAGGAACTGATCGAGTAGGGCCCCTCGCTTGAGCTGATGCGCGCGTCCACGATGTTCAGGTTCAGCTGTTCGAGGACCGCCGTTGTCGCAGCGAACAGGGCAACCCGGTCCTTCATGTAGATAATGATCTGGGAGTAGCCGTCCGTCGGGCCGCCCCGCGTGTCTCGAATCAGCACCAGCGGGTCCGTATTGTCGCCGTGTCTGATGATGGCAGCAGTCTGCCAGGCGATGTCCACGGTCGAGTCCTGGAGGAAATAGTCTTCGTCCACGGTGTCCCAGATGGCGTCGATCTGTTCATCGGTCATGTTCTGGGCATGCAGGATTTCCCGGGCTTCCGACTGGGTAGCGCGAACCCATTCCTGTCGGTCGATGGGCGTTTCAGTGCCCCGACGCAAAGCCCGTTTGGCCTCGATATAGAGTTGGCGCAACAGCGAGGCCCGCCACGTGTTCCATAGCTTGGGATTGGTAGCGCTGATGTCGCATACGGTTAGAACGTACAGGTAATCCAGGTGCGCCTGGCTCGGCACTGCCCTGGCAAATCCGTGGATAATGTCCGGGTCGGAGATGTCTTTGCGCTGGGCTGTCATGGACATCAGCAGGTGGTTTTCCACCAGCCAGGAAATCAGCTGGGTGTCCCGTTCGCTCAGGTGATGCCGCTGGCAGAAGGCTTCGGCATCGATGGCACCCAGTTCCGAGTGATCGCCACCCCGGCCTTTGGCCACATCATGGTAAATGCCGGCAATATAGAGGGTTTCCAGTTTCGGCAGCCGGTGAATCAGGCGGGATGCCAGCGGATACTCGGTTCGGGCTTCCGCGCTGCCAAGCCTTACCATGTTGCGGATGACCCGCATGGTGTGGGCATCCACGGTGTAAATGTGGAAAAGGTCGTGCTGCATCTGGCCAATGATCTGGCCAAACTCCGGGAGATAGCGCCCGAGCACGTTGTACTTCTTCATGGCAGACAGCGTCTGATCCAGGGCATGGGGCGTTCTGAGCAGCTCCATGAACAGGGTAGTCACTGCCAGATCAGATCGGAACGCATCATCGATCAAATGCCGGTGGGCCCGAAGCGAGCGGATCGTCGTGGCCCGGATGCCCTTTATCTCAGGGTGCTGAGCCATCAGAACGAAGATTTCCATGATGGCATAGGGCGCGTAGGCGAAGACCTGGTTGTTGACCGCTTCAATATAGTAGTTACGAATCTGGAAACGTTTGTTGATGGGCTGGATGGCGTCTTCCGATGGGCTACCCAGAATCGCTTCGTCGTAATACTGCAGAATCACATCCGCCAGTTCGGCGAGGGCCAGGACGGTGCGATAGTAGGCCTGCATCATCAATTCGACGCCGAGCCGCTTACCTTCATCTCTATAGCCGAGCATCTGGGCCAGGGCTCGCTGATGATCGAACAGCAGCCGGTTTTCATTCCGGTCAGCGAGCAGCTGCAGGCCGTATCGCAGTTGCCAGAGGAAGGTTTCACCCTGGAACAGAATCTGATGCTCTTCCTCGGTAAGAATGCTGAAGCGGGTCAGGTCAGCGATGTTCTGCAGTCCGAAATGTCGCTTGGTAATCCAGCCGATCGTCTGTATGTCCCGCAAGGCGCCCGGGGAACCCTTCACGTTTGGTTCGAGGTTGTATTCGGTATCGCCGTATTTCTGATGCCGTTGCTGCTGCTCCTCACGCTTCGCAATAAAGTAGTCGCGGTCGGTGCTGACATCATCGGAATAGACTTGCTCGCTCAGATCTGACCGGAGTTCATCCGGGCCGGCAATCGTGCGCGTTTCCAGCAGGTTGGTCAGTATGGTGATATCTTCGCGGGCGGCTGTCTTGCTTTCCTCGATGCTGCGAACACTGTGGCCGATATCCAGCCTGAGATCCCACAGCAGGGTAACGAACGCGCCCAGGTCTTCGTGCCAACTGTCTTCGATGCCGGCACGGGTGAGAATGAGCAGGTCGATGTCCGAATGCGGGTGCAGCTCACCCCGTCCATAGCCGCCGACGGCGATCAGGGCAATGTCCGGTGAATCGGAAAAGGGGTAGCGGTTCCAGATCAATCTGAGAACTGTATCGACCGTGTCAGCCCGGGAGCGGACAAGGGCGCGCACATCGGCGCCTTGTCGAAAGGCCTCGGCATCGGCGTCATACCTGCCCTTTAACAGCTCCCGGGCCGCCGTAACCGGAGATGGGTCATTACTGATGCGGGATTCCAGCTCGCTTTGGTCCACTTAGAAGGACTCTTCCTTTCGCTTGGTCAAGACCTCATGACCGTCCGCCGTCACAAGGATGGTGTGCTCCCATTGTGCAGAGAGTTTGTGATCCTTGGTAACGACGGTCCAGCCATCCGGCAGAAGCTTGGTCTGGTACTTGCCCTGGTTGATCATTGGCTCAATGGTAAACGTCATACCTTCCTGCAGCTCCAGACCGGTGCCGGGTTTGCCGTAATGCATTACCTGAGGCTCCTCGTGGAATACTGCGCCGATGCCATGGCCACAGTAATCTCGAACCACGGAATAGCGGTGTTTCTCGGCGTGCTGCTGAATCACATGCCCGATATCGCCCAGACGGGTTCCCGGCTTGACCAGTTCAATACCTTTATAGAGGCACTCCTGTGTAATCTGGATCAGCCGCTCGGTGCCAGGTTTCGGCTTGCCGACAATCCACATCTTGCTGGTGTCGCCGTGGTAGCCATCCTTTATTACGGTGACATCGATATTAAGGATGTCTCCATCTTTGAGGATTTTCTTCTCAGACGGAATGCCGTGGCAGATAACGTGGTTGACCGACGTGCAGATGGACTTCGGAAACCCCTTGTAGTTGAGTGGTGCCGGAATGCACTTTTGCTCGTTTACAATATAGTCGTGGCAAATCCGGTCGAGCTCTTCGGTGGAAACGCCGGGCTTGACGTGATCGCCAATCATCTCGAGCACTTCGGCCGCCAGGCGGCCAGCGACGCGCATCTTTTCAATTTCTTCCGGTGTCTTGATCGATACCTGCATTGGGTTTCCCGTTGTTTGTGCCAAACCGGCATTTTAAGGGGCCTGCTGCCCGGGTACAAGGAAGCTCGCCGTCAAAAATAATGGCGTTTGTCGGGCCGAATATGGTATAAACGCGCCCGCTGGAAACGAATCCAGCAAATTCACACACGTGTCGGCACGTTATCCCAGGGTGCCTGGTCCTGCTTTTAAAGGAGTCAGGTTGGGGTAATCGGATACGTGGAGGACTAACCCGAAGCTAAAAAGGTAACTATCATGGCTCAGGTAAATATGCGTGACCTGCTGAAGGCAGGTGCTCACTTCGGTCACCAGACCCGCTACTGGAACCCGAAAATGTCGAAGTTCATCTTCGGCGCCCGTAACAAGATTCATATCATCAACCTTGAGCAGACTGTTCCTGCCATGAACGACGCGCTGAAATTTGTTCAGCAGCTGGCAGAGAACAAGAACAAGATCCTGTTCGTTGGTACCAAGCGTGCCGCGGCCAAGATCATCAAGGAAGAAGCCGAGCGTGCCGGTCAGCCGTTCGTTAACCACCGCTGGCTCGGTGGCATGCTGACCAACTACAAGACCATCCGTCAGTCTATCCGTCGCTACCGTGACCTGGAAACCCAGAGTCAGGACGGTACTTTTGACAAGCTGACCAAGAAAGAAGCACTGGATCGTACCCGTGAAATGGACCGCCTTGAGCGCTCCATTGGTGGTATCAAGGACATGGGCGGCCTGCCGGACGCGATGTTCGTGATTGACGTTGACCACGAGCGTATCGCCATCAAGGAAGCCAACAAGCTTGGTATTCCTGTCATCGGTGTTGTTGATACCAACAGTGATCCCGACGGTGTCGATTACGTGATCCCGGGCAACGATGACGCTATCCGTGCGATCCAGATTTACGTGAAAGCCGTTGCTGATACCTGCATGGAAGCAGCCCAGTCTGCTGGTGCCGGTGCTGACGAGTTTGTTGAAGTCAGCGAAGACGCTGAAGGCGCTGCTCCAGCCGCTGAGTAACGTTTTACCTTCACGGTTTAGATGTAAGGTGTGCCTGGTGTTTTCCGAGGCACACCGCCCCACCGAATTCGGAACAGTTGAGAGGATTGAACATGGCTGCAATTACCGCTGCAATGGTCAAAGAGCTGCGTGAGCGTACCGGCCTTGGCATGATGGAATGCAAGAAGGCACTTGTTGAAGCCGAAGGCAGCGTTGACGCTGCGATCGAAGAGCTGCGCAAGTCATCCGGTCTGAAAGCTGCCAAGAAAGCCGGCCGTACCGCCGCTGAAGGCGCTTCACTGATCAAGATCTCTGACGACAACACCGTTGCCTTTATTCTGGAAGTGAACTCCGAGACCGACTTTGTTGCTCGCGATGACAACTTCCTGAACTTTGCCAACGACGTGCTGAACGTTGCGTTTGAAAATGGCGAAACCGACGTAGCCAAGCTGATGGAAGGCGATCTGGAATCCAAGCGTGAAGCGCTGGTTCAGAAAATCGGCGAGAACATTACTGTTCGTCGTGTCGTCAAGGTTGAAGGCCCGGTTGTTGGTGGATACGTTCACAGCAACAACAAGATCGCTTCGGTTGTCGCCCTGACTGCCGGTGATCCTGAAGTTGCCCGTGACATCGCCATGCACGCAGCTGCCGTTAACCCGCGTGTCGGCAAGCCGGAAGATATGCCGGCTGAAGAACTCGAAAGAGAGAAGGATGTGATCAAGGCCCAGCCGGATATGGAAGGCAAGCCTGCCGAGATCGTCGAAAAGATGATGGGTGGCCGCATCAAGAAGTTCCTCAAGGAGAACAGCCTTGTTGAGCAGCCTTTCGTCAAGAACCCGGACCAGACCGTGGGCGAGCTGATCAAGTCCAACGGCGGCGAGCTGGTTGGCTTCGTTCGTCTGGAAGTGGGTGAAGGCATTGAGAAGGAAGAAGTGGACTTTGCTGCCGAGGTTGCTGCTGCAGCCGGCACAGGCAAGGCCTGATCCTTCGTTCGATGCAGCGGGCTTTGAGCCACTGTATCACCTGAGTCTGCCACGTTAGCCGGGAATTCCCGGCTCTCGTGGCGGGCTTGTATCTGAGATACCCCTTTTTATGAGGAGTATGTCAGATACAAGCCTGCAACGGGTACCACGCCGGATAGCAGCCAACAGACGACAAGGGGATCATCATGCCGACATCATCGAAAACCCAGCCCAGATACAAGCGTGTTCTGCTCAAACTCAGTGGCGAGGCCCTGATGGGAGAGCACGATTTCGGTATTGATCCCAAAGTTCTTGACCGCATGGCACTGGAAATCGGTGCGCTGATTGGCATCGGCGTGCAGGTTGGCCTGGTGATTGGCGGCGGCAATCTGTTCCGTGGCGCAGCCCTGAATGCGGCCGGCATGGATCGGGTTACCGGTGATCATATGGGCATGCTGGCCACCGTGATGAACGGTCTGGCCATGCGTGATGCTCTGGAACGTTCGAACATCCGGACCCGTGTGATGTCCGCGATCCCCATGAGCGGCATCGTGGAGCATTACGACCGCCGTCGCGCGGTACGGGATCTGAAGGATGGCGATGTCGTGATCTTCTGCGCCGGTACCGGTAACCCTTTCTTCACGACCGATTCCGCTGCATGTCTGCGTGGCATTGAGATCGAGGCCGACGCGGTGCTGAAGGCGACGAAAGTGGATGGCGTATACTCAGCGGATCCGCACCTCGACAGCAGTGCAGAGAAATACGACTACCTCACCTATGATGAGGTTCTGGACAAGAAACTGGGTGTGATGGATTTGACAGCCATCTGTCTCGCCCGTGACCACGGCATGCCGCTGCGGGTGTTCGATATGAACCGTGCCGGCGCCCTTACTCGCATCGTAACTGGCGAGAAAGAAGGTACACTGATCGAATGAATCGCTGTCCCGGCCCCACAGGATCGTGGCGCCAGATTACAGAATGACATGACGAACGAATTGAGGATGCTGAAGTGATCAACGACATCAAAGCAGAAGCCGAAAAGAAAATGAAAAAGAGCCTGGAGTCCCTTAACTCCGCGTTCAACAAGATCCGCACCGGCCGTGCCCACCCCTCTATCCTGGATAGTGTCATGGTGAACTACTACGGCCAGGAGACGCCGCTGAAGCAGGTGGCTAGCGTCAACGTCGAGGATAACCGCACGCTGACGGTCTCTCCCTGGGAGAAAAACCTGATGCCGACCATCGAGAAAGCTATCATGGCATCAGACCTTGGCCTGAACCCGGCGACCAGCGGCGATATCATCCGTATCCCGATGCCCATGCTGACAGAAGAAACCCGTAAGGAAATGGTTAAGCAGGCAAAAGCAGACGCCGAGCACGGTCGTGTTTCCATCCGTAATGCGCGTCGTGACGCGAACAGCATGATCAAGGATCTGCTGAAGGAAAAGGAAATCACCGAAGACGACGAGCGCAAGGGCGAGGACGATATTCAGAAGCTGACTGACCGCTACATTGCAGAAGTCGAGAAGATGCTCAAGGCCAAAGAAGAAGACCTGATGGCGGTTTAACCGTCCGGACCTACTTGCAAGCGAATTGAAAGGCCGAAGCACCGAGGCGCTCCGGCCGCACAGGGGATTTCATGACGGGAACTGTATCCGCAGAGATTCCGGTGTCGGCAGACAGTCGGCCCCGGCATGTGGCCATCATCATGGACGGGAACAATCGATGGGCCAAGGCCCGTCGGCTCAAGGGAGTGGCTGGGCACAAGGCCGGTGTCGATGCGGTCAGGGCAGTGGTGGAAACCTGTGCCCGTGAAGGCGTGGAAGTGCTCACGCTGTTTGCCTTTTCCAGCGAGAACTGGCGTCGGCCCAAGGACGAAGTGTCGGCGCTCATGAAGCTGTTTCTGTTCGCCCTTGAGCGCGAGGTTCGCAAACTTCACCGGAACGATATCCGCCTGCGCATTATCGGTGATCGGTCAGCGTTCAGCACCTCACTGCGTGAACACATGGAGGCGGCTGAAGAGCTGACCCGCAACAACTCCCGGATGACCCTGGTAATTGCCGCCAACTATGGTGGTCACTGGGATATCACGCAGGCCACACGCAAGGTGGCCGAGCAGGTCCGTTCCGGGCAGTTGGCACCCTCTGACATCACCGATGACCTGATTCAGCAGCACCTCAGCATCGGTGACCTGCCAATGCCGGACCTGATGATTCGTACCGCCGGTGAGCAAAGAATCAGCAATTTCATGCTTTGGCACCTGGCTTACACAGAGCTCTACTTTTCGCCGGTGTATTGGCCTGACTTCCAGCAGGAAGAGATGCTCAAGGCCCTGCAGGCCTATGCCGGCCGACAGCGTCGCTTTGGCCAGACGGATGATCAGATAGCGGCCAAGGCTGTACAACAATAACGAACGATAGCGACGTCAACCGTGTTAAAAACCCGAATTATCACCGCACTGATCCTCGCTCCTATCGCCATTGGCGGGATCTTTTTCCTCCCGCCCCTGGGTTTTGCGCTCTTTACCGGCGCCATCATTACCCTGGGCGCCTGGGAGTGGGCGAATATGTCCGGTATTGAGAGTCCTGCCGGTCGGGTTGGCTACGCACTGGCCACCGCTATCCTTCTCTACGGTCTGCTGAACGTTCCGTTTGTGGCAGTCCTCTGGTTATCGTTGCTCTGGTGGGGCGTGTGCTTTCTTCTGGTTCGCAGTTATCCCGGCGGCTCCGAAAAATGGGGCAGTCTCCCCGCAAGAGCCGTCATGGGGCTGTTCGTTCTGGTGCCGGCGTGGGTGGGCCTTAATCACCTGCGAACCGGCGGTTTCCAGTTTGGTGACAGTACCAACAACCTGCTGCTCATCCTCTACGTATTCTGTGTGGTGTGGGTTGCCGATATCGGTGCTTACTTCGCCGGTCGGGCGTTTGGTAAAGCAAAGTTGGCGCCCCGTGTCAGTCCTGGCAAATCATGGGCGGGCGTTTGGGGCGGCCTGATGGCCGTCGGGGTTTTTGCCCTGGTTGTCAGCTGGCTGGCTTCGGCGGGGACGGTTCAGACCTCGCTGCTAATTGTTGCCAGCCTCGCCACGGGTCTTGTTTCAGTGTTGGGCGATCTGCTGGAAAGCATGCTCAAAAGGCACCGTGGCATCAAGGACAGTAGTCAGCTGTTACCCGGTCACGGTGGCATCATGGACCGGATCGACAGCCTGACGGCGGCCATTCCGGTATTTGCATTGATTATTACCCAACTTGGTTGGCTGACAACCGGGCACTGGTGACTATGGTAACCCGCTCTATCAGTGTTCTCGGGGCGACCGGCTCCATCGGTCTCAGTACCCTGGACGTTGTTCGGCGCCACCCTGACCGCTTCTCGGTCTATGCGCTCACGGCCAGTACCCGTGCGGAAGAGCTCGCGGTCCTCTGCCGTGAATTCCGTCCGAAAGTGGCGGTCATGGCTGACCCTGAAGCGGCCGATGTCCTCTCAAAATTGCTGGCAGACCTGCCTGAAACTCGCGTGCTTGGCGGGCTGGAAGGGTTGTGCGAGGTGGCCTCCACCCCCGGTGTTGATACTGTGATGGCGGCTATCGTCGGGGCAGCGGGTCTTTCGCCAACACTGTCGGCGGTGCGGGCGGGAAAGCGGGTGTTGCTTGCCAACAAAGAAGCGCTTGTGATGTCCGGCAAACTGTTTATGGATGCCGTGGCCGAAGCGGGGGCAGAATTGCTGCCGATCGACTCTGAGCACAACGCGATTTTCCAGTGCATGCCGGCCGACAAGGTCCGGGACCCTGCCGGTGCCGGCATCACTCGTATACTTCTGACAGCCTCCGGGGGCCCGTTCAGGGAACATTCTGCCGAGGATCTTCGATCGGTAACGCCCGCCCAGGCCTGTGCCCATCCGAATTGGTCCATGGGGCAGAAGATTTCCGTGGACTCGGCCACCCTGATGAACAAGGGCCTCGAGCTCATTGAAGCCTGCTGGCTGTTCAACACCACGCCCCAGAAAGTTGAGGTGCATGTCCACCCTGAGAGTATTATCCACTCGATGGTTGAATATGCCGATGGCTCCGTTCTGGCCCAGCTTGGCAGTCCCGATATGAGAACACCGATTGCCAACGGCCTGGCCTGGCCGGAGCGTATTGACGCTGGTGCCCCGCCTCTGGACCTGTTCGCGATCGGCCGCTTTCACTTTGAGCGGCCAGATCTGGTGCGTTTCCCCTGCCTGCGCCTGGCTGCCGAAGCGTTTGAGGCGGGCGGCACTGCCCCGGCGGTTCTTAATGCCGCCAATGAAGTGGCTGTTGCCGCTTTTCTTGAGGGTAGCCTGTGTTTTTCGGATATCCCCGTTATCATAGAGCGAACGCTCGCTGTGACCGCCGTTGAGCCCGCCGACAACTTTGACGTTATCTTCGCCAAGGATAAAGAAGCACGGGCTTGTGCACGGGAACAGATAGGTCTGTTAACTGTCTGATAGTCGCAGCAGAATGCTGCCCGGCTGAAGCCATTCAATCAGGAACGCTATGCAGATTATTGAAACCGTCCTCGCACTTGCGCTTACCCTGGGCATCCTGGTGACCCTTCACGAATACGGTCATTTCTGGGTTGCCCGGCGTTGTGGCGTAAAAGTACTTCGCTTTTCCGTGGGTTTCGGGAAACCGATGTTTTCCTGGTACGACAAGCATGGGACCGAGTTTGCCGTCGCCGCCATTCCTCTGGGCGGCTATGTAAAAATGCTGGATGAGCGGGAAGGGCCAGTTCCTGAGGAGCTGAGAGATCAGGCCTTTACCTCCAAGCCTCCGAGCCAGCGTATTGCCATTGCGGCGGCCGGTCCCGTGGCCAACTTCTTGTTCGCCATTTTTGCTTACTGGCTGCTGAGTGTGGTTGGCGTTACCCATGTTGCACCCATTGTCGGGCAGATCGCTGACGAGAGTGTGGCCGAGCGGGTAGGTCTTCAGGAGGGTATGGAGATTCACGCTGTGGATGGCCATCGCGTCAGTTCGTGGCGCGATGTGAATATGCGCATTCTGGAGCGGACCGGCGAGCACGGTCTGATTTCCATGGAGGTATCGGAAGATGGCGCCCGCGGTACAGTCAGCGGTGAGCTTTCCGGTTGGGGCCTGAGTGACGATACTCCCAATCCGTTAGCCGAGTTCGGCATTACGCCATGGCGCCCGGCTGTTCCGCCGGTATTGGGGCAGATTTCCGATGGTGGCCGCGCTCAGGCTGCCGGCCTGCAGCCCGGGGATCGCATTGTGGCCGTGGGCGGCGAGCCGATCAGTAGCTGGTTTGAGCTGGTCGAGTTTATTCGCAATGCCCCGGAGCAGACACTTCAGGTAACCATCGAGCGTAATGGTGCGGAACAATCCGTCAGCGTGACACCGGAAGCGAAGACTCAGGAAAGTGGTGAGTCAATCGGTTTTGTCGGTGCCGGTGTGGAAGCTATCTCATGGCCAGAAGAGGTGCTGCGTGATGTCAGCTACGGCCCATTCGCCGCCGTTCCGGTCGCCCTCAGCGAAACCTGGGCGGATACCCGCTTGACACTGGTGGCCATCAAGAAGATGGTCACCGGCCTGTTGTCACCCACCAACCTCAGTGGACCAATTACCATTGCCCGGGTTGCTGAAGCCAGTGTCAGTTCCGGGTTCGAAGACTTCGTGCGTTTTCTTGCCTATCTGAGCGTGAGCCTGGGCATTCTGAACCTTCTGCCTGTGCCGGTGCTAGATGGTGGTCATATCGTTTACTACACCATCGAAGCTCTCCGTGGGAAGCCGCTTTCCGAGCAGGCTCAGGCGTTTGGATTACGAATTGGTATGGCAATGATCCTCACATTAATGGTGTTTGCTCTTTACAACGACCTGATGCGGTTGTGAGAATTGCGAGCTCCTTACGCGCATTAACCAGGCGAAATATTTGAATGAGACGTTCTCTTCTAGGTGTAGCCGTTGGCCTCGCTGTAGCCGTGTCCGGCCTGAAGCCAGCATTTGCTGATCAGTTCACTGTTGCGGATATTGAGGTGGAAGGCCTGCAGAGGGTATCTGCGGGTACTGTTTTTTCCGCGTTCCCTGTCAATATTGGCGAGCAGGTGGACGAGACCGAGCTGGCTGATGCGATCAAGTCGCTGTTCCGGACCGGTCTTTTCACCGACATTGAGGCCAGCCGGGATGCCGGTGTGCTTATCCTGACGGTTCGTGAACGACCCTCCATCAGCGATATCGAGATTGAGGGCAACAAGAACATTGAAACCGAGATGTTGATGGATGCCCTCGCTGGCGCCGGGCTTCAGGAAGGCCAGGTATTCCGGCGTGCGACTCTTGAACGTCTGGAACTGGAAATTCTGCGCTCTTACATTGCCCAGGGGCGCTACAACGCCCGGGTAAAGGCAACGGCCGAGGAGCTGCCCAGAAACCGCGTTGCGATTCGCCTGGATATCAATGAGGGGTCGGTCGCTGCGATCCACCATATCAACCTGATCGGCAACAAGGACTTCAGTGACGAAGAACTGCAAGAGCTGTTCGAGCTGCAGACCACGAGCTGGTGGAACTCAATTACAAACTCGGACAAGTACGCGAGAGAGCGCCTGAGTGGCGACCTTGAATCGCTGCGGTCGTTCTATCTTGACCGTGGTTATCTGGATTTCAACGTCGAGTCCAGCCAGGTATCCATTTCGCCTGACAAACAAAAAGTCTTCATCGCGATTGCCCTGAATGAGGGGCCTCAGTACACCATTTCCGAGATTAACCTTCGTGGTGAGCTGATCGTGGGTGAAGAGGAGCTGCGATCGCTGATTCCTGTTGAGGAGGGCGACGTATTCTCCCGATCCCGCATGACGGCAATTTCCGAATCCCTGGCATTCCGGCTCGGAAGGGAAGGCTACGCCTTCGCCAACGTCAATGCCGTCCCCGAGCCGGGAGAAAACAACACAGCCGCCGTCACCTTCTTTGTTGAGCCGGGCAAACGGGCCTATGTGCGACGGATCAATTTCGAGGGCAACGTGTCGACTCGTGACGACGTTCTCCGCCAGGAAATGACGCAGATGGAAAGGGGCGTGGCTTCTTCGGATCGTATCGACTTCTCCAAGACCAGACTGGAGCGTCTCGGCTTCTTCGAGATGGTGAATGTTGAGACGGTACCAGTTCCGGGCACCGACGATCTGGTTGATGTGAACTACTCCGTGGCAGAACAGCCGACGGGCAGTCTTTCCGCTTCCGTCGGTTTCTCGCAGCAGTCCGGGGTGATTCTTGGCGCCAACGTGTCCGAGAATAATTTTTTCGGTACCGGGAAGCGCGTCTCTTTCGGTGTCAACGTGAGTGAGTTTGTCAAAAGCGCAAACGTCTCCTACCTGGACCCTTACTACACGGTTGACGGCGTAAGCCGTGGCTACAGTCTTTTTGCCCGGCAAACCGATTATGAGGAAGAGTATATCTCCGCCTTCCTGCTGGACGAATATGGCGGCCGTATCACCTTCGGTTATCCCACGGACAATATCACCCGTTTGAACTTTGGGGCCGGGTTTACCCAGTCCAATCTTAAGGAAGGCCGGTTCACCTCACAGGAGGTCATTCAGTTCATTGATGAGGAAGGGGATTCGTTCAATAACTTCTTCCTCTTCGGCAGCTGGCGCCGCAGTACTTTCAACCGGGGTGTTCTGCCCAGTGATGGCCATAGCCAGTCGTTGTCGCTTGACGTAGCAGTGCCGGGCAGCGATCTGACCTTTTACAAGGTGACACACAAGACCGATTTCTACTATCCGGTGACTGACGATAATCGCTGGATCTTACGGGCGCGTTCAGAGATCGGTTATGGTGATGGTTACGGAGATCGGACCCAGATGCCGTTTTACGAGTACTTCTATACAGGGGGCTACGGATCGGTTCGGGGGTACCGGGCCAACTCCTTGGGTCTCCTTGCTACGAACAACGTCAACGACCTCTCACGCCCGGATCCGTTCGGCGGTAACCTGCTCACTGAAGGTGGTGTTGAGCTGATATTCCCCACGCCCTTTGCCGGTGATACCCGCTCCATGAGAACGGCGTTTTTCCTGGACGCAGGTCAGGTGTTCGACACTGCGCGCGGTTTCGATCCGGAACTGAGCGAAATCAGAATGTCCGCCGGTATTGGCTTCCAGTGGATTACCGCTGTTGGCCCGCTGGCCTTCAGTCTGGCGAAGCCGCTGAACGACAAGCCGGGTGATGACACCCAGGTATTCCAGTTCTCGCTGGGCCAGACCTTCTAGCGCATGGATAATAACAACCTACGGATGAAAATCAGGAGAAAACCAATGTCCCGATTCATGTTGATATTCGCCGCCATGGTTATGGCGTTTTCATTCCCGGCCATGGCTGAAACCCGAATTGGTGTGGTCGACCTGCGTCAGGCACTGTTCTCTTCAGACGATGCCAGGACCTTCAGCGAATCCCTCCAGAAGGATTTTACGGGCGATGAGGCCCGGGTGCGCGAAGCTCAGGAAGAGGCCCGCAAGCTCCAGGAGCGCCTGGAGAAAGACGGTGCCATGATGAATGAGAGCGAGCGCAACAAGCTGGCCGGTGAGTTCCAGGAAAAGGTAAAAGAGTTCAACTTCCTGAAGCAACGGCTCGATTCAACGGTGAATCAGCGTAAGCAGGCATTTCTGGAGCAGGCCCGTCCCGAGGTGGACGCGGCGGTCAAGGAGCTTCTTGAAGAGAACAATCTCGATCTGATCCTGCCCAGCGAAGCTGTTGTCTATGTGAAGCCTGAAATGAACCTGACCTCTCAGCTTCTTGAAAAACTGAACCGTTAATCTGTGACGGGCACCCCGGTGCCCTGATCGTTGCTTGGGAGCACGCAATGACAGAAAGGTCCTATCGCCTGGGGGATATTGCCAATGCCCTGGGTGCGGAGCTGCGCGGTGATCCTGATATCAGGGTATCGGGGCTGGCGACGTTGCAGGCCGCCGTGCCCGGCCAGATCAGTTTTCTCGCTAACCCTTCCTATGGCAAGTATCTGGCGGATACACGTGCTTCGGCGGTTATTGCTTCGCCGGCCTCGGCGAAGGATGCTCCGACCAACGTCCTGTTACTGGACAATCCCTACCTCGGCTATGCTCAGCTGAGCCACTGGTTTGATCCCGCGCCTGTTGCTTTGCCCGGCGTTCACGCGACTGCTGTGGTCGATCCGTCGGCCAGCATCGCTGACGATGCCTGTATCGGTCCTAATGTGGTGGTGGAAGCAGGGGCTGACATTGGCGAGAAAGTCGTCGTGGGAGCCGGCTCGGTTATTGGCGCCCGCGCCAGGGTCGGGGCCCGGACTTTAATCCGGCCACGGGTGACTCTGGCCCACGATGTGGTCGTTGGTGAGCGTTGTCACATCCTCAGCGGCGCCGTTATTGGCTCCGACGGTTTTGGCTTCGCCAATGAGAAGGGCGTATGGCATCGTATCGCGCAACTCGGTCGGGTTGTGCTCGGAAATGATGTAGAAGTGGGTGCAAACACCACCATTGATCGCGGTGCACTGGACGACACGGTGATTGGCAACGGTGTAAAGCTCGATAACCTGATCCAGATTGCCCATAACGTTCGCATCGGTGATCACAGCGCCATGGCGGCCATGGTTGGTATTGCCGGAAGTACTCGTATTGGTCGGCATTGCGTGTTTGGTGGCGCCTCGGGCGTGGCCGGCCATCTCGAGATTGCGGATCAGGTCCATCTGACAGGTATGACTCTGGTGACCGGAGATATTCGTGAGCCCGGAGTCTATTCATCTGGCACCAGCGCCGATACCAACCGTCAGTGGCGCAAGAATGCTGTGCGCTTCCGGCAACTGGATGCGCTGGCGCGACGGGTCAAAGAACTGGAAAAGAAATTAGAGGGCTGAGGCCGATCAACATGATGAACATCGACGAAATTCTGGAATACCTGCCGCACCGATACCCGTTTTTGCTGGTGGATCGGGTAACGGAGGTCGAAAAAGGAAAATCGATCAAGGGCTACAAGAATATTTCGTTCAACGAGTCATTCTTTCAGGGCCACTTCCCGAACAACCCGATCATGCCGGGCGTCCTGATTATCGAAGCCATGGCCCAGCTCTCGGGCATTCTCGGTTTTGTGACTGTGGGCCGGAAACCTTCTGACGGCGTGGTACAATACCTCGCCGGCTCAAGCAAGGCACGGTTCAAGCGCCCGGTTTTGCCGGGAGATCAACTGTGCATGGAGTCGGAACTCATCTCCGGTAAACGGGGTATTTACAAATTCGAGTGTCGCGCCCTGGTCGACGGTGAAGTCGTCTGCGTGGCAGAGATTCTGACCGCTGAGAGAGAAGTTTGATGGCGACAAATGACTGGTCGGGTGTCCATCCTCAGGCGATTGTAGACCCGTCAGCCAGGCTCGGGGACAACGTTACTGTCGGGCCCTGGAGCTACATTGGCCCCGATGTGGAAATCGGCGAGGGTACCGAGATCCTGTCCCACGTGGTGGTCAAGGGGCCGACGGTTATCGGCCGGAATAACCGTATTTTCCAGTTCTCCAGTATCGGCGAGGAATGCCAGGACAAGAAATACGCGGGCGAGCCAACCACACTGGTGATTGGCGACAACAACGTGATTCGCGAGAATTGCACGGTTCATCGGGGCACGGTCCAGGACCGGGGTGAAACCCGTATCGGCAGTGGCAATCTTTTGATGGCGTACGTGCATGTCGCTCATGACTGTATCGTCGGTGACAACACCATTCTGGCCAATTGTGCCACCCTTGCGGGCCATGTTTCGGTCGGCGATTTCGCGATTCTGGGCGGTGGTACCATGGTGCACCAGTTCTGTCATATTGGTCCCCACAGCATGGCGGCTGGTGGCAGCATCGTACTCAAGGACATTCCGGCCTATGTGATGGCGAGCGGTCAGTCCGCCCAGCCACACGGCATGAACGTGGAAGGCCTCAAGCGCCGTGGTTTCAGCAAGGATGTCTTGCTGGCTTTACGCCGCGCCTACAAGGTGATCTATCGCCAGGGGCTGACAACCGAACAGGCCGTCGAAGAGCTTGAGAAGTCCTACTCCGATGTTGCAGAAATACGTCCCCTCATTGACTCCCTGCGTGGAGCTCACCGCGGCATCATCCGCTAACCCGGCAGGAGCCTGTCGGTGACAGATCTTTCTCACGCGACCATCAGCGAGCGTAAAATTACATTCGGAATCATCGCCGGTGAGGCATCGGGGGATATCCTCGGTGCCGGCCTGATCCGTTCGCTGCGCCAACGCTATCCCCAGGCCCGGTTCGTCGGCATTGGCGGGGAGGAAATGGTTGCGGAGGGATTTCATTCCCTGGTGCCGATGGAACGTCTTTCGGTCATGGGGCTGGTGGAGGTTCTTGGACGAATTCGTGAACTGTTCAGCATCCGGGCCCGGCTCCTGGACTATTTCTTCGCCACGCCACCGGATGTTGTGATCGGTATCGATTCTCCGGATTTTACGCTTGCGATCGAACGGCGCTGCCGCGAGGCCGGCATTCTTTCCGTGCATTATGTCAGCCCCTCGGTTTGGGCCTGGCGGCAGAAGCGGATCTTCAAAATTGCCAAATCGGTCAACCTGATGTTGACCCTGTTTCCTTTCGAGGCAAGGTTTTACGAGGAGCATCAGGTGCCTGTGGCCTTCGTGGGCCATCCACTGGCAGATCGAATTCCCATGGCGCCGGATACCCTCAAGATGCGGGAGTCGTTGGGAATAGATGCGGACGCACCCGTACTGGCGGTTCTTCCCGGTAGTCGTGCAGGAGAAGTGGAGAGACTTGGTACCTTGTTTCTTGAAGCCTCTCGCTGGATACAGGAAAGAAGACCTGATCTACAGTTGGTGATCCCCTGCGTGAACCGGGACCGGGAGAAGCAGGTGCGCGATCTGGTCGATGCGTTGAAGGTGAAGCTTCCGGTTACCATCGTACGTGGGCGTTCCAGAGATGTGATGGCCGCGTCCGACGTTGTGCTCTTGGCCTCTGGAACGGCAACACTCGAAGCGATGCTTCTTAAAAAGCCGATGGTTGTAGGGTACCGCCTGAGCGGGTTCAGCTATGCTCTTCTGTCGAAGTTGGTGAAGGTGCCTCATGTCGCATTGCCCAATCTCCTCGCCAAGCGCCAGCTTGTTCCAGAGCTGCTTCAGGACGACGCCACGGCTGAGAGTCTGGGTGCAGCAGTGCTTGAGCGACTCGAGAACAAAGAAGAGAGGGCGAGGCTTAACCAAGCTTTTACCGAGTTGCACCATTCACTGAAGCAGGGGGCTGATGAAAAAGCCGCTCAGGCGATCTCAGACCTGATAGAGCAGGGTGCCCGCTGATGCCCAAGAGCCCTTTGCCACCCTTCGAGTGTCGTTACAACGGTTCCTTGCTTGCCGGTGTGGACGAGGTCGGTCGGGGGCCGCTCATCGGGGCCGTCGTGACTGCGGCGGTCATTCTGGATCCGGACCGGCCAATCGCAGGCCTGGCTGACTCAAAGAAGCTGACCGAGAAGCGTCGCAACGCCCTCTACGATCAGATTCTCGAGGATGCCAAAGCCTGGAGCATTGGCCGGTGCGAGTCCCACGAAATCGACCGGCTGAATATCTACCAGGCCACAATGCTGGCTATGGAGCGCGCAGTGTCGGGGCTGGCTGTGGTGCCTGAGTACGTTCTGGTGGATGGTAATCGCTGTCCCAAGTGGCGCTGGCCGTCGGAACCGGTTGTCAAAGGCGACAGTCGGGTGGCTGCCATCAGCGCCGCTTCTATTATTGCCAAAGTAACCCGTGACCGGGAAATGGAAGCGCTGGAAGCGCGTTTCCCCGGGTTCGGCCTGGCGCAGCACAAAGGTTATCCGACCCCGGTCCATCTGGAGGCCCTGCGCCGCCTCGGAGCAACCATTGAACACCGCCGCTCCTTTCGACCTGTTCAGGAAGTGATTGAAACAGTGGGATTCTATCAAGATCACGCTGCCCCAGAGCCCGAAGAGCTTCAGTACCGGGCAGACCTTTTCGAAGATATCGATTGACAGTTTTGAATCCAATCATTAATATACGCGCACGTTGATCGGGGTAGCCCGGTAAACAACCAGTTTTGATGCGGGGTGGAGCAGTCTGGTAGCTCGTCGGGCTCATAACCCGAAGGTCGTTGGTTCGAATCCAGCTCCCGCTACCACATAAAAGAAAGGCAGATCAGTTGGTTACTGGTCTGCCTTTTTTGTTTTCTGAGTCTGAAATTTTCTCCGTGCCCTCATCGTGCCCTATGCGTGCCAATTTCCGACTTGGATATTTTGGCCCCTCTTCGTTGTTGACCGTAAGTCTTCTGGGGCACGGGGCATTAGCTTCTGCCCGCATGCCAAGAAAGAGAGTCACTTTTCGCCTTCAGATCCTTCCGACTCGTCCGAGACTTCCTTGATGTGCGTGATTAATTGCTCAACCGAACAGTCGAAATAAGTGCATAGCTTATCAATGTTGTCCGTCACTGTGCTGTGGCCGGGGTGGTTGATGATTTTCGACAGTGTCATCCTGTTGATGCCGGTGTCCTTAGCAATTTCACCAATAGTGATTCGTCGTTTCTCGGCAAATTCCTTATCTGCTATCAATTCCTTCAAATGGAAACGGATCATCTCTCTGCTCGTTTGATAAAACAAATAATCAAACGCCACTTGCAATTATCGCTATGTGGCGTATATTGGTGATCAAGTGATAACAAAAGTTATCAACTGATCATTGATTGGCGAAAGGAGATGTTCTCATGAACAACACGTACCTGACAACTGAAGAGCTATCAGAGCGTATCAAGTATGACCCCCGGACCATCCGTCAGTGTCTGAAAGACAGCGTCCTGTTGGAGGGTAAACATTATATTCGTCCATTTGGCGGCCGAAAAATCCTCTACATCTGGGAGATCATCGAGGAGGACATGCTCAGCATGGCTCAGAACAATCTGGCCATCCCGATGGCGAGCGGAGGTGTTTGTCATGGCTAAGGTGCGAGCACGAGTCGATACAAAAAAGCTCTTTATCGATTTCCGGTACCAAGGAATACGCTGCAGGGAGCAGACTCTATTGAGTGACACCGCCCGCAACCGTAAACAGCTGGAGACATTGATCCAGCGAATGGAAGCCAAAATGTTGGTCGGGGATTTTGACTACGCCGAGTTCTTTCCGGGAAGCAAAAACCTCAAAAAGCTTGAGGACGCTGGGGTCCTTCCCACAAATGGTGAGGGTGTTCTTGGTCAGTCAGAATCAGATACTCCTCTGTTCACAGACTTCGCTGACCAGTGGTTTCTCGAATCGAAAATCCAGTGGCGGAACTCCCACACGCGTAATGTGGAATCCATTCTGGCTAGCTCTCTGAAGCCAGCTTTCAAAAATAAACGGGTAGGCGAGATTTCCAAGCCAGACATTTTGGCTGCACGTAACAAGATGGCTCGGCGGAAGGGAAGGGGGGCGAGTGGTTTGATGTCGCCCAAGACCATCAACAGCCACATGACCATTCTGCGAATGATTCTGACGGAGGCGGCGGAGCGGTTTGACTTCACGAATCCCTATCTGAATATCAAGCCGCTGAAACAGCAGAAGGTACACATCGAGCCCTTCTCCCTGAATGAGGTAGAAAAGATCCTCGAAACGGTCAGAGAGGATTACCACAACTACTACCTGGTGCGTTTTTACACCGGCATGCGAACGGGGGAGGTTGATGGCCTCAAGTGGGAGTACGTGGATTTCGAAAAGCGGGAAATCCTGGTACGTGAAACACTCATCCACGGCCAAACCGAGTACACAAAAACGGACGGCTCTCAACGGGAAATTCCCATGTTTGGCCCCGTGTACCAGGCACTCAAATCCCAGTACGAGGCCACCGGCAAGTTCAGCAAGTTCGTATTCTGTAACCGGCTGGGAGAGCCACTGGACCACAATAACGTGACCAAGCGTGTTTGGTACCCTTTGTTGGAACACCTCAAGCTGAAGAAACGCCGTCCCTACCAGACCCGGCATACAGCGGCGACGCTACTCCTCGCGTCGGGTGAAAACCCGGAATGGGTCGCCCGCACTCTGGGCCATTCCTCAACGGAAATGCTGTTTAAAGTGTATTCCCGCTATATCCCGAACCTGACTCGCATGGATGGCAGCGCCTTTGAGCGCCTGATTCAGAGTCGGGTCATCGAAAACGATAAGGAGGTAGGTGATGAAACTGAATGATCTACGCCCGTTGATGCAGGAAACTTTTAAAGGCACCTACCGACTGACGGGGCGTGTTGCCTGTTTTGATGATGAAGGCATTCCGTATCTGAAACTTCGGTTGAGCAGCTGTGCCAGCGACATCGTGGTTCTGGCGGTAATTGGTTCTATATTGATTCCAGAGCATTTGGGCCACATGGATCTGGTCGTGGTCAAAGGGCAAGTGTGTGTTGGTGCGGAGGAAAGTGAGATCCTGCTGACCGATATCCGCCGCCCGTTGCAGGCAGACGTTGCCGGCTTGCCTGCACTGCAGACTTTGCCACGGACGTTCTGCCCTAAGCCGGAGGCATTGGATCAGCTGGTTGCTGCGGTACGGTCTTTGCGGTCAGCCCCATTACAGATGTTCATAAAGCGAGTATTGGAGCGCCGTGACAGATTGGAGGTTTTCCTGAAAGCTCCGGCGAGCAGGAATTACCACCACAGTGAGCCCGGCGGTCTGCTGGCTCATTCCCTAGAGGTGGCGAAGAACGTACTGGTCATGACGGAGGCCAATGAACCCGAGATGCCTTGGGAGCTTCAGGAGCTCGGTTTCGTCGCTGGTTTGTTGCACGACATTGGCAAAACCTACACTTATGATACGTGGGGTAAGCCGACAGCAACCGCAAGGTTGTGCGACCACGCCGACCTAACTCTGGAGGCCTGCGCCTACGGTCTGGCTTATCTCGACAGGGTAGACCCTGATGCGGCGCTTGCACTCCGGCACATTTGGACCTGCGCCTCCCCCGGCGCGCGCTACGGTGCCACCCCTGCCATGACGCTTGCCCGCTATGTTCGTGACGCAGATGCCCAGAGTGCCATGGCTGACAATCAGCGGAAGGCCTACCGAAAGCGCCAGCCAATCGGTTTTGGGCGGCTTGGAAGCAACGTGTATTGGCGGCCATCAATCGAAGCTCATGGATGAGGCAGATGAAAACGACAGTGAGGGGTGTGAGCACGTTGCGGCCACACCCCTTTCTTTATCCGGCGGTGCGAGGGGATAGCGCTTGGGCTAGGAAGCAGGCATTTACCCGCCAACGGTGCTAAGGTCAGGAAAAATATAGCGTCCCTAGTGAAGGATATGCCAAAAATCTACTACCTCCATGGCTTCGCCAGCCGCTTCGATATCAACAGCGACAAACTCAAAACGCTCGCCAGGGTTGGTCCTGTCTATGGTCACGACATCGATTACACCCAAGGCTCGGAAGACGTTATCGAAGAGAGCTTGGACAAGCTGATGCAAGTGAACCCGGATCTTCTGGTTGGGACTTCGATGGGAGGATGGCTGGCGGGTATTCTGGGAGCCGAAGCGGGTATTCCGTTTGTTGCCATCAACCCGGTGACGGAGCCTGCCCACGCTCTCAAGTCCTGGATAGGGCCGGGTGTCGATCATCAGGGGCAGGCCTATCAACTGACGGACGAAGTGGTTTCTAGCTACTATCCTTTCACCCACTATGGCAGCGGGTTAGTACTGCTGGATCAGGGGGATGAACTGCTTCCGTGGAACGACACCGTCAGGGAGCTTGGGGGTTATTTTTCGGTACACAGCTTTGAGGGCGGGAGTCACCGGTTTGAGCACATGGAAGAAGCGCTAGAGCTTGTTCGGGAGCATGTGAAGGATTAATGCTACGAGGGGCTGCGTTAACGACAGTGCGACTGTTCCTCACTCGGCTTCGGTGCGACCGAATGTGTCAGAGCGCGACCTAACACGTAACCGGCTGCCACACTCACCAGTGCTGTCACTGGCCCAATCAGGCCTCCCACTAAGCCCCCAACAAACATCAGTACTACGCTTTTCATACAGACTCCTCCCGCCTTCCTGGCAGCTGTATTAGTCCGAGTATAAAACACTGTGCCCAATGATGGGTTGACCCATACGTATTATCTTTCCAAAATACTGTATATTCAAACAGTATTCGGTGTAAAGCATGTCCTGCATTCTGCTTGGTGACTTTGAATCCTTCTCCCGCCTGAACATTCCGATGTTTCTGGAACGGGTCTCGGCTGGCTTCCCATCTCCGGCGGAGGACTACATTGAGAAAACCATCGATCTGAACGAGCTCTGCATCCAGCATCCTGCGGCCACATTCTTCGTGCGTGTTCAGGGAGAGTCCATGATCGAGGCTGGCATCTATCCCGGCGATGTCCTGGTGGTGGACCGGTCGCTGAGAGCCAAGCACGGAGACATCATCATCGCCAGCCTGGAAAGCGAGATGACGGTCAAGCAGTTGCATTTGACGCCACCGCCTGTTCGCCTCCTTCCAAGGAATTCAGCGTACCGGCCTATTACCGTCGAGGGCGATATGGTGATGGAGGTGTTTGGGGTGGTCACCAACGTCATTCGGTCACTCAAGCGGGGAGGCCAGGGATGACACCTGAATCGGCAGTATCCTTTGTCACCGTAAGACGACGGTTCGATTTTCGCAGCATCGAGGTCGGACGCTGGGTGACGCCCCAGGAGCGGGGCCGGGCAGCCGGCCGGTTTTATCAGGCGCTGTGTGATTTGATGACGATCCTGCGAGGACCGGAACCATTGATCTCCCTAAGGAGCACGCTGGGCCTGCAGTATGGCATCGGCGGCCGGCTGGGCGTGGCGGCGCACTATATCCCTGCCACCCGGCAGCTGGCGCTGGCCAAGAACGCCGGTGCAGGTAGCCTCGCTCATGAGTGGTTTCACGCCTTTGATCACTACATGGGTGGCAAAGCTTACCGGAATGCCGGACCGTTCGGCTTTGCCTTCGCCTCCAGTGCCTGGCTGAACAGCGTAAGCAGTAAACCCCACCCACTGAATGAACGGCTAGGCGCCTGCTTCCAGGCCATCATGCTGACGGAGGACGGCACTGCACCCAGCACTTTGTTCAGGGCCTCCCTGATGGCCGATCAGCACTTGAGAACGGTTTATTACACCAAGCCGGAGGAGCTGTGCGCTCGCGCCTTTGAAGCCTTCATTGAAGACAGCCAGCCGCGTAACCGATTTCTGGTAAACGGAACCGTTCACTCTCATGAAGCCAAGGCGGGTCTGTATCCGCAGGGCGAGCATCGCCAGCGGATAAATGACGCCTTTCAGTGTTACTTTGCCGCTCTCGGGGCTGCGTTGTACCGGGAACAGGCCAAAGCCGGATGAAGACAGCCGTATTCGCCTTGGTGGACTGTAATAACTTCTATGCCTCCTGCGAGAAGCTGTTCCGTCCGGATCTGCGTCATACACCGGTTGTGGTGCTGTCCAACAACGACGGCTGCGTCGTCGCCCGTTCCAAAGAAGCCAAGGCGCTGGGGATCAAGATGGGCGTGCCGGTTCATCACATCAAACCGGAAATTCGCCGGTACGGCATCCAGGTGTTCTCCTCCAACTACACCCTCTATGGCGATATGAGCAGACGGGTTATGACCACTCTTGAAGCCCTGGCTCCGCGAGTAGATGTCTATTCCATCGATGAAGCGTTTCTGGACCTGACCGGCATTGACCGGGTGGTGTCTTTCGAGCACTTTGGGCGGAAGATCAAGAACACGGTTTATCAGAACGTCGGCTTGCCAGTCTGTGTGGGCATTGCACCTACGCGAACCCTGGCCAAGCTGGCCAACCATGCCGCCAAGAAGTACCCGGCAACCGGCGGCGTAGTCGATCTGACGGACCCCGCCCGGCAACGGCGGCTGATGGCTCGCGTACCGGTTGAGGACGTATGGGGTGTCGGGCGAAAACTCCGTGCCAGGCTTCAGGCCATGGGCATAGTCACGGCGTTACAGTTAGCGGATACCCATCTGGCAACGCTCAGAAAACAGTTCTCTGTCGTGTTGGAACGCACGGCCCGCGAACTCAACGGCATTCCCTGTGTGCCGTGGTATGAAGTGCCACCGCCCAAGAAACAAATCATGTGCTCCCGTTCATTTGGTCAGCCCCTTCAAAAACTGAGCGACCTGGAAGAAGCCGTGGTGCACTTTGCGACTCGCGCTACCGAAAAACTTCGGGGAGGTCAGCAGTATGCGGGAGAGCTGATGGTGTTCATTCGAACGAATCCGTTCAAGACGACGGCACCGCAGTATTCACGCAGTGCCAGCGTGAAGCTCATCCAGCCCAGCCAGGACTCCCGGGTTATTGTGCAGCAGGCCCTGAACCTGCTTCGACCGATGTACCGGGAAGGATTTAATTACGCAAAGGCCGGCGTTATGTTGGGGGAGCTAGTGGAAGAAGTGGGGCTTCAAGAGGATCTATTCCAAGCGGCCCCGGAGCAGGTGCCAGACAATGGCAGATCGGAGCGCCTGATGGTGGTGATGGATACGATCAACCGAAAGTCCAGGGCGACGGTCTACATGGCCAGAGAGGCAGGGCCTGCGGCCTACGCGATGCGGCGGGGGCATTTGTCGCCGGCGTATACGACCAGCTGGGATGACTTGCCAAAGGTTCGCTAGTAAACATAAGCGAACATTCACGGCTGCTCTTTCGCACACGCTTCTTTCAACAAAAACACTTCGATATTTATCAAATCGTCTAACTGAGAAGCTGGCTTTTTGGTTTGGCTATGTACTGCAAGAAGGCCCGGGCTGTTCTTGGCGTTTGGAATGTCTTGTCAACAGCGCAAAGAAAAGCAGAACAATCAAATTGCCTCTTGCACATCTACCTACTAATAGGTGGATTAATTGGCGCATGTTTAATGACCAACAGAGGCAATCAATGAAAATCTACGATATCGAAGGCTTCCCGAACCCGCTCCGCGTTCGCATCGCTCTGGCAGAAAAAGGCGCAACAAACCAGGTGGAATTCGTCCCGGTCGATGTCATGGGCGGCGAGCACCGTTCCGAGGCGTTCAAGACGAAAAACCCGGATGCCACCGTGCCCATGCTGGAACTTGACGACGGCACCTGCATCGCCCAGTGCAATGCCATCACCGAATATATCGACGGCGTCTTTGATGGTCCGTCCCTTATGGGTACAACCCCAGCGGAGCGTGCCCGTATCGCAATGATGAATCTGCGGGCAGAAAACGGTCTGATGAATGCCGTGGGTGCCTATTTCCATCACGCGACCCCCGGGCTTGGTCCGGATCTGGAAACCTGGCAGTGTGCTGAATGGGGTAATAAACAGAAAGAAATTGCCAGCGCAACCATGACCTATCTTGACAGCGTTCTGGCGGACAATGAGTTTCTCGCAGGCGACAGCTTCTCGGTCGCAGACATCACCGCCTTTGCCGGCCTGGGGTTTGCGGATTTCGCGAAGGTGGACATTCCCGAGTCCCTGACCAATCTCCAGGCCTGGCGCGCAAAAGTCGCAGCCCGTCCTTCAATTGCCGGGTAATCCGAAACCTTCGGATTTAATGTAAGCGCTGAAAACATGAAGGGCACAAAAGGGAGGAATAACATGGAGATCAATGCAGATTTCTCCAAACCGGTGGTTATGCATTCCGACCAGATTGAATGGCAGCCCTCGCCCATGAAAGGGGTGGAGCGGCGCATGCTGGACCGGATCGGGGACGAAGTTGCCCGCGCCACGACCATCGTGCGTTATGCGCCGGGCAGTCATTTCTCGGCGCATACCCATACCGGTGGAGAAGAATTCATCGTACTCGATGGCGTGTTCCAGGACGAGCACGGTGACTTCCCTGCTGGCACCTACGTGCGCAACCCCCCAACCACGTCACATATTCCGGGCTCTGAAACGGGCTGCACGATATTTGTGAAACTGTGGCAGTTCGACCTGGCCGACCGCACCCAGTTCAGCAAGAATATGGAGGCCGAGCTGGGCGCCCCAGTGGGCGGCGTTGCCACCGCAAAGCTGCATGAGGACGATCGTGAGATCGTGACCTACAGCCAGCTCGATGCGGGGGCGACACTGACCTCTGAGGCGCCCGGCGGAATCGAACTGCTGGTGGTCGAAGGTTCGGCTATCAGGGATGGCGAGGTGCTGGCCAGGCATGACTGGCTGCGCCTCCCTGAAGGACACAGGTTGTCCGTGACGGCCGGGGACGACGGCGCCAAGATCTGGATGAAAACGGGGCACCTGCGATTTGCCGGGGCACCGAGGGTATAAGCCCGGCAATAGCGGGATTGAAAAGGCAGACAGGTGAACAACCATGAACCGTGATACCAGAACAGCCCTGATGGATCTTGCCGAGCACACCGTCCGGTCACGGGGCTTTGACGGGTTCAGCTACGCGGATCTGGCCGAGGCCATCGGCATTCGAAAGGCCTCGATCCATTATCATTTCCCCACCAAGGCGAAGCTCTCCGAAGCCTTGATCGAGCGCTATCAGACCAGTCTGCAGCAGGGTCTGACCGAGATAGACGCAGCCCATGCCAGCGCTGGCGCGCGCCTCAAGGCACTCATTGCCCTGTACCGCGGGGCGTTGCATGATGGCCAGACCGTGTGTCTGTGCGTTGCCTTTTCGACCTGCCGCGAAAGCCTGTCCGACACCGTTATTGCCAGAGTCGGCGCCGTTCGCGCAATGGTTCTGCAGTGGATTACGGCAACGTTTGAACTGGGACAAAGGGATGGATCCGTCTCGGCCATCCTGGGTCCCGCCGATGAAGCGCAGGCGACCCTGGCGATGCTGGAAGGGGCCCACCTTGCCGCGCGCACCGAAGAAGACCTCGCCGTGTTTGATGCCGCAACGCGACTGCTGCGCGCCCGCTGCCAGTAACGACGGGACAGGAATCGCGCTTTGATGTACAGAATCGCTACGCAAATTGACTCATAACGAGCGAAAAGGAGCAAACAGATGATGAGCACCCTGAAAACAGCACTGGCAGCAGCCACGCTGTCACTCACTGTTGCAAGTACGCAGGTACTGGCAGAAACGCAAACCAGAACCATCGAGTATCAAGTCGGCGACGAGACCTTCACCGGCTACATGGCCTGGGATGATGAATTCGGGCAAAAGCGTCCGGGGGTTCTGGTGGTCCATGAATGGTGGGGGCACAATGAATTTGCCCGGAATCAGGCAGAACGACTTGCCTCGGCCGGCTATACGGCGTTTGCGCTGGATATGTATGGCTCTGGCAAACAAGCCGACCATCCCGATACCGCCCAGAAGTTCATGCAGGAAGCCACTCGGGACATGAGTCAGGTCAAGGCGCGCTTCATGAAGGCGATGGACATCCTGAAGAACCACGAAAGTGTTGATGCGTCCCGAATTGCGGCACAGGGTTATTGTTTTGGCGGCGCCGTGGTTCTCAACATGGCGCGCATGGGCGTCGATCTGGACGGCGTTGTCAGCTTCCACGGCGCGCTCGGCAGCCCCCTCACGGCTGAACCCGAGTCCGTGAAAGCCAGGATCCAGGTGTACACCGGCGGTGCCGACAAGCTGGTCCCCTCGGATCAGGTCGCGGGCCTGGTCAAGGAGATGCAGGATGCCGAAGTCGACCTGACACTGGTGAGCTTTCCCGGAGTACTGCACTCATTCACCAACCCAGGCGCCGACAAGATCGCCGAGGAGTTCGGCATGCCGGTTGGTTATGATGAAGAGGCTGCCAGCCGTTCCTGGGATGGCACCATGCGTTTCTACAAGGCCATCTTCACCCAGTAACACAAGCGAGTGCAAACAAACCGAAACCGGCAGTATTTACAGTGAATTCTGGAACACCAACCGAAAAGCATGATGAGGTGCAACATGGCAACTGAGAGTTTACCACTGTTCGATGGAGACAATCGTCCAGGCTACAAGTCGCTGGGCAACTCGGGGCTGTTCGTATCCGAACTGTGCCTGGGCACCATGACCTTCGGCGGCGATGAGGACATCTGGGGCCTGATCGGCCAGTTGCAGCAGGAACAGGCCGACGAACTCGTGAAGATCGCCCTGGAGGCGGGGATCAACTTTATCGATACCGCCAACATCTATGGTTTCGGCGCCAGTGAGCGCATCGTCGGCCAGTCCCTGAAGAATCTCGGCGTTCGCCGCGAAGATGTGGTGCTGGCGACCAAGGTGCTTGGCCCCATGGGGGCTGGCCCCAATGCCCGTGGTGCTTCCCGCGGCCATATAATGAGCGAATGCAAGGCGAGCCTGGCGCGCCTGCAAACGGATTATATTGACCTGTACCAGATCCACGGTTTTGACCCGGCCACACCGATCGAGGAAACTCTGGAGGCACTGAACACCCTGGTGCAGCAAGGCCATGTGCGTTACGTGGGCCTGTCCAACTGGGCCGCCTGGCAAGTGATGAAAGCCATCGGCATCACCCGGGCCCGCAACCTGTGCCCGATCATATCCATGCAAGCCTACTACACCCTCGTAGGTCGCGATCTGGAGCGGGATATTATTCCGATGCTGGAATCTGAGAACGTCGGTCTGATGGTGTGGAGCCCACTGGCCGGGGGTTACCTGTCCGGTAAATACGAGGGGCCGGACGTTTCCGAAGAAAACCGGCGCGCCAAGTTTGACTTTCCGCCCGTCAACCGCGAGCGGGGCAGCGAAGTCATCAAGGTTATGCGGGAGATTGCCGATGGCAAACAGATCGACGGCGAACCGGTCAATGTGGCACAGATTGCCCTGTCATGGCTGCTACACCAGAAGCCTGTGACCAGCATCATCGTTGGCGCCAAGCGGCCCGAGCAGCTCAGGGACAATATCCGCGCGGCCCAAATCCGCTTGTCCGACGATGAACTGGTAGCCCTGGATGAAGTCAGCCGCCTGCCCGAGGAGTACCCGGGCTGGATGATGAAGATGATGGCGGGGTACCGGGATCCGGTAAAGCCGGGAGAATGATGTCGCCAATTGATATCACGGGTAGCCGCGCCGCTCTGGTGCGGCTACCGGGGGAGGAGAGCATGAATATATTGTAAAACGCAGAAGCGCATGCCCACTGATCGCTTTATTGGATTTGCCGGCTGTTGCTGAGGCTGAGTTAGGCTGATCGATTCCATTTTAATGTTCGCGCTGGACCTGTCTGGAATGTAACCCCTGCTTATACAGGTCTCTTTACAAGTTATAGGTTTTGACAACCCTCGAGATCCCCAGTACCGATAAGCCCGAGACTCACTCTAAAAAGTCGCAAAGTGCGAAATGTCAATCATGCATTTCAACTTCCGGCAATGGCAATGCCTGGCTCTACTGCCGTTAAGTTGCGTCAAGAAAGCCAGATTCCTGAAAGGACAAGCAACATATACTCCTATCCGAAACCAACGTGTGCCTTTCCCCAGACAGAAGCACCGGCGTATAGACAAAAACAAAGAGCTATGGAGTGTATTAATGGCGATCTTCCCCCGGTTTTCGGTAAGGGCGATATCCCTTACAGTTGCAATACTTTCCGCAGGATTCTCTCTTTCTGCCCAGGCCAGCATGGGCAACATCGGCACCACCTACGGGGTAATGGCGGTCGACGTGGCCACAGCTCAGTCTCTCTCAATGTTCAATGATCAGGTGTCTGCCACCTACTATAACCCTGCATATCTGACAAAAGATCCCAAGGGTGAGCTGACCGTTGGCCTGCTTCATGCTGAACAGGAACTAAGGGCGGAAAGCCCTCAGCGCAATAGCGATATACTCGCCGATTCTCCGAGCCAGCATGTGCTGATCGGCATGAAAACCAATCTCACCTCAATGACTCGTTCTGACCATCCGATCTATCTTGGCTTCATCGCGGGAGTGGAGAAATACGGCAAGGAACTGCTGGCTTTTTCTTCAAATACATCGGAAAGCGGCCAGTTCCTGGAGTACGGCAAGGAGCCCCTGTTCCTCAATATCGGTGCTGCCACCACTATCTGGCGTGGTATTGATGCCGGCATTTCGGCAAGGATCACGCTTGAAGCCAAAGCCGACCTCGATGCGATATCGAACCTCGCCGGTGAGACACAGCGTGAGCGCCTGTCTGTTAATGCCGAGCCCTCTGTAAAGTCAATTGTCAGTACCTCCATCAACTGGGGCAAAACCTTCTGCCCTGAAAATGGCTGTTGGTTGAGCGGCTGGGAAACGGCCCTGGCCTACCGGGCAAAATCAGCATCTTCCACTAGCGTCGATGCAAACATCATTGTCAGCCAGACGATTCCCGACCCGGGACTTGCCCTTGCGGTCACGACGATCGACTCCTTTCAGCCGGAAACCTGGGTCATCGGCACTCAGTATCAAGGTGACGGCTGGCGCATTGGCGGCAGTATCGAACAACAGAACTGGTCAGAACTGGAGGACGAATTTGCCGGCGACACCATTAAGGATCAGGCCAGCCTTTCCCCCGCTGCCCGGATGCAGTTTGACGACATCCTGGTCCCTCGTATCGGTGGCGAGTACAGGTTAAATGATAACTTCATGTTCCTTACTGGTGTCGCCTACAGAGAATCCCCCCTGAAAACCACTCGAAACCGGGAAGTTAACTACCTGGATACCGACAAGATCTCTATTGGACTTGGCCTCAGTGCAACGTACAACCGTACCCGTTTTCTGGCCTACCCCGTTCGCGTGGACCTCGGTTACCAGTATCAGATGCTGCAAAAGCGCGACTTCACCATTGTTGATTTCAACGGAAACGAAGAAGACGTTACTGCGGATGGCGATATTCACGTGTTCAGCGGCTCAGTTACGCTGAAATTCTGAAGAGGTGCGGCATGAAAAGAACAATTATTGCATTGAGTGTCACCACGTTACTCGCAGGCTGTGGCGGTGACGAGCAAACAATGACCCAAAGCTCAACACCCGGCTCGCTAATGTTTGCCTATCCGGCTGACTCAATGTCGTCAGGCAGTGATCAGCCCGATGTCACGTCCACCGTTCCCACAACGGCACCTGTTTTCCTGCGTTTCAACAAGTCCATCGACACACCGTTGACTGACATTCCCGATTCTCTGATCCTGAAGGATGCCACCGGAAACGAGGTTACCCTCACCGACGTGATGTTTACTGATGAAGACAAGATGGGGCTTGCGGCAAAGCCGGACAAGGCGCTTGCGCCGGGAACCAGCTACACCCTGACCTCAGAGGGCCTTCAGGCTGGCGGCACACCGGTGTCACTGACCGCAGATGGCATCAGATTCAGGACAGAACCGGCCACATCCGGCCCTATCCTGAGCCAGACCGAAGGCACCGGATTTGAACTGGCGCGAGCCATTCCGGACGGAGGGAACGACTACCCCGTCACGGACTTTACGACATTCCGGCTTCAGTTTACCGAGCCCCTCGACCCGCAATCGGTGGTTTACGGCCAGACCATCCGCCTGACGGACCAGGACGGTGAACCGGTGAATGCCGAAGTATACGCCAAGGGCCACCGGGTCACGGTGGATCCGGAAGGCTACCTGGATCCGGGCCTGACCTATAACCTGACCGTGACTACCGGCATCAAAAGCGCTCTGCTCGATGATGCCCTGTCCGAAGATCACACACTGACCTTCAACCCGATCGATTCCCGCTCCCCGACGGGCAAGCGCCAGATCATGGGCCAGGTAGCTGAAAGCATACCCGGCCAGTTGCCACTGACCGGTGCCGATTACAACTCGGTAAACCTGAGCTCCCTTCTTCTGGGCCCGAACAACCCGACCAGTGTCACCGGCACCGTGTTCGCGGAACTGGGCTTTATTCCCAAATTTGAAGCGGCGGGCCAGAGCATTCCCCTGAGGATCGACCGGGGCACCTTGCTCACCGGAAGCTCCGTGGTCGTCAAGGTCGCCGGCGCCGTGCCGGCCGGGTTCGAATCCGAAGCCGTCGAAGTTCGCTTTCTCTCGGATGCCAATGGTTTCCTGATGCCCAACCCCTATACCGATGCAGTGGATGCACCCCGGGTGCTCGAGCTCTACATCGATATGGCCCTGAATACCGGGAACACTGTTGCCAACGGCGCCCTTGGCCAACAGCTCATGCACGTGCAGCTCGTGGGCACCGCCATCGTCGAGGACGGCAAGCTGAGCATCGAAGCCGTTGGCGTTATTGAGCCGGACGTGATGGGTATTGACACGGCCTCAGGCCTGATCTCCTTCAAGCTGAACGGCTTCCGCAACGTCGAAGATGCCCCGCTGCAGGCCGACTTCGCGGACACCGAAGCGCCCTTCATCACGAGCTGGGTGCCCGGCACTGACAATCAGGCCAGGCTTCGCCCGGGCGACAATCTGGTGATCTACTTTAACGAACCGCTGCTCCCATCATCTATCAATTCCGACAACATTCAGCTGGAAAAGGATGGGGTGCTGGTTGATGCGAACCTGAAGGCCGATGGCGGCAGTGTGGTGATTCATCCGGCGGAACCATTGGTGCATGGCGCAAGCTACGTTCTCAGGCTCAATCCCAATGGGGCTTCGTCGCAAAACGGGTCCGGTTTGCGGGACCTGGCCGGAAACACCTTTGCCAGCCAGATTGCCCTGCCGTTCCAACTCAGCCCGACCGAGCCGGGCACGCCAATGGACCAGTCGCCGCTTGCGCTGATAACCCGGCCCGGTTATCCCTGCGCCAAAGCCGGCATTGATATCAACGCCGGCAACCAGGGACGTTGTGCCGGGGGCAAAGCCGATGACGACTTGCTCCCCCTTGGTCAACTCGAAACCGACAAGCCCATTATCGTCCGTTTTTCCCTTAACATGGACCCACAAACCATCGTCCCCGGCATCACTCTGACGGTTGAAAGGCAAACGGATACTGGCCAATGGGAGGAAATTGCGACCTCCGAATACACCCTCACGACCGAGCCACGGTCCCTGACCATTACGCCCCTGGTTCCGTGGGAGACAGGCAGCCTCTACCGCTATACGCTGAATGCCGCCAATGATGACAACTCAGTGATAAAGTCAACTGCGGGGCTGCCCCTGCAAACCGTCCTGCTCACCCAGGGTAAATGGGATGCAACCCACAGAACCGAGGGCGGCACGGCGCTGGTGAACTACTTCACCGGTATCGAGAAGAAGACTGCCACCTACCTGCCGCTGAGAAACCTGCCGGCGGCCGATGCCAATGCGGATCTGGACTATACAAAAGGTCTTGAGGCCGGCTCTCAAACAGGAGAAAGCGTTGCCAACGCGGTAGGCTTGGCATCCAATGGAGTCGAGTCACTGAATCCTCCTCAGCAAGATTCTCTTGTGGTTGACGCTGAAATTGGATGTGAAGTCGGGCAAAGCTGCCGGGAAGACAAATTCATTTATCTGACAGCCATGCTTGATACCTTCGTGGCAGGAACACCGGACGACCAGGGCAGGGTACCGGTGGAAATTTCGCCATCTGTGTTAGCCACCACATCCAGCGATGTGTGGGTCAAAATAGATACTGCGTTACTGGATGCATTTGCAAGCATTGGGCTTGCAGACACCGGCATTGAGGCTAACGAAAGTATCTCGACCGGTCCGCTCATGATGCGCATAAGATACCCAAGGGATGAAAAGGGGAATGTCAAACCGCTGACGGGCTTTCTATACACCAATGAGCAGGGCCAGTTTACCTTCGAGCTCAGTCTGGACGTATATCTGGATGCACCTTACCTCAACCCAAGCATTGGCCCGGCCGAGCTTGACCATAACCTGCGCAGCTATCCCATTCAGGACCTGGGTGGTGACCGCTTGACGCTGAGAGGGCCTGTGACCTTTCTCCAGGATGGCCGCATACAGATCCAACTGCTTAATGTCGAGAGGGTCCCGATTGACGTTGAAGTGCGAGGAGATATTACGCTCAACTCGAATAATGTAAGTGGTATATGCAGTCTGGTTCCTAACCTTTGTAACCCGATCATCAATCTTTTGGGGCTGAATGCAGACACCGTTATCCATCTTGAAATCCCTCAAGGTAAGCTTTCTCTCACCTATCTCTCACCAACCACACAGCAGTAACCCCAAGAAGCCCTGGTTCAACAGCCAGGGCTTTTTGCTTCAGCCTGAGAAAATCGAAGGGAAGATTGCAGTCAGGGAGGCCGTTTTGACCAGGAGGGGTGGATTGCACTCACAAAGCCACTGCGATGCCCTATTTTCCTACCTCAGAGGCTTGAGCATTTAAATATTCCAACAGATCATTCAAGCTGTGATGATACATGCCGTAGAACTTCTCCAGCTCAGCCAGTTTGGCCCGATTGCGGTCATTCGTGATCGTCGACCTGGCTTCCGCGACGACCGATTTTGCGGTCTGATATCTTTTTATCTGGCCTTCCAGGAAAGCAGCATAAGGGTTGGGACGAATTGAAAAAATCCTGCCGTTCACCTAACGCTGAACGACGTTCGACAATGCCCAACCGTTCAAGAAAGCAGGTATTCGTACTCACGCTGGTCTTACTGACGCGCAATAGTCCTACCAACTCTGACGAACTGACCGGGTCATCAGACACGATGAGGACCGCCCAGATTTCTCCTCCTATACGAGAAAGCCCGTCTGATTGGGCTAACTGGCCCATGCGTTCAATAAAGCGCGTATCTGATTCAGTGAGTGTTTTCATAGTTAAAGGGGCCATGCGGACCCTGCCAAACCAGCGCATCTGAACGCGTCTTGGCGCTTTTCCAGGCGGCTGGTGTTCAGGGTCCGTCGGAAATGTGCCAGAGCAAACCCGAAAAGGGCAGCCCCGACAAAGGCGATGGCCAGGAACTGCGGCCAGACGGTGGCGAAGCCCGCGCCACGATAAAGGATCGCCTGGGCCAGCATGATGTCCCGGACTGAACTTCACGGATGAGCGGGCTATAAGCGTTGCCCTCCCGGGTGATTTCGTCAGTCACTCTAATAACATGTTCCAGTCTAAACTGTGGGGCCGATCTAATCTAAGCATTCGCTCTTTAACCGAAACCAGAGGGCATAAAGCGCCGGGACAAACAATAGCGTAATCAGAGTGCCGACCGCTACGCCACCGATAAGCACATAAGCCAGCGGCCCCCAGAACAGGTCAAAGGTCAGAGGTACAAACGCCAGAACGGCCGCCAGGGCGGTGAGTACCACGGGGCGGGCACGCTGGACTGCCGCTTCGACAACGGCTTCCCGGGCAGCCATTCCTGCTTTGAAGTTGTCCTGCACCTGCTGCGTCAGAATCATGGTGTTTCGCATCAGGATGCCGCCCAGGCCAATCAACCCCAGCAGCGCGGTAAAGCCAAAGGGTTGATTAAACAGCAGCAGAGCCAGCACAGCCCCAATCAGCCCCAGTGGCGCGGTGGCAAGAACAGTCAATGTGCCGATAAATGAACGCATCTGAAGCATGATAAAGATCAGCATCAACGCCAACATCACCGGTTGTAATGTCTGGATTGAAGCATTGGCTTTGGCTGATTGTTCCACCGTACCGCCAATTTCAATACGGTAACCCTCCGGCAACTGTTCACGCAGGGCTGTCATCGCACTCCAGATTTCCTTGGTGACATCCGGTGGCTGGGCACCTTCTACATCGGCCTGAACGGCCAGGAAGGGGTCACGGTTGTAACGCTTTATGACGGGGTCCTCGTAACGAACCTGCCACTTGCCCAGTTGCTGTACGGAAAGTTTGCGGCCGTCGCGGGTTTTGATCTCAAGATCTTCCGGCATGATCACTTCGCCACGTGCATTACGCGCCACCAGTTGAACGCTCCTTATGCCCTGGCGCAGTTCGGTGACGGCCACTCCGCGAAGTTGGAACTGGAGTTGCCGGGCAACCTCTGCCGGGGTCAGGCCCATCCAACCCAGATTTTCCGGGTCCATATCAAGATAGAGCGTGGGTACGCGCTCGTCCCATTCGAGATGCGGCATGACGATGTTCGGATGCCCGGTCATGAGAGTCCGGATCTGGTGCGCGATCTCTCTGAGCTGATCGGCTTCCGGACCCAGCACACGAAAACTGACCGGCCAGACCACCGGCGGACCGTACAGCAAACGCGTTACACGCACTCGTGCCTCCGGAAATTCACCCGCCGCGATTCTGGCTTCCAATGCCGAGATGATGCGATCGCGCCCTTCAACGTCCTCCCCAATGGCAATCAACTTGGCAAATGCCGGGTCCGGCTGCTCGGGGTTGGCCGATACGAAGAATCGCGGTGCACCGGCTCCGATGTAAGCGGAAAGGCTTTTCACCTCCGGCATGTCCATCAGAATTGCTTCCAGGCGTCTGACACTTTGATCCGTGGTGGCAATAGCGCTCCCCTGCGGAGCATAGACACTGATCAGAACTTCAGGGCGATCAGAACTGGGAAAAAATTGCTTCTGCACCTGGGTTGCCATCCCGAAAGCACTGATCGCCAGCAAACCCACTGTGATAAAAACGACGGTTTTCCGGTACTGAACACACGCTGTGATCACCCCACGCAACCGCTGATAAAACGCGCTTTGGTAAAGGTCCTGGCCCATATGCCCGGTGTAATCGGGCAAGAGCTTGACGCCCAGATAAGGCGTAAAAGTTACCGCCACCACCCAGGAAATCAACAACGAAAAAGCCAGCACCCAGAAGATGTTGCCGGTGTATTCTCCCACTCCGGACTGGGCAAATCCGATGGGGACAAATCCGGCCACCGTCACCAGCGTACCGAACAGCATGGGCGCGGCGGTTACGCTCCAGGCATGACTGGCTGCCCGTACCCGGTCCCAGCCGCTCTCCATCTTCACGATCATCATTTCAATGGCGATGATCGCATCGTCCACTAACAGACCCAGTGCGATAATCAACGCACCCAGGGTGATGCGGTCCAGGTTTATGCCCGCCATTTTCATCAACAAGAAAGTCAGGCCGAGGGTCACAGGAATCGCAATGCCCACCACCAAACCCGCGCGCAGACCGATCGCCAGTATGCTGACCCCCATCACGACGACCAACGCAACCAGAAACTTGACCTGAAAAAGATCAACCGCCTGAGTGATGGCTTCCGCCTGATCGGTCAGGGTCTGTATTGACATTCCCAGCGGCAGCCTGCCCTGTTCGGCACTGACAAACTCGCGCAGCCGCTCACCAAACTCCAGGCCATTTTCACCCGCGCGCATGACGACACCTAACAGGATCGCATCCTCACCGTTGGAGCGGACGATGTAGCTCAAAGGATCTTCATAACCTAAACGCACCTCGGCCAGATCAGACACGGTGATAAGCTGGTCTCCGATACGCAGAGGTACTGAGGTGAGGCGCTCAAGGTCAGACAGGTCGATGTTGCTGCGGACATAAACCCGCGGGCCGGCAAGATCAACAAAGCCAAGAGGCTGAAGACGGTTGTTGGCCTCTATCGCCTGCAACACCTCTTCTGCCGACAAACCGAGGTTGTTGAGCCGGTCCTGATCAAATTCGAGATACACCCGCTCAGGACGCTCCGCCAGGAGCTGTGCTTTTTGCAAGCCGGGCAGCCGTTGCAGGCGATCCCGTATCGATTCTGCCTCGCGGGTCAGTTCACGCATCGGCAGCCCAGGTGCCGTCAGGGCAAGCAGGGAGAAATACACATCCGCGAAATCGTCGTTGACGATGGGGCCGATCACCCCCCGGGGCAGGTTGGATTGCTCATCGAGCATGCGTTTGCGGACCTGATAAAAGAGATCAGGCACTTTTTCGCTGGGCGTCGAATCCTGGAATCGGATAACCATGGCGGCCTGCCCGGGCCGAATGGTTGTTTCAATGGTATCGGTATACGCCACCTCCTGAATTTGCTTTTCCAGACGATCCACGACCTGATTCTGCAGCACCTCGGGGGTTGCTCCTGGCCAGACGACAGAAACCACCATCGCCCGGACGGTGAACGCAGGGTCTTCCGCCCGACCAAGGGAGGAGAACGCGTAGAAACCGGCAACAACGGACAGCAAAAGAAAAAAGAGGGTGACCGAACGCTCGCGCACTGCCAGCGCGGAAAGATTCGGTAAGCTCATTGAGCCAGCTCCTGCACCGCCATGCCAGGCGTGAGCAGGTGTGTCCCCAACGCGACGATGGGCGTTCCCGCGTTGATATCGGCCTTGATCTGCGCATACTCTTCACCCAGATCGATCACCTCGACCGCAAGGGGCTTCACCGTGCCATCGGAGACCAACCAGACCTGTGGCGTTTGCCCTCTCTCATCGAGGGCACCCAGCGGTACGCGATGGCTGGGCGCGGTTTGCTTCTGTGCTAACCGGACACTCACCACCGAACCCAGAGTTAAAGACGAGGGGTAGGGCCCCTCCAGGCTGTATCGGGCACGCCAGCTCCGGCTTGCGGGGTCGGCAGCCCCGGCAATCTCTCTCAGGCTCACAGCAAGCTGTTCGCCAGTGGGCAAAGGAACATAACCGCGCCTGGGCGGGTTACTGCCCTCTGGTAAAAAAACCTCGACTTCCAGCGATTGATCTTCGGCCAGAACGGCAAGGGTTTGACCGACACCCACAACCTGGCCGGGTTCAACGATGACCTCAGTGACCACGCCTGCATGGGCGGCTTTCAGTTCCGCATACCCCAAGGCATTCTGAGCCTGCTGATTGCGTGCAGAAGCCGTTTGCACCTGGCTGCGCGCCTCACGCTCTGCCAACTCAAGGCGTTGCAGGGTTTGTTCGCTGACAAACTGACGCCCCACAAGTTGCTGCTGGCGCTGGAGCTCATTGGTGGTAATTGCCAGGGCCGCTTCTGCACGCTTCAGATCCGCCGCGGCTCCCTCCGCCGTTGCTACAAGGTCTCGTGTATCGAGTTTGAACAGTAAGTCGCCTTTTTCCACGCGTTGACCGGCATCAATGTAACGATGTTGAATCCGACCGGCGATCTGAAAGGCCTGAGGAACTTCGTGGCGGCCTCGCAGGGTTCCTGAAAATCTGTGCGCTGTTGGGCCGGCGTCCTTTAGTTCAACTGTTTTTACCCAGGGGATAGGGGCGCGGGCCTGTGGGGGCGGTTCCGAAGACTGCTGACAACCAGACAGAATGAGCAGCGAGATAAACAGTGTCAGCATACAGCGCATGGCAGGTGTCCCGATTAGCAAAATCAAGGTGTGGGTATCAGTTCTCGCGGTGTCCGGACAACGCAAGTTGCAGGATGGCATCGCGAACGGTTTCGTTCTGCTCCATGGGCAGGAAGTGGGTCGTACCTTCAAGAACCATGACGTCAGCCCGGGGCAGCAGGGTCTGCAGGCGTTTTCGCGCCGCCGGCGAGAAGGTTGACCCGCGCTCCGCCGCCAGCGCGATAACCGGGCACCGCAACTGACGAATACCGGGCCAGGGGTTGTGTTCGGTATGGGCAAAGGTGGTGCTCTCCCACTCCGGCGCACACGCCAGGCGAACTTGATCGTCCTGCGGCAGAAAAGCGTGTTGGATGTAGGCCTCCAGCCATGCATCGGGCCAGGTCTTGAAGCCACCGCGGCCACGATAGTTGTCCAGCGCAGCAGCGTGCGAGTCGAATACCCGGCGCCGACGTGCGGCTCCGGCGGCCAGTGACAACCGATGTGACTGGCGTAGCAGCTTGGCCAGCCACAGCTTCAGGCCCTGCCCCGGATCCATGATCACCGGTTCCGCCAGAATCAGGCCCAGCACTTTGTCTGGCCGTCGGGCAGCGGCCATGATGCTGGTGGTGGCACCGATGGAATGGCCGGCGAGCCAGACCGGCTCGTCCAGGCTATCCAGCAGAGCGATCATGTCGCGATAGTAGGTTTCCCAGCCCCGGAATGTCGAAAAGTTCGCCGCACCGGCGCTGGCCCCGTGCCCCCGCATGTCCCAGGCCAGGACATTGACGTCCGTGGCAAGCTCATCAAGGAGGGGGCGGTACAGGCGGCCATGGAAACCCGTTGCATGGGCCCAGTGCACCGTGGGGCGCGCTTTGGATTGCGGCCAACGCCACAGTGCGATCTCCGCGCCATCCGGCGCCTGGAATTGGTCGCGTTCAGGGTTGTTGTGCTTATTGTTCATGAAGATCTGCTTCTTTGGCCGCCATTGTCGGGAGCAACAACTGAACCTGACCGCTGGCGATCGGTTTGCGCTTATCGCCCTGCCAGCAAGTCACCCGGACCAGGCTGCTCCGCCTGCCTTGCCGGACAATTTCGGCGCTGGCGAACGTCGATCGGGCCTGCGCGGAGCGGAGGTAGTTAATGTGGCTGTCGAGAATGCGTGGGCAACGTTTGTCGGTATCCTGGCTTTGCGCAGCGACCCGCGCGGTGAGTTCGATCAGGGCGCCAAGCACGCCGCCATGGAGGGCGGGTAGCATAAAGTTGCCAATGAGCGCTTCACGACACGGCATATGAACCACTAGACCTACATCGTCGCGTTGAACCTCAAGCCCAAGGTGCCGTGCGTAGGGAATGCGCTCCAGCAGAGCCTGCCAGTCGGAACATTCTTTCCCGCTTTCGGTAGGGCCTGAGATGGGTTGTGCCGAATCGCCAGTCGTGCTCATGCGCCCTCCTTTTTTCGTCCACCGGCCTGGAATCGCTGGCCCTGGGTGTTGCGCATGAAGGTGGCGTTTGCCGTCGCTAACAGTGCACTATCGCTCTCGCTGAGGATGTCGCAATGGATGAACGCGACCTCGTCCGTTAAATGACGACAGGTGGCCACCGCCAAGAGGGCACGGTCGCCGATGGCGGGCCGCAGATAATCCATGCGCAGATCCAGCGTGGCAATGGGCATCAACTCCAGGGCCCCCGCGAATACCGCCAAGCCTCCGGCGGAGTCGGCCAGCGAGTAGAGCACGCTGGTGCAGATTTCTTGTGTATCCTCTTCGGCGAACATCCACGGCTGTGGGGTCAGGCGCATGCAGACCTGGTTTCCGTTCACAGAGACAACCTGCATACCCAGATCCCTGCCGTGGGGAACCTGTTCGGTAAACTGCCACGCCGTCGTCACAGCGTCACTGTGCTGAGCTCTGTTCGACTCCGTCATCAGATATGCCCACCCCGGTTTGCATTTCGCGCAGGGGTGGAAGTGGCGGGAAACAGCTGATTGTCATAGGTCATTGCCATGTCAGTTTCTTCCGAATAACATTGTTGCTGGATTTTGGTTGGTTAACCAACCAAAAGTCAAGAATCTGTTGAGGCAAATGGCACGCCACCCGTGCAATGGCGTACGATCAGTGTAACAAGTCAGGTGGTGGCCGCTCTGATGAATAACGAACTGGCTTGCTGAGGAGATACTTAAGCGATGGTTAACAGACAGATGACTCCTGCAAGCAAACTGGGCGACCAGGGCGACGTTTTGTCTAACGCAGCCCGGCTTTTTCGTGAGAAAGGCTTTGAAAGGACGTCGCTCAAGGAGATTGCCGAGGCCTGCAATATGCTGCCCGGAAGTCTGTATTATCGTTACAACAGCAAGGAAGCGCTGCTTGTCGAGCTGATGCGCCGGGGGGTGGACCTGGTTACCGCAGAGGTCGAGTCGGCTTACGCCAGTTCGGATGACCCGGTTGAACGGTTGCGTCTTTGTATCAAAGCGCATCTGCGAGCCCTGTTGGTAGATTCGGACGCGGTTTACGTGCTGCTGTTTGAATGGCGAGCGCTGGGCCCGGAGGCTCGCGAGGAAATCATCGAACTGCGTGACCAATACGAGTCCCTGTGGGCTGAGATCCTCGAAACAATGATTGAACAGGGCGTGATCCGGAAGAATGTTGACGGCCGTTTGCTCCGCCTGATCGGCCTTGGGGCGCTCAACTGGGTTGCAACCTGGTTCGACCCGAACGGGGCTCATTCACTCGACGCCATTGGCGACTTGATCTGGCAGATCGCTATGGACGGTGTGATCAATAAAGGGGGTCAGGCATAGGTTCTGGCTTCACAAACGCAAGTAGCCTCTGTTTATGATCGCTAATCATGCGGATGCACGGTTTGTGATCTGACATTTTGCCTGAATTGCTCAGGCGACTGGTCAAACCAGCGCTTGAAGGCGCGTCTGAAATTGGCACTGTCGTGATAGTTCATCAACGCGGCAATGGCCTCGATTGACAGCTGGCTGTCACGCAAGTAGGTCGCTGCCTGCTGGGACAGAATCTCGTCGCGAACTTTCCGAAAACCGCTGCGTTCCTGTTTGAGTTTGCGTGCCAGGGTGCGTTTGCTCATGAACAACGAGGCCGCTGCTTCGTCTTCACTGAGCGTTCCGGGCGGTCGGGACAACATCATCATCTTCAGCTGGGTCTGATAGCTCGGTTTATCCGACTGAAGTTGCGCAAGCATCGATTCACACTGTTGCAAGGCCAGACGATAGTTTTCGTGATTGGCGGAGGCATTCGGTTCCCGACACAACGACATCGGCAACGTAAGTTTTAACTGGTCGCAATCAAAGCGAATCTGCCCGGGCAAAAAATCGGCATACATTGCCTGATACGGGGGTTCAGGATGAGCGAAGCATATTTCAGCCTCATGCAAAGGGCGACCAATTATAAACTCGCCAAATTCAAAAAGGGCCTTAACCATCGCATCCGACAGGCACCGCTGTATGTCATCGTCCAGCGACTCCTGGTAGTCCAGAATACATTCCAGGCGCTCGTTGACTTGCCGCAAATGCAGTTGGATGAAGCTCGCGCGCGTGGGCAGAAAAGTATGAATCGCTTGCAGCGCAGTGAGAAAGTCGGGGCTGCTGTAGGCCACGAATCCCATCGCACCATGGGTTGCCGGGGTCAGTCGCTTGCCTAGCCATAACCCTAATTCCGGCTGGCCGGACAGATCCAGTGCGTTGCGCAGAATCCGCACCTGCTGCGCTGCGGTAAGCAGGCTTTCCTCGCTCAGGAATTGCGTCACACCAAGCCCGGTGCCGAGCAGCAGACGTGGCAGTTGTTTGGCTGTTAAATCGAGCTCACGTGCAATGAGCCGTGAGTAATTCGATGGAATGCCGGGACCGGGTTTTTGCAAATCACCCGTCTTCTGCGTCGTCATCATTGATCTTCCCCGTCCTGAATGAACGTCATTTTGTCTTTAAATGACCTCAGCTTGTCAAGAAATGACCTGACAGGAGTGTCGTTAGACAGACAATATCTATTACTGAAAACTACTGGCAGGAGAACAATATTGGGCAAGATTACTTTTATAGAACATGATCAAACTGAACATGTCGCTGAATTCAAAGCTGGTTCCTCGGTAATGCAAATCGCCGTTGACAATCTGATTCCCGGTATTGACGGGGATTGTGGGGGAGAGTGTGCCTGTGGTACCTGCCACGTCATCGTCTCGGACGATTGGTTCAGAAAGACAGGTACGCCTGGTGGTGAGGAAGAGCAAATGCTGTCAATGACCCCGGAGCGGGCAAGCACTTCGCGCCTGGGCTGCCAGGTGGTCATTACTGATGAAATGGACGGCATGACCGTGCATTTACCCGAGTTCCAGATGTGAACATAGGAGGACGCATGCCAACACTGTCCAAAACATTTGACGACATTCAGTCCCGAGTGATTAATGCTACCTCCAGGGTGGTGCCGATGCACAGGCAGATCCAGGGGCTGAAACTGTTAATGGGCGCCAAGAAGAAGGCCTTCGGCCCACGCCGGCCCGTGCCCGAATTTGTTGAATCAGCCATCCCGGACGTTAACACGCTGGCCCTTGAGGACATCGATGTCAGCAATCCGTTTTTATATCGGCAGGATCAGTGGCGCGCCTATTTCAAACGGTTGCGTGATGAGGCTCCGGTCCATTACCAGAAGAACAGCCCCTTCGGCCCCTTCTGGTCGGTGACTCGCTTTGAAGACATCATGTTCGTGGATAAGAGTCACGACCTGTTTTCCGCCGAGCCGCAAATCATTCTGGGTGACCCTCCAGAGGGACTGTCGGTGGAAATGTTCATAGCGATGGATCCGCCAAAACACGATGTGCAGCGCAGCTCGGTACAGGGCGTGGTGGCACCGAAGAACCTGAAGGAAATGGAGGAGCTGATCCGATCGCGTACCGGCGATGTGCTTGACAGCCTGCCTCTGGGCCAGCCCTTCAACTGGGTGCCCACTGTATCGAAGGAACTCACCGGTCGCATGCTCGCAACCCTTCTGGATTTTCCTTACGAGGAACGTCACAAGCTGGTGGAGTGGTCGGATCGAATGGCCGGTGCAGCCTCGGCGACCGGCGGCGAGTTTGCCGATGAAGAGATCATGTTTGACGACGCAGCAGACATGGCCTGGTCTTTCTCCAAGCTTTGGAGGGATAAAGAAGCGCGCCGCGCGGCGGGCGAAGAGCCCGGTTTCGATTTGATCAGCCTGCTACAGAGCAACGACGACACCAAAGATCTGATCAATCGCCCGATGGAGTTTATCGGCAATCTGACGCTGCTTATCGTTGGCGGCAATGATACCACTCGCAACTCAATGAGTGGTGGCCTGGTGGCCATGAACGAATTCCCAAAGGAGCTCGAAAAACTGAAGGCAAAACCGGAACTGATTCCGAACATGGTGTCGGAAATCATCCGCTGGCAAACGCCGCTGGCCTATATGCGCCGAGTCGCCAAGCAAGATGTTGAGCTGGGCGGCCAGACCATCAAAAAGGGCGATCGCGTTGTGATGTGGTACGCCTCGGGCAACCGTGACGAGCGCAAGTTCGAGGACCCCGATCACTTCATTATCGATCGCAAGGACGCACGAAACCATATGTCATTTGGCTACGGTGTTCACCGTTGCATGGGCAACCGCCTGGCGGAATTGCAACTGCGTATCCTATGGGAAGAGATTCTCAAACGCTTTGACAAGATCGAAGTCGTCGGCGAGCCGGAGCGCGTGCAGTCCAACTTCGTGCGGGGCTATTCGGAGCTGATGGTCCAGCTGACACCAAAAAGTTAATGAACAGGCTGACCAGGATGACGACCGAACAATTTGACTATGTCGTGGTTGGCGCGGGCTCGGCCGGATGTGCTGTCGCCAGCCGCCTGTCGGAGAGCGGTCGCCATTCTGTGCTGCTGCTTGAAGCCGGTCCGGAGAGCCGCCGCAACCCTTTCGTGAACATGCCGCTGGGTTTCCTGCAGCTGATGTTCAGCCGCCGCTACAACTGGCAGTTCAATACCGAACCGCAGCGTCACATGCACGACCGGGCGCTTTTTCAGCCGCGGGGCAAGATGCTTGGCGGTTCCAGCGCCATGAACGCGCAGGTCTATATTCGCGGGCATGCCCGGGACTACGACGAGTGGGCACGGCTGGGGTGCAACGGGTGGTCATACGCCGAGGTGTTGCCCTACTTCCGCCGATCGGAACATTTCGAGCCCAAACTTACGCTGAATGAGGCAGAATTTCATGGTCAGGGTGGTCCGCTGAACGTTGCCGAGCGGCGCTATACCAATCCGCTGAGCATTGCGTTTGTCGAGGCGGCAACCCAGGCGAAGTACCGGCTCAATACAGATTTCAACGGCAGTGAGCAGGAGGGCGTGGGCTTCTACTACGCCTACCAGAAAGACGGCACACGCTGTAGCAATGCGCGGGCGTATCTGGAACCCGCTGCGGGGCGCTCCAACCTGACGGTTTGCAGCGGCGCGCATGTCACCCGGGTGCTACTCGAAGGCACCCGCGCCACCGGTGTCGAATACCGCGATACAACGGGGCAGACGCAGGTTCGTGCCAGGCGCGAAGTTGTGCTCTGCGGCGGCGCGTTCAACTCGCCGCAACTGCTGATGCTGTCCGGGGTCGGTCCGCGGGAGGAACTGTCCCGGCATGGCATAGAACTGCGCCATGCGTTGGAGGGCGTCGGGCAGAATCTCCAGGATCATATCGACGTGTTCGTGCGCGTCAGCGCCCGCAGCCGCCAAAGCATCTCGATGCATCCGAGCTACTGGCTCAAGGGGCTGTGGGGCGCTCTGACGTATCTGAGCGGCCGGCGGGGCGTGCTGTCGAGCAACGGCGCCGAGGCCGGCGGGTTCATCCGCTCCCGGCCCGAGGAGCCGATACCCGACCTGCAGCTGCACTTCGCGCCAATGCTGTACGACGATCACGGGCGAGACCTGAAGACCGCGATGAGCGGTTATGGCTACGCGGTGATGATCTACGGGCTCAGGCCATCGTCGCGCGGGCGCGTCGGTCTGCACAGTGCCGACCCGTTTGCGGCGCCGCTGATCGACCCCAACTACATGGCCGAGTCCGCCGATGTCGAGCGACTGGTACGCGGGGTACATCTGGTGCGCAGAATCCTGGCGCAGGCGGCCTTTGCCCCGCACCACGAGGTTGAGGTCTCGCCCGGGCCGGCGCTCCAGAATGACGACGATCTCGCCGCATGGGTACGGCGCAGCGGTGAATCAGCGTACCACCCGGTTGGCACCTGCAAGATGGGTGTTGATCCGATGGCGGTGGTCGATCCGCGCCTGCGCGTGCATGGCCTGCAATGCCTGCGGGTGGTCGATGCCTCCATCATGCCGACGCTGGTCGGCGGAAACACCAATCAGCCGGCAACCATGATCGGCGAGAAAGGCGCCGCGATGATACTTGAGGATGCCGGGGAGACGGTCGGCTAGCGCTGCGGGGGGCATCCCGGCGCACAGCTGGCATCCGGACTTCTGATCAATCTGATCCCAGAGAACAACAGGCAGAGACAGACTATGGCAAACCAACAGAAAGAGACGACAGTCATCGTTGGCGGCGGGCACGCAGCGGGTGCGCTCCTGACAACCCTGCTGCAAAAAAAATATCAACAGGAAGTGATTCTGGTGGGCGAAGAACCACATCCACCCTATCAGCGGCCGCCCCTGTCCAAGAACTATCTGGCAGGAGAGGTTGATCAGGCGTCGCTGTACCTGAAGCCGCGCTCGGTGTACGAGAACGCCGGCCATCAGTTGCGGCTTGGTGTGCGTGCCGAACAGATTGATCGGGACAACAGGACCATCAGCCTGTCGGACCAGAGCACATTGAAATACGATCGACTGGTTCTGGCCACGGGGTCCCACGTCCGAAGCCTGAACGCACCCGGGGCTGACCTGGAGGGCATTTATTATCTGCACGACATAGCTGACTCGGATGCCCTGCGTGAAGAATTGCTCCCGGGGAAGCGCCTGGTCATCGTGGGTGGTGGTTACATTGGACTTGAGGTGGCAGCCAGTGCCACCAAAAAAGGCGTTAATGTCACAGTACTGGAAGCGGCCGAGCGTCTTATGCAGCGTGTAACAGGCCCGGAAATCTCAGAGTTTTTTTACACCAAACACAGCAGCGCCGGCGTGGATCTGCGGCTGAACACGGCGGTAACCGGTTTCGAAGCGGGCGATCAGGGGCATGTGGCTGGCGTGACCTTGGCGAGCGGCGGCACTGTACCGGCCGACATCGTGCTCGTTTCAGTGGGTGTTGTGCCGGAAACCGCCCTGGCTGAGGCCGCCGGCCTGCCCTGTGATGACGGCATTATTGTTGACGAGTTTACCCGCACAGAAGATCCCGCCATCCTGGCGATCGGCGACTGTACCCGCCACCGGAATCTTTTCTTCGAGAAGATGCAGCGCCTTGAATCTGTCGCCAACGCGGTTGATCAGGCCCGGACAGCGGCGGCAACCCTGATGGGCGAGGAGAAACCCTATAACAGCGCTCCATGGTTCTGGTCGAACCAATATGACGTGCGTCTGCAGATGGTGGGGTTGTCGCAACATCATGATCAGCGTGTGCTGCGCGGAAGCCCGGAAGACAAGGGATTTGCGGTGTTCTATCTCCGCGATGGCTGTGTCATTGCTGTTGATGCGGTCAACCTGCCCATCGCTTTTATGGTCGGCAAGACCCTCGTTCAACAACGCAGGCAGGTCAATCCTGAAATGTTGAAGGATCCGGATATTGAACTGAAGTCCTTGGTGAGCGGTCAGTCCATAAATTGAAATTGACGACCGAGTAGAGCTGTGCCCTTAGTTTGCCCAAAATTGCGAAAGCAATGCACAACTCATACGGCCTATGGATATCATATCCTACGACCGACAGCTTTCAGTGAGCGCAAAGGATGCGTGAGCCACAACCGGCGGAATTTCCCGTAGCCAGACACATTACTGTTGCTCTGGTAAACCGAGAGCACCATAGCGAATGATATGGACTCCCCCTGCTCCCACGGCATCGATGTGCCACATTGAAGGTGTCTGACATCTTCAATCAAAAGCAGGAGGAGTCATCATGAATGTTACAACCATTGGCATCGATCTGGCGAAAACTGTGTTCAGTATTCATGGCACCGATCAACACGGCAAGGTCGTGGTTCGCAAACGACTGAACCGGCCCAAGCTGTTGCCTTATATCGCTCAGCTCCCACCCTGCCTGATTGGCATGGAAGCCTGCTCGGGTGCCCACCATTGGGCTCGGGAAATGACCAAACTCGGCCACGATGTCCGAATCATTGCACCCCGGTTTGTCGCGCCCTATCGCAAGAGCAGCAAGAACGACGACAACGATGCCGAGGCCATCTGTGAGGCAGTAGGTCGGCCGAATATGCGGTTTGTTCCAATCAAGACCGAAGACCAGCAAGCCGTACTGTGCCTGCATCGTATTCGCCGTGGACTGACCAAAGAACGCACCGCGCAGATCAATCAGATTCGTGGGCTGCTGGCCGAGTTCGGACTGATCATTCCCCAGGGCCGTTACGCCGCACGGCGCCGGGTTCCCGAAATCCTGGAGGATGCCGAAAACGACTTACCCATGCTCGCTCGCCGCTTAATCAACAACATCAACCAACGCATTCGACAGCTCGATGAAGAAATCCTGGCTTACGATCGGGAGGTCGAAGCGATGGCCCGGAGCGATGAGCAGGCCAAGCGCCTTATGGCCATACCGGGTATCGGACCACAGACCGCAACAGCCCTGCTGGCCAGTGCGCCTGACCCCAGACAGTTCAAAAGTGGGCGACACTTTGCCGCATGGTTGGGTCTGGTGCCCCGACAATACTCGACCGGTGGCAAGGTGCGACTTGGCCGAATCACCAAGCGCGGGGACAAATACCTGCGAACGCTGCTGATCCATGGCACCCGGGCAGTGATTGCAAAATTACCGGATAAGAATGATCGACTCAGTGACTGGGCCAAAGACCTGGTGGAACGACGTGGATACAAGCGGGCCGCCGTTGCGATGGCGGCCAAGAACGCCCGGATTATATGGGCACTACTCATGAATCAAACCGAGTTTAAGACACAGCCTGTGGAGGGCTAAAACCGAGCACCAACGACAGGCAGAACAAGCCTGCCAGAAGAGTCTTGCAACGGCAAGCGATGACGGAACGGTCAGACCGAGAGTGGGAGAACCTGTTTATTTCTGCGGCTCAGCGAAGCCGACTAACGAATAAGGTCCCCGCTCACACGCATCATCATCCTGGCCCGGGCAAAAACGCCCACAAAGAGGCCGAATGTAGAGCCGCAGTCTCAAACCGCTTCGGATTCAAATGGCGTTGCTTGACCGCAGGGGGAGTCCATGTAGGTGAAATAATTCTCTATATGTCCCACTAATAACCTCACCTTGCAATTACCGACGAAAATATGAACTTGATTTTACCCACAAAGAAAAAGCGAAGTCTCTATCGGCCATTATGGGTAGAGGTTCCGATCACTCAATCCTTCATAAGCAACATCGCCCATTCGGTGTCGACCTCTTGTTTTGGTTCATCTGAGCATATGCTTTTTCATGCGGATGGGTGGTGGCAGCCAAGACAGGGCTTTTCAGACTGCAAGCTTCAAGCGGTGTGTAAATCAAACACAGTAAGATTCCGGCTTATTGATGGTGGACATCAAGAACCGATAGTTACGAGCGGTATTAATGTTAAGACACTTGCTCGATTAAATGAAACTTGCGGGACTACTGAAAAGGTTTTCTATAGTAAGGACGTGCCGGTCCTGATGGCTATATACTACTCGACTAAACGATACGAGACCTTTAAATGATGCATAAGGCTGGGGCTATATACCTAAGGAAGATCTGAATAACCGCTGGTTTTTGCCCCTTTTCCGCAATCTTGGCGGAAAAGGGGCGCATTGGTCTTACGCTGCAGGTTTTTTATCAATCAGCAGGTTGCTGAAAGCGACCAGCAAATGCAGACGGTTGGTATACTTGGCATTTAAAAGCGATATGCAACACCGATGCTCACGATAGTGGGGTCCACTTCCACTTTTGCCTGAACAGGGGCCGGGCCCAGGTTACCGGTGATATCCGCCTCGAAGGGTGCATATCTAACGTCAAAATTTGCCGACCAGTTATTGTGTATCCTCCAGCGAAAACCAGCCTGAACCGCAGGGGCCCATGTATCTTCGACGTCGAAGTCGGTTAGTGCGCGATCCTTCTCATCTAAAAAGAGAATCCGTCCTACACCCGCTCCAAAGTACGGAGAGAAGTTGCTACCCGTCAAAACATGATACTGAAGCGAAAGAATTACCGGACCATAATCTGTTTGACCAAGAAAAAGACCGGAGAGAGACTCTTCGCCCTGGAGGTCCGCACTAGCGGGAATGCCGCCAAAAATGTTAAATGCCAGCTGATTACTCAGAAAATACGACACGTCGAATGATACGGTCGTATCGTTGTTAATAGACAGGTTGGAATTTGGAACGGGGGCACTCCCCGCAGAGGCTGATCGCAAATCTTCATCGGTTAGAACTCTAGTGGCATTCAGCCCAACCACCCAGTCGCCTCTACTGTAAACCGGCTCAGATTGAGCGTTGGCCAGGCTCGCAGCAAGTGAAAGTAAAAGGAACGCCACTAACGAGACTTTACTAATTATTTTAGGTTTCATTTTTTATTATCCTTTTTGGTATTAAAACAAATTGGCTTTAGGTAAAACTGCAATTTTTCGTAACACAAATGCCACTCATTGAAGCTAGCTTGCCGGTTTATTGACTAATACTTCCCCATACT
>NZ_AGTR01000015.1 GCF_000235625.1 Marinobacter manganoxydans MnI7-9 | reverse complement strand
GCATTCAAGCCGCATCCGGTGCCGTGAAATCAGCCTCAGCAATCGCACATTCCGCTTGGTTAGCAGCAGGTAGCACACCGAGTGCGGCTGTGACCTTGGAATCGACAGCAATAGCAATGTCGGCTGCTGGCTACCCTCTTGCGGACGGTGATGGACTCGCGGCAAGTTCGCTCTCAACCAATGGAATTGTGACGGCAGCTCAGCTATCGGAGGCAGACTACACGATGGCAGCTGCCTCTGGAGTTCTGACAGTCACCCTAGGTGAGTGCTCCTTTACTTACACCGAGTCGACAGGTGCGGTATCTGATATAACTGATTCTGACACTTCAACAACTGCTTGCTGAGTTCAGGTTTGCATTACTCGACTATGCCTGATCAGTGCGGCGTGGTCAGGCCGACACTATGTAATTGGGTAAAAATTGGGAGGCTGGAGGGGCATGAGAATAAATGATGCCCCCATGTCATCGGGCTTCACCCTCGTAGAGCTGGTAACGGTCATCATCCTGATCGGAGTCCTTTCCGCTCTGGGCATAGGCCTGTTCGCCAGCCGCTCGGCCTTCTCCCCCCTGCTGGCCACCCAGCAACTTGCCTCCGCCACGCTGCTTGCCCAGCAGGCAGCGCTGGCGGGGAATCCTGCCAACACGCTCACAATCGAGCGCGATTCAAATGTTTTCCGGTTTGTGGTTGGTAGTGGCACCGGTAACGAGCGGACTTTTGAGGTCGCCCACGAGGGTGCCACTTTGGCTGTTGCCGGCAACACTCTTCCATTGACGGTGACATTCAATACTAAAGGCGCACCTTCTGCTGGCAATAACATGCAGTTCTCGTTTTCCGGTGAAAGCACTTTTCAAACCTGCCTGAGCTCTTTGGGCGCCGTCTACGCCGGAAGTTGCCAGTCATGAGAGCACGTCATGGTGGCGCAACACTTGTGGAGCTGGTGATCACGATCGTGATCATTGGTGTTGCCATAGCCGGAGTGGTGGGGGCTTTCTCCCTGATCGCAGGCCGCAGCGCCGATCCGTTGAACCAGACCCGCGCCGTGGCGCTTGCGCAGCTCTATATGGATGAAATTCTCAGCCGAAAGTACGATGACAACACGCCCGTCGGGGGCGTTCCGAAGCAATCCGGCTGTACAATCAACACGGAGGAAGCTAGTCGGGCTGACTATGATGATGTCGACGATTACAACGCCATCGCCGACGCTGCGCCCGAAAATGCCGAAGGCACCCCACTGGCAGCGGATTACTCTGGCTTCCGGGTTTCAATCACCGTGGAGTGTGCAGGTGGGGAAGTGGGTCTGGCTCCGGCGGACGCCAAGCGAGTCGACCTGACAATCACCGATCCGGGTGGTCAGGGCTACAGTTTTTCCGTCTACAGGGCGAATTTCTGATGCACCAGCGAGCCGGTTTTACCCTGATCGAGTTGCTGATGGTCATTGTATTGCTTGGCATTGTTGCCACGGTGTCGGTCCGGTTTGTGAGCCTTTCAACTCAGGGTGCGCTGGATGTCAGCGCCCGCCAGCTCCGAGCCTTTCAGGGAGTGGTTGTATCAGAGCAAATCACCCGTGAGCTGAGGGAGGCGTTCGCTCTGTCGGTTCGGACTTCAGGTGATTGCATTGAGTGGTTGCCTCTGGAGGCGGGTACCAACTACGTCAGGCTTACCCGAGGCCCGGCATTTGACCAGATTGATGTCGCCGCCTTTGCGAACCTTCCCTCAGTGGGAACTACCCGCGCCGTGGTTTACGGGTATGGGACAACTACCGCCGATCTTTATAATGGCACCAATCCCGGTCCCGTCTCTCCTTTGATTTCGTCAATTGACAACACAGGGTCGCCAGCGAGCATCGAGCTCTCCTCTGGCCATCGGTTTACCTCCACATCACCCGCGCGCCGTTTGTTCGTGGTGGGTCAGCCCGTCAGTTTGTGTCGGAGTGGTCGCTTTCTTTATCGGTATAACGATTATTCGCCCAGCTCCACCCAGCCTTCACCGCCAACGGGGGACAGAGAGGTGTTGGCCGCCAATCTGGCCGGGAATGTGGATTTCCGGTATTTGCCGGCAACTCTCCAGCGGGCGGCGGTTGTTCAATTCGCTTTCACTTTGACCAGCGAGGATGGTTCGGAGGCAACGACTGTCAGCCAGGAGGTGCAAATCCGAAATGTACCCTGAACGAGGCATCAAACAGCAAATAGGGGCGGGGCTTCCGGTAGCGCTGTTCATCATCACGGTATTAGCACTCATTGTTACCAGCATGGCGCAACAGCAGGAGAGCTCGGGCGCTTCGGTCAGCCAGCAGATTCTCTCCCAGAGGGCCTTTTATGCAGCGGAGAGTGGTGCGCAGGTTGCCGTGGCGGAAGCGCTGTCAGGAAGCAGTTGTGGCTCTGTTTCTTCTTCGATCACTTTTTCCAACGGCGGCCTCTCAAACTGCTCCGCAGGTATAACCTGTACTTCGGTGCAAGCCGATATAGACGGTAGTCCGGCACCCGAAACCGTGTTTACGTTGCTCAGCAATGGTCAGTGTGGCAGCGGGCCTGAAGTTGCGTCCCGAACGATTGAGGTAAGAGTGCGATGAGGCAGTTCACGGCGCTGATAAGGTCTATCCTGGTTGTGATTCTGCTGGCCCCGTGCCTGGCCCATGCCTGGAAGATGGAAGCTGGCACTTTGGATCTCCCGGCCACATCGGGTGAAAATGAGCTGTTCTCTTTCAGCTTCAAGCAAACCTATGCCTCCCCGCCCATCGTTGTGGCCTTGCCAACGGATGATGGCCCTAACGCTTCCGCTTTACGGATCAGAAACGTCACTTCAACGGGGTTTGAGATAGCGCAGGTAGAGCCTTTCTCCGAGGATGGCCCGCACACCAATATGACGGTAAGTTACGTGGCCGTCGAGCCTGGCGTGCACCAATTGCCCGATGGCACTCGCATTGAAGCTGGTCTGCTAAGCACCCGGGAGAGCGGATCCGGGAGCAACAACAAGGATTTCGTCCAGTTTGGCGGTAACTCACAACAAGGGCAGAAAAACTGGGGAAGCTTCAACTTTTCTACCAGTTTTTCAACTACGCCCGTGGTCATTGGTGACGTTCAGACGATGACCAACGAAACGAATGCGGGTGTTCCGGATGAAGTTTCGCAACCTTGGTTTACAACAGTGTTCGATGCAGTGACATCGTCAGGGTTCAATTACGCTTTGGAGTTAAGTGAGGCTTTTGACGGCTCCGGTGGGAACAAATTCTACGACCTGGACAACGTCGAACAAATCGGGTTCATTGCCATTTCGCCTGCGACGGCCAGTTTCAGAGCGATTGGAAATATAAACGTTTTGTTCGAGTCCCAGAGTATTTTTAACGGTCCGCGTGGGTGGGATGACGGTTGCAGCAATTTCGTGTTCAACAACTCCTATGGTTCGGCGCCCATCGCGGTCGCCAGCAAAACCAGCCGGCTGGAGGAAGACGGCGGCTGGCTTCGGCAATGCCAGATTTCCAACTCCAGCATCGGATTGCTTATCGACGAGGACACCGCCCAGGACTCCGAGCGCAATCATGTCGTTGAGAGTGTCGGGCTGGTCGCTTTCTCTGAGCCTTTTGCCTACGACTCCGAGGTCCGGCCGCCTGAGCCTGAACCCCTGATGATGGAATCCCGCTCAGTGACTGTGAACCCTGGTGCCGTTACCCGGATTTCTTTCCAGCAGGTTTATCCGTCACCCCCGGCAGTGTTTGTTCTGAGCGACGACAATAATCCGGAACCATCAGCAGTTCGCATTCGCCAGATCAGTGAGGACGGCTTCGATGTCGTGCCGTTGGAGCCGCCCACACGCTACAGTGATGTAGGCGATCAGAACACGACGGTGCATTATCTTGCGGTGACCTATGGAGAACATACGTTTCCGGATGGAACGAGGCTTGAGGTTGGCCAGGTTCCGCTTCAATCGGAACAGGGGCGGTTTATTTCGGGTTCGGACTGGTCGCGCCTGAACTTTCTCACCGGATTTGGTGGAACACCGGTTTTCATCAGCAACATTCAAACCCTGGAGAACGAAACGTCGTCTCCCGGTGAACGATCGGTTCCCTGGTTGACGATGGCGCACGATCGCCTGGGAGCTTCGGGAATAGATCTTGCTATTGAGCGAGCTGAGACAACCTCGGGTTCTGTTGTGCGACCAGAGACGATCGCATATCTGGCAATTGAACCGGGCGTCATCGGTAGTTTTGTCGATAACGACGGTAGAACAGTTCTGTCTGAGGCCCAAATTACCCCGGACAACATTTCTGGAACGAACAGCTGTGACAGCGCACCCTTTTTGCAATCGTACCCCTCTCCGCCCCGCGTTGTCGGTTCTCAGTTGACCCGCGATGGTGGCGACGGTGGTTGGCTGCGCCGCTGCTCGGTATCCAACGATGCCGTTGAGCTGAAGATCGAGGAGGACTGGGCGAATGATCGGGATCTGAGCCACACCACCGAGCAAGCAGGGTTTCTGGCATTTTCCGGTGATTTTGTTGTCGACTTCTCTCTGCGCGCAGTCTATGGCCTCGAGGGGCCTCGGTGGCAAGGTGATCCCGGGGAGGTTGTCGAGCTTCGTGGAACGGGGTTGGACGGGCGAGCCGTCAATGGAGCGACGGCGGAACCAGCCAAAGTCTGCTATGGCGCCACCCTGTCGAGCGGCTCGTTCATAGACATCCCCCATGATGATGACTTGTCCGGCACCGATGAGCTTACCGTCATGGCCTGGATAAATGTCGATGCTTTCCCAACTGGCGGTGGCATCAAAACCATCGTGTCGAAAGACGAAAACTATGAGTACCACGTTGACAGCAACCGCGAGATTTACTGGTGGTGGACGAACGAATCCGGTGTTTCGCGATCCTTTACCTCGGGCTATCAACTGCCATTGAACACCTGGGTCCACACAGCCATCACCTACTCGAAACGAGATGGGGTACAGCGCATCGTTATTGACGGTGTGGAACGGGCGAGGCAGTCGTTTGCAGGTGAGTCGTTGCTCCTGAATGCTGATCCATTTCAGATAGGCGCCGATCAGGGGTTTGGCGGCCGAGAGTTTGAAGGCCAGATCGATGAGGTGCGCCTATACGCCCGAGCGCTATCCGATGCGGCCATTCTTCGCGAAGCGAATCGCAGTCGTCCCTGTGCCCAGGTTCTCGATCATTTCCGCATAACTGTGCCTGCGACCGCCAGCGTTTGTGCGCCCGTCGATGTCAGAATTCAGGCAGAGGATGCCGGCGACAACGTGCTCACGGGTTATCAAGGTACCATGCGGATCACGACAAGTGCCGGCCATGGCAACTGGCAGAAGGTTGCAGCGTCGGGCCCCCTGTCGCCGAGTCCAGATGTCGATGATGGTCAGGCCTTATACGAGTTCGTTGCTGCAGACAACGGGGAAATCACTCTGGGACTGGAAAATACCCGCGCCGATCGACTGACCATCCGTGCCGAGGACATAACCGGTGGGCAGTTCGGGGTTTCCAATGTGGTCGAATTTCGTGAGAACGCGCTGGTCATCGGTCTGGCTGATAGCCTGGGTAATGATGTCATTGCCGGGCGACCACACGGCTTGCAGGCCGAGGTATTGAGGCGAGATCCCTCCAGTGGTGAGTGTGGTCGTGTTGAAGCCTATGATGGTGCAGTGGATCTCAGGGCCTGGCTGAATCGGGAAACAGACGATCCAGCTGGCTCTGCGCCCGGGCTTGATGCCGGTGCGGGGAGTATATCGTTGCCCTCGTCACGACCAGCGACTTCCAATCTGACAGTTGACTTTGACCGTGGCCTTGCAAACCTGGGGCTCATTGCTACCGATGTTGGTCACTATGCACTGGAGCTGGAAGACTCCGAATCCGGTCTCATTTTGGACGAGAATGACAATCCCATCGCCATCGCAGGTACCGGACCGGAATTAACGGCCAGGCCCTTTGCTTTTGCAGTGACCGTAGCCGGCAACCCGGCGACTGATGCACCCAGTGGAACTGCCTTCAGGGCGGCGGGGCGACCATTCGACGTGTCGGTTAGGGCCGTGCAGTACGACAGTGCTGACGATGCAGACGCAGACGGTCAACCGGATGGTCATGGGGATGCTGATGCCTCCAATAACACCGATCTCACTGATAACGCATCCGTGGACAGCTTTGACGCGGCCGTTAGTGTCGCCGGTTATCTGATTGCGGGGCCCGCAGGCGCGGCTGATCCGGGACTCGCAGGCTTGAGTGGATTAAGCGGCTTCAGCTCTGGATCGGCGTCCGGTTCAGCGGCCTTTAACGAGGTTGGTGCGATAGAGGTCGCGACTGGAATCAACGGCGCTTTCCTCGGGCGCGCTGTTACGGTGGTCGGGGATTCAGGGCCAGTCGGCAGGTTCCATCCGGAGAGGTTCTCTCTCGATAGCCAGATGGACGGAGTGCTTGATGCCATGTGCAATGGTTTCAATTACACCGGTCAAAGCTTCGGATACGGTCTTTCGCCAGAGTTTATCTTTTCGGCAAGAGCATACAGTGTGAGTGGTGTCGGGCCTGTCACGCGAAACTATCGGGACAGTTGGCAGAAGCTGACGGTCGCGGATATTGGGCGGACTGATCCTGCCGCAGACGCGGATGAAATTGGCGCGCAGGGCACTGCCCCTGGTGTGACAACTGTTGCCGGAACACCAACGCTTATAGGGAATGGCGATGGCACGCTGGTTTATCAGGCGGGCGCAGATACCTTTACCTATGATCGCAATGCAAATTCCCTGATTGGCCCGTTTGATGCCAGACTCGAGACTGCATTCACGAATATTTCCGATTCAGACGGGGTATCAATGCCGACGGCGGAGTTGCCGACGTTGTCTTCTTCTGGCGCTTCAATTCGTTATGGTCGAATGGTTTTAGAGAACGCTTATGGCCCTGAAACCCTCGATCTGACGATGCCGTTTGAAGTCCAGATCTGGAACGGGACTGATTTTGAGCTGCACAGTGATGAAATTTGCTGGGCTTACAATACCGCTGATGCGGTGATAACGGACATGCCTCCGAACACCTCCGTGGATGCCAACTCAGGGACAATCAATAGCGGTCGGCCTGCCGCTGGAGCGCCGATCCGTCTCACTGCGCCGGGAGAAGGTAACACCGGTAATGTTCAGGTTGAATATCCCGTGCCTCTATATTGGCAGTCTGACTTCGACGGCGACGGTGTTGAGGAAAATCCGCAAGCAACCGCGACATTCGGCGTCTATCGGGGCCACGACAGAGTGATCTACTGGCAGGAACGATAAAAAAGGGCAGGACCTGAGTCCTGCCCCAAAACATCAACGAACCCCGGCGGCTCGCCAATCGTCAGTCGTCTTCGTGTTCCGGATGATCCATCCCCAGTTCGTTGATCTTCCGGGTCAGCGTATTCCGTCCCCAGCCCAGCAGTATTGACGCATCACGGCGTCTGCCGCCGGTGTGCTTCAGGGCAGTCTCGATCATTATTTTCTCGAACTCGGGCACGGCCGTATCGAGAATGCCTTTCTTGCCCCGCTTGAGTTCTTGCTCGGCCCAGTTTTTCAGGCCCTCTTGCCAGGTTGTGCCGGTGGTTGGAGCCTCTGCCTGGTGCAGCAATTCCGGGGGCAGGTCATCGATATGGATCTCGCGACCGCTGGCCATGACGGTCAGCCAGCGGCAGGTGTTCTCCAACTGGCGGACGTTGCCCGGCCAGGGCAGGGTGGTCAGGTATTCTTCCGCTTCTTCACGCAGGATCTTCGGCTCTACGGCCAGCTCTTTTGCGGCCCGTTTCAGGAAGTGCTGCATCAGGCGGGGGATGTCTTCCCTCCGCTCGGCCAGCTTGGGCAGATGCACGCGAATAACGTTCAGGCGGTGGAAGAGGTCTTCACGGAAGGTGCCCGCCTGGACCAGCTTTTCCAGATCCTGGTGCGTTGCCGCGATGATGCGCACATCCACCTTTATCGGGGTGGTGCCACCTACGCGGTAGAACTCGCCATCGGCCAGAACCCGCAATAGTCGGGTCTGGGTGTCCGCGGGCATGTCGCCGATTTCATCGAGGAAAAGGGTGCCGCCGTTGGCCTGTTCAAAACGACCCTGGCGGGCGGCGCCGGCACCGGTAAAGGCACCTTTTTCGTGGCCAAACAGTTCGGATTCAATCAGGTCCTTTGGAATAGCGGCCATGTTCAGGGCAATGAACGGGTGGTTGGCCCTGGGGCTGTGGTTATGCAGTGCCTGAGCCACCAGCTCCTTGCCTGTGCCGCTCTCGCCGTTGATCAGCACGGTAATATTGGAGTGGGACAGCCTGCCAATGGCGCGGAAAACTTCCTGCATGGCCGGTGCTTCACCAATAATTTCGGCGTTTCGCTGGGCCATCTCGGCCTGAGGCTCACCACTGGCCCGCTTCTCGTGGCTATGGGCCACAGCGCGTTTGACCAGCGCCACGGCGTCATCCACATCGAAGGGCTTGGGAAGGTATTCAAACGCGCCGGTCTGGTAGCTGGTCACCGCGCTCTCGAGGTCCGAGTGGGCGGTCATTATGATCACGGGCACGTCCGGGTGAACGTCCACAATCTGGGAAAGCAGGGTGATGCCGTCAACGCCGGGCATGCGGATATCGCTGACGATGGCATCCGGCTGTTCGTGCTCCAGCCGCATCATGATGCTTTCACCACTGTCAAAAACTCGGGGCTGCATACCGGCCTGGTTAAGGGCGCGCTCCAGCACCCAGCGAATACTGCGGTCGTCGTCTATGATCCAGACGTTCGCCGGTTGGCTCATGGGGTGTCCTCCAGAGGCAGGAAGATGATGAAGTCGGTTCGGCCTGGTTCGCTTTCGCATTCAACCAGTCCGCGGTGTTGACCGATGATGCTCTGGGTGATGGAAAGCCCCAGACCGGTGCCACTGGCACGGCCACTGATCATCGGATAGAAAATGTTCTGCACCAGCTCCGGCGGAATTCCGGGTCCGTTGTCGATCACGTCGACCCGACACACCAGTTTGTGGCGGCGGTTGCCAATGGTGAACTGACGCAGGGTGCGGGTGCGGAAGGTAATAGTCGGCGGTTCCTCGGAACTATGCCCCGCCTGGTTTTCGAAGGCCGCTTCCATTGCGTTCCGGGCGATGTTTAGAAACGCCTGGATCAGTTGTTCCTTGTCACCCTTGAACTCCGGAATGCTGGGGTCGTAATCCCGTTTGAAATTCAGTCGCCCTTTGCTCTCAGCCTCGAGCAGTGTGCCAACTCTTTCCAGTATTTCATGGATGTTGGTCGGCGCCAGCTTCAGTGCCTTGTTGGGGCCCAGCATCCGGTCAACAAGGCTTCTGAGGCGGTCTGCCTCGTCAATGATGACCCGAGTGTATTCCCGCTGGTCTTCACTGCTGAGTTCACGATCAAGCAGCTGGGCCGCGCCACGGATGCCGCCCAGCGGATTCTTGATCTCGTGGGCCATGCCCCGCACCAGGATACGGGTGGTCTCCTGCTGGGAGATGATGTCTTCCTCACGGCTGATCCGCATCAGCCTGTCCCTGGGCTGGATTTCGATCAGCAATTCCGTCGGCTCCAGGCTGATAGGCGTTACGGAATAATCCACCGTAAGCCGTGAACCGCTCGTGAGCAGAAACTCAGCTTCTCTGCGAGTGTAGGATTGCCCGTTCCGAACGGCGGCGAAAAGGGTTTTCAGGGCGTCTTCGGATTCGACCAGAATATCCTGGAAAGGTTGGCCCTGGCTGCGGGTCATGCTGGTTTCGAACAGGCTTTCTGCGGCCGGGTTGAGGTACTGGATAGCCAGGCTATCCTCGAGCACCAGAACAGCCGTGGTAAGGCTGTCGAGAATGCTCTTGTATCCCGTTTGATGGGCCGAGGGCAGTGCCATGCGTGAATCCCGTTGGTTCGACATAAAGTGACTTCCGGAGTTTTGCAAAAAGCGAACCACTTTGAGCCAGGTTCACAAATGAGTGGGCAAAGTGCGGGCAGAGGGGCCTATTGGCGCTGAAAAGTGCCGTAAGCTGGTGCAAATCGGGAGCATGCCTCTGAACAGCCCGGTATATTCGCCCCGTTGCTGATCAGAGTATGGCTTTTTTCTGGTGCGCGCGCACCACAATAGTGCGCGCAGCCAGGGTGGCAGGGTCAGTTCAAAGCGGAAGGGCGGTGAACAGTAAATGTGATCGGAGAGCCGGTTTTCACCTGAACCCCGTTTTCATCCACGATGTGTGCGCGAGCTTCATGGGTTCCACGGAACACGTTGTTGACGGTAATCGAGCCGGAGGAGCTCTGACCGACAGGCTGGCCGTCGAGGGTCACCTCGTATTTGTGGCCTGGCTGCAGGCCAGGGGTGCTGCGAACTTCGAACTGAACATCGCCGCTGCCACTGTGGAACGCCTGGTTGTTATCCGGATAGGCGAAAGAAACGCTTTCGTAGGCAGCGCCTTCCCGCTGAACTTCTTCCCGGAGCTTGTCGGTTTCCTGGACCACCTCTGGCTTCGGCAGGGTGATTGTGGTGACCGGCTTGACCTCTACCGTTTCAGAGCCTTCGCTGGGCTCGTCAGAGTAGGTCACGTTGCCGTAGGAATCGACATTGCGGTAAACCTCGGCAAAGACAGGAGTTACCAGAAAAAACAAAAGGCCGGCACACAATCCAGACTTTGGATTCATAAGCTCACCTGTTATTGGGTTTCCCCGATTATCGGTGGCGCCCGGGGTCTTTTCAACGTCTGCAGCCCCGGATGTTGGTTACATATCGTTAAGGGCTGCAGGCACTGTGCTTTTGCTCAAAAAAAGCCCCGCACGAGGGCGGGGCTTGTCTGCTTTCTCTCTAAAGAGAGATATTAGCAGGAGTAGTACAGATCGAACTCGACCGGGTGAGTGGTCATGTTCAGCTTCTCGACTTCACCGCGCTTCAGATCCACGTAGCCCGCGATCATGTCCTCGGTGAATACGCCGCCACGGGTCAGGAACTCGTGGTCCGCTTCCAGGCAGTCCAGGGCTTCAGACAGGGTTTCGGCAACCTTCGGAATGCTCAGCGCCTCTTCCTTCGGCAGGTCGTACAGATCCTTGTCCATGGCATCGCCAGGGTGGATCTTGTTCTGGATGCCGTCCAGGCCGGCCATCATCAGCGCCGCGAACGCCAGGTACGGGTTGGCCGCCGGGTCAGGGAAGCGAACTTCGATACGACGCGCCTTCGGGCTGTTCACGTACGGGATCCGGATAGAGGCTGAGCGGTTACGAGCAGAGTAGGCCAGCATAACCGGCGCTTCGAAGCCCGGAACCAGACGCTTGTATGAGTTGGTGGAGCTGTTGGTGAAGGCGTTGATGGCCTTGGCGTGCTTGATAACACCACCAATGTAGTACAGAGCGGCTTCGCTCAGGCCAGCGTAGCTGTCACCGGCGAACAGGTTCTTGCCGTCTTTGCTCAGGGACATGTGAACATGCATGCCGGAACCGTTGTCGCCGACAACCGGCTTGGGCATGAAGGTGGCAGTCTTGCCATAGGCATGGGCAACGTTGTGCACGCAGTACTTGAGGATCTGAACTTCGTCAGCCTTTTTGGTCAGCGTGTTGGCGCCAACACCGATTTCACACTGGCCGGCGGTGCCGACTTCGTGGTGGTGTACTTCGATGTCCAGGCCCATGGATTCCATGGCGGCACACATGGCGCCACGCAGGTCGTGCAGGCTATCAACCGGGGGAACCGGGAAGTAGCCGCCTTTTACGCCCGGGCGGTGACCGATGTTGTTGCGGTCGAAATCTTCGCCGGAAACCCAGGCAGCTTCTTCAGAGTGGATGTGGTACATCGCGCCCTGCATGTCTACGTTCCACTTTACGGAGTCAAACACGAAGAATTCCGGCTCCGGGCCGAACAGCGCGCCGTCGGCGATGCCGGTGGACTTGAGGTATTCTTCTGCACGACGGGCGACAGAGCGCGGATCACGCTCGTAACCCTGCATGGTAGAGGGCTCTACGATGTTGCAGGTGATGTTCACGGTGGTTTCTTCGGTGAACGGATCGAGTACAGAGGTCTCGTCGTCCGGCATCAGGATCATGTCGGATTCGTTGATGCCTTTCCAGCCCGCAATAGAGGAGCCGTCAAACATTTTGCCGTCTGCGAAAAAGTCTTCATCTACTTCGGTGGCAGGCAGTGTTACGTGCTGCTCTTTACCGCGGCTGTCAGTGAAGCGCAGGTCAACCCATTTGACTTCGTGTTCTTTGATCAAATCAACTGTCTTGGACATTGTGCATGCTCCGTAAGTTATACCGCACAGGCGGCTGTATTCATGTTCGTGGCGCCGGATCGCCCGGGCTAACGGGTTCCGATCTGTTTCTCAGGTTCGCGCAGCTTAGCAAATGCTGTTGCGTCTTACCTGTAAATTTCGGCTGATTTCGATAAAGCAAGGCGCTTGCCAATTTTTAGGGCATGCTCCAGAACAGCGCAACTGCAAGGGTTTGGGGCATATTGGAACGAGAATGCTCGCCCTGTGGCGAAAACCTGCACTCAAATGGTGCGCCTTGTTGGTGCGTTTATTGGATTTTTGCCCTGATCAGGTGCATCCGTTCCGAATATAGAATAGGCGTTTTTCTTCATATTAACGACACCGACTTTTCGCTATACTGCGCGCCGCTTCATTTTTTACCCTGTCATTTCTTGATCGTGGATCGGAAAGCACCATGCAGGGTGCCGGGCAGCCAGCTCCGGTGAATGAGTTCATTTTACGGATTTGAGACGGCATGTGCTGGGATTCTCCCTGCGATAGACCTTCTCAGGTCATTGAGTGCATGCCGCAGGAATATTTTTGTGATTGAAAAACTTCGTAATATCGCCATCATCGCCCACGTTGACCATGGTAAGACTACCCTCGTAGACCAGCTCTTGCGCCAATCCGGCACCCTGGATCGGAAGGAGCTCGATAGCGAGCGGGTCATGGATTCCAACGATCAGGAAAAAGAACGGGGCATTACCATTCTGGCCAAGAACACGGCCCTGAAATGGAACGACTACGATATCAATATTGTGGACACCCCGGGCCACGCTGATTTCGGCGGTGAGGTTGAGCGAGTCATGAGCATGGTCGATTGCGTGCTGCTGGTGGTTGATTCCATTGACGGCCCCATGCCTCAGACCCGGTTTGTTACCCAGAAGGCATTTGCCGCGGGCCTGCGCCCGATCGTCGTGGTTAACAAGATTGACCGTCCCGGCGCTCGTCCAGACTGGGTCGTGGACCAGGTATTCGACCTGTTTGACAACCTGGGAGCCACTGATGAGCAGCTGGACTTCCCGATTGTGTTTGCCAGCGCTCTGAACGGCATTGCCGGGATGGATCACGAAAACCTGGATGACAACATGGATGCCGTGTTCCAGGCGATTGTTGACCACGTGCCGGCGCCGAACGTGGATCCGGATGGCCCGTTCCAGATGCAGATCTCCCAGCTGGACTACAACAGCTTCCTCGGTGTGATCGGTATTGGTCGTATCATGCGCGGTAAGGTCAAGACCAATTCGCCGGTAACCGCCATTGGCGCCAACGGCAAGAAGCGTAACGGCCGTATCCTCAAGATCATGGGACATTCCGGTCTTCAGCGTGTTGAAGTCGAAGAAGCTCAGGCTGGCGACATCGTCTGTGTCAGTGGCATGGACGAGCTGTTTATCTCTGACACTCTTTGTGATCAGGCCAACGTTGAAGCTCTGCCGGCACTGACGGTGGATGAGCCGACCGTGTCCATGACCTTCCAGGTCAACGATTCGCCTTTTGCCGGCAAGGAAGGCAAGTACGTCACCAGCCGGAACATCAAGGAGCGCCTTGAAAAGGAGCTGCTGCACAATGTGGCGCTGCGTGTTGAAGAGGGCGACTCCGCGGACAAGTTCAAGGTATCCGGTCGTGGCGAGTTGCATCTGTCTGTACTGATTGAAAACATGCGTCGCGAGAACTTTGAGCTGGCTGTTGGCCGTCCGGAAGTTGTTATCCGCGAAGTTGACGGCGTGAAGCAGGAGCCTTACGAGAACGTCATTGTTGATATCGAGGAGCAGCATCAGGGCGCCGTCATGGAGCAAATGGGGCTGCGTAAGGGCGACCTGACCAACATGGTTCCGGATGGCAAGGGCCGGATGCGTTTGGACTACACCATTCCAGCCCGGGGCCTGATTGGTTTCCGGAACACCTTCCTTACCATGACTTCAGGTACTGGCATTCTGACTTCGACTTTCAGCCACTACGGCCCGATCAAAGTTGGCGATGTAACCAGTCGCCAGAACGGTGTCATCGTGTCCATGGCTACGGGTACCGCTTTTACCTACTCTCTGGAAACTCTTCAGAGCCGTGGCAAGCTGTTCCTGGATCCGGGGCAGGAAATCTATGAAGGGCAGTTGTGTGGTATTCACAGCCGGGACAACGACCTTGTGGTCAACCCCACCAAGGCCAAAAAGCTGGACAACATGCGCGCCTCTGGCAAGGATGAAGTCATTGGTCTCGTGCCGCCGATCAAGTTCACCCTCGAGCAGGCGCTTGAGTTTATTGATGACGACGAGCTGGTTGAGGTAACCCCGAAGTCCATCCGGCTGCGCAAGAAGCTTCTGACCGAAAACGAGCGCAAGCGCGCCAACAAGAAGTAACCGCCCGGCTCTTATCGAGCATGGGTAACAAGGGCTGGATGAATCTTTCATCTGGCCCTTTTTTTATGGTGTTAAGCTAAACTCCGGTTAAATCCTTCACGCGGAGCGTTTCATGCTCACCCTCTACCCGGAAATCAAGCCCAATGCCCAGCATCGCATAGCCGTTGATCCTCCCCATGAACTCTACGTTGAGGAAAGCGGGAACCCGGACGGGATACCTGTCCTGGTGGTCCACGGCGGCCCCGGTGGCGGCTGTGAAGACTACCATCGGCGCTTTTTCGACGCTGAGAGATTCCGGATCATTCTGATGGATCAGCGCGGCGCCGGGCGGTCCAGCCCCCTGGCAGAGCTCGAAGGCAACAGCACGGACAAGCTGGTTGAAGACATGGAAGTGGTACGTTCGTTTCTCGGTATCGACAAGTGGCTTCTATTTGGTGGCAGTTGGGGGGCGACTCTCAGCCTGGTATACGCCGAGGCCCATCCGGAAAGGGTGTCGGGACTGGTTCTTCGTGGGATTTTTCTCTGTCGGCCGCGGGATATTCACTGGTTTTATCAGGAGGGGGCGAGCCGGGTGTTCCCGGATTACTGGTCTGACTTCGAGGCGCAGATTCCGGAAGCCGACCGGGCTGACATGGTTTCGGCCTACTATCGCAAGCTGACCAGTTCCAACGAGCTGGAGCAGATCCAGGCGGCCAAGGCCTGGTCGGTCTGGGAGGGCAGGTGTGCGACGCTGCACCCGAACCCGAGGGTCGTTGAGCACTTTGGCCATCCTCATGTGGCCATCGCCCTGGCCCGCATTGAATGCCACTATTTCATGAATTCGGCCTTTCTCGAGCCGGACCAGATCATTCGCGATGCAGGCCGCCTGGCGGACATTCCCGGAATAATCGTCCACGGCAGATACGATATGGTCTGCCCTCTGGAGAATGCGCTGGCACTCAGCAAGGCCTGGCCGGAAGCGGAATTCCAGATCATTCGCGACGCCGGCCACTCGGCTTCCGAGCCGGCGATTGTTGATGCCCTCATTCGCGGTGTTGAGTCCGTTGTCGCGAAAACTGAAAAAAGTGCTGGCTGAATCCCGTTTTCAGGCTTGCGGCCCGTAATGGCCACGGATACACTCTTGCCCGATCTTAATGTTCGCCTGTTCAAACGTCCTCAAGGCAGTGAATGAAAGGATTGATCCAGCGAGTGTCGCAAGCCAGTGTTACCGTGGACGGTGAGCAGATAGCCTCGATCGACACAGGCCTTTTGCTGTTGCTGGGTGTGGAAAAGGGAGATAGCGAGCACGAGGCAAGGGAGCTTTGCCGAAAAATCCTCACTTATCGTGTGTTTCCCGATGAGACTGGCCGGATGAATCGTAGCCTGCTGGATATCGGTGGTTCCCTTCTTGTTGTTTCCCAGTTTACTTTGGCGGCGGATACGTCCTCCGGAACCAGGCCGGGCTTCTCTCTTGCAGCGGGGCCGGATGCCGCCAACACGCTGTATGAACGGTTTGTGGTAGAAGCACGTTCCGGTTTGGGGCCGGAAAAGGTGGGTGAGGGCAGATTTGGCGCAGATATGAAGGTCGGGTTGGTGAATGACGGGCCCGTCACGTTCATGCTCGAGACTCGATAACAGAGTGTATAAGTATTTGCGCTATTGTAGTGCGCGGGTGGTCATGCCGGCCTTTAATGGTGCGGAAATGTCCTCGGAGTCGTTGCGATCCAAGGGTTTTTTCAGTCTAAGTTTTGTTGATAAGGGGTTTGTTAAAATCTGGCCTCGGATTTGATATGCAACTGTAACGCAGCTCACGAGCACAAAATTGCATAAATGATTGCGTTTCTGGTGCCAAAAGAGCTAAAAACGCACTGCAGTTAATTTGCAAAATGAGAATGATTGTATTAAAGCATTTTCATCATCCAGAACTTTAAGAAAGTTCGATAAGTGATTGAGCTGTATAGATCTGGAATCTGCAAGATTTATTCGAAAAAGAAGAAAAGTTACTCCTTTGTCATAAAACTGACATAGGGTGATGCAGAATCGGCCTCATCCAGCCTGACTGGTGAAGCCTTACAAAATCGGGATAAGAACCCGTCGCTAAAACCTGAGTTAACTCAAAAAGGAAGGCGCAACATGAAAAAAACGCTCCTCGCATCTGCTATCGCAGTCGCAACGTTCTCTGGCTCCGCGCTGGCCCAGGAAACCATGTCTGCTTCCGAGCTGGCAGCCAAAATGGATTCCATGCCGACCGTGTAAGGTAACATCCAGTACGTTCTGTACCATGACAGCGTCAAAGGCGGAAGCTCTGAAGTTGAGCACGCTGACAACGGTTCCACCATCGGTGTTTAGCACGACCACGAATTCGCCCCTGGCTGACGACGCCAACGACACTGAAACTTCTACCGTAACCTTCCAGGCTCTGCACAACCTGTCTGACCACATGTATGTGTACTTCGAAGGCTACCTCGGTGGCGGTGACGACGGTGTATACGGCGTTGCTGACGAAAGCGAGCGTTCTATCGCTTCCGTTGGTGGTGTTTACTACTTCTGATCAGCCAATCGGCTAATCCTGTAGTATGAAAACCGGCGACCTCAGGGTCGCCGGTTTTTTGCGTTTATGAATCCCGAAAAATAAGGCATTGGCATGGCAACCGAACTGGAAATCAAGCTCAGTGTTTCTGAGGCCGCACAGGCACAGGCTTTAAAGTGGCTTTCCTCACTTCCTGAAGTCCGAGCTGGAAAAACCAAATCCCTGATCAATCACTATTTCGACACGCCCAATGCCGATCTGAATCGAGCCAAAGCTGCGCTGAGGGTTCGCAAAGCAGGTGATGACTATATCCAGACCCTGAAAACCCGGGGCGAATTCGTTGATGGCGCCCACCGACGCGAGGAGTGGGAGTGGCCTGTATCCAGTCCTGAACTGGCTTTGTCGTTACTGGAAGACACACCGCTGAATGCCGGGTTGGACCTCAGCCGGCTCCAGATTGTGTTTGAAACCAACTTTCAGCGCCAGGTGCTCTGGCTGGAAGAAGGGCAGACTTCCATTGAGATAGCAGTCGATTCCGGCACTGTGGCCGGCAATGATGCCAGGTGGCCGCTCCACGAGGTGGAGTTTGAGCTCAAGAGTGGGGACGACAGCAAGCTGGTGGCTTGGGCGCTCGAGCTGGCCAGGGAAGTGCCGGTTTTCCTGAATCTGGTCAGTAAGGCCGAGCAGGGCTATTTTCTGGCGGGCCTGTATCACCCGGAGCCGGCGCGTAAAAGCGAGGCGCTTTCCATTACCGAATTCCTTCAGGCCTTGAGTGTCTGTTGGTTGCTGGATCAGCCGTTTCCTGCACAGGAATACGACCTGTCGCGCGTCGCAAATGCGGCTGGCGCCGCAGGGTGCGGTGAACTCTGGGAGTGTGTGATGTCTGATCTGGCCACGGGCGCTGCAATTCGTGATCTCGCTGAAGGCTCCACGACGTTGGGTGTCCTCCAGTTACAGCTTGCCACTGCCGGTCAGTAATCGCCGGTTTCCTGATCCGCGGAATGGGCGCGCCACTGCTTCAGGAATGCCCGGTACCGCTCCAGTGCTTCCTGCACCACAGAGACCTCCGGTGTTTCAGAAGATTTAACCAGTACTATCAGCCCCTTGCCTTCGATTTCTTCGTTGGTTGGCGGATGACAGATAACCTCGTCATCTTCATCAATGTAGGCGAGAGCGGTGCCAATGCCATGGCGTACCAGAGCGCTTACGATGTCGGCCCAATTCAGGTCGTCCAGCTGCAAGTCATAACGATGAGGGTGGTCATGCTCGTAGTTGAACATATCTTCCAGCACTTTCTCGGAACCGGGTGCAACCACAGAACGAACCATAATCTCCGGGTATGTTCTCACTGGGCGGAGCACAATGCGCACTCCGAGGGATTTGAAGCGCCCACGGTTCTGGTCGTTTACACACTCGACAATGGTGCGATGGCCCAGATTGATTTCTGTGAGGCGGTGGGCAATATCGAACGTCAGGCTGTCTGAAAATGGGTCCGCTTCGTCTGCGGCCAGCACAATGATATGCCTCGCGCTGCCTGCATGGACGGCCTTCAGCGCCTCTGGATCAAAGCCTGCTCCGTGGTGATGCACCACCCCGATGTCCGAGAGCTCGGTGGGTAGCCCCATTGGAAACTTCCGGGTCAGAATCATGATTGGAATGGTTTCGTACCCTGGAATCTCCCGAATCTGGGAAGCAAATCTCATAAAATACTGGTCGCCGCCGTGCTGGGGCGTGTTAATGATGATGATGTGGTTATTCATTTTATAGATCCACCTTCCCGACAAAATACGTTCCCGGCGGTAGAACCGGTATTCGATATAGTCGCTGACGATCAGTGTCAGCAGCGTAATTGAGGAGATAAACATCAGCACAATGGTGCTGAACCGCCCGATCATCGTCTGGGGTGCGTAATCGCCATAGCCGACCGTTACCAGCGTGGTCATGGTCAGCCAGGCGGCTTCGAATAGTTCCAGGTCCTCGACCGCCCAGATGATCAGGACCTGCACCAATAGCAGTGTTCCCAGGATCGCAAAGAGGCGCTTCATCCGGCTCCGAATCATCCCGCCCATGGGCAGGTGAGTTTGCTGATGCTCCGGATTCAGTGGGCGGCGGTTTCGTTGCATCCGTGTCTGCGGCCTGTTCAGTTGCGGGTAAGTTCGTTATACAGTACCCGAAATATAACAGAGAGACAGGGGTTTGCATTATGTCCGAGCCATGGCACAGCCTTCCGAAACCGCTGGCGGATGATGTCGCCGGGTGCTGGGAATCAGTGTTCCCGGAAGGGGTTCCGGCCTGGTTGACCTCACCGGAGGGTATGGATGACACCTTAGTGGCTACGGCGATCTCCCGCAGTTTGTTCCTTCGCCAGACTCTGGAACGCCATGCCGATCAGGTAGAGGCATTGATGGCCTCTCGTTCGTTGTCTGAGCCAACCACTCCGGATTATCTGGAAAGTCGATGGCAAGAGTATCTCTCTGAAGTTGATGGTGAGCCTGGCCTGCACTCGGCCCTCAGACAATTCCGCATGGAGACCCAGTTCCGGATTATATGGCGGGATCTGATGCGATGGGCAGACCTGGCTGAGACCATGTCGGCGACGAGTGTATTTGCCGATATCTGTATTGATGGAGCGCTCAGCTGGCTATACCAGGACGCCTGCGAGCAATACGGTACGCCTCGAGGGGCTGACCCGGTAACCGGCCAGGAAACCGACCAGAAAATGGTGGTTCTGGGTATGGGTAAGCTGGGTGGTCGGGAGCTGAACGTCTCCTCGGACATTGATCTTATCTTTGCCTTTCCGAGCAAGGGGGAAACCGTTGGCGGGCGGCGCTCACTGGATAATCAGCAGTTCTTCGTTCGCCTTGGCCAGCGGCTGATCCAGGCTCTGGACCAGATTACGGCAGATGGTTTTGTGTTCCGGGTGGACATGCGTCTCCGGCCTTATGGCCAGAGTGGCGCGCTGGCGCTGAGTTTTGCTGCTCTGGAAACCTACTATCAGGACCAGGGGCGGGATTGGGAGCGGTACGCCATGGTCAAGGCCCGGGTGGTGGCGGGCGATCAAAGGGCGGGTCAGGTGCTCATGGAGACGCTGCGCCCCTTCGTGTACCGCAAGTACATCGATTTCAGCGCGTTCGAGTCCCTGCGTAGCATGAAGGCCATGATTGGCCGGGAGGTGCGCAGAAAGGGGCTCGAAAACAATATCAAGCTGGGTAGCGGCGGTATCCGAGAGATCGAGTTTGTGGTTCAGGCATTCCAGCTCATTCGCGGTGGCCGGGACAGGGAGCTTCAGCAGCGGGAGCTGCTGGTCATCCTGAAAGAGCTGGAAGAGCTCGAGCTGTTGCCGTCGCCGGTGGTTGGTGAGCTTCGCGACGCCTATGTGTTTCTCAGAAACCTGGAGCATGCGCTCCAGGGTATGGAAGACAAGCAAACCCAGTTGCTGCCGGAAGATGAGCTGTCCCGGGCACGGGTCGCCACAATTATGGATTTCGAGAACTGGCAGGCGTGCGAACAGTGCCTCAGAGAACACCGGGAGCGGGTCGCCACGCATTTTTCCAACATTATTACCACGGAAGATGACGAAGATGAGGGGCAGGGGGCCCTCGAAGAAGGGTGGTTCGAGCTCTGGCTTTCCGAAATGGAAGAGGCGGCCGCCGCCGACTGGCTCAAATCACGGGGCTATGAAGACCCCGGTGCTACGTTGGCGGAGCTGGCTGAACTTCGTGAAAACAGGACTGTTCAGAATCTACAGACCCAGGGGCGCCGGCGACTCAATCAGTTCATGCCCATGCTGCTTGAGGCGCTCACCCAGGTTGATAACCCGTCCGAGACCCTGTCCAGGGTGTTGCAGCTGGTGGAAGCCATACTGCGTCGCACGGCCTACATGGTGTTGCTGCTGGAAAATCCGGGCGCCTGTACCCAACTGGTGCGGTTGTGCAGTGAGAGCCCCTGGATTGCCAGGCAGCTGGCGGAAACACCGCTCCTGCTGGATGAGCTGTTGAACGCCGAGAGCCTGTACAGCCCACCCGCGAAAGCAGAATTGCAGGATGATTTGCGCCAGCAGATGCTTCGGATTCCGTTTGAGGATCTGGAAGAGCAGATGGAGTCACTGCGGCATTTCAAGAAAGCCCATATCCTGCGGGTTGCGGCGTCCGAACTGAAAGGCACATTACCGTTGATGAAGGTCAGTGACTACCTCACCTGGATCGCCGAGGTTGTTCTGGATCATGTGGTGGACGTAGCCTTCGCCAACCTGGTCAGCCGCCACGGCTATCCGCGCCGGGAAGATGGCTCCGCCTGTGAAACCGATTTTGCCATCATTGGCTATGGCAAGCTGGGCGGGATCGAACTGGGCTATACCTCCGATCTTGACCTGGTGTTTGTGCACAAAGCTGATCCGGAGCTGGCCACCGACGGTGAAAAGCCCATCGACAATGCGGTTTTTTACACGCGGCTTGGGCAAAGGATCGTCCACATCCTCAACACCCAGACGCCCTCGGGGCAGCTTTATGAGGTTGATATGCGCTTGAGGCCGTCCGGTAACTCCGGGCTGCTGGTCAGTACTCTGCAGGCCTTCGAAAAATATCAGCGCGAGGACGCCTGGACCTGGGAGCATCAGGCGCTTGCCCGGGCCCGGGGTGTTGCCGGATGCACGGAGACCCTTGAAGCTTTTGAATCCATACGCCACGAGATCCTTTGTCAGCCCCGTGACCGTGAGAAACTCCGGAACGAAGTGGTCGAAATGCGGGAGAAGATGCGGGCCAGTCTGGCCACGCCGGAAAGCCGGCAGGACGAGGTGTTTCATATCAAGCATGATACCGGCGGCATCGTTGATATCGAGTTTATCGTCCAGTACCTGATGCTGGCGTGGTCCGCTGAGCACCCGGAGCTGACCCAGTGGTCCGATAACATTCGCCAGATGGAGGAGCTGGGGCGCGCCGGGGTGATGGCTGTGGAAGATGCCGAAAAACTCAGGGAAACCTTCATCGCCCTTCGCTCCACCATCCACCGACGGGCGCTCCAGAACCTCAATAGCCAGGTCGATGGCGATGCCTTCACAGAGGAGCGTGACTACATCCGTGCCATGTGGAAAAAAGTGATGATTGAGGCCTGAGGCAAATTCAATTCCGGCAGATTTTCCTGCTAGAATGCCGGTTCCCTCGAAAAACGCTTTTTTAGGAGCAATGAAGAATGTCGATGGCTGATCGCGATGGCGTTATCTGGATGGATGGTGAGATGGTTCCCTGGCGGGATGCCAAGACCCACGTCCTTACTCACACCCTGCATTACGGCCTGGGCTGTTTTGAAGGTGTGCGGGCCTACAACACCGCGAATGGCCCGGCCATTTTCCGCCTGAAAGAGCACACGGATCGTCTTTTCCGTTCCGCCCACATTCTGAACATGAAAATGCCGTTCAGCAAGGACGAGATCAACGAGGCCCAGCGTGCGGCGGTTCGGGAAAACAATCTTGACGAAGCCTACCTCCGCCCAATGGCGTTTCTCGGTTCCGAGGGTATGGGGCTCAGGGCTGATAACCTAAAGGTGCACGTAATGGTTGCGGCCTGGAGCTGGCCTTCCTACATGTCACCGGAAGCGAAGGAAATGGGGATCAAGGTGCGCACGTCCTCCTACACGCGTCACCACGTCAATATCACCATGTGCAAGGCCAAGGCGAACGGCAACTACATTAACTCGATGCTGGCCCTGAACGAGGCCATTTCCGGTGGTGCCGAGGAAGCCCTGCTGCTGGACAACGAAGGTTACGTTGCCGAAGGCTCCGGAGAAAACATTTTCATCATGCGTGATGGTGTGCTGCATACGCCTGAACTCACCTCCTGCCTGGAGGGTATTACCCGTGCCACGATCATGGATTTTGCGCGTGAGCTCAACATTCCGATCAAGGAGCGCCGGATTACCCGCGATGAGGTCTACATCGCCGATGAAGCCTTCTTCACAGGCACAGCGGCCGAGGTGCTGCCGATCCGCGAACTGGATGGCCGTGTGATCGGTGCCGGCAAGCGTGGCCCGGTGACCGAGAAGCTCCAGGCTATGTACTTTGATGCAGTCAAGGGTAAGCTGGCTGAGCACAGCGGTTGGCTGACCCACGTAAAAGGCTGATTCCAGAATAATCGCAGGCCGCCGTTTGCTGTTTCAGCCCGGCGGCTTTGTTGTTTAACACACCCTGTTTACTGGCGGGACGAGCAAATGGCAGACGTTATCAAGGTACCGGTATCTTTTGGCGAGGTGCTGGACAAAATCACCATTCTCGAAATCAAGTCCGAGCGCATCAAGGATGAAACCAAGGTCAAGAATGTCCGGCTTGAGCTTGATGAGCTGAGCGCTACCTGGGACGAGGCAGTAAAGGACAAGGCTGCTGAAATCGCCGATCTCCGCAAGCAGCTGAAAGCGGTCAACGAAGAGCTGTGGGTGATTGAAGACGATATTCGGGATCAGGAAGCCGCCCAGGACTTTGGCGCGAGATTTATTGAGCTGGCACGCGCTGTATACGTCACCAATGACAAGCGCGCTGCGATCAAAAAAGAGGTCAACCTGGCCCTGGGGTCTCGTTTCGTGGAAGAGAAGTCCTACCAGGACTACACCGCACGGAAGTGAAATTTTGGGTCAGATGAACGCTTTCATCTGACCCAGCTTTCAGCTTTGGCCACCGGGTTAACTTCAACCCACCGATCCAGCATATTCGTGGCATCTGCAACCGTGATCAGGTCCATCGCCCCCTCGAACTCTGCTTTCGCCCCCCACCGGGCCTGTTCCACCGTTTTGCCGGTAAACTTCTCCAGTGCTTCAGGATACCGGTTCACACACCAGTCCAGAGAATTATAGGGCCCGGAGCGGTAAGGATTGCTTGCGGCAAACAACCCAAGGACATCGGTGCCCACCGCACTGGCGATATGTGCCGGCCCAGTATCGGGCGCTACCACGAGGTCGGCATGGGTCATTAACGCTGTCAGTTGCTTCAGGGTGTCCTTGCCGCAGATGTTGTGCGCTTTTTCCTTCATTGCGGCTTCGATGGCGGCGCAGTACTCGGCCTCGAACGGGGCGGGGCTGCCCACCAGAATCACCTTCATACCGTGCTTCTGAATCGCGTGATCAGCCAGCTGTGCGTAACGCTCAGCGGGCCAGTTACGCAGTGTGTGGCTGGCACACGGACTTATTACAAGGTTCTTGCGGTCATTAGCCAGTTGCTCGCGCGCAAACTCATGGTCTGAATCCTTCAACGGAATCTGCCAGCGCGGCGGCGCGGCCTTGAGGTCCAAAGGTTCGAGGAAGCTGGCAAGGCAGTCTCGCACGTGCTGCTTCGGTGCCGGTTTGATCCGGTGGTTGATAAACAGGCTGTGCAGATCCTTGCTGCGGGCCTTGTCATAGCCAATTCTGACTCTGGCCGGAATGCAGGCAGCGGCGAGGTTGGCTCGGAAAGCCACCTGCATGTGAAGCAGCGCGTCAAACTTGCGATCCGTCATTTGTCTGCGAAGCTCAGCGTAGCCTTTGCGACCAGTCTTTTTGTCGAAAATAATGAACTCAACGCCGGGCAGATCGCCAACCAGCTTGGCTTCGATCTTGCCGATAACCCAGGTAATCTTCACGCCGGGAAGCTGCTCCTGGAGGCTCAGTACGACAGGTATTACGTGAGTCACGTCGCCGATGGCGGACAGGCGAAGAATGCAGATGGAGTTCATCAGATATTGATCCGGTTCAGGTTGTGGCCTGGTGCTGTGGAGCTTTGTCGGCAATCATTGGTAAACTGGCCGTCATTCTAACTTACTCGCGCGTTTCCGTCCCGGCGTGAGTGGGTATTACGTGCCTTCTTTCAATTTCGGTGACCGGGGACCCAGCATGGTGGAGTCTGAAATCTGTATCCGGGAAAGGGCTTCGGCAATGCTGATTCACCCGGATTACGAGGGCAGGGTTACCGAGGACTGGTTCAATTCCGCCTCTTGGGGCAATCAAGCCCGCCCGGTAAGCAGCGGGGGCCGCGGCGGCGCCTGGTTTTTGCAGGCCGGAGAGGACAGACTGGTGCTTCGAGAATATCGCCGGGGCGGGTTGATGGCGAAATTTGCGCGATACGCCTATGCCTTCACCGGCGAGGAGTATGTGCGGTCCTTTGCAGAGTTCCGGTTGCTCAACAAACTGGTTAGCCAGGGGCTTCCCGTACCCTGTCCTGTTGCGGCCTGGTATCGCAAACTGTCGCCAATTCAGTACCGGGCCGCCATCATCATTGAACGGTTGGAGAACACTACGCCCCTGGCTGACCTTATCTCGGAGCTGGACAATGAGGCGTGGACGTCCATTGGAGAAACCATTCGTCGATTTCACGACGCCGGCGTCATGCATGCGGACCTGAACTGCTTCAATGTACTGGTCCGGGGCAACGAATACTTTCTGATTGATTTCGACAAGAGCAGGTTGATGACTGGTAGTGCCCCGGCGCGCTGGAAAGAGGCCAATCTTGATCGCTTCTCGCGATCGCTGGTAAAGGTGGCCGGAGAAGACGCACGGGCAAAAACCTGGAGTTATTTCATGAACGGATACAACAGGGGAATGGCCACTTGACCAATCCACAACAGGGCGGATCGCTTCCGTCGATACTTTGTCTTACGGATGCCTGTGATCGTCCGGAGACTGAACTCTTTATCGGGCTCAGAAAGGCCGGGTTCGACGTCGACGTCATGTGTAACCCCAAGGGCCGGAACTATCAGCGTCTTGTCGACGAGGGCATGGTTGCCTGCCCCATGGCCTTGAAGAACCGCTTTGACAAAGAGGGCACCGAGTCCATCCGCCAACAACTGGCCAAGAAAAACTACGAGGTCATTCATGCCTATAATCCCCGGGCCCTGGCATGCGGATTACGGGCTTCCCGGGGCACGGATATCAAGATCGTCGCCTATCGTGGTGTGATCGGTAACATCAGTTTTCTCAATCCGGAATCCTGGATTACCTTCCTGCATCCTCGCGTCAGCAAGATTGTCTGTGTCGCTGATGCCATCAAGGATTACCTGGCCAGCCTCCGGTTTCTGTGGATGCACATTCCTGAACGGAAGCTTCAGAGAATCTACAAAGGGCACGACCTGGACTGGTATCAATCGCCCAAGGCCGACCTGACACAGTTTGGTGTTCCGGAAGATGCCTTCGTGGTGTGCTGCACCGGGAGAAATACCCCGAGAAAAGGCTTCGATGACCTGATTGAAGCGATCGATAAGCTGCCTGAGGATGTAGATATACATTTGCTGCTGGTGGGAGACGTTATTGATAACAAAGAGATTCAGGCGCAGGCCGCTGCCACCTCTCACCCCGAGCGGATTCACTTTACGGGTTACCGCAACGATGCGCCGGCCATAGCGGCGGCCAGTGATGTGTTTGTGCTTCCCTCGAAGGAAAGGGAAGGTCTGCCCCGTGCGGTCATCGAGGCGATGGTCTACGGAGTGACGCCGGTAGTGACCAGTGTTGGCGGTATGCCGGAGCTGGTGGAAGATGGCGTCAGCGGTATTGTGGTTGAACCGAAAAATGCTCCCGGGCTTTCAGCGGCTATTGAGCGGCTTTACCGCGATCGTGAATTGGCGGCCTCTCTTGGGCAGGCTGCGAGGCAACGGATAGCCCGGCATTTTCACACCTCACAGACCGTCACTGAGACGGGTGAGCTATACAAATCGCTGACGGGCAGGGCTTGAATGCGCCGGTACCTGTTTTTTGTAAACCAACCCTATTCCTATTCAATACTGCGACCGCTGCAGGAAGAGATACGGCGCCGGGGCGATGAGGCTGCCTGGTTCGTCGCCGGGTGCTCAACAGCTCCACTTCAGGCCGATGAGCGCCGTCTCGTTTCCGTAAAAGAGGTCATGGATTACAACGCGGATGCGACCTTCGTTCCCGGTGATTGGGTGCCTTACTTTTTTCCCGGAATCAAGGTTGAGGTATTCCATGGCATGGCGCGCAACAAAAGGGGCCATAGCAGCGAAGATGAAAGTGACCATTACCGAATTCGGGGATGGTTTGATCTTTACTGTACGCATGCCCTTAAAGACACGGAAAAGTTCCGTGAACTGGCCGAGCGGTACCAGCATTTCGGGGTTGCTCACACAGGTTGGCCAAAGCTCGATCCATTGCTGTCGCGGAATGAAATCGGGAAGAGAAACCGTCTGGAAAATGAGTTGCCGGTTGTTTTTTACGCTTCAACGTTCAGCCGGTCCGTTACGTCAGCTCCGGATCTGGTGGAGAAGATCGGCGAGCTCTCCAGAAGTGGTCGCTGGAAGTTCATTGTAACGCTTCATCCGAAGATGGATCCGGCGGTTGTGGATCAGTATCGCAATCTGAGCGGCGAGAACCTTCGCTTTGTCGAAAGCGATGAGGATTTGCTGCCCCTGCTTCCTGAGGCGGATGTGATGCTCTGCGATACCTCGTCCATCATGTTCGAGTTCATGTTCCTGGATCGCCCGGTGGTCACGTTCAGAACCAAAATGCCGGGACCCTATCTGATCGATGTCCAGGAAGTGACGAACGTTGAGAAAGCTCTCGAAGAGGCGGTGCAGTATCCCGATCCGCTGATGAAAGAAACGCGAGCTCTTTGCGACCAGTTGCACAGTTTCCGGGATGGTCGTTCCAGCAAGCGGCTTCTTGATGCGGTCGAGGACTTCCTGATCAACAAGCGTAGCCAACTCAAGCGAAAGCCGATAAACCTGTTACGCAAACTGAAAGTCCGGCGCCGGTTGCGGAAGGAACTTGCACGCATGGCACCTGAAAGCTCAGGATAGACCAAGCAAAGATCCCGACCAGGAAACGAACGATTTGATCAGCGCCGCAAGCCCAATCAATGTCTTTGTTGCGAGTACGCCCCTGCAACTGATCAGTTGCTCCGAGGCTCGTTACCACTATGGCTGCAGCTCCGAAAAAACACTGCTCATCATTGCTAGACCTGATAATCGCGAGACCGAGGGACAAATGGCTTTCCTGGCCGAGGCGTTGGGCTGGCAGGGCATCGAAACCATCTATCTTAAAAAGAGTTCCTTTTACCTTCGTCTGGGGTCAGTTGCCAGGAGTCTCTCAAAGCGAACTATTGAGAGGTTGTTTATCGGAAACAAATCCAGCTGGATTCACGAAGTGTTTTATCGGGGATTCGACAGCGAACAGCTGATTTTCGTGGATGACGGCCTGGCAACAGTAACCTATTACCATGCCATTCACGACGAGGGCATCGCCTCCCGGATTTCACCGGCCAAGAAGCGACTTTTGCGAACCATGGGGATCAGGATCCATCGTGTTGTTCCGGAGGTGATCGCATTCTTCACCTTCTTTCCGTTACCGAACTCCGAGCTTGTCCAGGTGCGTGTTCACGATTTCCCGGTGTTTCGTAAAACTTTCAAAAAAACGCCCTGTGACAATAGCCAGACGCCCATGGTCGGGTTCCTTGGCCAACCCTTTGGTGGTGAGGATCGGCTTCAGCAATTGAAACTGCAAATCCAGCACGTGGTGGAGCGTCATCCTGATAGTCGTGTGGTGTACTTCATGCACCGAAAGGAAAGCAGGGGAGAGTTGGAGGCTTTGCTGGCAGAATTTCCGCTCGAGATACGGCAGGCCGGTCGTCCGATCGAGGTCGAAGTGGCTCTGTCCGGGGAAATCTATCTCGCTTTCTACAGCTTTGCTTCAACCGCTCTGTTTACCCTGAAAAAGATATTCCCGGAAATCCGGGTGTTCCAGATCGATGATGCCGCTCTGGGCGCCCGGCTCCCTTACTATGACGAAATAAGGCGTATGTTCGGGAGCGTCGGCGTGGAAACGACGCTCCTTCGGGGGTCACGACTTTTCGAAGCGGGCCGGCCGGTCCAGAGTCCATAACCCTGCATATTTGTTGAACGTTACCTGTGCGTACGTCACAGCGGTAAGATAGCCCACAGCACCGTCCAGAAACCCGAACCGAATAAAGTACACCTGCACGAATGTCATCAGGCCCCGCAGGGTGGGGTAGATCATGGTGCGGGTCTTCTTGCCTTTGCGATGTTTCTCCAGTGAGCCAAGCCAGGCGTACTTGGCGCTTTTTTCCAGCGAGTGGCCGAAATCCCTGTGTGTATAGTGTGTCAGGCGGCCCCTTAGGGTTTTGATCTTGCGTCCGGACGGAATCAGTATCCGCTCGTGTACGAGGGCGTCCGAAAAGCTTACTCCCTCGCGACGGAACAGCCGGAGGGGGGCTCGGCCGCTGCGCCCGAAATCCAGGCGGCTGCCGTAAATCGTTACGGCCCAGGGAAGCTTGTACGCGTCCGCGTCAGGATCTGCCAGGTGATCGTTGATCTCCCTTGCCAGCTCGGGTGTGACACGCTCATCGGCATCCAGTGACAGCACCCACTCTCCTGTCGCTTTCTCGAGAGCTCGCTGTTTCTGGATGCCAAAGCCAGGCCAGTCTGTGACTTCGACAACATCTGCAAGCTCTCTGGCCAGTTCCACCGTTCTGTCAGTACTGCCGCTATCCAGAACGATAATTTCGTCGGCAACCAGCCTTGCGGACTTCAAGCAGTCGGTGATGTGGTCTTCTTCGTTTTTCGTGATGATAGTGGCAGACACCTTGCGGGCCCTGTTTCGAACATAGGACGCACTCAACTCTGTAAACATGGCCGAGGCGATGGAGCTAACAGCCAGCAGGTAGAAGGTGAGGAACAAAGTCCGATTGAAGGTGGCTTCGGTCAGGCCAAAGAAAAAGTATCCAAGGGATACCATGCAGCCAGCCGCCGCAAGGTGCGCGGTGGCTGCGTGGGGGCTGGACAGGTTTCTGCCAAAGATGGCCAGCGGAATGAAAATAAGCAGGGCCCAGCTGAGAATGCCGGGAATACCGCTGGTTGCGGCATTGTTCAGCAGATCGTTATGCGCATGCCCCGTGCAACAGTCCAGGAAATGCTCTGGCAGATTGCCCGCGGCAACTTCCGATTCTATGCGGTGGGTATAGCCACCAAGGCCAGCGCCCGACCAGGGGCTTTCTCTGAGCATGTTCAGCGCCTGCCCCCAGACCTCCAGGCGAATTTCCATGCCGGAGTCCAGTTGGCCATCATGTAGCAGTCCATTGAGCGAGCTGGACATGCGGTCGCTGGTAATAATCGCGCCGGCGACGAGCATTGGCACAACAATCAATCCGGCAATTCGAAGTCTTTTACCGACTAGCGGTGTCAAAGCAATCAGAAGGAAGGGTAGAGCGACCAGATTGCTGCGGGTTTCCGACAACATGGAAATGAGAACGGCCGCCGTTCCACCGATAAAAAACAGTACCGCCAGGCCCCCCCGTTTTTCCCGGATAAAAAACATGGCAGCGACGATCGTCAACATGCCCCCCAGGAGGGCGAGATTGCCAAAGCTGATAGGGTTGATTCCACCGCCAAAACGGGAATTCAAGACCTGACCAAGCGCGCCCTGGCGGGCAGCAATGGTCACCAGAAAAATCCCGATGATAGACACGGCCACCAGTCCGATGGCGGCGAAAGTCGTGCGGGCGCCAATCCTTGCATAGCTGATGGCAACAATCAGGGGCCAGAACAGGATGAACCGGGCGTGCGTGCCAAGGGTTTTTCCACCCTCGTAATCAAACCCTTCAAGGGCCCAGGACAGAAAACTCACCAGCACGAAGAACCAGAAGGAAAAGTGAAGCAGCCTGAGCTCTTTGGGTTTGTCCCAGCCGTCTTTATACAAAGATTTGCGGGCACTGAGCACCATTCCGGCAATCGCAAGCAAGAGAGTCGCGCCGGCCAGGATGCTTGAGGACAGGAGCGCGCCGCCGAGCCCGATGATCAGCAGCGCATGAAAGGCGAGTCTGGGGTTCAACATACTCGGTCCGGATTATAGGGGTTGATTTCGCCGGGCGGCCGATGGCGCATACGCTTGTATTCCCATTGATACTGCTCGGGGATCTCTCGCACGCATTGCTCAATCGCCTGATTCATGGCACTGGTCGCGGCAACAGGATCCTTGTCACCGAGGCCCGGGCCGGTCTCACGTACAACGATCCGGAACCCGGAAGCGTCGGGCAGGCGCTCGGCATAAGTAATCAGCACGTTGGCACCGGTGCGCTGAATCAGCTTGGATACGAGAGTCATGGTTTTCACTTCCATGCCGAAGAAAGGCGCAAAGGCGTTGCCCTTTCCGCGGGGCGACTGGTCCGGCAGGATTCCGGCAACCCCGCCTTCCCGAAGAATCGAGGCGAGCCTGGCCAGGCCGCGGCGGTCGCCCCGGACCAGCTCCGAGCCAAGTCGCCCGCGTACCTTGATCATGTAGTCCTCGAACTCGGGCATATTCGGCGGACTATAGAGCGCTGCCATTTTGTAGCGTGAGGAAAAGAACAACCCGGCCAGCTCCCAGTTACCGAGGTGCGGCGCCAGGAGAATCAGGCCTTTGTCGCCGGCCATGGCCTCGTCGATAAGATCCAGGCCTTCGGTTTCCCGGATCAGGCCAAGGCATTTCTCCACCGGCCACTCCCACATCAAGGGCACCTCGAGCATGGTCATGCCGGTCTGGGCCAGGGATCTCTTTGACATAACCGCGCGTTCGGTGTCTGAAAGTTCGGGGAAGCAAATGGACAGGTTAATGTCGGTTACCTGGCGAGATTTGGTGGGCAATCGCCATACCAGATAACCGACGAAACGACCTACCCTCTGGGCACCGGCAAGGGATAGCCAGCCGGCAATCCTGAGCAGCCCGGCGATGATGAAATACTTGAGCTTGCTCATTTCCTACCGTACCGATCCTCGTAACGAACAATGTCGTCTTCACCCAGGTAAGAGCCGGACTGAACTTCGATCAGTTCCAGGTCGATGACGCCCGGATTCTCCAACGAGTGCACCTGACCAACCGGAATGTAGGTGGACTGGTTCTCGGTGACCAGGTAGGTTTTCTCGCCGTTGGTGACCCGGGCCGTGCCGCTTACCACGATCCAGTGCTCGGCGCGATGGTGATGCATCTGCACGGAGAGCTTGGCGCCGGGTTTCACAGTGATGCGTTTGACCTGATAGCGGGCACCGTTGTCGATGGAATCGTAGACGCCCCAGGGGCGGTAGACTTCCCGATGGTTCATGTGTTCGTGGCGGCCATCGGTCTTTATCCGTTCCACCACGGTTTTGACGTCCTGAACACTGTCTTTATGGGCGACCAGCAGGGCATCCTTGGTTTCGATAACCACCAGGTTGTCCACACCAACGGTGGCCACCAGCCGGCTATCGGCACGGATCAGCGTGTTGGCGGTGTTATGGGTGATCACGTCGCCGGTCAGGCTGTTGCCGGCCGCGTCCTTGTCACTGACTTCCCATAGCGCGGACCAGGAGCCAATATCGCTCCAGCCGGCATCCAGGGAAACCACGGCGGCCTTGTCGGTCTTCTCCATGACGGCGTAGTCCACCGAGTCTGACGGGCATTCGGCGAAGCGTTCGGCGTTGATTCGCGTGAAGTGCAGGTCATCGGCGGTGTCTGCGATGGCGGCACGGCACGCGGCCAGGATATCAGGGCGATGGGCTTCCAGCTCCTCGAGGTACTGACGGGCACCAAACAGGAACATTCCGCTGTTCCAGAGGTACTCTCCGGAATCGAGGTAACCATTGGCGGTCGCCTGGTCCGGCTTTTCGACAAACTTGTCCACCAGGTAGCTGTCAGGGCCCAGCTCGGTGCCACGATGAATGTAGCCGTAGCCAGTTTCAGGATGGTTCGGGACAATGCCGAAGGTGACCAGCTTCCCTTCCCGCGCCAGCGGAATGGCTTTCTTCACCCCTTCCTGAAAGGCGGTGACGTCCTTGATCAGGTGGTCGGCTGCCAGCACCAGCATCAGGGGATCATCGGCACCGCTTTCTGCAGCCTCGGTCAGCTGCAGCGCTGCCAAGGCAATCGCCGGCGCCGTATTCCGGCCACAGGGCTCCAGAATGATCCGCGTATCCTCGTGGCCGGATTGCCGCATTTGTTCCGCAGCCAGGAACCGGTGTTCCTCGTTGCAGATCAGAAGAGGGTTTGCTGCGTCCATGCCCTCAAGCCGCGCAACGGTGGCCTGCAACATCGACAGGGGGCCGTTGGTCAGTTTCAGGAACTGCTTCGGATTCAGCTGGCGCGACATCGGCCAAAGGCGTGAGCCGGTACCGCCAGCCATAATGACGGGGTGAATCATCTGTACACTCCGGGCTTGAGTTAGAGAATGCCAAGAAAAACATCAAAATCAGGCGCGCCATCTTATCATAAGGCAACCATGATATTGTTTTGACCAGTCCGTAAACTGATTGCCCGATACCAGGAATTTTGATGAAGCTACCGTTATCCGTTTATTACATCACCCAGGATGAAGAACTGCGATTGCCGGAATCCCTCGCAAAGGTTTCCGGCTGGGTTGATGAGATTATCGTAGTCGATTCCGGAAGTATTGACCGAACCCGTGACATTGTTGAAGCGGCGGGTGCCCGTTTTGTTCATAACGACTGGCAGGGGTTTGCCTGCCAGAAAGCCTTTGCTGCAAGCCTTTGTCGTAATGACTGGGTGCTGGACCTGGATGCGGATGAGGTGCTGTCGGACGAGCTTGTGGCCAACATCCAGGACCTGTTTTCAAAGCCGATTGACCCGGCCATTGCGGGATTCCGGATGCGCTGGGTGCTGTCCCAGCCGGATCCCCGGCATCCGTTCCGCCATGATAAATCGAAGAAGATCCTCAGGCTCTACAATCGTAACAAGGCAGTGATTGAGCCCGAAAAAGACAGCAACAATGACCGGCCGCAGGTGAAGGCTGGCCGGGTTGTGGATTTAAAGGGCGATGTGTTGCACCGCACGCTGATTTCTCTGGAGCAGATGGAGCGCAAGTACTGCCAGTTGTCGACGGAGCAGGCCCGCTTTATCGCCGCAAAGGGACGGCGAATTTCCAGCCCCCGCCTGTTTGCCGAGTTTCCCCTGAAGTTCCTGAAATATTACCTGCTGCACCGCCAGATCCTGAACGGTTGGTTTGGTCTAAGCGTTGCCATTACCGCAGCCAACAGGAACTTCATGCGCTTGGCCAAGGCTCGGGAGATGCAGATGCTATCCGAATTTGAGAGGGAAAATACCCGGTAGGTCTCTGCCGAATACAGCGGACATCAGGTGCCTCGTTGCTCGCCCATTGCCCTCAGGTACAGCGCTTCCGTTTGCTCCCCCATGGCGTTGATCGTGAGAGTTTTACGGGCAAAATCCATGGCGGGCTGCTCGCTCTGTTTCAGTGTTTCCAGATCAGAGAGCGCTCGTGTTATCAGTTCGGCAAGGTCCCGATCCCGATGCCCTGCGCTGAGAGACGATTCTGGAAGAATATCCCGCGGTCCGGACACCGGAGTGGAGACCACTGGGCAACCACTGAGAAGGGACTCCGCCAGTACATAGGGAAAGCCTTCCCGTTCGGAACTGATCACCGTCAATTCGGCCTTGTCATAGACGGGCGCCAGATCCTCCCTGAACCCTGCCAGAGTGACCGACTGTTCCAGTTTAGACTGACGGATGAACTTTTCCAGCTGTGACCGTTGGCTGCCCTCGCCGAAAATAGTGAGATGGCAGCGATGAGTGGAGTCGCCGAGCATGGCCCAGGCTCTGATCAGCGCATCAAAACCTTTAACGGTTTCGAGTCGTCCCACGGCGATGACATTGGTGACTCCTGACGGTAGCTTCGGGCCGTCGTCAGTTTTAATTCCTTGGCCCTTGCAGTTCACGCCGTTATAGATCAAGTGTTTTCGGGGATGTCGCAGGGCTGCCAGAATTTGGGGGCTTACGGCAATGACCTCATCAAGTCGATCAAATGCCTTATGGTTGGACTTGGTGCCGTGCACCGTGCCGATTCGCACGCGGACAAGGTTTCCGGTTTTCGCCGCGAGTTGTGCAGCCTTGTTGCCTTGGGCGTGCAGAATATCAGGTGCTATTTCTCGAAGTCGCCGGCGGAGGGCCAGTTGGAGCCAGAGGTTCCGTCGCCCCAGTTGAACGGGCAGCGCATGAAAGTGGATGCCGGAATGAAATCTATCCCGGTAGTCTTTGTGAGCCACTACATGGACGCAATGCCCCCGTCTGGCCAGGTTGGCTGCCAGATCGGCGGTGTGTTTTTCCATGCCGCCCCAGGTTGTGCCGGGCGTGGCAATCAGAAGGGCGATCGTAAATCGGGGCGGTGAGGTCATGATCGACTTGCGGCATTCTGAAGCACCGTCTCGTAAACGGCCAGGCTCGCTTCTGTTTGTGCCTCCAGGCGGAACCGGTAGGGGATCTCAATGGCCGGAGGCCCGGCATCCAACATCCGGGAAACGGCCTTTGCGAACTCCTCCACGTTATCCGGCGCCACCAGGCCTTCCCGGAAGCACGCCTGCAGTGTTTCCGCCGCCCCGCCACGATTATAGGCCACGACCGGTGTTCCCGAAGCCAGGGCTTCGGTCACTGTCCGGCCAAAGGGCTCGGGTTTGGTGCTCATGTGACAGACCACGTCGGAGAGCAGATACAGGTTGGTCATGTCATTTCGCTGGCCCAGGAAGCTGACCTTTTCGGTCAGGTCCAGGCGAGACCGCTCCTTCTCCAGTTCATCCAGGAAATGCTCTTTGCCGGGCTCGGCACCACCCACAATAATACCGTGGCAATCGGGCCGCTCCCGCACCAGTTTCGCCATCATGGCCAGGAAATCCAGTTGGCCTTTCCAGCGGGAAATCCGTCCGGGCATCATGATGATTTTCTTGCCGGCAAGCTGCGGATACTGACGGAACCAGCGGTCCAGCCATTGCTGGCTAAGTTCACGTTGGTGGAACGCATCCACATCGACACCACGCTGAATAACCGTCAGCTTCTCCGCCGGAACGGGGTAGTTGTTCATCACGTAGTCCCGCACACACTGGGACACAGCAATGATGTGATCGGCGCGGGTCATGATGGCGCTGTAGGGAGTCACGGAATACATACCGTGGAAGGTGGACACAACCGCCGGGCGTTCCCGTTTCGGGATGCTTTTCAGGGCCAGGAAGATAATCCAGGCGGGCATGCGTGAGCGGACATGAACGATGTCCGGCTTCAGTTCAAGAAGCAGTTTTCGCATCGGCAGGATTTGCCCGAAGGACGCTGGATTCTTCCGGTGAATCGGCATGAAAATATGCTTCGAACCCTGTCCCCGCAGTTGTTCCGCCATGGGGCCGCCCTTGGAGACGACAAAGGATTCGTGGCCGCGTTTAACGAGGTCCGCAGCGAACTCTACGGTCCCCCTTTCCACGCCGCCACTGTATAGCGCCGGAAGTGCCTGAAGAATTCTCAAGGTTTGGTCCCCTTGTGCAGGCGTTGATTGGTTTTCTGGCTCTTTGGCAGGAGTCCTCGCTCCAGCACCCAGTGGGCTGCACGATTGGCCTCCCAGAGAGTCTTTTCATGGTCGGCTCTGCCAGCCATGACGCTGGCATGGTCTGTCCACTTGGCAACATAGCCGTCCCGGACCAGCCGTTCCACACCCTCCACAACCCGGCTGCCGGTTCTGGCCGGCAGTTCGAACAGGCCGGTTGGCACCCCGGAGGTTGCGGCCTCACAGACCATGGACATGCTGTCCGGCGTCACCCAGGCGGCTCTTGAGGCCGAGAGTTGGTGGCTTAGCCAGTCTTCGTGGGTCTGCCCGGGGTGAACGACGGTAATTCTCAGCCCGGCCATCTCCTCGAGGCGTTCCTGAAGGGGTTCCGGTGTTCGCCTGGAGGTGCTGATGGTCCAGCGCCAGTCGGGATAATGGCCGATCAGATGCGATACCTGGCCCACGACGACATCGTCGTCCCAGTCGAAGTGCGGCGAAGGCCCGCCTATGAGTAATAACGCTTCCCGTTTCTCGGTGATTCTGGCCAGGGGTGTGATGGTGTTCAGAACGCCTTCGGTTAACAGCACCCGCGGGCCTGGTTGGACGCGATCATGGGCTGGAATCAGGGCGCCGCTGACCAGAGACAGCGGAAACGCGGGCTTCATGATGACCAGCGTTCGGGTCCCGCGACGTTTTCGCAGCGCAAGCAGTAATCGATGCGTGCCGGACCCTGCCGCGACGACAAGATCGGGGCGAGGCAGTGACGCCTCCATACGTGGCGAAGAGGCCAGCAATGCCCGCCACAGAGGTACCTCTACGGTGGAGGCATCAACCCAGTAGGTGCTTGCTCCCGCCAGGACGCGAAGCCGGTTGCCAAGCCCCTTCAGCTGATTCCGGTGACCCGGCTTGTTGTCGGTCAGAAGCCACACCACCGGAGTGGATGCATCCTGCGTTCTGGGCTCGGGTTTGGCCATGGTGTTCCGGCATGTATTGCCGGCCTCCGTGTTGCCTGAGTTCGTTATTACCGGCGTTTGTAGAATCCCGGATCGTTCTCATCAGGGCGGGTCTTGAAGCGCCGGTGCATCCACAGATATTGATCCGGGGCGCGCCGCACTTCTCGCTCGATAGTCTGGTTGATCAATGTTGCATCCTGAAGATCGTCCCCGCTGGGAAAGCTCTCAAGGGCAGGATGGAAGTAGATGTCGTAACCCGGACCATCGTCACGTCGGAAATGACTGAACGGGACGACCTTGCAGCCGCTGCGCTCCGCGATCCTGGACGTAGCGGTAATCGTGCCCGCCGGTATTCCGAAGAAGGGCGCAAAGACAATATCCTTGCGGCCGTAATCCTGATCGGTGGCATACCAGACGGCCCGGTTTTTCTTAAGGCTGCGAAACAGGCCCCGGAGGTCCTTGGCGCCGAGCACGTTGCCATACCGGCGTTCACGGGCTCTCGTCATCACGGCGTTCATCAAAGGGTTGTTATGGTCCCGCTGCATCACGTCTGCTTCAATGAACTCGGTCACCAGGCTCCCGCCCAGATCCAGAGTGCTGTAATGGCCTCCCAGTAATAAAACGCCTTTGCCCTGCGCCAGAGCATGCTCGAAATGCTCAAGGCCATGGACCTGTGTGATGCCTGTCAGTTTGGCTGGATCGCGGAACCAGGCGATGCCAATTTCCAGCAAGCCAATACCATTGGCAATAAACGCTTTCCGAACCAGCGCAGATTGCTGAGCGGCCGTGAGTTCCGGGAAGCACAGCCGAATGTTCACCTCGGCGATGTGCCGACGTTCCCGGGCAAGGCGGAACGCCAGCAGTCCCGCCAGTTTGCCCAGCCACCACTGAACGCGTATTGGCAGCCGGGACACACACCACATCAAAAAGACTCCCAGCCAGGTGGGCCACCATCGGGGATGGCGGTAGGCCGAGTAATCCGTGTTTCGCGGTATTTTGCGGTATTTCGTTTTCACGTAAAGCCGGTCCTGCAAAGTCTGAATCGATTGATGGTGGCACAATGGCCCGAGCCATCAATCGGAAGCAAATCAATAGGTTTTGCGCTATGATAGCGCACTGTTTTGCCCGGAGTCCTGTGTGCTGCAATTTATCTATTCCCAGCTTATTAGGCTGATTCTGCCGTTCATTCTGCTGCGCCTGTGGTGGAACGGACGTCGAGCTCCGGAACTCAGGCGCAACTGGTACCAGCGCTTGGGCATTGTGCCCCGGGCTAGCGGCACGGTTGTGTGGGTTCATGCTGTCTCGGTGGGTGAAACCATAGCGGCAGCGCCCATGGTTCGACGATTGCTGGCCCGGAACCCGGGTATCACCATCCTGATGACAGCCATGACCGACACCGGCCTGGCCCAGGCACGCAAGATGTTTGGTGATCAGGTGCAGTACGCCTACGCACCCTATGATACGCCGGGCGCCATCCGGCGTTTCCTGGATCGCGCCAGCCCGCGAATACTGGTCATCATGGAAACCGAAATCTGGCCGAACATGATTCGTCAGTGCCGGGCTCGCCGGGTTCCGGTGTTTTTGATCAACGCCCGCCTGTCAGAACGATCCGCCCGGGGCTATGAGCGTATTCGCGGCCTCGCAGCCCCAATCATGCGCAGTATCAGTTGGGTGGCGGCCCAGGCAGAGAAAGACGCCGAGAGGTTTCGGCGAATTGGCGTTGCGCCTGAGAAAGTGGCCGTAACGGGTAGTGTCAAATTTGACGTTGATATCCCTGAAGATGTGCGAGCTGCGGCTATGGCGCTCCGACAGGAGCTGGCGGGGCGGCCAGTCTGGATTGCCGGCAGCACCCACGGCAGCGAAAACGATCAACTGCTGGCGGCTCATGGAAAAGTTTTGGCAGAACATCCAGGCGCTCTGCTGATCCTGGTTCCGAGACACCCCGACCGCTTTGAGCCTGTGGCAGAAAAAGCGGTCAAGGAGGGGCTGACTCTGGCCCGTCGCTCCCTTGGAGAGGGCCCTGCCCAGGCCCAGGTGTATCTCGGAGATACCATGGGGGAGCTGATGATGCTTTACGGCGCCAGTGACCTGGCCTTTGTAGGCGGCTCACTGATCGAGCGCGGCGGCCACAACCCCCTCGAACCCGCCGGATGGGGTATTCCGGTGTTTTCAGGCCCGCATATCTTTAATTTCGAAACTATATACCAGAGCCTGCTGAATGACCGGGGCGTTAAACTGGTTACCGATGCAGATGATCTGGCCGCTCACGTGTCGTCTCTTTTTAGTGACGGTCAGGAACGTGAAGCGATTGGTCAGCGAGCCCTGGAAGTGGTGAACAAGAACCGCGGGGCGTTAGACAAGGTGGTTGATGGGATTATTGAGCGGGTGTGATACATCCGCCCAAAAGATGCGGGCGAGCCTTCGGGCCCGCCCTGGTGGTTACTGGGTAGGATCGTCCAAGGTTTTCTTCTCGTTGGCCAGCGCCTCGATGCCGGGTGCAGCGGCGCTCAGCCAGTTGTTCAGGTCGATCAGGTCCCGAGGGGTCAGGGTTCCGGCGGCCTGTTTGAGCTGAAGCGAGTTGATCAGGTAATCATAGCGGGCGTTGGCGTAATCTCTCAGGGCTACGTAGTAGGCCCGTTCCGCATCCAGTACTTCCACAATATTGCGCGTTCCAACCTCATAGCCGGCGCGGGTGGCGTCGAGGGCGCTGCGGCGAGAGATGATGGTCTGTTCCAGGGCGGAAGCGGTCTCTATATTGTTGTTGACCGTCAGGAACAGGCTCCGGGTATTCACCCGTACGTCCCGGCGCACCGTATTCAGGTCCTGTTCGGCGGCGGTGAGCAGCGAGCGCTGTTCCCGGACGCCGGCCTGGGTGCCGCCGCCCGTGTAGAACGGGATGGTCAGTGACAGTGAGACAATCGATTGGTTGCCTTCTTGCTGAGTAAAAAGGGCGTTCTCCAGACTGGTTTCCTGGTAGGAGGCGCTCAGCTCAAGAGTTGGTAAATGATCAGACTTTGCCGCTTTCAGGCTGGCTTCGCTGGCACTGAACTGTCTCTGGGCCGCCTGAATGGACCAGTTCTGCTCCACGGCGGTTGTTTCCCAGGAAGTTGGATCCATAGGCTCCGGGCGCCCGAGCGGAAAATTCTGCCTGAGATTTTCCATGGCGTCCGGATATTCTCCGGTTAACCGGGCCAGTTGTTCTTTGGCCACATTGAGGTCGTTGTCGGCGGCGATGCGCTGGCTTCTGGCATCGTCGTAGCTGGCACGCGCCTCATAGACTTCGGTGATGGCAATGAGCCCCACGTCAAACCGTTCCTGGGCCTGTTCGTACTGGCGCTGGATGGCCGTTTCAGTTGCTTTGGCGGTTGTGACGGTGTCTTTGGCGCGCAAGACATCGAAGTAGGCGGTTGCTACATCAAGAATCAGCTGTTGCTGGGCCAGGTTGTACTGGGCCTCGGCCGCCTCGGTCTGGAACTGGCTGGCCTCATAGCTGAACCAGTCTTGAGCCCGGAACAGTGGCTGAGTCAGTTCGATTCCGTAGCGGTAGGTGCGATAACTGTCTCCCGAGAAGAGTTGCCGCGTCAGTTCATCGGCGTTTGCCCCCCCGGGTATATTCCTGGGCTCGAAACTTGTGTAGCTTGCTGACCCAACCGCCGAGATTTTGGGCAGCAGGGCGCTCTTGCTGACATCGCTGGTTGCCTGCTGTGCCTGGAACTGCGCCAGGGACGAGGCAATGCCGGAGTCATAGGACAGTGCCTTTTCATAGGTTTCCATCAGATCCAGAGAGAACGCAGGCTGGGCTGCGAGCAGGCTGATCAATCCTGGAAGTAAACGCTTATTCATTGCTTCTCCTGACAAACTATCTCCGGGTATCCCTGATCTGGATAGGGGGTTCGGAAGGCCTGTATTCAAGGTATGGGCCGGTGCCGACGGTGACCCAAAGGTATTGGTTGCTCATTATGGACAATAAACGCCTCCGCTTCTACACTTGCAGAGTTCACTCATTTTGTGAGCAGTTCGCGTCTTGACGGGGTGCTGATACACCGAAAACCGGTGGTTGGCTGAGATTGCAGTGCGGAACCCGCAACCTGATCCGGATAATGCCGGCGTAGGGATTAAGACCATTCAAAACGTGCTGGTTCCAGCCTCTTCCGTACCGGAAGGCCCGTCATACGCGACCCGACAACCCTCCAATACCGGGAGCAGACCATGACGGACTTGCCAGCCTATCTCAGTGAATCCGCAGCGGCGGATTCCGCCGCCATCAAACCATTATCAGGCTCACGAAAAGTATACGTGCAGGGTAGCCGATCCGATCTGCGGGTACCTATGCGGGAAATTACCGTGCAGGACACGCCCACGGAGATGGGCGGCGAGCCGAACCCTCCGGTGGTTGTGTACGATACGTCCGGCCCGTACACAGATCCTGAAGCTGCTATTGATCTTCGTAAAGGTCTCAAACAAGTCCGCGCCGCCTGGATCGCCGAACGCGGTGATGTGGAGCAGCTTCCGGACTACTCTTCCGGGTTCACCCGCCGCCGCATGAAAGACCCCCAGCTTGACCCGCTGAGGTTCATGGACGAGCGAAAACCGCTACGGGCCAAACCTGGCCAAAACGTTTCCCAGATGCACTACGCCCGGCAGGGTATCGTGACCCCGGAGATGGAGTACATCGCCATCCGTGAAAACATGAAGCTGCAGGAGGCCCGGGAACAGGGTCTGCTGAAAGACCAGCATCCCGGCCAGTCCTTCGGCGCCAATCTGCCTGCGGAAATCACCCCGGAGTTCGTCCGAGACGAGGTAGCTCGCGGCCGCGCCATTATCCCCGCGAACATCAATCACCCGGAATCCGAGCCGATGATCATTGGCCGTAACTTTCTGGTGAAGATTAACGGCAACATTGGCAACTCAGCGGTCAGCTCCTCCATTGAGGAAGAAGTCGAGAAACTGACCTGGGGCATCCGCTGGGGCGCCGATACCATCATGGACCTGTCTACCGGCAAGAACATTCACGAGACCCGGGAATGGATCATCCGCAACTCCCCGGTACCCATCGGCACCGTGCCGATTTACCAGGCCCTGGAAAAAGTCGGCGGCGTGGCCGAGGACCTGACCTGGGAAATCTTCCGGGATACCCTGATCGAACAGGCCGAGCAGGGCGTGGATTACTTCACCATCCATGCGGGCGTCCGCCTGCACCATGTGCCTATGACTGCCAAGCGCACCACAGGCATCGTCTCCCGGGGTGGTTCGATCATGGCCAAATGGTGCCTGGCTCACCACAAGGAAAGCTTCCTGTACGAGCACTTCGAAGACATCTGCGAAATCATGAAAGCCTACGATGTCTCTTTCAGCCTTGGCGACGGCCTGCGCCCCGGCTCCATCGCCGACGCCAACGACGCAGCCCAGTTCGGCGAACTGGAAACCCTCGGTGAGCTCACCAAGATCGCCTGGAAACACGACGTACAGTGCATGATCGAGGGCCCGGGCCACGTGCCCATGCATCTGGTAAAGGAGAACATGGACAAGCAGCTCGAATGCTGTGACGAAGCGCCGTTTTACACACTTGGCCCCCTGATCACCGACATCGCCCCCGGCTACGACCACATCACGTCCGGCATTGGTGCCGCCATGATAGGTTGGTACGGCTGTGCCATGCTCTGCTACGTCACACCCAAGGAGCACCTTGGCCTGCCCAACAAGGATGATGTGAAAACCGGTATCATCACCTACAAGATCGCCGCCCACGCCGCCGACCTGGCCAAAGGCCATCCTGGCGCCCAGATCCGCGATAACGCCCTCTCCAAGGCCCGTTTCGAATTCCGTTGGGAAGACCAGTTCAACCTCGGTCTGGACCCGGATACGGCTCGCGCCTACCACGATGAGACCCTGCCGAAGGAATCCGCCAAGGTGGCGCATTTCTGTTCCATGTGCGGACCGAAGTTCTGCTCCATGCAGATTTCCCAGGAAGTTCGGGATTATGCGAAGGAGCACGGCCTGGATGAGGTGTCGGCAGTGGATGCCGGCATGCAGGAGAAATCCCGCGAGTTCGTGGAGTCCGGGAGTAAGCTTTACGACAAGGTTTGAACTTGAAGTAATACCCAACTAAAGGCTATCGTTCCAAGTCGATTCAACGACCGGACAAAAAATGGCCAAACCGTTCCAGTTCAACGCCGACGACGTCAACGTCGAAAAACGTGAAACCGTCTTCCAGGGCTTCTTCCGCATGGATAAGCTCTGGTTGACCCATCCGCGTTTTGACGGCCGGGACATGCCGGTGTTTACCCGAGAACTCTTCATTCGTGGCGATGCCACCTGTGTACTTCCCTACGACCCGGAACGGGACGAGGTAGTCCTTCTTGAGCAGTTCCGTCTTGGTGCCCTGGGTCGTGATCAGTCGCCGTGGCTGCTGGAGCTGGTGGCTGGTATGAACGAAGACGGCGAGAGCCCTGAAGAAGTCGCTCAACGCGAGGGCCAGGAAGAGGCCGGACTTACCTTTGAGCCGCTGGAAAAAATCTGCGATTACCTGGTGTCACCCGGCGGCAGCACGGAAATGATTCACCTTTATTGCGGGTGTGTCAGCACCGCGGATGCCGGTGGTCTGTATGGTATGGAACATGAACATGAGGATATCCGTGCCCATGTGGTGTCATCCGACGACGCCATAGCGATGATCCACGATGGTCGCATCAACAACGCGGCCGCCATTATAGCCCTGCAGTGGCTCGAGCTGAATCGGGCCCGTTTGAGGAAAGGGTGGCAGTGATGGGCGAGTGGACCATGAAACCCAGGCGGTATGTTCCGGATCTCAGACAGCTCGGCGCCTTGTGTGACGGAAACTATCAGCGGCTCCGTAAGCTGAGGCAGCTGGAGGTGGACGGCAAGCCCGTGTGCGAGTTCGAGCTGCATCGGGAGAACCACTACCTGGGACGAGTCCGGATTCAGGTGCTCCAGACAGCAAAGTTCACCGAAACCCTGTTGCTTGAGCAGGTCCATAATTCCGGTCGTTGGTTAAACAACCCTCAAATGACCGTACGGGTCTACCACGACGCCAGCATGGCGGAAGTGATCAGCTGCTACCGTGATCGCCAGATTGCTCCCGTCAACGATTACCCCAATCGCTTCATGCACCATCCGGATGAAAAGGTCCAGGTCAACGGCTTCCTCGCCGATTGGCTGGATTACTGTCTCAGGTTTGGTCACCTGCCCATGGAACATGCAGCCTGGTCTGCCGGCGAAGGCGTCGACTGAGGCGGTTCGATACACGCTTATCCTGTACTAAAGTGGTGTGGCTATGGCGCACCGATGTGCCATAGTTGTCAAAAATTGCAATATATCGTCTAAGCCTTGCCAGAATGTGACCCGGGTTCGATTCGAAAGTGATAAATCTGTGAATCGGCGTCGTACACTTGTTATCAGACCACGTATTGCCAGCGAGTAGATCCAGAACGCCATGACCACGAAGGAAAAAAACCGGCCACTGCGGGTACTGCAGCTGACTGATCCGCACCTGATGGCGCGTGCCGACGGAGATCTGTTGGGCGTTAGAACCCGGGAAAGCCTGCAGGCGGTTATTGCAGAGGTATTGAAAGTGCACGGTCAGCCGGATCTGATTCTGGCTACCGGGGATCTCGCTCAAGACGGGTCGGTGGAAGCGTACCGAGTCTTTGGTGAGAGCCTGAAGTCTTTCTCCTGTCCCTCAGTCTGGATCGCTGGTAATCACGATCATATCGATAACCTGCTCCAGGTTTCTCGCGAGTACAACGCTTCTGATCGTCACGTGATTCAGGGTGGCTGGCAGTTTGTGATGCTGGATTCCTCTGTGCCCGGCAAGGTTTTCGGCGCTTTGGCTGAATCCGAACTGGCGTTCCTCTCGGAGACGCTTGAGCAACATCCGGACATACCGGCAGTGATTGCACTCCATCATCATCCGGTGGATATCGGCTCCGACTGGATGGAGAAAATTGGCCTAACCAATCGCGATGCGTTCTGGCAGGTGCTAGATCGATTTCCTCAGGTCAGGATCGTGTTGTGGGGGCATATCCATCAGGAGCACGAGCGCGAGCGCAACGGCGTGCAGCTGTTGGCCACGCCGTCCACCTGCATCCAGTTTACTTCCGGTTCCAGTAAGTTCTCGGTTGAGGATTTACCGCCCGGTTACCGCTGGTTCGAATTCCACGATTATGGCGACTTCGCAACGGAAGTCCGCCGGGCCGAGGATTTCCAGTTCGAGCTGGATCAGAACAGTTCCGGTTACTGAATACTTTCTCTGAGTTCCCGAGCGGCGGCGACCATGCCTTTCAGGGCAGGGCGGACCTCCTCCCACTGACGGGTCTTCAGGCCACAGTCTGGGTTCACCCATAGCCGCTCTGCTGGTATCCGCTCTGCCGCCTTTATCATCAATGATCGAATCTGCTCGCTGTCGGGAATATTCGGCGAGTGTATGTCATAGACACCGGGCCCGATGTCGTTCGGGTAATGGAAACCACGGAAGGCATCGAGAAGCTCCATGTCCGACCGGGAGGTCTCGATGGTAATCACATCAGCGTCCATCCGGGCGATGGCTTCGATAATGTCGTTGAACTCCGAATAGCACATGTGGGTGTGGATCTGGGTTTCGTCTCGAACGCCGTTGGCAGATATCCGGAATGACTCGATGGCCCAGTCCAGATAGTTCTTCCAATCGGCTTGCCGCAGCGGCAAGCCCTCCCGAAGGGCGGCTTCATCGATCTGGATAATTCGGGCGCCCGAGGCCTCCAGATCCAGCACCTCCTCCCGGATGGCCAGTGCCAGTTGAAGGCAGGTCTCTCGCCGTGGCTGGTCGTCCCGCACGAACGACCAGTTGAGGATGGTGACAGGTCCGGTCAGCATGCCCTTCAGAGGCTTTTTCGTGAGCGACTGGGCATAGCGGATCCATTCGACGGTCATGGCTTTCGGGCGAGATATGTCTCCGAACAGGATGGGTGGTTTCACGCATCGCGAGCCGTAGGACTGAACCCACCCGAACTGACTGAAGGCATAGCCGTCCAGTTGTTCGCCGAAATATTCGACCATGTCGTTTCGCTCGGCTTCGCCGTGAACAAGCACATCGAGCCCCAGGGCCTCCTGCTCGACAATGCAGCGACGAACCTCTTCGCGAATCCGGGCGTTGTATTGCGGCTCCGTTAGCTCACCCTTTCGGAACTGCAAGCGGGTCTGGCGGATATCCCGTGTTTGGGGAAAGGACCCGATGGTGGTTGTCGGGAAGCGGGGTAGGCCAAGCTTCCGTTGCTGTATGGCGATGCGGTCCGGGAAACGGCTTTGCCGCTGACCGAGTGCCGGACTGACGTCGGCGAGACGGGCCTGCACAGAAGCGCTGTGAACTTGTTCGGATGTTGCCCGACTGTTGACGGCTACCGTCGATTCCGCCAGTTGTTCGCGAACGGCCGCTCTTCCATTACTCAACGCTGTGGCGAGAGTCTTCAGTTCATCCAGTTTCTGGACGGCGAATGCCAGCCAGCTGCGGATTTCCGGGTCAAGCTTGTCTTCACTCGTTAGATCGACAGGCACATGAATCAGTGAGCAGGATGGCGCGAGCCAGAGACGATTCCCCAACTTTTCATAGACCGGTTCGAGCCAGTCGAGGGTCTTCTCCAGATCCGATCGCCAGATATTCCGGCCATTGATAACGCCCAAAGAAAGTTGCTTGTGGGGCGGTAGCCAGTCGACCACACGGGGGACTTCCTGTGGCGCACTGATGGCATCGAGGTGCAATCCGGCCACGGGTAATTCACAGGCCAGCTGCAGATTTTCTCGCAATTCACCGAAGTAAGTGGTTACCAACAACTTCGGCGTGCTTGTCTTGAGGTGGTGATAAGCGAGGCTGAAGGCGTGGCGCCAGTCCGCATCCAGGTCGGTCACAAGCGCGGGTTCGTCTACCTGAACCCACTCAACGCCACGGTCTGCTAACAGTTCCAGAAGCTCTGAGTACACGGGCAGTAAAGACTCCAGCAGCAATAGTCGGTCGCTGTCGTCTTTGGCTTTGCCAAGCCAGAGATAGGTGACGGGGCCGATAATCACCGGCTTTGGTGTTAATCCTTGGGCTCGCGCCTCGTCGATCTGATCGATTAGTCGGTTGCCATTGAGTCGAAAGCGGGTGTTTTGGTGGAACTCGGGCACGATGTAGTGATAGTTGGTGTCGAACCATTTGGTCATTTCCCCTGCCTGAACACCACAGCAGGCTGATTCCTGCCCGGAACGCCCCCGGGCTACCCGGAAATAACGGTCGAGTTCGCTGCCTTTGGTGTCGTTCACCCGCTCAGGCAGGTTGCCCAGGGTGACACTCATATCCAGTATCTGATCGTAAAAGGAGAAGTCTCCGACGGGCACTCGGTCCAGTGGGCGTTGGTTCTGCCAATGCCTGCGCCGGAGATCGGCACCGGTAATCTGCAGATCCTCCTCGTTTATCCGGCCTTTCCAGAAGGCTTCCTGGGCAAACTTCAGCTCGCGGCGGGCCCCGATTCGTGGGAAGCCGAGATTGTGGGTGGTTACCATGGTGTGTCCTCTGCTTGATTTCGTGATTTTGAAGAAAGTGCAGAATATCCACCTGGCGGAATGAAAAATAATGGTATTATTTCAGAGATCAATGAATATTGCTCATGCGAAGGGTGATAATGATCGAGCGAAGCCATCTGGAAATTCTCCGGGCAGTGAATCAGCAGGGGTCTTTGACGGCGGCCGCCGAGTGCCTGCACTTGACGCAATCTGCCCTCAGCCATTCCATCCGTAAGCTGGAACACCAGTTGGGTACCGACGTCTGGGTGCGGGAAGGGCGGCAGTTGCGACTGACCCAGTCGGGGGAATACCTGCTTTCGCTGGCCAACAGGCTGCTGCCGCAGATGGAGCACGCGGAGATGCTGATCGGCCAGTTTGCCAGGGGGCAGCGTGGCACGCTGCGTATCGGAATGGAGTGCCATCCCTGCTATCAATGGCTGTTGAAAGTAGTCGGGCCCTATCTGGAGGGCTGGCCCGGGGTGGATGTGGATGTAAAACAGAAATTCCAGTTTGGCGGCATTGGCGCCCTGTTCGGTCACGACATCGACATGCTGGTAACTCCGGACCCCCTGCAGCGCCCGGGCCTGGTTTTCGAGCCGGTGTTCGACTACGAGCAGGTGTTGGTGGTGGCCGCGGACCATGCTCTGGCGGACAAGGCCTGGGCTGAACCCGGGGATCTGGAGAAAGAAACCCTGATCACCTACCCGGTGGAAATCGAACGTCTGGATATCTACACGCGGTTCTTGCTTCCGGCCCACGCCAGTCCCGCGCGGCACAAAACCATCGAGACCACCGATATCATGTTGCAAATGGTTGCGGCAGGGCGCGGGGTGGCCGCGCTCCCACGCTGGCTGGTCGAGGATTACGGTACCCGGATTCCGGTTCGGCCGGTTCAGCTCGGGGAAACGGGGATTCCGAAACAGATCTTTTTGGGACTTCGTGAGCGGGATCGGGAGGTGGATTACCTGAATTCGTTCATGAAGCTGGCACGTGAGGTTCGCTGGAATTAACCTCTTCAGTTAAACTGCGCAAAAAATTCGTTCAGGAAACCAGACTATGAGTGAGATACCCGCAGACCTGAAATACATTGAGACCCATCAATGGGTTCGCGTGTCAGACGATGGCACGGCGACTGTCGGTATTACGGATTTTGCCCAGGAGCAACTGGGTGATGTGGTATACATCGGTGTTCCGGATGTGGGCGCAACGGTTAACGGTGGAGAGGAAGCCGGAGTCGCTGAGTCTGTGAAGTCGGCTTCGGATGTGTTCAGCCCGGTGACCGGTGAGGTTATCGAGGTGAATGAGAGCCTTGAGGACGAGCCGGAGAAGGTCAACGAAGATCCCTACGGTGACGGCTGGCTTTACAAGGTGCGGCTTGAGGATGCTGGTGAGCTGGATGGCCTGATGGATTCTACAGCTTATGCGGAGCATGTGGCGGCCGAGGAATAACACTTCCGCTTGGGAGGCTGGCCTGACGGGGCGGGCCTTCCAAAACACGCTGTGAATACGTCCCTGTACGCTTGGCTCCGCCATCCCTGGCTCCGCACAGTTTTGGAAGGCCCGCCCCGTCAGCCCGTCATACATCGGTATCAGTTTCAACTCATCTTGTATAATCCCTGTCTTTCCTTTCCAGGTGGTCTTTATGAATTTTCCGGTTCTGTATCTTCGAAAAGGCGCAGAGCGCCGTCTCCGTGCTGGCCATCTATGGGTTTACAGCAATGAGGTGGACACCCGCCGCAGTCCGCTGACGGAATTCGAGGCCGGTGTTCAGGCGGAGCTTCGGGCGTCGAACGACAAGCCTCTGGGTACAGTGTTCGTTAATCCCCATGCGCTGATTTGTGGCCGGCTGATCAGTCGGGATCCGGGCCACGGTATGACGCCCCAGCGGTTGACCCAGCGGATGGAGGCTGCGCTTGCGCTCAGAGAACGGCTTTTCGACAAGCCGTTTTACCGTTGGGTGTTTGGCGACAGTGACGGGCTTTCGGGGCTGGTGATTGACCGGTTTGATTCCACGGTGGTGGTGCAGATTTCCACGGCCGGTATGGAAGCGATGAAGGAGGCAGTTGTTCGGGCAGTCCAGCGGCTGGTGCACCCTGAGGCGATCATCCTCAAGAACGATGGCAAGATGCGCAAGGTGGAGGGGCTGGATACCTACGTGGAGCAGGCCCATGGCGCTGCGGTGAGTCTGCTGGAGGTGGAGGAGAACGGTGTCCGGTTCGAGGTGCCGTTGGAAGGCGGCCAGAAGACGGGCTGGTTTTACGATCATCGGATGAACCGTGCCCGTTTGCAGGCCTATGCGCCGGGCAAGCGGGTGTTGGATGTGTTCAGTTATGTCGGTGGCTGGGGCATTCAGGCCGCTTGTGCCGGGGCCACCCAAGTGACCTGTGTCGACAGTTCGGCCGGTGCCATTGATTCGGTTCACCACAACGCCAGGCTCAATGGCCTCGACAATGTGGAAACCATTGAGGGAGATGCCTTCGAGGCCCTGAAGGCGCTGGCGGATGAGAAGGAGAAGTTTGATGTGGTGGTTCTCGATCCGCCGGCACTGATTCCCCGGCGCAGGGACCAGAAGGCGGGTGAAGAGGCCTATGCCCGGCTGAACCAGCTCGGTCTGCGGTTGCTGGAGCGCGATGGGATACTGGTTTCCGCGTCCTGTTCGATGCATCTCTCGCAGGAGAAGCTGGTGGACATCATTCGAGGCAGCGGCCGCAAGATCGACCGCTTTGTCCAGTTGCTCGAGCAGGGGCATCAGGCTCCGGATCACCCGGTGATTCCGGGCATCCCCGAGACCGATTACATCAAGTCCTGCTTTGTACGCTCACTAACAGGCTTCTTCTGAAGCATTTGAAGTCGGGGTCAGATGAAAGCTTTCATCTGACCCCATATTCACATTTCAGCCTCTCAGTGACATCACTTTCCAGCCGTTGTCCCGGGCAAATTGCTCCAGGGTCGGGTCCGGGTCGACGGCTACCGGGTTGTCCACTTTTTTCAGCAGCGGCAAGTCATTGTGGGAGTCGCTGTAGAACCAGGCCCCCTCGAGTGTCCTGTTATGGGCACTCAGCCAGTCATCCAGTCGCGCGACTTTGCCATCCTGAAAGCTCGGAGTGCCGGCCACTTCGCCTGTATAACGGCCGTTGACAAGCTCGGGCTCGGTGGCGATCAGATGTTCTATGCCGAGGGCCTCGGCAATGGGTTCAGTCACAAAACGGTTGGTGGCGGTGATGATCATCAGGGTGTGACCCTGCTCCCGGTGGCTGTCCAGCAGCGTATCTGCAGTGGCCTGCATCATGGGGCGCACTTTTTTCTCCATAAAGGCTTCCCGCCACGCCAGTAGCTCTTCCATGTTGTGACTGGCCAACGGCTGAAGGGCAAACCCCAGGTAGTGCAGGATATCCAGCTCGCCGTTCAGGTATTCCTGATAGAAGCGGTCGTTGGCAAGGCGGTATTCCTCGGCATCGACAATGCCTTCCTCCACCAGAAATTCGCCCCAGGCGTGGTCGCTGTCTCCGGCTAAAAGGGTGTTGTCGAGATCAAAAATTGCGAGCGTCAAGCGGCTACCTCCGGTGATCACAGGGCTTGCAGTAAAACGCCAAGTCTATCATGACCTGTCCCCAACGGCTCCGTTTGCCGAACCCTTGGGATTCTGTAAGAATGAGAGCAACTTGGACAAATCCGACCGGTGAATTTTTGACCGGTCCACCGACTTTTGAGAGGACTGTGCCGTGATCGATTCAGACGGTTTCAGACCCAACGTCGGAATCATTCTGGCCAATCACAGAGGAGAAGTTCTCTGGGCAAGGCGAATAGGGCAGGACTCCTGGCAGTTCCCCCAGGGTGGCATCAAACATGATGAATCGCCCGAGGATGCACTGTACCGGGAGCTTGGAGAGGAAATCGGCCTGTGTGCAAGCGATGTGGAAATCATCAGTTGCACCCGAGGCTGGCTGAGGTATCGACTCCCGAGGAGGATGGTACGCCAAAACTCCCACCCCGTTTGTGTGGGCCAAAAACAGAAATGGTTCCTGCTGAGGATGTTATCGCCGGACGCGCAGGTTTGCGTGGATGGTACGGATTCACCGGAGTTCGACGGCTGGCAGTGGGTAAGCTACTGGTATCCGTTGGGGCAGGTGGTTTCATTCAAGCGAGAAGTGTATCGACGCGCGCTGAGAGAGCTTGCGCCGCGACTGTTCTACAACATGGAGCAGTGGCATCGGGCGGAGCAGAATCGGCGTTTACAGGAACACCAGAAATGACGGACTGACACCGCCATGCTGAGCATTCTGCGAAGTCTAGTACAAGAGGTAAACAGCGCCCGCGATCTGCAGGAGGCGCTGGATATCATTGTATCGCGGGTGCAGAAAGCCATGGGAACCGAGGTCTGTTCCGTCTATCTGCTTGACCCTGCGACCAACCGCTACATTTTGATGGCCACCGAAGGCCTTTACCGCAAGGCGGTAGGCCAGGTGAGCCTGGCTTACTCTGAGGGCCTTGTCGGTCTCGTGGGTTCCCGCGAAGAACCCATCAACCTTGAAGATGCACCGTCCCACCCGCGCTACCGCTATTTCCCCGAGACTGGTGAGGAGCGCTTCCGCTCGTTCCTGGGTGTTCCGATTATTCACCATCGCCGGGTGCTGGGCGTGCTCGTTGTCCAGCAGCGGGAAAGTTCCCGGTGTTTTGATGAAGGCGAAGAAGCCTTTCTGGTCACAGTCTCCGCACAGCTGGCGGGGGTCATAGCCCACAGTGAGGCCACCGGTGCCATCAGTGGTCTGTCCCTGACCGGTGAGGAGGCTCATGATGTCAGCTTCAATGGCGTCCCCGGGGCGCCAGGCGTAGCCATCGGCAGTGGCGTTGTGGTTTATCCGTCTGCCGATCTTGATGTGGTTCCGGAAAAGCCCACAGACGATATCGATCAGGAGCTGGCCCTGTTTGGAGCTTCGGTGAAAGCGGTCAGGGAAGATATCGAGCGGGTTGCCAAGCGGTTGGCTTCGCAGCTGCGTCCTGAAGAGCAGGCCCTGTTCGATGTCTATCTGAGAATGCTGGGTGACGATGCCATGCCTGGTGAAGTGTCGAACAAGATCAGAGAAGGGATCTGGGCCCAGGGCGCTCTCAAGCAGGTGGTCCAGCAGTACATCCGTCATTTCGAGATGATGGACGATCACTACCTGCAGGAACGCGCTGTTGATATCCGGGACCTGGGCCGCCGTCTGCTGTCTCATCTGCAGGAAGGCGAGCAGAAGCACCTGAACTACCCCGAGCGCACGGTCCTGGTCAGCGAAGAGCTGACACCGGCCATGCTTGGCGAGGTCCCCAAGGGGCAGCTGGTGGGTCTGGTGTCGGTCAAAGGCTCCAGTAACTCTCATGTCGCCATTCTGGCACGTGCCATGGGCGTGCCCACTGTTATGGGGCTGGTCGATATTCCCGTAAACCAGCTCGACGGCAAGGAGCTGATCGTAGACGGCTTTGAGGGCCAGATTTTTGCTTCGCCATCGGCAGACCTCCGGTCCTACTACCAGGCGATCTGCGACGAAGAAGACGAACTTATTCGCGGGCTTGAAGTTCTCAAGGACAAGCCCTGTGAAACCACCGATCACCATCGGGTCTCACTTCTGGTGAACACCGGGTTGATGACCGATGTGGTGCGCTCGCTCTCGCACGGTGCCGAGGGTATCGGTCTTTACCGGACCGAAGTTCCCTTCATGATCAAGGACCGCTTCCCCTCAGAGCAGGAGCAGCGAGAGTATTACCGGGAGCAGCTTGAAGCCTTCGCGCCGAGCCCCGTTACCATGCGTACGCTGGATATTGGCGGCGACAAGGCGCTGACCTATTTCCCGATCCAGGAGGAAAACCCGTTCCTGGGCTGGCGGGGTATCCGCGTTACCCTCGACCACCCGGAGATCTTCCTGGTTCAGGTTCGGGCCATGCTCAAGGCCAGCGAGGGATTGAACAACCTCCAGATCATGCTGCCAATGATCTCCAACATCTCGGAGGTGGAGGAGTCCCTGCACTTGATTTACCGGGTGTACCACGAGGTTCGGGAAGAGGGTTACGACATTCACATGCCCAAGGTGGGCGTGATGGTCGAAATCCCCGCTGCCGTTTACCAGATTCGGGAACTGGCGGACAGGGTGGACTTCCTCTCTGTTGGTTCCAACGACCTGACCCAGTATCTGCTGGCGGTGGATCGTAACAATCCCCGGGTTGCCCAGCTCTATCACTCGTATCACCCGGCGGTACTCCAGGCGCTGGTGCGAATCGCCCAGGACGCTCACTCGGTGGGCAAGCCCGTTGGCATCTGCGGTGAACTGGCGGGTGATCCCGGCGGTGCGCTGCTGTTGATGGCCATGGGTTACGATTCCCTGTCCATGAACGCCGCCAGCTTGCCGAAGGTCAAATCGGTGATTCGCAGTGTCAGCCGTGAGTGGGCCATTCAGCTATTGGAAGATGTGTTGTTGCTGGACTCGCCTCACGTGATCAAGAGCTGTGTCGACCTGGCGTTGCGTAATGCCGGCTTCGGCCGTTACCTGCGCCCCGGCAAGTCAACGGCCATGGCGGTATCAGAGGCCGCCGTTTCCTGATCGCAGGTGCGGGTTTGGGCAATATAGGGTGCGCACTCTAAATACGGTTGTTATCTTGAGAATGGAATTATCCGGCGGCCTGCCCGACGGGCCCGCATTCTTAATCCGGAAAAGGGAAGGCTATGAGCTCGCCAATTGACCATAAACCCGCTCCCCGCATCGGGCTTGCCCTTGGTGGCGGTGGTCCTCTGGGCGGCATTTATGAAATCGGAGCGCTCCGGGCGCTGGATGAGGCACTTGATGGTCTCGATTTCAACAACATCGATGTTTATGTTGGTGTAAATGGCGGCTCTTTTGTGGCGGCGAATCTCGCCAACCAGATGACCACGGCGCAACTTTGCCGGATTTTCGTGCGCAACGAGGCGGAAGTGCACCCGTTCCATCCGGAAGTATTCTATCGCCCGGCTTTCCGGGAGATTGGCAGTCGATTGCTGGCAATTCCCGGCCTGGTTTCCACGGCGGTAAGCCGCTTCGTCAACAACCCCTACGATCAGAGTCTGCTGGAAGCCATGACCATCCTGGCCCAGGCAGCGCCGGCCGGGCTGTTTGATAACGAAGGCCTGCATGAGTATCTCAAACGGGCCTTCACCATGCTCGGGCGCACCAATGATTTCCGTCAGCTCAAGCGCAGCCTCTACATCGTGGCTGCCGATGTTGAGAGTACCGAAGCGGTCTGTTTTGGCGCTCCCGGTTTTGACCATGTGCCCATTTCCAAGGCGATTCAGGCCAGCACTGCCTCGCCGGGGTTGTATGTGCCAGTGGAAATCGATGGGCGGTATTATGTGGACGGTACACTGCGCAAGGGTTTGCACGCCTCCGTGGCTTTTGAAGACGGTGCCGACCTGGTTTTCGCCGTGAATCCCCAGGTGCCGATTGACGCCAGTGCGGCGGTCCGGGCCGGCTCCATGAAGCCGGGCGAGCTGACCCGCTCAGGTATGCCAAACGTTCTGTCACAGACCTTCAGGACCATGGTGTACTCAAGGATGCAGTCGGGCATTGCCCAGTATGCCCGGGATTATCCCGACAAGGATATTCTGCTGTTTGAACCCACCCGAGACGACGCCAAGCTGTTCTTCTCCAACGTATTCAGCTTCCAGTCCCGTAGAATGGTGTGTGAGCACGCCTATCAGATGACACGGCGGGATCTTCTGAGTCGTGCAGATCAGCTGGAGCCCAAGCTGGCGAAATATGGCATCAAGCTTCGCCGGGATCGCCTTGAAGACGAGCAGCGGACGATCAGTACCAGTCTATACGGCGAAATGCTGCCACTGTATGTGGCCAAGGGCAGGAAGAAAAAAGCCGAGAAGGGCCGGTTGGCGGGTGGCTTGACTAACGTTTCGCACCTCTTTTCAAAGGCGCAATAATGTTCAGTAGGCGAGGGGGCAGATGACTGTGTCATCTGCCCCCTCGCTCACGCCTACAGAATGTACCGGCTCAGATCCTCGTCTTCGGACAACTCTCCAAGCTTTTCATCGACGTATTCGGCGGTTACCTCGAAGCCATCGGTAACCTTGTCACCGGCATCGAAGGAAAGGGTTTCAAGCAACCGCTCAAGGACGGTATGCAGCCGACGGGCACCGATGTTTTCAGTGCTCTCGTTCACCTTCCAGGCAACCTCGGCGATACGTGCAATGGCATCCTCCCGGAAGGTCAGTTTCACACCTTCGGTCAGCATCAGCGCTTCGTACTGCTGCACCAGGGAGGCATCCGGTTCGGTCAGGATGCGTTTGAAGTCCTCGGGTGTCAGTGCCTGAAGCTCAACGCGGATCGGCAAGCGGCCCTGCAGCTCCGGAATCAGATCCGAGGGCTTGGACAGGTGGAACGCGCCGGAAGCGATGAACAGAATATGATCGGTGCGCACAGATCCGTATTTCGTGCTTACGGTGCTGCCCTCAATTAACGGGAGCAGATCGCGCTGGACGCCCTCGCGGGAAACATCCGACGAGGTATTCTCGGATCGCTTGGCGACCTTGTCGATCTCGTCCACGAACACGATGCCATTCTGCTCGACGGCCTGAATGGCTTTCTGCTTGATCTCTTCTTCGTTGACCAGCTTCGCAGCCTCTTCTTCCTTGGCCCGCTTGAGGGCGTCAGAAACCTTCATCTTCCGTGTTTTTCGCTTGTCGGAAGACAGGTTGGAGAACATGCTCTGCAGCTGATTGGTCATCTCCTCCATGCCCGGAGGCGCCATAATTTCGACTCCTGCGCTGGAATTACGCAGGTCGATCTCGATTTCCTTGTCATCCAGTTCGCCCTCCCGGAGTTTTTTCCGGAACAGCTGGCGAGTGGAGGAGTCGGAACTGCGTTGGCTGTCTTCACCGAAATCCCGGGGCGGCGGGATCAGTGCATCAAGGATGCGCTCTTCCGCCGCGTCCAATGCCCGTTCTTCGTGACGCTTCATTTCTGCTTCGCGCAGCATCTTGACGGCCATATCCGCCAGATCACGAATGATGGATTCCACGTCGCGGCCGACGTAGCCGACTTCGGTGAATTTGGTGGCCTCCACTTTCAGAAACGGGGCATCGGCCAATTTTGCGAGGCGCCGGGCAATCTCGGTTTTACCCACACCCGTGGGACCGATCATCAGGATGTTCTTGGGAGTGATCTCATCGCGCAGGCTGCTGTCCAGCTGCATCCGGCGCCAGCGATTTCTCAGGGCGATAGCCACCGCCCGCTTGGCTTCTTCCTGGCCCACGATGTGTTTGTTGAGCTCGTGGACAATCTCACGGGGAGTCATTGCAGACATGGTCGCTCCGGATCAGTCGTTTTTGGAGAGCACTTCAAGGGTGCGATTGTGGTTGGTGTAGATACAAATGTCGGCGGCGATATCCAGACCTTTCTCAACTATCTCGTGGGCGGACAGGTCTGTGTTTTCCAGTAAGGCCCGGGCTGAAGCCTGGGCAAAGGGGCCGCCAGACCCGATGGCAATCAGGCCCTGTTCCGGCTCAATCACATCCCCGTTGCCGGTGATGATCAGCGAGGCGGTTTTGTCCGCTACAGCCAGCAAGGCCTCGAGCCGGCGCAGCGCACGGTCAGTTCGCCAGTCTTTCGCCAATTCCACCGCAGCCCTGGTGAGGTTGCCCTGGTGTTTTTCAAGCTGGGCTTCGAATCGCTCGAACAGGGTGAAGGCATCGGCGGTACCGCCCGCGAAGCCGGCGATCACCTGGCCGTTGTAGAGGCGGCGAACCTTCCGGGCATTGCCTTTCATTACGGTATTGCCGAGGGAAACCTGGCCGTCGCCACCCATGGCAACTTCGTCATCGCGCCTGACGGAAAGAATGGTAGTCATTTGGGCTCCAATTGCCTGATTGAAATTGGTATCCCGTTGTTATGGAGGCTTCTGGTGCGAATTCAAGGTGTTCGCACCAGGCCCGAAAGATCAGCCTTCCTTGGGGATCTTCCGGACCAGTGGCTGGATATTCAGGGAAACCAGTTTGTCGATAGCAGAATTCATCTGGCTTCTGGATGTAAAAGGGCCAACGTTGACACGGTACCAGACGGAGCCGTTGTCCAGGTCAATCCTCTGGGTACTTGCCCGCAAGCCCTGGAAGGCGATCTGGGCCCGCTGTCGTTCAGCGTCTTCCTTGCTGCGGAACGAGCCGGATTGAAGCAGATAATTGAAATCCGTTTGCGTTGGTCCGGGCGTGTATTCTTCGACTTTGGGCGGTACCACCTCGGATTCCGGCAGCATCTCGTAGAACCGGAACCCGGGCTTGTCTTCTTCCTTGGCTGTTTCCGGAGGCGTCTTTGCAGATTTCTGGGCCGGCTTCTCACTGACCGCTTGCGATTGCGAACCCGGGTTTGCAGGAAGGGAGTTCAGATAAAAGATAAACCCGATGAAGCCGCCCACGGCCGCCAGGGACAGAATCCACTTGAGTGACAAACTGCCGTGCTGGGCACGGGCACTGGCCTTGGGTTTTGGGCGGGCCGCTTTTGGCTTTGTCTGCCTCGCCGGTTTCGTGCGCGACGTGGCCGACGCTTTGGCGGGCCTGTCCTTGCGGGCGTAATCTCGGGACATTCGTGTTACATCTCTTCCGGTGCGCTGACGCCCAACAGGTCCAGGCCGTTGGCAATAACCTGCCGGATGGCAAGGTAGAGGCTGACCCTGGCATCACGAATCGCCGTATCTTCGATCAATACCTTGTGGGCGTTGTAATACGTATGGAACTGGCCCGCCAGGTCCCGCAGGTAGTGCGTGAGATGGTGCGGCTCACGTTGCGCGGCGGAATTGGCAATGAGCTCCGGATACTTGGCCAGCTGGTTGGCCAGGTCCTTTTCCTCGTCAAGCGTCAGCAGAGAGAGGTCGCCAATACATTCGTTGCGACTGCGCTCTACACCTTCCTCGGCCAGTTTTCGAAGCACGCTGCAGATGCGCGCGTGGGCATACTGAACGTAATAGACCGGGTTTTCATTGGTCTGGGAGCGAGCCAGATCGATATCGAAGGTCAATTGTGAATCGACGCGGCGCGCGGCCAGGAAGAATCGGGTGGCATCGCGGCCCACTTCATCAATCAGGTCCCGGACTGTGACATAGCTGCCCGCGCGTTTGGAGATTTTTACCTCTTGGCCGGAGCGGGTCACCATTACCATCTGGTGCAGCACGTAATCAGGCCAGCCTTGAGGAATGCCAGCATTCAGTGCCTGCAAGCCGGCGCGGACGCGGGTAACGGTTGAGTGATGATCGGCACCCTGTTCGTTAATCACGGTGGTGAAGCCCCGTTGCCACTTGTCCAGATGATAGGCGACATCCGGCAGGAAGTAGGTGTAACCACCATCCTTCTTGCGCATGACCCGGTCCTTGTCATCGCCGAACTCGGTGGTCTTCAGCCACATGGCGCCATCCTGCTCGTAGGTGTAGCCATTTTCCTGCAGGCGCTTGACCGTGGCTTCGACCTTGCCGTCTTCGTACAGGGAGGATTCCAGGAAATAGACATCGAACTGAACCCCGAAGGCTTTCAGGTCCAGATCCTGCTCCCGCCGCAGGTAGGCGACGGCGAATTCGCGGATGGCATCGCGGTCCTCCGGATCCGCCTTGGCGGTCACTTCCCGATCGTCTGCAGTAACGGTGTCGCCGGCAAGGTAGGCCTTGGCGACATCAACGATGTAGTCGCCCCGGTAGCCGTCCGCCGGCCAGCTCTCGTCGTCCGGCGTCAGACCTTTCACCCGCGACTGAACTGAGAGTGCCAGGTTATCAATCTGGGCCCCGGCGTCGTTGTAGTAGAACTCCCGGGTCACATCGTAGCCGTTTGCTTCGAGCAGCCGGCAAAGGCAGTCGCCAATCGCCGCGCCACGCCCGTGGCCAACGTGGAGTGGGCCTGTGGGATTGGCCGAAACAAACTCCACCTGAACTTTTTCGCCCTGGCCCTGGTTGTTGCGGCCAAAACGATCGCCTTCATTCAGTATGGTGTTGACCACTTCAAAAGCACTGGCCGTGCTCATAAAGAAGTTGATGAAACCGGGCCCGGCAATCTCCACTTTCTCCACCGCGTTGCTCTGCGGCAGCTTCTCGATAAGCGCCTCCGCCAGTTTGCGAGGCGGGCAACCGGCAGCTTTCGAGGCAACCAGGGCAATGTTGCAGGCATAGTCGCCGTGGGACTTGTCCTTGGTATTGCCCACCTGTGGAGTGAAGGACTGGTCCGCAGGCAGCGTGCCATCGGCTTGGAGTGCTGCCAGTGCAGACTGGAGCAGATCGGAAACGGTCTCTTTCATGCTGTCAGATGACTCGGTTTACAGGAGAATTGGATTCGGGGCAGGAGGCCCGTTGAAAACAGAAGGCGGCTATTATCGCGGAAAGTTTGGCTGCAAGCAAAAGGCTCGGGATTCCGCAGTCTCGGCTCAAATTATCCTGTTTCCTGCGGATCAACATCAATCATCCATTTGACCCCGGCAGGCAGCTTTCTCTGGTCCAGTTCCTGACAGATTCCGGTAAGCAGGCTGTTCAGCTTTTTCCGGTTGCGGGCGTTGAGGATCAGTTGCGCGCGGTGCTTGTCGGCGCGCCGGGCAATCATGGCTGGCAACGGTCCCCAGGTTTCGATGCCTGTGGTATTCGCGAGGGGCTTAATTGTATCCAGCACTTGCAAGCTTTTCTCCATGGTGTCGCCTTCTGCCCTGAAGATAGCCATGGCGCGGAATGGCGGGAATTGGCCTTCTTCCCGCTCTTTCAGGAGTTGGTCGGCGATGTCGAGGTAGTGGCCTTCGCACAGTGTCTTTAACAGCGGGTGGTCGCTGTGGCAGGTTTGCACAAGCACTTTGCCGGGCTTTGTGCCCCGTCCGGCGCGGCCACTGACCTGCAGAAGGGTCTGTATGAGTTGCTCGGGGGCGCGAAAGTCCACGCTGAACAGCCCACCATCCGCGTTTACCACCACCACGAGTGTGACATTCGGGAAGTCGTGTCCTTTCGCCAGCATCTGGGTGCCCACAAGCACGCACGGTTTGCCGGTGTTTACCTGGTTCAGGATGCCCTGGATGCTGCCTTTGCGCTGCGTGCTGTCGCGATCCACTCGCACCACCGGTGTATCCGGGAAAGCCGTGGCAAGAATGTCCTCCGTTCTCTCGGTGCCCTGCCCAACCGGTTTGAAGGCCTCACTCTTGCACTTTGGGCACTGCTCGGTCGCCGCCGTCTGGTAGTCGCAGTGGTGGCATCTCATCGCCCGGTCCCGGCGGTGGTAGGTCAGGCGAGTGTCGCAGCGCGGGCATTCAACCATGTGGCCGCAGTCAAAGCACATCATGACCGGGGCAAACCCTCGCCGATTGACGAAAACCAGCGCCTGCTCACCTTTTGCCAGAATCTGTTCGATGGCATTCAAGGCAGGGCGGGAGAGGCCGCCCTCCAATGGGCGACTCCGGATATCCAGCAAGCTGATGACCGGGGGCGCAGCATTGCCGGCGCGCTCTTCAAGCTTTACCAGATGGTATTTGGCCTGCTCTGCATTATGAACGGATTCCAGCGACGGAGTGGCGGATCCCAGAATTACGGGGCATTTGTTCAGGTGTGCGCGGTAGACGGCCAGGTCCCGGCCGGAGTACCGAAAACCTTCACCCTGCTTGTAAGAGCTGTCGTGCTCTTCATCGACAATGATGGTTCGCAGGTTGGTGAACGGTAGCAAAGCAGCCGATCGCGTACCTACAAGGATAACGGGCTCGCCGTTCCGCACTTTCAGCCATGTCGTCAGACGTTCACTGTCGTTCAGCGCTGAGTGCCATACGACAATCCGTGCGCCAAAATAGCGCTGGAATCGGGCGACCGTTTGGGGCGTCAGATTGATCTCCGGAACCAGTACCAGGGCCTGATCCTGATTTCCCAGGTGTTCTTTAAGGTAATGAAGGTAGATCTCGGTTTTTCCGCTACCGGTGATGCCGTACAGAAGGAAGGCGGAAAACCCTTCGTCCGGGGTAGCCAGCTGCTCGGCGGCAGATGTCTGCGCCTCGGATAATCTGGGTCGGCGGGCCAGCAGCTCGGGGGCTTCATTGAAATCCGCCGGTCGGGCTGGCGAGACAACCTCGATCAGTTGCTTCTCCTGCAGTGCCTTGAGTTGCGCCCGGTTGAATCCCGCCCTCAGAATATCGGTTGTCGGGGCGCCGTTGGATCGCTGGTTCAGCCAATCCCAAAGGGCTTTTTGTTTATGCGCATTCGCGGGAATCGTCGAGCCGCTGTCGATTGCCAGCCACCACTGATCCTTTTTTTCCTCTGCAATGCGTCCTCGTCTGAGTGCTGGGGGCAGGGCAGTGAACAGGCATTCGCCGAGCGGATGCTGGTAATAGTCGCTTGCCCAACTGAGAAGCTTGAAGGTTTCCACGGGCAATGCAGGCCAGTTTTCCATTGCCCCTGCCACAGCCTTGAGAGTGATGCCGGGAGGAGGCTCAACGCCCACCTGAACAACAAGACCCGTTGCCTGCTGCCGGCCAAAGGGTATTCGCACCCTCTGACCAGGCGTCAGTTCAAGGCCTTCCGGGATAATGTAATCGAAGAGTCGACGCAGGGGACGATTCAAGGCAATGCGTGCGATCAACGGCACTGAGTGCTCCACGGGATGACGGGTGTCACGGTTTTTCCTTATCCTGTCTAGTCGGCGGCCTGCCGCGAAATCCAAGGTGGGCGAGTCCGGAAGTCAGTGTGGTGCTTGCCTGCAGAACTAATTGCAAGTAAGATTCGCGGTCTGTTTCCGGCAGGGCATGATTGTGCCCCGTCTTCTCAATTGATTCAAACGTGCGGTGCCTGGCGCCTGGGCAGATTCGATGCCCCGTGATCAGGTAGCGGCATGACCTAACGAGGTTCGCCATGAAAGAAGGTATCCACCCGAAGTACGAAGAGATTACTGCGACCTGCTCTTGCGGTAATACATTCAAGACTCGTTCTACCTACACCCATGATCTGCAGCTGGATGTGTGTTCCCAGTGCCACCCATTCTACACCGGCAAGCAGAAAGTTATGGATACCGGTGGTCGTATCGACCGTTTCCAGAAGCGTTTCGGTGGTCGCATCGGCGCCAAGAAAGACTGATTGAGCTGGATTCGGGAAAAGCGCCTTCGGGCGTTTTTTTTGTGCTCGGTTGTCAGAGTGTATCTATAAGATACATACGCAATTAGCCCTATTGACTGTTCACAAAATGTTCATGAGGCACTTGTCGTTTCCGGGCTGGCGGGCCATAATGGCGCGCTCCGCCGAGTAGGGGCCTTCGATTCGGAGTTGATCTGAGGCTCTCTGGCTTCGGCGGTTCACTACCTTTAAACGTGACAAACGGAACAGTGGCAATGTCTCAAGATCTGAAAGAAGCAGCCCTTGAATATCACGCCAAGCCGCGGCCTGGTAAGCTGAGTGTCGAAATCACCAAGCCAACCAAGACCTCCCGCGACCTTTCCCTGGCGTATAGCCCCGGGGTTGCCGAACCGGTCCGCGAGATCGCAAAGGACCCGGAGAACGCATACAAGTACACTGCCAAGGGCAACCTGGTGGCTGTCATCTCTGATGGTTCTGCGATTCTTGGTCTGGGTAACCTGGGTCCGCTGGCAAGCAAGCCGGTTATGGAAGGCAAGGGCGTACTGTTCAAGCGCTTTGCCGGAATTGATGTCTTCGATATTGAAGTCAATTCCGAGAGCCCGCAGGCGTTTATCGAAACAGTTGAGCGTATTGCAGATACCTTCGGTGGTATCAATCTGGAAGACATCAAAGCGCCCGAGTGCTTTGAAATTGAGCGCGCGCTGATCGAAAAGTGCAACGTGCCCATCTTCCACGATGACCAGCATGGTACTGCCATCGTAACTGCAGCCGGCATGATCAATGCCCTCGAGCTGCAGGGCAAAAAGATTGAAGAGGCGAGGGTGGTCTGCCTGGGTGCCGGTGCTGCCGCCATTGCCTGCATGAAGATTCTGATCAGCTGCGGTATTCGTTCTGAGAACATCTTCATGCTTGACCGCAAGGGTGTGATCCACTCTGGTCGTGATGATTTGAATCAGTACAAGGCAATGTTCGCCAACGACACGGACAAGCGCACTCTGGACGACGCGATTGATGGTGCTGACGTATTCCTGGGGCTGTCCGGTCCGGATCTCCTGACTGCTGAACAGCTCAAGAAAATGGCTCCCAAGCCGATCGTTTTCGCCTGCTCCAACCCGGATCCGGAGATCAGCCCGGAAATTGCCCTGGCAACCCGCGATGATCTGATCATGGCCACCGGTCGCTCTGATTATCCGAACCAGGTTAACAATGTGTTGGGTTTCCCGTTCATTTTCCGTGGAGCGCTGGACGTTCGTGCCACCGCGATCAATGAGGAAATGAAGGTGGCGGCCGTCAATGCAATCCGTGAGCTGGCCAAGGAGCCTGTGCCTCAGGAAATTTGCGAGGCATACGGTGTGGAGAGTTTCGAGTTCGGGAAAGAGTACATCATTCCCAAGCCGATGGACGTCCGCTTGCTGGAAGTGGTGCCCGCGGCGGTTGCCCGCGCTGCCGTGGATTCCGGGGTTGCCCGTAACGCATACCCTGCGCACTACCCGCTCAAGTCCATGGACGACATTATCTGATCTGTCGTTCAGGGTAATAAAAAAACCGGCGGTGATCCCGCCGGTTTTTTTATGCCTGTTCAGAATGTCAGAAGATTCTTCGTGAGAGGTCGTCTTCCTCGGAACCGCCGTTACCATCGTTCTCGGTTTCTGATGTCAGCGGCGGTGGCGCGTCTTCTTCGCGGAAGACCTCAAATACGCCGTCTTCACCGGGCCTTGCCCGCTGTCCGGTTTCGGGGTTGATCCGGATATTGACGATGCCGTTGGGGCGAGGCATAAGAGATGAGGGTGCTCCTTCGAGGGCCACTTCCATGTAGTCCAGCCAGATGGGTAGCGCGGTGCTGGCGCCGAACTCACGTCTGCCAAGCGGTGCCGGTTGGTCGAATCCTACCCAGGTGGTTGTGGCCACTTCATGATTGAAGCCGGCGAACCAGGTGTCTTTCTGCTCGTTCGTGGTACCGGTTTTACCGGCAATGTCATCCCGGCCCAGTGCCAGTGCCCGGCGACCGGTGCCGCGGCGAATCACGTCCTGCATCATTGAGTGCAGGATGAAAACCGCACGTTCGTCTGCCAGTCTGCGCATCACGCGGACGTCTGGCGATTGGTCGCCCGTTTCCGACGACTCCTCGTCCGCGCTTGCATCGCCTTCCTCCATGCCCGATGTTGCTTGTTCTGCAAGCTCGTCGCAGTTTTCATCGCACAGAATGGTTTTCGGAGCCTGGTAGATGGTTTCGCCCCTGAAGTCGCTGATGGTATCGATCAGGTAGGGTTCAACGTCATAGCCGCCGTTGGCGATCACCGCCATGCCTCTGGCCAGTTCCATGGGAGTAAGCTGGCCGCTGCCGAGCGAAAGCGACAGGTCGTCGGGCATGTTTTCAGTCGGAATTTCCAGCTTAGCCAGGTAGTTGAGAGTATTCTCTATGCCCAGATCACGCAGGAGCCGGATGGAAACCAGGTTGCGCGATCGGTAAAGCGCTTCCCGGAGACGGGTGGGGCCATAGAACTGTCCAGAGGAGTTCTGGGGCCGCCAGGCGGTCTCCAGTTCGGAGTCATCGAACACAATGGGCGCATCGTTGTAGATGGTCGCAGGTGTCATGCCACTTTCCAGAGCGCTCAGGTAAAGGAAGGGTTTGAACGTAGAGCCCGGCTGTCTTCGTGCCTGGGTTGCCCGGTTGTATTTGCTCTGGCCAAAGCTGTACCCCCCGCTCAGGGCCTCAATGGCACCGGTTTTGGCCTCGAGTGAGATCAGGGCGCCCTCGGCCCTGGGAATCTGTGCGAGTGTGACGGTCGCTGTTTGGGGGCGCGCCGTCTCGTCGTTCAGGGTTTCGGTATCGTCGGTCTCGTTCTCCGGGGTGGTCTTTTCCGGGTTTTGAGCGCGCACATAGACGACATCGCCGCGGGAAACTACGTCCGAAGGTTTCTCCGGCTCTGGGCCGGTGAGGTTTTCGGTTTTATACCGCCTGGCCCAGGTCATGGACTCGAAAGGCATGATGGCTGGACCAATGCGACGTACGTGAACACTGACTTCGCCGGCTTCATCGTTAACTTCCTTGACGATCGCAGGTAACAGTGACTCCACGCGTGGGTAATTCAGAATCAGGTCGGACAGTTCGCTGGTTGCCAGTGTTTCCTGGTCGATCTGCCCGATGGCACCACGGAAGCCGTGCCGCCGATCATAAGCTTCTAGGCCGTCCCTGAGGGCTTCAGTGGCAACCTGCTGTTTCCGCCCGTCAACCGTCAGGGTAACCGTGTAGCCGTCGGTATAGGCGTCTTCACCAAACCGCCGAACCATTTCGGATCGGGCCATTTCTGCAACATAGTCGGCGTCGACTTCTGTCTCCGTGCTGTTATAGCTGGCAGTGATGGGGGCAGAAACCGCAAGCTCGCGTGCATCCGGGGTGATGTAACCCAGGTCCTGCATGCGTCCGAGGATCCAGTTTCGGCGGACCATCGCCCGGTCGGGATTGGCCAGTGGATTAAAGGCCGAGGGCGCCTTGGGCAAGCCGGCCAGCATCGCCATCTGTGCCAGGGAAAGTTCCGAGACCGGTTTGTTGTAATAAACCTGAGCGGCGGCAGCAATCCCGTATGCACGGTTTCCGAGATAGATCTTGTTCAGGTAGAGCTCGAGAATTCGGTTTTTGTCCAGTTCACGTTCAATCTGAAGAGCCAGAAGTATCTCGTTGAACTTCCGTATAAAGGTTCTGTCCCGTGACAAAAAGTAATTTTTTGCAACCTGCATTGTGATGGTACTGCCCCCGGACTGGATCTCGCCGGTGGAGATCAGTTCGATGGCAGCCCGCGCCAGGCCTTTGATGTCGACCCCGAAGTGCTCGTAAAAGCGCGCGTCTTCAGCCGCCATAAAGGCTTGTAACTGAATTGTTGGGATCTGTTCTATTGTGATGGGTGTCCTTCTCTTTTCACCGAATTCTGCTATTAATCTGTTGTCTTTGCTATAGACCCGTAATGGCGTCTGAAGCTTGATGTCCAGAAGCTGATGTACCGGCGGAAGGCCAGGACGAAGGTAAAGATAGAAGCCTGAGGTTACGATAACGGCGACACTTAGTCCGGTAAGAAACAACCAGGCAAGAAGGCGAGATGTGCGCAACAAATGAGACATTTTTTCTGACAACTGTTGGATATAGGTCTATCATTTGAGAAATTGCTTTAGGATGGAAGAGTCTCTTCACCGCTGCAAAAGTTCTCAATTAAAGAAGAACAGGCATTGTAGACGGAATGGTGAAGAAATTCTCTTAAATAAAAAACACATAAGTTACGTAACCGGGTGCATCTAACCAGGTATAGGGTGAGCGCGTGTTTGGATTAGGAAAGAAATCCAGTGCAGTGCTGGGCGTGGATATAAGCTCCAGCTCGGTCAAACTTCTGGAGCTGTCAAAGCAGGGTGACCGTTATAAGGTCGAAAGCTACGCGGTGGAGCCGTTACCGGCCAATGCCGTGGTGGAAAAGAATATTACGGACGTTGAAGCAGTGGGCGAAGTGATGAAGCGAGTCGCTTCCAAGTCCCGCTCCGGCGTAAAGCAGGTAGCAGTTGCGGTATCAGGTTCGGCGGTAATAACCAAGGTCATCCAGATGGACGGTGGCCTCAACGAATTCGAGATGGAAGACCAGATTGCCCTTGAGGCCGATCAGTATATTCCATACCCACTGGATGAAGTGGCCATCGATTTCGAAGTTCAGGGCCCCTCCGAAAGCAACCCCGACCAGGTAGATGTTCTTTTGGCTGCATGCCGAAAGGAAAATGTCGACATTCGAGAAGATGCGCTCGAGATCGCCTCTTTGACGACCAAGGTGGTTGATGTCGAAGCCTACGCCCTTGAGCGGGCCTACGCGTTGATCGAGCCGCAGCTGGACTCCCAGGGCGAGGAGCTGGTGGTGGCAATTGTTGACATCGGCGCGACCATGACCACGCTGAGCGTTCTGGCCGGCGGCAAAACCGTTTACACCCGCGAACAGATTTTTGGTGGCAAGCAACTGACCGAGGAGATCCAGCGTCGTTACGGCCTGTCTCTGGAAGAGGCCGGTCTTGCCAAAAAACAGGGTGGATTGCCCGATGACTACGAATCCGAAGTGCTGACTCCGTTCCGCGAAGCCGTGGTGCAGCAGGTGGCCCGGGCACTTCAGTTCTTCTTTGGCGCCAGTCAGTACAATGCTGTCGATTACGTGGTTCTGGCAGGAGGCACTGCCTCGATTCAGGGGCTGACGGAGATGGTCGAAGAAAAGACGGGAACGCCGACCATGGTCGCGAATCCTTTTGCAGACATGGCAGTAGGGTCACGGGTCAACGCATCGGCACTGAGTAATGATGCGCCTTCCCTGATGATTGCCTGCGGCCTGGCAATGAGGAGCTTCGACTGATGGCAAAGATTAACCTTCGACCGTGGCGCGAGGAACTTCGTGCCGAGAAGCAGAAGCAGTTTGTGGTCATGATTCTGGGCGCTGCGATCATTGCTGGCGGCCTGGTCTTCCTCTGGAAAACCGATATGGATAGCCGGATTGCCTACCAGGAATCCCGCAACGCCTACATCGAGACCGCCACCAAAAAGCTGGATCAGCAGATCAAGGAGATCGAAAACCTCAAGCGCAAGCGGGATGAGCTCCTTGCCAGAATGCAGGTTATTCAGGATCTCCAGGGCAAGCGACCCGTGATCGTGCGCGTCTTCGACGAACTGGTGCGGACATTGCCCGATGGCTTGTTCTACACCGATCTCAAGCGAACCGGCGAGCGCGTTGATATTGTGGGGATGGCGGAGTCTAACAGTCGGGTTTCCACGCTTATGCGCCAGTTCGAGGACTCCGAATGGTTCACGGATCCCAACCTCTCGAATGTCTCTGCAGCTGATAGTCGCCGGGCCGGTTACAGCCAGTTCAATCTCTCGGTTAAACAGAAAACGCCCGAGCCCGAAGGGGAGGATAAGTAATGAGCCTCGCGGACTCTCTGAAAAGTCTCAATGAATTTGATATCAACGACCTTGATGTCAATAACGCGGGTATCTGGCCTGCTCCAATCAAGTTCATCGTAGTTCTGATTATCTTCGGGCTGATTGCCGGAGGTGGTTACTGGTTCTTTATCAAGGATCAGTATGCTCAACTTGAGCGTGTAGAGCGCACCGAGCAGGAACTCCGGAAAACTTATGAAGAGAAAGCCTATCAGGTTGCAAACCTTGAGGTTTTCAAGGCCCAGATGGCGGAAATGGAAGAAACCTTTGGCGCCTTGGTAAGACAGCTGCCAAGTGAGACCGAAGTGCCAGGATTGCTTGAAGACATTACGAATACGGCTTTGGGTAGTGGTTTGGCACTTCAGGAAGTGAAGCTGCAACCGGAACAGCGTCGGGACTTCTATTCCGAGCTGCCAATCAATATTCGGGTGTCCGGTTCTTACCATGAGCTGGCATCATTTGTCAGCAGCGTTGCCAGCCTTCCACGGATCGTAACGCTACACGACTTGACGATAAAACCAACTGGCGGAGATGCGGACCGGCTTGATATGCAGGTTTTGGCTCGTACTTACCGCTACCGGGCTGGAGAATGAGCATGACAGGAAAGCATGCGGTAAAAGCCTGGCTGGGTGTGTGTCTGGTGTCTCTCCTGACAGCATGCTCCCAGGGCAGCGGATTTTCAGATCTTGATCAGTTCATGGCCGAGACGCGGGCAAAACCGAGAGGGTATGTTGAGCCCTTGCCGGAGTTCAAGGCGTACGAAGCTTTCAGTTACTCAGCGGCAGATCGTCGGGCGCCATTTGAGCCGCCGATTGATGTCCAGCTCACTATGGTGGACGAACAGCCGATCAGTGATGTGGAGCCGGATCTGGATCGTCCCAGAGAGGTTCTCGAGAATTTTGACCTGAAAGCACTTCAAATGGTCGGCACGCTTCAGGGTGCATCGGGTAATCTGTTTGCTCTGATTGAAGACGATACCGGCGGGATCCATCGAGTCCGCACGGGAAATTACATGGGGCAGAACTACGGTCGCATTGTGGGCGTTAGTGAAACCCGTATCGAGCTCATTGAAATCGTTCCCAATGGCCGGGGTGGCTGGGTAGAGCGTCCTCGCTCCCTGACCCTGGAAGAGGGCGCAGGCTAAGGAGCGGCTGGATGAAAGTTGAAAGAAACATGCACGTACAAAAAAGTTTAGGGTCGAGGCTAGCGATGTTCAGAAAACTCAATGTATACGTCAGCGTGATTGCTTTTGGGTTGTTATCCGGCCTGGCCAACGCGGTCACGCTGGAAGACGTGTCGTTTTCGTCGCTACCGGGCGAGCGGCTTGAGGTGACACTGCAATTTGATGGGGCGCCACCGGAACCCTCCGGTTACACCATTGAGCGCCCCGCTCGGATCGCGGTGGATCTTCGGGATACGACCAGTGGTCTTGATAGCCGAAGCGTGCCTCTGGGGTCGGGTAATGCCCAGAGCATGACCGTGGTCGAAACCAAGGATCGAACACGGTTGATTTTCAACCTTGTCGAGCTGGTGCCCTATGACACAGTTCGTTCTGGTAACTCCCTGGTCATGACGATTGGTGGGCAGTCTGAGGGAGTTGTTGCCAGCGCCTCAACCTCCTCTTCACAGAGCAGTGGAACAACCAACGCGGCACCATCTAATACTCTTGCCGGCGTCGATTTCCGTCGTGGCAAAGACGGCGAAGGACGTGTGCTTGTGGATCTTGGCAGCTCCAGCACGCCAGTCGACCTGACAGAGCGTTCCGGCAAAATTCGTCTTACGATGAATGGTATTGCGGTGCCTGCAGATCTGCGGCGCCGGCTCGACGTGACGGATTTCGCCACGCCGGTTACTCGCATTGACACCTTTGTGGAAGATGGCAATGCCGTTGTTGAGATCAGCCCCCAGGGCAACTACGACTACATCGCTTACCAGTCTGGCACTCAGTTTACCGTCAGTGTCGAGGAGCTGAGTCAGGAAGAAGCGGAATCCCGCCGGGAAGAGAAGTTCCCGTATACCGGCGACAAGCTGTCCCTGAATTTCCAGGATATCGAAGTGCGCTCGGTGCTCCAGTTGATCGCCGACTTCACTGGACTGAATCTGGTGGCCAGTGACACCGTAGGTGGCAGCATCACTCTGCGACTTCAGAATGTACCCTGGGATCAGGCGCTTGATCTGATCCTGAAGACCAAAGGTCTTGATAAGCGTCAGATCGGTAATGTGTTGCTGGTAGCCCCTGCCGATGAAATTGCAGCTAGGGAGAAGCTGGAGCTCGAGACCAACAAGCAGATCGCCGAATTGGCACCGGTTCGCCTGGATATTATTCAGGTAAATTACGCAAAGGCAGCCGATATCGTTGGGTTGATTCAAGAGGACGAAGAACTGATCTCTGATCGCGGTTTCGTTTCCTCGGATGTCCGCACCAACACCATCAGTGTTCGTGAGACTGCAGAAAAGCTTGATGAAATCCGCCGCCTGGTCTCTACATGGGATGTGCCGGTACGGCAGGTCTCTATTGAGGCCCGGATTGTGCGTGCCCAGACCAACGTAGCTGAGAACCTTGGTGTTCGCTGGGGTGGCGCAGCATATGACATTAGCGGAGACAACATCTTTTCGGTCGGCGGTGGTCTTGATGGCGTGCAAGATGCCCGTGATTCCGCCGCGACTCCGGGATCTTTCCAGACGTCTTTCCCCGGCGCACTTGCGGTAGATCTGGGAGTGAGTGGTGACGGAGCGTCCTCCTTCGCAATCGGTTGGGGCAGCGACGACTTCCTGGTGGATCTTGAACTCTCGGCCCTTGAGAGTGATGGTCAAGCTGAAGTGGTTTCCCAGCCCCGGGTTGTGACTGCCGATCGTCAGACGGCGTCGATCAAGTCTGGTGAGGAAATTCCGTACCAGCAAGCTGCTTCCAGCGGTGCGACAGCGGTTTCGTTCAAGGAAGCCGTGCTTTCTCTCGAGGTGACGCCGCAAATCACCCCGGATGACAAGATTATTATGGATCTGGTGGTCAACCAGGACTCCCGTGGTGAAGTTACCGCCGGTATTCCTTCGATCAATACCAACCAGGTAACCACCCAGGTTCTGGTTGGCAACGGTGAGACGGTGGTGCTGGGTGGTATCTTCCAGTCGCAAGTTGCGACCCAGACCACCAAAACGCCGTTCCTCGGAGATATTCCCTACCTGGGCCGTATCTTCAAGCGCACCGAACACATTGATGAGCGCAGTGAACTGCTGATCTTCATCACACCGAAGATCATCAAGAACGATCTGCTGCGCTAAACGGGTTAGCTCAAAGGCCGCCGCTTAAAACCGGCGGCTTTTTTGTGCCTGAATTTTGTCCAGGACGGGCCCCGAACTTATGCAATCACCGGCCCTGTGATATTCTCACCCGCCTGAACAAAACTGAGCGGAAGTTATGTCTTTGCCGAAACGCGTTGTCCTGGTTGGCCCCATGGGAGCAGGGAAAAGCACGATTGGCCGGATGCTCGCCAAAGAGCTCGGCTATCGTTTCCTCGATTCTGATCGCATCATTGAAGAGCGGTGCGGGGCCAACATCCCGTGGATATTTGATGTTGAAGGGGAGGACGGCTTCCGTCTGCGGGAAACAGCAATGCTGGACGAGTTGTCCCACGAGGACCGAACCGTGCTGGCTACTGGTGGCGGAGCTGTGATGCGCCAGGAAAACCACCCGATTCTCAAGAGAGATGCAACGGTCATCTATCTGAAAACATCCATAGAGCAGCAGGTAGAGCGTACACGCAAGGACCGCAATCGGCCTTTGCTACAGAACGACGACCCTGAGGCGGTCTTGCGGAAACTTTTCTCAATCCGCGATCCGCTGTATTCAGGTCTCGCGGACATCATCATGTTCACGGACAGAAAGAGTCCCCGGCTGGTGGTGCGTCAGCTGGTCAATCGGCTGAACCCGAAAACGCCGCGTCACAAAAGGCAGATACGTAAGGAAGGTCGCAACCATGTCTAATCGGTATCGGGAGCTCTCGGTAGAGCTCGGTGAACGCAGCTACCCCATATTTATCGGTGAGGGGCTTCTCGGCACTCAGGATCTGTCAGCTTTTGTTTCCGGGGCGCAGGTCATGATCGTTACCAATGAGACTGTGGCACCACTCTATCTTGAGCGGGCGAAAGCCAGCTTTCCGGGGAAGCGGGTTGATACCGTCGTACTTCCGGATGGCGAGAGGTTCAAGGATTGGCAGACTCTTAACAGCATCTTTGACGGTCTCCTTGAACATCGCCACACCCGAAAAACCCTTCTGGTTGCCCTCGGTGGAGGTGTGGTCGGGGATATGGCTGGTTTTGCAGCAGCCTGTTATCAACGTGGTGTACCGTTCATCCAGATTCCAACGACGCTGCTTTCCCAGGTCGACTCTTCTGTCGGTGGCAAAACTGGCATTAATCACCCGCTTGGCAAGAACATGGTTGGGGCTTTCCATCAGCCGCAAGCGGTGTTGATAGACACGGCAAGTCTACAGACTTTGCCCGCAAGAGAGGTGTCAGCGGGGCTGGCGGAAGTTATCAAATATGGGCTGATCCGGGATCAGGGCTTTCTTGGCTGGCTTGAAGAGCATATGGATGCATTGGTCAGTCTTGATCCGGAGGCGCTGGCAGAAGCCATCTTCAGGTCCTGCGCTTGCAAGGCCGAAATTGTTGCACTCGACGAGCGCGAAGGTGGCCTCAGGGCGATCCTGAATCTTGGTCACACCTTCGGCCACGCGATCGAAACCTATGCCGGTTACGGCAACTGGCTGCACGGGGAAGCAGTAGGCACCGGTATGCTGATGGCCGCCGAATTATCCGCGCTTGAAGGGATGATCAGCCGTGACGATTGTGATCGTATAAACCGACTGATCCTCCGGGCCGGTTTACCGGATAAGCCCCCGGTTGCAATGACGGCCGATGACTTTATGGGGCTGATGGCTGTCGACAAGAAGAACGTGGATGGCCTTTTGAGGCTGGTCCTGCTTCGGTCGGTTGGAGACGCCGTGGTCACAGCCGAAGCGAGTCCTGAAAACCTTGCTCTCACCTTTGCACGTTTTTGCAGCTCGACATGATGACGGCCCGAAGGCATCAATGATTTGGTAGCGGACCAGAAGACAAGGAAGACCCGTGACTGAAGAAAGCTTGAACAGTCTTGATGGCGGAGGCCTGTTCCCCAGGTTGCAGCAGCGCTACAGCCTCCGTGCCAACCCGCTGGAAATGGAGACGCCGTTCTTTCCGGATGCCATGCGTCATCACGCTCTGGAAGCGTTGCGCCATCTATGCGGCTTCGGTGATATGGCTCTGTTATTGACCGGAGCTGCTGGCTCGGGCAAAACCCGAATACTGGCGGAGCTGGTCCGCAGCGAATCATCCAGACTCGACTTTCACCGTATACCGGCGGCAGCGCTGACCAGCGTCCAGGCCCTTGCCCGGGACCTGAAAGCGGTTTCCCGCTCAAATCTCGGCCCGGAAGACAGCCCCCGAGACCTGGTTTATGGCTTTTTCAAGTGGTCTGAATCGCGGGTCCGAAAGGGCCAGCGTATGGTCCTTTTGATTGACGATGCCGACCGGGCGCCGACGGAGTTGCTAAGGCTTATCCTGTCCGCCTATCTGGCTTCAGAGCGTGGCTCTTCTGCCGTCCCGGTGTTTGCCGGAACGGATAGTCTGGTCCAGTCGATGGGCCTGGATGATGCGAGCACAAGTGTCCACCAGATACATCTGCGGCCTCTCACCAGGGATGAAATCGTTGCCTATCTGGAACCACGGGTTCACGCTGCCGGCGGCAAGGCAGGGGAACTTCTGAGTCCGGCCCGGGTCTCCAAAATTCACGCCCTGAGCCAGGGTAGCTTTGCGCGACTCAAGCGTGTGACTCCGGGCGTTTGGCTGGACATTGTGGCCTCGCCGAGTGTCGATCGCCCGAAGCACGTTCCGTGGAAGCGGTTCCTTTTGCCCGGGCTGGCCCTTGTGCTCCTTGCGGGCTCCTGGTGGTTTGTGTCGCGCCAGTATGATGAATCCGTGGCCGGCGAGACTGTAAAAGCACCGGAGCCGGTGAGAAAGAGTATAACCATTGGGCCTGAAACAGAGAATTCAGTGCCATCCCCGGAAGAGCCGTCGCAGGACCAGCCTGCCGTGGAGCCTGAAACGGTATTGACAGAGCCGGTAACCGAGCCGGAAGCTGACCAGCCAGAGCCAGAGCCAGAGCCAGAGCCAGAGCCAGAGCCAGAGCCAGAGCCAGAGCCAGAGCCAGAGCCAGAGCCAGAGCCAGAGCCAGAGCCAGAGCCAGAGCCAGAGCCAGAGCCAGAGGCCGCGCCGAGCTTCACTCCGGCAAACCCGGCGTATTTTTCGGCGATTGATCAGGTTCGGGCGCGTGGAGGCTGGACCATTCAACTGGTGGCCGGCAATCTCGAACAGACCGCTCTGAATGTTATTTCCCGCTATTCACAGCTTGGTGATCTGGTCTACACCCGCGGGGAAAGGCAAGGCCAGCCCTGGTTTATGGTATTCTATGGGGAGTTTCCTACCCGGGAGGCGGCAAATGCCGCGGCAGCTGGTTTGCCAGAGGAGCTGGCTTCCAGGTCACCCTGGGTGCGTCCGGTCGACAATTTATAGCGCCGCTGTTTCGGCGCTAACTCGTTGTTCCATAACCTTGTCGACTGGTAATCCCGGTTTCGGCTTCCCACAATAACGTCACGCCGATTTGAGTACGTATTTCTACGTGTGTAAAATAGCCAGCCCCCATTTTCAGTGTCGAAGGGTGGTTGTTTGGCTGTGCGCCAATTAACTCTTTGATTGAAAAGCATTTCTACGCGAGAGAACGCTTATGATGACAGGTTTGTATCATCCCGATGAATTCAGGGACAACTGCGGATTCGGTCTGATTGCCCACATGAAGGGCGAGGCCAGCCACAAGTTGTTGCAAACTGCCATCGAGTCTCTGACCTGCATGACCCACCGAGGTGGTATCGCTGCAGACGGAAAGACCGGCGATGGTTGTGGCCTTCTGATCCAGAGCCCGGATGGCTTTCTGAAAAAAGCCGCCAAGGCAGCGTTTGGTAAGGAGCCGGGTGATCTTTTTGCTGTCGGCCAGGTCTTCCTGAACCCCGACGAAGCCAAGGCTTCGGCTGGTCGTGCGGCCATCGAGAAACGGTTGACCGAGCAGGGCCTGGAGATTCTCGGCTGGCGCGAAGTGCCGGTCGATGACAGCTGTCTCGGTCCTATGGCGCTTGATTGCCTGCCCCGTATCGAGCAGGTCTTCGTGGTGCCTGGTGGCAAGGCGGAGCGTGATTTTGCGATCAGTCTGTTCGTGGGCCGTCGCCACGCCGAAAGCGATATGGCCGACGATCCCGAGTTCTACATCTGTAGCCTGTCACACCGCACCCTGGCCTATAAAGGCCTGATGATGCCGGCAGATCTGGCCAACTTCTACAAGGATCTGGGTGACCCCGATCTCGAGACCGCCATCTGTGTTTTCCATCAGCGGTTCTCCACCAACACCATGCCACGCTGGCCGCTGGCCCAGCCGTTCCGGTATCTGGCTCACAACGGTGAGATCAACACCATCGACGGCAACCGTAACTGGGCCATCGCCCGGGCCGCCAAGTTCAGCTCTCCGGAATTGCCAGATCTGCAGACCCTGCAGCCTCTGGTGAACCTCACCGGTTCTGACTCCTCAAGCATGGACAACATGCTGGAAGTGCTGCTTGCCGGCGGTGTTGACCTGTTCCGCGCGGTCCGCATGATGATTCCGCCAGCCTGGCAGAATGTCGACAGCATGGATTCAGAGCTGCGTGCGTTTTACGAGTACAACTCCATGCACATGGAGCCTTGGGATGGTCCTGCCGGTCTGGTCATGTCGGACGGCCGCTATGCCGTCTGTATGCTCGACCGGAATGGTCTGCGCCCGGCCCGGTGGGTCATCACCAAGGATGATTTCATCACGCTGGCCTCAGAGATCGGAACTTACGGTTATCAGCCGGACGATGTGGTAGCCAAAGGCCGTGTCGGACCGGGTCAGATGCTGGCGATCGACACAGAGTCCGGTGAAGTCCTGCACACCAAGGACATTGATCAGCGTCTCAAGACCGCTCAGCCTTACAAGCGCTGGCTGCGGGAAAACGCTCTCCGCGTCGAGACCACTCTGAATCAGGACACCCCGGATTTCAGGCTGATGGATTCCGACGAGCTTCTGGTGCACCAGAAGATGTTCATGGTCTCCTTCGAAGAGCGTGACCAGGTATTGCGTCCGCTTGCGGAGAACGGCCAGGAAGCGGTTGGATCCATGGGCGACGATACCCCAATGGCCGTGCTCTCGAGCAAGGTACGCCACGTGGCGGACTACTTCCGGCAGAAGTTCGCCCAGGTGACCAACCCGGCGATTGACCCTCTGCGTGAGTCGATTGTCATGTCCCTGGAGACCTGTCTGGGTGCCGAGCGCAACGTATTCGAGGAAACCGCCGATCACGCAGACCGCATTATTCTGACGACACCGGTTCTGTCGCCTGCCAAGTTCCTCAAGATTGCCAACAATGAGCGCCCGGGTTTCGAGGTCGCGCGTATTTCCATGAGCTACCGCCCGGAACAGGGATTGGAGCAGGCGATTCGCCAGGTTTGTGAGGAAGCGGAACAGGCCGTCCGGGATGGTAAGGTGCTGCTGATCCTCACCGACAAAGATTTGAAGGAAGGTGAACTGCCGGTCAATGCCCTGATGGCAACCGGTGCGGTCCACCACCATCTGGTCAAGAAAGGACTGCGTTGCGATTCCAACATCGTTGTTGAAACCGGTTGGGCTCGCGATCCCCATCATTTCGCCGTGCTCTTCGGTTTTGGTGCAACAGCGGTCTATCCGTACCTGGCTTACCAGGTTCTGAACGACCTGATCCGTACCGGCGAACTGCTGATGGATCCGATTGATGCCAAGAATAACTACCGGAAGGGCATCAACAAAGGGTTGCTGAAGATACTGTCGAAGATGGGAATTTCCACCATCACTTCCTATCGTGGCGCCCAGCTGTTTGAGGCGGTCGGTCTGGCCGATGATGTCGTTGACCTGTGCTTCAAGGGTGTGCCCAGCCGAATCCAGGGTGCCGGGTTCTACGATTTCCAGCAGGACCAGGAGCAATTGGCGTCCGTGGCCTGGAAGCCGCGCAAGCCCATCATTCAGGGCGGTCTTCTGAAGTACGTCCATGGCCAGGAGTATCATGCCTTTAACCCGGATGTGGTCGGTAAGCTCCAGGAGGCGGTGACCAGCGGCGACTATGGCCACTACAAGGAATACGCGGGTCTGGTTAACGAGCGTCCGGTTGCGACGCTCCGTGACCTTCTTGTCTTCCGGAAAGACATCAAGCCGATTGATATTTCGGAAGTAGAGCCGGTTGAAAACATCTTCACCCGCTTTGATTCGGCCGGTATGTCACTTGGTGCCCTGTCACCCGAGGCCCACGAAGCCTTGGCGGTGGCCATGAATACCCTGGGCAGCCGGTCTAATTCGGGCGAGGGCGGTGAAGATCCCGCTCGCTATGGCACTGAAAAACGCTCGAAAATCAAACAGATCGCGTCCGGACGTTTTGGCGTTACAGCCGAATATCTGCGTAGTGCGGATGTCATGCAGATCAAGGTGGCCCAAGGTGCCAAGCCGGGCGAAGGCGGCCAGTTGCCCGGTGGCAAGGTCAATGAACTGATCGCCCGCCTGCGTTATTCGGTCCCGGGCGTAACGCTGATTTCACCGCCGCCGCATCACGATATCTATTCCATCGAGGATCTGGCCCAGCTGATTTTCGACCTCAAACAGGTCAATCCGCAGGCTCTGGTGTCTGTGAAGCTGGTCTCTGAGCCCGGCGTCGGTACGATTGCCGCAGGTGTGGCTAAGGCGTACGCCGACCTGATCACGGTGTCCGGGTACGATGGCGGTACAGCGGCGAGCCCGCTGACGTCGATCCGCTACGCCGGTTCTCCCTGGGAGCTGGGGCTTACCGAAACCCAGCAGGCGCTGCGAGCCAATGACCTGCGTGGCAAGATTCGCCTGCAGACTGATGGCGGCCTGAAAACAGGTCTGGACGTGGTAAAGGGCGCGATCCTTGGTGCCGAGAGCTTCGGTTTTGGTACCACCCCGATGGTTGCGCTGGGTTGTAAATACCTGCGTATCTGTCACCTGAATAACTGCGCGACCGGTGTGGCTACACAGAACGACCACCTCCGTGAAGAGCACTTCAAGGGCACGGTGGAAATGGCGATGAATTTCTTCCGCTTCGTGGCCGAAGAGACCCGGGAGTGGATGGCCAAGCTGGGCGTGCGTACCCTGGAAGAGCTTGTGGGTCGCGTTGACCTGCTGGAGCGCCTGCCCGGTGATACCGAACGTCAGAAGAAACTGGATCTGAGTCGCCTGCTGTCTAACGACCATATTCCTGCAGACAAGCCGCAGACCTGTCAGGTCGAACGGAATCACCCGTTTGATGAGGGCAGGCTCGCGGAACAGATGGTTCAGGATACCGCTGCGGCGATCAAAGAGAAGAGTGGAGGCGCGTGGTCCTATCGAGTCACCAACTGTGATCGCTCTATTGGCGCCCGCCTCTCTGGCGAAATCGCCCAGATCCATGGTAACCAGGGTATGGTGGATGCACCGATCACCCTGGACCTGACCGGTACCGCTGGCCAGAGTTTTGGTGTCTGGAACGTGGGTGGTCTCAACCTGATCCTTGAAGGGGACGCCAACGACTACGTCGGTAAGGGCATGACCGGTGGCAAGCTGGTTGTGAAGCCGCCCCGCGGCAGCGCGTTCAAGACCCAGGAAACCTCTATCGTCGGCAATACCTGTCTCTACGGCGCAACCGGCGGCAAACTCTTTGCTGCCGGAACCGCGGGTGAGCGATTTGCAGTTCGTAATTCCGGTGCCCATGCCGTTGTGGAAGGCGCCGGAGACCATTGCTGTGAATACATGACCGGTGGTCTGGTGACGGTGCTGGGCTCTACTGGCCACAACTTCGGTGCTGGTATGACCGGTGGCTTTGCTTACGTCATGGATATCAACAACACGTTCGTGGACAAATACAACCACGAGCTGGTGGAAATTCAGCGGATTTCCAGCGAGGACATGGAGTCCTACCGCAATCACCTGCGTGGTGTAATCCGGGAGCATATCTCGGAAACCGGCAGTGAGTGGGCAGAGCACATTCTTGAGAATTTCGACGACTACATTGGCCGCTTCTGGCTGGTGAAACCCAAGGCTGCGAATCTGCGCAGTCTGCTGGCCAGCACCCGGGCGCGTCCGGAATAAGAGGCTGAGAGGGTTTGGGGCGAGCAGCCTGGCTGCCGCCCTTGTCGAAATCGAGTTGATGAGAGCATCCAGATGAAAGAACGACTGAGTAATGACTTCCAGTTTGTCGAGGTTGGACGTGTCGACCCGAAAAAGGTCCCGGCCAAGAAGCGGAAGAAAGAGTTTGGTGAAATTTACCACCCCTTCACAGCAGATAACGCGGCGTCCCAGTCCCATCGCTGTCTTGAGTGTGGTAACCCCTATTGCGAGTGGAAGTGCCCGGTTCACAACTATATTCCGAACTGGCTCAAGCTGGTTTCCGAAGGCAATATCATGCGGGCCGTCGAGTTGTGTCACCAGACCAACTCCCTGCCTGAAGTTTGCGGCCGGGTTTGTCCGCAGGATCGCCTGTGTGAAGGTGCCTGCACGCTGAACGACGGGTACGGTGCGGTTACCATCGGGTCTGTCGAGAAGTACATTACCGACACCGCCTTTGCCCTGGGCTGGAAACCGGATATGTCCGCCGTGAAGTGGACAGACAAGAAGGTTGCAGTCATCGGCGCTGGGCCTGCGGGTCTGGGCTGCGCGGACGTTCTGGTTCGCAATGGCGTCAAGCCGGTTGTATTCGATATCTATCCGGAAATCGGTGGCCTGCTGACCTTCGGCATTCCCGAGTTCAAGCTGGAAAAATCCGTTATGACCCGTCGCCGCAAGGTGTTCGAGGAGATGGGCGTGGAATTCCGCCTGTCTACCGAGGTGGGCAAGGACGTTCAGCTGCAGGAGATCATTGACGAGTACGATGCCGTTTTCATGGGCATGGGCACCTACACCTACATGAAGGGAGGTTTCCCGGGTGAGAACCTGCCGGGCGTGTACGATGCACTGCCGTTCCTCGTTTCGAACGTCAACCGTCGTCTCGGCTTCGAGAAAGACGAAGCAGACTTCATTGACATGAAAGGCAAGCGGGTTGTTGTCCTCGGTGGCGGCGATACGGCGATGGACTGCAACCGCACCTCGATCCGTCAGCAGGCCGAGAGCGTCACCTGTGCCTACCGCCGGGACGAAGCCAACATGCCGGGTTCTCGCCGGGAAGTGGCCAACGCCAAGGAAGAGGGCGTTAAGTTCCTCTTCAATCGTCAGCCCATCGCCATTATTGGTGAAGACCGGGTTGAGGGTGTGAAGGTGGTTCAGACCCGTCTGGGCGATCCGGACGAAAATGGTCGTCGCCGTCCGGAAGTGGTCCCGGGTAGCGAGGAGGTTATTCCTGCGGACGCGGTTCTGGTCGCCTTCGGTTTCCGTCCGAGCCCGGCCGACTGGTTCGATGAGCTGAAAGTGAATACCGACGATTCGGGCCGGGTAACTGCTCCGGAAGGCGCAGAGTTCATGTTCCAGACCAGCAACGAGAAAATCTTTGCGGGCGGGGACATGGTCCGCGGTTCGGATCTGGTCGTAACCGCTATCTGGGAAGGCCGTCAGGCTGCCGAAGGCATCATGGATTACCTGGATATCTGATTGCACGGTTGATCCTGATGAGAAGGGCGGTTTCCTAAGGGAAAGCCGCCCTTTTTTATTCCCGCAAACCGGGTATTATGGCCTCCATCCAATTTTCCCCTTTGTACAGAACACGCTGGATTTTCTATGACCGAGCTGAAGAATGATCGTTTCCTGCGCGCCCTGATGCGCCAGCCCGTGGACCGCACACCGGTCTGGATGATGCGACAGGCAGGGCGATACCTGCCGGAGTACCGTGCGACAAGGGCGAAGGCCGGGGATTTTCTCAGCTTGTGCAAGAACACGCCGCTGGCCTGTGAAGTGACGCTACAGCCCCTGGAGCGTTTCCCGCTGGATGCGGCCATCCTGTTCTCAGACATCCTGACCATTCCGGATGCTCTGGGTCTCGGCCTGTACTTCGAAACCGGCGAGGGCCCGAAATTCCGGAACACGATCCGCTCCGAAGCCGATGTTGCCGCTCTGCCGAAGATCAACGCTGAGGTGGACCTGGATTACGTCATGAACGCGGTCTCCACCATCCGCGGTGCGCTGAATGGCAGTGTTCCCCTGATCGGCTTCTCCGGAAGCCCGTGGACCCTCGCCACCTATATGATTGAAGGGGGCTCTTCCAAGGATTTCCGGGAGGCCAAGAAGCTCATGTATGGCCAGCCAGAGGTTATGCACCGCTTGCTGGATCATCTGGCGGACGCGGTCATTGACTACCTCAACGGCCAGATCAAGGCCGGTGCCCAGGCTGTACAGATTTTCGATACCTGGGGAGGCGTTTTGAGCAGCTGGGCGTACGAAGAGTTCTCGCTCCGCTACATGAGGAAGATCGTTGACGGCCTGATTCGCGAGAGCGATGGTCGCCGGGTGCCAGTGATCCTGTTTACCAAGAATGGCGGTCAGTGGCTGGAATCCATTGCCGATTCCGGTGCGGATGCCGTTGGTCTGGACTGGACTACCGATATCGGTAATGCCCGGGCCCGGATTGGTGATCGAGTGGCCCTTCAGGGCAACATGGATCCGGCGATGCTGTATGCACCGCCTGAGCGGATCCGGCAGGAAGTGGCTGATATCCTCAAGCGCTTCGGTTCCGGCAATGGGCACATATTTAACCTTGGTCACGGGATTACGCCGGATGTCGATCCGGAGCATGCAAAGGCGTTCATTGAAGCTGTGGTCGAGCTGAGCCCAGAGTATCACCGCTGAATTCCGCGGCTTAGCCTCTTCTAGCCTGCTTGTTTGATGGCTGGGCCGTTATGGGCCCCTTTCCAAAAACCGCTACGAGCACATCCATGTGCGCTTGTCCTCGGCCATCCTTGGCCTCCGACATTTTTGGAAAGGGGCCCATAACGGCCCGAGTCTGACCTAACAGATATATCCTTCCGATAGTTAACCTCCTCCAAAATCCTCTGGATGCATCGACCTGTCCGGTCTATAGTCAGGTAAAACAAGACCGGTGAACAGGAGTAACCACTTGCCCACCAAGACCCCAGAAAAGCGCCGGTTCCACCGGATCGAGTTTGATGCGCCGTGTGAGCTCCACTGCCAGGAATCCGTCTGGACGACGGAGGTGCTGGATATTTCGCTGAAAGGTGTTCTGGTGAAGCGGCCGGAGGGTTGGCAGGTCCCCTTAAAGCAGCCCTGCGAAGTGATTATTCATCTGAATGATCATGAGGCAGGTATTGTTATGGCGGTAGAGCTTAGGCACGTGGAGCCGCACCGGCTGGGTTTCAAATGCCAGTACATAGATCTCGATAGTGCTACCCACTTAAAACGCCTAGTGGAACTTAACCTCGGAGATCAGGCGTTGCTGGAAAGAGAGTTTGCCCACCTCATTGATTAGAGCTTTTGCAGCCGGACTTTGGCACCGCTGCCTGCAGGTCAGGTTGACTTCGGAGCTTTCAAAAATGTCGGAGGCCAAGGATGGCCGAGGACAAGCGCACAGGGATGTGCTTGTAGCGGTTTTTGGAAGCTCCGAAGTCAACCTGACCGTTCACTCCGAAGATGGCAGGCTTAAAGGTCTTCCAGAGCAGTAAGAGCATCACTCAGTTTGGTAACGGGAATCACCTTCATGCCGTCGATGGCCTTGCGCGGGGCATTGGATTTCGGTACCAGAGCCCGCGTGAAGCCGTGTTTGGCGGCTTCGTAGATGCGCTCCTGGCCACTGGGCACCGGGCGGATTTCCCCGGAGAGGCCGACTTCGCCGAAGATCACCAGGTCCTGGGGTAGGGCGCGGTCTCGGAAGGAGGAGACAATGGCGGCCAGCAGCGCGAGATCGGCGCTGGTTTCGTTTACTTTTACGCCACCAACCACGTTCACGAACACGTCCTGGTCGGATACGTGCATGCCGCCATGGCGGTGCAATACGGCAAGGAGCATGGCCAGCCGGTTCTGATCGAGGCCAACTGCGACCCGTCTGGGGTAGCCGCCCTGAGCCATATCCACCAGGGCCTGGATCTCCACCAGCATGGGGCGGGTACCTTCCCAGACCACCATCACCACGCTTCCAGGGGCAGCGTCTTCGCCGCGGTTCAGGAAGATCGCGCTGGGGTTCTTCACTTCCTTTAGCCCCTGTTCCAGCATGGCGAACACACCCAACTCGTTCACTGCACCAAACCGGTTCTTGATCCCCCGAAGGGTTCGATAACGGCTGTCGCTGGAGCCTTCCAGCAGGATAGAGCAGTCGATCATGTGTTCCAGAACCTTCGGGCCGGCCAGGCTGCCGTCTTTGGTGACATGACCGACCAGGAACAGGATGGTGCCGGTCTGCTTGGCGAAACGGGTCAGGTAGGCTGCGCTTTCCCGCACCTGGGAGACACTGCCGGGCGCGGACTCGATATCCGCCATGTGCATCACCTGAATACTGTCTACCACCAGAATTCGTGGTTTTTCCGCCTCAGCCACCTGCATGACTCGCTCGACACTGGTTTCGGACAGCATCTTCAGGTCTTTGGTGGGCAGGCCCAGCCGTTTGGCGCGCATGGCGACCTGTTGCAGGGATTCCTCACCGGTGACGTACAAAGCGGGGACGCTGGCAGCCAGGTGGCAGACGGCCTGGAGTAGAAGGGTACTCTTGCCCGCGCCCGGGTGGCCGCCCATCAGAACAGCCGAGCCCTCGACGAGACCTCCGCCCAGAACCCGATCAAACTCCTGCATGCCGGAGCTGATACGAGGCTGCTCTGCCAGGCTGACATCATCCAGGCTCTGGACCTCGGACAGGCTGCCGGCAAAGCCCTCAAAGCGGCCACCGCGGGCGCCTTTGCTGTTGCTGCTGACGCCGCGGACTTCGCTGATGGTGTTCCAGGCCTGGCAGGCCGTGCACTGGCCCTGCCATTTGGAATAGTCTGCACCGCATTCGGTGCAGACGTAGGCGGTTCTCGTTTTCGCCATCAGGCCAGCTTCTTGTACTTCATGCGCTGCGGCTGCATCGCCGAATCACCCTTGCGCTTCTTGAAGTCCTCGTCGTACTCGGTGAAGTTGCCTTCGAAGTACACCACCTCGCCATCATCCTCGAACGCCAGGATGTGGCTGGCCACACGGTCGAGGAACCAACGGTCGTGCGAGATAACCAGGGCAGAGCCCGGGAAATTCAGCAGGGCTTCTTCCAGGGCGCGAAGGGTTTCCACGTCGAGATCGTTGGTCGGCTCATCCAGCAGCAGCACGTTGCCGCCCTGTTTCAGCAGCTTGGCGAGGTGCAAACGGTTGCGCTCACCGCCGGACAGGTCGCCAACCCGCTTCTGCTGGTCGCTGCCCTTGAAGTTGAAACGGCCTACGTAAGCCCGGGAGGGCGTCTCGTAATTGCCAACCTTGATGATATCGTTGCCGTCGGAGAGCTCTTCCCAAACGGTTTTGCTGCCATCCAGATCGCGCATCTGATCCACGTAGGCCAGTTCCACGGTTTCCCCGACGGTGATGTCGCCAGAATCCGGCTTGTCGAAACCGGCAATCATCTTGAACAGAGTGGATTTACCGGCACCGTTACCACCGATAATGCCCACGATGGCGCCGGGTGGCACGCTGAAGGACACGTTTTCATACAGCAGGCGGTCACCGAAGGACTTGCTGATGCCGTCAACCTCGATCACCTTGTTGCCCAGACGGGGTCCGGGTGGAATGTAAAGCTCGTTGGTTTCGTTTCGTTTCTGGAACTCCTGGGAACTCATCTCCTCGAAACGGGCCAGACGGGCCTTGCTCTTGGACTGACGGCCCTTGGCATTACTGCGCACCCATTCCAGTTCCTGCTTGATGGCTTTCTGGTGAGAGGCTTCCTGCTTGGATTCCATTTCCAGACGCTTTTCCTTGTTCTCCAGCCACTGGCTGTAGTTACCTTCGAATGGAATGCCATGGCCACGGTCCAGTTCCAGGATCCAGCCGGCGACGTTGTCGAGGAAGTACCGGTCGTGGGTGATGGCGACCACGGTGCCTTCGTAGTCATGCAGGAAGCGCTCGAGCCAGGCCACGGATTCGGCATCCAGGTGGTTGGTGGGCTCGTCCAGCAGCAGCATGTCCGGGCCGGACAGCAGCAGACGGCACAGTGCGACCCGGCGGCGCTCACCACCGGAGAGAACGCTGACTTTCTGATCCCAGGGTGGAAGACGCAGGGCGTCCGCGGCAACTTCCATCTTGCGTTCAATATCGTGGCCATCGGTGGCCTGGATGTAGGCCTCCAGCTCGCCCTGCTTCTTGGCCAGGGCGTCGAAATCCGCATCCGGTTCGGCGTAGGCGGCGTACACCTGGTCCAGTTCGGCCAGGGCGTCATGCACACCGGAAACCGCTTCATCGACGATTTCCTTGACGGTTTTCTCTTCGTCCAGCTCTGGCTCCTGGGGCAGATAGCCCACGTTGATGCCGGGCTGCGGGCGGGCTTCACCGATGTAATCCTGGTCCACGCCCGCCATAATGCGGAGCAGGGTGGATTTACCGGCACCGTTGAGACCCAGAACGCCGATTTTGGCGCCAGGGAAGAAGCTCAGTGAAATGTCCTTCAGAATCTCGCGCTTGGGCGGGACCACCTTGCCCACGCGGTTCATGGTGTAAACGTATTGGGCCATGTTGGCGTACACCTCTTGATATAACAGGTTCGTGAATTCGGAAACTGACGGCTCGGGCTAATTGCTATTGATCCGGTAAGGTATCGAAACCTACCAGTGATAGCAATTGAGCAGAAACCGGAGTTGGCCGCATGCCGGTATCTGCGGACGGTTAAAGGGTGATTTTTCACCCGTTTGTAAGATAGAATAGCGACCCAATTTTTCAGGGAGCCTGCGGAGATCGCCAAAGCTCTCCGGGCCAGCCAAGCACACAGGGGCAGCGCATCCATGTTTAATCGTGAAATGAAAATCGCCGGCTTTGACGACGAACTCTGGAACGCCATGCAGGCGGAAGAGAAGCGCCAGGAAGCTCACATCGAGCTGATCGCGTCCGAGAACTACACCAGCCCCCGAGTGATGGAAGCCCAGGGCAGCGTGCTGACCAACAAGTACGCGGAAGGCTATCCGGGCAAGCGCTACTATGGCGGCTGCGAGTTCGTGGATATTGCCGAAGACCTGGCGATTGAACGTGCCAAAGAGCTGTTTGGTGCTGCCTATGCCAACGTCCAGCCGCATTCTGGTTCCCAGGCCAACTCGGCTGTCTTTATGGCTCTGCTCAAGCCTGGTGATACGGTTCTGGGCATGAGTCTCGCCCACGGTGGCCACCTGACTCACGGCGCCAGTGTCAACTTCTCCGGCAAGATCTACAATGCCGTGCAGTACGGTATCAATACCGACACTGGCCTTCTCGACTACGATGAGATCGAAGCGCTGGCTCTTGAGCACAAGCCAAAAATGATTATTGCTGGCTTCTCAGCCTACTCCCAGGAGCTGGATTTCGCCCGCTTCCGTGAGATTGCCGACAAGGTGGGCGCTTACCTGTTTGTCGATATGGCCCACGTGGCTGGCCTGGTGGCCGCGGGCGTTTACCCGGATCCGGTTCCCCATGCCCACGTGATCGCGACGACTACACACAAGACCCTGCGCGGTCCCCGTGGTGGGCTTATCCTGGCCTGCGATGACGCTGATCTGCAGAAGAAGCTGAACTCTGCGGTATTCCCGGGCGGCCAGGGTGGCCCGCTGATGCACGTGATTGCCGCGAAGGCGGTGTGCTTCAAGGAAGCCATGAGCGACGATTTCAAGACCTACCAGCAGCAGGTTGTGAAGAACGCCTCCGCCATGGCCCAGGTGTTTGTGGATCGTGGCTATGATGTGGTTTCCGGTGGCACCAGGAACCATCTGTTCCTGGTCAGCCTCATCAAACAGGACATTACCGGAAAAGATGCGGATGCGGCGCTGGGTCGTGCCCACATCACCGTTAACAAGAACGCGGTTCCCAATGATCCGCGGTCTCCGTTTGTCACCTCCGGTCTTCGCATTGGCACCCCGGCAATCACCACCCGTGGTTTCGGCGAGTCCGAGTGTCGCGACCTCGCTGGCTGGATCTGCGACATCCTCGATAACCTGGACGACGAGGCGGTCAACAGCCGGGTTCGTGAGCAGGTAAGTGCACTCTGCGCCCGTTTCCCTGTCTACGGCTAATCGTTTTATAGCTAGACTACAGGCATGACCTGCCGGGCCGACTTTTCGGCCCGGCTTCCTCTTCGGAGCTCCTGACTATGCATTGTCCCTTCTGTGGTGAAGCAGATACCAAGGTGATTGACTCCCGGCTGGTGGCCGAGGGTGATCAGGTGCGTCGCCGCAGGGAATGTCTCTCCTGTCGGGAGCGTTTTACTACCTTCGAATCTGCCGAGTTGGTGATGCCAAGGGTGGTCAAACAGGATGGTACCCGACAACCGTTTGATGAGGAAAAGCTGCGCGCCGGGCTGATGAAAGCGCTGGAAAAGCGCCCCGTGAGCATTGAACAGATTGATGCGGCTCTCAATCGGATCAAATACCGGTTGCGGGCGACCGGAGAGCGGGAAGTGAAGTCCATGCAGTTGGGTGAAGAGGTGATGACCGAATTGCGCCAGTTGGACAAGGTTGCCTATGTCCGCTTCGCCTCGGTATATCGCAGCTTTCAGGATATCAACGAATTCAAGGAAGAGATCGAGAGGTTGTCGGCCAGCAACGGTGAGGCAGCCGTGGATGTTGCCAAAGCGCTGGCGGATAACCACGCCCCGAAAGGCAAGGCATGATCGAGAACCGCGACAGGGCCATGATGGCGCGGGCTGTCCAGCTTGCGTGGCGCGGTCGGTACTCTACCCACCCTAATCCACGGGTTGGGTGTGTCATTGCCCGGGGAGATCTGGTTCTTGGTGAGGGGTGGCATGAGCGTGCCGGAGAAGCCCACGCCGAGACCCGTGCCCTGAGCCAGGCCGGTCCGGATGCCCGGGGTGCGACAGCTTATGTAACACTGGAGCCGTGCAGCCATTTTGGCCGGACGCCGCCCTGCGCCAGGGCGCTGATTGATGCTGGTGTTGCCCACGTCTACGCCGCAACCAAGGACCCGAACCCCTCGGTGTCTGGCCGTGGGCTGGACATGCTCAGGGAAGCTGGAATCCGGGTTACTGAAGGCCTGCTGGCGGAAGAAGCTGCCCGCCTGAATCCGGGCTTCATGAAACGCATGAACACCGGCCGACCCTGGGTGCGGCTCAAAATGGCGGCAAGTCTTGATGGCCGTACCGCCATGGCTTCCGGCGAGAGCCAGTGGATTACCGGTCCTGAGGCACGTCGGGATGTCCAGCGTCTTAGAGCGATCAGTGATGCCATTCTGACCGGTGTCGGAACCGTGCTCGCCGACGATCCCTCGCTGACAGTCCGTCGCGAGGAGCTCGGAGACATTGGCGATGCCACCGAGCCGTCCAGGCAGCCGCTGCGGGTAATTGCCGACCGGGATGCGCGCACGCCCTCCACGGCGAATATTCTTCAGGGCGGCAATGTGCAGGTGTTCTGTGCATCATCAACTCTGGCCACGGCGCCGGCCCAGGATTTGGCGGCACTGGGCATCAGCCTTACCGGCGTCGCCTGGAAAGACAACGGCATTGATCTGGCCGAACTGCTGGACTCGCTGGGGGAGCTGGGTATCAACGAGCTGCTGGTGGAGGCGGGACCGACTCTGGCTGGAACGTTCATTAGCGAAAATCTGGTCGACGAACTCTGGCTCTACCAGGCGCCGGTTTTCCTGGGCAGTACGGGGAGGCCGACCGCCCACCTGCCGCTGGAAACCATGGCAGATAAAGTACAATGGAACGTGCTGGATCGACGTCAGGTGGGTGAGGATCAGCGCCTGATTCTCACTCGCCGGTAATTCATAAACTCAGGATGTTCCGGAAGCCAACATTTGCCGGAGCGCCGCAAGGGTAAAAAACCACATGGCACTGAACAGCATTGAAGACATCATAGAAGATATCCGTCAGGGCAAAATGGTCATACTGATGGATGACGAGGATCGCGAGAATGAGGGCGATCTCGTGATGGCTGCTGAGCATTGCACGGCCGAAGCCATCAACTTCATGGCCCGGTTTGGTCGTGGCCTGATTTGCATGCCTATGACCCGGGACCGCTGCGAACAGCTGGGTCTTCCATTGATGGTGCAGCAGAACGCCTCCGGCTTCGGAACCAAGTTTACCCTCTCCATTGAGGCCGCTGTAGGCGTGACGACTGGCATCTCGGCTGCGGACCGTGCCCGTACTGTTCAGGCGGCAGTGGCGCGCAACGCCAGGGCCAGTGATCTGGTCCAGCCCGGCCATATTTTCCCGTTGATGTCTGATCCCGGCGGTGTGCTGAGCCGCGCCGGGCACACGGAAGCATCCTGTGATCTTGCGGCGCTGGCCGGCTGCGAACCGGCGGGTGTGATCTGCGAGATTATGAATGACGATGGCTCGATGGCTCGTCGGGAAGATCTGGAGCGGTTTGCCGAAGAGCACGACCTCAAGATCGGCACCATTGCCGATCTGATTCATTACCGCACCATGAACGAACGCACCGTGGAGTGTGTGGAAGAGAACGACCTGGACACCGAGTACGGCGTATTCAAACTTCGGACCTATCGCGACAACATCCAGGGAGCCACTCATCTGGCCATGTTGATGGGAGATATTTCCCCCGACGAACCGGCCTTTGTACGGGTCCACATCACCGATACCCTTCGGGATCTTCTGGGGGCCCGCCGCAAGGATTCCCGTAGCTGGCCTCTACATCACGCATTGGAGAAAGTGGCGGAGGAAGGCAAGGGCGTGGTTGTCCTGCTGAACAGTGCCGAGGACAGCTACAATCTGGAAGACCGGATCCAGGAATTCTTTGATGAGGGTAAGGGCTCCTCCGGCAAGGGAAGCTCCGGCGTTTACTTCACGGTTGGTACCGGCTCCCAGATTCTCCGGGATATTGGTGTTGGCAAAATGCGCCTGCTGAGCCCGCCGATCAAATTTTCCGCCATTTCCGGTTTCGATCTGGAAGTGGTCGAATACGTTCCCTACACCCCCGAATGATAAACCCGGTCGTGGCCCCGATGCCGCGACACGTGAAGGAGCCATCGATGGCAGATATCAGAGTAATTGAAGGTGATTTTACCGAGTGCAGCGGGCGCTATGCGCTTGTAGTGGGCCGTTTTAACGGCTTTGTTGTGGAAAGCCTGGTAGAGGGCGCGCTGGATACCCTGCGCCGTCACGGTATTTCCGATGACGACGTCACCATCGTCCGCGTGCCGGGAGCCTATGAAATGCCCCTGGCCGTCAAGCGCGTTGCCGAAACCGGTGAGTACGATGCGATTATTGCCCTGGGTGCAGTTATCCGTGGCGGCACACCGCATTTCGAGTATGTTGCCGGCGAGGCCTCCAGCGGCCTTGGCGCGGTCAGTCTTGATACCGACGTGCCGGTAACCTTCGGTGTGCTGACGGTGGATTCCATCGAACAGGCCATCGAGCGTTCCGGAACCAAGGCCGGTAACAAGGGTGCCGAAGCGGCAATCACCGCCCTTGAAATGGTCAGCCTGTTCAAGAAGCTGGGTGAGTAATGAGCGAAACCGAAGGTACATCACCGCAGCCGGCTCCGTCTGGCCAACCGAAAGCCGGTGATCGACGCCGTGCCAGGGCCCTCGCCATGCAGGGGCTCTATCAGCGTCATTTCAGCAAGACGGCGATTTCTGACATTGAAGCTGAGTTCATGGTCGACAATGACATGAGCAAGGTCGACCTGCTGTATTTCCGGGATCTGCTCCGTGGGGTACATCGCGAGCAGGGCGAACTGGACAAGCTGATCGAGCCGTTCCTGGATCGGCCTATTAAAGAGGTTGATCCCGTGGAACTGGCGATTGTCCGCCTGGGAGCCTATGAGCTCAAGCATCGGCTTGATGTGCCCTACAAGGTGGTCATTAACGAGGGCATTGAAATGGCCAAGCGCTTTGGTGGCACCGAGGGCCATAAATTTGTTAACAGCATTCTCGACAAGCTGAGCGGCCGACTCCGGCTTGCCGAGACCCGCGCTCGCTAGTCGATGGGCGAATTCGAGCTGATTCGCCGTTACTTTCTGCCGCTTGCCGGGCGGCAGGAATCCGGATCCCTGATCCTGGGCCCAGGGGACGATTGCGCGATTCAGCGTATTCCCGCAGGCCGGGACCTTGTCTTTTCTGTGGACGCCCTCGTGGAGGGTGTCCACTTTCCCCGAAACTACCGTCCCGATTATCTGGGCTGGCGAGCACTTGCCGCCGCTGCCAGCGATCTTGCTGCCATGGGTGCCGACCCGGAATGTTTCACGCTTGCACTGACGCTGCCAGCCGTGGATGAGCAGTGGCTTGAAGACTTCTCGATGGGATTGCGAAAGGCCAGCGAGGCGTTTGGTCTGGAGCTGGCCGGCGGGGATACCACCTCCGGGCCGCTCACCCTGAGCCTGCAGGTGCATGGCACTGTAGAGCAGGGAGCCGGGATTCGACGCTCCGGCGCCCGTCCCGGAGATCTGATTGCCGTGTCCGGAACCTTGGGGGATGCCGGCGCCGCTTTAGACTATCTTTCGGAACCTGCCCCTTCCGCTGACATGCTTGCCGTGCTCGAACGCTATCACCATCCCTGGCCGAGACTGGATCTGGCAGGTGCTATACGCCAATATGCCACTGCGGCGGTTGATATCTCTGATGGTTTGCTGGCAGATCTCGGGCACATTCTTTCCGCATCAGGGGTCGGTGCCCGGATCGAGAGTGCCAGGATGCCTCTTTCGCCAGCGCTTGTTCGGCTAAAGGGTGAGAAGGCCCTGGATTGTGCACTGCGCTCCGGAGACGATTACGAACTGTGCCTGTGTTTCTCGCGAGAAAACTGGGAGCGTGCCCCGGAATCACTGAAGCGCCAACTCACCGTGATCGGCTTCGTTGACGCTGAGCCGGGCCTGTATCTCGACGGTGTCGATTGCAGTTTGGAAGCGGTGCCCGCCGGGTTTGACCATTTCAGGAGTGAATTATGAGTCAGGAAGGCGAGACCCCGGAACCGGAGGCGCCGGCAGTCATACTCCCGCCGGGATTCTTGCGTAACCCGGTGCATCTGCTCGCTTTTGGTTTTGGCAGCGGTGCAACGGCGAGGGCGCCCGGCACCTGGGGCAGCCTGGCCGCCATTCCGCTGTGGTACGTCTTCGCCTGGTTGCCGCCCGTGGGCTACTGGCTGGTGGTACTGGCTGCTTTTATCGTAGGTATCTGGCTCTGCGGAAAGACCGCTGAAGACCTGAAGGTTCACGACCATGGCGGCATTGTCTGGGACGAATTCGTCGGGATGTGGATTGCCCTTGGCCTCTTCCCTGACACTATCTATGGGGTTCTGGGGGCGTTCGCTCTGTTCCGGCTTTTTGACATTGCAAAACCGTGGCCCATCAGTTGGCTGGACCAGCACCTGCCTGGCGGTTTGGGTATCATGGTTGACGATGTTATTGCCGGCGTCATGGCCCTGATCTGCCTGTGGGCAGTAGACGTGTGGCTGGTGCCCGTCATGGTCTAGACGGGCACGAAGGCCTGTCAGTGAAGCTGTTGTTCTTCCGGCAGCATACGGACCACGTGCAGAAAGCGTTTGAGGCCTGTTTCCGCCCGCTCCCGTGAAGCGAACGGGCCACTGTCAAACCCTTCCCGGGTGGTAAAGTACCATTTGCTCCCTACGCAGAAGAATCGACTACTGCGAAAGGGAACCGGCCCTTCTTCTCCGGTCCTGCGATGGGTGTCCATGGCGTCTCCTGTACTGCCCGCTTTTCGTTCTTGCTTCTCGGGCGCCGCGTTAATATCTGCCGATCTGTTTAAAATTAACCCAATTCGGGGCGAATTCAACATTTTTTTACAATTTTACGGGTTGGGTCTCAATCGGGATCTGCGTTGAAAAAGCCGGAGTGGGTCAGCGAAGCCCGCCGTTGTCTTGCACTCGTCAGAATGCTACCAAAGCGGCGGAAGCCGGGGAGACCTATGGGTTCGAATTTGATCGGCCCGAGTCGCGTCAGGAGGCCGAGCAGGAAATGCCGGAGTTCTCCGGCAAGTGCTGAAAACGCGCTTGAACAGTTGAAAACCATTTGGGAAACAGCGAGTGACGAGGAAAAGAAAGCGTTTCTTCGTTGGGCGTTCGAATAAGCGAGTCTTGCTTGACCGTTTCCGGGTCCGGTTCAGGCCCGGAAACGTTTCAGGGCTTTCTTGAGAAGCCCCTCCATCGCGGTCATGGCATCATCTGCGAGGGTCTGTGTTGGGGAGGCTGCGATGGGTTCTTTGGTTGCCTCTGTTCCGAGCCGTTCCATGGCTGCTTCAATGGCGTTGAGGCTTTCATCCACGTGAGACTGCAATGACTCTCCGTGGGCCACCACATCGGGGCAGGTGGTGAAATTCAGTGTCAGCCTTCCCTCATAGCTCACCGCTACAATAACCAGTCCCATACTGTCGAACAGCGGCGCCGTATTGTATTGCTGAACCAGGCGTGCCCCCTGCAGATACAGTGGAACCTGTGGTCCGGGAACATTGGTGATTGGCAGATTGAATACCGGCTGGTAACGCTGGGCAATTTGCAATTCCGAGTAAAGTCTTGCGGAAAGCGCCAGCATGGTTGAAGGCAGCAGTTCCGTCAGCCGATCTGCAGCAATAGCCTCCCGGTAGGGCTCCGAGGCAACCGCGTTCCAGTGTATGCGCCGTATCCGCTGGGCAGGATCGGTTTCATCGGTCGCGAGATCCAGCAGCATGGCAGACATCTGGTTCCCGGTGGCTCGTCGTAGGCTGTTGGAACGAACCGAAATCGGTGTCATTGCCACCAGGGATTTGTCGGCATTGGCGCCCTCGCTGATCAGATAGCGCTTCAGGGCCTCGGCACAAAGGCCCAAAACCACATCGTTCAACGTTACGTCCCCGAGAAACGCCTTGATCGCCTTCAGGCGCGAAAGCTCCACGCTGGGGGCGACAATCTGCCGATTTGCCGTAATCTGCCGATTGAAAGGGCTGTTTGGGGCGGAAAACAGGGGCAGCGGGAGTGGCAGTTTGCGTAATTGCTTCTGGATCAGTCCCCGGGCTGTAGCCTCGGCTGCGTTGAACGCCAGAGAGGTGAACTGCAGTGGCGTGCGAATGATGTTCGCACCGGCCTGGAGCATGACCCGTTCTTCCGAGGGTTCTGGTCTGGGCTGCCAGGGTCGAGGTGGCGCAATCGGGCTGGGCTCGGGCGTATACTCCAGTAGTTTGCCAATAATCTCCTCGCCACTGAAGGCGTCGATGGCAGCGTGGTGCAATTTGACGATCAAAGCGAAGCCATCACTGCCGGTGTCCTGCTCGTCCAGTTTGAAACCGTCTACGAAGGTGATGTGCCACAGCGGGCGGTCCCTTTTCAGAGGTTCTTCCAGAATCCGTGAGGCCAGCGTCATCAGGCTTGCCTTGCGGCCGTGTTCGCCCAGATTAACGTAGGCAAGGTGGCGCTCGATGCTGAAATCGGGGTCATCAATCCAGTAGGGGCGGCCCAGGCGCAGGGGAATTTCTTTCAGGCGTTGCCGGAAAACCGGCACAACATGCAGGCGGCTTCGAAGGTAGGCGACAAAGGTGCTGAAGGCCAGCGGTTTCTCCCGTTCGGAAGCATCGAAGAGGTAGATGCCTCCGATGTGCATCGGTGTGGTTTCCGACTCGAGATACAGGAACGAGGCATCCAGTTCCGACAGTTGCCGCATCAGAGAGCTCCCTTCGGCGTTGGTTTCAGCTGCAGTATAAACGAAGTGCCCGCGCAAACGGTTGACTCATTTGCCTGGTATGACTTCGAGTTGGAGTCATACCATTTGCTTTATTTTCAGCTTGTTAGCCAGTCTGAAACGGCTCCCTCCGCGCTGAGTCGGTCCCAAAACCACATCAGGGCCTTGCCCTGGTCCTCGGCATGCCTGGCCAGTTGCAGTTTGATTGGTTGTCGCGATTCCTGCACTTCCTTGATGACCAGCTTGCCTTCCTTCAGTTCTGCGCTGATTCGTGCCCTTGGCAACCATCCCACGCCGAGGCCGGCTACCTGTATGGCGATCTTCTGGTCAATGTTGGCCACCGTCAAGGTTCGCTGGCGGTGGAATATGCCGGCGTGGCCCGGGGGCAAGGACCTTGATGTGTCTGCAGCGACGGCTGCCGGATAACGGGAGATTTCGTCCTCGGAGAGCGGCGCTTCGGCATCGGCCAGGGGATGATCGGCGGCAACGGCAAAAACGAACGGCATGTCGCCCAGGGATTGGGTTGTGTAGTTTCCCGCTGGCTTGCTGAAATTATCGGCGCCGATGATCAGATCCACGCGGCGGCTTTGCAGAGCATCCCAGGTTCCGGCAAAGACCTCTTCCACGATTTGTACATCTACCGGTACGCCCAGCTCATAGAATTCCCGGATTGCCGGAAACAGGCATTCCGCCGGCAGCAGTGAGTTGAACCCGATCCGTAACCGCGTTTCCCAGCCCTGGGCGACCTGGCGCGTGGTGTGCGCGAGGTTTTCTGCCGCCTCGAGCAGTGTGCGGCCCTCTTCCAAAAGGTAGCGGCCGGCCGGTGTCAGTCGGGCGCGGTGACCGGTTCGGTCGTAAATGGCGACATTCAGGTCTTCTTCCAGCTTCTGCACGGTGTAACTGATGGCGGAGGGAACCCGGAACAGTTCGTTGGCGGCACCGGCGAAACTGCCTTTGCGGTCAATGGCATCAAGGACTTTGAGGGCGTCAATGGTGATGGCTGTATGCATGTTCGAATTATCTGAGGTTGTTGGCCAGAAATGCTTGTTTGAGAGCGTAGCAGGGTCCCCGGTATTCTGCCTGTATTGATTTCATCATGTTCAGGAATTTTAACGGGAGGGCTTTATGGGCCTGCTGATTGATGGCAAATGGCACGACAAGTGGTATGACACCGACAAGACTGGTGGCAAATTTGAACGGGAAGCGGCGCGTTTCCGGAACTGGGTGACCGCCGATGGCTCGCCGGGGCCGGATGGCGAAGGCGGTTTCAAGGCGGAATCCGGGCGCTATCACCTGTATGTCTCAATGGCCTGCCCCTGGGCGCATCGGACGTTGATTTTCCGGAAGCTCAAAGGTCTGGAGAAGCACATTTCAGTGTCAGTGGTGCACCCTGACATGGTTGAAAACGGCTGGGAATTCCGGCCCGACAGCGAGCAGCACCGGGACCATCTCCATGGATTCCGCTTCATGCATCAGGTCTACACCAAGGCTGCACCGGAATATTCTGGCCGGGTAACAGTGCCGACCTTGTGGGATAAAAAGAAAGAAACGATTGCGAGCAACGAGTCGGCCGAAATTATCCGGATGTTCAATTCGGCATTTGATGGCCTTGAGGGTGTTCGTACCGATCTGGATTTCTATCCCGGGGAGCTGCAAGAAGAGATTGATTCTGTGAACGCCCGGGTTTACGACACGGTTAATAATGGCGTTTACAAGGCGGGCTTTGCCACTGCGCAGGATAAGTACGAGGAAGCCTACAATGCGTTGTTTGATTCTCTCGACTGGCTTGAGGAGCGGTTGTCTTCTCAACGGTATCTGGTCGGTGGCCGGCTGACCGAGGCTGACTGGCGGTTGTTCACCACGTTGATCCGGTTTGATGCAGTGTATTACAGCCACTTCAAGTGCAACCGCCAGCGGATCAGCGATTTCCCGGCGCTTTCTGCCTACGTTCGGGACCTCTACCAGGTGCCAGGCGTGGCGGAGACCGTGGATATTAATCAGATCAAACGCCACTACTACGTAAGCCAGAGAACCATCAACCCGACTCAGATAGTACCGGTTGGTCCGGAGCTGGACTTTGACTCACCCCACGGGCGTGAGTCGCTTAGCTAACTCTCGCGACTGCGACCTCGGTCAGCAGTTCCATGGCTTCTTTATGGCCTGAGTCTGGAAGGGGGTGAAGGCAGGTCTGGGCCAGTTCCGCCTGCTCCCGCGCTTTTGCCATGGTGTATTCGATTGCGCCTGAGCGCTCAACAATATCGAGGATGCGGGGCAGATCGTCCAGGCCGCCCTTGCGGATGGCCTGACGGATCAACTGCCGTTCTTCCCCGGTGCCATGGTTCATGGCGTGGATCAGCGGCAGGGTGGTCTTGCCTTCAGCCAGATCGTCGCCCACGTTTTTGCCCATGGCTTCGGCGTCGCCGCGGTAATCCAGGACATCGTCCACCAGCTGGAAAGCCAGGCCCAGATGCTTGCCGTAGTCTTTCAGGCCCAGCTCCTGCTCTGCATTGGCGTTGGCAAGCAGTGCGCCGGTGTGGGAGGCGGCTTCGAACAGCATGGCAGTCTTGTTGTGGATGACCTTCATGTACTGCTCTTCGGTGAGGTCCGGGTTTTTCACGTTCATCAGTTGCATAACCTCGCCCTCGGCGATTACCGCCGTGGCGTGGGACAAAACGTCCATGATTCGCAGGCTTTTCAGCTCCACCATCATCTCGAAAGCACGGGCGTAGAGGAAATCACCTACCAGAACGCTTGGCGCGTTGCCCCAGCGGGCGTTGGCGGTGCTTCGGCCGCGGCGCATGTCCGAGGTGTCTACTACATCATCGTGCAGCAGGGTGGCGGTGTGCAGGAATTCGATCACGGCTGCGAGCTTGAGGTGGTCGTTTTCCTCGTAGCCGGCGGCCTGGCTGGAAAGCAGAACCAGTAGCGGTCTCAAGCGCTTACCGCCGCTTTCAATGATGTACTGGGCGATTTTCTCCACCAGGGGAACATCTGAGGAAAGCCGCTGGATGATCAGATCATTAACGCGGCTGAAGTCGTCGGCCACGGTGTCGTAAATGCGCTGGGCTGTCATGCGGCTTGTGGATCCCTTGCTGGTGTTATCGTCGTTACGATTGTTGATATTAAAGGCAGGTCGCGGCAATGCTAGGTATTGCCGAAGGTAGTGTCAACTTGGCTTGTGTTGCGGTGCGTCTTTTCGTACAATCACGCGCCCAACTCATCCCAACCTGCGCTCCCTGCTATAGGGTCGCCAGAGCGCCTCCCTTAGAACCAGGTGGATAAGAGCAGGGATGGGTCAATCGTGGAGAACGAGTGAATGTACGCAGTTATTGTTAGCGGTGGCAAGCAGCACCGTGTAAAAGAAGGCGAAACCCTGAAGCTGGAAAAGCTGGAAGTTGAAACCGGCGGTAACGTTGAGTTTGATCGCGTTCTGCTGATCGCCGACGGCGACAAGGTTCAGGTAGGCGCGCCGGTAGTTGATGGTGCCAAAGTGACCGCAGAAGTGGTTAGCCACGGCCGTCATGACAAGGTTCAGATCATCAAGTTCCGTCGTCGTAAGCATCACATGAAGCGTCAGGGCCACCGTCAGTGGTTTACTGAAGTCAAGATCACGGGTATCAAGGGCTGAGGCTCTCGAATTACCCCTTAAATAAGGAGGCTGGTAATGGCTCATAAAAAGGCAGCAGGTAGTACCCGTAACGGTCGCGATTCCGAGTCTAAACGACTTGGTGTGAAGCGCTTTGGCGGCGAGACTGTATCTGCAGGCAGCATCATCATCCGTCAGCGTGGCACTCGTTTCCACGCTGGTAGCAATGTTGGCATTGGCAAGGACCACACCCTGTTTGCGAAAGCAGACGGCCAGGTGAAGTTCGAAACCAAAGGCCCGCAGAGCCGTAAGTTCGTGAGCATCGTTCCGGCTGCGTAAGCAGCGGCGATCCGGTTCTGTCGAACCCTGGGTGGCGCTGATATCCTGATATTATCAGGTGCTCAGAACCATCCGGAGCCCCGCAAAGCTTCCTAGAGGCTGCGGGGCTTTTTAGTTTATGCGCATGGCGCAAAGGGTTGATTCATGAAATTCGTAGACGAAGCCACCATCATTGTGGAAGCCGGCAAGGGCGGTCACGGCTGCCTGAGCTTCCGGCGAGAAAAATACGTTCCCAAGGGTGGCCCCGATGGCGGCGACGGGGGCGATGGTGGTTCCGTATATCTGGAAGCCGAGGAGTCGCTGAACACGCTGATCGACTACCGGTTCCAGCGCAAACACAAGGCCCAGAATGGCGAGCCGGGCTCCGGCCGCAACTGTACCGGCAACAAAGGCGAGGACCTGGTTCTGCCGGTTCCGGTCGGCACCACGGTGGTCGATATGGATACCCATGAGGTCCTGGGAGATCTGACCCACGCCGGCCAGCGCCTCAAGGTGGCCCAGGGCGGGTTTCATGGTCTTGGCAACACCCGTTTCAAATCCTCGGTGAATCGCGCCCCGCGCCAGACTACCAAGGGTTCCGAGGGCGAGTTGCGTAACCTGAGGCTGGAGTTGAAGGTGCTGGCGGACGTGGGTTTGCTGGGCATGCCCAATGCTGGCAAGTCTACCTTTATCCGTTCGGTGTCGGCGGCTCGCCCGAAGGTTGCGGACTATCCGTTTACCACGCTGGTACCCAATCTTGGTGTTGTCAGTGTACAGGCGCACCAGAGTTTCGTGATTGCCGATATCCCGGGTCTGATTGAAGGTGCCGCCGAAGGTGCCGGCCTGGGTATCCGCTTCCTGAAGCATCTCGTGCGCACCCGTCTACTGCTGCACCTTGTGGATGTGGCACCGTACGATGGCTCGTCGCCCGCCGATGCGGTTAGAGCGATCGAGCATGAGCTTGAGAAGTTCAGCGAAACTCTGGCCAACCGTCCGAGATGGCTCGTACTGAACAAGGTCGACATGGTGGCCGAAGAAGATCGCGATGCTCATTGTCAGGCCATTGTCGATGAGCTCGGATGGGAAGGGCCGGTTTTCTGGATCTCTGCGCTCAGTGGCGAGGGCACCAAGTCCCTGGCTCAGGCCGTCATGCGCTGGATCGAAGAGCAGGCTGAGGAAGAGGCCCAGAATCCGGAATTCGCGGAGCGGGAGGCCCAACGTCGCCGGCAGATGGACGACGAAGCTCGCGCCCGTATTGAAGCCGAGCGTCAGGCACGCCGCGCGGCCCGCGAAGAGGACGATGACGACGACTTTGACGATGATGATTACGATGTCGAAGTGGTCTACGCCCCGGAGTAAACCAAGGACTGATACCAGAGAGATCGCTCAAGCACCATGACTGAACGCCTACAGTTGCGCCAGGCCCGTCGCCTGGTTATCAAGATCGGAAGCGCTTTGCTGACCAACGATGGCCGTGGCCTGGATGTGGCGGCCCTGGGTTTGTGGGTGGATCAGATCGCCGAGCTTATTGAAGATGGCGTGGAGGTGGTTGTCGTTTCCTCTGGTTCCGTCGCCGAGGGAATGAGTCGTCTTGGCTGGACTGTCCGGCCAGAGCAGCTCCATGAGTTGCAGGCTGCTGCGGCGGTTGGTCAGATGGGTCTGGTGCAGACCTGGGAGGCCCAGTTCAAACGGCACGATATCCATACCGCCCAGATTCTGTTGACTCATGACGACCTCTCCGACCGCAAGCGCTATCTGAATGGCCGGGGAACCCTCAGGGCCCTGCTGAACCTGGGTGTCGTGCCCATTGTGAACGAAAACGACACTGTGGTTACCGACGAGATCCGGTTTGGCGATAACGACACCCTGGGCGCCCTGGTTGCCAATCTGATTGAGGCGGATGGCCTGATTATCCTCACTGACCAGCTGGGCCTCTTTGACAAGGATCCCAGGAAGCATTCGGATGCCTGTCTGGTGACCGAGCGCAGGGCCGGCGATCGCGAACTGGATGCCATGGCGGGTGGCGGCGCCGGTGTTCTCGGGCGCGGCGGCATGCAGACAAAGTTGCGTGCTGCGCGGCTTGCTGCCCGGTCCGGGGCTTTCACCGTCATTGTTGGTGGTCGCATTGAGGGCGTGATTGGTCGCCTGCGGCAGGGTGATGTAATCGGTACTCTGTTATTGCCGGAGCAGGGCCGGATTGCTGCCCGAAAGCAATGGCTCGCCAGCCACCTGCAGACCCGTGGCAGGCTGACTCTGGATGATGGTGCGGTGAAAGTGCTGTGCCTGGGTGGCCGCAGTCTTCTGCCGGTGGGTGTTAAAGGTGTGTCGGGGCAGTTTCGCCGTGGCGAGATGGTGTCCTGCTTCGACCAGAGTGGTCGTGAAGTCGCCCGGGGGCTGGTTAATTACGACGCCGACGAAGCCAGGGCTATTGCCGGCCGTTCCAGTGACCGGATTACCGAGATCCTTGGCTATATGTCAGGCGAGGAGATGATCCACCGGGACAATCTGGTGATTGTGTGATAATCGCTCGTCCATAAAAAAACCGGCCAGATGGCCGGTTTTTTTGCCTGAATCGAGCTGATTAGGCGCTCTTCAGGGCCTTGATCTTGGCGCTCAGGCGGCTCTTGCTACGAGCAACCTTGTTCTTCGCGAAGATGCCTTTGTTGACCATGCTGTCCAGAATCGGCTGAGCCTGCTGGAAAGCGGCCTGGGCTTCTTCGTAGTTGCCGGCTTCGATCTTGGATTGGATCTTTTTCACATAAGTACGAGCCATGGAGCGCAGGCTTGCATTGTGCTTGCGGTTCTTCTCGTTCTGACGTGCGCGCTTCTTGGCTTGCGGGGAATTTGCCACCGTAAAACTCCTGAAAATCTCAAATTCGTTGCTGAATGATTCGTTACATCGCGGGCGCGCCAAAACCAGCGCGTCGAAATAAATGACGCGGAACTATGCCGCTCAAACCTTCAAATGTCAAGGCTAAAACCCATTTCATGCCCCGACACAGAAGGCCTGTGGTAAACTCGCGGCTCACTGAACGCGGGCTTGACCGGGAAGCAGGTAATTCCCGAAATACGAGCGCCAAAAGGATATTCAGAATGCCAAGCAAGGGCCTGCATGTCGTCGGAACCTGAATCAACGCCTGAACAGAAGCAATTACCCAAGCCGCCAGGACTACTCAGATCGTCGGGGCTCGTCGGTATTATGACCATGCTGTCCCGGGTGCTGGGTCTGGTTCGGGATATGGTCATCGCTCGCTATTTCGGTGCCGGTGCCGGTGCCGATGCTTTTTTTGTGGCTTTCAAGATTCCGAATTTCCTGCGTCGGCTATTTGCGGAAGGCGCCTTCTCCCAGGCTTTTGTGCCTGTCCTGTCATCCTATCGGGAGAATCAGTCGCTCTCGGACGTTCAGCGGCTGGTCAATGCGGTGGCCGGCTCCCTCGGCTTGGTGCTGTTGGGCGTCACGCTGGTGGCCATTCTCGGGGCGCCGGTGCTGACGGCGGTCTTTGCCCCTGGTTTCCTGGATGATGAGGTGAAATTTGCGCTGACCAGCGACATGTTGCGCATCACCTTTCCGTACCTGTTGCTGATATCCCTGACAGCCTTCGCCGGCGGCATCCTCAACAGTTACGATCGCTTTGCGGTACCCGCGTTTACCCCGGTTCTTCTCAATCTGGCGATGATTGCGGCAGCCATCTGGTTGACGCCGCTGATGGATGAGCCGGTGATGGCTCTGGCCTGGGGTGTTTTCATTGCCGGGGCCCTGCAGTTGTTTTTCCAGTTGCCGTTTCTGATGCGATTGGGCCTGCTGCCACGGCCTCGTGTGGATTATCGCCACGAAGGTGTCAGCCGGATTCTCAAGCTGATGGCGCCTGCGCTGTTCGGGGTATCCGTCAGCCAGATCAATCTGCTGTTGGATACGGTTCTGGCGTCCTTTCTCCAGACCGGCAGCGTTTCCTGGTTGTATTACTCCGATCGACTCTCGGAATTGCCCCTCGGCGTGTTCGGGATAGCCATTGCGACGGTTATTCTGCCGAGCCTTTCCCGTAAACACGCAGCGGCGTCAGCGGACCAGTTCGCGGCCACTTTGGATTGGGCGGTTCGGGCGGTCCTGTTGATTGGTCTACCGGCTGCCCTGGCGCTTGCGCTGTTGGCCGAGCCGCTGATTGCCACCCTGTTCCACTATGGCGCCGTTACCGACCGGGATGTGGCCATGTCGGCCCAGAGCTTGCGGGCCTATTCCGCCGGGTTGCTGGCGTTCATGCTCATCAAGGTTCTGGCGCCGGGGTTTTTCGCAAGAGAAGACACCAAAACCCCGGTCAAGATCGGCATCATTGCCATGGTGGCAAACATGGTGTTCAACCTGATTCTCATTTTCCCGCTGGCCCACGCCGGTCTCGCGCTGGCTACCTCAATATCGGCCTGGTTGAATGGCTACCTTCTTTGGCGCGGACTGCGTAAGGAAGGGGCCTGGCAGAGCCAGCCCGGCTGGCCCCGGTTTCTGCTACAGCTGCTATTTGCCAACGGTGCCCTGGCGGCCGTCATTGTCTGGCTCAACGCCCCGGTGTCGGTGTGGCTGGCAAACGAAGGCTATCAGCGTGCAGCGGACATGGCGATGCTGGTAGGGGCGGGTGTCGCCGTGTACTTCGTTGCACTGGCGCTGGCCGGGGTTCGGGTAAGACATTTCCGCCACAGGTAAGGTATAATCGCGCGTTTTCTCACCAGCGTTGCGGTAAAAGTGAGCGCTGAAAGCTAGCTGGCAATTGAAGGTTCGCATTGCATGCGTCTGATCCGGGGCCTGACCAACCTGAAAATGCTTTCCCGTCGGGAGGATTCACCGCTCGCCAACGGGTGTGTCGCCACCATCGGTAACTTCGACGGTGTGCACCTTGGGCACAAGACCATTATTGATCAGGTCAAAAGTAAGGCCAAGGCCCTGGGCGTGCCCTCGGTGGTGATGATTTTCGAGCCCCAACCCCGGGAGTTTTTTCAGGGCAGGGAAGCGCCGCCGAGGCTGATGGGATTTCGTCAGAAGTTCGAGGCCCTGCTGGCGGAAGGCATTGATATTGTGCTGTGCCTGCGCTTCAACCAGGCGTTCCGTAGTTATTCGGCCATGGGCTTTATAGACGATGTTCTGATCCATGGATTGGCGGTTCGTCACCTTGTGGTCGGCGATGATTTCCGTTTTGGCTGTGATCGGGCGGGCGATTTCGCGCTTCTCGAGAAAGTTGGATACGACGCCGGATTTTCCGTCGAGAATACCCTGACAGTAACCGTCGACGGCGAGCGAGTAAGCAGTACACGTGTCAGGGATTTACTCACGGTGAATGGGCTCGAGAAAGCCGAATCGCTGCTGGGCCACCCCTATCGAATCCGGGGGAGGGTCGTGTATGGCCGCCAACTGGGGCGCCAGATTGGTGCGCCAACCGCGAATATTTTGTTACATCGGACACCCGCCCTGCGCGGTGTCTATGTGGTTGCCGCCACCCTTGACGATGGCGCCCGATTCGATGGCGTTGCCAATATTGGTGTGCGTCCGACCGTTGACGGCAAGCGGCCCTCACTGGAAGTGCACCTGTTTGACTTTGCTGGCACACTTTATGGTCAGCACCTGGAGGTTGTGTTCCGGCATGGCCTGCGGGACGAGGAAAAATTCGGTTCTGTGGATGAGCTGAAAGATCAGATTGCCCGGGATTTTGACCAGGCTCGAGCGTGGATTGCCGAAAACGGCTCTGTGAAAAGCGCGGATTGAAACGCCCGGCTGCGCCCCAACGAATAAATGACCGACCCAAACTGACCAAGACCAAAAGAGTACGCACACAAACCATGAGCGACTACAAGCACACCCTGAATCTGCCGGAAACCGCCTTCCCCATGCGCGGCAACCTGGCCAAGCGCGAGCCGGAAATGCTCAAGCGCTGGCAGGATCTCGACGTCTACGGCAACCTGCGCAAGCAGCGTGAAGGGCGGGAAAAGTTCATCCTTCATGATGGCCCTCCTTACGCCAACGGCAGCATTCACATTGGTCACGCGGTCAACAAGATTCTCAAGGACATGATCGTCAAGTCCCGCAGCTTCATGGGCTATGACGCGCCTTACGTGCCGGGCTGGGACTGTCATGGTCTGCCGATCGAGCACAAGGTGGAGCAGGAGATTGGCAAGGCCGGTGTGAAGGTGGATTACAAGACCTTCCGCCAGGCCTGTCGCGACTACGCCACCAAGCAGATTGCCGGTCAGAAAACCGATTTCATTCGCCTGGGCGTGATGGGGGAGTGGGACAAACCCTACCTGACCATGGATCCCAAAGTTGAGGCGGGTATTGTTCGTGCCCTGGGCAAGATTGTCGCCAAGGGCCACCTCGTGCGTGGTTACAAGCCGGTTTACTGGAGTGTGGTGGGTCAGTCCGCACTGGCAGAGGCCGAGGTTGAATACCAGGACAAGACCTCGACCCAGATCGATGTGCGCTTTACCGCGGTTGACCAGGCAAAAGCCCTGTCACTGTTCGGCACCGATAATGGCAATGGCGATGTGTCCGTGGTTATCTGGACCACCACGCCCTGGACCATTCCGGCTAACCAGGCCGTTTCCCTTAATGCCGATCTGGACTATGCATTGGTACAGACCGATGTCGGGCACGGCCCGGAGCGGATGATCCTGGCTGCCGACATGGTCGATGGCATCATGGCCCGCTGGCAGGTTGAGAGCTACGAAGTGCTGGCAACCTGTGCTGGCGCGGCTCTTGAGAATCTGATTCTCCAGCACCCGATCTACGACAAGCAGGTGCCGGTGATCCTGGGTGATCACGTGTCCACCGATGCCGGTACCGGCGCGGTTCATACCGCGCCTGACCACGGTATGGAAGACTTTGAGGTGGGCAAGGCCTACAACATCGGCACTATCAACCTGGTTCAGGCGGATGGCACCTACACTTCGGCCGCCGGTGAGCTGGCCGGTGTACACGTTTACAAGGCCGATGAGCCGGTTTGCAGCGCCCTCGAGCGCGAGGGCAAGCTGGTCCGCTCCGAGAAGTTCCGTCACAGCTATCCCCACTGCTGGCGTACCAAGACCCCGCTGATCTACCGGGCCACACCCCAGTGGTTTATCAGCATGGATAAGGAAAACCTGCGCGCTGATGCCCTTGAAGCGATCCAGGGTGTACGTTGGGTGCCGTCCTGGGGTAAGAACCGTATCGAAGCCATGTTCAACCAGTCGCCGGACTGGTGCATCTCCCGTCAGCGGACCTGGGGCGTGCCCATCACCCTGTTTATCCACAAGGAAACCCAGGAGCTGCACCCGGACACCCAGAACCTGATTGAGCAGGTGGCCCAGCAGATCGAAGAGGGCGGTATCGATGCCTGGTACGAGCTGGATGCGTCGTCCCTGCTGGGTAGTGATGCCGAGCAATACGAGAAGGTAACGGATACCCTGGATGTCTGGTTCGATTCCGGTGTCACCCACGAGTCTGTCCTGCGGGTTCGCGAGGAGCTGGGCCAGTTCCCGGCGGATATGTACCTCGAAGGCTCAGACCAGCACCGTGGCTGGTTCCAGTCGTCCTTGAAAACCTCCATCGCCATGAATGGCGTGGCGCCTTACAGGCAGGTTCTGACCCACGGCTTTACCGTCGATGGCAAGGGCCACAAGATGTCCAAATCCCTGGGCAACGTGATCGCGCCCCAGGAAGTCATGAACGAGCTGGGCGCCGACATCCTGCGCCTGTGGGTGGCCGCAACCGACTACAGCGGCGAAATGACCGTGTCCAAGGACATCCTGCGCCAGACCGCCGATGGTTACCGCCGGATCCGGAACACCTCCCGCTTCCTGCTGAGCAACCTGACCGGATTCGATCCGGAGCAGCACATGGTGGCGTCGGAAGACATGATCGCCCTTGACCGCTGGATGGTGGATCGTGCCCTGCAGTTGCAGGAAGAGCTCCATGAAGACTATGGCAACTACGCCTTCCTGCGGATTTACCAGAAGGTGTACAACTTCTGTGAAGCAACTCTGGGCGGCTTCTATCTGGATATCATCAAGGATCGCCAGTACACCACCCAGGCCGACAGTCTGGCGCGGCGTTCCTGCCAGACGGCCCTGTACCATGTGGCCGAAGCGCTCGTTCGCTGGATTGCCCCGATTCTCAGCTTCACCGCTGATGAAATCTGGCAGCATTTGCCGGGTAAGCGCAGCGATACCGTGTTTTATGAAACCTGGTACGAAGGTCTCACAGCACTGCCGGAAAACGCTGAGCTTGGCCGCGATTACTGGCGCGAGATGTACAGCGTGAAAGAGGCCGTCAACAAGTGCCTGGAGGAAGCCAGGGCACGGGGTGAAATCAAAGGCTCGCTCAGTGCCGAGGTGACTCTGTTCTGCGAAGGCGACCTGGCTGCCGATCTGAAGCACCTGGGTGAGGAGCTGCGGTTTGTTCTGATTACCTCCGAGGCCAGTGTCAAACCGGTTTCAGAAGCGGGCGATGCGGAAATGACCTCCCATGAAGGTCTCCGCGTGAAGGTGACACCCGCCGCTCACACCAAGTGCGAGCGCTGCTGGCACCACCGGGAAGACGTCGGCCGCAATGCCAAGTACGACGACCTCTGTGGTCGCTGTGTGATCAACGTGGAAGGGCCCGGCGAAGCCCGCGCCTACGCCTGATGGACGCGACCATGACAGAGCAGGTCACCGGGAGCAAACTGAAGTGGCTGTGGCTGGCGGTGCTGGTGATCGCTCTGGATCTTGGCACCAAGGCCATGGCCACCGCCATGCTGACCTACGGTGATCCGGTTCCGGTGATGCCGATGTTTAATCTGACGCTGCTTCACAACACTGGAGCAGCGTTCAGTTTTCTGGCTGGCGCGGCCGGCTGGCAGCGCTGGTTCTTCGTAACTTTGGCGCTCGTGGTCAGCGTGGTGCTGATTTACTGGCTAAAAAACCTCCAGCGCCATGAAACCTGGACCGCCATTGCCATCGTACTCATACTCGGCGGCGCCCTGGGCAACGTCTACGATCGGGTGGTGCACGGCTACGTGGTCGATTTCCTGCACTTCTACTGGCAGGACTGGCACTTTCCCGCCTTTAACCTGGCTGACACTGCGATCACCATCGGTGCCGCCATGATGATTCTTGATATGTTCCGCAAACCCGCCGACTCGGACGGGGATGCGAAAAGGAGTGAGTAACTCTTATGAATGAACTGCCTGTCGACAAGGGTACCCGGGTAAAACTGCACTTCGCCCTGAAGTTCCCGGATGGCGAAGTGATTGATTCGACCTTTGAGAAAGAGCCGGCGTCCCTGGAAATCGGCGATGACAACCTGCCGGAGAATTTCGAGGCCTACCTGATGGGTATGAAAGCTGGTGATAAAGGCAGCTTCCAGGTGCCGCCCGAGAAAGCCTTTGGCCAGCACAACCCGAATAACGTACAGACGTTCAAGCGCCATGAGTTCAGCCCCGATATGGTGCTGGAACCCGGCGTAATGATTTCCTTTGCCGACGCGCGCCAGAGCGAGTTGCCCGGTGTTGTCAGCCGTGTAGAAGGTGACGAAGTTGAGGTGGATTTCAATCACCCCCTGGCAGGGCGTACACTGACGTTTGAAGTAGAAATCATCGACGTGGAACCGGCAGGCCCGGCCCACTAACCAGAATAGCAGGTTGATATGCAGATCCGACTCGCCAATCCCCGAGGTTTTTGTGCCGGCGTGGACCGCGCCATTGAAATTGTAAACCGGGCGCTGGACGTGTTCGGAGCGCCTATCTACGTAAGGCATGAGGTTGTCCACAATAAATTTGTGGTGGATAACCTGCGCAACCGCGGCGCCATTTTCGTGGACGAGCTGGATGAAGTTCCAGACGACAAGCTGGTTATCTTCAGCGCCCACGGTGTTTCCCAGGCAGTCCAGAACGAAGCCGCCCGCCGCGGCCTGAAAGTCTTCGATGCCACCTGCCCGCTGGTCACCAAAGTCCACCTGGAAGTCATGCGCTATAGTCGCGATGGTCGGGAATGCGTGCTGATCGGCCACCACGGCCACCCGGAAGTGGAAGGCACCATGGGACAGTACGACCACAGCAATGGCGGTGAAATCTACCTCGTGGAAAACGAGGAGGATGCTGCCAACCTCGAGGTAAAAGACCCCGCAAAGCTCTCCTACGTGACCCAGACCACTCTGTCCATGGACGATACCGCCCGGGTCATCGACGCCCTCCGAGCAAAGTTCCCGGAAATCCAGGGCCCGCGAAAAGATGACATCTGTTACGCCACCCAGAACCGCCAGGACGCCGTGAAGCAGCTGGCTGGCGACTGTGATCTGATGCTGGTGGTTGGCTCGCCGAACAGCTCCAACTCAAATCGCTTGCGCGAGCTGGCCGAGCGCATGGGCACACCAGCCTATCTTATCGACGAGGCCTCCCAGATCGACGCCGCCTGGCTGGAAGGGAAGACCTCGGTTGGCGTGACCGCTGGCGCCTCAGCTCCGGAGGTTCTGGTGAATGATGTAATTACTCGCCTGCGAGAGCTTGGCGGCAGCGTTCCGGAGGAGATTGCCGGGCGTGAGGAGAATATTGTGTTTTCTATGCCAAAAGAGCTTCGGATAGATGTGGTGGAGGTTAGCTAGCCGACTAGTGAAGCGTCTACATCATCGCATATGGCATGAAAAGATGACGTGATTGTGAATTGCGTCATCTTTTCTCAAGTTGATAACCGTTCATCCTACCTTTAATTCCTTTCGTCGCTCTTACCCTAGATAGCCTCTCCTACCCAAGTTACCTTAAGAATAACGAATAGTGGGAACTACTATGCTGATTCACAAACAGCCAGCTGGCTTTACGTTAATAGAACTTCTCATTCTGATCACACTCATCGCAATCGTGGCGACTGTGGCTGTTCCGGGCTTTGGCAGGCTCATAGAGAGCAACAGATTGACGTCGTCAAGCAATGATTTGGTGGGAGCCTTGAACATGGCTCGAGCCGAAGCAGTTCGATTGGGCACTACGGTTTCTGTGGCGCCAAACGGTTCAGACTACTCTGGGGGGGTTTTGATTCAGGCTACCGTTAATGGAGCTTTGCAAACTTTGCGAGAAGTGGAAGGCCCGGGCGACGGTGTAGATATATCGCTTACATCTGGCTCAAATCCCGGTTTTAGAGCTAATGGGCTGGCGACACATACTTCCAATGTGATTTTTAACGTATGTGGCGAGAGTGGAGAGCGTGGTACTCAGGTATCTGTCACTCTTGGTGGTCAGGTCCAATCTACAACGATTACATGTCCGTGAGGGTAGCTCCAGTGAGACGAATCCACAAAGAGTCAGGCTTCTCAATGATCGAAGTGCTTGTCGCATTGTTGGTGCTGGCAATCGGTTTGCTCGGTGTCGCAGGAGTCCAACTGCTGTCTATGCAGCAAACAGCGAATTCAACTCTCCGTTCGGAGGCAACGTTGTATGCGCAAACAGCTGCAGACAGAGTCAGGGCGAATGGTGGAGATGTTCTCGATTCAGCAGATCTCGCTCAACTCGAGGCAAATATGCAGCAGGTTCTTGGTGCCGACAGTGATCTGCAGATTTCCGTAAGTGCAGATGTGGCTCAGATTACGGTTCAGTGGACCGAGAGGGATCCGTTTAGTGATTCTGGCTCGGCTACGCAAACCCTGACAATGAACGCGAGTCTTTAAGCAATGAATTTGAACGTCTCACCATCAAAACAGAGCGGGCTTTCATTAATCGAGTTAATGATTGCCTTACTTTTGGGCACCTTTCTGACAGTGGGTTTGGTTCAGATATTTTCGTCGAACAGCCAGTCCTTCCGGGTAGTGGAGGCAAGTGCCCGGGCTCAGGAATCTGGCCGCTTTGGAGCAGATATTCTTTCGAGGGCCCTGCGAAATGCTGGCTTCTACGGCTGTTTCCCTTTAGAGGGGGTCACAAATAACCTTGATGTTTCCGACTCTGATTATGATCCGGCACTTCATGATTTCCAGTTCCAGGGCATCACGGCTGAAAGTTCGCTGAGACCAACTGACGCTATCGCAGGAACTGACTTTTTCGTAACAATGGGTGTTAGGAGAGCTGGCGCCTCAGTTGCTTCAACGGCTCAGGTGAACTCGGCATCTTTTACAGTAAATGAGCGTGGAGACCTTGAGACTGGCGATATCATCCTGATAACTGACTGTATTAACGGCGATATTTTTGAATTGTCTAATGTTCAAGGCGGAACTGGCGGCGCAACAATTACATTGGTCGCAAATAGTGGCAATGGTGAGCCTGGGAATGACTTTTCAGCCAATTCACCTCCGGGTTGCACTACCACGCAGAACTGTTTGAGCGCTGTGTATGGTGAAGGGTCGGATGTATTTCGGACCTACTCTGAGGCTTACTTTATCGCAACCGGTGCATCAGGAGAGCCTGGCCTCTTTATGAGAGATCGCAACGGGACGACGTTTGAGCTTGTTTCGGGCGTTATTGATATGCGCCTGCGCTTTGGTGAGGGGCAGCCTGCAACTGGAGTCCAGGATTGGAAGCTACCAAGCGATTCAACATTAGATTGGGACAGCGTGCTCGCTGTGGAAGTCAGTCTGCTTGTTCGTGGCGGCGAAGATGAGGTTTTGCAGACCAGATCCAGACTCTGTTACCCCAGTTGGACCGATTGCTCGGGAGTAAAAAACTGGACTGCGCAAGACGACAGGCTCTACAGAGCTTTTAACTTCACTGCCGCGATCCGGAACCGCATCTGAGGTAAATGTTATGCCAAAAAACACACAAAAGGGTGCCGTTCTCCTTGTCTCGCTAGTAATCCTGCTCGTGCTCTCATTGCTGGCAATTTCAGGTATGCAGGGCAGCGTAATGCAGGAGCGGATGGCCTCAGCTCAGCGAGATGGGATGCTGGCACTTGAGATAGCTGAAAGGGCAATGGTTGAAGCTGAAGCGGCTCTGGATGGTTTGGCCGATCTGGACGATTTCGGCTCAACAACCGGGTTTTACGAGTCAGCACCGGGCTCAAGCGCTTCTCCCCCTTCTCCATTCGCAGCAACGACATGGAGCAAAAGCGGGGAAACCGGGGATCCAGTAAATGCAATCGAGGCTTCGGCTGTAAATGGCATTTCAGCTCTTTATTTCTATGACTACAAAGGTAAGGTCACTCTGGATGCTGAAGCGCAATTACCGCGAGATCTGAGCCAGTATGGTGCGGCAGGACCAACCGAGTTTGACTACGCGCGTATCGTTGTTCGAGCTCCCGGGCCATCTGGGACCAGCGCACGCTTGCTGGAAGGCTTCTATATTTTTCAGCCTGGTGGGCTGGCAGGAGGAAACGAATGATTGATTCAAGATGGTTTGTTGGTACGTTGGCTGGGCTTCTCGTTCTTCCAACCGCTGGTTACTCTGCTAGGCCGGATTTTGCTCAAGAGCCGCTTTTTATTGGTAGTGCTGTTGCGCCGAACTTGATGTTCATCATCGATGATTCCGGCTCAATGGAGCGAGAATATATGCCAGATGAGTTGGGCAATGATCTTTGTAATAACCCCTCAAATTGTCCCTGGTATTTTTCAAGTGCAGTGAACACCATATGGTTTGACCCTGATTTGCAATATCTGCCTCCACGAAAAGCCGATGGAACCGGGCGTAAACAGAATAGTCCTTTTACTGGGGCATACTATTATGGTTACGCGGACAACATGACTACGGCGGGAGACGCAAACCTAGAGAATGTCTTCCCGACCTGGCGTAATACATATAACGAGCCAGCATTTTATTACCAGTTGGATGAAAGCTCCGATGCTTGTGTTTCGAGCCCGAAAACAGCCTCTTGCTATACTAAGGTTGTTGTCAAAGATCAATCTGATGAAGAGAGACAAAATTTCGCAAACTGGTTTACCTATTATTCAACAAGAATGTACATGTCGCGCGCCGGAATCGCGGAAGCGTTTTTCGAGCTACCGACCTCTTTCCGCTTAGGGTGGGGAAGAATAAATCGAGGGCAGAATGATATTGACGACGCTTCCGACGTCAGGGCAATTGTTTCAGGTGTTCGCGAATACTCAAATGACCAAAGATCTGCTTTTTTAGGGTGGTTATATGATGTCCCGGCCAGTGGTAACACCCCTCTGAGGCGCGCTCTCGAAGGTGCTGGCCAGTATTTTGAGGAAAGTGAAAGGGCTTGGTCAGACGATCCGAGCAAAGAAGTTTCTGAAACAAATCCCGTCAGAGAGTGTCGGCTCTCATACAGCATCCTGATGTCTGATGGTTACTACAACGGTAGTGATCCGAGTTCTGATGTCTACCAGGCAGATGATGTAAATGGCTCTGCGATAACTAATGAACGAGGCGATTCTTTCGAATACTTGGCAGTGGATCCGTTTAAAGATGGCAGAAATTCCAGAACCCTTGCAGACGTTGCCATGTATTACTGGAAGCGCGACCTGAGAACTGACATTAACAACTATGTGCCTGTATCTGAGAGAAATCCCGCTTTTTGGCAACATATGGTTACGTATACCGTTGGCTTGGGCGTCGCCGGATCGGTGGATCCTGTCGCTGCATTTAAAGCCATTGAAGATGGAACATACTTGAATTGGTGGGGCGGAACCTCTGACGAAGACAAAGTGAACGATATGTTGCATGCCGCGGTTAACGCTCGAGGTGGATTTTTTAGTGCGTCAAACCCCTCGACCTTTGCGAAAGAGCTAAAGGGTACCGTAGGCGATATTACAGCTGAAGCTGGGTCTTCAACGGCTGTTGAGTTTGATGTCTCTTCTTTCCAGGAAGGTGCACTGATATTTTCATCCCAGTTTGATCCAAACGGTTGGACTGGCGACCTCAAAGCCGTTGAGCTTGGAGGAACAGATACCCCCGTAGTGCCCGATATTGAAGATGCGATAGAAGCCGGAAACGGGTGGTCCGCTGGAGACCTACTGGATGAACGTGACATCAGCACCAATGAGCGTGTGATCATCACCTACGGTAATGGTAGCGCAAGCCCCTTTCTTTGGGATGATCTCACCGATGTCCAGAAAAACGACCTCCGTTATGGTGGCGTCACAGATACTGTGGCAGAGCAAAGGTTGAATTTTATTCGCGGCGATCGTTCACTGGAGGACACCACTGAGTTTCGTAAGCGGGGAAGCCGATTAGGATCCATTGTTAATTCCTCCCCCGAGTTTGTGGGTGCTCCACGCGCTATCTGGCCGGACTCGGATCCATTTGGCGAATCCTCCGAGCGTTTCTCTGACTTCGCGGAAACCAACAAAGATCGTTCACCTGTTGTTTACGTGGGCTCTAATGATGGAATGCTCCATGGTTTCTCGGCGACGAAGAGCGGTGGGCAGGAAGTTCTGGCATATATCCCTGAGTTTGTTTACAACTCTACGGCTGACAATGCAGGACTTCATTTTCTCACGGACCCTGCCTATCAGCATCGGTACTACGTTGATTTGGAGATCAGGCAGCAGGATATCTATACCAAAGGAAAGCGAGCAAATGGCAACCTCACTAACGATACGGCGTGGAGAAGTGTCATTGTTGGCGGCGGAAGAGCTGGCGCAAAAGGAATTTTCGCTCTTGATGTAACGGATCCTTCTAGCTTCTCAGAGTCGAATGCAGAAAGTATAGTTCTTTGGGAGTTTACTGCGGGCAACGACAACAAACTTGGCTATGTTACGCAGGCCCCGATCATCGGTATGGCCAAATGGGGAAGTTCAGATATTCGCTGGACCGCCTTCGTATCTAACGGATACAACTCTACCGAAGATTCAACCGGGTTTTTCATGTTGGATATCGAGGGGGGTATGGATGGAACTTGGGAGAGCGATGAAGTCCGGTATGTCGAATTCGATTCGGATGGTGATGGCCTATCTCCTCTCAGTGCTTTCGATACCACTGGTGACTATCTGATTGACCGGATCTACGCAGGGGATCTTGATGGCAAGCTCTGGGTAGCTGATGGCACAAATGGTTCCTGGGGGACTGCATATTCCAACGCCTCGGGTCCACAGCCGCTTTTCACAGCAGCATCCAATCAGCCAATTACGGCTGCGCCTGTGGCGGCTGCAAACAAAGACGCAGTCCGTGCAGGTAATGAACCGAATCTGCTGATATTTTTCGGAACCGGCCAATACCTAGAAAGTGACGATGTAACCTCGACAAATACACAGTCAGTTTACGGGTTATGGGATAAGGGTGTAGCTGGTCTTACACGGTCAACACTCGAGCCTAGAACTCTTGACGAGGCTACCCTTGCTCTGGAGGGGGAGGCGACCGCAGAGGTTCGCTACTCAAATGGGGACGCCCTTGATTTTTCCGAGATTAATGGCTGGTATGCTGACTTGGATATTAGTGGCGAGAGGGCTGTCGTTAGCCCGCAGGTTAGAGGGGAGTTTCTGTATTTGAACACAATTATTCCGGACCAAAATCCTTGCTTGGGTGGCGGGGCGGGCTGGATTCTTGCGTTCGGTCTGGACGGCAGAACTCCAGAGTCCAGAGCTTTTCTTGACTTCAGTCAGATCGTGACAGGCTACAAGATAAATTCAATGCCAAACCAGTCTACAATTCTTGGAAATTTCAGATTTACGCCGGGTAGCGACGGTGACGAACCTGTCGACGTTGTAGAAATTCCTCCATTGAGTGGCGCAGTTACGAATGCTGGTCGTCGTGGCTGGAATGAGTTGGTTGAGTGAACGCCATAGTTTGTTTGGGTCTGGACTCTAAGGGGATTTTCATGAATAAGGCTTTCGGTTTGATTTTTTTGCTCGCCATGACTGTTTCCTCAGCCATGGCTATCGCCCAAACGTCGCCAAAAACTGGTTTAAATACAACGTTGGAGGCGCAGCAGGTTATTGTCAATTCAATCTACCCGACCGAAGGTAGGTTGGTTATCGACGACCAGGAAATGTTCGTTAAGCGGGAAGTGATAATGAACGGGCAATCGATTTCAGGTCAAGCTGCGTTGGAAATTCTTCGTGAAGGTCAAAAATTAAAGTCAATGAAGTATGAGAGGTCTGGTAGCGAATTGGAACGGATTCTGATTGAGGTGGATACCCTATGAGTCATTCGCTGGGTACAACTAAAGAGGGCGCCAACCGACAGCAAAATCTTGGTTTCACTCTTATCGAGTTAATGATCGTAGTGGCGATCATTGGGATTATTGCAGCGATCGCATATCCTTCCTATCAGAACCAGGTAAGAGAAACTCGACGGACAGCGACTCAAGCCGATTTAATGGAATTGGCCCAATGGATGGAACGTCAATACTCCGCAAATTTCAGTTACCTTGATGCTTCCGGAAATGCCCCAACGCTGCCGTTTACGCAGTCTCCTCGGAGTGGGACTGCATTTTACACCATAGGTTTTAATGGGTCGGTCACTGCGAACACCTATTCTCTTCAGGCAGCGCCTTCGGGTGATCAGGCGAACGATGATTGTGGCACACTCAGAATCTCGAACACCGGAGCGAAGACTGCAGTGAAAGATGGCAGTACCGTTGCGGGCTGCTGGTGATTCAGCAGCGCACGGGCTTTCCCTTCGCGTCGTCGACCACGCCGTCTCCGTTGCTGTCTGTGGCGGTTCTTATTCGTCCACTCCGGCTTATGATCAGCTGGCCTGCCAGAGAGGCTTCTCCTGAATCTGGGCACCAGGTGATGTTTCCCAAATCGCTGTATATAAAACCATCTGGTCTGAATTGGAAATAGCTTCTCGACAGTGACCTCACGATAAAATTTCCAAATTTAGGGGGAGGCAAAACCGCATTGACTTTGGTGCCTTGAAGGAGAGTCCGTTGATTACCTGGGTCTGCAAACATTGAAACAGGCCCGTTCCAATTTCGGCCGCACTTACCGTCAGGTTCCGTAGGGCATACGGTTACGATCTGCCCTGTCATAACTGAATGTCGTCTGGCTAAGGCTAGAAACTGACGAAGCTCAGAGATGGCAGCTGTTCGTTGGCTATTTTGTATAAGTTCATTGAAAGAAGGCACAGCTTTCGTTGCTAAAAGCGCTAAAAGCGATATAACAACCAATAATTCCACCAAAGTTAAGCCTTTGGAAGAGGAGGTGGTTCTCATCCTTGAATCTCCTACTAGCCATCCAGTCCTTGATGGCAGTCAAGCTAAGTTTTATCTACCGTAGTCCTTACGGCAAAGAGAAGGTTAATACATTTTTATTCCATTCCCAACTTCTTCAACCTATACCGCAATGCTCGAAAGCTAATCCCCAATCGTTTCGCTGCCGCCGTCTTGTTCCACCGAGTTGCCTCAAGCGCCTTCTCAATGGCTTGCCGCTCGATGCCTTCCAGATATCCTTCGAGATCGATTTCACCATCGGGTACTGCTGCAATGCCATCTTCCCCGTTTGCTTGCCCTTCAGCAATGATCTGCGAGGCCGAAGCTGCATGCTGAACACCATTCCCCAGATGCAGATCATCAGCATCGATCTGATCGGCGTCGCACAGGGTAAAAGCCCGCTCCAAGACGTTTTCCAGTTCCCGGACATTGCCCGGAAAGTCATAGCCTCGCAGTCTGTCCACGGCCGCTGGCGTTAACGAGGCAGGGTCACACTCATACTCTTTCGCAATCCGTTCAAGAATGTGATTCGAAAGCAGAGAAATATCATCCGGCCGCTCTCTCAGGGGTGGTACTGCGAGTTCGATCACGTTAATCCGGTAGAAAAGATCCTGACGAAAGCTGCCTTCCTGGACCAGCTCCGGCAGATTCTTGTGGGTGGCGCTCAGTACCCGAATGTCGACGGGCACTTCCTTGGTGTCCCCGACGGGCCGAACGGCTTTTTCCTGTATGGCGCGGAGCAGTTTCACCTGCATGGCCAGGGGCAGGTCTGCCACTTCATCAAGGAATAGGGTACCTCCGTTGGCAGAGCGGAACAGGCCGTCTTTGTTCTCCACGGCCCCGGTAAAGCTGCCTTTCTTGTGGCCGAAGAATTCGCTTTCCATCAGTTCCGAGGGAATCGCACCGCAGTTAACCGCGATGAACGGTCCTTCGCGGCGGGGTCCCTGGAGGTGGATCATTCGGGCCACCAGCTCTTTACCACTGCCAGATTCGCCACTGATAAACACGGGGGCCTGGCTTCGGGCCAGTTTTCGGGTCTGGTTCCGGAGTTTTCGAATCTCTGGTGATTTGCCGAGTAGCAGGCCTGGCTCGTCGGCTGTATCTTCCGCGTCTGCCTTGGGCTCAGATAGCTTGAGGGCGCTATTGACCAGTTCCCTTAGTCGGGGCAGCTCCACCGGTTTGGACACGAAATCAAAAGCCCCGGCTTTGAGCGATTCAATCGCGGTGTCCATGTTGCCGTACGCTGTGATCAAGGCAACAGGCGTGGCCGGAGAGTGTTTCTGAATCCACTGGACCAGTTCAATGCCATTACCGTCTGGCAGGTTCATGTCGGTCAGGCAGAGGTGGGTGGCGTTCTGTTCCAGCAATTTCCGGGCGCTGGTGAGGTCGGGTGCCGTGAGGGTTGATATTCCCATCCGGGTGAGGGTGATCTCGAGTAACTCCCGGATGTCCGGTTCATCATCAACAATCAGCGCTGTGTATGTGGTCATCTTGTGTCGTCGGTTCCATGTCGTTGTTCAAGCGCCCGATATCCGCCGGCGCAGGCTCAGATCATTCGCCTCGGGTGAGCAAATGTAATGCGAAAACAGCAGCCGGGCTTGTTGTCTTCTACCAGGGAAAGATGCGCCTGATTAGCCTCGCACAGTTCCCTGGCCAGATAAAGCCCGAGCCCGGTCCCGGTCTTGTCTGTGGTGAAAAACGGTTCGAACACTGAGTTTCTGTTTTCCGGCGCAATGCCGGGGCCCAGGTCCCGCACATCGATATAGGCCCGCTCGCCATCCTCGGTTGCCCCGGCGTGTATTCCGATCTTTTGCTGGCCCGAGTGCTGCTGACTGTAGCGTAAACCGTTGTCGCAAAGGTTCACCATCACCTGCTCAATCTGGCTTTTGTCGAACCGCGCTGGCGGTAGTTGCGGATCGATTTTCAGAACAATGTTGGCTGTGGTGCAGTCCTCGTCCTGCGTTTGCAGGAAATCTTCCCGAAATTCCTGGAGCCAGGGTGCGACTTCGATCAGATCTGCATTGGCGGCCCGGCGTCTTGAAAGATCAAGAACGTTTTCGATAATCCCGTTCACCCGGCGGGAGTGTCGCTGGATGATCGCCAGCATCTGGCGGTCGCCGGCTTCCAGGTTCGGTGCTTCTTCCATAAGTTGGGCCGCGTGGCTGATTGCGCCCAGCGGATTGCGGATTTCGTGAGCAATGCCGGCTGTGAGTCGGCCCAGCGATGCCAGCTTCATCTGCTGGGCCTGCTGGGTGACTTTGCTCATGTCTTCAATGAACACGAGGATCTGGTCACCCCGTTCCTGATCCAGTTGGGTGAAATTGGCCTGCAGTAGCGGCGATGTGGGTGAGGGCTGGAACGGCTCAATGCGCTGGGTCGGGTCCTTCAGCCATGCGTCCAGGCCCTGCTTTAGCGGTTTGGGCAACACGGTTGCGCGCTCCTGAATCGGAACCGAGGTCTTTGGCGCACCATATAAAAGCTCCTCGGCGGCAGCGTTGGCAAGACGGATCTGGCCGAAACGGTCCAGCACCAGAATGCCGGTACGCATGCGCTGGATAATCTGCTGGTTGATCTTCTCCAGCTCGGCAATACTGCGTGCGCGGCTGCTTGCCAGAGCCTCGCTGCGCATCATCCGGCGGGAAATGCTCTGTAGGACGAAAGCCGCAGCAAAGTAAAGGATGCCCAGTGAGCCGGCCCGGACAATATCGTCGGCGGACTCGCCCAGAGCCAGAACTGCCCAGCCAGAGATCCCCAGGGAGCAGATTGCGGCCAAAGCGGCATAGAAGGTGCCCATGCGGCTTGGGGTCAGGATATTGCCCGCCGCAACAGACACAATCACCAGGTTGGCCAGGCCGTTGGTAATGCCTGTACTGGCAAGCAGCAGGCCGTGCATGATCAGGATATCCACCAGGATGGAAAGCGTAATGTGGCGCTGGCTGGGGTGAAAGCCCGCCACCAGGAGCAGGGCAATGAAGGCATTGAGACCAAGGTAAGCGGAGACGCCTGCCTGGTAGTAATCCAGCAGCCGGAAACGCATGTCAAAGTTGACTGGGTCCACGAATAACAGCGCCACCAGCATCAGGCTCACCACCAGGCGGTAGTGGTTGTAGATCCTGAATAGCTTTGCCTGCTGCACACCGGACGGTGTTGAAGGGGGTTGGCCGAGCGTTTCGGCCGACTGTGCTGGTGTATCTGCTGCCATGATTTACAGGAATCCGCTGTTGGTCGGAAGAAATCCACGCCTATGCGGGGTTATAATAGCCTTTTCATGGCAATGAGTTACAGGAGCCGATTTATGTCCGTGTCCGGAAACCAGGCAGCGACCGGGGTGTCTGCCAGAAAACTGCGGGTGGTGATGGCCCAGCTGGATTTTCTGGTGGGAGACATACCCGGCAATACCGAGCTCGTCCTGGAGGCTACCCGCCGGGCATCGTCCGAGCATCAGGCAGACATCGTGGTTTTCCCGGAGCTTTGCCTGACCGGCTATCCGCCGGAGGATCTGCTGTTGCGCCCGAGCCTGGAGGTACGGGTCAACGAAGCGCTGGAAAGGTTGCAGGCGGAACGGCTGGACCCGGTGATCGTTATCGGTGCTCCCCTTCGTCATGGCCCGCTGTTGTATAACGCGGCGGTGGTGATTGATGGTGGCGAAATTACCGGCCGGTATTTCAAGCGCTTCCCGCCCAACTACCAGGTGTTTGACGAGAAGCGTTACTTTGCCGAAGGCCAGGATGTTCTGACTCTGGATATCCGCGGCGTTCCCGTAGGTATCACCGTGTGTGAAGATCTCTGGAAGGAGGGCCCGGTAGAAGACTGTGCGGCCGCAGGCGCCCGTCTGATTCTGAATCTCAATGCGTCACCCTACGATATCGACAAGCAGGCACGTCGCAAGGCCCTGTTGGAGAGAAAGTCCCGGGAGAATCTGGTCAGTATCGTTTATGTGAATCTGGTGGGCGGTCAGGACGAGCTGGTTTTTGACGGTGGCTCCATGGTGTTTGACCATTCCGGTGTGCTGACTGCAGAGGCCCCTCAGTTTGGTGAAGGATTATATCCGGTCGACTTTCTGTGCGAACACCACTGTCAGTCGGTATCCCAGGCGTTGCCGGAAGAGCCGACATTGGAGGCTAATGTCTACAGCGCCCTGGTGACCGGTGTACGGGATTACGTAAACAAGAACGGATTCAAATCGGTGGTTCTAGGGCTTTCAGGCGGTATCGACTCGGCAGTGACTCTGGCGGTTGCCGTCGATGCACTGGGCAAGGATCGGGTTCGGGCGGTGATGATGCCGTTCCGTTACACCTCCAGCATGAGCCTTGAGGATGCCGAGGCTGAAGCCGTTGCCCTGGGCGTGCAGTATGATGTGTTTTCCATTGAACCCATGTACGACGCCTTCATGGAAACTCTGGCAGCGCCTTTTGAGGGCACCAAACCGGATACAACCGAGGAAAACCTGCAGGCGCGTCTCCGGGGTGTTCTGCTGATGTCGCTTTCCAACAAGTTTGGTTCCCTGGTGCTGACCACTGGTAACAAGAGCGAGATGGCGGTGGGCTATTCAACGCTTTATGGCGATATGGCTGGCGGCTTTGATGTGCTCAAGGATGTGCCCAAAACCCTGGTATTCCGCCTGGCCAAATACCGCAACACGCTTTCGGAGGGAGAAGTGATCCCCGAGCGTGTGATCACCCGGCCGCCATCGGCAGAACTGGCGCCGGACCAGAAAGATGAAGACAGCCTGCCCGGTTACGATGTACTGGATCAGATTTTGAATCTGTATGTAGAGCGGGATTTCAGTGCCGATGCGATCGTTGCGGAAGGTTTCGAGCGAGTCGACGTTGAGCGGGTTATTCGTCTTGTAGATATCAACGAATACAAACGTCGGCAGGCGCCGATTGGTGTTCGAATTACCGAGCGAGGATTTGGCAAGGACCGGCGTTATCCGATCACCAACGGCTGGAAGAGTGGCAAATAGTTGAAGTATTCGGGGTCAGATGAACTTTTCATCTGGCCCCAAATTCAGCTGTTTGAGCCCTTACTCGTCGCCCATCAAACCGAAGGTAACAACGTTCGTCAGTGAACGGTTTTCACCCTCCAGCAGATCCACCTCAAAATCGCCGTCGGCATTGAATGCCTCACTTTCCGGGAAATTGGTACGGAGCATGGCGATTGCGTCCTGTGAACCTTTTTTCAGATCCAGGAAGCGAAAGGTTTCTGCCAGGATAATCAGAGCCTCTTCAGTAACCGTTGCGGTCGGATAATTCTCGATGATGTACCGCGCCCGGTTGTTGGCCGCCACATAGGCCTGGCGTTTGACGTAATAGCGGGCAGCGTAAAGTTCCAGCTCAGCCATGCGATTGCGCACTGCGATCATTCGCTGTCGGGCATCTGCGACGTACTGGCTTTCCGGGTAGCGGCTCAGCAGTTCCGAAAAATCCCGGAAAGACTGCAGCTGCTCGCCTGGATCCCGGGCCGCAACGTCGATCGGAAAGTAACGGGCAGCAAGGCCGATATCCAGGTTGTAGGAGGCGAGGCCACGCATATAGAGCGCATAATCCCCGTGGTCACTTTGCGGGTTCAGACGCAAAAAACGGTCGGCAGCTGCGCGGGAACCTTCCAGGTCCAGGTTCTGGTAGCGGGCATAAATCAGATCAAGCTGGGCCTGTTCGGCGTAGCGACCGAAGGGATAGTAGGTTTCCAGGGCATCCAGGTTCTCCTCTGCCTCGTTGAAATTCCCGGAGGTCATGGCCTGGCGTGCATTCTCATAGTAGGTCTTCTCCGGAAGTACTTCCTCCTGCTTGTTGGAGGCGCAGGCACTGACCAGAACAACCAGTGTGGAAAGTAACAGCAAACGAAGACCTGATCTCATTCCGGAATCCCGTATAATGTCGATTAATTCAAGGGCAGTCATTGTAGCGGGGAAGTGGCTCCATGTGCAGAGCAATGCCTCGCTGTTTCCAATAATCTGACCGAAACGTAACACACACAGGCCCTGGGGGCTTAATGTCATCTGAAAAACGAATCATCGCCAACTTTGTCGTGCCGCCGGAACTGAGTGATCGGCGCCTTGACCAGGCCGCGGCAGAACTGATGCCCGAACATTCCCGTTCCCGCCTGCAGTCCTGGATCAAAAGCGGCGCGTTGACGGTGAATGGTGAGACGCGAAAGCCTCGGGACAAAGTGATGCTGGATGATCGCCTGGCGCTGGATGCCGAGCCGGAAGCCCAGGTGAGCTGGCAGGCCGAGGAAATCTCCCTCGATATTGTCTATGAGGACGAGCACTTGCTGGTCATCAACAAGCCCGCGGGCCTAGTAGTGCACCCGGCGGCCGGCCATGCCGATGGAACCCTGGTCAATGCCCTGCTGAACTACGCACCGGAGGTCGAGAATCTGCCCAGGGCGGGTATCGTACACCGCCTCGACAAAGACACCTCGGGCATTATGGTCGTTGCCCGTAGCCTGATTGCGCACACGTCCCTGGTCGACCAGCTACAAACCCGAACCATGGGCCGCGAGTACGAGGCCGTCGTCGTTGGCACCCTCACCGGCGGCGCAACGGTTGATGCGCCCATCGGCCGGCATCCTCGGGAGCGCAAGAAAATGGCGGTCGTCGCCTCCGGCAAACCGGCGGTCACCCATTATCGTCTGGTGGAACGTTTTGCCGCCCACACTCACGTCCGCTGCAAACTGGAAAGCGGCCGAACCCATCAGATCCGGGTTCATATGGCCCATGTAAAACACCCGCTGGTCGGAGATCCGCTCTATGGAGGTCGGCTGAGACTGCCCAAGGGAACCACTGACGAGCTTAGAGAGGCCCTCTCGGCGTTCAACCGTCAGGCCCTCCACGCCCGGCAATTGACCCTGGAACACCCGGAAACCGGTGAAATCCTGACCTGGGAGGTTCCCTTGCCTGAGGATATGGTTGCGTTGATTGAAGCTCTGCGCAAACACGCCCGGGAGCTGGAAACCCGTGACTATTGAAGGTAACGCCCTGAAACCAGACTGGTCTGCTCCCGATAGAGTGCGGGCCATCAGCACAACTCGCGTCGGGGGTGTCAGCGTTCGACCCTGGGACAGTCTTAACCTCGGTAGTCACGTCGAAGACGACCCGGAACACGTACAAGAGAATCGGCGAAGGCTCGCCGAGTCCATCGGACTGGATAGCGACCGGATTGGCTGGCTCAACCAGGTACACGGAACCGAGGTTGTTGAACTAACCGCGAATAACGTCGGACAAACCGTCGAGGCTGACGCCAGCTACACCCGTCATCCGGGCATCGCCTGCGCCATCCTCACCGCTGACTGCCTGCCCGTTATCCTTGCTGATAGCGAAGGAACAGTCGTCGGTGCCGCCCACTGCGGCTGGCGAAGCCTGTGTGGCGGCGTTATCGAGAATCTCGTGAGCGCCATGGCCGTGGCTCCCGAAACCCTGCAAGCCTGGCTCGGCCCGGCCATCGGTCCTGACAGCTTCGAAGTTGGCCCGGAAGTGCGTGACGCCTTCCTCGACCATGATCCCAAAGCGGTCCACGCCTTCAAAGACGCAGGCGCTCGGCCAGGGCATTTCATGGCGGATATCTATCGCCTTGCCGTCTTACGTTTAAATCGCCTTGGTGTTTCCGTCGTGACTGGCGGTGGTCTGTGTACCGTTCAAAATCCAGATCGGTTTTTTTCGTACCGCAGGGATGGTCGGACTGGACGGATGGCAACTTTGATCTGGCTAACAGGCTGATTATTAGTGTCTTTCATGGTTTAGTTCTGATTGTGATCGCAAATTTCGGGGGCTGGTGCAGGACTACTTTACAGAACTGTCTGCAGCATGGATGCTGCAGTCAAGCCTACATGGACGTATTTACGGCGTGTTCTGGAAAGTAGTCCTGCACCAGCCTTGCACCCAAGCTCGAATCAGATAACTGACGGCCGTCAATTTTCTGACGAATACACCGAAGCCCCGCTTGAAGTCGCTCTACTTGCCCCTACATTAACTGTCAAAGCAATCGAATATCCGCCACCCAAGGCACCATGGTATTCGCAGAAATTTGGGGAAAGTACACATGAGAATCGACAAGCTGACCAGCAAGCTGCAGACCGCCCTCGCGGACGCACAGTCCATCGCGGTCGGAAAGGATCACAACTTCATTGAGCCGGTGCACCTGATGCAGGCACTGCTTGATCAGGAAGGCAGCGCCATCAAACCCTTGCTCAAGCAGGCCGGCGCAGAGCCCGGACGCATTCGCCAGGCGATCGCCCGGGAGATCGAAAACCTGCCCGAAGTGCAGGGATCGGCCGGCGACGTCTCCATGTCCAATGACATGGGCCGGCTGTTCAACATTGCCGACAAGCTCGCCCAGAAACGCAAAGACCAGTACATCTCCAGTGAGCTCATGTTGCTGGCCGCCCTGGAAGATCGGGGTACTTTGGGTCGCGTACTTCGGGAGCAGGGTGTTGATAAAGCTGCCCTGGAAAAAGCGATTGACGACGTTCGCGGCGGTGAAGCCGTCAACGACGCCAGCGCCGAAGAAAACCGTCAGGCTCTGTCCAAATACACCATCGACCTTACCGAGCGAGCCGAGGCCGGCAAGCTGGACCCGGTAATCGGCCGCGATGATGAAATTCGCCGTACCATTCAGGTATTGCAGCGCCGCCGGAAGAACAACCCGGTTCTCATCGGTGAGCCCGGCGTTGGTAAAACCGCCATCGTCGAAGGGCTGGCCCAGCGTATCGTCAACGGCGAGGTGCCCGATGGCCTCAAGGACAAGAAGGTTCTGTCACTCGATATGGGTGCCCTTATTGCCGGCGCCAAGTTCCGGGGTGAGTTTGAAGAACGCCTGAAAGCTGTTCTGAACGAACTGTCCAAACAGGAAGGTCAGATCATCCTGTTCATCGACGAGATTCACACCATGGTTGGTGCCGGCAAGGCCGAAGGCTCCATGGATGCCGGTAATATGCTCAAGCCGGCGCTCGCTCGTGGCGAGCTGCACTGCGTGGGCGCGACTACCCTGGACGAATACCGTGAAAACATCGAAAAAGACGCCGCTCTTGAGCGTCGCTTCCAGAAAGTACTGGTCAGCGAACCCAGTGAGGAAGATACCATCGCCATCCTGCGGGGCCTGAAAGAGCGTTATGAAGTTCACCACGGGGTTGAGGTGACAGATGGCGCCATTATCGCCGCCGCCAAACTGTCGCATCGTTACATTGCCGACCGTCAGCTGCCGGACAAGGCCATTGACCTGGTGGACGAGGCCGCTTCCCAGATCCGGATGGAAATGGATTCGAAGCCGGAGGCCCTGGATCGTCTCGAACGTCGTCTGATTCAGTTGAAAATCGAGCGTGAGGCGCTCAAGAAAGAGACCGATGCTGCCTCGAAAAAACGCCTGTCGGAACTGTCCGATGTGATCACCGGTGTCGAGCGTGAGTACGCCGATCTGGAAGAAGTCTGGAATACCGAAAAGGCGGCATTGCACGGGTCCCAGAAGATCAAGAGCCGGTTGGAACAGGCCCGCATTGATCTGGAGAATGCCCGTCGTGCCGGTGACCTCGGCAAGATGTCCGAGCTCCAGTACGGGCAGATTCCTGAGCTTGAGCGCCAGCTGGATATGGCCAGCCAGGCAGAAATGATGGAAATGAAGCTGCTTCGCAACCGGGTAACCGACGAGGAAATCGCCGAGATTGTCTCCAAGTGGACCGGCATCCCGGTGTCCAAGATGCTCGAAGGTGAGCGCGATAAGCTCATGCGCATGGAAGAGGCGCTTCATGGTCGGGTTATCGGCCAGGATGAGGCGGTTGAAGCTGTTTCTAACGCGGTGCGTCGTTCCCGGGCCGGATTGTCCGACCCCAATCGTCCAAACGGTTCGTTCCTGTTTCTCGGCCCGACGGGTGTGGGTAAAACCGAGCTGTGCAAGGCCCTGGCGTCCTTCCTGTTTGATACCGAGGAAGCCATGGTGCGCATCGATATGTCCGAGTTCATGGAGAAGCATTCCGTGGCCCGCCTGATTGGTGCGCCTCCGGGCTATGTCGGCTACGAGGAAGGTGGCTACCTGACCGAAGCGGTTCGCCGCCGGCCGTATTCCGTCTTGTTGCTGGATGAGGTGGAAAAAGCCCATCCGGATGTGTTCAACATACTTTTGCAGGTACTTGAGGATGGTCGCCTGACTGACGGGCAGGGCAGGACCGTCGACTTCCGGAACACGGTCATTGTCATGACCTCAAACCTCGGCTCGGACATCATCCAGCAGAAAGCCGGCGAGGAGAGCTACGAGGTCATGAAGAATGCCGTCATGGAAGTCGTCGGCACTCATTTCCGCCCCGAGTTCATCAACCGCGTGGATGAAGTGGTGGTGTTCCACCCGCTGGCGGAGAGTCAAATCCAGGGCATTGCCCGGATTCAGATCGAGTCTCTGAGCAAGCGCCTGAAAGAGCAGGATATGAAGCTGGAGCTGGATGATGCTGCCATGGAGTTGTTGGCGGAAGTGGGCTATGACCCGGTCTACGGTGCCCGGCCGCTGAAGCGGGCCATCCAGCGGATGATCGAGAACCCGCTGGCCCAGAGGCTGCTAAAGGGAGAGTTTGTGTCGGGTGATGTCATTCGTGGCACAGTGAAGGACCACCACCTGGATTTCACCAAAGCCTGACCCGAGAGTCGGAGCTGAAGTCGGGGTCAGATGAAAGCTTTCATCTGACCCCATTTTTACATGTTCACATCGGTTCGCAATTATCTTCCGCCATTCGCTCAAGTTCTGCCCGTTTCTCGGCAAGCTCTTCCGGAGTCAGATAGCGCAGTTCGCCGTTTTCCTCAATCCGGATGCGGGCGTGGTTGGCAATTACCTCCAAGTTGGACCGGGCTGTCGCGCAATTTGCGTCGCGCTGTTTCCGGCGGGCCTCCTCAACGGCGGTCTCCTGGCGCTGCCTTGCCTCATCTTCCTGGTGTTCCTGCATATTCTGCAGACGCTCCTGGGGGCTCTGCCGGTTGCCAGAAGCATCGGTAGAAGTGCCGGAACGCACATTGACCCGCTCGGCCTTCGAGCCCGTGGGTTGTCGGTCGCCAAAGTGGGTAACTCCGTTTTCATCGGTCCATTTATAGACAGAGGCGCTCGTGGCGACACCTGGTACAACGGCCAGCAATAAGGTCAGCGTCAGGATTTTTCTGTTCATGGCTCAACTCGCGTATGTTCACTGCTCCCGGGCAGGCAGACAACCTGGATAGACCGGGCCCGTTTTTTTAATTTCAATGTTGCCTATCATGCCATCGCTATTGCGGATTTTCTTCTGTCTGGTTCAAATCTTTGTATCGGATTTGTTCCAAGTATGGCAGACCTTCGGCCAGTATAGGCACAGAAACCTGCAGCGGCTATTGACAGGGAGTTTCGCGCTGTCAGAATTACCGATTGCCTGAAGACTGGGGTCAATACGGCAGGCAATCCCGAGCGAGTATCCCCCATCAATTACCACACTGAACGCGCCGCGTATCCGTCGCGGGATGGTTGTTGCTTACGTGCAACCCGTTGATTGGCCGTTCTCCGCAACCCTCAGGAGGGCGGCTGGCCAGGAGACAACCTCTTAACAAGGTGTGGAGGAGCAGCCGGTTCCGCTTTCAAAAGAAGCATGGACACCGTGAATCCAGGCAACCGGGAGCCTTCCCGGCTCATTCACTCGTAGAAGAGGGTAGAAAATCGTGGAGTTATTGTCTGGCGCCGATATGCTGATCCGGTCCCTTCAAGATGAAGGTATCGAATACATATACGGCTATCCGGGTGGTGCAGCCCTTCATATTTATGATGCGCTGTTCAGGCAGGACAAAGTCAAGCACATTCTGGTAAGGCACGAGCAGGCGGCGGTCCACATGGCCGACGGTTATGCCCGTGCGACCGGAAAACCAGGTACCGTACTGGTGACCTCGGGTCCTGGAGCCACCAACACCATCACTGGCATTGCCACCGCATTCATGGATTCCATCCCCATGGTGGTTCTGTGCGGCCAGGTTGCGTCCACCCTCATCGGCGAGGACGCGTTCCAGGAAACCGATATGATGGGTGTCTCCCGTCCGGTGGTTAAGCACAATCTCAGTGTCCGTCATCCCGAGGAAATCCCGGAGATTATCCGTAAGGCGTATTATATTGCCGCGACCGGTCGCCCCGGTCCTGTGGTCGTGGATATTCCCAAGGATATGACCACGCCGAACGAGCGTTACGAGTACGCCTATCCCAAGAAGGTCAAACTGCGCTCTTACAACCCCGCTATTCGCGGCCATGCCGGTCAGATCAAGAAAGCGGTCGACATGATGCTGGCGGCGAAGCGCCCAATTATCTACGCAGGTGGTGGGGTTGTTCTGGGCAAGGCATCGGATCAGCTGACCGAGCTGGTAAGGCTGCTGGGCTATCCGATCACCAATACCCTGATGGGCATTGGCTGTTACCCGGCCAGCGATAAACAGCACCTCGGCTGGCTTGGCATGCACGGCACCTACGAAGCCAACATGGCCATGCACCACTCGGATCTCATTCTCTGCGTGGGAGCCCGGTTTGACGATCGGGTGACCAACGCGACCGAGAAGTTCTGTCCGGGCGCGCGCATCATCCATATCGACATCGACCCGGCCTCGATTTCCAAAACGGTGGATGCCGATGTGCCCATCGTTGGCCCGGTTGACGCTGTGCTCAAGGAAATGCTGTCGCTGGTGAAGGAAGCCAAGGAAAAGCCGGACGCGGACGCAATCGCTTCCTGGTGGAAGCAGATCGACGAGTGGCGGGCATTCCATGGCATGCGCTATGAGACCAGCCCGGATGTGATCAAGCCCCAGGAAGTCATTGAAATGCTTTGTCGCTTGACCAACGGCGAAGCCTTCGTGACTTCCGATGTGGGTCAGCACCAGATGTTCGCGGCCCAGTACTACAAGTTCGATAAGCCCAACCGCTGGATCAATTCCGGTGGTCTCGGCACCATGGGCTTCGGCCTGCCGGCGGCCATGGGGGTAAAACTGACCCATCCGGACGACGAAGTGCTGTGCATTACCGGTGAGGGCAGTATCCAGATGAACATCCAGGAGCTGTCGACCTGCAAGCAGTACAACCTGCCGGTTAAGATCATTAACCTGAATAACCAGGCTCTGGGTATGGTCAAGCAATGGCAGGACATGAACTATGAGTCCCGCCATGCCGAGTCCTACATGGAATCCCTGCCCGACTTCATCAAGCTGGCGGAAGCCTACGGCCACAAGGGTGTCCGGATTGAGAAGAAGGAGGATCTGGAGACCAAGCTGAAAGAAGTGCTGGCCATGAAAGACGAGCTGGTATTCGTGGATATCTACGTGGATCGCTTTGAGCACGTGTATCCGATGCAGGTTGCCCGGGGTTCCATGAAAGATATGTGGCTCAGCAAGACGGAGAGGGTCTGATCATGCGTCGAATCATTTCTGTTTTGCTTGAAAACGAGCCTGGCGCCCTGTCACGGGTTGTGGGTCTGTTTTCCCAGCGTAACTACAACATCGAAACACTCACTGTGGCGCCAACCGAGGACGAGACCTTGTCCCGTCTGACGGTGACCACCACGGGGTCGGACAAGGTGATCGAGCAGATCACCAAGCAACTGAACAAGCTGATTGAAGTCGTCAAGCTGGTGGATCTCACCGAAGGTGCCCATATCGAGCGTGAGCTGATGCTGGTCAAGCTGAAAGCCACCGGTTCCCAGCGTGCCGAGATCAAGCGTACGGTGGACATTTTCCGCGGCCAGATCGTGGATGTGACCAGCTCCGTCTACACGGTTCAGTTGGCCGGGGACAGCGAGAAGCTGGACGGCTTTATTCAGGCCGTTGGCACGTCGGGTGTGCTGGAAGTGGTGCGCAGCGGTGTATCCGGTATTGCCCGGGGCGAGAAGGTGCTTAGCCTTTAACGATTTCAAACAGGGTTTGAACATTATGGCCCTCTGGGGTCATCACAAATAACAGAGGTTTCTCATGCAGGTTTATTACGATAAGGATTGCGATCTTTCCATCATCCAGGGCAAGAAAGTTGCCATCATCGGTTTCGGCTCCCAGGGCCACGCTCACGCGTGCAACCTGAAAGAGTCCGGCGTTGACGTGACCGTGGGTCTGCGCCCGGGTTCTTCTTCCATTGCCAAGGCAGAAGCCTATGGCCTGAAGACCAGCGACGTGCCCTCTGCCGTTGCTGCCGCTGACGTGGTCATGGTTCTGACTCCGGACGAGTACCAGGCTCAGCTGTACAAGGCGGAAATCGAGCCGAATCTGCAGCAGGGCGCCACTCTGGCATTCGCGCACGGTTTTGCCATCCACTACAATCAGATCGTTCCGCGCAAGGATCTGGATGTCATCATGATTGCTCCCAAGGCTCCGGGCCACACAGTGCGCACCGAGTTCGCTAACGGCGGTGGTATTCCTGACCTGATCGCCATCTTCCAGGACTCCTCCGGCAACGCCAAGAACCTGGCGCTGTCCTACGCCAGCGGTATCGGTGGCGGTCGTACCGGCATCATTGAAACCACGTTCAAGGATGAGACCGAAACCGATCTGTTTGGTGAGCAGGCCGTTCTTTGCGGTGGTACTGTGGAGCTGGTTAAAGCCGCGTTCGAAACGCTGGTGGAAGGCGGTTACGAGCCGGAAATGGCTTACTTCGAGTGTCTGCACGAGCTGAAGCTGATCGTCGACCTGATGTACGAAGGCGGTATCGCCAACATGAACTACTCCATCTCCAACAACGCGGAGTATGGCGAGTATGTGACTGGCCCGGAAATCATCAACGAGCAGTCCCGCGAAGCGATGCGCAACGCGCTGAAGCGTATCCAGAGCGGCGAGTACGCCAAGATGTTCATTTCTGAAGGCGCTCTGAACTACCCGTCCATGACGGCGCGTCGTCGCCAGAACGCTGCTCACGAAATCGAAGTGGTTGGTGAGAAGCTGCGCGGTATGATGCCGTGGATCTCCGCGAACAAGATCGTGGATAAGGACAAAAACTAAGCGGAATTCCGCCTGGTTTTGAAAAACGCGGCCCGGGTGGCCGCGTTTTTCGTATATACTCCGCCCAAACGCTTTCCGGAGTAATGGGAATGACTGAAGAAAGAAAAGCCGCCGACGGCAAGCAGAACCCGGACTTTGAGGTAGAGGCCGGGGAAGTGGTTGAAGAAGAGCTGGTGGAAGGTGCGCCGGTCCGCCGCAAAGGTATTTACCTGCTCCCCAATGCGCTTACAACGGCTTCGCTGTTTTCGGGTTTCTACGCCATAGTCTCTGCCGCAAACGGCGTGTTTGATAATGCCGCGATTGCCATTTTTGTATCCATGATCCTGGATGGTCTTGATGGCCGTGTTGCCCGGATGACCAATACCCAGAGCAAATTCGGTGAAGAATACGACAGCCTGGCCGACATGGTGGCCTTTGGCGTGGCCCCGGGACTTGTCGCTTTTTTCTGGTCGCTGAACGCCTTCGATAAGGTCGGTTGGGCCGTTACGTTCATATACGTGGCTGGCGCTGCGCTTCGTCTGGCGCGTTTCAACACCCAGATCGGTTCGGTCGACAAGAAGTTCTTTGTTGGTTTGCCCAGCCCGGCTGCCGCAGCGTGCGTTGCCGGCCTGGTCTGGTGCTTCCATCTCTTTGAACCCGCTGCCTGGCTCACGTTGCTGACAATGGTGGTGGTTGCAGGTACGGGCGTGCTGATGGTCAGCAACATCCTCTATCGCAGTTTCAAGGATCTGGATCTGCGTGGTCGGGTGCCTTTTGCTGCTATTCTGCTTGTGGTTCTGGTGTTTGTAGTGATCGCGCTGGATCCGGCTACCGTACTCTTTACCGGATTTCTGATATACGCGTTGTCCGGCCCTGTTCGTGCGCTGTTCCGTGGCAAGCCCCGGAAAGCTTCAGGGGCCGCTGACTGAGCTCTCGCTTCCCGGGCTTCCTCATCGAGGTCCGGGAATTTTAACCACAGTCTCCGGTCAACGCCCTAGCTGGCTGACGCCCTGACGGAGACTTTCCATGTTCATTAAGAAGCGCCCATCCTGGGCTTTGCCTCATTCTGAAGTTACCCCCGAATCTGTCTACCTCAACCGACGGCAATTCATGTCCGGCACTGTGGCCGTTGCCGCTGGCCTTTCAATGCCGGGTCTATTATCCGCTGCAGAGCTTCCGGTCCCTGGGGAAGCGCTGGACTACGTTGCAATGCCCGGTTTCTCAACCGATGAGAAAAAGACGCCTTTCGAGGATGTCACTCGCTATAACAACTTTTATGAATTTGGCACCGGCAAAGGGGATCCTGCCAGGTACGCCGATGAAATGAGCGTTGATCCCTGGTCCGTCGTGGTTGAGGGGGAGTGCGGGCGGCCCGGTGAGTATGCTCTGGAGGACCTGCTCAAGCCCCATGAATATCAGGAAAGGGTGTACCGACTTCGTTGTGTCGAGGCCTGGTCGATGGTGATCCCCTGGATCGGGATTCCACTGGCCGACATCATTAAACGGCTTGAACCCAACTCCCGCGCAAAGTACGTCTATTTCGAGACCCTGTATGATCCGGATCAGATGCGAGGGCAGCGCTCATTGTTCAGCACCATCGACTGGCCTTACCAGGAGGGGTTGAGAATGGATGAGGCCATGAACGAGTTAAGCTTCCTCGCGGTCGGGCTGTATGGCAAAACCATGCCCAACCAGAATGGCGCGCCTATCCGGCTGGTCGTGCCCTGGAAGTACGGTTTCAAGAGCATCAAGTCGATCGTCAAGATTCGCTTTCAGGAGGAGCGCCCCAAGACTACCTGGGAAATGCTTGCGCCCCAGGAGTATGGCTTCTATGCCAACGTGAACCCTGAAGTTGACCATCCGAGGTGGAGCCAGAAGCGGGAGCGCAGGCTGCCCTCTGGCTTGCTCTCTCCCAACTACATGGAAACCGTCAAGTTCAATGGTTATGGAGAACAGGTTGCCGATCTGTACAAGGGCATGGATTTGAGCAAGTTCTATTGATGAATGAGAAGCGTGTGCTGAACCAACCGGGGTTTGTGCTGGCGTTTCGCCTGCTGGTAGCGCTGCTCGCCAGCGTTCCCCTGTTGGTGCTGATTGCCAGCATTGCCAGCCAGTCCCTCGGCCCGGATCCCGGGCAAGAAGTAACAGAGTCGCTGGGCATCGCGGCATTTCAGTTATTGATTGCTACCTTATGCATGACACCGCTCAAGCGTTGGACAGGGTGGGGAGCGTGGATCCGGGTTCGCCGGATGCTTGGTCTGTTTGCGTTCTTTTATGCGGTGTTGCATGTATTGGCGTTTCTGCAGTTTATTCTTGGCTGGAGCGATCTATGGGCCACGTTCACCAAGCGGCCATATATCCTGGCGGGGGCGGTGTCTTTCCTTATGCTTGTGCCACTGGCGTTAACCTCAACAAAGGGGATGATGAGGCGGATGGGCCGGCAATGGAAAGCCTTGCATAAGCTGGTGTACCCGATTGCGATAGCGGCATGGGTTCATTTCATCTGGCAGTCCCGCAGTGACGTTGGAGAAATGGTGGTGTACGGCCTGATAATCGCAGTTCTGCTGGCGCTTCGTTGGAAATGGAGCGGGAGTCGCGCGCTGATTCCGTTTGTCAGAGGCTGATTTTGAGTAAAAAGAATACGATCTGATCACTGACTGATCAGGCGGATACGTGGAAACCGATACCGCTATAAATTAATTCAAAAACCTCGTTGACAGTTTTCCTGACGCCTGTAGAATGCGCACCACTTCTGAGGGACAAGCCACTCACAGCGGTTTTCCGAGCAGAAGTAACCGTTTGAAAGTACTGAAGAAAATGAGTTTTAAAATTCTTCGGATTAACGGTTGACAAGGCGGCGTTACGATGTAGAATACT
>NZ_AGTR01000016.1 GCF_000235625.1 Marinobacter manganoxydans MnI7-9 | reverse complement strand
ATTGGCTTAGGTATTTTTTTCGGTTGTCGCCGTCCCAAACAACCAAGAGAAAGCCCCTGATTTCAGGGGCTTTTTTCGTTACACGCTGTCCAAAAGTTTTCCGAACGTCAACGCATAGCCAAAGGGCATGCGCCCATACCCGCCTGCGCCTCAGCCAGCCAAGAATCGCCGGTACCGCAAACATACCGATTCACAATGGCCGCAAAGGTCCCATCGTCCAGCATCGCTTGCAGCACACGATCAAAATCCGCCACAAACTCGGAACTGACCGATGCTTTGGAGAAAACGAAGAACGCGGGTTTATTAGAGACAACCATCGAGCTGGGCGTAGTCGTGCCCGACAATCCCAGCGCCTGAATTTCGTACAGGCCAGTTAGCCTGCTGGCAACCACGCCATCCACCCGGTTCCGGGCCAGCATTTTCCAGAGCGACTCTCGGCGGGAAAGATACTGAATGTTTTTTTCGTAGTCGGGATTCTGGATGAGGGCACTGTATTCATCACTGTAGGACACATGAATCTGGGCACCAAGCCTGAAACCCGATTCCAGCAACTGCCGCAAGCCATTCAGCTCGAACCTGGACTCGTCAGATCAACGAATAAACAGGATATTGGGTGATACCAGACCGACCACTTCGGAGTAATGGGCATACTCCTCTCGCTCCGTAGTCCGGTAGGCGCCGGAGAGCATATCCACATGCCCGTCACGCAACTCCCGAAGCGCCCTGGCCCATGGCATCTTCTGGAAGGAAAGTCCGCAGCCCAGGCGTCCCATGGCCTCACGGACCAGGTCGGCATCAATGCCGACCAACTTACCCTCCTGAACCATGAAATAGGGCGGATCATCGTCCCAGCGCAGTGAGATGTCGCAGTCCCCATAGCTTGGGGCGGAAAAACAGAGAATGAACGCGAGCACCAAAGCAGATCTGCGCCGTGCGGGCGTCAAAAAATGCGGGTGCAACAACTTTGAGAACGGCAACCCGTTGCTCTGGCCTGGATACATCTTTGATGCCGCCGAGGAGGGGAGGTCTAATTAATATAGACTAATTAGTCAGGCACTCAATATTCTGAGCGGCAACGCCCGGGCTAACTCCCTGTCATCTTGTGTTCATGCACTCGTTGCCCAATCAAGGTAGTGTCTGCAAAACCTGTTCAATAGGAGACCACGAGCACCACCATGAACCAGCCAGACGATCCGGCCAGTCTGACAGAACTTCTGGAACGCCTTCGCGCAAACACCGGGGGACAGGTTCAGGTGTCTGTGGGCGATGTACTGGCAGCTGTTGGTGAACGTTCCTTCGGGCCGATGGTTCTGATCGCCGGCGTAATCACCCTGGCCCCGCTGATAGGTGATATTCCGGGAGTACCGACGCTGCTTGGTCTGATGGTGCTACTCACCCTGGGGCAACTGATTTTCCAGCGCCACTCGATATGGATTCCCTCAAAGCTGGCGCGCCGGAACATCGAAAGAGAAAAGCTTGCCAGGGGGCTGGACTGGATGAACAAGCCCGCCCGATTTGTGGATCGATGGACAAAACAAAGGCTGCTCTGGCTGGTTCGCGGGCCGGGGCAATACGTTATCGCCATCATTTGCATGGCCGTAGCGGCTGCCATGCCACTGATGGAAGTGATTCCATTCAGCGCCAACGGTGCCGGAATCGCCCTGATGGCGTTCGGCCTCGCCATCGTGGCGCGGGACGGTCTGCTTGCCCTGGTGGCAATCCTGGCGACCGGCGGCACCGCCTGGTTCATCCTGAATAACCTCCCCTGGTAGGCAGCACCTCCGGCAGGGATCGCCAGAGACCTGTGCTACTGTTGAGCCTCAGCCACAAGGAATACAAACATGACCATTCTTATCACGGGCGCCAATCGCGGCATCGGCAAGGGCCTGGCCGATGAATGGAGAGAGGCGGGCGAGCATGTCATCGGCACGGCCCGCAGCGAACCGGGCATGGAGGTGCTGGATGTCGCCGACCCCGCCAGCGTGACCGCGCTGGGCGAGCGCCTCGAAAATCAACCGATCTCAACCCTGGTCTGTAACGCCGGCATTCTGCTTGATCGCCATGAACAGCTGGAAGGCGGCTATCCGCCAGAACTCTGGGCGGAGCACTTCCAGGTCAATGTGACCGGCGTATTCCTCACCATACAGGCGCTGCTACCCAATCTCAGACTGGCATTGGCCGGGGTCGGCACCCCGAAAATCGCCATCATATCCAGCAAGCTTGGATCCCAGGCTTCTGCCGGTGGCGGCCGGTACATATATCGTGCCTCAAAAGCGGCGGCGCTCAATCTCGGGCGAAATCTGGCCGTGGACCTGCGTGAGCAGGGCATAGCCGTGGGCATCTACCACCCGGGCTGGGTGGCCACGGACATGGGCGGCAGCGACGCCGAGGTATCGGTTGAACAATCGGTTGATGGCCTCAGGCGGCAGATTGATAGCCTCACCCTCGCCGAAACCGGCTGCTTCAAGGCCTGGGACGGCAAGGACATGGCGTTCTGAGGGCACACTGGTATGGCAACACAAGGCCTCGCGCGGAGTGTTTCTGTCACCATTTGAAACAATCCTTCTGAACCCCGATTCACGGTAAAGCTGCTACTATTGCTACATACCTCAGGCTTATTGGCTTGGCAGCGTCCGCCCGCCAGACAGCCTGCTGAATCCAATTCTTGAAAAGCTCCTGCGGCAGGGGCTTTTGCGTTTGAAAGGACCCGGTTGTATGTCCAGCAAAGCGAAGCAGACCCAGAAACTTCTGCTGTTCCGGCTTTCCGGCGAGCGTCTGTTCGGGATCGGAACCCTGAAGATCCGGGAAATCCTGCCTTTCATGCGGCTGACGAAACTGCCCCACAGCCATCACGCCGTCATCGGCACGGCCACCTTCCGGGGTTCCGCCGTTCCGGTGATCGATATGGCTGCCGCGGTCGGCTATCCGCCGCTGACGCAGGAAGAACGGGAAAAAGCCTCGATTATTGTCACGGATATCCAGCGCCAGGAGATCGGTTTTCTGGTGCGCAGCGTGCAACAGATCATCGAGACTGACTGGAAATCGGTGATGCCGCCACCCAAAGCCCTGGGCAGCAAGGCGTTTATCACAGGGCTGCTGGACGTGGAGGGCGATATCATCCAGCTGCTGGATGTGGAATTGCTGTTGGCGAAGGTGTACCCGGAATCCCTGGACACCCAGGAGGTGGTTCTCACGGATGTGCAGAGTGAGACGCTCAAGTCCCTGAACATTCTGATGGTCGACGATTCCCAGGTGGCCCGTAAGCAACTCTCGGACGTGCTGGACAGCAAGGACATCCCCTACCAGGTGACGTCGAATGGTGATGACGCGCTGCAGATTCTGCTGCGCGACCATGAACTGGGCCGGCCCACGGACATTCTGGTCAGCGATATCGAGATGCCGGGGCTCGATGGGTACGAACTGGCGTTCAATGTGCGGGACAATTCAGCGCTGAAGCAGCCTTACATCATCCTGCATACGTCACTGAACAGTGAGATGAGCCTAAGCTATGCCAATCAGGTGGGCGCCAACGAAGCGCTGACGAAATTCGATGCCGAGGAGCTGCTTCAGGCCATGCTGCGAGGCGCCGAGCAAGCCCGCTAAAGTCTGAGCTGCTCGATAAATTCGTCCGCGTCAGCGCGCATCTCAGCCAGCCTCTGCTGCCACTCCTCCCGGTAACGATTCAGCGTTTCCTCACTCAGGCGCGTGAAGCGTTCGCCGGTTTCGGCCACGGTGCGGCTGGCACTGGCGATCGATTCCATGGTGGGCTCGTTCAGCTCATCGGCCTGGCGATCCAGATCCCGGGCAGCCTGCTCCAGAATCACCCGGTCCTCTTCCGGTGTCGGCTCACTGTCTTTCAGGGCGTCTTCCACCGAGCGCTCAAGCTCCCGCATGGCTTCCTGCAACTTCTTGCCGAACGCCTCCATGGCGCCCTCTGCCTCGCGGCCGATTTCCTCGGAGTAGGCTTCCAGATCCCGCGCCAGCTGCTCCATCTGCTGCTCAAAGTCATCCGAAGACGATGAGAAACGGGCGCTGAGCTCGTCACCGAGCCGGCTGAGCTCGCCCATGATGCTGCTGAACGGGGAAGGATTAAGGATGGCCTCGCCAGTACGGTCGTAATCCACCAGCCACTGATCCTGGAACCGTACGAGATAGGTGACCAGCTCCAGCCGCTCACCTTCGGTTCCGGCTTCGGCCGGCAGGCGGGTCACGATAGTGGCTTCGCGATCTTCAATGACGACCCGGCCGAAGGATGGCACAGCGTCGGTCCAGCTACGCTTGTAACCGTCGAACGCGGTGGCTTCTGCCAGGGTGGAGTATTCCATCACATCACCGGCGTCGTTCTCGGCCATGGCCTGCCAGAAGGCCGCCGCCACTTCCTGGGGTGTCTCGGGGTTGCTGCAACCGGCGAGCAACGTCAGTGTCGCGATGGCCACCAGGCCGCGAAAAAAGGAACGGATCATTGCAGTGCTACCTCGGGTTCATCATCCATGGACGCATAATACACCCCTCAGAGTTTGCAGGTCAGTTCCGCCAGCTCCTCATCAAACACCCGTCGGTTTTCACTGTAATCCACGGGCACGTCCACCACATGAACACCGCCTTCAGCCAGGGCACCTTCCAGGGTTGGCCGAAGGTCCTCTGTGCGGGTCACGCGGTGACCCTTGGCGCCATAGGATTGGGCATAGGTGACAAAATCCGGGTTGCGATAATCCAGGCCGAAATCGCTGTAGCCTTCCTGGCCCTGCTTCCACTTGATCATGCCGTAGGCACTGTCATTGATAATCAGGACCACCAGATTCAGGTTCAGTCGAACCGCCGTTTCCAGCTCCTGGCTGTTCATCATGAAGCCACCATCGCCACAGATCGCCATCACTTTCAGATCCGGATACAGCATGGAGGCCATCATGCCGCTGGGCAAGCCGGCGCCCATGGAGGCCAGGGCGTTGTCGAGCAGTACCGTATTGTTGTCGTAGGCGCGGTAATTGCGGGCAAACCAGAGTTTGTACATGCCGTTGTCGAGCGTGATGATGCCGTCATCGGGCATTACCTGGCGCACATCATGAACAATGCGTTGGGGGATCACCGGGAAACGATCGTCTTCAGCTCGTTCCTGCAGGTGCGCATCCACCGCCTCCTTCACCTCCATCAGGCGGGTGAAATCATGGTTGGCGCACTGGCCACAGTTCTCGGCCATGTATTCCACGCTGTTGGCGATATCCCCGACAACCTCGTGCTGGGGGAAGTACACCGGGTCCACGTCGGCCGCACTGAAGTTCACATGAATGACCTTCTTGCCGCCGGGGGTCATGAAGAAAGGTGGCTTTTCCACCACATCATGGCCCACGTTGATCACCAGGTCGGCGCGGTCGATTGCACAGTGAACGAAGTCCCCGGCCGACAGGGCAGCGTTGCCCAGGTAGCGCGGATGTCGCTCATCCACCACGCCCTTGCCCATCTGGGTGGTGAAGAACGGGATGCCGGTGACATTCACGAGATGCAGCAACGCCTGGGAAACCCGTTTCCGGTTGGCGCCGGCGCCGATCATGATCAGCGGATGCCGGGCCTCGCGCAGCATTTCGCACGCCATTTCCAGGCTTTTCGGGCTGGCCGAGGGCCGCCGGGCGTCACTGGGTTTGAAGATATGGGTATCGGATTCGGGCGCCTCATCGGCGATGTCCTCCGGCAGCTCCAGATGCACGGCACCCGGGCGCTCTTCAGAGGCCAGGCGGAAAGCTTCCCGAACCTTGGCGGGGATGGTGTTGGCATTGCTGATTTGCCGGGTGTACTTGGTGAGCGGACGCATCAGGTCCACCACATCCAGAATCTGGAATAGCCCCTGCTTGGAGGACTTGATGGGTTTCTGGCCCGAGATCATCATCATGGGCATACCGCCCAGCTGGGCGTAGGCGGCGGCAGTCACGAAGTTGGTGGCGCCGGGCCCGAGCGTGGAAAGGCAGACTCCCACGCGCCCCGTCAGGCGGCCGTAGGTGGCGGCCATGAACCCGGCAGCCTGTTCATGGCGGTTGAGGACCAGCTGAATACTGGAGGTCCTCAAAGCCTCAAGGAAGGCTAGATTCTCCTCACCGGGCACCGCGAAAATGTATTCAACGCCTTCGTTTTCCAGCGCCCGGATAAACAACTCGGCCCCATTACGGGCCGGGGTCTGTTCGTTGGCCATGGCCTTCCTCTTGATCTGTGGATTCCGGGTGATCGGCAGGTTCCGGGATCAATCGGTTATGGGCGGCTCCGCCTGCAAAGCATCCGCCGGCACGCGATCCAGACCCCAACTGCGATACACACCCTCTGTTACGCGCCGAAGGGCATCCTCGTTCACTTCCGCAGGCTCCCCCCGCTCCAGGGGATCGTAATGGAAGATGTACAGTCGCGATGTGAACTGTTCGAAAGGCAGCGACGACTCGCCAAAACGCTCTCCGTTGCCCGAGGTACTGACTTTGACTCCATCGCCCCAGTTCTGGCCGCTGTCGTTATTGGGATTGAAGAAATAAATCCGCATCTCACCTTCCGGGTCGAGCGCGGCCCGGAGAATGGTAATGGCGTGCCAGCCGATAAACCGGGCGGCACTGTCGGTCACTGCAATACCCGCAGGCTGCGGGTGGATCAGCGGCTGATTGCCGTTGTAGTAGGGGTGATAGCTGGCATAGAAATGCCGGATAAAGCCTTCCAGATCATGCAGCTTGCCAGTGGCCACATCCACGTTAATAGCAAATCCGCGCCCGGCAGACCAGCCGTGGAACTCCGGGTTCACCCATTTGTGGGGATCGCCCTGGCGGCCGACGCACAACCGGCCCATCTCCACATAAATGCGGTCCAGATGCGGCACTACAACCAGGGAGACAGGATCCAGATCGAGGGTTACCTCGGACGCGACACCGCCGACACTGCGGGCCGACGACACCGGCTGGCCTTCAAAGTGAATGACGATCTCATTGTCTCGGGCAGCCCAGGCAACCATCTGCAAGAGATAATCCGGATCGTTATAGGCCCACATCGAGAGAGCACGGGCCGACTGGCAGGTAGGATTGTTGCCCTGCCCCACGCCCAAAGGCTGGCCCAACATGTTCAACACGCCCTGAATCAACCAGGCATTGGGTTGCGGTTGGTAGCCATAGGCCAGTTCAAGTCGCTCCCGCGCATGGGGGCACAGAGAGAGCCGTGCCTGGCGCCACAGACCCGGCGCAACAGGAGGTTGATAAAGAATACCCCGCTCCAGCAGTAGCGCCAGGCCGTAGATGCCCTGTGCCGTTTCCGGATAGATACCTTCTTTAATCAGGGTGTGGACCAGCTCCCGATAGCACATCAGGCAATCCCGGCCGGTACTGGACAGCCCCAGCGCCTCGCTCAGCAAGGTGTCCTGGTCCAACAGGATGAAACGTATGAACGAGGCATGGTAAGGCGAGACCAGGCCGGTATCGTGCATGGAACGCGCAAACCCGGTGGCTTCGTTCTGCAGGGCCTGGGCGTCCATGGTTTCCAGCCGCTGCTCGTAGACCACGGTTCCGGGGTCTTCACTGCAGGCCCGGGTGGGCCCATAGAGGCTGGAGATCAACCGGTCGGCACCGCGCCCGGCACTGCCCAGATCGGCCTGCGGATCGGCCCGGCAAAGGGCAATCTGGGTAATCATCTTGCGTACGTCCGATACCTGGATCGGTCGCTGTTCAAGGATGCGCCAGATCTCCTCGATCAGACTATCAATGACATGTTCGTAGCCGATGTGGTGGGCCACGTACTGCACAAGGTTCTGGCTGATCAGCGCGAGCTTGCCCTGCTCCCGCTCAGCCTCGCCGGTCATGCCAAACAGCAGGCCGAGGTTGATGGCAAGAACCTGGGTCAGATAGTGGTGGGCCTGTTCAGCCGACACCGAAGGGTGCAGATAGCTGCCCCGGGCGACGGCAAGCAGCCGCAATTCGCTGAAGGCCTCAATGACGACGGTATCGGCATTCTGGCTCTGCAGCGAATAGGTTGTCAGCGTGGGAAGGAGAATACCGGGTTCGGCCCAGTCGGTGCCGGCAAAGACGCCCGCCAGCTCAAGGCGCTCAGCGCGCTCCTCGATGATCCGGCAGCCATCCGGCTGCAGCAGGACCCGGCGGGCAATATCCAGCACACGCGGCAGTTTGCCGGCCTTGGTAAAAGACCGGCTTTCTTCCAAAGCCTGAATGGCGTCATCCAGGCGTTGAGCCAGCTTGTCAATGTTTACAGCTGGCGCTGCGCTGCCCGATTGGTGATCGTTCAAACGATAATCCTCAGGGCCTGGCACCAAACCCGGTTGTTGTTAATGCTTCTCCTGATTATACATAGAAATCGAGGTCTTCCTGATGTTTCAGGAGGTCCCGCATGACATAGGGGTCTTCACCGAAGAAATACACCAGCCCCCAGTGGGTACCGAAAGCGGTACGCTTGGTGACCGTTTCTTCAAGCGGCGCAGTCAGCTCGTGAGACTCGAAATACTCGTGATTTTCGGTCTCCTCCGGGATTTCCAGCTTGCTGACAACCCGGCGGCGCGGATACACACCGAAACAACCGGCGTAACCCTTCGCATCCACCACTTCCTTCGGGAAGAAGGCCTTGATTTCCTCTTCCGTGGTCTTCGGGTCAAAGGCCAGGATCATGCCCTGATACGCGTTGAAACCATAGGCACGCTCAAGCAGCTCGAATACCTTGAAGCCCGGTGGACGATAGGCCACCTCGCCAAAGTACATGGTCCGGTCGCTGGTCACGAAGTACTCCGGGTGGATAAACCCGAATTCGATATCGAAGGTCTTGATCAGCTTCTCGATTTCGCCGCGAATCTGGTCGCGATACTTCTCCAGGTCCGGTGTTGCGGGCACAAATACCGAATAGCCCAGCGTCACGTACTCGGAAATGTTCAGGAAGGCGATCTTGCCGTTGTGAATCCAGGCCTCGACCGCAAACTCCCAGCCATCCAGGTGCGACTCCATCAAAACCGGGAATTCTTCTTCCGGGATGGTATCGACTTCATCAGGCGTACGGATCACCCGGTGGCCAAGGCAGCCGGCCTTATCAAAGGCCTTGAGGTGAATCGGATCGTTGGGGTCACCATCCAGTTTCAGCAGAGTCTGGTTAACCCGCTTGAGGAACCGGATAACATCACCCTTGTCGTGCGCTTCCTCGAAGATACCCACCCGGATACCACCGAGCTGGGCACGGCGTTTCATCAGGGCCTTGTCACGCAGCAGCATGGCCTGACCGAACAAACGAGGCTTGTCCATCAACACCGAGTTAATGGCACCTGCCCACTCCACAGTCTCCTCAAACAACGGGATGGCAACGTCTACGCCCATCTCCTTGAGGGTCTGCGCAATTTCTACCGAACGGTCATTCAGGCGCTCAAAATTCCAGGGCACGTAGGGAATGTCATGCTCTTCGCAATAGGCTTCGGCCCAGTCCGGTGCCACGACAACATACCGACGATCGAATTTGTCGGCCGCTTCAACCGCATTCAGGCTCCAGCCCAGTAATGCAATATACCCTTTCTCAGGATTGTACTTTTGCTCACTCACAGGCTCTCTCCTTTCATAAGGGTTGACTTATAACCCTACGCATTAGCTGTGAAATCGCAAATTTCGCCCCCATTTGAAACGCAAAAAGCACTACGACAGCCGGGAGTGAATCCAGCAATCGCAGTGCCTTAGGCTTTCTTAGATCGATTGGGAATATCAGCCCAGTTTCAGGGTCGACAGGGTCCTCTCGCGAACTTTGGTAAGCAGTGCTTCGTCCTCTACCAGGGACTGGCCATAGGACGGAACAAGCTCTTTCATCCGTTCCTGCCACTCCGGCGTCTTGATCTTCTCCGGGAAACAGCGCTCGATCACGTTGATCATGGCATTGGCTGCGGTGGAGGCTCCGGGCGAAGCACCCAGCAGCGCCGCCAGCGTTCCATCTTTTGCCGCCACAATTTCGGTGCCGAACTCAAGCTTGCCACCGCCACCATCGACCTGCTTGATGATCTGAACGCGCTGGCCGGCCATGCGCAGTTGCCAATCCTCTTCCATGGCGTCCGGGAAGAAGTTGCGCAGCGATGCCACCCGGTCACCGTGGGACTGGAACACTTCCCCGATCAGGTAGCGGGTCAGGTCCATGTTGCTCTTGCTCACCGAGAGCATGGGCTTCAGGTTGGTGGGCTTCACCGAACCAATCAGATCAAAGATCGAGCCCTGTTTCAGGAAGCGGGTGGTGAAACCGGCGAAGGGGCCAAACAGAAGGGCCGGCTCGCCATTAATGATGCGGGTATCGAGGTGCGGTACCGACATGGGCGGTGCCCCGATCGGCGCCTTGCCGTATACCTTGGAGTTATGCTGCTTGACGATGTCGGGCTTGCCACACACCAGCCACTGACCGCTCACCGGGAAGCCACCGTAGCCACGGGCTTCGTCGATACCGGATTTCTGCAGCAGCGGCAACGCGCCACCGCCGGCGCCGAGGAATACGAAGCCGGTCTCGAGCTTGGTCAGCTCGCCGGTCTTCTGGTTCTTGACGCGGATCTTCCATCGGCCGTTGTCCCGCTGGTCGATGTAGTGCACCGGTGAGCTGAGCATCAGCTCGAAATTCGGCTGGGTTTCCAGCCAGCTCACCATGCTGCGGGTAAGCGAGCCGAAATCCACATCGGAACCGTGCTTGATCCGGGTCGCGGCAACCCGCTGCATGGGGTCCCGGTTATTGACGATCAGCGGCATCCATTCCTCGAGATCCTTCGGAGACTCGGTGTATTCCATGTCGCGGAACAGGTGATGGGCACTCAGGCGTTCATAACGGCGCTTGAGGAAGGCCACATCCTTCTCGCCCCAGACAAAGCTCTGATGCGGTGTGCGATTAATAAAGCTGGAGGGTTCGGGCAGGATGCCCTGCTCCACAAGGTAGGACCACAGCTGCAGTGACACCTCGAACTGGGCGTTGATCTGCAGGGCCCGATCGATGGTGACATCGCCATCACCGGTCTCGGGAGTGTAGTTAAGCTCACAGTACCCGGCATGCCCGGTACCTGCGTTGTTCCATCCGTCTGTGCTCTCATGGGCAACGTGGTCGAGACGCTCCACCATGACGATGTCCAGGGACGGATCAAGCTGCCTGAGCATCATGCCGAGAGTGGCGCTCATGACGCCACCGCCGACCAGCACTACGTCTGCCTGTCTAACGGCCATTGGTTTTCACCCTAGCTAGTGTTGAGCCTTTTTGCCCTCTCACGATCAGCAAGAGAGCCTGTCGGAAGCCGGTCGGGCGCGAGGTAAACGGCGCCGCCGTCTGCTTCCGGTCTGAATGTGCGCGCAATTATCCCGATTTTTGCCGGGAGAATAAATTGCGATTGTCAATCGTTGCGTCTTTCTTCGGCATCTATTTGCTTCAGGGGCCGATACGTGCACTTACGAACAGTGGTTTGCTACGGGTCAAAGGTCTAAAATCCGCCCGCGTGATCTGTCTGGCCGGCTCAGGCCTCCACTTTGACAAACCAGGACGGGATTTCCCCAATGTCTGCCCTTGATGCGTTTCTGATTATTCTCGCGGTTCTGGCGCTGCTAGGCGTCATATTTGAAGAGGTCATCCACATCAACAAGGCCAAGGTAACGCTGTTCTTTGGCACCATGAGCTGGATGCTGCTGTTCCTGTTCAGTGATAACGCTGGTGAAACGTCTGCCATTTCCGATGGTCTGTCCGAGAGCATCGCCGAAATCGCCGGGCTGTGGCTGTTTCTGGTCGCAGCCATGACGTTTGTCGCCTACCTGAACAAGAAGGGTATGATCGAAAACGTGATTTACCTGATCATGCCGAAGCAGGTAAGCGAGCGACGGCTACTGTTCCTGACCGGTCTTTTTTGTTTCATTTTCTCCTCTTTAGCAGACAATATCACCGCCACTTTAGTCTCATGCTCGCTGATTCTGTCTCTGGATCTGGAGCTGAAAAAACGTATCCAGTTCGTCACGCTGGTTGTGTTTGCGGTCAACTCGGGAGGCGTTTCGCTGATCACCGGCGACGTCACTACGTTGATGATTTTCCTGGCGAAAAAGGTTGAAATACTGACCCTTCTGACCCTGGCCATTCCGGCCTCGATCACCGTTTTCATCCTTGCGGTTTTCCTGTCTCGAGGGCTCACAGGAACCGTGACCCTGCGCTCCAACAATACCCCTGTGCGACGGGTGGACGCGATCATCAGCGGGCTGTTTTTGTTAACAATCCTGAGCACCATTGCCGGTAATGCCCTGTTCGGGATTCCACCGGTACTGACCTTTCTGTTCGGCCTGTCCATCATGTTCCTGGTGTCTCGATTCATGAGTGACGACTCCGATCTGGACCCGATTCTCGAGTACATCCGCATCATCGAGTTTGAAACGCTGCTGTTCTTTCTCGGCATCCTTCTGCTGGTGGGCATGCTCAAGGAGATCCATGCGCTGGATTCGCTGGTGGCGATTTACGACATCCTGCCGCCGCTGTACGCCAATTACCTGATGGGCATCTTCTCGGCCGTTATCGATAACGTGCCTCTGACGGCGGCCCTGCTGAAGGCCGGCATCGACATGAGCCCCGGCGAGTGGATGGGCCTGACCTATGCCGTTGGTGTGGGTGGATCGCTCCTGGTGATTGGCTCAGCCGCCGGTATAGTGGCAATGAGCAAGATTCCGGGGCTGACCTTTGCCGCCTATATGCGGTATCTTGCACACCTTCTGGCGGCTTATACCCTGGGCTATGCCGGTGTCTACATGCTCGGGCGTTTCATCAACTGAGGTCTATCTATGCTAATGGCATTTGGCGCAATCATCGCCGGCCTGATCCTGCTGGTCTGGAGTGCCGATAAATTTGTGGAGGGCGCCGCGGCGACCGCCAAACATCTCGGTATGCCCACCCTGCTGATCGGCATGGTGATTATCGGTTTCGGCACCTCGGCACCGGAACTCGCCGTCTCAGCCATGGCTGCGTCTGATGGCAACCCTGGCCTGGCCCTGGGTAACGGCTATGGCTCCAACATTACCAACATTGCGCTTATTGTCGGCCTGACAGCCATCATCGCGCCCATTGCAGTGCACTCCCAGGTGATCCGCAAGGAGCTGCCACTGCTGATTGTACTCACCCTCATTGCCGGCGCCCAGCTGATCGACGGGCAACTCTCACGCATGGATGGCTGGGTGTTGCTGGCGGTATTTGCTGTGGTTATGGGATGGTCAATTTACCAGGGCCTGAAAGGCAAGGCGGACCCTCTGGCCGGTGATGCCGACGCCGAGATCATTGCGCACCCCATGCCCCTGAAAACCGCCGTGATCTGGCTGGTAATTGGCCTGGTACTGCTGATCGTCAGCTCCCGGATGCTGGTCTGGGGTGCCGTCACGATTGCCCAGAGCCTTGGAGTCAGCGATCTGGTGATCGGTCTCACCATCGTTGCCATCGGCACTTCCCTGCCCGAACTCGCCTCGGCTCTGGCCGCGGTCAAAAAGAACGAACACGACCTGATCCTGGGCAATATTCTGGGGTCGGGCATTTTCAACACCCTCGCCGTGGTGGGTCTCGCGGCTGTTATCGAACCCCTCGCGGTGGACCCGGAAGTGCTCTACCGTGACTGGACGCTGATGCTGGCGCTCACGGTGGGTCTGTTCCTGATGGGTTACGGGCTTACCGGATGGCGAAAACTGGTGAGCCGTGTGGATGGTGGCATCCTGGTGCTGGTGTACGTGGCCTATACCGGCTATCTGCTCTCCACGGTGGTGGCTGCCGGTACGGCCTGATCTGCGTGCCGATGTGAGGCCGGTGCTAACCGGCTTCACCGTCTCCCAACAGCTCCGTCAGTCTTCCGCGCACCTCGGTCATGACTTCGTCCAGGTCGGCTTTGGTCTTTCCTGCCGTATCCAGCGGTTCTCCTACCCTCACATCCACCGGCTGCCCGAGGTTGATCTGCCAGGTGCGGGCCGGTAAAACACGGTGGATACCCCGCACGGCCACCGGCACGATCACCGCCTCAGTATCCAGCGCCAGGTGAAAACAGCCTTTCTTGAAAGGCAGAAGTTTTCCGTCCGGCGAGCGGGTTCCCTCGGGCGCGGCCCAGAGCACGATTCCACTTTCCATCATCGCCCGGGCCTTCTCCAGATCCCTGACTGCACGTTGCCGATTGGAGCGGTCTACTGAGGGGAATTCCGCTGCACGCATGGCCTGCCCCAGCAGCGGGATACTGAACAGCTCCTTTTTTGCCAGCATGCGGATCGATCCCGGCAACGATACGAAGGTGACCGGAATATCATAGTGGCTGGCATGGGTGCACATAATGATGTACCGGCGCCCGTCGCCGAAATCAGGCACTTGCCCGCGTACGGTGAGGCTGGCACGAACCAGTCGTAACAGCGAGGCCGACCACTCGCGGCAGTATTTGTCGACGATGGGCCGGTTCAACCTCCCGAACAGCGCCCTCAGCAAAACCAACAGGGAAAAGAGTGCTGTCAATCCGACACTGCCCAGAACCACACCCGCCCGCCGAAGAAGCGTTGCTGACTCCGTTAGCGGATTCATCTTCAATCGAATCATCTCAGCTACCCTTCTCTGTTTCCCGCGTTCGTTCGCGGCCTCGTTGCTGCGCGTTCAATAGGGGGCGAATTATAGCGACTGAAAAACCCGTTGAATAACACACAAAAGTATTGATTAATTTTTGACCATTATCTATAAGGTATAAGGATATAACCGCGAAGAATTGAAAAAGCAGTCCCACCGTCCGACGACAACCCTAAGAAGGAGACGGATAATGAAGCAGGAATCAGCGCTGATGCGCGGCCCGAATGACCCGGGCCTTCAGAACCCCTCCCGCCGCACCCTGCTACTTGGCAGTGCCGGCGCCATGGCCGCGGTAAGCGTGCTGGGATTTACGCCCCTTGCCAAAGCCGATGAACCAAAATCACTCCCGGATTACGCCGCCTGGAAAGAACGCAACGCCCTGATTGTTCACAGCGCAAACACGATGGAAACCCAACGGGGGGCCATCGGCAATGGCGTTATTACCTCAAGTGACCGCTTGTTCGTTCGCAATAACCTGCCCGCGCCACCAGCCTCGGTAACCGATAACCCGGATGCCTGGGAGGTGCGGATCGAGGGCGTGAAAAATCCCCGAACCCTGACGGTCGGCGACCTGAAACAGATGGGGGTTACCACCGTTGCCTCCGTATTACAGTGTTCCGGTAACGGTCGCGCCTTCTTCCCCCATGGCGCGAGTGGTACCCAATGGTCTGTTGGCGCTGCGGGCTGCATCATGTGGACCGGTGTACCGCTGAAAGATGTTGTGGAGGCTCTTGGCGGCCCTGTTGACGATACACGGTACATCACTAGCACCGGCGGCGAGACACTTCCCGACGGCCTGGACCCGAAAACGATTATCGTGGAACGTTCCGTTCCCACCCGTGCCATGGAAACCGCATTGCTGGCCTGGGAAATGAATGATGAGCCTCTGACCCACACTCATGGTGGCCCGCTGAGAATGGTTGTGCCGGGTTACTACGGCGTGAACAACGTGAAGTACGTCAAGAACGTTGCCTTCACTGAAAACCAGACGGACGCCAAGATCCAGGCTTCAGGCTACCGGGTTCGTGATGTTGGCGTGAAAGGCGCCCCGGATCAGCCATCCATGTGGGAAATGAACGTTAAATCCTGGGTAACCGCCCCCCTGGACAGCGGTCGGACCGGCCGTAACATGATCTACGGCGTGGCCTTCGGTGGCACGGTTGCGCTGGAAAAGGTCGACGTTTCAGTGGATGGCGGCAAAACCTGGAAACAGGCTCGCTTCCTGGGGCCGGACCTCGGCCCCTATGCCTGGCGACCCTTCGTGCTCGCAACAGATATGCCGGCTGGAGAGCACCGGATAGTCAGTCGGGCGACCGATGTCCGTGGCAATACCCAACCAGAGGGCCGAATCGAGAATGAGCGTGGCTACGGCCACAATGGCTGGAGCGACCACGGAGTCACGGTTGCCGTCAGTTGATCATTGGCGGAGCCGGCCCCGGAACACGGCGGCTCCGACCTTTCCGGAAAGCAATAATATGAGAAAAACTGCAGTACTGGGCGCCATAGCTCTGATGGGACTGTCGCCCCTGACGATCGCCAGCGACTTTGACAAGGGGAAACAGGTATTCACTCAGGAGGCACAACCCTCCTGCACCATATGCCATACCCTGGCGGATGCCGGTTCGGCTGGTGCCATCGGCCCGGATCTCGATGAACTCAAACCCACGATGGAACAGGTGGTCAATGCCGTAACCAGCGGGGTGGGTGTCATGCCGGCGTTCAACGAGTCGCTGTCTGAGGAACAGATAAATGCGGTGGCCCACTACGTGGCGACTGTGACAGGCGGCAATAAATAGAATCGGGGGCCCTGCGGCCCCCTTTTTTTCGTCTCAGGCGTTTTCCTGAAACACCATGGCAACCGAGTTCAGGCAGTATCGCTGCCCGGTTGGCGGCGGGCCGTCAGGAAAGACATGGCCGAGATGGCTGTCGCAACGGGGACAGCGGATTTCGGTGCGAGTCATGCCAAGACTCGTGTCCTCAATGTAGCGGATATGCTCCGGATCAAAGGGCTGAAAGAAACTCGGCCAGCCGGTTCCCGAGTCAAACTTCGAGTCCGAGCTGAACAAAGGCAGATCGCAAAGCCGGCAGTGGTAAACACCGGCTTTTTTGTTATCCAGCAAGGTTCCGCAAAACGGATGCTCGGTGCCATGGTCGAGCAGTACGCGCCGCTCTTCCGATGTCAGATCCGCAGCTTTCTCCTCAACCTGTGCTTCGTTTAGTGGTGTCAGGTCATAACCTGCAGCGGAAACTCCCATAGTCTGCCTCCTCAGGCGGTGCTGCCTGCGTCGTTGTCTGTAAATTCCGGCTTCAGGCGATCAGGATAACTGTCTACAAGCTTTTCCATTTTCGGGGCGGCCACGGCCATGATGTATGGCTGGTAGGGATTCCGGGCAGCAAAATTCTGGTGGTACTCTTCTGCCGGGTAAAATGCCTCCAGCGGCTCCAGCGTGGTCACTATCGGGTCCGGGTACACTTCGGCCTGATTGAGCTGGTGGATGTAGGCCTCGGCTACCCGCCGCTGTTCGGCAGTCTCGTAGAACACAGCCGAGCGGTACTGGGTGCCCCGGTCGTTGCCCTGGCGGTTCAACTGGGTGGGATCGTGAGCAACCGAGAAGAACACCTTTAGCAGTTCGCCAAAACTGACCCTGGCAGGGTCATAGTGAACATCGACCACTTCTGCGTGGCCGGTAGTACCTGAGCATACGGCCTCATAATTGGCAGAGCTGGCGTGACCGCCAGCGTAACCGGACTCAACACTGGTTACGCCATCGATGGCCAGGAAAACGGCTTCCACACACCAGAAACAGCCGCCAGCCAGCACGACACGCTGTTCGCCCTCGGCCGCCGGCAGGTCCTGTTCAGGATCAGGAAAACGGCTACGTGGTACGTTGAGACCCGGGATACTGCAGGATGTCGTCATGGTAACCTCTGCGTTCGAATTATCTGCCTTTAACCGCTCGATTGTGGCTGGAAACCTGCTGATTTGCCAACCCGTGTGCCGGCTCAGGAAGAACGGACTATATGTACGTTGATCAGGACAGCAGGATCACTCCAGCCAGCGCACTCAGCGGCGCCAGTACCCAGACCGGAACCCGCCAGACAGCTAGACAGACCCAAATGGCGAGCACGAGTGCCAGATCATGCGCACCATGGACGGCGGAGACCCAGACCGGATCGTAGAGAGCCGCCAGCAACAACCCCACCACGCCTGCATTCACCCCGGCCAGTGCTGACCGGGCGCGACGATGCTCCCGAAGCCAGCTCCATAGGGGAAGACCGGCGAATACAAGCAGGGTTCCAGGGAGGAACACAGCCAGTACCGCAATCACACCACCGAGAACACCGGCCTGTGAACCACCCAGAAATCCTGAAAAGGAAAACAGCGGTCCCGGCATAGCCTGGGCAACGCCATACCCCGCCAGGAAAGTGTCCGCCGGCATGGCACCGGAGGCCACGAAGCCCTCCTGCAGCCAGGGCAGCACAACGTGACCACCGCCAAACACCAGGGCACCGGCCCGGTACATTTCAGCGCCTATCCAGCCAAGACTGCCGGCGGCCTGAGGCAGGAAGGAAACCAACAACAGAATCAAAAAGGCCCCTGCAAAAAGCGCAGGTTTCCGGGATTGCAGTGGCACATGCAGCGGCTCAGATGCCTCTCCGCTCCCCAACCCCAGAAAGGAACCCACAGCCCCGGCAATGACCAACGCCAGTATCTGCATCCAGGTTTCGCCCATCATCAGAAGGCTCACCGCTACCAGCAACGCCATGGCGATTCGGGGACGGTCCGGGCACAGGGTTGTTCCCATCTGCCAGACCGCCTTGGCCACCACCGCCACCACAAACAACTTGAGACCCTGTACCCAGCCGCCACTGCTGGCCTCTGGCCAGGCGTTCAACCCCAACGCAAGACCAATCATGATCACCGCCGATGGCAGGGTGAACCCCAGCCACGCTGCGAGTCCGCCGCGGTAATGGCCGCGCAGGAACCCGATGGTTAGACCGACCTGGCTGGAAGCCGGTCCCGGCAGCAACTGGCAGAGGGCCACAACTTCTGCGTAGGCACTGTCTGAGAGCCACCGCCGACGTTTGACAAATTCATCGTGAAAGAATCCGAGATGCGCTGCCGGACCACCAAACGACGTCAGCCCCAGCCGAAGGAACAGCAGGAAAATCTGGCTGAACGACAGCCTGTCATCACTCGATGGTTCCGTCATAAATCTCCTGAGTCTGTTGCTCCGCCGGTTTCACCGCCAGTGTGTCATCAAACATGAACATTGTGTCGTTTTGGTTGCATACCTTCGAGGGCCATCCATAATGACAGACAGGGTTTGCCACTTAGCACATCGGCCATGCCCGGCTCGGCATATAAGGGAAGAAAAATGACGGCAAGGGCTCGTACACCGGAGAACCAGGATGAACTCCTGGAATACCGCCTGAGCCTGAGGCTCGGCCCTGTTCACGCCCGCCAGAGGCTCGGCATTGAACGGGAAGCTGAAGCGAAGGTATTCGGGCAGGATCACAGCTCATTCCATCTGGAAAACTGGGCCACCGCGCCCGGCTTTATCCGTACCTGTTTGCGCATGGTTGGCCTTTGGGGCCGGGGCCAGAGCAACAGCCGGCGTCTGAACACCGTGCACAATCATTTCCAGCTTCCCGGCCTGCCGGAAGCCTTCGAGGGCTTTCGCATTCTGCATCTGACCGACCTGCACGTAGACATGGACGAAGCCAACCTGCAGGCAGTCCTGCGCCAGATCGAACCGTTAGACTACGATCTGTGCGTGTTGACCGGCGACTACCGGAAACTCACGTGGGGCCCGATTGAGGGCGCCCTGGACGGCATGGCGCGGCTGAGGGACGGTATAAAAAGCAAGCCCTATGCGGTTCTGGGTAACCACGACAGCGTTCGCATGGTACCGGCATTGGAAGACATGGGTTACCAACTGCTGATGAACGAAATGGCGCCCATTGAACGGGGAGGCCAGACCCTGTACCTCGCGGGTGTGGACGACGCCCACTTCTTCAAGGTCCACAACCTGCACCAGGCGGGGGACAATATCCCTGCGGGAGGCACCAGCATCCTCCTCAGCCATACGCCGGAGATCTGGCGCGAGGCTGCCCACGCCGGCTACGACGTCTTTCTCTGCGGACACACACACGGCGGCCAGATCTGCCTGCCCGGAGGTATACCGGTGACTCTCGACTCTGACTGCCCGCGCACACTCGGTCGAGGTTACTGGCGGATGAATGGCATGCAGGGCTACACCTCACCGGGTTCCGGAACGTCCGTGGTAAACGTTCGCCTGAACTGCCCGCCGGAAGTAACCCTTCACACCCTGACTCGCGGCCCGGTTTAGTGGGGCTGCCGGCGTATACCGAGACGGTAGAGCAGCGGTGAGCCATAGATGTTGGACAGGGTAAAAACCACCACGACAACCAACACTACCCACAGGCTCACCGGCAGCCACCACATCGCCAGCAGCATGGGCAGGAGGGCTTCCGGGATCTGATCCAGCCCGACAGCCCGGGCACTTGATGCCAAACCCATTCGACGCTTCATGAAGCTGCTCAGAAGATCTCCTCCCAGCCCCAGCAGGCCGAACAGAAGCCCGAACACGAATCCCAGCCCGGTAAACAGCGCAAAAAGCCCGCAAGCCAGTGCACCGGATACAACACCCCGCCAGGTTTTGCTTTCACCAAATACGGGGCGACCATCGGACAGCAGTCGACCGCCGTCCACCGGGGCCGACCAGCGGTTTTTCAGCAGCCCGGCCGCAACCACCGGCGTGCCGTTGGCCAGCACCAGCATCACAAACAGCTCCAGGATGATCAGCAAGCGTTTGCGCCCCTCTGAAACGACCGATCAGGCGATACCGCGCCGGGTCAGCTTGAGCGGATCCATCAACTCCTCGAGCCGCTCCCGGCTCAGGCCGCTGCGTTCCTCCGCCACATCGATGACTGGCCGGCCCGTTTTATACGCTTCCTTGGCGATGTCTGCCGCCAGGCTGTAGCCGATCTCGGGATTAAGCGCTGTCACCAGTACGGGATTCTTGCCCACACCTGCGTTCAGGTTGTCGGCATTGACCGTGAAATCCTTGATCGCCTTGTCCGCCAGCATGATGGCCGCATTGGCGAGCAAATCGGTCATGTCCAGCAGGTTGCCGCCCACCAGAGGGAGCATGACGTTGAGCTGGAAATTACCGGACTGACCGGCAATGGCCACGGCGCTGTCCAGCCCCATCACCTGGGCGCCAACCATGGCCACGGACTCCGGGATGACCGGATTGACCTTGCCCGGCATGATACTGCTGCCCGGTTGCAATGCCGGAAGACTGATTTCAGCCAGGCCGTGAATAGGGCCGCTGTTCATCCAGCGTAGATCGTTGGCGATCTTGGTCAGCACGATGGCTGCACCGCGCAATTGTGCGGAGAGGGCCACCGGGGCATCCACCGCGCTCTGGCCGGTGAATTTGTGATCGAGCGACGTAAAGGGATAGCCGGTGTTGGCCCGCAGGAACTTGACGAACTGGCCCGGAAATTCCGGGAGCGCATTGATTCCGGTACCCACCGCGGTGCCGCCCTGGGGAACGGCCAACAGCTCATCAGCTGCGGCTTCTACCCGCTTTTCCACGGCCAGAAGCTGTTCGCGCCAGGTTTTCAACTCCTGGCCGAGGGTCACCGGCATGGCATCCATCAGGTGGGTGCGGCCGGTTTTTACCTGGCTGGAAAATGCCGCTTCCTGCTCGTAGATCACACCGCAAAGATGCGACAGCGCCGGCAGTAGCTTCTCCTTGGCTGCAATCACGGCACTCACGTGGATCGCCGTTGGAATCACGTCGTTGGAGCTCTGGCTCATGTTCACGTGATCGTTCGGGTGCACCTCGAAGCCTGCGTTGCGGGCGATACTGGCGATCACCTCGTTGACATTCATATTGGTGCTGGTGCCCGAGCCGGTCTGGTAGCGGTCTACCGGAAACTGATCTGCGTATTCGCCCTTGACCAGATCTTCGCAAGCCTGGGAGATCGCATCCCGCAGATCGTTGTCGAGCAGGCCCAGGCTGGTATTGGCCTCGGCGGCTGCGCGCTTGATCTGGGCAACGGCGGCAATAAACGGCTGAGGCATTGGCTGGCCACTGACCGGGAAGTTTTCCACCGCCCGCTGGGTTTGAGCGCCCCAGAGCGCATCAGCAGGTACCTGGACGTCCCCGAGGCTGTCGGTTTCCGTTCTGAATTCGCTCATATTCCCTCCTGTCCGTGCATTTGCACTGTGGGCTTCTTGGCGTGTACGCCAGGGGCCCGGCCATGGCTCAGCCGCCGCCCTGGGATCTGAGCCGGACATGGTCGCAGATGCCCGTAACCTGTTCAAAATTGAGGATCAGGGTATGAACGGTGTTGGTGTAGGTGTCGTGCAGGTGAAACTTGTAACGGTGCTGCTTTTCACCCTGCAGAAACGCATCGTACTCGCGGACCAGCTCACGCACATCCCCACCGGAATCCTTGCTCCAGGTCGCATTGAACGGACCCAGCACGGCACCGCCAGCCAGGCAGATGGTGACTTCGTGATTCGTCAGACCATTCTCAGGAACTGTCATGGTTATCTCCCTTTCGATGAGCCTCTGGTAAGTGTAGTCGCTCCTGACGCCAGGACAGTCCATAGTGCCAAGGCTGTCACAGAACCAGGTTTTCATTGCCGGCAAAGGCACTGCTGTAGGAAGTTCCTACACCGCTAAGCCACTGTTGTTGCTAATCTCTTCCCTACCCCATTAACAGGATACAGAGTAATCATGGCGACCAGCGGAGCGGCGGAGATCCTTCTCCGGTATGACGACGACCAGGACCGACAGCACTTCGAAACCTTGTTTGCCAGCGATTTCGTTATTCACGCGTTCGCCACTGACCAGGGGGCACTCGACTACCTGCCCTCGGCTGCCACCATACCCACCGCCATCGTTCTGCTTCCGAACCGCGCTGATGACTATCTTGAGTCGTCGCTACTGGCACGGGCCAGGGACCACCACCCCCGGATTCTGAAGATCCTCATAGGAGATGCCATTGCGCTGAACCTCCTCGTGAAACTGCTCGACCATCAGCTGGTCGATCGCTGCTTCGAACAGCCGGTCAATCCCGATGTTATCCGGTCGCACGTGCTCACAGCCGCGCTTACCCGCGAAGGACAAACCTTCTCTCCGGATACCAGCGAGGCCCACGAGGGCCCCAAACCGGCGATTCTGATCGTGGATGACGAACCGACTGCCACCCGTTATCTGTCGAGGCAGTTGGAGCGCATGCAGGACGAATTCCGCGTGCTGAGCGCCATCAGTGCAGAAGAGGCTCAGCTCGTGTTGCAGAAAGACAGCGATGTCGCGGTGGTGATGACAGACCAGAGAATGCCCGGGATGCATGGCAAAGAGCTGCTGGACGAACTACGCCAGTCGCACCCGACAATTGTCCGAATTCTCACGTCAGCCTGGGGCGAGGTTGATGTGGCCATGGATGCAGTTAACGAGGGCCGGATCTTCCGCTATCAGAAGAAGCCATGGAACGCAGCCGAATTGCTGTCGCTCTTCCGCAAGGCTCTTGTCCAACATCGCACCCTGGTCTCTGCAAGAGACCGTTCACGCTCAATTGCAGAACAACAGTTCGCGGAGCTTCGCCAGCAACGACGAGCCAGACTGCTTGAACATCTAAACGAGCGAGTGGACGGTTTTACCGGCGAACCGATCACCGCCGACTTTCTGGATGCCCTGGCAACCGTTCGCACACTTCCTGCCCAGCCACCCCATCTGCGCGCAAGCCGGGAAACCGCGCTTGAGCATGATCTTGTAAGAGACTTTGCCGGAATGGCGGGCAGGCAGCTCAGCACCCTTCAGCCAGGCCACGTGCACGGCATCCAGAACCGGCAAGCCTTTGACCAGGCTCTCGCGAACGCCTTGGAGAACCCGGCAGGCACGAGCGAAACACAAACACCGTTGATGGCCCTTTGCCAGGCACTGGCAACCCTGATGAAGGCCTCCGGGCTGGAGCGCTCTGCTCTGGAATTGACCCGGACCGAAAGCGGCCTCATGGTCGCCAGCGCCAGCCCACTTCACATGTACAGCCATCTGCTGGCGCCAATCACCCGCCTCTCCCGCCCCCTGCTGGAGCAGCAGAGCGCTCTTCTGATGCTCTTCGTAAGCACCCGACTGCTTGCTGGCGATATCGACGTGACCGGAGGCGACCAGTGTCTTCGATTGAGTCTCCATCTGCCGGCCAGGGCAGACTGATGGCGTCAGGTCAGCGCAGGCTCAGGTTGTACGTCACCATGGGGCAGCGACTGCTCCGTGACAGCCTGCTATTCCAGATCCTCTTGCACGATGAGGTCGAGCTGGTTGGCGAATCGGAGACCGGAGTGGCAACGCTCAATCGGCTAAAGAGGGCCACCCCTTCGGTACTGCTGATTGAGGAAAACCTGCAGGACAACGACGGGCTCACCATCGCCGAGCATGCATTGGCGGTGAATCCGTCATTGTCCGTGCTGCTGATATCGGACACGCCGGTCAGCAGCGGGCGGATGGCGATCTATCTGGAAGCAGGCATCAAGGCCGTGGTGTCCAAGGACCAGCCAGTGCAGGAGTTGATCAAGACGCTCTTCTACATTCGAAACGGGCAGGTTTATGTCGGTAACTGGCAGCAGGAACCAGCACCGGCCGCCATGCTCGCCTATCAGGCCTTGTCCGGACGGGAGCGGGAAGTGGCACAGCTGATGGCCAGCCGGCTGCCGGTACGCGATATTGCAGGCAGGCTTGGCGTTTCCTGCAAGACGGTGCATTCCTACAAGGACCGGATTTTCGTGAAATTGGGCTTCGAGCGCCTGCCCGAGCTCATTCTCTTTATGCAACGACACCAACACGGAGCCGCCGAGTGAAACTGCTTTCCGGGATGGATCAGATCCGCCAGCTGCCCGCCTACCGACAGCGACGCTTCGAACGCTTCTACCACACCCAGTATCGGTACCGGGTGCTGCCCCTGTTCGCCGACGTTTACCTGGTGATTGCCTTTATCGGTACCCTGCTGTTTCTCGGGGGCCTGGCCCTGAACCCGGATGCACCGGACGTATTCGGTATCTACCTCATCTACACCGCGATTCTGACCGGTCTGATCGCCGCTCACCGGTTCACGCGCCTGCGCCGGTCAGCGCCGATGATTGTCTACCTGGTGTTTTTCAACATGGCGGCGTTCAGCTACCTGGGATACATGACAACGGGCGCGTCGCTCGCTCCCATCGTGGGCTTGTTCTTTTTCATCAGCTCCGTGGGCATCATTACCCTGTCCCTGTTCCACACCAGCGTGATTATCCTGATCAACCTGACACTGCTGGTACTCGCCACGTTCGTGGCGGTCGACAGCACTCAGGTAAGCGACACCCTGATCGGCATTCTGACCAACTGGCTGATTCTGATGTGCCTGGTGGTCGCACCGCTATCGGCCTGGTTCCTGTCGCAGTTCCTGCGCAACCTGCTGGCGCTCCAATTCCTGCTCCGAGACCGGAATCGACAACTTTCCCGCACTTTGGAAACCCTGAAATCAACGGAAGAAAGACTGGCCCAGGAACAGAAACATCAGGCCCTTAGCCATATGGCTAAGGGGCTGCTCCACGAGATCATGAACCCGTTGAACTGCGCCAGCCAGGCCGTGGATTTTGCCAACTCGGTAAACCGGGATGTCGAGGTCGCAGACGCCCTGACCGACGCTAGCACCCACCAGAAACGCATTGCCGATATTGTGTCTGACCTGATCGAGTTTTCCCGCCCCGTCCCTGAACACAGCCTGGAAACGGCAGACCTCGGCAAACTGGTGACCACCGCCACCCGCTTCTGCCAGCATCAGCTACGAGGTGTCGAGCTTCAGACTGACATCCCGGAGGGAACGACCGTTCCCTGCTATCCATCTGCCCTGACCCAGGTGTTCGTTAACCTGCTGCTCAATGGCGTCTCTGCCGTGAGCAAAAACCGGCAGCCCGGCAAAATCGAGATAACGGCCGAAAGCGCTGACAGTGCCCATCGAATCGTAATTCGGGACAACGGCCAGGGCATCGCGCCAGACGATATGAAGCGGCTCACTGATCCGTTCTATTCCACCAGTGATACACCGGACAACCTGGGGCTGGGCCTCAGTATCTGTCAGACCATCATGCGCCATCACAAGGGCAACATGTCGATTACCAGCGAACCCGGCCAGTGGACGCAGGTGACCCTCACGCTGCCTAGAACCGCAGCACAGCACGCAGGGTAACAGCGTCTCCGTCCGGCACGGCCATCAGGGTATTGCCGCGAATATCCGGCATCAGGTAATTCAGGCGCAGCTGGAACAGCTCGCCCAGATACCAGGCAAGACCCAGCAGCGTCACACTCGCCTCGGCGCCCAGGTTCCGGTCTCTCAGGTCCACAGCACTGTGCCGTGCGACCAGTTCCAGGGCGCCCGCCCGGTGCCGGGGCTCTATCCAGTCAAACTCACCCCGGCTGTAATAGCGCCGATCATCGGTCAGGAACACACCGGCCTGGAGGTAGGCGCCACCGAACTGCCAGCGTGACCCGTCGGTTCGACGCACGCTCTGAGCCATGGCCTCCGCCACGAGGGTCAGACGATGATAAAGCCAGGCGGCCTCGAGACCTGCCAGCCAAGCATCACCAGCCTCGAATCGTGGGCTGCGGATGACATTATCGGCACTGAACACCTCTCCCTCATCCTTGATCTGAAAGCGGCTGTCGCCAAGATCACGATAAGAGGCCGCGGCGCCCAGATGTAGGGTCTGGTTTTCTGAACGAATGGGGGCACGGGTCAGTCTCGCGGTTATAGCGTGAGTGGAGCCACCATCGGGCTCATCGGTGAACAGACCCAGGGACCAGGTGCCGCGTTTGCGGTACTGCCCCGCCATAACACCGATGGAACGCCCCGGTGCGAACGCCGAGGTCACCAGCGAACGTTCGCTGGTGTTCAGGCTGGTGTAGCTGGCGAGGCGTTCCAGGCCAAAAGGCTCCTTGAAGCGCCCAATTTGAGCCTCGAAACGGCTCTCCCCGTCATACAGGAGATAGGCATCGCCCAGATCCAGCTCTTTCTTGTCGCCTTCAATCTTGTAGCTGCCATCCAGCTCTGCCTCCCAGCGCTTGCCCAAGGCCAGTTCCAGTTCAATTTTCGCATTTCTCAGGACGCCCCGGGCTGTGCTGCGCTCACCGTCTTCATCATAAAATGACCCGTAATGGTCAACACCGGCGGCGACGTAACCGCCCACTTCTGCCTCGACAGGGGAAGCCACAGCGAGCAGAGGCTGTAACATGAACGCCAGTGTCAGACCGATCACCATCCACGCCCATTTCAGCTCAGCGAGCATGATCGGCCTCCTGACGAAAGTGCATACGCAACATGGCGGTGTCCCTCAGATAGCTGACAGACACCACATCCACCCGAAACACATCCAGACCGGTGCGCTCTCGCAGGTCCGCAATGAGCAACTCCCGGCGGTCCCGGTGAACGTTCTCTATCTTTTCGTACTCCACCTCTCTCTCACTGTGTCGCGGCAAAAGCACACGGGTTTCGAGCACCAGCGCCAGAACAATGACCAGCAGGTTCAGAAACACCAGCTCCAGGTGGTGCATGTTGCCAACTGCTGCCAGCAGGGCCATGGCGATCACCAGAAACAGGTAGGTCATTTCCTTTATGCCCAGGGCCTCGGTTCGGTACCGGAGCATCGAGAAAACGGCGAACAGACCGAAGGCAAAGCCCATGGTGACGGTGACCGAATGAAGCAATGCGGTCACCAGGAAAACGCCGACACCAAACAGAATGAACGAGGCGGCATTCTCCCGGTGACGGGAAAACGCGTAGTAGCAGCGAATCAGCACAAACACGGAGGCGGTATTGATCAAAAGCCGGATCGCAAAATGGACATCAACTGCAGATTCCATGAAGTCTCCTTAACAGCGGTTTGAAGCGATTGGTTTTGCATTCGTGGCCGAACAACAGGCTTGTGCCGATGCAGTATTTGCTGAACTGCACGGGGCGGCAGCCGAGCTGACCAAGACGTTCCAGGAAAGGGGAATATGGGACCTTGCGATCGTACTTGACCTCGAAAACGGCAACATCAGGCAGGCACAGACCGCTGCGACGGTCGGCCGAGTGAAAACCCAGCCCTGTATCCACCGTAATACGCTCGGTCCCCCGTGCGCTCATGAAGGTCATCCGGCGGTAGCCGACAAAAAGAGCCGGCAGCATCCCTGCCACCGGTCGGCCCAATTGCTCTTCAAGGAAAGGGACCACCCGGCTGCTCGCAACGGTTTGCGATGTCAGCGGCAAACGGTTCTTGATGGTTCTCTCCCTGTTGTTCTTTTTCTTGACCTCCAGGAAGCTGTCCCCGGTTTCACGGTAGTGCCGGATACGGAGCTTGAACCGGTTCAACTTGCCGTTGTGGTGATCCAGGTAAAGCTGGCGTTCCGGTGTATCGAAATACAGGGTGTCGTAGGTAAACCGCCGGCGCCCGTCGATCTCCAGGATGGAGTAATGGTGCTCCAATCCACGCAGACAGGCATCCAGCAGGTATGCAGGCACCAAAAACTTGGTGTCGACCCGATTCATCAAACGGGCCTGCATCTGTTCGGCCAGACAATGCCCGCGGAATCCTTCCAGCGGGCTGGCGACAGCCATGTTCATCGAATCGCCGAATCGTATTCCAGGGTGGCGTTCAGGCTCAGTTCCACGTCGCCCTCACTGGCCCCGGATCCCACCCCGATGACAGTAATACTGCCCTCTGCGCCAAGGGCCAGGGTGCGCACATCCCCGGGCTGGCTTTCATCCACCTCAAACAACAGAGCGTTGGTGGCAAAGCCATGGAACTCGTGTGTGCCCGGCACGTAATCGGATGCCTCGATAAACAGTTGCAGCACATAGGGCGTGAAGTTGTCGTTGATATCCGCGCCAATCAGCAGGAGGCTGATCACCGCCGGCTTTGATTCGCGATCAACCGAGTAAACCAGGCTGTCCACCTCGAAGGCGGCAAAAGTCAGGCTCGCGTTCACCGCCCGACCTCCGGGCAGCGTGAAGCGGAAGGCACCTGTGTCGGCACCGTCCTCGGACTTGATGGTGCCGGTCAGGCTGGTTGTCGCCGGCACGCTGCAATCCGGTTGCGTGTCCGCAAGCCGGTACACTTCCCCGGAGGGCGTCTCCTCGGCGATGGCCTGTTCAATAACAGCTCGGCGGGCAGGCCGGAAATCGTCATCACCGGCCACGCCGCGGCCACCAATGAAGGCATTCAGGCTGGCAGTCGCCTCCGCGCTGGTGCCGGTGAGTTCACGTATCCGCTCCACTTCCGCCAGCAAATCGGCCTCATCCCACTGGGTGGCCAGCAGGTCTTCAAGCTCGGCCTCATAGCGCGCCCGGTACTCGGGAATGCTGAAAAGCCGGTCCGCCAGCGAGAAGTTGCGGTATAGCACCCCCGTGAGCGGCTTCAGGGGATGCGCCCCACGAAAGGCCGTATCAGCGCCCCAGGGAATAAAATGGAACAGGCCGTCTCCGGGATCCCGATAGATGTGGAAATTGTTGGCGTTGCCAGTGGCGGAATCCCAGGCGCCCAACAGGGTTTCCAGCGCCCAGAACCGGATAAATTCATCCACATCCACCAGCTGCGGCAATACATTCACCATCTGCTCATCGGGCAAGTCCAGAGCATCGGTAACGGCCTGCAGGTCAGTCCGGTCGTTTTCTTTTTCGTTGGTCTTTTTCTCGAAACGTTCGCTCAGCCAGGTACCGAAGTCCGCCGTTTGGGCTTCGTACTGGTTACCGTCGTCGTCCCCGAATACCCGTGCCAGAAAGGGCTTCTTGATAGGCTCGACATTGGTAAACACACCCAGATCCTCGCCATTAACAGACACTCTGGCGTAATTGCATTTCGGCGCCGCGAGCCCGGCCTGCCGAAACTGGTCATAGGCCATGCACTGGCGGGCATTGGAGGGGTCCTGGCGGTTATTGTTCAGGGTCATCCGGGTCATGTTCTGATAGGTGCGGCCAGGCCAGAGATCGTTAAAGTCCAGCTTGAGAGAGGGGATACTGGGGCTCAGGGAGCCCATGTAGCCCTTCTTGCGCACGATCACCCGGTCCATACGGTCACCGTCGATGGTGACGCTGGCCGTGAATTCCGTGTATTCGAACTCGGGCACACATTCCCGGTCGGTGCTGGCCAGGGTTCGGGCTTCCGATTTCAGTTTGCTGAAATCGGCGGAGCTCATGGAGACCGACACATCAATCAGCCGCTCGGGATCATAAAGCTCGGCATCGCCCCCTATGTTCACGGGCTCCGCCGGGGGGTCGAAATCCGAGGGGCTGGACACCTCCGTCTCGCCGCCCCCACCGCCGCAACCGGCCAATAGCCCGGCGCCGATCATTGCCAGCCACCAATGCCCAAATCCACTGCCGGCTTTCCGGCCAATCGTTGTTGTTTTCATCTGTTACTCCCTCAGATGTTTTGAAACCTGCCGGTATCGGAGACCGGTTGAGGGAGTATTTCGCGAAGGGCTTCAGAGTGTATGTAAGAAGGTCTTACAGGACGGGCGAGAAGGGGTCACGCCGAGGCAGAGGTCAGCAGGCTGGTCATCAGGGCCCTGAGCCGGTTGGGTTTCACCGGCTTGTTCAGTATTGGCAGGTACTGGGCGCGCAGTATCTTGCGGGTGTCATCGCTGCGATCTGCGGTAATGATGGCGGCGGGAATATCCCGACCAAGGTGGCGGCGAACCCCGTGAACTGCATCGTAACCGGTTCGCTCATTGTTCAGGTGATAGTCCGCAAGGATAAGGGCCGGTATCTGGCCGGTTTGCTCGAGAGCCTCCACGGCCTCTGCCTTGCTTGCGGCTGTGAGCACATCACAGCCCCAACGCTCCAGCAGCAACTGCATGCTCTCCAACACCGCCGGCTCGTTGTCGATCACCAGCACCGGCACACCATCAAAGCCATCGGCGAAATTCTGGAGCGAATCTGTACGGGCCATATCCGGTCTGGCCTGAGCGGGTTCAAGCGGCAGGGTCAGCACGAAGCGGGAGCCACGACCGGGCCGTGATGACACATCAATGTCGTACCCCAGCACCCGAACCATCCGTTCCACGATGGCCAGCCCCAGGCCCACACCCTGCCGGCCGCCGGTGCCCTGGGGCAACAGCTGGTGAAACTCGGTGAAAATGTCCCGCAGCTTGTCTTCCTCGATGCCAACACCGGTATCCCAGACTTCAATCCGCAGACGGTCGCCGCGGGATCTCAACGCCATGACAACACCGCCCTTGCGGGTGTACCGGAAGGCATTGCTGAGAAGATTTCGGAGGATACGGGTCAGCATGCGCTGATCTGTTCGCACCATCGCCGGAATGGTGCGTACCCGGAACCCGAGGCCGGCATTGCTGGCAACGGCCTCGAACTCCTCCCCGAGGGATCTGGCCAGGGCGGCCACATCGGTATAAACCAGATCAGGCTTCATTGCCTGCTGGTCGAGCTTGGAGATATCCAGCAGGTCCGCCAGCAGGTCTTCGGCGCCCTCCAGAGCCCGATGTACCTGGTGCACCATGCGGGTTTCCTGTTCCGGCAGCGTGCTGTCCTGGAGCGCGGATATCATCAGCCGGGCTGCATTCAGGGGCTGGAGCAGGTCATGGCTGGCCGCCGCGAGATATTTATCCTTGCTGCGGTTGGCCTCTTTGGCGGCTTCCATGGCAACAAAGAGCTCGCGCTCAACCTTCTCGCGCTCCTCAATCTGGTAGCGCAGGCCCACATTGGCATTCTGCAGTGCTTCGGTCCGCTCTTCCACGCGCCGCTCGAGGGTGGCGTTCAACTGCTCCAGTTTCTGCCGGGCCAACACTCGCTCGGTAATGTCGGCAACGAAGGCTTCCACCACTTCCGGTCCGAGGTCCGGGCGTCGCAGCAGGGTGACAGCAACGTGGACCGGCGTGCGATCAGCACGCTGGAAACGGGTTTCCCGGGCACTCAGACTGCCCTCGTCGAGAAGCTCCTGACGTATGGCATCGAATTCACTGGAACTGCAGAACAACTGTTCACGGAGCCGGATGACCTTTTCCGTGAGCGCCTCGGGGCTGTCATAACCGCAGATTCTCGCCATCGCCGGGTTGCAGGCCAGAAAGCCGCCCCGCAGGTTGGCCTGGAAGATACCGTGCAGCGCGTTCTCGAAAAGCCATTTGTAGCGGTTGCGTTCCTGCTCCAGCTCGTCAATGCGTTCCTGCAGAGCCGGGTAATAGTTCTTGCGGACGGACTGGCTGCCCAGCCCGAGAAGATCGCCAATTCCGTAGCTACTGTCCTGTTCGCCATCCTTGCTGTCAGAGGGCTTCTTCATAGACAACCTGGACATCCCGCAGCGACGACTTCCGGGGGTTGGTGAGAATGCACGGGTCCTGCAACGCAAAGCCGGACAGGTGGGGAATGTCGGACACCGAAACACCCAGCTGGGCGAGACGCGCCTCCAGCCCAACCCGACGCTTGAGCTCTACAATGCGGTTCATTAACCGTTTTTTGATTTCCGGCTTGGCCATTCCACGGGTATCGATATCCATGGCTTCGGCAACGCGGCGGAAACGATCTTCGGCAGACTGGAAGTTGTAAGCCACCACGTGCTCCAGCAGCAGCGCATTACACAGACCATGGGGCAAATCCAGGAAACCACCCAGGCTATGGGACATGGCGTGTACTGCCCCGAGAATGGCATTGGAGAAGGCCAGCCCCGCCTGCATGGAGGCCAGCATGATCTGCTCCCGGAGATAGGGATCTGCCGTGTTGTCCACCAGCGGCTCGAGATTCCGGTTGATTAACCGGATTGCCTCCAGGGCATGGGTATCGGTCAGCGGGCCGCTGCCAGTCGACACGTAAGCCTCAATGGCATGCACCAGGGCATCCACCCCGGTGCAGGCGGTGAGGTAGGCATCCATGGTCTCGGTAACTTCCGGATCGATCAGGGAAACATCCGGCACTACGGCCTTGCTGATGATCGAGAATTTGAACCGGCGGTTGGGGTCGGAAATGATCGCAAACTGGGACACATCCGCCGAGGTACCTGCCGTGGTGGGAATCAGTATCAGAGGCGGTGACGGGTTGGTGATGGTATCGACGCCCTCGAACTCCAGGATGCTGCGACCGTGAGTGGCCACGATACCGATGCCCTTGGCGCAGTCCATGGGGCTGCCGCCACCGATGGCGACAATGACATCACATTCACTGGATTTGTAGAGCTCGGCCCCGGTCATCACCTCATCCACCTTGGGGTTTGGTGAAACACCGGTATAAACGGTGGAGCGGATACCTGCATCGGTCAGCAGCGTCACGATCTCATCGACCCAACCGGCGGCAGCCACACCCGGATCGGACACCAGAAAGACATGCCGGGCACCGAAATTACTGGCGAAGTTGGCCACGGACTTCCGGGAGCCGGCACCAAATACGATTTCCGGTGAGACAAACTTTCGCAAGCTGGATATATCGTGACTCATCAGACTGCACTCGACCGTTTGTTGTTATAGGAATAGCCGAGAGTTTAACTCAAGTTCTCCGCCTGATCATTGGCCTTTTGGCTATGCTTTCGGTAGAAGCTGAACATCCATTCGAGCATACCTGCCTGGTTGGCCTGTCGCCGGAAACCATGCCCCTCGTCTTCAAACCAGTGCAGCTCCGGCGCCCTGCCCGCGGCTTTCATGGCCTCGGTCATTGCCCGGGTCTGCTCAGGCACCACAACCCGGTCCTGTCCGCCCTGGAAAAAGATCATGGGCGCGGTAATGCGTTCGGCGTGCAACAGGGGCGTTCTCTCCTGCCACCGCTCCGGGTATTTTTCTGGCGACCCCAGTAGCCAATCCAGATAACCGGATTCAAACCGATGGGTCATGGCCCGTAAACGCATGGGATCCGTTACGCCGAACATGCTCGCGCCAGCGGTGAAACGCCTGCTCCGGATCATCGCCATCAGGGCCGTGTAACCCCCGGAGCTGCGACCCTGGATAAACACCCGTCTCCCATCAGCCAGGCCGAAGGAGGCAAGGTGGTCTGCCGCCCGTTCCATATCCGCGACATCCACGTCACCCCACCGACCTTCCAGGGCCAGGCGGAACTCACGACCAAAGCCGGTGCTGCCTCGATAGTTGATTTCAGCGACGGCAAAGCCCCGCTGACACCAGTACTGAACCTGGGGATTGAACACCGGATAGGCCGCCGAAGTGGGTCCTCCGTGAGCAATCAGAATCAGTGGAGGGACATCTGGCGTGGCCAGCTTCGGAGTGTAGAAAAATCCGTGGATAGAAGCTTCACCCGGGTTCAGAGCCGGAATCTCGATATCCAGCGGCAGTGCCGCCCGCGGCTCTGGCATGGCCTCCTCGCCCCCGGCAATGGTGCGGGCCTGGCCGGTCTCGAGATCAATCTGGAGGACCGCGTCCAGGCGGGTGGCGGCTCGCCCGATGCAGTAAAGATGCTCGCCAGCCGACTGCAGACATCGGAAGTCGCCAAAGCCCCGGGCAACCCGGATTGCTTCACCCGTTTCGCCGGAGCTTAGCCAGAGCTCGCCGGTCCCATTGCAGTAACGAACCCGGGCCCAACTGCCACTGCCTGTCGGGCAGTGGTGGGATTCACCCAACTGCCAGGGCGCGTTGCCATGATCCCGGGCTGGCGATTCGGTGGCGTGCCAAGCGCCCTCGCCCGAAGTATCAATATGCCAGGGTTGCCACCAACCCCCGTGGTCTGACAAAACCCAGAGTTGGTTGCCATCGAACACCGGCTGCTGTACCGACGCCTCAGAAGGTGTGGGCCATTCCCGGCCTTGATCCAGCAATCCATCTTCAGAGCAATTTGCGGTCCACAGCCGTGAACGCAGCCAGGGCATATCCGGCAACTGCCAGCTGGTCCAGGCAACCTGACTGCCATCGGCCGAGACCGCCGGCGCGCTGTAAAAATCCAGGCCGGAATGAAGCACCGAACGCTCGCCCAGCATGGAGACGGCAACCAGCTGCTGCTTGCCCTCTGCTTCCCGTACCGCGAGCACCCGTCGACGGGACTGGTCAGCGACCAACCCACCATAGGCCGCTCCGGGGTCATCGGTCAGGTTGTGGCACTGGCCGTCGGGCAGACTGACAAACCGTATCTGTTGATCCTCGCCAACCACGAACACACCGCTGTCGGCAGCCGCCAGGGCGCCACCACCATAGCCATTTACCCGGCTGCGGATGCCAAGATCATCAGGTCCAAGGCGAACAGGCCCCTGATCGGAAAGGTGCCAGAGCGTATTGCAGCCGCGTGCCGGATCCGTCTCCAGCCAGAACACACCCGCCGGGGCCACCGCAAGTTCCCCACGCTGGACATGCGCCGAGCAGGCCTCGTAGGCACTCAGTACCGTTTTGTCGTGGTGATGGCCGACCAGTGCAGGCTTGATGGCGGAGTTGTTAACCCCGGAAGAAAAGCCGTGAATTATCCGCATTTCGATATACCAGTTCAGTCAGGCCGGCCGTGGCATGATCGGCAGCTTTCCTCGCTGCCAGTATTCGATCATGATACGACGATTTGCTGCATACTGGATCTGCGTTATCCGCTTTGCCCGTCAAAAGATAGGCCTGACAGCGACAGCCACCGAAGTCCTTCTCCTTCTCATCGCAGGAACGGCAAGGCTCGGGCATCCAGGTGTCGCCGCGGTAGTGGTTGAACCCCGGGCTGTCGTACCAGATGTTTTGCAGATCCATGTCTCGGACATTGGGAAAGTCGATGGGCAGCAAACGGGCGCTGTGGCACGGCAGTGCGGTGCCATCCGGGGCCACGGTCAGGAACAGATTACCCCAGCCGTTCATACAGGCTTTCGGGCGCTCTTCGTAATAGTCCGGTGTCACAAAGATCAGCTTCATGGCCGAACCGGATTGCTGCAGCCGTTCCCGGTACCGGTTCACTTCCTGCTCTGCCTTCACCAGCTGCGCTTTGGAAGGCATCAACCCTTCCCGGTTTTCGAAGGCCCAGCCGTAATACTGGCAGGTGGCCAGCTCGACGTAGTCCGCCCCCAGGCGCTCGCACAAATCCATGATGTCGTTCATCTGGTGGATGTTGTGGCGGTGGATCACGAAGTTGAGCACCATGGGATAGCCGGCTTCCTTCACCGCCCGGGCCAAGGCCAGCTTCTGGTCAAAGGCCTTTCGGGAGCCGGCCACGGCGTTGTTCAGTTCCGGATCGGACGCCTGAAAGCTCACCTGGATATGATCCAGCCCCGCCTCGGCAAAGGCATCCACCTTGGCCTCCGTCAGGCCCAGCCCTGAAGTAATCAGGTTGGTGTAATACCCCAGGTGCCGCGCCTCGGCGATCAGCTCCGCGAGGTCCTGGCGGACCAGGGGCTCGCCGCCGGAAAAACCCAGTTGCGCCGCCCCCATCGTGCGGCCCTGTCGAAGCACACTCACCCACTCCTCGGTGGTCAGCTCCTGTTGGGTTTGCGCAAAGTCCAGCGGATTGGAGCAATAGGGGCATTGCAGCGGGCAGCGATAGGTCAGCTCTGCCAGCAGCCACAGGGGCGGCCCGGCGTTGTGGGGGTTGGTCGTGCTCATGACAGTTCAATCCAGTGTTGGTGCCGGGCGTCCTGCAAAAATTCGCTGACGTCCTTGCCAAGCGGGCCGGCGTCGGGGAACTGCTGCTCCAGACTGGCGACGATGTCGGCCACGGTACGCTGGCCGTCCACTTGATTGAGAATGGCACCGGCACTGCCATTGAGCTTCACCATTCCTTCCGGATAAAGCAGCACATAACTCTCCTGGGCCGGCTCCCACTGGAACCGGAACCCTCGACGAAAACGCGGCACCTCATTCATACCCACCTCCATTACAGCCCCCGGTGCCAGACCTGTTCGTCGGTCACGGTATGGTACGGCGGGGTGCGATGGCCGTAGGCCATGGTCATGGCATCCAACATGGTCCAGAGGATGTCCAGCTTGAACTGAAGAATCTCCAGGGCCCGGGCCTGCTGTGCCTCTGTGGTGAAGTGGTCGAGGGTAATGGTCAGGCCATGTTCCACGTCTCTTCTGGCTTCGGACAGACGCTTGCGGAAGTAGCTGTAGCCGCTCTCTTCAATCCACGGATAGTGGGCGGGCCAGCTGTCCAGTCGGGACTGGTGGATTTCCGGGGCAAACAGCTCGGTCAGTGACGAACAGGCCGCCTCCTGCCAGGTCGCCCGGCGGGCGAAGTTCAGGTAGGCGTCCACGGCAAAGCGGACACCCGGCAAAACGTGGCGCTGGTCAATCACCTCTTCCCGGCTAAGGCCCACCGCCTCGGCCAGGGACAACCAGGCTTCGATGCCGCCGACATCGCCGTCGTGGCCATCGTGATCCAGAATCCGCTGCAGCCAGAGCCGGCGCACACCAGCGTCCGGGCAGTTGGCCATGATGGCGGAGTCTTTCTGGGGAATCTTGATCTGGTAGTAGTACCGGTTGGCCACCCAGCCGCGGATCTGTTCGGGCGTGCACTGCCCGCCGTACATGGCTTTATGGTACGGGTGGTGGATGTGGTAGTACTGGCCCTTGGCGCGCAGGGCCTGCTCGAAATCCGTCCGGTTCATGGCGGTGTTGGCTTTGGCGTTCATGGCTGCCCCGAAAGGTCGATGTGCATTCCATCCCAGGACACCTCGATGCCGTGGCGGGTCAGCTCCGCCCGCTCCGGGGAGTCCTCGTTCAGGATCGGGTTGGTGTTGTTGATGTGTATCAGGATCTTGCGCTGGGCCGGCATGGTGTCGAGCACCTCGATCATGCCACCCGGGCCGCTCTGGGCCAGATGACCCATGGCCTGGCCGGTCTTGGTGCCTACTTCCTGGCGGATCATCTCGTCGTCGTGCCAGACGGTCCCGTCCACCATCAGCACGTCGGCCTGGCGCATCCAGCCGAGAATACGGTCGTCCGGCTCGCCGAGGCCCGGGGCATAAAGGACTGTCTGACCGGTGCGGGTGTCTTTCAGGAACAGGCCAATGTTATCGCCCGGATGCGGGTTGTCCCGGCGCGGTGAATACGGGGGTGCGTTGCTCAGCAGCGGAATGGCGGTCAGCTCGATGGACGGTGCGCAGGGAATGGTAAAAGGCGTCTGCTCGGATGCCTCGATGCGCTGCCAGTTCAGGCCACCGTTCCAGTGCTTGAGCATGGTGAACAGCGGAAAACCACCGCTGAGGTCTTCATGCACCTGTTCGGTACACCAGACATCCATCGGAAGACCCTCGCGCAGGGACAGCAGGCCGGTGGTGTGGTCCACCTGGCTGTCCATCAGCACAATGGCATCAATGCCGGTATCCCTTAAAGCACGTGCCGGCTGCATCGCTTCGAAGGAAGCCAGCTGGGCGCGAATGTCGGGGGACGCGTTAAACAGGATCCAGTGCTCGCCGTCTTCACTGATGGCAATGGAAGACTGGGTACGGGCCCGGGCGTTCAGGGTACCCTTCCGGAAGCCGTCGCAGTTGGCGCAGTTACAGTTCCACTGGGGAAAGCCACCGCCTGCAGCGGAGCCCAGAACGTGAATCAACATGGTGGGTCACTCCACAAGCAAAACGGCCAGCTCGAGGCTGGCCGCTTCAGCACTCAGCGATTGGCGAAGTACATGGTGACTTCGAAACCGATGCGGAGATCTTCGTAGGCTGGTTTGGTCCACATAATGCTCACCTCTATTGTCATGATTGTTAGCGCATTGAGGGTGAATCAACGACATTGCCGATAACCCAGTTCCCATCCTATCGGCCGGGGCAAGGGGCCAATATGGTACTTTGGAACTGTTTTTGGCCACCACAAAGTAGCATCGCTCCCACTTGGGAGAGCGAATCCCATTCCGCCCTGGCTGCACCCCATAGCAACTTCACTTGATTTTATTAGACGACCAGTCTAGTTTATTCTGATAATTAAATAGACGATCGGTCTAAATTGAGTCAAGACGATGAACCAGACAGCAGACATCAAGCGAAAACGGGGCCGCCCCCCGAAGACTGAAAATGCCGATTTCAGGGATACCCGGGAAACGCTCATCACCGTGGGCCTGTCAGTGCTGACGGAGAAGGGTTACTCCTCCACCGGCATCGACGAAATACTTCGCAAAGCCGGCGTACCGAAAGGCTCCTTCTACCACTACTTCGACAATAAAGAAGCCTTCGGCCGGATCCTGATCGAAGCCTACGGCCGCTATTTTGCGCGCAAATTTGATCGCTGGTTTGAAGATCGCGCCCTCACTCCCCTGCAGCGGCTCGAAGCGTTTGTTGAGGATGCCAAAACGGGCATGGCCAGGTTCGAGTATCGCCGCGGCTGCCTGATCGGCAATCTGGGACAGGAAATGACCGCCCTGCCCGAGGGTTTCCGTGTTCTGTTACAGGACGTTTTCACGGACTGGGAGTGCCGCACCGCTGGGGTATTGAGAGAGGCCCAGCAGGCCGGTGAGATTTCCAAGGATCTAAAGTGCGATCAGATGGCGCACTTCTTCTGGATTGGTTGGGAGGGCGCGGTGTTGCGCGCAAAGCTGGATCAATCCCCAGAACCACTGGATCGGTTCGCCCAGGGATTTTTGTCGCTACTTCGCGGCTCATGACCCGGGACGAAAAACCATCCTCATTACCCAAACACGGAGGCAACATGTTTAAAGGCATACTCATTGAAGGATCACGCGGCGACCAAAAAGTGTCACTGACATCCATAGAAGAATCGGAACTGCCGGAAGGCGACGTTACCGTGGATATAGCCTTCTCAACCTTGAACTACAAGGATGCTCTGGCCATCACCGGAAAGTCACCGATCGTGAAACAGTACCCGATGATTCCAGGCATCGACTTTGCCGGCACCGTATCAAGCTCCACGCATGCAGACTTCAAGGCAGGCGACCCGGTTGTCTTGAACGGGTGGGGCGTTGGCGAGAAACACTGGGGCGGCCTGGCCGAGAAAGCCCGTGTTTCCGGTGACTGGCTGATTCCTCTGCCCAAGGCGTTTTCTCCTCGACAGGCCATGGCCATTGGCACCGCCGGCTATACCGCCATGCTTTGTGTCATGGCACTGGAAAAGAATGGCGTAACACCTGATTCCGGCGACATCCTGGTGACCGGGGCAACCGGCGGCGTTGGAAGCATTGCGGTGGCGCTGTTGGCCAAGCGGGGTTATTCCGTGACCGCGGTGACCGGCCGATCCGAGGAAGCAGACTATCTGAAGTCGTTGGGGGCCGGAAACACCCTCGATCGCGCTGAGCTGAGTGAACCAGGCAAACCCCTGGTGCGCGAGACCTGGGCCGGCGCCATTGATGTGGCCGGTGGACAGGTGCTGGCCAATGTCTGTGCCGGCATGAAATACCGTGGCGTCGTCGCAGCCTGTGGTCTGGCGGCCGGCATGGACTTCCCGTCCACCGTTGCCCCGTTCATTCTTCGGGGTGTGACCTTGTGTGGCGTGGACAGCGTGATGGCGCCCAAAGCTGAGCGACTCGAAGCCTGGAAGCGCCTGTCGGAGGATCTCGACATCGATCTGCTCGAGCGCATGATCACGGAAATACCCTTTGAAGACGCCATCGAAGGTGCGAGCCAACTGCTGGACGGCAAGGTTCGTGGGCGTATCGTCGTACCGGTCGCAGGCTGAACCGAAACTTCTTGAACCATAAAACCGCCATTAAAGGAATTGTTATGAGCTCGTCCAACGAACAACCAATGAGCCGATTCCCGGTTCCGTCGCTTGAATCACTCCCGGCGGACATCCGGGAGAAGATTCTTGCCGTTCAGGGAAAGTCGGGGTTTATCCCCAATGTCTTTCTGGTACTGGCACATCGCCCCGCCGAGTTTCGTGCCTTCTTTGATTACCACGATGCCCTGATGGAAAAAGACAGCAACCTCACCAAGGGCGAACGCGAGATGATCGTGGTCGCTACCAGCAACCTGAACCAGTGCCAGTACTGCGTGGTGGCCCATGGCGCTATTCTGCGCATCCGTGAAAAGAACCCGGAGATCGCAGACCAGGTCGCCGTGAACTACCGAAAGGCCGACATCACTGAACGCCAGAAAGCCATGCTTGATTTCGCCATAAAGGTTTCGCAACAAGCCCAAGAAGTGAGTGACGCGGACTTTGAGGAACTCAAACGTCATGGTTTCAACGACGAGGATATCTGGGACATCTCCGGCATCGCCGCGTTCTTCGGGCTTTCCAATCGGATGGCAAACGTGACAAACATGCGGCCTAACGCAGAGTTCTACTCACTGGGGCGATAAAGCGCATTGACACCAAAATCCGCCCCAATAAAAAAGGCCCTGGGAAGGGCCAAAAGAGAGTGACAGAAAAACCCGAACTCTCGTCAGAGAGTCGCCCCGGCCAGACACCGGGGAATGAAGGTGCACATCCGCTGTGCTGACTCACAGGCGGGCCCGTGTGGGAGGCCCGCTTACCGCTCATTGATTCAGAAGAAACCCAGCGGGTTGGTGTCGTAGCTGGTCAGCATGCACTTGGTCTGCTGATAGTGCTCGAGCGCCATCTTGTGGGTTTCACGGCCAACGCCAGACTTCTTGTAACCACCGAAGGCTGCGTGAGCCGGGTAGGCGTGGTAACAGTTCATCCACACCCGACCGGCCTGGATGTTGCGGCCCATCCGGTAGGCGAGATTGGTGTCGCGGGTCCATACACCGGCACCCAGACCAAACTCGGTGTCGTTGGCGATGGCCAGGGCTTCTTCCTCGGTCTTGAAGGTGGTAACGCCCACGACCGGTCCGAAGATTTCTTCCTGGAACACGCGCATCTTGTTGTCACCCTTGAACAGGGTGGGCTGGATGTAGAAGCCATTGTTGAACTCTTCATCCAGATGCTCGCGGTCGCCGCCAGTCAGCACCACAGCGCCCTCTTCCTTACCAATGGCCAGGTAGGACATGATCTTGTCGAACTGTTCTTTCGACGCCTGGGCACCTACCTGAACATCGGTGTCCAGCGGGTTGCCACGCTTGATCGACTTGGTGCGCTGAACCACCTTCTGCATGAACTCTTCGAACATGTCTTCCTGGACCAGCGCCCGTGACGGACAGGTGCAGACTTCGCCCTGGTTGAAGAACGCCAGAACCAGACCTTCCACGCACTTGTCGATGAATTCCGGCTCGGCCTTCATCACGTCGGAGAAGTAGATGTTCGGGGATTTGCCACCCAGCTCCACTGTGGACGGGATGATGTTTTCAGCCGCGCACTTGAGGATGTGGGAGCCAACCGGGGTGGAGCCGGTGAAGGCAATCTTGGCAATACGCTTGCTGGTGGCCAGGGCCTGGCCGGCCTCGATGCCGTAGCCGTTAACAATGTTCAGCACGCCCGGCGGCAGCAGGTCACCAATGATTTCCATCAGTACCAGGATGCTGGCAGGCGTCTGCTCGGCAGGCTTCAGCACGGTGCAGTTACCCGCAGCCAGACAGGGGCCCAGTTTCCAGGCCGCCATCAGAATCGGGAAGTTCCATGGAATGATCTGGCCAACGACACCCAGCGGCTCATGGAAATGGTACGCCACGGTATTGTGGTCGATCTCGCCCATGTGGCCTTCCTGGGCACGAAGACAACCCGCGAAGTAGCGGAAGTGATCAGCCGCGAGGGGAATGTCGGCGTTCAGGGTTTCGCGCACGGCCTTGCCGTTGTCCCAGGTTTCAGCGACTGCGAGCTTCTCGAGGTTGGCCTCGATGCGGTCCGCAATTTTCAGCAGGATGTTGGAACGCTCGGTGGGAGAGGTCCTGCCCCACGCAGGTGCCGCCTTGTGCGCTGCGTCCAGGGCCAGATCAATATCTTCGGCACTGGAGCGCGGAATTTCACAGATCACATTGCCAGTGACCGGTGTGATGTTCTCGAAATACTGGCCTTTTACCGGGGCAACCCACTCCCCACCGATGTAGTTCTCGTAACGGGATTTGAAAGAAACGACGGAGCCATCCTTTCCTGGTTGTGCGTAGATCATGATCTCGACCTCTTGTTGTGTTTGTCGCAGGGCAACGCGGCCTTTCGCGTTTACCCATTCAATGTAGACGCCAAACCCGGAAAGTTGAATGGTGCGATGGAGGCGAAAAACTCCTCCCTTGGTAGTAGATGGCTCGAAGGCCATGCCACCATTGGCGCGGCTCCGAAATCACTCTCCGAAAATAAATGCACAGGAAAGGCACTGCTCGATGCACAAAAACAGTGCGCTCGCCCAGGCAAGAAGCAGACCTGTCAGACACCTCAAATCCCACCACAATAAAAAACAGTAATTTAGCGATTGGCATGGACTCTGCAGAGTATCCATTACGCAGCGAGAAGTCGGTTACTGAAACCACAATCAACGCGCCACAATCTGACCAATGGTCAACTAGGGTTCCGGTCTGCCATCAATCCGTGCAGACGGCTGGTCCGAGAGTTGACGACCTTTTCCAAGGTTACACGGCGGGACAAAAGCCCGGGAGGATCGCTCAGTTACTGACGCCTCTCGCTTTTTAAATGCCCTAACCAGGAGGAAAAGGCCATGTTGCAAACCGCAACCCCCCTCTACGACGATCTGATTCCCGGCGGATCCCACTGGTCCTTTATCATGCGCCGCGGCCACGTGCTGCGCCTGATTGACGAAACCGGCGGTGCCAACGTCGGCATGTTGATGTACAACCCCGAGAACCCGCTCGAGCGGTACAACATGCCGGACACCCTGAAAAACCAGCACACCTTCCTGCTCACCAAGGGCCACGTGTTGCTCTCGGACATGGGCCGGGTATTTGCCTCCATCATCCGCGATGACCTGGGCTGGCACGACACCGTCGCCGGCACCTGCAATGCCGATCTGGTGGAAAAGCGCTGGGGCAAAAAGACCTATCAGGAAGCCCATAACCACTACCACCGAAACGGTTTCAACAGCTTTCTGAACGAACTGGCCAAGTACGGCCTTGGCAAGAAAGACCTGACCGCCAACCTGAACTGGTTCAGCAAAGTAAAAACAGATGACGACGGCAACATGGCCTTCTCCGAGGGCCACTCCCACGCCGGCGCCACAGTGGACCTTCGATTCGAGATGGACACCATCGTGGTGCTGCACACCTGCCCGCATCCGATGAATCCGGCCAGCGAATACCCCAGCCATCCGCTGCGGTACCAGTTGTTCAAGGCGGCCCCGGTGACCGATGCCGATCCGTGCAAAACCTCGTCGCCCGAGGCGACACGGGCATTTGCCAACACCGCTCTTTATCACCTGATGCAGTAATGGGAGGCCGGAGATGATCAAGCAAAGCACATTGAAGCCCGAAAATGCCGCCTTCCGTGAAACCGTACCGGCAGGCGAGTATTTCCTGAAAGTGGTGAACGCCGGCGAAACCATCCGGATTCTGGATCTGGAGGGCAACCAGGCCGCCGACACCCTGTTCTACAACGCCCATAATCCGACCGAACGCTACAGCGCCGTCGACACCATCCGCGAGCAGGGCAACGTCTACCTGACGGCTGGCTCGAAGCTGATGTCTTCTGAAAACAACGTGATGCTGGAAATCACCGCCGACACCTGCGGCCGTCACGACACCCTGGGCGGTGCATGTGCGGCCGAGAGCAACACAACCCGTTATGCCCTTGAGAAAAAGTGCATGCACGCCTGCCGGGACAGCTGGCTGGTGGCCGTCACCGAACACGAAGAACTGGGCATGAGCAAACGGGACATCACCCACAACATCAACTTCTTCATGAATGTCCCGGTCACGGCCGACGGCGGACTCACCTTCGCCGACGGGATTTCCGATGCCGGCAAATACGTGGAGCTGGAAGCGAAGATGGATGTTCTGGTGATGATCTCCAACTGCCCGCAGCTCAACAATCCCTGCAACGGCTGGAACCCCACACCGATTGAGGTGCTGGTATGGAGCTGAGCGGCAGATTCTCAAAGGTCCTGATCGCCAACCGCGGCGCCATCGCCTGCCGGGTTATTCGCACGCTGCGTGACATGGGGCTGACCTCGGTTGCCGTCTACGCCGAAGCGGATTCCGATTCGCTGCATGTGCGTCAGGCGGACGAGGCGTATTCCCTGGGAGACGGCCCGGCAGCGACCACTTACCTGGATCAGGACAAACTGTTCGAGGTAATCCGCAAGAGCGGTGCCGGCGCCATCCACCCCGGCTACGGCTTCTTGAGCGAAAACGCCGATTTTGCCCGACGCTGTGACGCCGCGGGCGTGGTCTTCCTGGGCCCGACACCCGAGCAGATGGAGCAATTCGGTCTCAAGCATACGGCCCGGTCACTGGCGGAAAGCGCCGGTGTGCCACTGCTCCCGGGCACTGGCTTGCTGACCGATCTGGAAGAAGCACTGAAAGCCTCCGACACCATCGGCTACCCGGTGATGCTCAAAAGCACCGCCGGCGGTGGCGGCATTGGCATGTCCCGCTGCTATGGCCCGGACGATCTGAGCAAGAGCTTCGAGTCGGTCCAGCGCCTGAGCCAGAACAACTTCAGCAACAACGGCGTGTTCCTGGAAAAATTTGTGGAACATGCCCGCCATGTGGAAGTGCAGCTGTTTGGCAATGGCAAAGGCCAGGTTCTGGCCCTCGGCGAGCGAGACTGTTCCGCCCAACGCCGGAACCAGAAAGTGATTGAAGAAGCACCGGCTCCCGGGCTCACCGAGGACGTCCGCACACGCATGCACGCCACCGCGCGCCAGCTGGGCGAAAGTATCAGCTACCGCAGTGCCGGCACCGTGGAGTTTATCTACGACCCGGACACCACCGAGTTCTACTTCCTGGAAGTGAATACCCGCTTACAGGTGGAGCACGGTGTGACCGAGCAGGTTTATGGCGTGGATCTGGTCCGATGGATGGTGGAACTGGGCGCAGGCACCCTGCCCGACCTGGCAAAACTGGGCAGCAACCTCGCGCCTTCCGGCCACGCCATCCAGGCCCGGATCTATGCGGAAGACCCCAACAAGGATTTCCAGCCCGGCGCAGGCCTGCTCACCAACGTGGCCTGGCCCGAAGAGGATGGCCTGAGAATCGACACCTGGATCCAACCGGGTACGGAGGTGTCGCCGCTCTATGATCCCATGCTCGCCAAGGTGATTGTGCATGAGGCCGATCGCGAATCGGCCCGCCAGCGGTTGATGCAGGCACTCGACGACAGCCAGCTCTATGGCATCGAGACCAACCTGAAATACGTGCGCCAGGTACTGGACGACCCGCGCTTTGCCGAGGGCAGACTGTTTACTCGAACCCTCAACGAATTCGATTACCAGCCGGCCACCGTGGATGTGCTCAGTGGCGGCACCCTGACCACCATCCAGGACTACCCCGGTCGCATCGGCTATTGGGAAATCGGCGTACCACCGTCGGGTCCTTTCGACAGTTATTCGTTCCGGCTTGGCAATCGACTGCTGGGCAATCCGGAAGGGGCTCCAGGTCTGGAAATCACCCTGAAGGGACCAGTGCTCACCTTCAACCGCGCCACCCAGATTGCGCTGACGGGCGCCCAGCTGGACGCCACGCTGGACGATAAGCCGGTCGCCTTCTGGCAGGTGATTGACGTGCCCGCTGGCGCTACCCTGAAGCTGGGTGCCACCACGGCGGACGGAGCACGGGCCTATGTTCTATTCAGCGGTGGGCTGGACTGCCCGGAATACCTGACCTCGTGCAGCACCTTTACCCTGGGCCAGTTCGGCGGCCATTGTGGTCGCGCCTTGCGGGCCGGCGATGTGCTGGCCCTGGCGGATTCGGAGCCAACCGGTCTGACAGCCCTTCCTGCCGAACTGAAACCGACCATCGGCAAAACCTGGAAACTGCACGTCACCTATGGCCCCCATGGCGCGCCGGACTACTTCACTGGAGAAGATATAGACACCTTCTTCGCCAGCGACTGGGAGATTCACTACAACTCGAGCCGCACCGGCGTTCGCCTGATTGGCCCGAAACCGGAATGGGCGCGCAGCGATGGCGGCGAGGCCGGTATGCATCCGTCCAATATCCACGACAACGCCTACGCAGTTGGCACCGTGGATTTCACGGGCGATATGCCGGTCATTCTCGGTCCCGATGGCCCCAGCCTGGGCGGCTTTGTCTGCCCGGTGACCGTCATCAGCGCTGACCTCTGGAAACTGGGCCAACTGAAAGCCGGTGACAAGGTCCAATTTGTTCCGGTCAGTCAGGACCAGGCCGTGGCCCTGCGGGAAGCCCTCGACGAGTCCATCGCCACCCTGACCGCAGCGACCGCCCATATCAAACCGATCACACCAACCTCCCCGGTTCTGGCGGCACTCAGTGACGATGAACACGAAACCGGCGTGGTTTATCGGGCCGCCGGCGACAACTACGTGTTGGTGGAATACGGCCCAATGGAGCTGGATATCCGCCTGCGCTTCCGCGCCCACGCGCTGATGCTGTGGCTGCGTGAGCAGAATCACGATGCCATTCTGGAGCTGACCCCCGGCATCCGATCCCTGCAGGTGCATTACGACAGCCAGAAACTGAACCAGCGCACGCTGCTGGATCTGCTGATCGGCGCCGAAAAGGAACTGGAAAAACAGCCCGAATGGGATGTGCCCGCGCGCATCGTTCATTTGCCCCTGTCCTGGGATGACGAAGCCTGCCAGACCGCCATCGCGAAATACATGCAGTCGGTGCGGAAGGATGCCCCCTGGTGCCCGAGCAACCTGGAGTTCATCCGCCGCATCAACGGACTGGACAGCATCGATGAGGTAAAAAAGACGCTTTTCGAGGCAACCTATCTGGTGATGGGCCTGGGCGACGTCTATCTGGGCGCCCCGGTCGCTACCCCGCTGGATCCCCGGCACCGGCTGGTGACCACCAAATACAACCCGGCCCGTACCTGGACCGCGGAGAACTCCGTTGGCATCGGCGGCGCCTACCTGTGCATCTACGGCATGGAAGGGCCAGGCGGCTACCAGTTTGTCGGTCGTACCCTGCAGATGTGGAATCGCTACCGCACCACCGATTTCTTCGAGCCCGGCAAGCCCTGGCTGCTCCGGTTCTTTGACCAGGTGCGCTTCTACGAGGTCAGTGCCGAAGAACTGCAGCAAATCCGACGGGACTTTCCCAATGGCGACTACCCGATAAAGGTCGAGGAAACCCGCTTCAATCTGAAGGACTACGAGCAGTTTCTGGCGAACAACGACGACGAAATTCAGACCTTCACAGCCAAGCGCAAACAGGCCTTCGATGAGGAGCTGCAGCGCTGGATCGAGTCGGGCCAGATTAACTTCAGTTCCGAAGCACCGATCGAGGACACCGGCGAAGACGACATTGCCAACCTGCCAGCAGGCCAGCACGCGGTGGAAAGCCACGTAGCCGGTAACCTCTGGGAGTGCCTGGTCAAGCCAGGCGACACCATCGATGCCCAGCGGCCGGTGGCGGTTATTGAATCCATGAAAATGGAAATCGAATTACTGAGCCCCGTAACCGGACGCGTGGTAGACGTGCGCCGGGAAGCGGGACAGGCGGTCTCGCCCGGAACGCCGGTCGTGATCGTTGAAGAGATTACCGAGTAATGCCAGCAACCCCAAAAAACTGAAGAAAGACCAAACCTGCAAACACGGGCAAGGCCCGAGGAGAGACACCATGAAAACACGCGACATCACCAAAGGTCTGGCGGCCGGTCTGTTCACGGCCTCCCTGTCCATGGGTGCAATGGCCGAGGAAAAGGACTCCTTCAGCATCGCATGGACCATCTATGCCGGCTGGGTGCCCTGGCAGTATGCCGAGGACTACGGAATCATGAAAAAGTGGGCGGACAAGTACGATATCGAAGTGGATATCGTGCAGGTGAACGACTACATCGAGTCCATTAACCAGTATACCGCCGGCCAGTTCGATGGTGTGACAGCTACCAGCATGGACGGCCTATCGATTCCCGCAGCCTCTGGTGTGGATACCACCGCGCTGATCGTCGGTGATTACTCCAACGGCAACGACGGCCTGGTTTCAAAAGATGCGTCCAGCATCGAAGAGCTGGAAGGCGAAACCGTTCATTTGGTTGAGTTGTCCGTCTCCCACTACCTCCTGGCCCGCGCCCTGGCCAGCGTTGGCCTGGAAGAACGTGACTTGAGCGTGGTCAACATTTCTGACGCTGATCTGGTCTCTGCATTCCAGACCGACGATGTTCGCCATGTGGCAACCTGGAATCCGTTGCTGAGCGAAGTGGAAGCCTATCCCGGTGCTACAAAGCTGTTTGATTCCAGCCAGATTCCGGGCCACATCAAGGATCTGACTCTGGTAAACACCGAGACCCTGGCCGACAATCCCAAGCTGGGCAAGGCATTGGTCGGAGCCTGGTACGAGACCATGAGTATTCTTGAGTCCGATACCCCAGAGGGTGCGGAGGCGCGGGCATACCTGGGCGAGCTTTCCGGCACGGACCAGGGCGGCTACGAAGCACAGCTGGCAGGCATGAAGATGTTCTGGGAGCCGCAGATGTCGGTGGACTTCATCAACAGCGACGAGGCGTCTGAAGCGATGGACAGCGTACGTGAGTTCTCCTTCGAGAAGGGCCTGCTGGGCCAGGGGGCCATGAGCCCGGACTTCGTAGGCATTGAGTTCCCCGATGGGTCGATCATGGGTGACTCTGGCAACGTGAAGCTGCGGTTTAATGATAGCTACATGGAGATGGCGGCTGACGGAGAGATCTGAACAAGCCGCACTACTGACATTGAAGCTACGGGCACGAACATTCGTGCCCGTTTTTGTTTAGACTTCGCGGGAGGGGTGGTGTGGGGGTGCCTTTCCAAAACTGTGCGGAGCCATGGATGGCGGAGCCCAAGCGTCACATGGATGTGCCGCAAGGAGCGTGTTTTGGAAAGGCACCCTCATACCACCCCGAAACTCCCAAGCCAAGTTAAGTAGACGAATCAGATGCGCCGTACCAAGGAAGATGCCGAGAAAACCCGCCAGACTGTGCTTGAGGCCGCGCTCAAGTTGTTTAGCCGGGACGGTTACTCACTAACGACTTTGAGCCGTATTGCCAAAGAAGCCGGTTGTAGCCGTGGGCCGATCTACTGGCATTTCGAGAACAAGGATGATCTGTACGAAGCTGTACTTGCCTACTCCCAGGAACCGCTGGAAGCCCTGGTCGCGGAGTGTTCTGGCATGCGGGAAACGCCCATTGAGGCCATGGATCATTTTATTGAACGCTGGCTGAGCTTGTTGGCCAATGACCGGAAGTATCGTCAGTCGTTCGAGATTCTGTTGAACAAGACCGAACTAACCGATGCCATGAGCCGAACGCTGAAGCGGGAACGGGCGTTGACCCGGTCGATTATTGCGATGTTCCGGCACCTGGTTGCCCAGGCAGCTGAGCAGGGTCTGATTTCTACACAGGAAGACCCGGAGGATCTGGGACTGCTGAGTTACACCTATCTGATGGGCATTACCCAGACCTGGCTGTTTGCGCCGAAGCTGTTTTCGTTGAAACAGGAAACGGCGTTTTTCCAGCGACAGTTCTGGGTGCTACTGGGTCGAGGCTGAGCGCTCTTTCTCCAGCAATTGCTGTTTTCGGTCGAGGCCCCAGCGGTAACCACCGAGGGAACCGTCACTGCGCAACACCCGATGGCAGGGAATCAGCACGGCGATGCGGTTCCGCCCGCAGGCGGAGGCCACCGCCCGAACGGCTCTGGGCTCACCCAGTCGCTTTGCCAACTCTGTGTAACTCACCACCTCACCTTCGCGGACGCTCAGCAGGAGTTTCCAGACGCGTGTCTGGAATGCGGTGCCACGGATATCCAGAGGGACATCCGGTCTGGGCATGTTCTGGCTCAAATGCTCATCCAGAGCCAACATCCACGCATCCAGCTCCGGCGATCCCTTTGCCCCAGACGGAGCCAGTCGAGCCTTCGGAAACTCCTTCTGTAACTGATCTCCCAGTGCCGTCTCATCATCCCCGAATTCGGCAAAACACACACCCTGATCGGTGGCGGCCATCATCAGCAGGCCGAGAGCCGTTTCCCGGCAGGCATAGGCAATGGTTTCACCTTCCCCACCCTTGCCGTAGCGGGAAGGCGGCATGCCGACCTGTCGGTCTGCCTTGCCATAGACGCGACTGACCGAACCAAAGCCGGCATCGTAGATTGCATCGGTCACGGTCCGGCCTGTTCTCAACGCCCGCTTGTAGTGGTTCAGGCGCAGTGCATCCTGATAAGCCTTTGGTGAGACACCGAAGGTTTCCTTGAACACCCGCTGTACGCGGGATGGCGACAACCCAACCACAGCGCCGAGGTCGGCAAGGCTCAACGGTTCATCTGGCCGGCTCTCGATGTACCTGGCCAGTGCGACCATTCGATCGGCAACGGGCATGGATGCTTTCGCGTCACTATCCTTCTCGTCCTGCATCGGGGTTCGGAAACTTTCCATGCTTCGGCTCCTTCATGTGCGCACAACCCATCATCCATATGATGCGCGTTTGCTTCGCCCCCTTCCATCCGATTCTTGCGGGCGCTACATTGACCGTCAATCAACAATAAAACCAACCGATTCCGAGGGGTCAGCACTATGTCCGAGCAATTGGCAATTCCATCCAAAAAGGGTGAAGTCAGTGAGGAGGAGTGGCAGCTTCGCATTGACCTTGCCGCCGCCTACCGACTGATTGCTCTCTACGGCTGGGACGACCTTATCTTCACCCATCTCTCGGTGCGAATTCCCGGTGACGAGCATCATTTCCTGATCAACCCCTACGGAATGATGTTCGAGGAAATTACGGCTTCCAGCCTGGTGCGCATTGATCAGGAAGGCAACAAGATCAATCCAGACGATTTCGACATCAACCCTGCCGGTTTCACCATTCACAGCGCCATCCATGCGGTTCGTGAGGATGCTGCCTGTGTCATGCACACCCACACGACCGCCGGTGTCGCTGTGTCAGCGCAGAAGGAAGGCTTGCTGCCCTTGTCCCAGCAAAGTCTTTTTCCGCTATCCGGACTCGCGTACCACGATTACGAAGGCGTGGCGCTGCGCGAAGACGAGAAAGCGCGCCTGCAGGCAGATCTGGGCCACGCCCGTTTCATGATCCTGCGCAACCACGGCCTGCTGACCACGGGACCCAGCGTCGCCGAGGCCTTCCTGAACATGTACATCCTGCAGCGCGCCTGCGAGGTCCAGATTCAGGCCATGTCCGGAGGCCAGCCGCTGGTACGTATTCCCGATACCATTCTCAGCTCCATTCGGGAGCAGGCCAAAAAGGTCACCAAGGGCATGGGTGGCAACCTTGCCTGGCCAGGACTTCTCCGGAAGTTGGACCGCATCGATCCAGGCTTCCGAAGCTGACATCAGGCCCTGTAGCTATCAGAACATTTTCAGATAACGGTCCACTTCCCAGGCCGACACGTGGTTCTGATAGCTCTCCCACTCCCCTTTCTTGTATTCGATGAAGCTGTTGAACATGGCTTCACCGAAGACTTCTTTCGCCAGCGGATCGACCTCAAAAGCCTCCACGGCCTCGCCCAGGTTCCGGGGCAGATACTCGATGCCCTGCTCGGTGATCTCGGCATCGCTGTAGTTGTACATGTTCTCGTGGTGGGGTACGCCCGCGTCCAGACCTTCACGGATGCCTTCCAACCCTGCAGCGAGAATCAGCGCGCTGCCAAGATAGGGATTGCAGGCAATGTCTGCGGCACGGCATTCGATACGCCCGCCCATGCCGGGGATCCGGATCATATTCGTGCGGTTGTTGGAGCCATAACACATGAATACCGGTGCCCAGGTGGAACCGGACATGCTGCCCTGGCGAACGAGCCGTTTGTAGCTGTTCACTGTCGGTGCAATCACGGCACTGATGGCCGCGCCGTGTTTCAGCACACCGGCAGTGAAGTGATAGGCGATCTTGCTGATGCCGCAGTTGTGCAGATCGTCGCCCTTGGGCTCGAACAGGTTTTCGCCGGTTTTCAGATCCGCCAGCGACATATTGTAGTGGGCGCCACTGCCAGTGCGGTCGGCAAAGGGCTTGGGCATGAAGCTGGCGAAAGCGCCATGTTTGCGGGCAATCTCGTTGGCCATCATCCGGAAGAACACCAGGCGATCAGACATCGTCAGGGCGTCAGCGTATTTGAAGTCGGTTTCGAACTGGCCGTTGGCGTCTTCGTGATCAAACGAGTACACATCCCAGCCCAGCTCGTTCATGGCGTCTACCAGCTCATCCATGATGGGCAGGTTATCCATGAGCGTGCGGGGGTCATAACAGGGCTTGCCCAGGTTGTCGCGATCACTCAGCGGGGCAAAGCCGCCATCCTCGGTATCCCGGAACAGGAAGAACTCGGTTTCAATACCGAGATTGAAGCGATACCCCATATCGGCCGCCGCACTCAGCTGACGACGTAGAATATTCCGGGAACAGGCTTCGAAAGGCGCGCCGTTCAGGAACAGATTGCCCGGGAACCAGGCCAGCTGGCGATTCCAGGGGCAGATGGCCAGCCCATCGGCATCCGGCATGGAGGCGACCTCGTCGTCGGAGATATCCTGGGGCACGCCATCCAGGGCGGCGCCTGTGTAAAGCTCCGAGCCTTCCATCATTTGCCCCAAGTGAGCCACGGGCACGAACTTGCCTTTGGTCACACCGTGGATGTCCACGTAGCTGGCAATGGCGTATTTCACACCTTCCTCTGTGAGCTTCTCTTTCAGGGCCTGGGTGTTGGTCAATTCCGTCATCCTGTTTTTCTCCGGCCCGTCATGCGGGCAATCAGTTTGGGTTCTGGCACGTTTCTTTCTTTGTTTTTGCCATTCAACTTACATGCCAGCGTGTATATATAAGAGCGAAGGCGAGAGACTTCAGGCAAACAGTCAGCCTGAAAGAGAGGGGAAAATGGCGTCGAAGCAATGGCTTGTAGAAGATTACGAAGCAGGTGACCTGCCTCTGACTTCCGGCGAAACGTTGCACTCCGCGAGATTGCGGTACCACCGCATCGGCGAGCTGAACGCACCAAAAGACAACCTGATTATGCTGCCCACGTACTACGGTGGTGCAGCCGCGGGTAATCACCCGTGGGTTGGAGGCAACAGCCCCCTCGATCCAGACCGTTACTGCATCGTTATTCCCGCTTTGTTAGGCGCAGGCGAATCATCCTCACCCTCGAACACCGCCGGAGCGCAGCGCGGCCCGGGCTTTCCTGCCGTGTCCCTGAATGACAACGTGATGCTACAAAAGCGGTTGGTGGAGGACATCTTCGGAGACGCCCGGATCGCGCTGGTAATGGGCTGGTCCATGGGCGGGATGCAGGCACTGCAGTGGGGCTGTTTGTTTCCGACGCAGGTGCGCGCGGTGCTGGCTACCTGCTGCACCGCACGGTGCTATCCCCACAACCGGGTATTTCTTGAGGGCGTAAAGGCGGCACTGACCTGTGACCACGCCTTCGAGAATGGCCGTTACCGGAGTCCACCCGAACGCGGACTCCGGGCCTTCGGCCGGGTTTATGCGGGCTGGGCTTATTCCCAGGCGTTTTTCCGTCACGAGCTCTGGCGCGAACAGGGTTTTGGCTCCATTGAAGAGCTGCTTCGATTCTGGGAGCAGGATCATCTGGGCCAGGACGCCAATGATCTGCTCACCGTACTGAACACCTGGCAGAACGGTGATATCAGCGACAACCCCGTATTTGGCATGGATTACGAAGCGGCGCTCTCTGCCATTGCCATGCCTACCCGAATGATGCCCTGCACCACCGATCTCTACTTTACCGAGGAGGACGCCAGTGAGGATGGCCGCCGGATGCCCGGCGCAACCGTGGAATCGCTGGAATCGGACTGGGGCCACGTTGCCGGTGGTGCGGGCCGGGAGGCTGCAAGCCACAATCGCATCCTTGCGGCCGCCCGGGCCTTGCTCTCGGGAAAGGCGTCATGATCGAGCATCCGAACCTATGCCGCACCAACCCGGTGCATATTTTTGCCGATGCTTTTGCCGGGATGACCCGTTTTCGCCCGCTCTTCGGATCTGGCATGCCATCTGCACTGTTTCCGACTGACGGTTTTCAAAAACCCGATCCGTTCAAAGCACTGTTCACAACACCGCAGACAGAGCGACGGACAAAATGGGTGACTAGGGTTCCGGTCCGGGCAGTCAAGATTCCCGGATGGCTGGTCCGAGAGTTACCGACCTCTGGGGAGGTTACACGGCGGGACAAAAGCCCGGGAGACTGAATCGCAAGGGACGCTGTTACCCGCGATGACCTTGCCGTGTTGTGTAACCAGAGGAGACGATTCATGCGAATGATCAACCATCACCCCGGGCGTGTTTCCGCTACCCTCTTGGGCCTGCTGCCCTTTCTGTTGATCATGCTCATCTACAGCCTGGCCTCCCAGGAGCGCCTGGCAGACAACCCCAACGACAAACTCCTTCCCGGCCTGGAGCAGATGACCGCGGCCGTGGATCGCATGGCTTTTCAGGAGGACCGTCGCAGCGGCGACTACCTGATGTGGCAGGACACGACCGCCAGTCTGGCGCGCCTTGGAATGGGCGTCGGTATCGCCGCCTCGCTGGCGCTGGTGGTCGGTATTCTCAATGGAGTGCTGCCACTGGTCAGGGCCAACCTTGCTCCTCTGGTTTCTGCCCTTTCCATGGTGCCGCCGCTGGCCATACTACCGATTCTCTTCATTGTGTTCGGGCTGGGCGAGCTTTCCAAAGTCATGCTGATCGTAATCGGAACCGCGCCCATCATGATGCGGGATGTGGCCCAGCGGGTCCGCGAACTTCCCGGCGAGCAACTGATCAAGATCCAGACCCTGGGTGCCAATTCCTGGCAGGTGATCACCCGCATGGCCCTGCCCCAGGTGCTGCCCCGCCTGATCGACGCCGTGCGCCTTAGCCTTGGCCCCGCCTGGCTGTTCCTGATTGCTGCCGAGGCGATTGCCTCCACCGAAGGCCTCGGCTACCGGATCTTCCTGGTGCGGCGCTACCTGGCCATGGACGTGATCCTGCCCTATGTCATCTGGATCACCATTCTCGCCATTGTTATCGACCAGTGCCTGCGTCTGGCAAACCGCAGGCTGTTCCCCTGGTACAACGCAGGAGGCCACTGATGAGCTTTATTACCGTTAACAATCTCTGGAAGGAATACGGCGATCAGGTGATCCTGGAGAACCTGAACCTGAGCGTGAAACAGGGCGAGTTCTGCACCCTCGTGGGCGCCTCCGGTTGTGGCAAATCCACCTTCCTGAAAATGCTGTTGGGCCAGGAAACCCAGACCCGCGGCGAACTCTTACTGGAGGGCGAGGCCTTCCCCGGCGAGCCGGACCGAAACCGGGGTATCGTATTCCAGCGCTACTCGGTGTTCCCTCACCTGACAGTGCGCCAGAACGTGCTGATGGGTCTGGAACTGGAACAGAAGCCCTGGCTGGGCAAACTGTTCGGCAGCGCCCGCCGCGAAGCCCTGGAGAAAGTGGGTGCCATGCTGGAGTCTGTGGGCCTGAGCCCATCAGCCAACAAATGGCCCCACGAACTCTCCGGCGGCATGCAACAACGCCTCGCCATCGCCCAGTCGCTGATCATGCGCCCACGAGTACTCCTGCTGGACGAGCCATTCGGCGCATTGGACCCCGGCATTCGGGGCGACATGCACGATCTGCTGTTGAAACTCTGGCAGGAAACCGGCACCACCATCTTCATGGTGACCCACGATCTGAAGGAAGGTTTTTACCTGGGTACCCGGCTGCTGGTGTTCGACAAGGTACGAAACGATCCCCACGATCCGCAGGCGTTCGGGGCCACCATCACCTACGACTTGCCGATCGGGCAGACGGATCGAAAACTGTTCGAGGACATTCATCAGTCGGTCAGTGAGACAGCCCGGAATCAGGCAGCCTGATATTTTAGAGACCAAAAAAAGACCGAATACGCGCCTTAATCGCCGGGGAACTGGGCCAGTTCCTGCAGGCAGTCGTTGAGAAAGTCTTCGGGATCGGCCATCACCGCCTCATCGGCAACGACGCCAAACTGCACCTGGCCGGCGTAGCTGACAATGCTGATACCCAGACCGATATCCCCGGCCTGGGGCACCCAGAACATCTGCTCGGTAATCCGGCAACCGGCAATGTAGCGAGGCTCCGGGGTGCCGGGCACGTTGGACACCACGGCACTGGCCTTGCGATAGAACACATCGGCCAGAGGCTCCCGCCAGGGCTCCGGAACGACCGTGGCACTGGCCGCCAGCCCCCAGGCAATGCCGGGCTGCCAGCTTTTCTTCAGGCGGCGGGTTTCATGCTTGATACGGTACAGGCGTTCCAGGGGGCTTTCGCCATCCACCGGCAATGGTACAAACACGGTGCCGAAATAGTTGCCCAGGGCGCCAGGGGCCGGCTTCAGCTCGTCGGGCAAACGGCTGCGGATATCGACGGGCACGGCCGCATGCAGCACCGCTTCATCCAGGTCCGCACCGTCAATTCCAAGTCGGGTGCGCACCGCAGCCGCGACACAGCTCAGCAGCACATCGTTGATCGTCACATTGGTGACCTGGGCAATGGCCCTGAAGCGCTCCAGGGGCACCGGTTCAGACCAGCGACAATGCCGTCGCCCCAGCAGTGGCCGCCGGAGATCGGTGTCTGAATCCTCCGGCTCCACCAGGAATTCCGAAAACTCATGGACCAGCTTGAGACTTTTCTGGGCAACCCGCTCCAGCAGGCGTCCGGCATCCTGCCACTGGTTGCCATCAGACTCGTCTACTCCGGCAACGCCATGCGCTTCTTCCGCTGACTCTCCAGAGGCCAACAGTTGCCCGAGCCAGACTTTTGCTGCAGCGGTCCACCGTGAAAGCTCCGCGGTTTCAGGTGCGCCGTATATGGCAGGATGCTGCTGGGGCGACGGTGGGCAGAGGCGTTCAAAAATGCCCAGCAGGGACAGACCATCGGCGTAACAGTGGTGAATCCGCAGCAACAGGACCGCCCCGCCCTCGGCATTGGGCGCCAACCAGAACTTCCAGCGCGGGCGATACATGGGCAGAGGCTGGTTCAGCCGCACCGACACCCACTCCTGCAGGCTTTCCGGAGTGAAGCGATCTACCACCACATCCAGGTGGTGGCGGACATCAAACATCGGGTCCTGCTCCCACCACCAGGCGGGCGAGCGCTTGACCGGCATGTACCGGAAACGCTCCCAGGCCATCCAGTACACCCGGAGGAACTCCCGGAAACGAGGCGCGGTGAGGCCATCAACCCGCAGCATCACGGTGATGGTCATGGGGTTTTCCGGGCGTTCCAGGGCCAGCCAGGCCGAATCCGCAGGTAGCAGGAGATGCGATTGTTCGTGACTCAAACCCGAACGTCCCTGGAAAAGTGGTGAAGGTAAGTAAAAACCGAACTCCGCATTGTGCCAGACAAGCCCTTCCGGCTCCATATGCGGCACCAGCGCACGCTGTTACAAAAAATTACACGTGAGTAACTGTTCAGTCCTATACTGGTTATAAGCCGTAGTGCAATGGTTATTACGCGCTGTCGATCCGTGATCGATTGGCCCTGAGGGATCAAAAATTCTTTATTCAGGGCCAGTAACACAGCGAGATGATCAGGGTACAAAAGGCTTACCAGCACACCCTAATTCCAATAACAGGTCATTGCCGTGCTGGACGGGAGAGCAGTTATGAAAGCGAGCCACGTTCGCAAACTGATAAAACCGATTGAGAGCGCCTACTCGGAAATGTTCTCCGGGCGGGTGTATCGCGTTGGCAAAGGCGCTGTGTCCGTTCGCAACCACAGCGGCAAGGCCGAGCAGACCGTTGTCGGCGTGCACGGCTTTCTGGAGAACCACTGCTACTTCACCCAGGCCTATGAAGCGCCCACCACCGAATTGATCCTGCTCACCTGTAGCAATTACCACATTCCGGTGAACGGCGTGACCCCGGAGACCCCGGACTGGGAAGTGCCGATCAAGCACCTGGAAGGCACCATCGAATACGACGCCTGCATTCTCAATCAGGCGCTTTCCAGCCTGCCAACCACTGACAACATTCGGGTTCATGGTCATTCCCGTGGCGGGGCGGTGATCCTGGAGGCCATCAAGCAATGGCCAGAGCTGTATGACGACGTGGAAGTGGTACTGGAAGCACCCGTGCTCCCCAACGGCAGGCTGTCGGCGCTGGTGACCACCATTCTGGAACCTGTAAGCCACGGTATGTGGCCCTGGCTGATACGCCTGATCAACAGCGCTCCGTCGTCCGCCTACGGTCAGACCTTCTTTGGCAAGATGAACCCGCGCAAGAAGCAACTACTGAGCAAACTGTTTTCCGCCACCAAGGATCATCTGACCATTGTTCGTAACATCGAGAACATCATGGACTGGATGGCACGGACAGACACCAGCGTCTACAGCCATGTACGCCACGGCACCTTCCTGATCCCTGCGGTCGACCGTATTCTGGATCGTTCCTCCATGCTGGCTAGCGCCCGCCAGAGCCCGACCACCATGCGAATCGTCGAAACTGAGGCGCCGAGCCACTTCATCACCCTCGACAGCAAGGAATGGGTCCCGGGGTTCGAAACGCTGCCCGCCGCCGCACAGGGTTAATGCCCGGGCATTGCCCTACTGCAAGACCGCCGTAGCTCCGCTAAACTACGCTCTTTTCCTCAGGTTTAGTGGAGCCATCGCCCATGTACCGTGAGCGCCTCGTCGCTACCGAAGCCCGCTCCGAAAGCGCTCGCCGGCTGCAACAACTGCTGCTGGACTACCATGATTTTCGGCATCTGAAGGCGGAGCACCCATTATTGGAGAACGCTTTTCACGTTGCTGACTGGCAGGCGGAGCGGCTGAAGGCGACCCATGAAGACCTCTACCATCACCCCGGCTACCATCATGGCCTGGAGTTCCTGCTGACCGATCTGTACGCGCCCGCAGGAATGACACACCGGGACGACAATATTGATCGGGTCTTCCCCAAAATGGTGAAGTGGCTGCCGGATAACCTGCTGGACACGTTTGCTGGTCTGGTGGAGCTGAACCTGATCACCCAGCGGCTGGATCTTGAGCTGGCCGAGCTGTTCCACCAGCAGGGCGTGCCCGCCGACGCAATAACCACTGAGGACTACTGCGCCGCCTTCAGGGAAAGCCGACAGCTGGACCAGAGGGAGAAGCAGATCACCCTGGTGGCTGACGTGGGCCAGCAGCTTGATCGCTATGTCCGCAACCGCACCCTTGGATGGCTGTTGTCGATGACCCGGGGTCCGGCGGAAATGGCCGATCTGAGCGACCTGCACAGTTTCCTGCACCGGGGCTATTCGGCCTTCCGGAAGATGGACGATGTGGAGTTACTGATCGACCGCCTGGTTTCCCGGGAACAACAAGTGATGCGCAATATACTCGACGGTCGTCCGGACCCGTTCAGCCTGCCGGACAATCTCTGAGTCGACGACAACCCGGCTGATCAGACCTTGATGATCTGGTCCAGCTGGGAGTGGATTTCCTGCTCGATCCGGGATTTGAAGGGCCGCAACATCATGCCCAGTTCCAGATGAATGTGCAGATCCGTCGGGGTAATGTTCAGGTGCCCCTTGACGCCGCTGCGCTTGAATTTCAGCTGGTCGCCTTGCCACTGGTAATCCACGTCGAACTGACTGGAAAGGTCTTTGGCCAGGGTTTCGGCAGCCTGTATGGCGTGTTCTTTATCCAGGGTGTGCGGGCGGTGTACATCAATAACGGACATGAAAACAATTTCTCTCGGAATTGGACGAATTTACAGTTTAGGGCGCTATTTAACGCACCGCCACCCTTGTAGCAACCCCGTCAGCGGTTAGAATACGGGGTTCAGATTCTGACAGGACATCTCCCATGAGCGAGCAGCAAACGCCAGCCAACCAGGCCGCAAACAATTCCGGCCAGGATGACGTCACCCACTTTGGCTTTCGCAATGTGCCAAAAAGCCAGAAGGCGAGCCAAGTGGCCGAGGTATTCCACAGCGTGGCGGGCAAATACGACCTCATGAACGACCTGATGTCCATGGGGATCCACCGGCTCTGGAAGCGCTTCACCATCGAGCTTTCCGGCGTGCGTCCCGGCCACCAGGTACTGGATATTGCCGGCGGCACTGGCGACCTCACCATGAAGTTTTCGGATCTGGTGGGTCCGTCCGGCAAGGTGGTGCTGGCCGACATCAATGCCTCCATGCTGCAGGTGGGCCGCAGCCGGCTGACGGATCGCGGCTACGCCGGCAACATCGAATACGTGCAGGCGGACGCCGAGCACTTGCCGTTCCCGGACAACAACTTCAATGCGGTTTCCATCGCCTTCGGCCTGCGCAATGTCACCGATAAAGATCAGGCTCTGCGCGACATGGCCCGGGTTCTCAAGCCCGGTGGCAAACTGATGATCCTGGAATTCTCCAAGCCGACCAATCCTTTGCTGAGCAAGGCCTACGACACCTACTCGTTTTCCGCTCTGCCATTGATGGGCCAGCTTATCGCCGGCGACAGCGAAAGCTACAAGTACCTGGCCGAATCCATCCGCATGCATCCGGACCAGGACACCCTCAAGGGCATGATGGAAAACGCCGGCCTGGTGAACTGCAAGTACTACAACATGACCGGCGGCATTGTCGCCCTGCATGTGGGAATCAAGCCCTGATGTTTCCCGGCCCCACCCTGCTTTCCGCTGTCTCCGCGATCCTGGAAAGCGCCCTGAACCGGGCGCTGGAACTGGATCCGGCGGGGCATCATGCCCTGATGGAAGCACTGGCGGGCCCGGTGCAGTTCAACATTACCGATCCTTTCCCCCTGACCTACACCCTGGACCGCGCCGGAAACCGCGTTCGGGTTGGCAGCCAGCCGGTCGACCAGCCTGCTCTTGAGGTTACCGGCAAACCCATCGCCTTTGCGGCACTGGCCACCGGTGATGACCGGGTCTTTGCCGATGGCCGCCTCGAAGTTACCGGCGACACGGCCCTGGCCCACCAGCTGCAACGAGCCCTGAACCAGCTTGAACCGGATTGGGAAGCCGCCATGGCCCGGCACATCGGCGATGTGCCCGCACACTTCCTCGGCCAACGGGTTCGCGGCGCTATCCGATGGAGTCGACAGGCCTTTCAGTCCCTGAATGCCAACATCGAGGAGTATGTGCACGAGGAAAGTCGCGCCCTGCCCGGTCGGCGGGAGCTGGAAGCTACGTTCGAGGATATCGACGAACTGAACCTGCGCACGGAAAGACTGGAAGCGCGGCTTAATCTGATTGAAAACCGCGGCAAGACTGACGAATCGGAGAACCTGTGACCCGCCTGCAACGCCTGTTCCGAATTGCCTGGGTATTCTGCCGTTACCGGCTGGACACGTTCCTGCCTATCGCAGAGCTGCCCGCGCCCCTGAAGGTGTTTTTCCTGCTGGCGCCCTGGCACCTGTTCCCGCAACCGAAGCTCGATCGTGGCGACCGCCTTCGGCTGGCGCTGGAGGAACTGGGCCCCGTGTTCGTAAAGTTCGGCCAGATCCTCTCTACCCGAAGGGATCTTCTGCCGGACGACATGGCGGAATCCCTGAAGAATCTCCAGGACCGGGTACCGCCGTTCCCGAGCAATGAAGCCCGGAGCATTATCGAAACCTCCCTCGGTGCCCCGGTTTCGGACCTGTTTGCCGAATTCAGTCCGGACCCGCTTGCCTCGGCATCGGTTGCCCAGGTGCATGCAGCCACCCTGCGCAACGGCCAGAAGGTAGTCGTGAAAGTTCTGCGACCGGGCATAGAGAAGGTAATCCGTCAGGATCTGGCCCTGATGTACCTGATGGCTGGCCTGCTGGAAAAATACTGGTCCGAAGGCAAGCGCCTGCACCCGGTGGAAGTGGTAGCCGACTACGATTCCACCATTCACGATGAGCTGGATCTCCAGCGCGAGGCCGCCAACGCCAGCCAGCTGCGCCGGAATTTCGAAAACTCCTCGCTGATCTACATTCCCTTTATCGACTGGGACTACACCCGCAAATCCGTGCTGGTGATGGAGCGGATTCACGGCATCCCCATTGCCGATACTGCGGCTCTGAAGGCCGCCGGCGTCGACATGAAGGTACTGGCTGAAAAAGGCGTGGAAATTTTCTTTACCCAGGTGTTCCGGGACAGCTTCTTCCATGCCGACATGCATCCGGGCAACATCTTTGTGGACACCTCGAACCCGGCGGATCCCCGATATATCGCCATCGATTTCGGCATCGTTGGCACCCTGGCACCGGATGACCAGAGCTATCTTGCCCGAAACCTTCTGGCCTTTTTCCGCCGGGATTATCGGCAGGTTGCGCAGCTGCATATTCAGTCCGGCTGGGTACCGCCCGACACGCCAGTGAACCAGTTTGAGGCGGCCATACGTACTGTTTGCGAGCCCATCTTCGAGAAGCCGTTGAAGGATATCTCGTTCGGCCACTTCCTGTTGCGCCTGTTCCAGACGGCACGGCGGTTCAATATGGAAGTGCAGCCCCAGCTCGTTCTGCTGCAGAAAACCCTCCTGAACGTTGAAGGTCTGGGCCGACAGCTGTATCCGGATCTGGATTTGTGGAGCACCGCGCAACCCTACCTCGAGACCTGGATGCGCAAACGCATTGGCCCTTCGGGGCTGATCAAGTCGCTGCAGTCGCACCTTCCCTCCTGGCTGGAACAGTCGCCGGAAATGCCCCAGCTGGTGCACGATGCGCTCTTGCAACTGCGGCAGGCGGGGCCCACCGAGCCCCAGAACCGGGCAACACTGGCGTTGCTCCGGGAGCAGCAGATCCGTACCGAGCGGCGTTGGCGGCGGGCGACATTGGCGGTACTGCTCATTGCCGGCGGCTTTCTGGGCACTCAGCCCGAGAGCCGGCAGTGGATTGAAAGCGTGCCTGCCTGGAGCTGGGCCCTGTTTGCCGTCGCCGGCGGGCTCATGCTCCGGGGCAGCCGATAACCGATAAAGATTTCAGGATTCACAAAAATGCAAAATAGCTCGGATAACGTCGAGACCCCTGACTGGCTGGATGCCATTCGCTGGACAGAGGACGGCCTGGTTCCGGCCATCGCCCAGGACGCCGACACCGGCGACATCCTGATGATGGCCTGGATGAACCGCGAGTCGCTCAGGCTGACCGCCGAAGAAGGCCACGCCGTATACTGGTCGCGCTCCCGGGGCAAGCTCTGGCGCAAAGGGGAAACCTCGGGGCACCAACAGGTCATCCGGGACATTCGACTGGACTGCGACGAGGACGTCATCCTGCTGAAAGTAGAACAAAAAGGCGGCATAGCCTGCCATACTGGCAGACGCAGCTGCTTCTACCGGACCCTGAAAGACGGTCAGTGGGTCAGTGTTGACCCGGTGATCAAGGATCCCGGCACTATCTACGGCAGCAACTGAGCTACGGCAGCAACTGAGGAGCACGGACAGTGAGCAATGTACTGGAAAACCTGGCACAGGTTCTGGAAGCCCGGAAGGAAGCAGACCCGGAAACCTCTTACGTAGCCAGTCTCCACGCCAAGGGTCTGAACAAGATTCTGGAAAAAGTCGGGGAAGAGTGCACGGAAACCCTGCTGGCCGCCAAGGACGCAGAACACTCGGGTGAAACCCGGGACGTGGTTTATGAAACCGCCGACCTGTGGTTTCACAGCATGGTGATGCTGTCGAGACTGGGCCTTGGCCCGAAAGACATCCTGGACGAGCTGGCCAGCCGGTTCGACCTGTCAGGCCTGGAAGAAAAAGCGTCGCGGGACAAGTGAGCGGTAGTACCTCCAAAGGGGTTTCCGCGTAACCGTTCTGATAACGTACAATGTCATTGAACAGAAACATTAAAACGAGGACCCCGTAATGGGTATCAGCATCTGGCAATTACTTATCGTACTCGGCATTGTCATTCTGTTGTTCGGAACCAAGAAACTCCGCAACATCGGCAGCGACCTCGGTGGCGCCATTCGCGGCTTCAAGAAGTCCATGAGCGATGAGGACTCCAAGGCCGAGAACCAGGACTCCCTGGAAGGCAAGGAAGAGGAGCAGCCGCAACAACAGGCTGCGGCCGAAGACAAGCCCCGGGACAAGTCCCACAGCTGAGACCAGGCTGAATGTTCGATATCGGCTTTCTTGAGCTGCTGATCTGCGGCGTCATCGCGCTGTTGGTACTCGGCCCCGAGCGTCTGCCCACGGCTGCCCGTGCTGCGGGCCGCTGGGTGGGTGGTGCCCGGCGCATGGTCAGCCAGTTCACCTCGGAACTGGACCGGCAGCTGAAAGCCGATGAGCTCCGTGAGGAGCTTCGCAAGGCGGGGGATGTTGGCCTGGACGACGTTCAGAAAACCGTGCGCGGCGCCCTGGACGAGGCTAAAAAATACGAGCACATGATCCTGCCCGAGAACGAGACCCAAAAGCCAAGGTCAGCACCGGCAACACGGCGTGTGTCGGGCCAGACAAAGGCCTCCGAGGCTCCGGCACAGGATCAGGCTGATACCAGTGACGCCCCGCAGACGCCAGATACAGGCGCTGCCGGGAACGAACAACCCAAAAACGAAACCCCGCAAAGTCCGCCGGATAACCGTTCATGAATGCAAAACCCGACGGCAACCAGCTGCCTCCGGAACAGCAGGAAATGCCACTGATCGAGCACCTGCTCGAGCTGCGTAATCGCCTACTGAAGATGGTTCTCGCGGTGCTGGTCTGCTTCGCGGCCATTTACCCGTTTGCCAACGAGCTGTACCTGTGGCTGTCTGAACCTATCCGTTCCCTGTTGCCCGTTGGTCAGACCATGATCGCAACGGATGTTACCTCGCCCTTCTTCGCACCACTGAAGCTGGCCCTGGTTCTGGCCGTGTTTGCCGCCATCCCGATCATTCTCTACCAACTCTGGAGTTTCATCGCCCCGGGCCTGTACGCCCATGAAAAACGACTGGCCTTTCCGCTGCTGTTTACCTCGGTAATCCTGTTCTACGCGGGGGCGGCATTCGCCTATTACGTGGTTTTCCCGCTGGTGTTCGGCTTCTTTACCGCGATAGGACCGGAAGGCATCGTCGAATTACCGGACATCACCAGCTACCTCAATTTCGTGCTCAAGATGTTCTTTGCCTTCGGTGTCGCATTTGAGATTCCCATCGCCACCGTGCTGTTGATCCTCACCGGCGCCACCACGCCGGCGGATCTGGCGGCCAAGCGCCCCTACGTGGTGGTTGGCTGCTTTATCATCGGCATGCTGCTAACGCCGCCCGACATCATCTCCCAGACCCTGCTTGCAGTACCCATGTGGATCCTGTTCGAGATCGGCATCCTGTTCGGGCGACTGGCGAAACGGGAAGTCGCAGACCCGGACAGCGATGAGCCTGCCGGCGAATGAACCTGGCGTTACTGTTTGACGAGGATTTCGTAGCGCCTGACCGGGCGGTCCTGCGTGGCCGACGTCTGGCCCACCTGCAGTCCGTGATCAAAGTGGTTGCTGGCGACACCGTGCCCGTCGGCCGCGCGGATGGCCAGTTGGGAACCGGCGAAGTGATCCGGCTTACCGATACCGAGGCGGAGCTGCGGGTGACGCTGGACCAGTCTCCCCCTCCACCACTGCCGCTCACCCTGGTGCTGGCCATGCCCCGGCCGAAGATGTTCCGCCGTATCCTGCAAACCTGCGCCGCCCTCGGCGTGAAAGACCTCTGGTTGATCAACAGCTACAAGGTAGAGAAAAGCTTCTGGCAGACGCCGTGGCTGTCAGAGGAGCAGCTCCGGGAGAACCTCACCCTGGGACTGGAGCAGGCAAAAGACACCCTGATGCCCCGGGTGCAGATCCGCAAGCTGTTCAAACCCTTTGTTGAGGACGAGTTGCCAGCTCTTATCGAGGGAAAGCAAGCGCTTGTCGCTCATCCGGGAACCAGCACGCCCTGCCCGGTGCACCTGAACCGCCCATCACTTCTGTGCATCGGCCCGGAAGGGGGGTTTATCCCCTACGAAGTTGAAAAACTGGAGGAAGCCGGATGCCAGAGCGTCCATCTGGGCCCCCGCATCCTGCGAATGGAAACCGCGGTTCCGGTTCTGGTCAGCCGGCTATTCGACGCCTGTCTCTGATAGCGGAGCTCAAGAATTCAGACCCATGGCCTCCGCAGCAATTCGGTTCTTGATCGGCCCTAACTGATTGAACCAACGCAGGCCGGTATTGCGCAGCCAGCGAACCGGCAGCTCATCACGGCCAAACAACTGCTTGAAACCCTCCATGGCGGCCATCATGGTCAGATTTTCGCCTTTGCGGCGGCGCTGGTAGCGTTGCAGAACCAGGTCATTGGCCGGTGAAAGACCGGCCTTGCGCGCCCGCGACAGCTCGTCCAGCAGGGCACGGACATCGCCGTAGCCGAGATTGGCACCCTGCCCGGCTAGCGGGTGAATCGTGTGCGCCGCATCTCCCACCAGGGCGAAGCCAGGGGCAACATAGTCCTTGGCATGGCGCTGGCGAAGCGGGAAAGCAAACCGGTCGGAAACCGCTTCAACCGACCCCAGCTCGCGCTCAATGGCACGTTCCAGCTCCGCAGCAAATTCCTGGTCGCCCAAAGACATCAGGCGCCTGGCTTCATCGGTATCCTGGGACCAGACAATGGAACAGAAATGCTCACTGCCGGACTCGGGTAACAAAGGCAGGAACGCCAGTGGTCCGGTCGTTGAAAACCGTTGCCAGGCAGTAAAGCGGTGGCTCTGGGTGGTTCGCACCGAGCTCACGATGGCTTGTTGGTCGTAGTCCCACTCGCGGGTTGGCAGCCCCACCCACTGACGCAGGCGGGAATTGGCTCCGTCACATCCCACCACCAATCCGGCAGACAAGGATCGGCCATCCTCCAGCTCAACCGTGAAGTCCTGAGACAACCGTTTGCAGCCAGTAATCCTCGCACCCTCAATCATTTCAACCGGGCTTTGTTCCAGCGCCCTGAACAGGGCACGCACGATGCTGCGGTTTTCGACAATAGTGCCAAGGGCGCGCGCCTGAAGCTCGGCTGCCTCGAACTGTATGCGCCCCGTGCCGTCACCATCCCAGACGGTCATGGTCTGATAAGGACAGTGTCGACCCGCGGTAACCTCGGACCAGACTCCGAGCTGCTCCAGCAACTGCTGGCTGGCGGCCGAAATGGCACTGACCCGCGGCTCGAAATCTGCAACGGTGGTGGCGGAGTCCGGCGCCTCAACCAGAGACTCATGGCCGGAATCTTCCACCAGCCCCACATGCCAACCCTGTCGTGACAGCCCGAGAGCCAGGGCGGAACCGATCATGCCACCGCCAGCCACAAGAATATCGAACGTTTGCGCCTCACTCATTAGCCGGCGCCTCCCGGTTCAGGTTTCCGGGCCGTTCAATCACGGCCCTGCGGCCGCCCAGGCCCATGGCCTTGCGGGCAAACCAGCGTTTTGCCCCAGGCAACAGATCAAGACCCACCAGGCCGGCATCGCGGGCCGCCGCAACCGGCAGCATGGAATGCCCGAACAAACGAACAAGCGAATCGGAGAAGCGCACCGTCTGTTGCCAGTCTTCCCGATGCAGAGCCTGGTAGCGCTTCAGGACCTCGAGATCGCCAATCGACCTGCCATGCTCTTCAGCCAGGCGGAACTGTTCGACCAGCGTCATGAGCCCTCTCAGCGCGAGATTGAAGCCCTGCCCGGCGACCGGATGCAGGGCATGGGCCGCATTGCCCACCAGGGCAACCCCAGGGCGTACCGGCTCGTCCACCGTCGTCAGGGTCAGCGGGTAATGGTGACAGGCGCCGATGCGGGTAAACCGGCCCAGACGCCAGCCAAACCGGTCCTGAAGCCAACGGCATTTCTCGTCGTCGGGCAGCGCCAGAACCTGCTGCAGAACCTCATCGGATAGCGTCCAGACCAGTGCCGATTGATGTCCGGCTCTGGTCGGTGATCCATGGGGCAAGAGAGCCATGGGACCGGCATCGGTAAATCGTTCAAAGGCAGTGAATCCGTGGCTGTCACTGGTAGAGACATTTGCGATCAGTGCGTTCTGGCCGTAGCTGTGACGATCCGGCCGGAACCCGAGCCTTTCCCGCAGACCGGAACGACCGCCATCTGCAACGACGAGGCAACGGGCCTTCAGTTCCGCGGTCTCTTCACCTTCTTCTGAGAGCTGAACACGGACGCCGCCGGGAATGGGCGTCATGTCCGTTACTTCTGCCGGCGCCCGCCACTGGACGTTGGTATCCAGAAGCTCACGCATCAGACACAGCCCCATCCAGCGATTGTCAGCCACGTACCCGAGCGCCGCCTGGCCATGCTCGGCAGCATGCAACCGTGTGGCGCCGAAATGCCCCCGATCTGAAACATGGATATGTTCGATGGGTGTGGCATGTTCGGCCAGCCTTTGCCACAGCCCCAGCTCCTCAAAGATTAACCGGGAGCCCCACGCCAGTGCGGTTGAACGGGCATCGTAACTCGGCTGGTAACTCTCCGGCAGGGCGTCGGGCGAGAGCGGGAAGGCCTCGACCACCGTCACACGGAGCGACGGCACCATCCGTGCCAACGCCAGGGCCAGGGTTGCTCCGGCAAGGCCACCACCGGCAATGATCAGATCAGTATCTGTCTTGGTCACAGGGTGTCAATCCGCCATCAGGGCTTCGATTTCGGCAATGGTTTTCGGGACCGCTTCGGTCAGCACACGGCAGCCGTCTTTAGTCACCACCACGTCGTCTTCGATGCGAATGCCGATGCCACGCCACTTCTCATCCACGTCGGTATTATCCGGCGCAATGTACAGCCCCGGTTCAACCGTCAGGGCCATTCCGGGTTCCAGCTGGCGCCAGGCATCACCGACCTTGTAATCGCCCACATCGTGCACATCCAGCCCCAGCCAGTGGCCGGTTCGGTGCATGAAGAAGGGTTTGTAGGCTTCGTTGGCAATGGCGTCTTCGAGGGTTCCGGACAATAGCCCCAGATCAATCAACCCCTGGGTCAGCACTTCCAGCGCCGCCTCATGGGGCCGGTTCCAGTGATTTTCCGGCGACACGGCCTCAATGGCCTGGTACTGGGCTGCCAGCACCACCTCATACAGGGCCCGCTGCTCATTGCTGAACTTTCCACTCACCGGGAAGGTGCGGGTAATGTCAGAGGCGTAGCACTGGTATTCACAGCCGGCATCGATCAGTACCAGATCGCCGTCTTTCAACGGTGCACTGTTCTCGATGTAATGCAGGATGCAGCCATTGGCGCCCCCGCCCACGATGGAGGGATAGGCCGTAGACCGTGCGCCATGCTCCATGAAGGTGTGGATAAGCTCGGCCTCGAGGTTGTATTCGAAGCCGCCCTTGCGGGCCCGTTTCATGGCCCGGCAATGGGCCTCGGCACTGATCTGGCCGGCCTTGGCCATGATCTTGATCTCATTGGCGCTCTTGTATAGCCGCAGGTCATGAAGCAGGTGCTCGAGGGCTACGAACTCGCCCGGCGGGTGGGCGCCATTGCGAACCTTGCTGCGAATCATCTTCACCCAGTCCATGACACGGGCGTCAAAATGATCATCCTTGCCGAGGGGATAATACACCCGGCTGCGACCCTCGATCATGCCCGGCAGGATATCGTCGATGTCTGCAATCGGAAACGCATCGTCCAGGCCGTAGCGTTCGATGGCGCCTTCCGGGCCAACCAGGAAACCGTCCCAGAGCTCCTTCTGCGGATTGCGCTCTTTGCAGAACAGTACCGATTCCCCGTGTTCACGGCCCGGAATCAGCGCCAGGACGGCCTCCGGCTCACCAAAACCGGACAGGTAATGAAAATCGCTGTCCTGGCGGAACGGATGCAGCACGTCCCGATTACGAACGCGCTCCGGGGCGGCCGGAATAATCGCAATGCTGTCTGGCGCCATACGCTCCATCAGCTTGCGACGGCGCTCGGCAAACTCCTTTACGGGAATCATGGAGTTCATAGTCTCTCCTGCAATCAGGACCCGGCTCAGTGCAGGGTCGGCGAATCAGACTTCGGTGGTTCAGGGGCGTTGAATTCAGTGAACACGGCGAACGCCCCCAGCCGGATGTATTCGGTAATCTCCAGCAACTGCTGCTCGCTTTCGTCGTCCGCTTCTTCCTCTTCGGATAGCTGGCTGATGGCCACCATATCCTCGATCAGCTCCCGGATCTCGTCCGGCGCCTGGCCGAGTGACTCGCCGGCCGAAAGTGCCATACCCTCGAGAAATCCCCGCACCCAGGAAACCAGGGCTTCCAGCCGCTGCTCAATGGCATAGTCGTCATCCGGCAGTAAAGGATGGAAACTCATGTCTGCTGATTTCAAGAGCTCGAGGGTCTGTTCATAGGCTTTGTTCATGAACGGAGCGAGATCATCGGACTCTTCGGCCGCGTTCTCGGCCAGCCCCATGTGTTCGCACACCATGGCCAGCCACTCCGGCTCTTCGATACGCGATCCGGCCGCCAGGCGACCACAGAGCGCGCCGTGCAATTCGGATGGGTGGCTGAATGCCTTGTGAGCTGTAAAAACGTTGGCCCAGCGCTCGAATTCTGCGGCGCGGGCAGCACCGGAAGTGTCGGTTTCTGACATGAAACAGGCGGATCCTGTGTTAATGGATTAGGGGTCTATCCTAGCATTCAGGCGGTGCCAAGGCACTGCCTGTTGATTTTTATCCGGCAAGCGAACAATATGTTATAATGTATCATTTCTGCCGAGAGATAAAGCCATGTCCTTACGAGCCAAAACCTGCTTCTTCCTGGCTGGCGCCGCGATTGCAAGCGCTGGCCCTGTGCTTGCCAGCGACAATCCAGGTGCGCACCAGCACGGTCATGCCGAACTACAACTGGCCATCAAGGGAGAGCAGATTGATCTCCTGTTCACATCGCCGGCCTACAACCTGGTGGGGTTCGAGCATCGTGCCCGTTCGGACGACCAGAAAGCACTGGTTAACGAAGTAACCAACTGGCTTGGACAGACTCCCCTTGCGGACACCAGTGAGGGGGGCTGCGCCGTCATGAATGCGGTAGTGCATCATCAGGCAGGTGGCGATGATCACGGACACAGCCATGGGCATGATCATCCGGACGAATCATCCCACTCGGATTTCGAAGTCACCCAGACCCTGAGCTGTCCGGGCCTGGGCTCATCCCAGGCGCTTGCAACACCCATTACAACCCGGTTTTCCGGAATAGAGCATCTCGGCGTTCAGTGGGTAAGGCCACAAGGTCAGGGATCAGCCCGTCTGGGCCACGGAGAAAGCAGGTTTGAACTCCGCAGCCGATGACAGCGTCTATTCTTCGTACGGCTCAACCCCGGTTGCGACCATAGAATAGGAAGACGTTCCGATGTCGTTTTCGGTGCGGTCAATGACCAGCTTGCCTTCGACCCACACCGGATCGTACAGGGCTTCGAGCGTGAAACCTTCCTTGTACTTGACGTGAATGATCTGATTGGGGGGCGGTGGCGGCACATGAATACAGGCGCCGTAGTAGGGCACCAGGAAGAACTCCAGGATGCGCATGTCCTCGGTTGTCTTGAGGGGCACCACGAAGCCGGGAATGCGGCCTTCAACATTGCCCATTTCCGGCACAACCCGACCGGTCATGATCTCATCCGGCAGCAGCGGCGGGCCATCGCCCTCGTGCTCAATCTCTGGCATATTCTCCAGCAGCGCCAGATCCTCGGCGGGCATCAGTTCAAGCCAGTCGATCTCCCGGGTTTCAGTCCGGCCTGTTGATGGAAGTACACACACCAGGGTAAGCGCGATGAAAAAAGGCAGCGCAAAGCGCGAACGTGCCGGGGCAGACATCATTGGACCAAAGACTCCTGAGATTACTATCCGGAAACCGCCATCATACACCGGGCCGACGGCAACCAACATGACCAGCAAGACAGACTCAGCCAGCAACAGTTCCCGAAGCACAGAAACTGCGATGGAAGTCAGCGGGCTCGGCTTTTCCTGGGATCCTGTCCAGCCCCGCCTCAGCTTTCCGGACATCATACTGAAACGCGGCGAACACCTTTTCCTCCACGGCCCGAGCGGCAGTGGCAAAAGCACGCTGCTCAGCCTGTTGGCAGGCATGCTTCGGCCGGCCTCTGGCACTGTCCGCGTACTCGGAACCGATATCCACCGGCTCGGTGCCGGCGCCCGCGACCAGTTCCGGGCCGACCACATGGGCGTGATCTTCCAGCAGTTCAATCTGGTGCCCTACCTGAGCACACGAGCCAACGTCACCCTGCCCTGCGGACTTTCTGAACTGCGCAGAGAGCGCACCGAACCGACCGTCGAAGACGAGGCTGAGAGATTGCTTGCCGCCCTGTCCATCCCCGCGGACCACTGGCAGAGGAAAGTCACCAGGCTGAGTATTGGCCAGCAGCAACGTATCGCAGCCGCCCGGGCGCTGATTGGCGCGCCCGGCCTGATTCTCGCGGACGAGCCGACTTCCGCACTGGATGCCGACAACCGGGACCGGTTCCTGGAACTGCTTCTAACTCTTGCGCACCGGCACAACACCTCGGTTCTGTTCGTCAGTCACGACCAGTCCCTGGCCCGCCATTTCGATAATCAGCTGGAACTGCAGGGTGACCGGACATGAAAGCACGCCTGGCCCTGACACTCGCCCTGGCCAGCCTCTGGCACCGGAAAAAAGTACTGGCCCTGGTGTGCCTGACCCTGACCCTGAGCGTTTCCCTGTTGCTGGGCATCCAATACCTCCGCACGGAGGTCAAACAGTCCTTCACCAGCACCATCAGCGGTACAGACCTGATCATCGGCGCCCGAAGTGGCCAGTTGAACCTGCTGTTGTACACCGTGTTTCATATTGGCGATGCCACCAACAACATTCGCTGGTCGACCTATCAGGGCCTGAAACAGGATAACCGCCTGGCCTGGCTGATTCCGATTTCCCTGGGAGACAGCTACCGGGGTAATCGTGTGGTCGCCACAGATGAGAACTTTTTCAAGCACTTCCGCTACGGCCGCGACCTGCCCCTCGAACTGGATGAAGGCCAGTGGTTTGAAGGCGTCTTTGATGTAGTGTTGGGTGCCGGCGTTGCCCGCTCGCTGGCGCATCAGGTGGGCGAGCAGATCGTGCTATCCCATGGCGGTGGACGCACCAGTTTCTCCAACCACGAAGACACGCCGTTTACCGTCACCGGCATACTGGCGCCCACTGGCACGCCGGTGGACCAGGCCATGTATATCAGCCTGGATGGCATGGAGGCCATGCACGTAGGCTGGGAATCCGGGGTCGCCATCCCCGGACGGACAATCACACCGGAGCAGGCAAAGGGCCGAGATTTCACACCCGATGCCATTACCGCCGTGTTCGTTGGTATCGACCGGCAAATCCTGACCTTCCGCATACAGCGGGAAATCAACCAGTTTGCCGGCGAGCCGCTCTCGGCCATACTTCCGGGAGTCGCCCTCAGTGAACTCTGGCGGCTGATGGGCCAGTTTGAGCGAGCACTACTGGGCATAACCGGTTTTGTCGTGGTAACCAGCCTGATCGGACTGATTGCCGTACTTCTGACCCTCCAGAGCCAGCGGGCCCATGAAATTGCGGTGCTGCGGGCAACCGGTGCCTCTCCGGCGCTGATTGCCTCACTTTACATCCTCGAGTGCGTGGCTCTTGCCCTTGCCGCCTGCGTGATGGCTTTGGCCCTTGGCATGGCGGGCCTTGCACTGGCGAGCCCATGGTTACTGGCCAACTATGGCCTGCAGATTGAGCTTCGCCCATTAACGCCCGAGGAATGGACGTTAATGGCCCTGGTTCCGGTTGCCGCCTTCACCGTGGCGCTGATACCCGCCTTCAACACATGGCGCCAGAGCCGCCGGCTGGGCTTTGGCGAGGCAGCAGATCAGTGATGGGCATCACGCAGGGAACGCAATGACAAGCCTGTAAATTGACCGACTTAGCGTCCACACTTATAGTTGAGCTTAATATCATAAAACCACTGCTGGGCACGTCATGGAACAGTCCGAAGTACAGGCATTAGCGGACAAGCTGGACAGGCTGATTGAACGCTGTCAGAAACTTGAGCGGGACAACGCCACATTGCGGGAACTGCAGGACGACTGGAACCGGGAACGGGCCCAGCTGGTGCAGAAGAACGATCACGCGAAGCACAAGATCGAAGCCATGATCAGCCGCCTTAGGGCCCTGGAGCATCACTGATGGCACAGCAATCCACCACGGTTGAGGTGAAAATCCTCGACAAGGAATACCTGGTCGCCTGCCCCGAGGAAGAACAGGAGGCACTGCTGCGTGCCGCCCGGCATCTGGACAACAAAATGCGGGAAATCCGCGCCGGCGGCAAGGTTTTTGGTACCGAGCGCATTGCTGTAATGGCCGCTCTCAACATAACCCACGAACTGCTCGAGCGCGACACCATGTCCGATGCCACCAGCACCTTGCTGCGAGCCATGGACAACAAACTGGACGGAGCGCTGGGTGATGGCTCCGGTCGTTAAATCCCCGGAGAATCTCAGACAGGTGTTGCAATCGGCCCCGACACTGCCCGTATAATGAGAACAACTTCCTGGGCTGTTCGGGATAGTCGGATACGTCCTCGAGCCGATGCGCACTACCCAGGTGGCTACTTCAGGGCATTGTGAGCACGTCCCCGACAGGGGAAAGCCTAATATGTCACAGCGGCCACCGACCTTGAACTTTGGGTTCAAGGGCCACATCCGATAACGGCAGCCCGGGAAGCTTTATTTTGAGCCAGTTTATCGAGCCTCAACCGTTCCAGTCCCACCCTGATACCCTGTCGCGCAGTGAACTTCGCAAACGCCTGCGGCAGAATCGTCGCGACCTGAGCGCTGAAAAACAGCAACAGGCCGCCGAGCACCTGGCCCTCAATCTGCTGAAGAATCCAGACCTGCACCGGGCCCGGCACATTGCCATCTATCTGCCCAACGACGGCGAAATTGATCCCCACGTATACCTGGACATCGCCCGGCGCAAGGGCATCCGCTTCTACCTGCCGGTACTCCATCCGATTCATGAAGGCAGGCTGGTGTTCAGCCCCTACTACGATGGCGTGGAACTCACCGCCAACCGGTTTGGCATTCCCGAGCCAGGGTTCAGCAAAGGCCTGCGGCGCCCGGCCTGGGCACTGGATGCAGTACTGTTTCCGTTAGTGGGGTTTGACGAACAGGGCGGAAGACTGGGGATGGGAGGAGGCTTTTACGACAGAACATTTGCCTTCAGCCGGATACGGCCAAGGCTGGCGCCGAAGCTGATTGGCCTGGCCCACGATTTCCAGAAAGTTAAGAAGCTGCCAATAGAGCCCTGGGACGTGCCCCTTCACAGCGTAGTGACCGATAAGCGACGTTACCGGTTCAGCGGCTGATTCATGACTTGAACGGAGCCAACCAGATTGGCCGCTCGTGCGTCTTTATCTTCGGAGGCGTGGATGGATGTGAAACCAGTAATCACAAGGCCGATGGCAAAAATCAGCACAATGGCTTTGATGATGTCAGGCTTGCCGCCCATGGCTTCAGTTCCTCAAAATGCGGTTTTAAAAGTGTCGGGAAATCAGATAGCTATTCTTGACTTCAAGAATCAGAAGAAAGACTAACACCTATCTGTACTTTTACAATTTTTCACAGATTAAAATTCAGTAAGCTTTGCATTCGGGGACCGGCCAGGGTCTGGCAGGGCTTTCCAAAACACGCTGTGGATACATCCCTGTACGCTTGGCTCCGCCATCCATGGCTCCGCACAGTTTTGGAAAGCCCTGCCAGACCCTGCCCTACCCAGAGTTAACTTGAACGCGCGTTGCCCTGCCCAAGAAACAGCTGATAGGCCTCGTTGTCCGTCATGTTGTCATAGCGGAAGCCAACCTTATCCAGCATTTTCTCGAAATCCTGCACTTCATCGTCGTCCACCTGGGCGCCCAGCAGAACACGGCTGTAGGCTGCACCGTGGTTGCGGTAGTGGAACATGGAGATATTCCAGCGGGTACCAAGAGACATCAGGAACTTCAGCAACGCCCCCGGACGCTCCGGGAACTCGAACTGGAACACCTTTTCGTTGGTGATGGTCGGCGCGTGGCCGCCCACCATGTGACGGATGTGCTGCTTGGCCAGATCGCTGTCGGTTAAATCGACCACCGAGTATCCGCTCTCCCGAAGATCCTGAACCAGATCCTCGCGGCCGTGACCACCCGCGGCAATCTGGATGCCAACGAAAATCGTGGCATTGGTAGCATCGGCGTAGCGGTAATTGAACTCGGTGATGCTGCGCTTGTGCAGGGCGTTGATGAAGGTCTTGAACGCGCCCGGTTTCTCCGGAATGGTCACCGCCAGGATGGCCTCGCGTTTCTCGCCCACTTCCGTGCGTTCGGAGATGTAGCGCAGACGGTCGAAGTTCATGTTGGCACCGCTCAGGGTGGCAATCAGGTTCTCGCCCTCGACTTTCTCGCGCTCGATGTATTTCTTGATGCCGGCCACACCCAGGGCACCGGCCGGCTCGGCAATGGAGCGGGTATCCTCGAACACATCCTTGATGGCCGCGCAGATTTCGTCGGTGGATACGGTGATCACCTCGTCCACGTGGTCCTTGCAGATCTCCCAGGGGTACTTACCAATCTGCTTGACTGCCACACCATCAGCAAAGATGCCCACTTCATCGAGCACCACGCGTTTGCCCGCTTTCATGGCGGCCTGGAGGCAGTTGGAGTCCTCCGGTTCGACACCAATCACCTTGATCTCGGGGCGCAGATACTTGATGTAAGCGGCCATGCCGGCAATCAGCCCGCCGCCACCAACACAGATGAAGATGGCGTGGATCGGCTTGCTGAACTGCCACATGATTTCCATGGCCACCGTGCCCTGGCCGGCGATCACATCGGGATCATCGTACGGCGGAATGTAGGTGTAGCCGTGCTTTGCGATCAACTCCTGAGCGTGGGCCGCCGCCTCGTCGAAGGCATCGCCCTTGAGAACCACCTTGGCACCGTGATCCCGTACCGAACGCACCTTGATCTCCGGCGTGGTCTGCGGCATCACAATTACCGCCTTGATCCCGAGATTCTTGGCAGCCAGCGCCACACCCTGGGCATGATTTCCGGCCGACGCACAAATGACACCCTTGGCCTTCTGCTCCTCGGAAAGCTGCGCAATCCGGTTATAGGCACCACGAATCTTGAAGGAAAACACCGGCTGAAGGTCTTCACGCTTGAGCAGAATATTGTTGCCAAAGCGCTTGGACAGACTGCGGGCTTCAGTCAGGGGTGTTTCGATGGCCACGTCATAGACGCGCGCATCGAGAATCTTCTTGATGTAGCGTTGCGGCATAGCAGTTCCGGCTTTTGGTTGGTGTATGAGTGATCGCTGGCTGAGAAAAGCCCACAGTGTAGAAAGTTTGCACGGCAGCCGTCTATAAGCAGAGGGCGCTTAGGCGTTATAATCCGTTCAAAGCCAACTGATTTGTAGCCGGAGTCCCAGATGACCCAGGACGAACTGAAAAAAGCCGTCGCCAAAGCCGCCATTGACCACATCGCTCCCAGCCTGGAAAGGGAGACCGTGATCGGTGTTGGCACCGGGAGCACCGCCAACTTCTTTATCGACATGCTCGCGGAACTGAAAAACGAATTTGATGGCGCCGTTGCCAGCTCCGAAGCCACTGCCGAGCGTCTGAAAAGCCACGGCATTCCGGTGTACGACCTCAACAGCACCAGTGAGCTTGAGTTCTACGTGGATGGCGCCGATGAAACCAACGAACGCCTGGAACTGATCAAGGGTGGCGGTGCTGCACTGACCCGGGAAAAGATCGTCGCAGCGGTCGCCAAAACCTTCATCTGCATTGCCGATGATTCCAAGATGGTCGGCATTCTTGGCGGCTTCCCGCTGCCGGTGGAAGTCATCCCCATGGCCCGCAGCCATGTTGGCCGGGAAATCGTGAAACTGGGGGGCGACCCGGTTTACCGGGAAGGGGTTGTCACCGACAACGGCAATATCATTATCGACGTCCACAATATGGATATTTCCCAACCGATCCGGATAGAAGAGCAGCTCAACAACATCGTGGGCGTGGTCACCAACGGCCTGTTCGCACGCCGCCGCGCGGATCTTCTGCTGCTGGGAACCAAAGACGGCGTGAAGAGCATCTCGAGCGAAGGCGCCTGACCGCCTCTCTGGCGCACCTCGACTGTCGAAGCTGGCCTTTCGGGCCAGCTTTTTTATTGCCTGGCGCGCCAACAACCAAGCGCTTGCTTGGTAGCGATATTTGGGCGACACTGCTCTGCATTGATTCCGATCAGAGGGAGCGTCACCGTGTCCGATTACTTCAACGAATTCCACCAGCAGGTCCGCGCGACCGCCCGAAAGTTCATCGAAACCCACGTGCTGCCGCACATCGACGACTGGGAAGAAGCGGGTGAATTTCCCCGGGATCTCTACAAGAAGGCCGGGGATGCAGGTTTGCTGGGCATTGGTTTTCCCGAAGCACTGGGCGGCATCGGGGAAGGCGACATTTTCCTCAAAGTGGCTGTCTCCGAAGAGCTGATGCGCTCCACCTCCGGCGGCCTGGTGGCTGGCCTCGGCTCCCTGGATATCGGCCTGCCGCCGGTCGCCAAATGGGCAAAGAAGGAAATTCGGGAACAGATCGTGCCGCCGGTCCTGCGGGGCGAAAAGATCGCCGCCCTCGCGGTGACCGAGCCCGGCGGTGGTTCCGATGTTGCCAACCTGAAAACCCGGGCAGTCCGGGACGGCGACCATTACATCGTCAACGGCAGCAAAACCTTCATCACCAGCGGCATGCGCGCCGACCACTACACCGTCGCCGTGCGCACCGGTGGGGAGGGCCACGGCGGCATCAGTCTGTTGCTAATCGACCGGGACATGCCCGGATTCTCTACTGGCAGGAAACTGCGCAAAATGGGCTGGTGGGCCAGCGATACCGCCGAGCTGTTTTTCGAGGACTGCCGTGTCCCGGCCGACCGCCTGATCGGCGCCGAAAACGCGGGTTTCATTGCCATCATGAGTAACTTCCTGTTCGAGCGTCTCAGCCTGGCCATCATGGCCTACATGACCGCTCAACTCGCCTACGAGGCCGCCCTGGAATACACCCAACAACGCAAGGCGTTCGGCCGCAACATTGCCAGCTTCCAGGTGACCCGCCACAAGCTGGTGGATATGGCCACTCAGATCGACGTGGCCCGGGAGTACACCTACCGCTGCGCCGCCCTGATGCAGGCCGGCAAGAACCCCATCAAGGAAGTGGCCATGGCCAAGAACTTCTCGGTGGATGTCTGCGAAAAAGTCACCCGGGAAGCGGTGCAACTGTTCGGTGGCATGGGGTATATGCGGGAAACCGTGGTCGAGCGCCTCTATCGGGACACCAAGATTCTCTCTATTGGCGGCGGCACCACCGAGATCATGAAGGAGCTCATTGCCAAGCAGATCAAGCTCTGAGTTGTGGGTTCCGAGTTCGCCCTCTTGTCCTGACCCAGCCTGCCAGATTTGGGAGCGGGGTCCTGTCGGTGACCTTTCCAAAACACGCTACGAGCACATCCATGTGCGCTTGTTTCGGGCCATCCTTGGCCCTCTACAGTTTTGGAAAGGCCACCGACAGGACCCGTTCGAGCACTGTGCAAGCCTCCCGCGGCATGTCATGAAATTAATTTCCTTATTTTTATTGGGCGCCCCTGAGGGGCCCGGGCGAGCATCGCGGGATCCGCCTTTTAATGAGGTGCTCGCTTTTGAATGTTGCTCAGAGGCTGGGGCGGGTATCTGGCAGGGCTTTCCGAAAACGTGGAGCGCCAGGGATGGCGCGACCGAGCCCTACATGGACGTATTCACGGGCGTTTTTCGGAAAGCCCTGCCAGATAGCCGCTTGCACCCAACTCAACGACCAAGGTTTAGTTTCGAACTGCAGGATACTCCCGTATAATTGCGCCCACTTTTTAACCGCAGTTAAACGTACCTTTAACGTACCAGGAAGGATCGCACATGCAATTCGACAACATCCCCGCAGGCAAGAACCCGCCTGAAGACATCTACGTTGCTATCGAAATCCCGGCCAACAGCTCCCCGGTGAAGTACGAACTGGACAAAGACATGGGCGCCCTGCTGGTAGACCGTTTCATGGCGACCCCCATGTTCTACCCGGCCAACTATGGCTTCATCCCCCATACCCTGGCGGACGACGGTGACCCTCTGGACGTGCTGGTTGTAACCCCCTACCCGATTCAGGCTGGCTCCGTGATTCGCTGCCGCCCGGTAGGTGTCCTGAACATGGAAGACGAAGCCGGTGGCGACGCCAAGCTGGTTGCGGTCCCCCATGACAAGCTGACCACCACCTACCACGACGTCAAGGAAATCGACGATCTGCCCGAGCTGCTGCGCGACCAGATCAAGCATTTCTTCGAGAACTACAAGACCCTTGAGCCGGGTAAGTGGGTGAAGGTGCAAGGCTGGGACAACGCCGATGCCGCCAGGAAAGCCATCGTGGATTCCGTGAACGCCTATAAAGGCTGAGCCGGATTTTTCATGGCATTAAAAAACCGGGCTTCGCGCCCGGTTTTTTGTGTCTGGATGAACCCTGGCTGGCATCAGCCCCGGGACAGCAGATCCCGCATATCACTGATCGCCGAATTGGCCCGGGAAAGGTAAGCGGCCATGGTCAGTGAGTGGTTGGCCAATACGCCAAAGCCACTGCCATTCAGAATGACCGGGCTCCACATTTCGCCCTGGGCCCCTTCCAGCTCGATGATCACCTGCCGGACGCTGGCCATGGCGTTCTTGTCCTGAAGCACTTTCCGGAAATCCACTTCAATTGCCCGGAAGATGTGCAGAAGCGCCCAGGAGCTGCCGCGGGCCTCATAGAAAACGTCATCAATTTTGGTCCAGGGCGTTTTCACATCTTCTCCGGTCGCCTCCTCGGCAAGAGGATCACCGGAGTCCATGGTAATCACCGAGTCTGATACCGAGGCCTTGCCAACGCTCTCACCAAGCGTACGGGACAGACTCCCCAGGCGAGTCTCCAGATCCGCCAGCCAGTTGCTCAGGTTGTCCGCTCGGGCGAAAAACTGGGCGTCGGCCTGGTCCGGGCTGGACAGCCGGTCAAGGTAACGTTTGAGAGCGGTGATGCCCCGACGGTACTCTGCCTCGGTAGACGGAATTGCCCAGCTCTCGCTGTCGAAATGGAACTGGGGCTCGGCGATGGTCAGATCCCGATCTTCCGCGGACTGGCTCTGGGAGCGACTGATGTCTTTGCGCATGGCGCGAGACAGGTCACGGAGCTGGACCAGAACGCCGTATTCCCAGTTGGGCATATTGTCCAGCCAAAGTCCCGGCGGGAAAATATCGTTGGAGATATAGCCACCAGGCTTGTCTAACAGGGTTTCTGCGATACGAATCATGGTGACCGTGGTGGCAAAGCCGGTAATGGGCTCCCTTTCCATCGTGTTGGCCACCGACCTCGTGTGCTCGCGCACCGAGAAGGTGTCCGGCTCGCTGCTCCAGATCATGCCGAGCACCAGCGCCACCAGCAGGTAGACCACAACCAACGCCAGAATCAGTTTGCCAATTACGCCGCTGCCGCCGGCATAATCCTGAACATCGTCTTTCTTGTCCTTGAAGTACTGTCTGATTTTGCCTGGCATATGACTTTTAATCCCCTGTCTGTTGATTGTCAGCGGCAAACGGCCTGCCCAGATGGTAACCCATGGCCCCGTCGATACCCAGTTTACAGAGTACCGAGTATTCCGCGGCAGTTTCCACTCCTGTGGCGAAGACTTTCACGCCACGACTGTGAGCGATGGCCACCACAGACTCAAGGTAGAAGCGGTTATCTTCATGGGTGTCGATATTGTGGATGAAGCTGTTGTCGATACGCAGGGCCTGAAACCTCAGATTTCTCAGGTAACTGAACGGTACGCCTCCCACCCCGAAGCGGTCGACCAGTACCGGAACACCGAGTCGCCCCAACGCCCGGACCAGTAGGCCCGCCGCGGTCCGGTGGTGATGGATTGCCTGTTCTGAAATACCGATCCAGAGATTCCTTGCCGGCGAACCAGCCTGCCGCAGCTGGTCCAGCAAATCCGTGCGAAATGCCTCGCTGGCCACGGAGGCATTACCAAGCGAGACCGCCAGCGGCTGATCCGGGCTCTGTTTCAGGCAATCGAGCACCCGCTGGACCAGCAGACGATCAAGTTCCGAGATCAGCCCGAAACGCTCAGCCATTGGTACAAAAGTGCCTGCCTTCAAGGCCCCTTCGGCGGAATCGATCCGGGAAAACACCTGATGATAGACCGGCATGAGCCGGCCCTCGTTCACCATAGGCTGGAGCCACAGCGACAGGGCCTGCCGGCGGATCGCCTGACTGATAATCACCCGCCAGGTTTCGAGGTTGTGATGGCCGTCTTTCTCAGGGTCAGCCAGATGGCAGCCACTCTCGGCCCTGCTCTGGGCAGCGCGCAATGCTTCGTCCGCGGCCGCCATCAGATCCCGGGCACCACGCCCCTCAAGGGTTCTCGCCAGCCCGGCATGAACAGAGGTGTCCATCGGCGAAGCAAGATCTGCATAGACCCCATCGAGGTCCGTGACCAACTGACGACACCAGACACCGGCATCAGCCGGCATCGCACCGGGCAGAAAAATGGCAAATTCGGCGCCCGTTCGGCGCCCGGCAAACGACCCGGCATGCTGCATGACGAATTCGCCAATCCAGGTTGCTACCCTCAGCAGCAACCGGTCGGCCTCGCTCCGGCCATAGGCCTGGTTATATCCCGAAAAGTCGGCCAGTTGAATCAGCATGAGAATTCCGGGTGCCGCCTTTTCCTCGGACTCCACCTCCACCTTCAGGCGCTGGTCGAAGGCACTCCGGCTGGCCAGCCCGGTGACCGAATCCTCGTTGTTTACCCGGCGCAGGTGCTGAATGAGTTTCGCCTGGCCTTCGAAGAGCTGGCCGAGGTCATCCGCCATCCGGTTCATGGCGTCGGTCACCTGATTGATCTCGCGGGTCGACTTGATAGAGACCCGCCTCCTGAAATCCCGCTGCCCGAGGGCCTTTGCCTGATCCTCCAGTGCATGAAGCGGGCGCAGGGTACGACGAAGCAGAAGGAAAACCGCAAACAGTCCAATCCCCCCGATGACGGCAGTACTGGCAGTCAACCCGACGGTGATTCGCCAGAGGTCCTCATAGGCGCGACCGGGATGGCTGATTACCTGCACGGTTCCCAGACGGCTCCAGCCACGGACGACTTCTGCCTCGGCAACTGGCAGCGGAAGATCTGCGAGGTCGCGGAACCAGGCGGGGACAGCCACTTTATTGAGCGTCATGGCCCGACCGGCAACCTGCTCGCCCTGATGATTCAGATAGCTGACTGACAGGTAGCGGCCACTATCAAACACCGCATCAATGAGGGAGGCGGAGGCGACCGGATCGCGGCCGTCGATGGCATTGGACAGGGACAACCCGATGGCCGTGGCCCCGTCACGGGCATGACCTGCCAGCTGATCCGAGACATAGTCCCGGAAATAACCGTAGCTGGTGATAAACACCGCAACCAACAGGGTAACCAGCAGACTTCCGGTCAACACCAGAAGCAGGGTTCGCAATGTGACCGCACCCTGTTGCGTCTGCTTCAGGGGGATGTGCTTCCGTGCCATGGGGAGCTTCTCCGCATTGGCTGTGAGCCAGCCGGCCAGGTGTTTGTGACCTGCACCGCAGAGTTGACAAACATTTACATAGCGCAACCTACGCCGACAACATTAAACACTATAGACTCTGCAAAAGGACTAAGGTTGAAAAATCGTCCACACCGGGAAAGGACGACCAATAATGAAAAAGAGACAGGCCCGAGCAACATGAACGACGAAAGCCAGAAAGAAAAACTCAGGCAGCATTTCGCACGCCGTGTGACAACCCAGGCCCGGGTTGTTCTGGATACCTGGCAGAAAATTCACGAGGACCGGGACAAGGCTTCGGCCCACCGCAACGAGTTCGCCGCGGCTACGGACAAACTGGTGCGCTACGCCCAGCGGTTTGAAATGGACAGCCACGCCCGGGCCGGTCAGACCACGCTGGCGCTGATCAACCAGTGGGAACCCGGATCTGCCCTGAACGAGAGCCTCGAGCGACAACTGCAGGATGCCATCGAGACCTTGTCCCAGAGCACTCTGCGCAGGACCGACCTCAACAGTTCTGAAGCGCCCCACCAATTTCGTCGAACCCCGGTTTACATTGCCCTGGCCAACCAGGAAATGGCAGCCCGCCTGATCCGGCAGCTGGAATTCTTCGGCTTCCGGGCATCCGCTTTTGCCAATGCCGATGAACTGACCGAAGCCTGCGCACTGCACAAGCCGGAAACCATCCTGGTAGACGTCAATTTTGGCGGCTCGCCCAATGCCGGCATTACCACCATCGAACGCCTGCAGGAACGACACGATACGCCGATTCCGATTATTTTCATGAGTGACGAGGACGGTTCTATCGAGACCCGTCTGCAGGCTTCCCGCTGCGGCGGGGAAGAGTTCTTCTACCCTGCTGTCGATCCGGGGCAACTGATCGAAAAGATCGAGACCTACACCCACGGCAACACCGTGGAGCCCTACAAGGTCCTGGTTCTGGATGATTCCCGGGCCCAGGCGAAATATATGGAAACGGTTTTGAAGAAAGCGGGTATGACCGCCCACATCATCACCGACCCGATGCAGATCATCCACGCCCTGGAGGAGTTCTCGCCGGAGATCATCATCCTGGACATGTATATGCCGGGCTGTACGGGCATGGAAATCGCCCGGGTGATCCGCCAGCAGGACCGTTTTCACAGCGTGCCCATCATTTACCTCTCGGCCGAGGAAGACGTGACGAAACAGCTCCATGCCATGAGCCTGGGCGGCGACGACTTCCTGACCAAACCGATCGACCCGAAACACCTGATTGCCACGATCCACAATCGCGGGCGACGCGCCCGCTCGTTGCTGGCCCTGATGATTCGCGACAGCCTGACGGGCCTGTTCAACCACACCCACACCCTCCACCTGCTGGACCAGGAGATCGTGCGGGCGCGCCAGAAACAACAGCCGCTGTGCTTTGCGATGATCGACATCGACTATTTCAAGAAGGTGAACGATACCTTTGGCCACCCGATCGGCGACCGGGTACTGCGCAGCCTGTCGATGTTCCTCAAACAACGCCTGCGCAAGACCGACCACATCGGACGCTACGGTGGTGAGGAATTTGCCATCATCCTGCCCAACACCCGTCCGAGCGATGCCCGGAACGTTCTCAATGAAATCCGGGAGCGATTCTCCGAGTTGCAGCAACCGGCCGGCGACCGGGAATTCAATGTCACCTTCAGTTGTGGCATCGCAGCCTGGGACGACGACACTTCCCAGGCACTGTGCGAGCGGGCCGACCGTGCGCTGTACAGCTCCAAGGAGCTTGGCCGCAACTGCGTAACCCTGGCAGATTCCTGAATCCGGGCCGTGCCGCGGCCCGAATCCCTCCCCCCAGACTTTTCAGACAATTTTCGGTCGGGCATGGCTCAGTCACTGCCCGGCTGCTACCTTTTATGAAACCAACGTCGTATGGAAGTTCGTTCCGCCGTTCACGACAATGATTGTCATCAGCGGAAAGATCCCGTTTCGATTCATTTGCCGGCTTTTTACGACCAATGGACAACAGGAACGATTGTCAAAAAGTGTTGATCTGAACAAAACAAGCACGCACCATTGGGGGAACATGCCGTTAAAATCGGCGATCCTGTAAAAAGACATCAAGGCAGACAGAACCATGTCGACAATTCTCGTGCTCCACGGACCCAACCTCAACATGCTCGGTACCCGCGAGCCGGAGGTCTATGGTTACGAGACACTGGCAGACATCGACGACCGGTTGCGCTCACTGGCAGCAGAGCATGGGCATCATCTGCTGCACCTGCAATCAAATGCCGAATACGAACTGATTGAGCGGGTTCACGAGGCCCGGGCGGAAGGCGTGGACTTCATCATCATCAACCCCGCCGCCTTCACCCATACCAGCGTTGCCCTGCGCGACGCCATGCTGGCCTCGGGAATTCCATTTATAGAAGTGCATCTTTCGAACGTGCATGCCCGGGAACCGTTCCGGCATCACTCCTATTTCTCGGATATCGCCGAAGGCGTTATCTGTGGGCTGGGTAGCCAGGGGTACGACCTCGCACTCCAGGCAGCCCTGAAACGCATTCACCGATAGACCTGACAAAACGGGACTGGACTGACTATGGATATTCGTAAAATCAAGAAACTGATTGAGCTGCTCGAGGAATCTGACGTCGAGGAGCTGGAGATTCACGAGGCCGACGATTCGGTACGCATCTCCCGCCGGCGTGAACCGGCTGCCGGCACCCAGTACGTGAGCCACTACCCTGCGCCAGCGCCTGCCCAGCAGCCAGCTCCGGCGCCGGCAGCGTCCGCTCCGGCTTCGGAAGAGTCCTCTGCGCCAGCGGCCCCGGCCGGACACAGCGTGAAGTCTCCCATGGTAGGCACTTTCTATCGCTCACCCTCGCCCACCGCCAAGGCGTTTGTGGAAGTTGGCCAGACCGTCAATGTGGGTGATGTCATCTGCATCGTGGAAGCCATGAAGATGATGAACCAGATTGAGGCCGACAAGAGCGGCACCATCCAGGACATCCTGGTCGAGAATGGCCAGCCGGTTGAGTTTGACCAGCCCCTGGTCGTCATTTCCTGAACGCGGTGATAGCTACTCATGGCCATGTTAGAAAAAGTTCTGATCGCAAACCGGGGTGAAATTGCCCTCCGGATTCTGCGCGCCTGCAAGGAGCTGGGCATCAAGACAGTGGCAGTGCATTCCCAGGTCGATCGCGACCTGATGCACGTACGGCTTGCCGACGAGTCTGTCTGTATTGGCCCGAACAGCGCGACCGACAGCTACCTGAACATCCCTACCATCATCAGCGCCGCCGAGGTAACCGATTCCGTGGGTATTCACCCCGGCTACGGCTTCCTTGCCGAGAACGCCGATTTTGCCGAACAGGTGGAAAAGAGCGGGTTCCGCTTCATCGGCCCCAAGGCCGAGACTATCCGGCTGATGGGCAACAAGGTGTCCGCCATCAACGCCATGATCAAGGCCGGCGTTCCGACCGTGCCGGGCTCCGATGGCCCGCTGGACGACGATGAAGAGCGGACCCTGAGGATTGCCAAGGAAATTGGCTACCCCGTCATGATCAAGGCGGCTTCCGGTGGCGGCGGCCGCGGGATGCAGGTGGTCCATTCTGAAGCGGCCCTGCTCAAGGGTGTCCAGATCACCCAGAGCGAGGCCAAAAATGCCTTCGGCGACCCGACGGTTTACCTCGAGAAGTTCCTGGAAGCCCCGCGTCACGTGGAAGTGCAGGTACTTGCCGACATGCATGGCAACTGCATTCACCTGGGCGATCGCGACTGCTCCATGCAGCGCCGGAACCAGAAGGTAATAGAGGAAGCACCGGCTCCGAACATCAATCCGGAATCCCGGGAACGCACCCTGAAAGCCTGTACCGATGCCTGTAAGGAAATCGGTTATGTGGGCGCCGGTACGTTCGAGTTCCTGTATCAGGACGGCGAGTTCTATTTCATCGAAATGAACACCCGTGTCCAGGTAGAACATCCGGTCTCCGAGATGGTCACCGGTGTTGATATCGTCCGCGAACAGCTCCGCATTGCCAGCGGCCTTCCGCTGCAATACACCCAGGACGACATCCGGATTTCCGGCCACGCCATGGAGTGCCGGATCAACGCCGAGGATCCGAAAACCTTTATCCCCAGCCCCGGCAAGGTTAAACACTTCCATGCCCCGGGCGGTAATGGTGTGCGGGTGGATTCTCACCTGTACAGCGGTTACACGGTTCCCCCCTACTACGATTCCCTGGTGGCCAAACTGATCACCTGGGGCGACGACAGGGACATTGCCCGGCGCCGGATGAAGAACGCGCTGGACGAACTGGTGGTCGAGGGCATCAAGACCAATCAACCGCTGCATCGGAAACTGGTACGCGATGGTGGCTTTAAACAGGTAGACTTCACCATCCACTACCTTGAGAAACTGATGCGGGATTAATCATGCCCTGGATACAACTCCAGATCCCGGCTGATCCGGACAACGCGGATCAGCTGGAGGATCTGCTCATGGAGATGGGCTCTGACGCCGTCTCCATGGAAGATGCCGCCGACCAGCCCCTCTATGAGCCGGACCCCGGCACCACCCCTTTATGGAGCCAGACAACGGTGACCGGGCTGTTCGATTCCGGCCGGGATATCGAGCAGCTCTGCGCCGATATCCGGGATGCCTGGCACCAGCAAACCCAGCAGGCCCTTCCGGAAATCGACGTCACTCTGGTTGAGGACAAGGATTGGGAACGGGCCTGGATGGACGATTTCCAGCCCCTGAAATTCGGCGAGCGGCTCTGGATCGTCCCGAGCTGGCATGACGCACCTGACCCGGATGCGGCGAATCTGATGCTGGACCCCGGTCTGGCCTTCGGTACCGGCACCCATCCAACCACGGCCCTCTGCCTCGAATGGCTTGATGGCCAGGATCCCCATGGCAAGCAGGTGATCGATTACGGCTGTGGCTCCGGCATTCTCGGCCTTGCGGCCCTGCTCCTTGGCGCAGACCATGTGATTGGTGTCGATACCGACCCGCAGGCCCTCGAAGCCAGCCGGGAAAACGCCCGCCGCAACGGTGTCGAAGACAGCAAGCTGGACCTGTTCCTGCCAGACAACGAGCCCGAGACCAAAGCCGACATCATGCTTGCCAACATCCTGGCCCAGCCCCTGATCGGCCTTGCTCCCCATCTTGCCTCGCGGACCAGGCCCGGCGGCGATCTGGTGCTGTCCGGCATCCTGTCTAACCAGGCCCGGGAAGTAATGGCCGCCTATGAGCCATGGTTCGTCATGGACGAGCCCGAGCAGCGGGAAGAGTGGATACGCCTCACAGGACGGCGCCACGACAGATGACGAAACCGGTCTTAACGACTAAACTCCGAAACTCGTAGCCTAGTCGCTTTCAGGAAGAAGCATGACCCAGAGCAGCCTGCAGACACAGTGCCCGAATTGCCAGACCCGCTTCCGGGTAACCGAAGAACAGCTTGGCATTGCCAAGGGCAAAGTGCGCTGCGGGAACTGCATGAAGGTGTTCAATGCCATTGAGCACCAGGTTATCCCAGGCGGTGGCGAGAAACCACGAACCCCCGCCACCCCGGCACAACCCGCAGGTGCATCATCGCCTGCCGGCTCTATCTCCGGCTCCGGCGTCAGCGAGGAGGATTTTGTCTTCGCCGATAACCCGGAAGAAGATGCGGCGGAAGGGCCTTACGCCGGCACCAAGCTGACCTTCTCCGATGACGAGTTAAGCGATAGTTTCCGCAGCTTTGATGAGCGCGACGAAACAGATTACAAAGACGCTGACACCGACGGCCCCGATGAGCAAGTCGATGAGAGCTGGGCCGAAGCCATTCTTCAGGATGACGAGCCAGCATCCCGAAAACCTTCTGCCCCCCAGCGCCCCGAGCCTGCCCCCGAACCGGAACCTGAAGACACCTCTCCCGAACCGGAGCCGAGGCCAGCACCTCGCCCTGAGCTGAGCCTGGAGGAAGAACCGGTGTTTGAGCAGACCGGAACACCCTCCTCCGCGGCGACCGGGCCGGCCAAAGATTCTGATCCGTTCGATGACTTTGTGGACGAATCCGGTTTCGATTTTGATGAGCCGGAGCGACCGGCCGACGCGTTCCATGCCGACCCGCCCTTCCGGGATCTACGCCGGGAGCCGGTTGCTGTCGATTCCGGTGGAAGTGGCGTCCGCACGATCGTGTGGAGCGTGATTGTACTGGGTCTGATCGGTGTTCTGATCGCCCAGGTAACCTGGTTCCAGTTCGATCGACTGTCGGCCATCCCCGAGCTGCGCCCCTTCTATGAGAAAGGCTGTGAACTGGCCGGCTGCGAACTCAAACCGCTGATCAATGTGGAAGCCATCCAGAGCCGGAAACTGGTGGTGCGGACCGATCCGGATAATCGCTCGCAACTGGTGGTCGATGCCGTGATCATTAACCGGGCCGACTTCGAGCAACCCTTTCCCGCCATTGCCCTCACCTTTTCCAACCTGAATGGCGATGTGGTGGCACAGAGTCTGTTCACGCCTGAGGAGTACCTGGCCGGCGAAGGTCGGGAGCTGGACGCCATGCCCACGGATACTCCCGTTCGCATTGCCATCAACATTCGGGATCCGGGCCGTGACGCGGTGAATTACAACATCCTCTTCCGCCCCCACGCACCCTGATGCCGTAAGCAAGTATTCACTCGACAGCCATTCCCGACGGTCATCGTACAGAACAAAAGTCAACCAGAAAGGGCGAAAAATAATCAGTTTTTTCACCGCCCAGCCCCTTCAATCATTGTCCACCCGGCGGTATCATTACCGCCCTTCGGATGCTGGATCGGTTACTTATTGAACAACCGCTCAGCCCGACCTTTGCTTAACCCGCTGTGACACGGACTCAGATCATGCTGCCAACGGCAAAAATCGGGCCGTACACTTTGCCCAACCCCTTGATTGTTGCGCCCATGGCTGGCGTGACAGACCGCCCTTTCCGTCTTTTGTGCCGGAGGTTGGGCGCGGGTCTGGCGGTGTCGGAGATGGTCATAGCGGACAGCAAACTCTGGCATACGCGCAAATCACAGACCCGCCTGAACCATGAAGGCGAGCCTGAGCCCCGCTCGGTGCAGATTGCCGGCGGCGATCCGCAAATGCTGGCCGATGCCGCCCGTCAGAATGCGGAATTCGGCGCCCAGATCATCGACATTAATATGGGCTGCCCGGCCAAGAAGGTCTGTAACAAGGCCGCCGGTTCCGCCCTGATGAAAGATGAAGCCCTGGTTCGCGACATTCTGGAGTCGGTGGTTCAGGCGGTTGATGTCCCAGTCACCCTCAAGATGCGAACCGGATGGGACCGGGAAAACCGCAATGCACTGGTTATTGCCCGAATGGCGGAGGATGCCGGCATTCAGGCAGTGGCCATTCACGGTCGGACCCGTGCGGACAAATACGAGGGCAATGCCGAGTACGACACCATCGCCGATGTGAAATCCCGCATCAGCATTCCGGTGTTTGCCAACGGGGATGTTACATCGCCTGAGAAAGCCCGGGACGTCCTTCGCCATACCGGCGCCGACGGCCTGCTGATTGGCCGCGCTGCCCAGGGCAGCCCCTGGATTTTCCGGGAAATCCGGCATTTCCTGGAAACCGGTAGCCACATGGCCGCACCGGAGCTTGATGAGGTCGAGGAAATTCTGACCGAGCATCTCCAGGCGTTGCATGCTTTCTATGGTGAGACCATGGGCGTGCGTATTGCCAGAAAACACGTGGGCTGGTACCTGCAGTCCCACGATCCGGGTAAACAGTTCCGCAAACGCTTCAACGCGATCGACGATGCGCTGGAGCAGAGAGACACGATTCAACGGTATTTTGCAGGCTTACGAAATGGAGAGGTATTCGCAGCATGAGCGCTGAGACTTTGGCAAACGACAACCTGAGCACCCCGGCCAACGATGATATCCATCAGTTGCAGACGGTGAACAGCAGCGGCAACACCGTCACCCTGCGCGACAGCGTTGAGGTCGCCCTGAAAAACTACTTCGCCCAACTGGACGGCGCTCCGGTGACCGAGGTCTACCAGCTGGTGCTTTCCGAAGTGGAAGCCCCGCTGCTTGAACAGGTGATGAAATACACCCGCAACAACCAGACCAAGGCCTCCACCATGCTGGGCCTGAACCGCGGGACCCTGCGCAAAAAGCTGAAGCAGTACGGTCTGCTATAATCCAGACACCCTGATTTGAAGAGGGCCTCCCGGACACCATTCGCGAGGCCCTTATTCGTTCATCTCCAGCGAAGAAAGTGACCCATGGCAAACCAGGCTAACACCTCCGTCCGTCGCGCTTTGATCAGCGTGAGTGATAAAACCGGCATCGTCGATTTCGGCCGTGCCCTGACCGAACGCGGCGTTGAGCTGCTCTCCACCGGTGGCACTTACCGGCTCCTGAAAGAAAACAGCATCCCGGTAACCGAAGTCTCCGACTACACCGGCTTTCCCGAGATGATGGATGGCCGTGTAAAAACCCTGCACCCGAAGATTCATGGCGGGATTCTCGGGCGCCGGGGCACTGACGATGCGGTGATGTCCGAGCATGGCATTAGCCCTATCGATATGGTTGTGGTCAATCTCTACCCCTTCGAGGAGACCGTTGCAAAGCCGGACTGTGATCTGGCGACCGCTATCGAGAACATTGATATCGGCGGTCCGACCATGGTTCGCGCTGCTGCCAAGAACCACAACGACGTCGCCATCGTGGTCAACGCCAGTGATTACAGCCGGGTCCTCAAGGAACTGGAGGCCAACGATGGCCAACTGACCTACAGCACCCGGTTCGATCTGGCCGTAAAAGCGTTTGAGCACACCGCTGGCTACGATGGCGCCATCGCCAACTATCTGGGCGGCCGCACGCCGGATAACGACAACGCTGATTTCCCCCGCACCTTCAACGCCCAGTACGTGAAGGTCCAGGACATGCGTTATGGCGAAAACCCGCATCAGCGCGCCGCATTCTACGCCGAGCGCAACCCCAAGGAAGCCTGCGTGGCCACGGCCAAACAGCTTCAGGGCAAGGAGCTCAGCTACAACAACGTGGCCGATACCGATGCCGCCCTGGAATGCGTGAAGCCTTTCGCGGATCCGGCCTGCGTGATCGTCAAACATGCCAATCCCTGTGGTGTGGCGATCGGCGCCGATATCCGTCAGGCCTACGACCTGGCGTTCGCCACGGACCCCACATCGGCTTTTGGTGGCATCATCGCCTTCAACCGTGAGCTGGATGCGGAAACTGCCAAAGCCATCATTGATCGCCAGTTTGTGGAAGTGATCATCGCGCCGACCGTTGCTCCGGAAGCAGTGGAACTGGTAGCCGCAAAGAAGAACGTGCGTCTGCTTGCGTGCGGCGAGTTTGACGGCGACCGTGCCCGTTCCATGGATTACAAGCGTGTAACCGGTGGTCTGCTCGTTCAGGACCGGGACCTGGGCATGGTGGCCATGGAGGACGTCAAGGTGGTCACTGAGCGCCAGCCCTCCGAGCAGGAACTCAACGACCTGTTGTTTGCCTGGGAAGTGGCTAAATACGTCAAATCCAACGCCATTGTCTATGCCAAGGCGGGTCGCACCATCGGCGTCGGCGCTGGCCAGATGAGCCGTGTTTACAGCGCGAAGATTGCCGGTATCAAGGCCGCCGACGAGGGCCTGGAAGTGAAAGGGTCGGTCATGGCGTCCGATGCCTTCTTCCCGTTCCGCGACGGCATTGACGCTGCTGCGGCGGCTGGTATCACCGCTGTCATCCAGCCTGGTGGCTCCATGCGCGATCAGGAAGTGATTGATGCGGCCAACGAACACGGCATCGCGATGGTCTTCACCGGCATGCGCCACTTCCGGCACTGAGGGGTTATCACCATGAATATTCTCGTTATTGGCTCCGGCGGCCGCGAACACGCCCTGGCCTGGAAAGCCGCGCAATCCCCCAAGGCAGACCGTGTTTTCGTGGCGCCCGGCAACGCCGGCACGGCACGGGAAACCGGCCTGGAAAATGTCGACATCGACGTGATGGACCTGGACGGTCTCGCCAACTTCGCCGCCACCAATCATGTCGGGCTTACCATCGTCGGCCCGGAGGCGCCGTTGGTTGCAGGCATCGTCGACAAATTTGAGCAGCGTGGCCTGAGGGTTTTCGGCCCGAGTGCCGGCGCTGCCCAGCTTGAGGGCTCCAAGGCTTTCACCAAGGATTTTCTGGCGCGCCACAAAATCCCGACAGCCGGCTACGGCAACTTCACTGATGTGGACGAAGCCCTGGCCTATGTTCGCCAGCAGGGCGCTCCAATCGTCGTCAAAGCCGATGGCCTGGCTGCCGGCAAAGGCGTGATCGTTGCGATGACCCTGGAAGAAGCCGAAGATGCCATCCGCGACATGCTGGCCGGGAACGCGTTTGGTGATGCCGGTAGCCGTGTCGTCATCGAAGAGTTTCTGGAAGGCGAAGAAGCCAGCTTTATCGTGATGGTGGATGGCGAGCACGTTCTGGCCATGGCCACCTCCCAGGATCACAAACGCGTGGGCGACGGCGACACCGGTCTCAATACCGGTGGCATGGGCGCCTACTCGCCGGCCCCGGTGGTGACCGCGGATGTTCATCAGCGCATCATGGATGAAGTGATCTATCCGACCGTGCGCGGCATGGCGGCCGAGGGCCATCCCTATAAGGGGTTCCTCTACGCCGGCCTGATGATTGACAACAGCGGCACCCCCAAGGTGATCGAGTTCAACTGCCGTTTTGGCGACCCGGAAACCCAGCCGATCATGCTGCGGATGAAGTCGGACCTTGTGGAACTCTGCGACGCGGCCATCGACGGCAAGCTCGACCAGTGCGATTCCGAATGGGATGACCGCGCCTCCGTCGGTATCGTGCTGGCAGCCGGGGGTTACCCGGGCAGCTATAACAAGGGCGACGCCATTTCCGGCCTGCCGGACACCGAGACCGAAGGCGAGAAAGTGTTTCACGCCGGCACCCGTCTCAACGGAGACCAGGTGGTTACCAACGGCGGTCGGGTGCTCTGCGCCACGGCTCTGGGCAATACCGTCACCGAAGCACAGAAGCGTGCGTATGAGCTGGCCTCCCGGATCCGGTGGGATGGCGTGTTTTATCGCAAGGACATCGGCCACCGCGCCATCGGCCGCGAGACCCACTGAGCCTGGCCGACCGATCCGATCCTATTCTCAATCCCCGGCCGACCGGGGATTTCTTCGCCTGACCTGACACCTGCCTGCGTCATAAGCACTGACTATTGACTTTATAGTTACGGAACCGTAAAGTTTCGCCCGAACGTAATAGTAATGATTGTCACTTACATTTCGAAAAACAAATGGTAATGGAGATTAACCACATGTTTAAACCTTCCCGCTTATCACTGGCCGTGGCTGTCAGCCTTGCCCCGGGCGCCAGTTGGGCAGTCGGCGATGATCAGCCCCAGATGCTTGAACCCATGGAAATCATTGGCGATGCGTCCGCAGCCCAGACCTTGCCAGGGTCAGGCTACGTCGTTGGTGAGGCGCAGTTGAAAACCGAGGTTGAGACCGACATCAACCAGGTGCTGAAAACCGTCCCGGGCGTCTATGTGCGGGAAGAAGAAGGCCTGGGCCTGCGCCCCAATATCGGCATCCGCGGCGCCACGGCCGAGCGCAGCAGTAATATTACCCTGATGGAAGATGGCATTCTGATCGCACCGGCGCCCTACTCCAATCCGGCCGCCTATTATTTTCCGACACTGAAGCGCATGTCCTCGCTGGAAGTACTCAAGGGTGCCCCGCTGCTGCGCTATGGCCCGCAAACCACCGGTGGTGTCATCAACCTGATTTCCACACCCATTCCCGATCAGCGGCAGGGCTATGTTGAGACAGTCACCAACGACCGCGGCTCCACCGACGTTCATGTAACCTATGGTGACACGGCCGGCGACTGGGGCTACCTGCTTGAGACCGTCCAGCGCTCCGCGAAAGGCTTCAAGGAGATTGACCGCAGTAACCGCGATACCGGCTTTGATATCGAAGACTATGTCGGCAAGCTGCGCTGGCAGGGAGAGCGCCAGAGCGTGACCGCCAAGCTGCAATACTCCGAGGAAACCTCCAACTCCAGTTACCTCGGCCTGACCGATGCGGACTTCAGCCAGGATCCGAACCGGCGTTACGGGTTGTCCAGCATCGACCAGATGAACAATACCCACTCCGGTATCAGCCTGACCCATCAGTTCGACTGGAGTAATACCGTAAGCAGCACGGCCACCCTCTATCGCAACGACTTCAAGCGGAACTGGTTCAAGCTCAGCGGCGGCGGAAGCATCATCGACTCGGCAAACGGCGGCGACGCCAATGCCCAGGGTATTCTGGACGGCACAGTTGACGCCAGCGGCCTGGATTACAAAAACAACGCCAGGGACTACCTGTCCGAGGGCGTGCAGGTAAACTTTGATGTCGACATGGGCAGCCACCAGTTTGATTTCGGCGCCCGCTACCACGAAGATGAAATGGATCGTTTCCAGCCGGTCGATGTTTATGACCAGGTCAACGGCTCTCTGGTGTTCCAGAACACTGTCGCCCCCACGGGCAGCAATAATCGCTTTGAGACCGGCGAAGCCCTGAGCTTCTGGGCGCTCGACACCTGGCAGGCGACGGACAAGCTCAGCGTTAACCTCGCCCTGCGCTACGAGGATGTACAGACCAGCCGCACCCAATACGCGGATCCCGGCCGCACAACCGTCGACAGCACCCGCGCCAATGACAGTGCTGAACTCCTGCCCGGCGCTTCCTTTACCTATGACCTGTCCCAAAACTGGCAGGTTCTGGGTGGCGTGCACCGGGGTTTCTCCCCTCTCGGAGGTGGTGCCAAGGCAAACGAAGATCCGGAAACCAGCAAGAACTGGGAGGCCGGCCTCCGGTACTTTGGCAATGCGTTCTTCGCGGAAATGATCGGCTTCTACAGCGACTTCTCCAACAAGGCCGAAAACTGTTCCGTGGGCTCGCCGTGCAGCAATGGCGCCACCTCTGGCAGTTTTGTAACCGGCGAGGCTGAAATTTCCGGTGTTGAGTTCCAGCTCCAGACCGGCACCCGGGCAGGCGAGTTCTACCTTCCGGTCAGCCTTACCTACACCTTTACCCAGGCGGAAATCAGCAAGGACAATGCCGCTTCGGGCCTGAAAAAAGGCGAGCAGCTCAAGGACGTACCTGAAAACCAGATGAGCTTCCGGACAGGCATGGAACACCCGAGTGGCTGGGACAACTACCTTGTGGCCACCTACGTCGATGAGATGTGTGTCAGCGCGGGATGCAACAACACCGCCACGAAACTGGACGAGACCGAGTCCCTGTTCCTGGTCGATTTCATCAGCCGCTACGCACTGACCGCCAGTGCCGATGTCTTCCTGAAAGTGGACAACCTGTTCGATGAACAGCAAATTGTCTCACGTTTGCCCGATGGCGCCATGGCGAACCTGCCGCGCACCGCTTCACTGGGGTTAAGCGTTAATTTCTGACGAATGACCGGGTTGGCCTGGTTTCCGGGCGAACCCGCTGTGAATGGCCCACTGATGAGACCCGGCCCGTTGGCCGGGTCTTTTTTTATGCCGGGCAGGGGAAGCAATTCCCATTCTCCGGCCCGAGAGTAAGGTAGACTGCGGACACAAAGTTCCGACCACATCGCCCAAAGGAGTCCCTTCGATGCGCCGCCCGTCACCGGTATACCTGCTGATCATACTGGCCGCTTCCCTGCTGTTCAGTGCCTGCTCTCGTCAGGACATCTACCAGACCGCGATTGATTTTGAACGATCATCGGCGGGTCTGGAGGCGGCGAGCGTGGCAGTGGGCAACCTTGACATCGCCTATCTCAGGAACCAGGAAATGAGCGCAGGCGACACCATCGTCATGATCCATGGCTTCGGGGCCAACAAGGACAACTGGACCCGTCTGGCCGGCCACCTGACCGACGACTTCAATGTCTATGCGATCGATCTGCCGGGGCATGGTGACAGCAGCAAGCCCCTCGACATCGGCTACCGCCTGGAAGATCAGGCAGGCTACGTCGCAAAGATTCTGGAGGCACTGTCGGTCGAGGATGCCCACATCATGGGAAATTCCATGGGAGGTGCGATTACCGCACTCTATGCAGCCAACTATCCCGGCAAAGTGAAATCAGCGGTGCTGTTCGACCCCGCGGGCATTCTCGAGTATGAAAGCGAACTGGTGGATCTTGTGATGGAGGGGGACAACCCCCTGATCCCCAAAAAGCCCGGTGACTTCGAGCGGCTCATGGAGTTCGCTCTCGAGAAAGAGCCCTTTGTGCCCTGGCCGATCATGGGCGTGATGGAAGAGCGGGCCATCGCCAATCGAGACATCAACGAGGTCATTTTTGCGGCGATTCGTGATGCCGGTTTCGAGTCGGACTTCCGCAATGCCATCACCAGGATTCAGGCCCCGGTCCTGATCATCTGGGGCAAGGAAGACCGGGTGATCAACTACCGAAACGGCGAGGTGTTCGCAGCAGCAATCCCGAATGCCAGGCTGGAACTGATGGACGGTATCGGCCACGCACCGATGGTGGAGGCCCCGGCGGAATCCGCAGAACTGTTCCGGACCTTTATCGGGCAGCCGGTCGAGTGAGGCTCATTTGAGCAATAGTTTCCGCATTCCACCTTCAGCGACTACAAGGGCACCGCAAAACAGGGTAGCCTAACAACCATTGTGCTTTTGACGTCCGAACTGATATCCCATGCCTGAAGCGATCTGGATTACCTTTGCCTTCGGCCTTGGCCTGCTGGTCAAGCTTGTTGGCCTCCCCCCTCTTGTTGGCTACCTGGCTGCCGGCTTTGTGCTCAGTGGCATCGCCGAAGCCACCGGTGTGGTGATCGAGGAGACCGACGTTCTCCAGCACATTGCGCATCTTGGCGTACTCCTGTTGCTGTTTACCGTGGGGCTGAAGCTGAAGCTCCGATCCATCGTCAGTCCGGAAGTGATTGGCGGCAGCCTTCTGCACTTTGGCATCACCTGCGCGGTATTTACCCCCGGTGTCTACCTGTTGATGGACCTCGATTGGTCGACCGCGCTGATGCTGGCCATCGCCTTGTCATTCTCGAGCACGGTGCTGGCCGCCAAGGTTCTTGAATCCAAACGGGAACTGCGGGCGTTCCATGGCCGGGTCGCCATCGGCATCCTGATCATGCAGGATCTGATCGCCCTGGTTGTCATGAGCCTGGCCGCTGGTAAAACGCCCTCCGAATGGGCCCTGATTGTATTCGGACTTCCCCTGCTTCGCCCTCTGCTGTTCCGGTTGCTCGATGCCAGCGGCCACGACGAACTGCTGGTGCTCCTGGGACTGCTTCTGGCACTCGTTGTCGGCGGGCTTGGCTTTGAGGCCGTCGGCCTCAGCTCGGAGCTCGGCGCGCTGGTTTTCGGTGCCATGCTGGCCAATCACCCCCGGTCGCAGGAACTCTCCAAGTCGCTCTGGAGCGTCAAGGAAGTGTTCCTGGTGGGTTTCTTCCTACAGATTGGCATTGGCGGTCTGCCCGACGGGGATGCGCTCATTTTCGCAATCATTGCGGGGCTGGTGCTGCCACTGAAAGGCATCCTGTTCTTCTTCCTGCTGCTGGCCTTCCGTTTACGGGCCCGCAGCGGCTTCCTGAGCGCCCTGGCACTGACCAACTACAGCGAATTCGGCCTGATTGTGGCAAGCGTTGCCTTGCCGGAGTGGTTGGTCCCTCTGGCAATTTCGGTGTCGCTGTCGTTCCTGGTTTCTGCCCCGATCAACCGGTTTGCGCACGGCCTTTATGAACGTTACTCCCAGGATCTCAGCCGCTTTGAAGGCAGCAAACATCATCCCGATGAACAACCGATTTCCCTCGGGGATACCCGCGTCCTGATCATGGGCATGGGGCGGACAGGGACCGCAGCCTACGACTGGCTCTGCGAGGATCAGCCCAAACTGATGGGGCTGGATTCCGACCCTGCAAAAGCCAGTCAACACCAGAAAGAAGGCCGCAACGTGGTTTTTGCTGATGCCGAGGATGCGTCCTTCTGGAACGGGTTGCACATGCCTGCAGTGCAGTCGGTGATCCTGGCAATGGGTGACATAGAAGGCAAACTGATCGCCGCCCGAATGCTGCGCAAACTGGGTTTCAAGGGTTTTATCGTGGCCCACACCATGTATGAAGATGAGGCAAAACAGATCCGGGAAGCCGGGGCCGATGAAGCCTACCTGACCATGAGTGAAACCGGCGTGGCCCTTGCCAGTCATCTGATCGATAAAAAGCCCGCCAAACCATCCCTGGTTGTCGGCAAACCTGATTAACTGTATCGGCGATTACAGTCGACGTTCAGGGCTTTTCGAGCGCGCAGGTTCGAAAACCAGTGTATACGTCGTTCCGAAGCGGAAGATAGGCCTGCCGATAGGTACCCCGGATAAGGCAGGATGACGTTGCACAACTGCCCCCCTTGGTGACTTTGTGATCACCGAACTGCAGGGTGGACATGAAAGGGTACATATCCACTTTGAAACCGTCGTAGGGCAGGAACTGATCGCCGGTCCACTCCCAGACCGTGCCAGTCATCTGCCGGCAGCCGAACGGACTGTCACCCGCAGGAAAGTCGAACACCGGGCTCTGCGCCATGGCGCGCCCGTTGAGATCCGCCAGCTGTTCGGTCGGCGCCGAGTTGCCCCAGGGAAAGCGCCGGAAGGGCTCGCCCGGGCGATTGCCCAGAGCCGCGACTTCCCACTCGTATTCCGTCGGCAGCCGACGCCCCGCCCAACGGCACCAGGCCTCCGCCTCCCAGAATGTCACGTGAGTGACCGGTGCATCCGGATTGAGCGGCTGCCAGCGATCGAACACCCGCTCCTGCCACTGCTCATCATGCCAGCGCCAGTAAAGCGGGTGGCGGGGCGTCCGTATAAAAGGCTCGTCACTGCCGTGAACCAGGGCAACATCGGTTTCGGTCTGAAGCCATTTCCGCCCGCCAAAAGACCAGAGCTCTGGCCGCCGGTAGCCACCGTCTTCCACAAACTGCATAAACTCCCGGTTGCTGACCAGGCATTTTGAAATCGCGAACGATTCCAGCTTCACGGTAAACCATGGCTTTTCATTGTCGAAGGCAAAATCGTCACTGGCGTACTGCCCGGACTCACCCGGCATCCCGATCAGCCACTCTCCTGCCGGAACACAGGCGTCTCCCTGATGCGAGTCACCTGGCGCCGGTCGGTAAAAATCAGTACCCGGCGGAGCCGGGTAGCCGACGGTCTGACGGCACCAGATCATAGACTCGATGTGCATGTTCTGGTGGTAGATTGCGTAGCGGTAGAGGTAACGGGCCTGGTCGGTTAACGGTTGCTTCTCGATCCGCTCGGCCACTCGATCATAGATGAGATTGAAGTAGTCGAGGGTTTTCTGCCGCCCCGGAAACAACTCGCGGTTCCATCGATCCCGGTGTTCGATGTGGAACGAATCCCACAGGTCGTCCATGGCAGGATCATGGCTCGGTGTGCCATCCAGCAGGTTGAAGACGAAGACTTCGTAAAAGAAGGCCGCATGCCCCATTTCCCAGAGCGGTGGATTGACGCCCGGATGGTAGGGAACGTCCAGCGCGGTCTCGGGAAGAGAACACACGAGGGTCTCGGTTCGCTTCCTTGTCCATTCAAGCTGCTCCAGCAATTCCGACTTTGCCAGATCGATTTGCTCAATCACTGCCATCGTGCCAGTCACCCATCAAAACAGATGAGTAACAGCATAACAGAGAGTACAGACACCGGTTAAACGGCGTCACGCCCAGACCGCCAGAATGACTGGCACAGCTACCACGGTTACGAGGAGAGACAGCGGCAGCCCCAGCCGCCAGTAGTCCCCAAAGCGATAACCTCCGGGCTCCATAACCAGAGCATTGGATTGATGCCCTACCGGGGTCAGAAAAGCGCAGGAGGCGCCAACCGCCACCGCCATCAACATGGCATCGGCGGCAATGCCAAGCTGCCCGGAAAGACTCAAGGCAATCGGCGCAACCAGGATGGCCTCTGCCGCGTTGTTCACAACGTTCGACAGCAGCATTGTGCCCGTAAGGATAATGGTAACAACCACCCAGGCATCGCCTCCGGAGCCCAGCATCAGCATCCAGGACGCGATCAATTCTGCCCCACCGGTAGTCTCGAGGGCCTGCCCCACAGGAATCATGGCGGCCAGCAGAACGATAACGGGCCAGTCAATCGCCCGGTAGGCTTCCTGGTTGCTGAGAACCTTGCTGAGAACCATGACCACAGCGCAGGCGACCAGAGCGACCGGGGGAGATAACCAGCCAACCACAATCAACGCAATGGCGGCGATAAAAAGGCCGCCAGCCAGAAGGGAGTTGCGCTCCCTGCCAAACCGGAGACCCCGCTCGGCCAGGGGCAGGCAGCCGAGCCCCTGAAGCGTGACACTCAAGGTTTCCTCCTCGCCCTGGACCAGAAGGATGTCGCCAGCCTGAAAACGAATATCACCCAGACGTCGCTGCAACCGCTGACCCTGACGCGCAATCGCAACGATGTTGAGACCGTTCTGCTCGCGAAGATTGAGCCTGTTGGCGGTTTTTCCGATCAGCCCCGATTCCGGCGTGATGACCGCTTCGATCAAACGCACGTCGCCCTCAGACAGGGACTTTTCGCCCGGCTTTCCCGACTCTGGTTCTTCCTGATCGGACGCTTCTGAAGAGGCTTCCTCCACTCTCGCCAACTCGAGCCCGGTGCTGTCCAGAAAGTCCTGCAAGGCATCGGTATCCGCTTCCACCAGGAGCAGATCATCGCCGCGCAGGACGGAGAACGTAGAGGGAGCCAGCGACCGCTTGTCATCCCGGATAAGCGCCAGAACCACGACGTCCTTCTCGGCATCGGCGCGCGTCAGAAGCCCATGAAGGGTTGCCCCAACGTGGGAGGAATCCTCCGGCACCCGAAGCTCGGTAACATAGTCGCCCACACTGAACAGCTTGCCACCGTCGTCGGGCTTACCCCGCCGCGGCGTCAGCCGCCACCCGACCAGCGTGATAAAGCCAATGCCTGCCAACGTAATGGCAAGGCCCACCGGTGCGAAGTCAAACATGCCGAACGAACCAGCTTCCCGATAACTGGCAATGATGATGTTCGGAGGCGTGCCAATCAGTGTCATGGTTCCCCCGAGCAGGGAACCAAATGCCAGGGGCATCAGCAGCAGCGAGGGCGACCGCCCGGCTTCCCTGGACATCCAGACCGCCACCGGCATCAACAGTGCGAGTGCACCAACGTTGTTGATAAACCCCGAGCAAAGGGCCACCACTGAAGTCAGCATCAGCACCTGCAGCGTCGGCCTGTGCCCGACCTTTCCAAGCAGCCTGGCCAGGCGGTCAACCACACCGCCGTTGACCAGCCCCTGGCTGATAACCAGAACCGCCGCCACCGTGACAACCGCAGGATGGCCAAAGCCGTCGAACAGTTGATCCACAGGCACGATCCCGGCAATCGAGACAGCAAGAAGCGCGATCAGGGCGACCAGATCGAACCGGATTCGGTTCCAGACGAACAGCACCAGGGCGATACCCAGTATCGAAAAAACAATGGCCTGATCCGTGTTCAACACCTTCCCTCCGGTTGGCACCGAGCTTGTTTCTCTTCAGGTTACAGTATCGAACACATCACGAGCGATACACCAAATATCCTCGCCTCAACGAAAAAACCCCGCCGAGGCGGGGTTTTTGTGGCTTCCGGATTACTCCGGAAGAGACAACTGAACTGTTCTATTAACCGAACTGGTTCATGGTGTTGTCTTTACCACCGGCCTTCAGGGCCGCTTCACCAGCGAAGAATTCCTTGTGGTCGTCACCGATGTTGGAACCAGCCATGTCCTGGTGCTTAACGGTAGCGATACCCTGACGGATTTCCTTGCGCTGTACACCAGCCACGTAGGCCAGCATGCCTTCGTCACCGAAGTAACCCTTGGCCAGGTTGTCGGTAGACAGGGCCGCGGTGTGGTAAGTCGGCAGCGTGATCAGGTGGTGGAAGATACCCGCTTCGCGTGAACCGTCACGCTGGAAGTTACGGCACCACTCGTCAGCCAGCTGACCCAGCTCGGTGTTGTCGTACTCTTCGCTCATCAGCTTGGCGCGGTCGTAGGCAGAAACGTCCTTGCCTTCTTCCTTCCATGCGTCGAATACCTGCTGACGGAAGTTCAGAGTCCAGTTGAAGGACGGGCTGTTGTTGTAAACCAGCTTGGCGTCGGGAACCACTTCCTTGATGCGGTTAACCATGGCTGCAATCTGGCCAACGTGCGGCTTCTCGGTTTCGATCCACAGCAGGTCAGCACCGTTCTGCAGGCTGGTGATGCAATCCAGAACCACACGGTCTTCGCCAGTGCCCGGCTTGAACTGGAACAGGCCAGACGCCAGACGCTTCGGACGAACCAGCTGACCGTTCTGCTTGATCACAACGTCGCCGTTGTTGATGTCTTCTGCTTTCTCGATCACTTCACCGTCGATGAAGCTGTTGTACTGGTCGCCCAGATCGCCCGGCTCGTTGGTCACGGCGATTTTCTGAGTCAGGCCAGCGCCCAGGGAGTCAGTACGGGCAACGATAACACCGTCGTCCACTCCCAGCTCCAGGAACGCCAGACGAACGGCGTTGATCTTGGACAGGAAGTCGGCGTGGGGAACAGTTACCTTGCCGTCCTGGTGACCACACTGCTTCTCGTCAGAGACCTGGTTCTCGATCTGGATGCAGCAGGCACCGGCTTCGATCATCTGCTTGGCCAGCAGGTAGGTCGCTTCGGCGTTACCAAAACCAGCATCGATGTCGGCAATGATCGGCACAACGTGAGTTTCGTGGTTGTCGATCTGCTTGATCAGTTCTTCAGCCTTGGCGTTGTCGCCAGCTTTCTCAGCTTCTTCCAGGGCACGGAACAGGTGGTTCAGTTCCCAGGCATCTGCCTGACGCAGGAAGGTGTACAGCTCTTCGATCAGGCCGGATACGGCAGTCTTCTCGTGCATGGACTGGTCAGGCAGCGGGCCGAACTCGGAACGCAGGGCAGCAACCATCCAGCCAGACAGGTACAGGTAGCGACGCTTGGTGGTGCCGAAGTGCTTCTTGATGGACAGCATCTTCTGCTGACCGATAAAGCCGTGCCAGCAGCCCAGGGACTGGGTGTACTGGGCGGTGTCCTGATCGTAGTTCGCCATGTCTTCGCGCATGATCCTGGCGGTGTACTTCGCGATATCCAGACCAGTCTTGAACTTGTTCTGGGCGCGCATGCGAGCGGCGTGCTTCGGGTTGATAGCATTCCAGGTCGGGTGCTGCTTCAACAGGGAAGCAATCTGGTCAACGTCTTGTGCGTAGGGCATTGTCTCAATCCTTTCTACGTTGGTTTTCTAAGTCGATGCGGAGAAGCGTACAGCAACTTCCGAAGCCAACAACCTGCTCACTTTTTGAGCGAAGCGCTGACATTGATGGTTACTTTAGTGGTTTCAAATTTATAATTGAAATTTATATAATCTATTTTCGGCATTTTTTTGGTGAATGAAGAACAGGATCGGCTTTTGAGATGGATCAACGCTGAAACAGTAGCTATTGTTATTGTGAACAATGATCATTTCCCATCAGAACCCATCAGGCGTGAACAGTGTTCTATATGCGAGCTTTCAGTCATTCCCTTCTGCACGCCCTGAAGAACCTGTTTCCAATCATCGCTGTCGTGGCCTTCTTTCAGCTCGTCATTCTCCAGCAAGTGCCGGAGAACACATTGGCGATGGCCATTGGCTTACTGATCGTGGCCGTGGGGGTTGCCCTGTTCCTCCAGGGCCTTGAGCTGAGCATCTTCCCGGTTGGCAAAAGCCTGTCCAATCAGTTTGCCCGCAGGGGCTCTGTGCCGGTTCTGCTCTCGTTCGGCTTTGCAATGGGCTTTTCTGCGGTGGTGGCAGAGCCGGCACTGATTGCCGTGGCCCAGCAGGCGGAGGAAATCAGCGAGGGCAAGATAAAGGCCCTGACGCTCAGGATACTGGTGGCCGTTTCCGTTGGCCTCGTCGTTGCCCTGGGCGTGTTCCGGACCATCTTCGGTTACCCGCTGCACTGGTTCATGATCATCGGCTATATCGTGGTTGTCATCATCACTGGGTTTGCGCCGCCGGAGATTGTCGGACTCGCCTACGATTCCGGCGGTGTGACCACCAATATCGTCACCGTTCCCCTGATTGCAGCCCTGGGCATTGGTCTTGCTGCCTCCATCCGCGGGCGTAATCCGCTAATGGACGGGTTCGGACTGGTCGCGCTTGCAGTCATGGTGCCCATGATCACCGTTCAGCTGTACGGGATTGTTGTCTATTCCGGGGAAACCGCGGATCCGTCCGTTTTGCCGGCTCTGGTTGCCAATGCAAATGTGGAGGACGCCCCGCTTGTGCTCGCGATGTTGCTGGACCTGGCTGAAATGGTCCGTGATGTGCTCCCGATCATTATCACCATCCTGTTCTTCCAGTACCTGGTCCTGCGCCGGGGGCTGACCAATCCCCGCAGGATTCTGTCCGGATTTGCACTGGTTGTCCTGGGGCTCTATGCCTTCGTTGTCGGCCTGAAACTGGGCCTGTTTCCCATTGGCACCAGCATGGCCGAGCAGTTGATGAGCATGGAGGGTTTCGCCTTCGTCTACCTCTTTGCGTTCATGATCGGTTTTGCCACCACCATGGCCGAACCTGCGCTGATCGCTATCGGGCACCAGGCAGAACAGGCGGCGGCCGGAACCATCAATGGCAACGCCATCAGGATCATCGTGGCGGTCGGGGTGGCCGTGGGCATAACCCTCGGAGTACACCGGATTATCAGTGGCGATTCGATACACCAGTACATCATCGGCGGCTATATTCTGGTCATCTTTCTGACCGCGCTGGCACCCAGGTACATCATTCCCCTGGCCTACGATCTCGGTGGCGTCACCACCTCCGAGGTCACCGTGCCCCTGGTGACCGCACTGGGCATTGGCCTGGCTAGCAACATAGAGGGCCGTAACGTACTGATCGACGGTTTTGGCCTGATTGCCTTCGCGTCGATCTTTCCGATTGTCACGGTGATGGGCTATGCCATCATTGTTGAAATGCTTGCTAAGCAGAGGAAAACAGAGCCATGAAATTTTCCGTACTGGTTGCCATTGTTCCCGAGGATCGGGAGCAGGACTGTGTGGATGCGGCAAGAGACCTGGGCGCCGGGGGCATAACGGTGCTGTCGGGCCGGGGCATCAGTAACGCCGCCCGGAAGACCTTCTTCGGGCTGACCTACGACGGCAGCCAGAGCGTTTTGCTGATGGTACTGGAGAAGGGCCTTTCACTTGATATTCTGAAAGCCATCCAGAAAATTCTCATGCCCGACCACACCGATTCACAGGGACTTGTGTTCACCCTGCCCCTGGAACACCTGGGAGGGATCGATATGTCACAGGTCGAGAAATTCGAACAACACCTGAAATGTTCACTGTATCCGGAGAACAACGATGAAACTGGTTAAAGATGTGATGGTCCGGGACATTATCACCATTACTCCGTTTGCCACCATCCGTGAGGCGCTCTCTCTGATGAAGAGGCACTCGGTGAAATCACTGGTGGTGGAGAAACAGAGCGAGCACGATGCCTGGGGCCTGATCACCTATACCAACGTGCTAAAAACCGTGATCGCCGAGGACGGCGACATCGACCTTCTGAACGTTTATGACGCCTGCGCCAAGCCGGTGATCAGCGTCGGTGAGAACCTGAATGTCCGGCATGCGGCCAGTCTGATGAGCAAATACCGGGTAAAGCGCCTTCTGGTGCTGGCCGACAATGACCTCAAAGGCTTTGTGGTCATGGACGACATTATGGCGGCCCTGCTCGACAGCATCGACTAGCAGGCGCATTGCAAATCCTTGGCCGCCTCGTACCCGAATGGCATCAGCCCTCCCGGTGAACAGGTTACAAAGCCACAACTGACAACTCGTCGGCACTAGGACACACTGCCTTCTCGTTGTATGGGCTCATTCGTGGTCACCTCAATCGAATCAAGTGAGCGTCGATGGGCGTCGATAGTAACCGACTGACAATCAGAGCATGGACAAGACGCAGTGGATTGCTCGCCGCCACTGCTTTTTGTGCTGCCGCCCTAGCCTTCTCCAGTTCACTTCCCCAGGCTTCACCGCGCCCCGTTTTCGCCTCCATTGATTTCGCCGAAACCCACGCGCAATGGAATCAATATGGTTTCCAGGCTGATAAAGCCATCCTTGAACGATGGCAATCCCTGCTACAGCGGGTAAGCTCCCTGGATACCGCCGAGAAACTGAAACAGGTGAATGCTTTTGTTCACAAAGCGCTGGCCTACCAGTTGGATCAATCGCTTTGGGGTCGTGAGGACTACTGGGCAACGCCTCTCGAAACACTGGCCAGAGGCCGGGGCGATTGCGAGGATTATGTAATCATCCAGTATGTAAGCCTGCTCAACGCCGGTATCAGCGATGACAAACTCAGGTTGATCTATGTTCGGGCCCGGATAGGAGGGTCCACCAGCCCGGTCACCCGGCCGCATATGGTTCTGGGGTATTACCCGGAAGCCGGGGCCGAACCGATCCTGCTGGACAGCCTGATCGAGGACATTCTGCCAGCCAGCGAACGAACCGATCTGACCCCCGTATTCAGCTTCAACAGCAGCGAACTCTGGGCCGGGGGAACCGGCGCCTCTGCCGGCAGCGCCACCGCCCGGTTATCGCCGTGGCGAGACGTATTGAACCGAATGAAACGTGAAGGAGTGAGTCTGAATGTCTCTCGTTAAACAGCTCTGGCTGCTAATCAGCTTTCTGATTGTCACTGCCTTTGCCTCCAGCCTGGCTGGCAGTCTGCTGTCCGCTCAGGCTTACTATCAGGAACAACTGACGATCAAGAACATTGATAACACCAACTCTCTGGCGATCACGCTGTCCCATACGGAAAAAGAGCCGGCCCTGCTGCGTTCGTTTCTGGAAGCCCAGTTCGCCACCGGTCACTATCAGAGAATCCGGCTTGCCATGCCCGATGGCAAGTCTGTTGAACTGACTGGCCAGGTTGAAAGCAGCGCGGCGCCGGACTGGTTCCAGTCGCTCTTTCCGCTAGACGTTCCTGCCGGCCGCGCAACCCTCACCGATGGCTGGGTGAATTACGGTAGCCTGACGCTTGAAAGCGACACCACCCATGCCCAGAACTCGTTATGGACAACCACCCGGCGACTGTTCACCTGGCTGCTGATTGTCGCCGTGCTGGCAGGGCTGGGAGGAAGCTGGCTGGTGCGCCGTATAACCCGGCCTCTGAAAGGCGTGGTAGATCAGGCCGAAGCCATCGGAGACAAGCGTTTTGTGGAATTGAAAGAACCTGCCACCGAAGAGTTCCGCCGTGTGGCGAAAGCTATGAACACACTTTCCGGTCGGGTAAAAGACATGCTCGAGCGGGAATCGCAAGCTCTGGCGAACATGCGAGAGAAGGCCTTGAACGACCCGGTTACAGGTGTCGCCAACCGCGAGTTCTTTATCAGCCGGCTGGACGGACTCATCTGTGACTACGACCAGGACACACGGCACACGCTGATTCTGGCAAGAATAGCGAACCTGACTGACCTTAACGCTGAGCATGGCCACGAAACGGTTGACGAGGCTCTTCGAGCGTTCTGCCTACGACTTTCTGACGCCCTGATCAACAGCGAACTGCATTTCACGAACCTGTTCATGGGCAGGCTCAACGGCTCGGACTTCGGCGTCATTCTGACGGAGTTTGATGAGACCACCGCGCTCGGGACTCCTCTTACCGCTTCCGTTCCCGGACTGTTTGACGAGAACGGTGAGTCGGAACTGAGCTGGTCGGCCAGTGTATTCAAAGCCGGTGTCACACGCTCAGAGATTCTGATGAAGGCAGACCATCTGCTGGCTCAGGCGGAACAGACCCAGGAACATCTGGCCGTGGACACAGGCTCAGACGTTCACATTCCATTCCAGAGCACTCAAGAGTGGCGCGAGGCAATCAGCCACTCGATCAGCAACCATGACGTCGACGCGGTACTGCACCCACTGGTTCGGCCGGACGGCACGGTTATTCACCTTGAGGCAAAGGTACGACTGAAGCTTGACAACGAATGGCGTACCGCAGGCTATTTCCTGCCCTGGAGTCGACGCCTGTCTCTGATGCCTCTGGTGGATTCAGCCATGCTGAAACACCTGACGACATCTCCGGAAACACTGGGCGAAACACCGGTGATTGTGCACGTCGCAACCCAGAGCCTGAACAGTGAACAGGCGCGGCGCCAGCTTTTGGCCAGCATGCCGGCTGCCGGGCAGCTCCCCGGGGAATTCCACTTCGAGCTGCCAGAGTCGGTTCTTCAACTGGACGATCAATCGTTGCGATCGTTCATCGAGGACCTTCGACCCTATGGCTGCCAGGTGGGCATCAGCGGTGTCGGGCAGCACCTGGAAAATCTGCCAAAACTTCGGGAACTGGGGCTCAGATACCTGAAAACCGATCCCGCTTACGCGCAGCGGTTAGGGTCTGATCATGGTACCCGTCACTATATGCAGCGACTGACCGGCATGGCCCACGCCATTGGCCTGCCAATCTACCTGGCGGGGGCAAGCACCCCTGACATTGTTCGGGCGGCGTGGGAACTGGGATTCGATGGCGCCACGGGGCCCGGCGTGAAAGCGGGCGACTAATCGAAGTCGAAGAGATCGTCACCGCGATGGTCGATCAGATTCAGATCGTCGTCATTCCCGCGCATGGATTTGCGCTCCATGAGCTTTTTCTGAGCTTCCGGCGGCAGGTCGGTAAAGCGAATGATACCCTTGGAGGACAGCAGGTCCACCAGATCTTCAATGACCCGGATCAGCGACGAATCCGACTCCCGGAAGCGCCGGTTTCGGTTGGGATCGGTTTTCTCTGCCAGAAACACCTGGAGCTCCGGATCCGTCTGGTCGACTTTTTCAAAGCCGTCGAGATAGTCCTCACTGACCGCCACAATCCGCTGTTCGTTGCGTTTAACGTACATTCTCCCCTCCACCGGCGGGACGCTGCCCGGTGACCAGCAGCATCAGCTGCATTCGGTCTTTGACACCCAGCTTACGAAACACCGACCCCATGTGTTCCTTAACGGTTCGCTCTGTTATGCCCAGGGATTCGGCAATCAACCGATTGCTGTCACCTTTGGCTGCGTAGCGAGCCACTTGCTGCTCCCGACCCGTTAGCATTGAAAGATCGGCTTCTGTGCGCTGGCGCCCGCTCTGCTCCAGTGCGCCGGAAACCAGACGCAGCAATGAACCCAGCAGGTCCTCGGGAAACCACAACCCCCCGGAACTCACCACCTCCGCCGCCTGCCGGACAACCTGTGTATTTGCCAGGGCCGGCAGATAGGCCCGCGCACCGCAGGCCAGAGCACGGTTCATTTCCGACGGGTCGGGAAGTCGGGTCAGGATCAGAACGCGGCTGCCAGCATCTGACCAGCGCTGACTTGTGGCCTGCCAGTCTGCGACGTCCGTGCTCAGCCACAGCAAAGCACCGTGTTGCGGAGCGGTCACGCATTCTGAGGCTTCACGTGGATGCGCCTCGGGGAGCACCCGATGCCAGTGATCGAGAGGCGCAAAACGGCGGTCGTACAAAAGCAACGACAAAGACATGATCAGCGCTCACTCATAGCTTGGGAGGTGGCCCGGACAACAGGCTTCAACAGATAATTCAATACCGTTTTCTCACCAGTGAGAATGTCCACCTGAGCGGTCATACCCGGAATAATCGACAGTTTTTCCGAGAACCCCTCGGATTCCGTGCGCAAGCGGATCAGATAAAACGTGTTATCCTTCTCGTCAGTAATGGTGTCAGCACTGATGTGCTCCACTGTCGCCTCAAGGCCGCCGAAGACCGCAAAATCGTAAGCGCTGAATTTCACGATGGCCTTCTGCCCCCTGCGAATAAAGGCAATGTCTCTCGGCGAGATCTTCGCCTCAACCAGCAGCTCATCGTTCAGTGGCACAATTTCAACCACGTCCTGCCCGGGCGCGACAACGCCGCCTTCGGTTTTGGCAAACAGCCGCTGCACGGTGCCATCCACAGGCGAGACAATCTGTGTTTTGCTGACCCGGTCATCTAGGCCCCCCATCGCATCCCGGATAGCGGCCAGTTCGCTGATGGATTCTGATAACTGCTGACGCCATTTGTTGGTCATCATCAGTCCGGCTTCGCGGATTTTCGACCGGGCCTCGGTAATCGCCGAACGGGCACGCGATATGGCGGCATTGGCCTGATTCACCTCACCCCGGGCGTTGCTGATTTCCCGCTCAAGCTTGATCAGGTCCACTTCCGACACCGCGCCGGAAGCCACAAGCGGTCGCTTCAGCTCCAGCTCCCGAGAAGCGAGGTCGAGAACCTCCTGATACTGTGTGCGCGCCGATTCTGCTTCCCGCAGATCAGCCTGGCGCTGTTCCAGCTGTTGCTGGTAGATCAACCGCTGTTCCTGCAACTCCTGACGGCTGTTCTCGAACAGCGAGCGCTGGACCTCCAGCAGTTCCGGGGCGGTTTCCGAAAACTCCGAAGGAAACTGGATATCGGTGCCATCCACCAGTGCCCGCAAACGCACAATGTCGGCTTTCAACGCCAGTTCTCGGGACTTCTGCTCGGCCAGGTCCGAGGCGAACCTCGTCGATTCAACGCTAACCAGCAAGTCGCCCTTGCTTACCAGATCACCTTCCTGCACGGCGACCTCTTCCACAACGCCACCATCCAGGGTCTGTATTACCTGCAACTGGCTGGACGGAATCACCTTGCCTTCACCCCTGGCCACCTCGTCGATGGGGGCCAGCGCGGCCCAGACCAGCAAGGCCACAAAAGCAAAAAACACCATCCAGAGAAGGCTGCGGGCGCGTATCGGCTCCTGCTGAACCCTCGCCCACTCGCTGTCGACTTCCCAACCCTCGGTGTCCGGTATTCTTAACCAGCGTCCGAATACCCGATCAAACAGCCCTTCCGATTTTCGCCCCACCCGGTCGCTGCCACGACCAATGCCATGGAAGCTTTTCTCGGCCAGGGTGCGCTGCTGATTGCTCTGGTCGCTCATGACGCCCCCCGGATCTTGCCCTGGCGCAGCGCTTCAATAACGGTGTCCTTGGCGCCATCGGCCACGACCCGCCCACCATCGAGTACGACAATGCGATTGGCAAGCTCCAGCAGGGACGTACGATGGGTTACCATGACCACGGTCTTCCCCTGCGCGGCCCTGGCGAGATTGCGCTTGAAATGCTCCTCACTGGAATGGTCCAGTGAGCCACTGGGCTCATCCAGCAACAGAATTGGAGGGTCATCCACCATGGCTCTGGCAATCGCCACCGCCTGGCGCTGACCGCCAGACAAGCGCTGGCCGCCCTCGCCCACCTGCAGATCAAACCCCTCAGGGTGAGCATCGACAAACGCCTTTAGCCCACTGATCTCTGTCACCCGCAACAGCTCTTCGTGGGACACCGGTCGGGAGAGTGTAATGTTTTCCTGCAGGCTGCCGTAGAACAGCTCCACGGCCTGGGGCACGTAGCCGATGTTGCGACGCAACTCGGCCGGATCCAGCTGGCGCAGATCAACGTTATCGAGGCTGATGCTGCCCGAATCGGGGTGGTACAGGCCCAGCAACAGGCGCTGGAGCGTGCTCTTACCCGACCCGTTCTTGCCCAGGATCGCCACACGCTCCCCCGCTTTCAGATTGAGAGAGACTCCGGTCAGGGCCCGATGCCCGGCCTCAGGATACTGGAATTCAACGCCACTGAACTCGATGTTGCCTTTAAGCACAGGGCGTGAGACCCAGCTTTTGCCCGCGGGTCGCTCCTGCGGAGTTTCCATGATCTCATCCAGCGCCCTTAACGCAGTGGATGCCTGGTGGTACTGAGCCAGCAAGCCGGCTGCCTGACTGACCGGCGCCATGGCCCGGGATGACAACAGATAGGCCGCAATCAGGCCGCCTTGGGTCAATTCACCTTCGATGATGAGGTAAACCCCGAGAATAATGATGGCAACGGACACCAGGTGCTGGCACCACTGGGCCCCGTTCTGGATGGTGGAAGCAATGAATTTCAGCCGGGCACTGACGTTACTGATATAAAGCGAGGTGCGCTCATAGGAACGCTGGATCCGGCTTTCGACGCCAAAGCTTTTTACCGATTCCAGATTGGCCAGACCTTCGACCAGGGTGGCGTTTCGCTGGGAGCCGGCGACCATGCTCTCCTCCGAGAGCGCCCTCAGGCGTCGCTGCGCAATAGAGGCGTAAATCACCAGGCCGATCGCACCCACAATCACCGGCACACCCAGAGGCCAGTTGATCAGCATGATCACGCCAAGAAAAAGCAACACAAACGGCAGGTCCACAAGCCCCACGACGGTCATTGAACTGACAAACGAGCGAACGGATTCGAAGGACTGCACGTTGGCGGCGAACGACCCCGCAGACTGTGGCCGGTGGCTCAGGCTGAGGCCGAGTACCCGTTCCATAATGGAAGACGAAAGTTTGGCATCGGCCCGACTGGCGGCCAGATCAATAAACCAACCGCGCATCAGTCGCAACACCAGATCTGCAGACAGCGCAATGATCAGCCCCACGGCCAGAACCCAGAGTGTGTGAGTGGCGTTGTTGGGGACCACGCGATCATAGACGTTCATGACAAACAGGGGCATGGCCACTGCAAACAGATTGATCATCAACGCGGCAATGCAGATATCACGGTACAGCCGGCGGTTCTCTGCGATGACGCCCCAGAACCAGTGGCCTCTCGGTGCTGAACGGTTTTTGTGTGAACGCTGGTCCAGCCGGAACTTCGGGCGGCAGTAAAGGACGTTTCCGGTGTATTCGTCTGCCAGATCGTCCAGCGGGATGTGCGCCTCCGATTCCGGCAACTCAGGATGAACCAGTGATGCGGTCCCCTGTTCAGCATCAATGCCGTCGACAACACAGGCCCGGTCACCTTTGAGTAGCAAAACTGCCGGGAACAGGGCGCCATTGAGGCTGGTCAGTGGCTGGCGTTCGATCTGGCTGGTAAAGCCCAGACGGGCAGCGGCCCGGCCAAAGCTCGAGGGCGTGAGGCGCCCCTCGTCAAGGGGCAACCCAAAGGTGATACTTTCAGCGGATGCCGGCTGACCGTGGAACTTGCAGATGATCTGCAAGCAGGTCAATAGATGATCGGTGTGGTTTGCCTTTTCAGTCTGTTCCACCCTGTGTCCTATCTATCGAGACGTCAATTGGTCTCGGCGTTTGTGTCCGGGGCACGGACGATTATATCAGCGCGACGGTTAGCACCCAGCGCATCCTCTGACTGAATGGAAAAGCGAGGCTGGTAATAGCCCTGGCCAGAGGCGGTCATCTGTGAGCGCGCAACGCCATAATCCGAAACCAGCCTGTCTACAACGGCCTCAGCCCGGCGCACAGACAGCGACTGATTGTAGCCGGGCGCCCCCACCTTCGAGGCATGACCGACAACGGCCAGCTTTGCTTCGGGATTATTGGCCAGCAAGCGACCGATTTCCTCAATAAAATCATCGCTTACAGAGGCAATAGTGGCAGAGTCGTTGGCAAATTCAATAACGCCGGTCCGGATCACTTTCAGTTCAGCCGAAATGGCGCAGCCGTTAAGATCGACCTGAACACCAGCCGGCGTGTCCGGGCACCGGTCTTTGTAGTTGCGCACGCCATCACCGTCGTTGTCCAGCAACAGCTTGACGGAGCTGTCTACGGGCGTCGGAGGACACGCGCTGGCGGTGACTGTCAGCGGTTCCGCACCAAGCTCTTCGAGAGTGGGCAGACCAGTGCGTACCAATCCCAGGGAGGTCACCAGGTGCCCCATACCGGCCTGTACCCGAGCCACCGCCAGACGACTGTCATAAAGCGCGTTCACATAGGCTCGGCTGGCGTCGAAGTACTCGTTTTCTGCGTCCAGCAGATCCAGCAGGGTGCGCTCGCCAATATCGAACTGATCTTTGTACGCGGTACGGACACGGGCGGATGACAGGCGATGATTGTTCAACACCGGAATCTGGGTTTCCAGGTTGCGCACATCGTTAAAGGCAATCTGAATCTGCTGTCGCAGGTCTACACACGACTTGTCCCGCAAGTCCTTGGCAACGTTTACCTGATTGTAGGCGCTGCGAACTCTGGCTCTGTCGGAGCCACCACGGTAAAGGTTCATGCTCAGCTCAATGCCAACCCGGCCGTCTGTCTCTGAATTATCGAAACCCACGTCATCGAATGAACGATGACCATAGCTGGCCACCAGATCCAGACGCGGATGATACCCGGACCGGTTTTCACGAACGTTGGCTTGGGCCGCCTCGATCTCCCGATGGGCTGCACGGAATCCCGGGTTGGCTTCGTAGGCGATGGACAGGGTTTCAGCCACTGTCTCTGGAACGAGGGCGGCAGTCAGCTGTACTTCATCCATCTCCCCCGGCGGCAGTTCACCGACAATGCGCAGGTACCGGGCTTTCACATCGTGCAGATTACTGGCAACCGTCACCAGATTGGATTCCGCCAGTGACAGGCGTCCACTGATCTGCTCCAGGTCCGCCGCCCGAGCTACACCGGCCTCGGCACTGCTACTGACCTGCTCGTAAACGTCCTGGTGGGTTTCCAGGTTCTGACGGGCCAACTCCAGCAACTCCCGCTGGCGTGCCACATCAAGATAGGCGCGAAGCACTTCAAGCGATGTGTCTTCGATGCTCGACAGCAACTCGAAATAGGCTGCCAGCTTCTGCTCTTCAAAGCGCGCAACAGAACTGCTGGTCTGGAAGCCATCGTAGAGCATCTGGGTCAGGGTGATTTCGCCGTTGTAACCATCGTACTCGTCGACCGGCCCATAGTTGCGATGTTCCAGACCGTAGCGGGCTCGCGCGTCAATAGAAGGCAGGTAACCGCCGAAAGCGGCGTCCCGCTCATCCTCTGCGGACAGGAATTGGTGCCAACTGGCACGCACTTCGGGATTAGTCTCAATGGCGGTCTGAACAGCAGAGGTTACACCCGCGCCAACATAGGACTGGTGTTGTGCTTCACGCGACACAGGCGCTTCAACGTTTTCGTCAGCGGCAGCCTGGACCGGGGACGTTGCCCACAGGCAGGTGGCAACGCCCAACATGCTCAGCCCGCAGCTGAACCGATTTGACCTATAAGCCCTGAACAAGATTCCAACCTCCACTTCCCATACGGTGTAATCAACAAGGCGCCAACACAGCGCGATTTTTCAACAGCCACCAAGTACGCACACCAGTCACAAAAAGTTGCAAATAAACACATTGCTGCCGCAATCTTATACAAATCGTCGAAAAATCCTACTATTTGACAATATTTAATGTTTGTTTACGTTTTTTAACGTGAAACCGTCCCAACCTGTACTGCAGTCCAGTGTGCACCTGCTGCTCGCCACTATAACTTGTCCCTTCATTATCCAAGACAAGCTCTGTCCGGTTTCACACCGAACGTGCTTTTCCGATTACAGGCTGCCAGAGAGAGGCCCCTAATGAGCGTCACCATCGCGATTGTTCTGAACACCACTGGAAAAGTCTGGGCGGTAGCTCCAGATGGAAGCCGACGCCTGCTGGAAGCTGGCGATGCCCTGCGCGCCGGCGATACTCTGGTGACCGAAGATAACGCGCGGGCCCTGCTCGACTTCGGATACAACAACACCGTCACTGTTGATGGTGGCGTGAGCATTGTCGCTACCGCTGAAATGGCACCCGAGTTCAATCCAGCAGTAGCTGAGTCCAGCGTGTCACAGGACGGTGTGGCTGAGGCTCTGGCCTCTATCGAAGAGGCGCTGGGCAGCGCCATTGAAGATGCCGAAGCACCCGCAGCAGGTCTGGACGGGGGCAGCTCCGGGGGCAGCAGTTCCGTGCGCCTGGCACGCATTGTTGAAGACATAACTCCGGCTGAGCAAAGCCCCAGTTTTGGTTCAGTAGAGCCCGGTCGCCAGCCCGTTGTTAACGAAGGTGCATCAGAGGGCAATGAAACGACCCTGCCTCAGCCTGGCACCATTGCAATCGACAGCGTCTCGCAGGGTTCAGGCGTTACGCCCAACATCACCGCCACCGGTTCAGTCACTAACCTGGTGCAGGGCTCCTCTGTTCAGATCACCCTGACCGATCAGGATGGAAACACCCTGATCCAGACGGTTGTGCCGGGAGTGGACGGCCAGTTCACTGCGGTATTCTCGAATTTCACGGGCATTGTTGACGGCCCGATTTCTATTCAGGTAACCGCTACCGGCGCCGACGGCGTTTCCGTTGCCGATTCTGCCGACAGTACTCTGGATGCCATCTCTGGCGCGCTGGACATCGCCGTTGACAGCATTGACAACGTTGCCCAGACAGTGGCGCTATCGGGTACTGTCGCAGACGTGGCTCCGGGTGAAACCATTTCCATCTCAATCACCGATATTGAGGGCAATGTGGTAAACACCACCGCCACCGTTGGCGCCGACGGCTCCTATTCCGTGTCCGATGTGGATGTCTCTGGCCTGGCCGATGGCACGCTGACCGTCAATGCTTCCGCGACGGACCGCAATGGCAACTCCGTGTCTGACTCCGACACCGCCACCCTGGATGCAACGGCTGGCGGCCTGACCCTCGCCATCGATGACGTCGACAACGCCGCCCAAACCGTGGATCTGTCTGGCACCACGGCGGACGTGGCACCCGGTGAGACGGTCGCCATCAGCATCACGGACATCGATGGCACGGAGGTGACGACCACCGCAACCGTCGCTAACGACGGCTCCTATTCCGTTGCCGATGTGGATGTCTCTGGCCTGGTGGATGGCACCCTGACCATCAACGCCTCAGCGACCGACCGGAACAGCAATTCCGTCTCCGATTCCGAAACCGGAACCCTGGACGCCACCGCAGGCAATCTCACTTCGGCGATCGACGAG